>NZ_CP138202.1:4800000-6383635 GCF_050888315.1 Wukongibacter baidiensis
TTGTTATTAGAGAAACAAAGATGCCAGCTGTTCTATTAGAACTAGGATTTATGACAAATCCTAGAGAAGAGAAGCTGTTAGAGCAAAAAGACTATAGACAAAAATGCGCTGAGGGTGCATATAAGGGAATAATTGAATATTTCGACAAAGTTATAATGAAGTAGAAAAGGGCGTCTCATAAAAGTATCTTATGAGTCTAGTCCCGGGGTGTTTCAGGGTGAAAGAATTTTAGATAGAGTATAAATTCATCACTGTGAAACACCCCCTTTTTCTTTTTTAAGAAAATATAATAAATGTATATACAAAAGGTGAGTAACTATATATAATGTATTATTGAAATAATAGATGTAAAGGGGGAGAAAAGATGTTACTAGGTTACTTGTTTATATTCATTGCGAGGGTCACAGATGTATCACTGTTTACGATAAGAATGCTTTGCATTGTAAGGGGGATGAAGCGTCAAGCTGCGATTATTGGTTTTTTTGAAATCATTATATATATAACAGCACTTGGGAAGGTAGTAAGTGGATTATCTGATTATAGAAATCTGATAGTTTATGCTCTAGGCTATGCCTGTGGAAATTATGTTGGAAGTTTGATTGAAGAAAAGATTGCAATAGGTAAGATCACTGCTCAAATTGTTTGTCAGTATCCAAATGGACAGAATCTAGCTGAGAGACTTAGAAACCAAGGCTTTGGTGTTACCCTTATTGAAGGTGAAGGTAGAGATGGAAAGAGAGAGATACTTAATGTAATGCTCGAAAGAAAAGATACTAAAAATTTATATGCAGTCATAGATGAACTTGAAAAAAGACCATTTGTCACAGTCTTTGATATTAGAAGTATAAAAGGTGGATATTTTACCAAGAGAAAAAGAAGGTAGAAATTGAAATAAGTGCTTTTAGGGAACGGTTTGATTATAACTGTTCCTATTTTTATTGTTCTAATAGTTTTGGATAAATGTGTTCTAGTCATAAAAAATTTTATGGACCAATATTTAAAAATAGACATAGTATTACTACCCCCCTAATATAATTAAATATACAGCTTTGATTAGGGAGGAGTGTTGACATGGAGCGTAAAAAACTTATAGCAATAGTACTATCGGCTTGCTTGGTATTGAGCTTGGTGGTATGGAAAGGTACTGGCATGCTTAAGGCATTTTTGAACAGAGATAATGAGCAGGTACCAACACTTATTGAGAGCCCAGAAGATGACCAGAACTTAAGAAATACAGTTTTGTATTATAAGGATGATAAAGGATTTCTTGTTCCAGTTATGAGAAAGATACCATGGCCAGAAGGTAAAGGAATTGGTAAAGCTGCCATAAGAGCACTAGTAGATAATCCTGCTAATAGATCAGATATGGAGGATATCGGTTTGGCTCCGGTGCTGCCAACGAATACTGGAATTATAGGTATGAACATAAGTGAAGGACTTTGTAAAGTAGACTTTACGGCGGACTTTCTAAACTATGGAAGTAAAGAAGATGAACTTGCTATTGCAAAGGCTATAGTATATACATTGACTGAGTTTCCAACAGTAGACAATGTTCAAATAATGATTGAAGGGAAACAACCAAAGCAGCTTACCTATGGATTAAATGTTTCAAATCCTCTTGCAAGAAGAAATATAAACTATAGTGGAAATGGCAAGAACAAGGGTAAGGTTATAGTGTATTATCAAGGTACTGTTACTGGAATGGATAATTATTTTGTACCTGTAACAAAGGATATTGAGGAGACAACAGCTGTTGCGACACTTCAAACTTTGATAGCAGGACCATCAGAAGATTCAGGTCTATTTAGTACAATACCTAGCAGTCTACAGGTTAGAAATGTTGATCTCGTTGATGGTGTGGCCTATGTAGACTTTAATGAAGAGATAAAAGAAATAAAAGACGCGAGTATAGCTCAGGATATGGTAAAATCAATCGCATTAACTTTAAAGGAGTATTATGGAAGTCAGAATATCGTAGAAAAAATAAGTGTAATGGCTGATGGCAAAGAAATTAACTTCGGAGAGGTAGCAAAAGAAGAACCAGCAGCAATACCGACCTTTGCAAATGAGTATTAAAATATAAAATCCAGGGGAACCTGGATTTTTTTATTTTGAGGTTATTTCTCGAAGAGAAATCTGACCAAAACGAAGGGGTTCGATGTCCCTGAGTTTTTATTTTTGTAAAAAAAATAACTTTTTAATATACTAGACTAATTAGTTGGAAATAATGATATTAGAATAGAGCGATATATATAATCCAGATTTAAGCTCTACAAGTAAAATTTTGTAACAGATATAATGGTAATATGATAAAATATATAACGTATAGGGAGATAATATAGAAATACAATTTAGTTTAGGTTTGAATATTGGTTAGCAATAGGAGGGAGAAGATTATGAATAGAGTTGATGGAAGGAAACACGAAGATTTGAGACCAGTTAAAATAACAAAGGATTATCTAATTCATCCAGATGGCTCGGTTTTAATAGAAATGGGGAATACAAAGGTTATATGTACTGTTAATATAGAAGAAAAGGTTCCACCATTCCTAAAGGGAAGTGGAAAGGGCTGGATTACAGCAGAATATTCAATGTTGCCTGGTTCAACTCAGACAAGAAAATTTAGAGAAGCCACTAAGGGTAAGCTAGAGGGTAGAACCCATGAGATTAAGAGACTTATTGGAAGAGCACTTCGAAGTGTTGTTGACTTAGAGAAACTAGGTGAAATCACCCTATGGATTGATTGTGATGTAATTCAGGCAGATGGAGGAACTAGAACAGCGTCTATTACTGGTGCATATGTAGCAGTAGTAGAGGCATTAAAAAAATTAGTCAAGAAAGGTACCCTGAAAGCCTTACCGATTACAAACTATGTAGCTGCAATAAGCGTTGGAATAGTTCAAGACACACCTATATTAGATTTATGTTATAAGGAAGATTCAACTGCAAAGGTAGATATGAATGTTATTATGACAGATACTGGTGAATTTGTAGAAATACAAGGAACTGGAGAAGAGTCTCCATTTAATAAGGTAGAGCTTATAGATTTATTAAGCTTAGCTGAGAAGGGGATAAGTGAGCTAATAGAGGTACAGAAAAACGTATTAGAAAGTGAAACTGAGTAGGGTGGTGGACCAATGATAAGGATGATTTTAGCATCTCAGAACAAACATAAATTAGAGGAAATAAGGGACATGCTTGAGGATTTTGATATTGAGCTTATATCAATGGATAAAGTAGGTCTTGGAGACCTTGAAATAGTTGAAGATGGAGAAACCTTTGAAGAAAATTCAATGATAAAGGCTGTTACAGTCATGAAAAAAACAAATACAATAGCCATAGCAGATGACTCTGGCCTAGCAGTTGATCATTTGGATGGTCGTCCAGGGGTCTATTCTTCTAGATTTGCAGGAGAAAATGCTACTGATGATGATAATAATAAAAAATTGATTAAGATGCTTGATGGAGTTTCACCAGAAGAGAGAAGTGGAAAATTTGTTTCAGTTATTTCAGTGGCCTTTCCTGATGGTAGAAGGCTGAGCGTAAGAGGAGAGTGCAAAGGAATAATTGGATTAGAAGAAAAGGGAACAAATGGATTTGGATATGATCCTTTGTTTATTGTTCCTGAATATGATAGAACCTTTGCCGAGCTTGGAAGTGAGACAAAAAATAAGATTAGCCATAGAGCGAAAGCTCTTGAGAAATTTAGAAAAGAGCTTGAAAATATATTGGGAGAAGAATCATGAGAATAGGAGTCATAAGTGACACCCATGGAGATCTCGTCAGTGCCGAGAGTGCTATTAAGGCAATGGGAGATATAGATTTATTACTTCATGCTGGGGACACCTATAGAGATGCAGAACTCTTAAAGGAAATGTTGGATATAGATGTGATTGCTGTAAAGGGAAATACAGATTTTGATTATGAAGCTGATTTAGAAAAGATTATATCTCTTGATGGTAAGCGTATATTTCTAACCCATGGACATCAATATAATGTTAAGTACAGCCTTGATAGGCTATATTATAAGGCATTAGAAACCGACTGTGATATAGTTGTATTTGGACATAGCCATATGCCGTTAAATGTTAAGGAGAAGGACATAATTTTTTTGAATCCGGGAAGTGTATCAAGGCCAAGGGGAGGGAGTAGACCCTCCTACGCTATTATAAATATAGACGTACATATACATACTGAGTTATTTGAATTTAGATAGTAAATTTTGGTATTTGTTCTTCTGAAAAAAAATTTTAAAAAGGCATTGACGAAGTAATATAATTGTTATATAATAATCTTCGTCAGCTGATCGGGGTGTAGCGCAGTTTGGTAGCGCATCTGGTTTGGGACCAGAGGGTCGCGGGTTCAAATCCTGCCACCCCGACCAATATAAAAACATTTAACATCCAGTTTTCGCGGGTGTAGCTCAGTGGTAGAGCCCCGGCCTTCCAAGCCGGTTGCGAGGGTTCGATCCCCTTCACCCGCTCCATTATATATGTGCCCATAGCTCAGCTGGATAGAGCAACGGCCTTCTAAGCCGTGTGTCCGGGGTTCGAATCCCTGTGGGCACGCCATATATACCAATTTCATGGCGGCTGTAGTCAAGTGGTTAAGACACAGGATTGTGGCTCCTGCATGCGTGGGTTCGAACCCCATCAGCCGCCCCATTTTATTATAATGTTGGGGATTAGCCAAGTCGGTAAGGCAACGGACTTTGACTCCGTCATTCACAGGTTCGAGTCCTGTATCCCCAGCCATACATGACCCATTAGCTCAGTCGGTAGAGCACCTGACTTTTAATCAGGGTGTCCCGCGTTCGAGTCGCGGATGGGTCACCAGTTTTATTTGTCTGTAAAGACAAATAAAAGGGAAGTACCGCTTTGATAATATGAGCGAAGCGAGTTCAACATATATTTCGCGGGTATGGCGGAATTGGCAGACGCGCTAGACTTAGGATCTAGTGTCTTGTACGTGGGGGTTCAAGTCCCTCTACCCGCACCAAATAAAACCCTAAAAGCAAAGCATGCTTTTAGGGTTTTTTATTGAGGTCATTTCTCGAAGAGAAATCTGACCAAAACGAAGGGTCTCGATGTCCCTAAGTTTTTATTTACTATTTTACTTTGCTGTAGATTGAACTTGGATGATTTTCCAAACACCTATGGTGACAACAGGAATAACATAAAAGATAAAAAATCCCCATGTAATAGTGCCGTAGCCCTTTGCAATTAAACCTATAAGACCGAACTGAGCAATGAATGTACCTATAACTAGTAATGATATTGTAAGGGTAGGGGTAATCCATGAAGGCATCTGTGTATTTTTTTCATTATAAACTGAGTAAATACGTTCATTTACAGCAAATATAAAACCAGTACCGGTTTCAATTAAAGTACCAAATAAAACTATTTGAAATACTAACTGGAAGGTAGTTGAATTTAATGTCTGTAATATATAGTTTGTAGGAACAGTAGCTTTTAGAATATCAGGATATAAACCGATCATTGCAAGGTATAGTAATATACCAGGCACTATACCTATTAATCCAGCCAAAATACCAGATCCAATTGCTTCTTTCCTTGTTTCAATATGGCGAACGGAAAATAAAACAGCAGGAATTATTCCTAGATTATAGAATGCATATTTAAAACCGCCTAGAACCCATCCTTCTTTAATAGACCCACTGGATATAGAAGTGATAATATTATCACCAAATTTAGTAAAGCATACAATTAAAAACAAAATGTATACACCATATAGGAGAAAGGACCAATAGGATAGAAACTTTTCAATTGCTTCAGAGCCATTAAATACTAAAAGCCCAACACCGATCATCATGCCAAATACTCCAATGTAGTAGTTAATGCCAAATATTTCGTTTAGAATACTACCAGCTGAAGAAGCTATTACTGCAAGTACTATTAATAAAAGAACAAAATAACATGCTTCATATACCCACCATCCTTTACCTAGAAGCTTTGAGAAAAAGGTTCTATAATCGTAGGCTTTAAAAAATCTTGCGAATTCGAAGGTTGCAGCACATACTAGTGACCAAATGACTGTAGAAATAGTAATCATTGCTATTAGTCCACCCAGCGTACCGAAGTTTAGAAAAAACTCAACCAGTTCTCGGCCGGTACCATACCCTCCGGCAATAACCACTGATTGAAAAACGATGCCGGGAACAAAATACTTCTTAAATGTTTTAGAGTTTACAAAATTCATATAAATCCTCCTCTTTGTTTTTTAAAATATCAACTATTCATAATGAGAGCAGTCACAAATGAATCAACTTACCACCCCATAACGGTTTCAAGATTTTCATTTGAAATTTCATTGTTTACATATTCTTCTATTGATTCTTCAATGATATCCAAGGCCTCTTCTAATTGTGTTTTTGTGATAACTAACGGTGGCTGAATCCTCAACACCCCATCTGCCAAGAAAATTACTATCACACCTTTTTCAAAGCATCTATAACAAATCTTGGCTGCTGCATCTCTATTACCCATTTTTGTAGTTCTATTCTTAACTAAATCAATACCTATAGATAATCCTAATCCCCTTACATCACCGATTATTTCATACTTTGACTGCATATCTCTAAATCTCTTTCTTGTGTAATTACCAAGATCGATGGATTTTTCTAGTAAATCTTCATCTTTAATTATGTTTATTGTCTCTATAGCTGCCCTACATGATAGAGAGTTGCCACTCATCGTGAAAAGATGAGCGGGGGCATCGAGGGAGTCCATAATTTCACTCTTTCCAACTATTGCACTAAGAGGAAGGCCAGAAGCCATTGATTTTCCCATTACTATGATGTCCGGGATTATATTGAAATGTTCTATACAGAACCATTTTCCAGTCCTAGCAAATCCTTGTTGAACTTCTTCACTTACAAATAAAATATTATTTTTCTTACAGATTTCATGAATAGCCTTCATATATTTAATTGGAGGAACAATTAATCCAGCATCCCCTGCTATAGGCTCCATTACAACAGCTGCCACCTCATCGGGAGGTAGATAGGTAGATAGAGCATTTTTAAAATCATTAAGGCATTCAATGTTGCAGGTTTCCACATTACAATTGTATGGACATCTATAGCAAGTAGGATATCTGATATGTTCGACTTCAGATAAGATAGGCCCGATTTTTCTTCGCATATTCAAGCTGAGTGCTGTAAGGGATAGGGCGCCATAGGTTGATCCGTGGTATGCTCCAATAAAAGAAACTATCTTCTTTTTACCTGTAAAACCACGTACAAGTTTAATCATTCCATCGTTTGCATCGGATCCTGAAAGACCAAAGGCTACCTTTTTATCAAAATTGCCTGGAGTAATTTTTGTAAGTTCTTCAGCCAATTCCACTAGGGGCTCAGAGTAGGAATAGGCAGCAGTATAGCTGATAAAGTCATCTACTTGTTTTTTTATTACCTCAGTTATCCTTGGATTGCTATGGCCAGTATTTAAGGAAGAAGCACCGGAAAGAAGATCGATAAACTTGTTTCCGTCATAATCTTCTATTGTTGCACCATAGGCTCTTTTTATTACAAGAGGATAATAGGGTATCCGAGTAAATCGGGGATAGACCTTACTATCTCTATGGATTATTTCTGTTCCCTTTATAAACTTTGAATTCATAAATTCTCACCTTCTTTAACTTGGTATGATGTAATATTTATAGATCATTTGTTACTGCTGCTAAAGATCTTGACAAATAACCGACTTCCTGTGGAATTCTAAGTCTAACAAAGTTTTTGCTAAGTCCAATAAATCCACTACCTGAAACTGAAAGAATATTGTGTTTTAAAAGTTCCTTTTGAAGGTCTACTTCAGGATCTGGATGTTTGATTGTCATAATTGGAACGGTAGAGCTTGTATGAAGCACAGCAAGTCCTTCTAGTGAATTTATAACGTTACTTTTTAGGTCATTGATCTTTTTCTTTGATTCTTCTATGAAGCTTGAATTTTTAAGGGCAATTATAGCTAGGTATCTAGCAATAGAATTCATTGAATAAGGATTTGTTATTTTTCTATAGTAATTTGATAATGTCTTTGATGTTACTAGATAAGCTCCCCTTAAACCTGCAAGGCCAAACCCTTTAGAAAAGGTTCTTAAAACGAATATATTATTATACTTTTCTATCAGAGATATTGCTGAATTCCTTTTATCCATAAAATCTCCATAGGCCTCATCAATAATTACACACAATCCTTTTCTTCTAGCTTGCTTTACTATTTCTTCGATACATGAAATTGAGATAATTTGCCCCGTCGGATTGTTTGGATTGTCTAAATAAATAAGTTTATAAGTGGTCTGAATTTTTCTAAGAAAAGCTTCAGGGACAAATTTATAGTTATTTTCCGATGACATCAACTCGTAATCATATATGCTTCCATAGCTAGTAACATCATCGATATAATCACTGAACTGTGGAGAATAACCTAAAACCTTTGAATTATTATCTAAGAATAATCTGTTTGTTTTATAAAGTATATCGATTGAACCATCACCCAAAAGAATATTTTCATCTCCTAACTCTATAAGGTCTTGCCAAAAATTAATGATACAATTTTTTAATTTATTATTGGATTCTGGATAAGAGTTAATCATCTCATGGTGAATGTTTGAAAGAGCATTTTTTACTTCTGTACAATATCCAAAGGGATTTGTTCCTATAGAGCAATCAAGAATCTCATAGGAACTTTCTATATTCGTTTCCTGAGCGTAACTATTTTTTTTAAGGTTAATAATGGTTGGTCTTAAGCTATATTCCATTTGGCTACTCCTTTCTTTTAAAGTTGCTTAGTGTAAGAGCAATTTATATGCCAAAGAGAAAAATTACTGTAGATTAACTTGCTACTTTAGCTACAGGCATTGAAATAAGCTATTATATAGAAATAAAAAAGATAATCTGCTTTCAGAAAATAGTTGTTTTGTTGCTTGGCATAAAATATAATAAGAGAAAGTGTTTCAAAAAGTAGCATTTAAATACTTGCTGATATTCTATGTAAATAAGACAAATACTACTATTGTTCGATAAATAGTCACATAGTGTCTTAAACAGTTTGCAAATAACTATCATATATCATACTTAAAAAGCCATAGATTATGGATGTATAGCATTACAGGATGAAGTGCATCAAAAAGCAACATGTTACTATATGTGTCATATCATGAATAGATGGAGAGGGTTTGAAAATGAGTAGATTATTGAAGAGTTTTTTAAAAGAGAATACTAAGTTAGAAAAAAAGACCAGTGAATCTAATGACTATTTTGAGTTAATGATAAATTTTTTTGATATAACATCATCAATGATATTGGATGATGAAACGATGATTTTACTTTTAGACAATGAAATGAGAGTTCGAAACATTTTTTTCGATGGACAGAAAGGTCTGAATACATTTAAAAATAGAGTTTTGAATTTAGAAAATAATATAATTGAGGACAATGTATTTATAAGGATTTATCAGGATACAAGTATATATTGCTATATTTCAAAACAGTTCATTGAAGAATATTATAATTGTAGATATAGATTTGCCATTATATCGTTAAAGGCTGATAACAAAAAATATAGGAAGATGATAGATAAATTAAATTGTTCTATTTTAAAATTACTTAAATACAATAACGAGAAATACTCTTTTACTGAAAATCTCCTAATGTACTTAGACTCTATAGATGATGGAATTTCAGCCTGTGATAGTGATGGAATAGTGCGTTATATAAACAAGTCAGCATGTAATATGATTGGAGCAAAGAAAGAAGATATAATAAACAAAGAGCTTGAGGCCATATCATCAAGTGCAATTTTAAGTCAGGTTATAAGAAATGGGAAAACATATATGGATTTTGAATATTTTTTAGACTACAGAAACAAAACATTTCATCTTATGAATTCAGCCTACCCAGTTTATGACGGAAATAAAAAAATTGTTGGCGCCATAGATATATTTAGAAGGATAAAACGATCTATGAAGCTTGCTAGCGAATTGGCCGGTTATGAGGCAATATATAAGTTTGAAAATTTTATTGGAAGCAGTAAAGTATTTCAAGAAAGCATAGAACTAGCTAAAAGATTTGCTGAGAGTGACAAAAATATATTGATATTAGGAGAAAGTGGAACTGGTAAAGAGCTTTTTGCCCAGGCTATACATAACTACAGTAAAAGGAGAAATGGACCATTTGTAGCTATTAATTGTGCCAACTTTCCAAAGGATCTTTTCGATAGTGAGTTGTTTGGATATGACGAAGGAGCTTTTACAGGAGCAAGAAAAGGAGGTAAGGTAGGTAAATTTGAACTGGCAAGCGGAGGAACCCTGTTTTTAGATGAAATAGGTGAGATGCCCATTCATCTCCAGGCAAAACTTTTAAGAGTTCTAGAAGATAAATCTATTACTAGGATAGGAAGTAACAAGAAAATAGATGTTAATGTAAGAATTATAGCTGCAACAAACAGAAATCTTGAAGATATGGTTAAAAGTAATAATTTTAGGAGGGATCTATACTATAGATTAAAGGTTCTGTATCTTAAGTTGCCTCCTTTAAAAGAGAGAGAAAATGACGTAATTGAACTTTCGAACTATTTTATTGACCGATTTTCAAAGGAGGATTATAGGAACATCAAAGGCATAGACAAGGAGGCTAAAAAGCTTCTATTATCCTATGATTGGCCAGGAAATATTAGAGAACTTGAGAATATTATTGAGCTATCCTTGTTTATGTGTGATGGAGAATATATAAATAGGGAACAGCTATTAAGAGCGGGACTACAATGTCAGGATGATACATTTTCTGAAAAAATAAATACTCCTAAGAAATTATCGGATATAAATAAAGAACTCATATTAAAGACTCTAGAAGAAACTAAAGGAAATAAAAGAAAGGCGGCAGAAATCCTAGGGATTTCTAGAAACACTATATATAGAACTTTAAAAAGATACGACTAATTTGGGATTAGTGCATATTTTTCTACATATATTATAGTTATAAGCTTTTATTTATAGATTTATGACTGAGACGTTTAGCTGAATAAGGTTTGATGTCACACATCTATAATAAGAAGAAGGGAGGAAATAAAGATTATAACTATAGGTTTTCCAAGAATGCATAAGCCCGGAGAGAAAAGAGATTTTTTACCAGACTTCATTTCTAAATTAAGCGACTTAAAAGATTTAGAAATATATATCGAGGTGGGCTACGGAAAGGATATGGCATTTTCAGAGAAAGATTATCAAGGAGGTAGTTCAAAGGTAAAGATTGTATCACATGATGAGGTGTATAAGCAGGATATAGTGATAATTCTTAGGGCGCCAAATGAAGAGGACATAATAAAGATGAAGGAAGGATCAGTACTTATCTCAATGCTTCACTATGGGACTAGACCTGTCAGAAATGATTTATTAAAAAAGAAAAAGATAATATGTTATTCGATGGATTCCATGGTAGATGATAAGAATGAAAGGATGGTCGTAAATTATTGGGGAACTTCCATGGCTGGAGCTAGTGTAGCCTTTAATAAATTGAAGGAAACCATGGCCGATTTCTATTCTGAGAATAGAAAGCCCATAAATGTATCCCTTATTGGATTTGGACGGGTAGGTGTAAATGCCCTACAAGCATTTAATCAACTAAGCTATAGGGAATTTTATGATAGGAAAGTTCTAGGACTTGTGGTAAAAGTGCTTTCTAGAAGTATTACTAGGGATACAGATGCCCTCATACCAATACTGAAGGAAACTGATATATTGGTTGATGCTAGCAAAAGAAGAGACCCATCTAAAATAATAGTGCCAAACGATCTTATCGCCTATATGCCGAATCATGCAATAATACTAGATTTAACTGCGGATCCCTATGATGATAAGGCTAAACCGATGCAGCAAAAAGGTATTGAGGGAATACCAACGGGAAGCTTACAAAAGTATATTATAGAGTCCGATGATGACCTCTATAATACAATACCTAATGGGGTGAAGAAGTCAAATAGAAGAACAGTTGTAAGCTGTAATGCATGGCCTGGAGTACATCCTAAGGAATCAATGAAGGTTTATGGAGAGCAGATGTATCCCTTTATGAAGGTCTTGTTAGAGAAAAATTCCCAATCCCTATCTATAAAGAGTGATAATATCTATGAAAGAGCTCTAATAAGATCGTCCTTGGAGTTCTATTTGAAATACCTGTCTAAGAAAGATGCTTCATCATAATAGTTCTACTATATACAATAGAGTTTTCGTAACTTATATAGATCTGTTTTTAATATTTAAACAATTAAAAAGAAAAATCTAAATACTGTCTTTGTAGCAACTACATATTAAAATATCCTGAGTTATTTTACAAAATAAGTCAGGATATTTTAATATGTAGAAAAAAACTCTTATAAACCTTGAAAATACTAGCTTTGGAAATAAAAACCTTAGTAAAGTATTAAATTTTTGACAATAATATTAACAATAATTAAAAAGTTTTATAAGGCTGTAATTATAATAGGTTGGTTGTTGTGGATAATTGTGGAAGGCTATAAGCTATTGCTTTTTCGGCCAAAATTATTTATGATTAGTAGTGTCGAAAAGCATCGACACAATTCGAATTGTTTGAAAATTCAAGTCATTGACGTTTAACAAATCAAAAAACTATTTCTTAATAGTATCACTATCGATATTTCTTTAATGCAACAGCTTTTACTTATTTACTTAAAGTTTGTTTAAAATTTATAGGGGCCCCTTAAAATTTAATATGTGCAAAATGTGCAAAAAACTATTTAACTATTTTAGGGAGGAAAACGTTATGTTCAGAAACAAAAAGCTAGTAATGATTTTATCAGCTATCATGATTTTCACATTAGCATTAACTGCATGCGGTGGAAATAAACCAGCTGAAGAAGGAAACAAAGGTGGAGAAGAAGCACCAGTTGTAAAGGATACTTTAGTTGTTGCTCAAGGTGCAGATGCTAAGTCTCTTGACCCACATGCAACAAATGATCAACCATCTTCAAGAGTAAGTAAGCAAATATACAATACTTTAGTTCAATCAACTGTAGATATGGAATTAGTACCTGGTCTAGCTGAAAGCTGGAATCAAGTAGATGACACTACTTGGGAATTCAAAATTAGAGAAGGCGTTAAGTTCCATAATGGAGAAGAATTAAAGGCAAGTGACGTTAAGTTCTCAATAGACAGAATGTTAGCATCTAAAAAAGTAGCTCACATCGTTGAAGCTATCGAATCTGTAGAAGTAGCAGACGATTACAAAGTTATCATCAAAACTGCAGAGCCATTTGGACCACTTTTAGCTCACTTATCACATACTGCAACTTCAATTGTTAACGAAAAAGCTGTAACAGAAGCTGGAGAAAACTATGGACAAAATCCAGTAGGAACTGGTCCATTTAAGTTTGTAAGCTGGGACGCTGGTGACAAGATAACATTAGAAAGATTTGACGATTACTATAAAGGTGCAGCAAATGTTAAGACAGTTGTTTTCAGAAATATTACTGAAGGAACTAACAGAACAATTGGACTTGAAACTGGTGAATTAGATATAGCTTATGAAATCGAGCCAATCGATAAAGATAGAGTTGCAAACCATGAAAAGTTACAATTAATCGAAGGACCATCATTATCAATGAACTACATTGGTATGAACACTCAAAAAGAACCATTTAACAATGTAAAAGTAAGACAAGCTATTAACTTAGCTATCAACGCTGACGATATCATTTCAGCAGTATTAAATGGTGCTGGACAAAAAGCTAACTCTCCAATAGGACCAAGAGTTTTCGCACATAACGATGCTATCGAGCCATACGGATTCGATGTAGAAAAAGCTAAAGAGTTATTAAAAGAAGCTGGACATGAGAACGGATTTAAGACTACAATATGGACTAATGATAATCCAATAAGAATGCAAATTGCACAAATCGCACAAGCACAATTAAAAGAAATCGGAATCGACGTTACAATTGAACCACTTGAGTGGGGAAGTTATTTAGAGAGAACTGCTAAGGGTGAGCATGATATGTTCATACTTGGATGGGTTACTGTAACTGCAGACCCTGACTACGGACTATATGCATTATACAACAGTTCACAACATGGTGGAGCAGGTAACAGAACATACTTCACTAATGCAGAAGTAGATAAGCTTTTACAAGAAGGTAGAACTGCTATAGATCCAGAAAAGAGAGCAGAAGCTTATAAAAAAGCTCAAGAAATCATAGTAAGCGAAGCACCAGATGTAATGCTATACTATCAAACACAAAATGTTGGAGCTTCAAAAACTGTTAAAGGATTTGAATTACATCCAGCAGGACACCACAGCATCTACGAAGTAAGTTTCGAATAATATTAAGTATATTTACTTTGATAATTAAATAGTAAGAAGTAGGACCTATAAGGGTCCTACTTTTACTTTGAAGAGAAAAATTTACAAAAAGTTAATCTGATATACAAAAACGTAATATTTATAAATATTCGCTTTAATAATCTAAGATTACTCAAGGAAAAATGTAGAAACTCGTATCATTTTTTTTCAAACAAATAAATCAAGATTTAAAGGCGAATAGGTCTTAATTGTAAAACTTGAAGGGAGGATAATAATGCACAAGTATATATTAAAAAGATTACTGCTTCTTATACCGGTACTATTAGGCGTTACTTTTATAGTTTTCACAATCATGTCACTTACACCTGGTGATCCAGCACAGCTAATGCTTGGAGAAAGTGCACCACCAGAAGCCGTGGCTGAACTTAGAGCAGAAATGGGATTAGACGATCCATTCTTAGTGCAATATTTTAGATTTGTAGGAAACGCAGTGAAGGGTGATTTTGGTAGATCATATACGACTAAAAGGGAAGTATTCTCAGAGATATTTGCAAGATTCCCAAATACTTTAATACTAGCTGCAGTTGGTGTAGCTATAGCAGTTGCAATCGGTATACCAGTCGGTATTATTTCCGCAACAAAGCAATACTCATTAATGGATAGTATAAGTATGATTGCGGCACTACTTGGGGTTTCCATGCCAAACTTCTGGTTAGGTCTAATGCTTATATTAACGTTTTCCGTTGGATTAGGATGGCTTCCATTTGCGGGATTTGAAAGCCCGGCAAGTCTTATCTTACCAGCCATTACACTTGGTACTGGTGCAGCAGCAATTATAACACGTATGACTCGTTCATCAATGCTTGAGGTTATTAGACAAGATTATATTAGAACTGCAAGAGCTAAAGGTGTTCCAGAGAAACGAGTTGTAAATAAGCATGCCCTTAAAAATGCACTTATTCCTGTTATCACAGTAGTTGGTTTACAGTTCGGATATTTATTAGGTGGAGCGGTACTTACGGAGACTGTTTTCTCATGGCCAGGGGTAGGTAGACTACTAGTTGAGGCTATTAGACAAAAAGATACTCCTACGGTTTTAGCTTCAGTAGTTTTCATGGCTACAACATTCAGTTTCGTAAACTTACTAGTTGATATATTATATGCATATGTTGATCCGAGAATAAAATCACAATACAGCAAGTAATTCTATGTGAGAAGGAGGTATAAATATGGCTTCAAGTGTAGCACAAAGCACTGCGACTGCAGAAAAGAAGAAAAACAAAAAGAGAAGTCAATGGGCTGAAGTATGGAGAAGATTAAAGAAAAATAAAATGGCTATGGTAGGCTTAGGCATTTTAACTATATTAATATTAGCAGCACTTTTTGCACCGTTTATAGCTGATTATGATGAAGTTGTTATAAAGCAAGATCTTGTAAATAAATTACAGGGACCAAGCGCTGAACATATACTTGGTACAGACGAATTTGGTAGAGATATATTTGCTAGAATGGTTTGGGGAGCTAGAGTATCCCTTAGAGTTGGTATCTTAGCCGTTGGTATATCAATAATGATTGGTGGTACTTTAGGTGCTATAGCAGGATATTATGGAGGAAAGCTTGATACTGTAATAATGAGAATTATGGATATATTCCTAGCTATTCCTAGTATACTTTTAGCGATAGCAATCGTTTCAGCCCTAGGGCCGAGTCTTACTAACCTAATGATTGCCATAGGTATATCTTCAGTACCTACCTATGCAAGGATAGTTAGAGCATCAGTACTTTCTATAAGAGATCAAGAGTTTATCGAAGCCGCTAAGGCTATTGGAGCAAACGACTTTAGAATAATATCAAAGCATATAATTCCAAACGCATTGGCACCAGTTATAGTACAAGGTACTTTAGGGGTTGCAGGTGCTATACTTTCAACAGCAGGACTTAGTTTTATTGGACTTGGTATACAGCCACCGGCTCCAGAGTGGGGTGCAATGTTAGCTACTGGTAGAGCATACTTAAGATATGCATGGCATGTTACCACTTTCCCAGGTATTGCTATTATGATTACAATACTAGCTCTTAACCTTGTAGGTGACGGTTTAAGAGATGCGTTAGACCCTAGATTAAAGCAGTAGTGTAGGAGGGAGTGAAAATAATGAGCAAAAAAGAGCTTTTAAATATAGAAAATTTAGCTATTGATTATGTAACGGAAGACGGTACGGTAAAGGCAGTTAATGGTATTGAGCTAAAGCTTGATAAAGGTGAGACTTTAGGCCTAGTTGGAGAAACAGGTGCGGGTAAAACAACTACTGCGCTTGGAATCATGAAATTGGTTCCAAATCCTCCAGGAAAAATAATGAGCGGTAAGATTGAATTCGAAGGTAAAGATTTATTAAAGGTATCTGAAGAGGAAATGAGAATGATCAGGGGAAATAAAATCTCAATGATCTTCCAGGATCCTATGACATCTTTAAACCCTGTTATGACAGTGGGTGAGCAAATCTCAGAGGTTATAGAGATTCACCAAGATTTAAACAAGCAAGATGCTATGAAAAAAGCTGAAGAAATGCTTGAACTTGTTGGTATTCCGGCGGCAAGGGTAAACGATTATCCACATCAATTTTCTGGTGGGATGAAGCAAAGAGTTGTAATTGCTATTTCACTTGCATGTAATCCACAGCTTCTTATTGCTGATGAGCCAACAACAGCACTAGACGTTACAATACAAGCTCAGGTTCTAGATTTAATGAACAATCTTAAAGAAGAATTTCATACAGCAATGATTCTAATTACCCATGACCTAGGCGTTGTTTCTGAGGTTTGTGATAAGGTAGCTATAATGTATGCAGGTGAAATAATTGAAGCTGCATCACTAGAGCAATTATTTGAGAATCCAAGACATCCTTATACACTAGGATTATTTGGTTCGATTCCAAATCTTGAGGAAGAAACAGATAGATTAAATCCTATAAAAGGTTTAATGCCAGATCCAACTAATCTTCCATCAGGATGTAAGTTCCATCCAAGATGCCCTTACGCAACTGATGTATGTTCTACGCAAATACCAAAGGGAACTGAAATCGAAGCTGGACATAAGGTTAAATGTTTAATATATGAAGGTCTTGTAGATGCGGAGGTGAAAAGATAATGGGTGATAAAATATTAGAGGTAAAAAATCTGAAAAAATACTTTAAAACTCCAAAAGGGATGCTTCACGCAGTAGATGGACTTAACTTTTCCATAGATAGAGGTAAGACTCTTGGAGTAGTTGGTGAGTCTGGTTGCGGAAAGTCAACTACTGGTAGAGTTGTTCTAAGACTTTTAGAGGCGACTGATGGAGACATTATCTTTGAAGGTAAAAATATTAGAATGTTTGATAAAAAACAACTAAGAGAACTCCGTAGAGAAATGCAAATAATCTTCCAGGATCCTTTTGCATCACTAAACCCAAGGATGACAGTTAGTGAAATAATCGGAGAACCATTAATAATACATGGCATTACTAAGAATAAAAAAGAACTTGATAAAAGAGTATCAGAGCTTATGGATACTGTTGGACTTGCTGACAGACTTGTAAATGCTTACCCTCATGAACTTGATGGTGGTAGAAGACAAAGGATAGGTATAGCTAGAACTCTTTCATTAAATCCAAAGTTCATCGTATGTGATGAGCCAGTATCTGCCCTTGACGTTTCTATTCAGGCACAGGTACTAAACCTAATGCAGGATTTACAACAAGAGTTAGGCCTTACTTATATGTTCATAACCCATGACTTATCAGTAGTTAAGCACTTCTCTGATGATATAGCGGTTATGTACCTTGGTCAGTTGGTTGAAAAGGCACCTGCAAAGGAGCTATTCAAAAACCCAGTTCATCCATATACTAAGGCACTACTTTCAGCTATACCAGTACCAAGCTTAACTAATAAAAAAGAAAGAATCATTCTTAAGGGTGAAATCACATCTCCAATAAATCCACAACCAGGATGTAGATTTGCTAAGAGATGCCCACATGCAGATAATTGCCCAACTGCTGAGCCAGTACTTAAGGACATCGGAAATGGCCACTTTGTTGCATGTAACCTTATAAATGAATTAGTATAATAAATAAAAGAAAAGGATGGAGAATAAAATCTCTATCCTTTATTTTTTTGCCTAAAAATAATTAGATGATTAAGGGCAACCACATGTTGCTGCATTTTGCTTTTGGATAACAGCTATAAGTTTGACTATCTGAAACTATTGATAATTCATGATGAATATGTTAGTATTACTTAACCCAAATTATTTATGAATAATTTGGGCTTAACTCATAACATTCAATTGATTTTGTATTTTTCCTATAAAGAGGTGAAAGTATGCTACACTTTAGAATGATTAAGGCTAAGGATTTGATGGATACTAATATACACGGACTTGATGAGAATTGTACAATTGAAAAAGCAGTTGAGTATATGATTAAGCATAAGGTTAATAATGTCCCAATTGTAAATAGATTTGGTAAGCCAATTGGGGTATTGCCTAAAAACAACCTTCTAGATGCCGTCAATAATTATAGAGATTTTTCAATGAAGGTATCCGATATTACACTGGAAAATTGCAAAGATATTTGTTTAGGAAAAGAAGAGGCGGCAAATATAATCTATGATAAAAGTTACGAGGAGCTCTTTGTTGTAGATGAGGGGAATAGATTGTGTGGCTTATTAAGTAAATCTAAGTGTCTTTCTGAGCAGGTAGACTTCCTGCTTCTGAGCATGAATTCTATTATCGAATCCACAAATCATGCAATAGTAGCTATTGATAAGGACCTTAATGTCATCCTATTCAATAATGCAGCAGAGGAAATTATAGGAATAAAAGCTTATGAGGCTCTAGGAAAAAAAGTTAATGACGTTTTACGTACTTCGCAGCTGCCTAATATAATTGAAACTGGAAGAACTGATATTAATTCACTTATATATATAAATGAAAAGAAAGTTATAACTAATAGGGCGCCAATAATTGAAAATGGTGAAATTATGGGGGCAATAGCTCTATTCTTTGATGTGACTGAAAATGACAACCTTTTAAAGGAACTTGAGGAGCAGAAAAATGTTTCACAGGTATTAAATACGATTCTAGAAACTGTCTACGATGGTATTTTGGTTGTCAACAAAGATGGATATATTACTATGATAAGCAAAACCTATGCAAAGTTCCTTGGAGTTGAGGGGCAGTCTGTAATTGGTAAGCATGTAACTGAGGTAGTTGAGAATACTAGGATGCATATTGTAGCACAGACTGGAGTCGCTGAAATTGCGGATATACAGAAGATTAAAGGTGACTATATGATAGCCTCAAGGATACCTACAATAAAGAATGGAGAAGTGGTAGGAGCCGTTGGAAAGGTTCTTTTTAGAAATGTAGATGATTTGAACGATCTTTATAAAAAAATCAATCTTATGGAGCAGGAGATTGAAGAATATAAGGGAGAGCTTAAAAAGATAAATAGAGCAAAATATACCTTTGGAGATATTATTGGCATTAGTAAAAGGATTTCTGAGACTAAAGACTTAGCAGAAAAGGCCTCCCATACCGATTCAAATGTACTCATTCTAGGTGAAAGTGGCACTGGTAAGGAGCTTATAGCCCATGCAATTCACAATGAGAGCGGGAGAAGCTTTGGTCCATTCATAAAGGTTAATTGTGCTGCGATCCCCTCTGAGTTACTAGAGTCTGAACTATTTGGATATGAAGAGGGCGCCTTTACTGGTGCTAAAAAGGATGGTAAAATAGGAAAGTTTGAGTTGGCCGATGGAGGAACTATATTTCTTGATGAAATAGGGGATATGCCATTGTCTATGCAGTCAAAACTATTAAGGGTTATTCAGGAAAGAGAGATTGAGAGGGTAGGGGCAACGGGAAACAAAAGAATAAATGTTAGAATAATTGCTGCTACTAACAGAAATCTTGAAGAGATGGTATTGAAGGGTGAATATAGACAAGACCTTTACTATAGACTTAATGTTTTTACAATTTTAGTGCCATCACTGACTGAAAGACCAGAAGACATCCCTGTACTAACTGAGTACTTTTTATATGATCTTGACAACAAATATCATAAGAATATTAATAAGATATCAGATAAAGCCATGAATCACTTAATAAAATATACATGGCCTGGGAATATCAGAGAGCTGCAAAATATTATAGAAAGGGCTATAAATCTGGTAGATATGACTGATATTATAGATGTAGAGCATTTACCCCAAAGAATTGTTGGTAAGCAATATATCAGAACGATAAAGAGTCTAAAGGATATTTTAGCAAGGGCCGAAAAAGATGCAATCATTGAAAGTATAAGAATAACAAATGGGAACAAAACTAAAGCAGCAAGTCTATTAGGAATCGGTCGAACAACATTTTATGAAAAATTAGCAAAATATGGCCTTGAAAATATATAAATATGGACAAGTTGTTGTAAAAATGTTCGAAAATCAGAACAAGTGCAAAATAATAGCGAAATATAGTTCGAAAATTCGAACAACTCTTGTCGATATTGAAATATATTGTACGGTAACTCGAACATAAAGCTCTAGAAAAATGGGAAAATCATTTTTCTAGAGTTTTTTAGTTTTTGCTCAAGTCCTCTTATTTACAGGATAGAGCAATTTGCAGCTAAAAATTTAGACTGGCATACAATTTGCTTATTACTGATATATAGTAAGTATAATTCATTTGATGATGGGAGGAATTAATGTGAATTCCAAAGTAATGTCAGCTGCCGAAGCTGTTTCTATGATTAAAGATGGTGATATGGTTGCTACCGGAGGATTTGTTGGGAACTGTCATCCAGAAGAATTAACAATAGCATTGGAAAAGCGTTTCCTGGAGGAAGGTAAGCCAAGAAATCTTGGACTTGTTTATGCGGCTGGTCAAGGCGATGGTAAGGATAGAGGTTTAAATCATCTAGGTCATGAAGGACTAGTAGCAAAGGTTATTGGCGGTCATTGGGGATTAGCACCGAAGGTGCAAAAATTAGCATTGGCAAATAAAATACAAGCATATAACTTACCACAGGGGGTAATAGCACATTTATTTAGAGATATTGCGGCGGGAAAGCCTGGTACAATTACCCATGTGGGATTGAAGACCTTTGTAGATCCTAGGATCGAGGGTGGAAAATTAAACGATGTCACAAAGAAAGATATAGTTGAGTTAATAGAATTAGATGGAAAGGAACATTTATTCTACAAGTCTTTTCCCATAGATGTAGCTTTAATAAGGGCTACCTACGCCGATGAAATCGGTAATGCCACCATGGATAAAGAGGCAGTTACCCTTGAGATAACATCTATGGCTCAAGCAGTAAAGAACTCAGGTGGTATCGTAATATTGCAAGTTGAAAATGTTGTCCAAAGAGGGAGTTTAGATCCTAGACTAGTAAAGATACCGGGAATATATGTTGATGCAATTGTTGTGGCAGAGCCTCAAAATCATATGCAAACCTTTAAGGAGCAATATAACCCAGCTTATACGGGAGCTATAAAGGTACCAGTTGGTTCATTTGACAAACTTAGTCTTGATACAAGAAAGATAATAGCCAGAAGAGGTGCCATGGAGTTAGTACCAAATGCCATAACAAACCTAGGCATTGGAATGCCAGAAGGGATAGCTATAGTTGCCAACGAAGAGGGAATCGGTGATGAAATGGATTTAACTATAGAATCTGGTCCAATAGGAGGAGTACCGGCAGGGGGATTAAGCTTTGGTGCAGCAACTAATCCAGAAGCAATAATAGATCAAGGTTATCAGTTTGATTTTTATGACGGTGGAGGACTTGATGTTGCATTTTTAGGATTAGCTCAGTGCGATAAATACGGAAATATAAACGTTAGCAAATTTGGACCTAAGATAGCCGGATGTGGAGGATTTATAAATATCACTCAGAATGCCAAGGCCGTTGTATACTGTGGAACATTTACAGCCGGTGGTTTAAAAATTGATATAGTAGACGGTCAGCTTGTTATAAAAAATGAAGGGAAGATCAAGAAGTTCATAAAGGACGTGGAGCAGATAACATTCAGTGGCGAGTATGCTGCGGAAAAGGGACAAAAAGTACTGTATATAACCGAGAGAGCAGTTTTTAAGCTTACTAAAGAAGGTTTAGAGCTAATAGAAATAGCACCAGGTGTAGACCTAAATAAGGATATACTTGACCTCATGGAGTTCAAACCAATTATTGCCGATGATTTAAAAACGATGGATTCAAGGATATTTAAGGATGAACCTATGAATCTAACACTATAGAGATTCCAGTCAAAACTATAATTTATACACATCAAAAATCCCTAAAAGCATCGGATATTTTGATATATATAAATTAAGATTTACTTAGAACTCTATATAGAAGGGAGATGATATAAAAATTATGTAACTTTTGCTATCATTATCAAGTTATAACAATACTTTAAAGGAGGAATTTTGATGTTAGGAGTTATTGCTATTATTTTGACCTTAGGTGCACTTATGTATTTTGCTTATAGAGGCGTAACGGTTCTTGTGCTAGCTCCACTATTAGCCATGGCAGCAGTATTGGTTTCCGGAGAATTCCCACCGCTTCATGCATTATCAAACGTATTTATGCCAGCAGCTGTAAGTTATATAGGTAAGTATTTTCCTGTATTCTTGGCAGGAGCAATATTCGGTAAGCTTATGGGTGTAACAGGAGCTGCGACGGCAATTGCCAATCTTGTAGCTGACAAATTTGGTGAGAAAAGAGCCATTACAGCTGTAGTTGTTGCAACATCTTTGTTAACATATGGTGGTGTTTCACTATTTGTTGTTGTATTTGCAATGTACCCAATTGGAGCTACGTTACTAAGAAGAGCAAATGTTCCAAAAAGATTATTACCGGCAGCTATTGCCCTTGGTGCATTTACCTTTACTATGACCGCACTTCCAGGTTCGCCACAGTATATTAATACTATGCCAACAGTTTACTTTGGAACTGATATCTATGCAGCACCGATTCTAGGTATTATAGCAGCAGCAATCATGTTCTTCGGTGGAGTCTATTATCTGAATCGCAGAGCCGATAAATTGATGGCAGGAGGAGAAGGTTATGGAGATCATCCTAATGAGAGCCTTCATGAGTTAGATGACAATATTCCTAGATTTGCTCTTGCAATCACACCGATAATAATCGTATTTATTGTAAACTTCTTACTCACAAACTGGTACTTTAAAATGCCTTCAGTTATAGAGAGATATAAGGCTGTGGGATCTGGTGTAAATGGAACTTGGCCTGTAATTATAGGTCTTGCAGTAGCAGTAGTTTTCATAATATTTACTATGAGAAAATTCATTCCTCAAACGAATAAGACAGTTTTTGAAGGAGCGGTTGGGGCACTTTTACCAATATTCAATACTGCATCGGAAGTTGGTTACGGTGGTGTAATCAAATCATTAGCAGCATTTACGACTGTAAAGATGGGTATAGTAGCTATGGCAATTCCATCGGTATTCAAAGTGGCAATTTCAACAACACTACTTGCGGGTATAGTTGGATCTGCTTCTGGTGGTACAGCAATAGCATTGGAAGTATTATCTAAGGAGTTTTTGGCAATGGGAATAGCTCCTGAAGCACTTCACAGAATCATGATCGTTGCAGCAGGTGGATTAGATTCATTACCACACTGTGGAGCTATAATTACTCTATTAGCAGTTACTCAGCTTACCCATAAGGAAAGCTATAAGGATATTGCTGTGAATACTATAGTATTGCCACTAATAGCTTCTTTTACAATTTCAGTAATCTATTTAATAACGGGTATTTATTAAAATATAATAGTTTAGTTGTGTTGTAACCGAAAAAGCATATATAGGAGGGTATAAATTGAGATTAAAGGATAAAGTAGCAATTGTTACAGGAGCAGGAAGAGGTATTGGAGAAGCTACTGCTTTGAAGTTTTCTAAGGAGGGCGCAAAGGTAATCGTTGTTGATATTAATGAGGACGATATAAATAAAGTTGTAGAGAAAATAAAGGCAGAAGGTGGAGAGGCTATAGGTACCGTTGTCGATGTAACAAAGAGGGAACAAGTGGATGCAATGATTGAAAAGACAGTTATAGCCTTGGGAAAAGTAGATATCATAGTAAACAATGCGGGTATTACTGCAGACAACACTTTGCTAAAAATGACTGAAGCAGAATGGGATAGAGTTATAAATGTAAACCTCAAGGGTGTATACAATTGTGGCCAAGCCGCTGCAACAGTTATGGTTAAGCAAGGCAGTGGAGTAATACTAAATGCAACCTCCGTTGTAGGGCTCTATGGAAATTATGGTCAAACTAACTATGCTGCTACAAAGTGGGGCGTTATAGGAATGACAAAGACTTGGGCCAAGGAATTAGGTAAGAAGGGAATACGTGTTAATGCAGTAGCTCCAGGTTTTATCCTTACTCCAATGACAGAAAAAATGCCTGAAAAAGTACTTAATATGATGGCAGATAAGGCTCCTATAAAGAGATTAGGTTCTCCAGAGGATATTGCTAATGCTTATACATACCTAGCATCCGATGAAGCAAGCTTTGTTACAGGTGCTGTTTTAGAGGTGACTGGAGGAATCGTTTTATAGTTTAGAAGAAGATTAGATTTTATAAATCTATTATTCAAAGTCAGTAAAGGTGCCTAGCTGGGCACCTTTCAGTTCGCCATTTTTTATAATCTATATTAGGGACATTAAACTGTATATAACAACCATTGATAATTATTGATAAATATGTTAATATATTTTATGTTAAGTTAAATACCATGCGCCCTTAGCTCAGTTGGATAGAGTGCTAGACTTCGAATCTAGGCGTCGGGGGTTCGAGTCCCTCAGGGCGTGCCAAACAAAAAACCTTGTATTTTCAAGGTTTTTATTTTTTTTGATTTAGCTATAGATTAGAATTTTCATTGGTCTAAAGGTAACGGGTTTTGCATATAAAAAGTATATAGTTATTTTTTAAAAGGAGGGATATCGTATGATAAAGTATGAAGATATAGAAGACGACGATAAGAAATTACAGAGTAAATTAAAAGATGAGTACATTAAATTATCTGAGCTTTCACTGCATTATTCTACAGATTTACCTCAAGATATCGAACATGAGATTGAAAAAATTAATGATCAAAGGGTTCTCCAATATCACTTAAATAAACAAATAGATGAAAAACGGTTTTGTTATAAAATTGAAAATAGGAAAATAACAATTTGGGAAGCATGATAAGCTTCCCTATTTTAATTCTAAAGTCTAACATTCTGACCTCTTAATCTGTCTAATGTGGATAAGCTTTTAAAATTTTTCACAGTATAGCTAGAAGCAATATGAGAATATCTTCTAGTCATTTCTAAGGAAGTATGACCTAAAATAAGTTGAAGAGAAAAGGCATCACCACCATTAATAAGGTAGCGAGTAGCAAAGGTATGTCGGAGCAGGTGAGGGCTTAATCTTTTTATTCCAGTTTTCCTTTTAAGTCTATAAAACAGCATTTTAATAACGTCTATAGATACAGGGTTTTTTTCTTGACTAATAAAGACCCTATCCGTGGGATATTCCGGCATAGGTCTATAACCATTGAGATATTTGTACAAAAGCTTTTTAGTATATAAGCCCATAGGTACAATACGCTCCTTTTCCCCCTTACCAAAGACTTTAATAACATTTTGAGTAAAGTGGATATTCTGTACATCTATTGTAATTGCTTCGTTACGCCTTAATCCAGAATCAAGCATTAAACTAACAATACACTTGTTTCGCAGACCGAACTCAGTACGTTCATTAATAGACTTATATAATTTCTTAATCTCTTCATCACTAAGGATTTCAACGGTTTTCTTAGGAGCCTTAGGAAGCTTTATCTTACTACCTATATTATTTTCTATATATCCTTCATTAAAGAGCCAATTCATAAAAGAACGTATATGACGCACATAAGACTGGATAGTCGTTTTAGATAACTTAGCTTTTAAGTTAGTTTCAAAATTAAATTGTTTATCTTTATCAGCCAAAAACAATTGATATTTCTTTATGTCCATAGGGGCGATATTATTAACCAAGGTTTCACTGCCTAAATAAGTACTAAAATAGCCTAGGATAAGCTTATACGTATGTATAGTATTATCTGTATTGCCTTTAAGTTTTTGGTCAATCATAAAGCCATCTATAGCTTTTTCAAGTGTTATAATTACAACCACCCCAACTTTCCTAATTCAATTTCATCAACAGGTACTTCAATAAACTGGAATTTTTTCCACAGCTTATTCCTAACTTTTTCTATAGCATAAAAGGTGTCCGGTAATAGGTATTTACAGACGTCTTTAAATTTAATTTTAACTTGCCTATCATAAGCACCTTTCATAATACTAAATACAGTATTTACAACGCTTACAATACTTTCCTTTACTCTAATATCTTCGATCTCATAGGCATCAATATCCACACTACCTATAAACTCATGAGCATAAGAGCCATTAAAGGAATGAAAATCCTTAAGCATTGCTAAAATAGACTTATACAACTCATTATCTATATCAAGTTTGTAAATCTCGGGTTTATTCAAACCCCTAGAACAGAAATATCGCTTTTTATTAAGCATATCTTTATCCAAGTAAATAGAATAATTATCCTCACCTTTAGAGTTTTCCTTGTTTATGTACTTAGCAACATAACTAGCAAAGTCCATAATATCTTCTTTTTTAGACACACCTTTAACAAAAGTGAAGCCTTTTCCCCATATCTTTTGGAATTTATCCTGCTTAATGTATGGTAAATTGAAGTAAAGTATATGAAAATGAATTGCTCCACGCTTCTGAAACTCGGGAATGCAGATATATTTTAATACGTTCTTTCTAACTCCATAGAGATACCACGATAAACGCTTATTGAACTTTGTAAATTCTTCGTTAGCTGTCTCCATATCGGTTACATTTTCAGCAAAAGTAAGAGTCCAAAATTTAGGTCGCTGAATCTCTCCATGCAAATCGGGAATAGTATTCACATTGCACGCTATGATGTCAAAAACTCTTTTTCTAGCCCTTAAAATACTCTTAAGGAAGTTTTCCCTAGTATGTTCGCTTTGCCCCTTAGAAGCAGGGGAGGGAGCATTTTTTACTTGATAATTAAAGTACTTGTCCTTAGATAATCTTTTAAGGGTAACGTGTTTTCCAGCAATCTTAATCTCTAAATTATATGACATTTGATTTAACATTCTAAAACCTCCTTCTCGGGTATTTTTAAGGGTCTTTGGCTTTTAAATGACAGTCGCATTAAGTGCGACATTACTCAAGTAAAGCCTTTCCCACCGCCTTTGGCGGTGGTACTCTTCTTAGCTAAGCTTTATTTACTCAAAGTCTTTATTGCTAAATTAGCTTCTTTCCTAGTCATTAATTTGTTTTCAACTTGTAACTTAATTCCATCTATACTAGTCATATCATCACAGCTACTACAAAACCCTTTCTTTAAAGATGGTTTATACATAGCCATTTCAGATTCTTCATAGGTCTGTTTACACTTCACACAAAAGTACATTTTGCACCTCCATTAATTATGCAATCTATCGTAGGTTTCCATATAATCTTTGATTACCTTATCTAAAACCTTATTTATTTCATCTTGGCTTTCCGAATCCTGCTTATCTTCTGATTCTTTCAAACGATATAGAGCTAGCTCAATTACTGTTAACTCATTCAATTCATACATTTTTCAAAACCTCCTTTTTAGTTAGGCAAAAGAGTGAGATTACGCCCGAACTCTTAACCTAAACTTCCAGCCTCGCGATTACGCCCGAACGCCGAACTTAAAAAGTTAACTACGGTGAAAGGTGGTTAAAATTTATTTACCAAACATTTTCTTCTTTTTCTTAACCTCACCTACAGAAATGACAGTCGAACCACCACCCTGTCTGTTGATAGCTTCCTCATTAGATATAAACTCTTGTTTTTTCATATCGTCAATTAGTTCAGCAGTATCATAGAGATTCCTTATAAAATCGGTCTGTATAAAGTTGTATCTCCACTTTATAGGAGCAGGGCGCATCTCGTTCTCCACTTCCACGTCATAGGCTTCATAGTATCTCTGGAACACCCATCTTCTAGCTATACAACTACACTGAATAACATTAAAGGTTATATCCCTTATAAGCTTATCTACATGGTGGAATCTTTGGGCAGTACCTAGAACCATCTTTTTACGCTTCCTTACTTGTAGCAATTGACCCATAAGGGCAGGTGGGAACTTTGACCAACTCCTTGACTGAAATATTGAGGATATCTCATCTATTACAAATAAAGAATCCCCGGGCGCATCAATAATCTGCTGATAATTTTCAAGCGGAATTATTGTAGTGTGCTCGGGGAAATTTTGAAGCTTTATATTTGTATATACTGTTAATTGTGGAAACTTCTTAGCAAGCCTATAAGCGTGTTCCACCATTGATATAGTCTTACCACGACCGAATAGTCCAACATAGATATGTAAACCAAATCCTTCAAAGTTTTCCCATTCCTTATATCTGTAGTAGTTATATATGTCAATTGTCTTTACATAAATGAACTTTGGAACCTTTATCATTACCGATGTTAATATGTAGAACAAATAATTTATCAATTTAAACCTCCTTAAATTAAGTTAGTAAAAAAGGAGCAAGGGCGGCGAACCTATTTCGCCGCTCCTTTTGCTCCCCTCAATACCTTAAACGCTACGCCAACGATCATACCTAAAACCAATACATTAAGTGGGTAAATTGAGAATAACCCTAAAATTGACTTTATCATTTCTATGATTTCGGCGAATAAACTAGTATCAATTACAGTTGTACTACATCCCTCCTTTCGATAGCTTATATGTAATACCCTTAATAATATCGAGAACACTTGATAATATTAGGATGAATACAAAACACCTTATCATATAATCAAAATTTTCAAATCCTTCGGGAACTGAATCCCTAATAAACTCCATTATCGTATCCATCTTGTCACCTTCTCCTTAAAGGCTATAAACAGCAGTATAAATATTATAAAAAGCATTAAAGAGTTTTGCATCTGTAGATATTCTAGTTTGCTTTCTTCAAGTGCTTTAATCTCAGCTATATAACCATTTTGAATCTCTATAGAATCATATATGTCTTCTAATTCGTCAGTATAATTAATACTTTCTTCCAAATTACTCACCCCTTTTGGTGCCAGATAGACCAAAGAAAAACACTAATAAAAAGTAAAAAGTAACGGAAAAATAGAAAATATTCCAGAATGTTATCTTATACTCAAAGAGTGGTATTTCTAAGGACATAACCATATCAACAATATCCCATAATGATACCAATACATCTTTTAGCATTCTATCACCGCCCGAATATGCCTTTGATAACTCCAACCAAAGCACCTATATAAAGCACGTTTCGCATCTCAGCAGGTAGAAAACTGAACAAATCATCCATTACATACTTCATTTGACCGACACCATTCCAAAGCATTTCAATACCATCAGCAAGCATTGTAATAAGGCTTACAATAGTATTGTAAATCCAATATACACTATCGAATAATGTACTCTCTGTTACTGGTGGAGGCTCAATAGTTCCCGATGAATCATAGTCGGGATTATAAGTAAAATCCCCAGAATCATAATAAGGAAGTCCGTTATTTGCATTTGCGTCATACTCCTCGGATTCTTCCTTTACAACAATATTAAACTTGTCTAGATATTCAACCCTTGTAGTCCTATGAACATTCCATATGACAATCTTCTCATTTGGCTTAATATATACAGTCATGCTTCCAGTAGTATTGCCTAAATAGGTTTGACCAGTAGGATTCCAAAAGGTTTGGTCAAGCTGTGAAACCTTCTCATAATATATAATGTGGGTAAATGGCTTTTCTAACAATCCACTATCCTCAGCATGTATATTGACCTGTACATTGTCAGAACGTTGATTTTCAATAGTCAGCTTGTTATAGCTACTCTCGCCGTTTACCATCATCTTAGTTGTCACCGTTGGATTTTCAACCTGTATAGGCGAGGTCGATGTTTCAATCTCTATAGGAGCATCATCACTAGTTGATAAAAATTCAAACTCTAGATAACCATTAGGGACTATATAGGTCTGGTCTGCTATCTGTGTAAGCCATGAAGTCATAACATTACCATCTACATACTGACGAATATTCATTTCGACAGCATGGTCAATACTTGCCTTTATAGTGATTTCATCACCGGGATTGTCAAATAAAACCGTATCTCCTACATTGTATTGATACGTCGAAGAAGAAGTATATAAATAACCACTTCCATCAGTGTAAGGAATATCTGTATTAGATTCTAATACGGTAAAAGTAGGAGCACTTCCTCCTACACTACTATACCCTCCAATATCATTCCATGCACCATTTTCCCAACGATAAACCCTATCATTAGAAGAATTTTCAACAGAATCTAATAAATACTCTCCTTTTTCAAATTCCAAAGGATCATCATCAACAACTAATCTTACAACGGTACCATCACCATACAAATCACATAAAGCATAATAATTATAATTTGCATAGTTACTAGGTAAGGGCTTATACTGTCCTGCATCTGCATAGACCAAATTAGTCGGCAACAACATAATTACTATCAATAAAACAATACTAAATCTTTTCAACTTCTTTGTACTATCACCCCTATCTTAAATTGGGTGCGGGGGAGGGATTCGAACCCTCGACCTCTAGGCTACAACCCTAGCGTCCTTGACCACTAGACTACCACCGCCAAGAATTAGCCTTTACAGGCTAAATGCTTTTATTGTAGGAATACTGAACTCTGTCGCTATTTTGGAAACTAAAGGCGTATACAGGAAGTTCAATGTCTTGACCCTTCTTTATCTCTTTGAAATCATCAAGATGTTCTTCCTTTACATGAACAATATCTGTATTGAAACCTTCACCTTCAACACCTACTAAATAGCCATTTCCCTTCTTTTTAGGTTGAATCCCTTTGTATTTACCAGTTAACTTTAACACCAAATTCCTCCTTTAAAATAATAGTTTTTCATTAATTTTATTATTCAAAAGGTCAACATACACTAGAACCTTTGAGCCTGTAAGTTCATGCGTGAGCATCTTGGCACAAGCCATATACTTACAAGACTCTATTTTATATCTAGGTATATCAAACCTATGATTGATATAATTTACTAATTCCGCTTCACTTGTTAGATATGAAGCCATTTTCAATAACCTCCATTTTACAATTTTCTTGACTTATTACGCTTATATTCGTTAAATCCATCTAGTTCAGATAAGTAACCAGTTAAATCACTAAAGGCACAAAATATTGAAGTAGACCACAATCCAAAACCCAACGAAACTAGAACCAATTCGCTTTCGGCAATATTGATACTTCCCAATATCTCCTTTTGAAGATGCAATTCTAAAAAACCACTTGCCATTACACATACAAACATAGATTTAATAATCATTGAGATTAAAACATATAAACCTGTATATCTATCCCTAAAACTTTCAAGAAAATTATCTAATTTAACAAAAGGAGTTAATACAAACTTAAGCACTTTTTTCATATATCAACCTCCATACTTTATATTAGGGGAGAGTAGGGCGAACCCTACGCTCCTTATATACCATTAAATTTTTATCTCCCCGTATATTCGATTATCAATGTGCAATGTATCTTTATATCAATTATAGAACATTTGTTTGGTAAATACCGGCAGACTTCCGGCAGTTTTCCGGAGGACTTTCAGCACTGCACTATTGCAACGATTTTTACTTCCCCGGAACTCGTTCCAATAGTCATACTCTTAACCGGGACTAATCTCCTTAACCATTTTGATACAGGCTTTACTGTCTAGTCTCTCCGACTGGCTGGTGCTTGGGATTAGATTTCAAAAATGATATAATGTTACTAAAATATTCGTTATCAAATATCTTAAGTACATTTTATATCCTAAAACGAATAATGTCAAGAAGAAATATTCGTTTTAGAATAATTGTTTTGAAAGGATGTCTATATGAAAAGCATAGGAGAAAGAATAAAACACTTAAGAAAAACTAATAATCTAACACAAAAGGAATTTGCAAAACTAATAAATCTATCTCAAGGCAGGCTTAGCGAATTAGAAAAGGACAAAACAAAACCATCAAGCGAGACACTAATATCAATATATCAGCAATTTAAAATATCTATAAATTGGTTACTAACAGGTGAAAAGATTGAATTAGAATCAACAAATGACGACTTAAAAGAATATATCCAAATAAGCCAAGAACTAAAGGAAAAGGGATATGAACCAAAAGAAATTAAAGAATTAATCAAAGCAATAGAAAAATTTACTAAAAAATAACAACCAATAGGTTGCTATTTTTTTGCTAAAAATTAAGGCATAAAAAATCAACTAAAGGTATCACTAGAAGGAAAAGGTAACGGAAGAATACGAACGTGTGTTCGAATTGACTTCGAATCTAGGCGTCGGGGGTTCGAGTCCCTCAGGGCGTGCCAAACAAAAAACCTTGATTTTTTCAGGGTTTTTAATTTTTTTTGTGGTTTTAAATCCTACAATATTAGGATTTACTTTTCTTGAAACCTGTCGACTCTAAGTTAGAATATTTTATCTTAAATAAGTATGATCAATTCTTAGTCTATGATGAAAATAGAAGATAAGAAAATAGAACCAAATCTGCAAAGTAAGAATAATATATTGACCACCATAAATTGTGATTCATTGATTCTGACAATAACTCTATTATTTCAGTTAAAGTGGATGGGATAGTCCGTAAAAACATGAAATGTATAAACTTTATTGAATTTAAAAATTCCTCAGATATAAAAAGAAGAGGGGAGAAGTGTGATGAATAGCTTGTTTATTTTCCTAGTGCAAATTTAACATGCTATTAAGAATTTGAACTTTGCATATGATCCAGTCAATTACAAGCAATGTTGTAGTAACCAATATCAGAATGTCAAGTGATATCAATGCTTTAGTTAACCTTCTATTTCTAAGTATATTAATTGCAGCTATGTCTACGTATTTTACCACATACATTGTAATGACGCTAAGCAAAATTCCAATAATCAGATTTTGGAGAGAGATAATTGTCATTTATATTATCCTCCTTTCCATAGGGAATAGGTTTCATGTTTTATTATATATATAGAAACTATATAACCCATGGCTACCACCCCCTAAGTTTGAAATTTTTAATTGCTTAGTGTGAATGACTGATACCTGTGGTAAAATATCCCCTCTATAGTATCATAATACAAAATATCAATTTTTTTAAAAAAAGTAAATAGAATCATGATTTTTTATTTACTTATATGATACTATTAAAGACTTTTTGTGTCAATATTATATTTTATCTTAAATTAAGTATGCTTAACTCTTAGTCTATGATGAAGATAGAAGATAAAAAATAAAACCCAATCAGCAAAGTAAGAATAATATAATGACCACCATAGATCATGCTTCATTGATTCTAGCCATAATGCTATCATTTCAATTAAAATGGATGGGATAGTCCATAAAAAAATATGTACTCCTATAGTAATAAATGTTTTTCTTTTCGGTAGTGTTTGAAGAAATAGATATGTAACGACAAAGTAAACCCCAAATTCATCTAGATATAGTCTCATACACTTTTGAAAGTCTGTACTTCCGGGGTACGACCACAAAGGGTAATAATGAATTAGTAAATCTGTTACAAAGCCTAAGATTATAGCCAAATAGCATGTAGGAGAAAAAGTAAAAAACTTTTTTTTATCAGCAAAAATAATAAAGACTAACCAAGATATCAAAAATAGTGTTATGGAAAATTTCATATTTATCAAGTCCTCCTTGGGGAAAGTAAACAAAATAAATTAATGAGATTTACTACAATCTCTATATAGTATTTGTAAAGTTTAAAGAATTACTATAGTTATTGTTTATTTTTTGCCAAAATTATTAAAGCCCATTTCTACTAAAGAAAATGGGCCTATAAGTGAGGTTCTTGATTGTATTTTTATAATACTAGTATCATTTACTTAAATATTTTTTCAAAGGAAAGTATAGTAATAGTGTAATTATAAAAAGAATACAGAAAATTGTAATGCCTAGTGATGGTACTCGTGACGCGAGATAGATAGCTGTGGGACCATCAGCTCCACCTATTATGCCTATACTGGCAGACGAATCTTCAAAGGATGATAGAAGGGAAGCAACAAAAATAAACTTAAGTAATTTTAAAAGAAGTAGAAAAGATATAAAAACCCCTAAGCATGAACAAAAATGTTTCTTGAAACTCCAATTCTTAAAAAAATCTTTCATATAAATTCTCCCCCGATTTATGAATAAATTATATCACAAAACATACTTCTCTTTAACATCTACAAGACTAGGAAAAAGATATAGAGAGATTCCAGTCAAAACTTTAATTTACACACATCAAAAATCCCTAGAAACATTGGATATTTTGATATGTATAAATTAAGATTTACTTGGAACTCTCTATACATAAAAGAATAAAAAGAGGGTATATAAGAAGTAAGAATAAAAAGATAGCAAAATGAACGGTTAAAATATTAACTTCAATGATACTTTTGAGAGGCGGTGCTTATATGAATTTCGATGAAAGTAAAGCTATGCTCAAGAAAAAATCTTTGTTTAAATCCTTTAATGTCAAATCCTTTGTTAATGTAGAAGAGCTATTGAAAGCAAGAGAAATTGATAAAAATGACGGAATATTGATCTTTAAGATGAAGGACAAATATTATGGATTTAAAACCATTCAAATGCATTATCATCATATTGCTCAAGGGAGAATCGAAAATGAACCCTTTATGGTATCTTTCTGAGGGGTTTGTAATACAGGAGTTAGGATGACTCCTATTGTAGATGGTGAGGTATTAAAGTTTGAGCCAACAGGGGTATACAATGGACTTTTGCTTCTATCGGATACAAAAACAAGGTCTTTTTGGAATCATATAACCGGTGAGTGTGTTTATGGTCATTATAAAGGACGGACTCTTGAGATAAATAATTTACTTCATACAACCTTGGAGGCTGCACTAGAAGATTACGATAATATAAAAATAGCCATATCTAAGCAGCCTATCCATGTGAAAATTATAAATTCACTTATGAAGTTTATTCAAAACATAAATAAAGACTTTATGCCTCCGTCCTTTAAGAATACTATGGAAGAAGAAGATAACAGGTTAGATAGGATGGATACAGGTCTTGGAATATGGAATGAAAATAAATCAAAGTTTTATAGATATGAGGATATTGAAAATAACGACAGTGTAATTGTTGATGAATTTGATGGGAAAAAGATTATTATATATATTGATAAAACCTCTAGTATGCCTGTTTGTAGATATATAATAGGAGAAGTATATAAATGGGAGAATAAAGAGATAAGACTATTAGATGGTAAGATATTGGATGAAATGCCTATGCAGCTTTTGACAAGATGGTATGGCTTTTCACTTACTTTCAAGAATTGTGAGATATACAGATAACAAATTAGTGCCTAAATACTCGAATTACTAATAAATAGAATGGACCGATTACTCTAATGAAAAGGGAATCAAGACTAGTTACGATCAAGCTTTAGATTTATAGGTAGGTCATAAGCCAACCGTTAGAAAATATACTAGGATACATGTTATTGCTAGGCAGTTTACTAATTTTTATGAGGAGCCGGAAAAATACAGTTATAAAGAGAAAGTATGATAGATATTGGAGTTATTGAAAGAAAAAACTATGATTTTATTATATGAAAAGACATTCTTAGCTTATGGTTAAGAATGTCTTTTCATATATAGCTTTTATATCTTCTGCCTGCCATTTGATATAAACAGAACTTATTCTCCTACTCTTATAATTTATATAAAATTTTCACTCTTATTTTGAATTTATCACAATGAAAGGAACTTATAAATTTGATATATTTTTGTTAGTAGGAAAGAAAATTCAGAAAATTAATCTGTTTTATATTATAAAAATTTTAAGGGGGATTAGTATGCCGAAAGTATACGAATATGAACTAGCTAAGGTTGCAAAGAAAATGATTGAAGATATGTTTCAAGTGAAACCGGGAGAGACGGTAGCAATAACAGCAGATTCAGGAACGAACGAGGAGATAGTGGATGCATTAGCTAAAGCAGCCTATGCCGTAGGAGGAAAACCTTTAGTAATGTGGGTTGCAAGACCAAGGGGCGAAGGACAGGAAGCTATGCCGGATCTGCCTGCAGCAGCACTCACAGGGGCACTATGTGAAGTTGATGTATGGATAGAAATACAAAGTAGATTTATGCTGTATTCAGATGTATTTGAAACAGCCTTTGAAAAGAATAAAAAATTGAGATATGTAATTGTTTATGACGCTACAATAGAACAGCTCAAAATGCTAGTAGGCGATGTGAATATTCCATTACTTGGTAAATTATTAAGAGGAGTTAGAGATTTAGTTACGGATGCAAAAACTATTAGAGTTAAGAATGCAAGAGGAACGGATGTAACCTTTGAAATGGATCCAAAGCATTTGATTGATATGGACGATGGAATCTATAATGTGCCTAAATTCGGAACGCTACCAGGATATGTAAATGTTGTACCGAGATTTGAAACAATGGAAGGAACAATAGTGTTTGATGAATTGATGGGAATGGGAATTCTCAAGGATGACAGGGTAGAATTTACTATGAAGGAGGGAAAGATAGTAGAATTCAAGGGAGGCAAAAAAGCTGAGGAAATGAAGGCACATGTAGAAAGCTTTGATGACCCTAATATGTTCAAAATATCACATATGATGATTTCATTAAATCCAGGTGTAAGAAGCCTAACAGGAAGTGTAGTTACAGATGAAAGAATATGGGGCGGCGTTGACTTTGGATTTGGTCATACAAGTCCAATGGATGCACCTCCTAACGGTCAACCTGCAAAATCACACTTCGACGGTATTCTTGAAAAGACTTCGATTTGGTTTGATGACGTTCAGATAACAGACAATGGAGTGGTATGCCACCCAGAGATTAAAGGATTTGCAGAAGAATTGCTTGCTGAAATGGAGTAAATCAGGTTTTAATTTACTAACAAGCATTGATAAAGAAATAGGAGGGATAACCTCCTATTTTTTGGAGGTTTATACTATGAAGATAGCATATATTGACCCAGTTAGACCGGACAGTGCTTTTTACTTTATTGCGAAAGAGCTTAAAAGATTTGCTGGAAGGGATACTGAAATAAAGTATTTTCATCTAGACAGAGGCACTGATCATCTTGAATATAGATATTATGAAGCCTTAATTATTCCTGATGTACTTCATCTGCTTATGGATCTTGAAAATGAAGGATATGATGCAGCGATTATAGGTTGTTTTTATGATCCAGGAATTGAAGCTGCTAGAGAGGTTCTAAAGAAAATGTGTGTAGTTGGTGTGGCGGAAGCTTCGCTTAAGATAGCTAATACATTAGGAGAGAAAGTTACTATTTTAGCAGGCCGTGAAAAGCATATACCGATAATAATGGAAGGCTTAAGAGCTAAAGTGTTAGATGGAAAAATTACATCAATAAAAAACCTTGGATTTAAGGTGGATGAGTTACAGGATAGTCAAAACAATTTAAGTAGGATTATGGAAGAAAGGGCTATAGAGGCTGTTAAAGAGGACATGGCAGAAGTCATTGTTCTAGGATGTACTATGGAAATAGGTCATTATGAGGAGTTACAGAATAAGCTTAATGTACCTGTTATTGATCCTGCAATTGCAGGTTTAAAATATGCTGAGTTTCTTGTAGAGATTAGAAATAGTTGTAAATGGTATACATCCAAAATATTTGCCTATGAAGCACCGCCAGAGGAAGAAATCAAATCTTTAGACCTAAGAAAACAATTTGGATTTTCACTGTAAAATAAAGTGAGGAGGAGATACATTGAATTTTGATGCTATTATAGATGGCTATAAAGACGAAATGATAGATAAGATTACTGAGATAGTTAAGATAAGAAGTGTTGAGGGTGAGGCTAAGGAAGGTATGCCCTTTGGAAAAGAAGTTGATGAGGCATTTAAGTATGCTCTAAATCTTTCTCAGGAGCTAGGATTTGAAATTAAGAATGTAGATGGATATGGCGGACATGCCGAATACGGTGAGGGCGATGAATTGGTCGGAGTATTGGTTCATCTTGATATTGTTCCAGAAGGAAATGGGTGGAGTAGTTCACCATTTGATGTGACGATTAAAGACGGGAAAATGTACGGAAGAGGTGTTAGCGATAATAAAGGACCTGCCATTGCATCTCTATATGCATTAAAGGCTTTAAAGGAATCTGGAGTACAAATCAATAAAAAAATAAGAATCATTTTTGGACTAAATGAAGAGACGCGTTGGCAAGGTTTGGATTATTATTTTAAGAAGGAAAAATCACCTGATATGGCCTTCGTACCTGATGCAGATTTTCCAATTATATATGCAGAAAAAGGAATATTAGATTTTTTTATTAGTAAGGAATTTAAGGTAGATGATTCTCAGAAAATTAGAGTTACAAGTCTAGATGGTGGAAATGCAATGAATTCAGTCCCTGACATATGTGAGGCCGTTCTAAAGATAGATGAAGAAGATCTAAGCAACTTAATGGATAGAATTAATGACATCATAGAAAAAAACAACTTTGATATCATATGGACAGAAAGTAAAGGAGATTTGCATATAAAATCTAGTGGTACTGGTGCCCATGGAAGTATGCCAGAGTCTGGTTTTAATGCGATTTCTCAGATGGTGTGTTTTTTAAGTGAAATATTAGATAAAGATAATGCTATCTATGATTTTGTGAAATTTTACAAAGATAAAATAGGAATGGAATACAATGGGCAATCTCTTGGATGTGACTATGATGATGATGTTACAGGAAAGCTGACCTTAAATGTAGGTACAATAGAGCTAGAAGAAAATGAAGTGAAAATTGGTGTGGATGTTAGATACCCTGTAAAAATAGATAAGGATTTAGTAATAGAGAAGCTTGAGAGTGCAGTGAACGAGTTTAAGGGAAAGCTTATTATTGATGATATTTTACTCCCTAAGTATATCCCCCTTGACTCCCCCCTTGCTCAAACACTTCTTGAAACCTATAGAGAATGCACAGGAGACTATGAAAGTCAGCCAATGACAATGGGTGGTGCTACCTATGCAAGAGTTACAGAAAATGCTGTAGCATTTGGTGGCTTATTCCCTGGAAGAAAGGAAACAGCCCATCAAAATGATGAATATATTCATGTTGTGGATTTAATTAAAATGACAAAAATATTTGCCAAAGCAATGTATAAGTTAACGAAGTAACCACTTGATGAAATAGCAAAATCAGCTAAGAAATATCATGGTGAAGAATTCGCTGATAAATGCATAAAAGACTTTAAAGATAAAGAATTTATAAATATATATCAGCAAATAAGCATATAGTGCTCTAAATTAATGTTAGGTACTACTCCCAAGTAAATATAAATAGGCAAAAAAATCCCACTACATTAAGATTGTAGTGAGATTTTTTTATTAAATATAATTAAGAATTTAACAAATTGATATTGAAGGATAATTGATGAAAAATGTCGAAATATATACTTGGATGAAAAATATTGGAAAAATGTTGGGGGGAATTAGTTGATGAAATTATCAAAAAACAAAATGGGTATCAAGAACAAGGTTTTGATTAGTTTGATTGGACTGAGTATTGTATTATCTGTTATTCTGATGTTTATTTCAAATCTTATGATTGATAGGGTAAAAAATCAAGTAATTACCAAAATGGATAATCAACTGAGACAAGACTATGATGTTATGGTAAAGTCTGAGGTTGAAATTGTAGTAAGTATGCTTGGGAAAATAAATGAAAAGGTTCAAAAAGGGGAAATATCTTTAAAAGAAGGAAAAAAATTAGGAGCCGACTTAATTAGAGACTTAAGATATGGTGAAAATAATTCTGGATATTTTTGGGCAGACACATCTAAGGGGATTAATGTAGTTCTTCTTGGAAAGAAAGATGTTGAAGGGAAAAGTAGGATAGATCTTCAGGATACTAAAGGATCTTATATTGTGAAAGAAATAATTGCTAATGGTATGAAAACAGGTGGAGGTTATACGGACTATTGGTTTCCTAGAGCCGGTGAGACAGAGTCTTCACCTAAGAGATCTTATAGCTTATATTTCAAACCATTTGATTGGATTATAGGCACGGGTTCATACATAGATGATATAGATCATATTATAGATACAGAGAAGGAAAATATAGAATTAAGTAAAAGAAAAATCCTTATAACTATGATTATGTGGGGAGCTATATGTTTAGTAATAGCGGGAGTTATAGCATTGTATATTGGGAAAAAAATAGCAAACCCAATAGTAAAACTGACAAATCTTATTGATAAAACTGCTAAATTTGATTTGATCTATGACGACTCTTTTCAATCATTATCCCAAAATGGTGATGAAACAGGAGTAATGGCTAAACAAGTATACGAAATGCGAGAATCTTTAAGAAAAATCGTTGAGAACATAAAGGTTCAATCAGAAAATCTATTAAGTGATTCATCTTATTTATCTCAAAATACTAATGAAACGGCATTATCTATTGATGAAGTGGCTAGAGCCATAGAGGAGTTAGCAAGTGGTTCCACAAATCAAGCTGAGGAGGCTAGCAATAGCACATTAAAACTAGGGCATCTAAATGAAAAAATAGATGATTTAATTAAAAGTACTAATTTAATAAGTAATTACACAGATAGAACAAATGAAGTGAATAGAAAATCCTTGGCCACAATGGAAGAGCTACAAAGAAGTTTTAAGGCAAATAATGAAATGACAGAAGAAATTAGCAAAAATATTGGTAGTCTTTCAGCAAAGTCTAGCGATATAGGACAGATAGTTAGTGTTATACAGTCTATAGCAGAACAGACAAATCTTTTGGCCTTAAATGCCGCTATTGAAGCAGCTAGAGCAGGAGATGCTGGCAAGGGATTTGCTGTAGTAGCTGAAGAAGTTAGAAAACTTGCAGAAGAAACGGCTAATTCTACCCAGAAAATTGAAGATATAACTACGGAAATACAACAAGAAGTTGAAAATGTTAATCATACTATGGATGAAACTAGGGTTGTGGTACAAAACGCTGATAAAGCAGCAACTGAAGTAGAGAAGGTATTTAGAGAAACTACAGAGTCTATTGAGAAAATTACAGAACAATTAGAGCATTTAGTTGGGAATATAGATATGGTAAACCAATACAAGGAAGATGTTACTTTCTCAATACAAAATATTGCTTCAGTTATTCAGCAGTCTTCAGCTTCTACAGAAGAGGTATCCGCCTCGGTAGAAGAACAATCGGCTACTATACAAGAAGTTGCTGATATGGCTGAAAAACTAAAAGTTATAGCGAATGATTTAGAGGATAAGATTAAGGTCTTTAAAGTCTAAATAGATAAAATAAAGAAATCCCATTACTATAAAAAGTATTGGGATTTCTTTGCTTCCGTAGCAATCCATATAATAATAGGGATAAGTTATTCCTTGTTTATCAGAAAGAACTTCTTTATTCATTATTTTTCCTCCATTAGTATAATAAAGTAGTTCTTGTCTTTTTAAAAATAAATCTTCTAGATTTAGGCTATTGTAAGGTTTGAAGTCGAATTATATAGGTAGATATTTTCTTAAACGACACTGTTTATGAAATATTATGGAAAACAGGAAAAAATTTGTAGGGAGGATAATACAATGAAATGTCGAAATTTATCTTTTAGCACAACTATTTTTTGGGTATTATTAAAAAAATAGTAATGCTAGTACAAACTTTAAAAAGGAGGAATTATTTGGTGGAATCAGCAAAACTTAAATGGAGTATTAAAAACAAGATTTTCATTAGTTTGATTGGACTTAGCATCGTATTGTCAATTATCCTCATGTTTGTTTCAAACCTTATGATCGATAGGGTGAAAGATCAAGTAGTTAGTAAAATGGATAATCAGTTGAGGCAAGATTACGATGTGATGGTAAAATCTGAGGTTGAAATCGTAGTAAGTATGCTTGAGGAAATAAACAATAAAGTTAAGAAAGGTGAAATTTCCTTAAGGGAAGGAAAAAAATTAGGAGCTGATTTAGTTAGAGAATTAAGATATGGAGAAGGTGATAGTGGTTATTTTTGGGTAGATACATCTAAGGGAATTAATGTAGTTATGATGGGAAAGAAAGATGTTGAAGGAAAAAATAGACTGGATCTTCAGGATACTAAAGGGACTTATATTATAAAAGAACTTATTGCTAATGCTAAGAAGCAAGGTGGAGGATATACAGATTATTGGTTTCCTAAGCCCGGTGAAACAGAGCCAGCACCTAAGAGAGGGTACAGTTTGTACTTTGAGCCATTTGATTGGGTTATAGGTACAGGTTCATACATAGATGATATAGACCTTATCATCGATACTGAGAAGGAAAATATAGAGCTTAATAAAAGAAAAATCCTTATAACTATGATTATATGGGGGACTATATGTTTAGTAGTAGCAGGACTTATTGCGCTATATATTGGGAAAAAAATATCAAATCCAATCGTAAAACTGACAAATCTAATTGATAAAACTGCTAAATTTGATTTGACCTATGATGATTCCTCAGAGTCACTATTAAAAAATGGTGATGAAACGGGTCTTATGGCTAAGCAAGTACATGAAATGAGAGAATCCTTAAGGGAAATTGTTGGAAATATAAAAAATCAATCAGAGAACTTATTGAGTGATTCATCATATTTATCTCAAAACACTAATGAAACGGCACTATCCATTGATGAAGTGGCTAGAGCTATAGAAGAATTAGCAAGTGGTTCCACAAATCAAGCCGCAGAAGCTAGCGATAGTACATTAAAATTGGGTGATTTAAATGAAAAAATAGACGATTTAATTAAAAGTACTAATTTAATAAGTAATTATACAGATAGAACAAATGAAGTAAATAGAAAATCCTTGTCAACAATGGAAGAGTTGCAAAGAAGCTTTAAAGCAAATAATGAAATGACAGAAGAAATCAGCAAAAATATTGGTAGTCTTTCAGCAAAGTCTAGCGATATAGGACAAATAGTTAGTGTTATACAATCCATAGCAGAACAGACAAACCTTTTGGCTTTAAATGCCGCTATTGAAGCAGCTAGAGCAGGAGATGCAGGTAAAGGATTTGCTGTAGTAGCTGAAGAAGTTAGAAAGCTTGCAGAAGAAACGGCTAATTCTACTCAAAAAATCGAAGATATTACTACTGAAATACAAAATGAAGTTGAAAATGTTAATCACACAATGGATGAAACTAGAGTTGTGGTTCAAAATGCCGATAAGGCAGCAGTTGAAGTAGAAAAGGTATTTAGAGAAACGACAGAGGCTATTGAGAAAATTACAGAACAATTAGAGAGTTTAGCAGGGAACATAGACATGGTAAACCAATATAAGGAAGATGTTACCTTCTCAATACAAAATATTGCTTCAGTTATTCAGCAGTCTTCAGCATCTACAGAAGAGATATCGGCTTCGGTGGAAGAGCAGTCAGCTACTATACAGGAAGTTGCTGATATGGCTGAAAAGCTAAAGGACATAGCAAATGATTTAGGAGATGAGGTTAATACCTTTAAAGTTTAAAAGAGGATAGAATAATATAATCTGACATAAAGGATAGTCTTTAAAAAGCTTTTTTAAGTATAATTCTAGGGTGTTTTAGAATGAAGGAATTTTAGATAATGTAGAAAATTCGTCATTTTGAGACATCCTATGATTATTTTTTGTATTAAAAGGTATAAGTAAAATATGTGTATATAAGTTACGAAAGATCTATTACATTCCGAAGATTTAACATCCTCAGAAACACTGGATGTTAAATCTCCAGAATGTAAGATATTTATCGTATTATATATAGAAAAAAGAAGAATGAGCAATTATAATAGAACTATAAAATATGCCATATTATAGCAGTAAGTAATTGTGAATGCCTTTAGAATTTATTAACTAACATTGCGAATAATAAGTATTAAGAAAGAATAGAAGAAAAGAGGTTTTTATATGGATAATAAAAAGGGATCAGGCAATAAGCGAAATCCTAAACTGATTAGATTCTTAATCTACTATAGCTGTATTACACTAGTAACTATGTTTATATTTAATATTTTTCTAAATCCCCTTAGAACAAACAAGATTAGTTATAGTGAATTTGAGGAGATGGGTAGACAGCAAAAAATTCATGAAGTTCAAATTTCCAGTGAGAAGATTTACTTGACCGTTAAAGAAGAAGGAAAAAAAGAGACCATCTATGTAACAGAGAAAATCGAAGATCCGGATCTAATTAAAAAATTGAATCAATGGGGAGTTAAAACATATGGTGGTGTTCCAGAGACAAGAAGCCCCTTAGCAGAGTTTTTTGTATCGTGGGTACTTCCAATTATGTTCTTCATGTTTATAGGTAGATTGTTAACTGGTAGAATGCAGAAAAGTATGGGAGGCATGGGAAAGAGCACAGCTAAAGAATATAATATTGAAAATAATACCGGGATAACTTTTGGAGACGTTGCAGGCCAAGAAGAAGCGAAAAATTCACTACAGGAAATCGTAGATTATTTACATAACCCTAGAAAATACAAAGAAATTGGAGCAAAACTTCCAAAGGGAGAATTGCTAGTTGGACCTCCGGGAACGGGGAAAACTTTATTAGCTAAGGCCGTTGCAGGAGAAGCTAAGGTTCCATTCTTCTCAATTTCAGGGTCAGAATTTGTACAGATGTTTGTAGGTATGGGCGCAGCAAGGGTTAGAGATTTATTCAATCAAGCCAAGAAAAAAGCTCCCTGCATAATATTTATTGATGAGATTGATGCTATTGGAAAATCGAGGGATACAAGAATATCCGGTGGAAATGATGAAAGGGAACAAACCTTAAATCAGTTACTGACAGAGATGGATGGATTTGATTCTTCAGAGAATCCAGTTATAGTTTTAGCAGCAACCAATAGACCAGAGGTTTTAGATAAGGCTCTTTTAAGACCAGGAAGATTTGATAGAAGGGTTATAGTGAGCAAGCCAGACCTTATGGGAAGAAAGCGAATACTAGAAGTTCATATTAAAAATGTTAAGCTTGCAGAGGATGTTAATTTAGATTCGATAGCTAGAATTACCTCGGGATCATCGGGAGCAGATCTTGCAAATATCGTTAATGAAGCGGCATTAAGAGCTGTGAGAAATGGTAGAAAAGAGGTAACTCAAAGGGATTTAGAAGAGGCTATGGAAGTCGTTTTTGCTGGAGAAGCCAAAAAAGATAGGATAATGTCTCAAAAAGAAAGAGAACTTGTGGCTTATCATGAAGCAGGACATGCCCTTGCAGGAGCACTGCAGAAGAATACTGACCCTGTAGCTAAAATAACGATAGTTCCAACAACTATGGGTGCTTTAGGATATACGCTACAGCTTCCAGCTGAAGAAAAATACTTGGTTTCAAAAGAGGAAATAGAAGAAAGAATAGTTGTTATGCTTGCTGGTAGAGCCGCAGAAGAAGTTAAGTTTGACCAAATTACCACAGGAGCTTCTAATGATATTGAAAAGGCAACTCAGCTTGCGAGAAATATGGTAACAATCTATGGAATGAGTGATAAATTTGATATGATGGGATTAGAAACTGCATCTAATAGGTATATAGATGGTTCACCAATGAAAAATTATGGTACTGAAACCGGTAAGGAAATTGATGAAGAAGTACTATCGATAATCAAGAATTCTCACAAAAAAGCGAAGAAGCTTTTAGTTGATAATATGGCACTTTTAGAAAGAGTATCTGAGTTGCTTCTTGAAAAGGAAACTATCTCAGGCGAAGAGTTCTATAGGATTGTTAATGAAAATAGCTAAACACGGATTTTGTCCAAGGGGGAATATCAATTGATATATGACAAAAGCACAATCTATATTTTAGGGACCTCAAAGATAGGGAAAAGTGACCCTATTTCGGCGATGTATGATATCTTTTTCGTTGGAATTATTGTAGACAGAAATAACGGAAAAATAATTGATTCGACCTGTAATATGGTGAGAGATGTTACTACTGACTTTATTAGATCTATCCTTATTGGATACAATCTCATAGATGATATAGATGAAATTGTTGATGAGATAAAGGACAGATTTTATGGAATGGCTCAAAAGGCAGTGATTGCTGCAGTAAAGGATGCTAGAAATAAGTTTGATATGATTAGTAATAATTGAATTATTAACAGTAAAGTAGTATAATAGGTATATAAAATTAGATATTTAAAACTTAACACTATGTTTTGTTTGCTAGTATATGGATGACCTCTATATATAATTGTAGATAAGACCCAGTTAACTTTATGTTATGCTGGGTTTTTTTGTATTTTTGTATAGTTAATATTGTTGAAAATACTTACAACAATAATTTTAGATGATATAAGGAGTTGAGAGAAAATGAAGATAAAATATATTAGGGAAATTGAGAATATAATAAGAAAAAACTTAGATCAGAGGGGACTTGATAGGGCAAGACTAGTAAATGAGCTTGAAAAAGCTGCAATAGACCTTCTAAAGGGAACTACGGTTTTTATTGTAACGGGATTTGTTGTTAAAGACAGTCTTACAGGTGAAACCGATGGACCAATCGGAGCAATATCCTTAGCAGGTGCCTTAGAAATACTAGGGAAGAAAGTAGTGCTTATAACAGACAGATATACAGAAGGTATCTTATATAGCTGTTGTTCAGTAAAAGGCGTTAAAGCCCCAATCGAAGTTGTTTCTATAGAAAACACTGAAGAATCATGCTATGAGCTGCTAGAAAAATATAAACCATCACATGTAGTCGCTGTAGAAAGACCAGGAAGATCGAAGGATGGGCATTGTTATTCCATGAGAGGAGAAGATCTTAGTGACTTAGTTCCAAATACTGATTTGCTATTTGAAAGAGCTAAGGAGTTAGGAATGACAACCTTAGCTGTTGGAGATGGTGGTAATGAAGTTGGAATGGGCAAAGTTGCATCCTTTGTGGTCAATTTTGTAAACAATGGAGAGAAAATATGTGCTGATATCAGTACTGACTATTTAATACTAGCAGGAGTATCAAACTGGGGTGGTCATGCCTTATCAGCAGCACTCTCTATATTTACTAATACCATGTTGCTACATGACAATAAGACAGAGACACTTTTGCTAAAGAGTATGATAGATGCTGGGTCCGTAGATGGATGCACGAAAAAGACTACATTAACAGTAGACGGTTTAAGTCTGGAAGACAATTTATATATACTTGAAAGAATACGAAATACAGTAGAAGCCGCAATAGGTATTGAATCAAAGAATATAATAGCTTAAGAATGTACAGCAAAAATAGAATTAAACCTAGATTAGTCATAGAAGGTTTGAAAGGACGCAGCAAAGCTTTAAAAATTCTATGAATAACCTAGGTCTAACTAACTCTTTTAAAATAGTTAATTAATGAATGCTTTTTAATTCAAAACTTAAAAAACTAGTGAATTTGATAATTGGAATAGCTAATGTGACTATAAGACAATATTTCAAAAATCATACTACTAGTTAGATTTATATTTAAATCATTAGCATATGCCTTTAGTAACAGTCTTTTTGTTGTTAAAGGTAAATTTTCCCTATTAAGCTTGTTAACATAGTCTAGTATTGAGATTAATCTGTTTTGAAAAAGATCTAAAGTCATTAAAACTTCCCCCTTAAACTTAAATATATATGGTTCAGATTTTTCTTTGAATTTTGGCTTTGATATGAAAAATCTGGATTCATATATAGAATTCGCTTATTAATGAAAATTTAAGGTGCCATTATATATTGTAATATATGGTACGAAACCAATATTATGGTCTGAACTGACAATAAGCTGAAAGTTGAGCATATATAATGGTAATTATAATTAACTATTCCAAATAGTTTTTTAGTAGGCGTATTAATTTTGGGAAAAATATATAATACAAATGATACTAATATATTTGATATTTAGTGAAAAAAAATGTATAATTATATGGAATCGGTAACACATGATTGTTAAAATGGATTAATATAACTATTTTAGTTGAAGCCTTTCTAAGGCTTAGGGGGAAAACAAAATGGCTGTTACAATAAATGATATTGCAAAGGCTGCAGGAGTGTCTCGTACTACTGTTTCAAGAGTTTTAAATGATTCAGGCTATGTAAAGGAAGAAACAAGAGAGAAAATAGAAAAAGCAATAAAAGAGCTTAATTATACTCCAAGTGCTATAGCAAGGAGTTTATCAACAAATAAAACTAATACTATTGGTGTTATAGTGCCTGAGATTAATAACCCCTTTTTTGGAGAAATAATAAAGGGTATTAGTCAAGTGGCAGATGAACATAATTTAAACATTATTCTTTGTAATACTGATGATAGTAGAGAAAAAGAATTGAAGGCTTTAAAGCTCCTTAAGGGGCAAAGAATATTAGGGATAATTATTACTCCAACGTACCCTGAAGACAAATTTAATAGTGAATATTTAAATACCCTTGAAAATTTAGGTATTCCTGTTGTTTTGATAGATGGGCATGTTAAGTATTTTAACTTCAGTGGAGTTTTTATTGATCATATAAAGGGTTCATTTGATGGAACCACTGCATTAATAGAAGCAGGACATAGAAAAATAGCAATAATTACCGGAGATATGAATTCAAGACCGGCAAGGGATAGACTAGAGGGATATAAAAAGGCATTAGTTATGAATAATATTTCCGTCGATGAAAGATATATTTCTTATGGTGATTATAAGCATGAAAAAGCCTATGAAATAACTAAGGAATTACTTCGAATGGAGGATAGACCTACTGCTATTTTCGTTATGAGTAATATGATGATTCTGGGATGTATGAAGGCTTTGTATGAAGAAAACATTAGTGTACCAGAAGAAATGGCTATTATGGGCTTTGATAAAATTGATGCATTGAATATAGTTGGTATGAATATAAGTTTTATAAATGGGCCTACCATTGAAATGGGGAGAACCGGTATGGAACTTCTTATAGACAATTTAGAGAATAAATCAGATAGAAAAGAACTAAGAAGAATAACTCTTTTACCAGAACTTGTTTTAAAAGGATCAGAAAAGTATAAAAAATAAAAACCTAGGGGTATATAACCAACCCCTTGGATTCAATCTAAAATGTGGATATCATTATTCACATTTTAACACTTAATTTATATGGAACCGTTTACACATGTATGAAAAATTTTATATTTATAAATATTAATAATTAAAAGGAGAGGATAGAAATGAAGATACAAGAATATATCGATCACACTTTATTAAAGCCAGCATCAACTGAGGAGCAAGTAAAGAAAATTTGTGGTGAAGCTAAGGAATATGGATTTGCTTCAGTATGCGTTAATGCTTACTATACTGCATTAGTAAGAAAGGAACTAGAAGGTAGCAATGTAAAAACATGTGTGGTAGTAGGTTTCCCATTAGGAGCTACACTAAAGGAAGTAAAGGCATTTGAAACTAAGCAGGCAATTGAAAACGGTGCTCAGGAAATAGACATGGTAATTAACATTGGTGCACTAAAAGACAAAAAGTATGATGTTGTTAAAGAAGATATTAAGGCAGTAGTTGAGGCTGCTAAGGGAAAAGCTCTAGTAAAGGTTATACTAGAAACTTGTCTTTTAACTGATGAAGAAAAGGTAAAGGCTTGTGAGCTTTGTAAGGAAGCTGGAGCAGACTTTGTAAAGACTTCAACTGGATTTTCAACTGGTGGAGCAACTGTAGAAGATATCAAATTAATGAGAGAAACTGTAGGACCTGATATGGGTGTTAAGGCTTCTGGTGGAGTAAGAACTAAGGAAGATGCCGATGCAGTTATTGCAGCAGGTGCAAGTAGAATAGGAGCTAGTGCTTCTATAGCAATCGTAGAAGGAACTAAGGATACTAATGGTGGGTATTAATAAGATATAGTGTTAAAAACATAGTGTATATAAGATAAGCTGTTCCACATATATTCTAATTATAGAAACTACAGTAAATTTATAATTACAAAAATAAAGACAAATAGGAGGATCGTATGGACAAAAAATTACTTATCAGAAAGGCTCTAGAAGCTAAAGAAAAGGCCTATGCTCCATATTCGAAGTTTAATGTTGGAGCTGCGCTATTAACAAGCACTGGAAAAATATATACAGGTTGTAATATTGAGTGTGCATCATACACTCCGACTATTTGTGCAGAAAGAACGGCAATAGCAAAGGCAGTTTCTGAAGGCGAAAGAGAGATTGTGGCTATAGCAGTAACAGGTGATTCTCAGTGGACTTACCCATGTGGAGTTTGTAGGCAAGTGATAAGGGAATTTGGCAAGGATGTAATTGTTATTGTTGTTAATTCCGAAGACGAATATAGAGAATACACTCTTGAAGAATTGTTGCCCCATAGTTTTGGGCCAGAGGATTTAAAATAACTTAATTGCATGAGGTGAGAAGAATGAGAATGTACGATATAATCATGAAAAAGAGAAACGGAGAGGAACTCACAACTGAAGAAATAAATTTCTTCGTTGAAGAATATACCAATGGGAGTATTCCTGATTATCAAGTTTCTGCATTTATGATGGCAATTTACTTTCAAAAAATGAATAAAAGAGAAACGGCAGAACTTACTAAAGCAATGGTAGAAAGTGGAGAAATAATTGACTTATCTGCCATTGAAGGTATCAAGGTTGATAAGCATAGTACCGGTGGTGTTGGCGATACTACCACATTGATACTTGGACCAATAGTAGCTGCTGCTGGGGCTCCTGTTGCTAAAATGTCAGGAAGAGGTTTAGGCCATACAGGAGGAACAATAGATAAGCTAGAATCATTCAAAGGTTTTTCTGTAGATATGTCTATAGAAAAGTTTATTGAAAATGTAAATGAAACTAAAATTGCAATCGGTGGTCAAACGGCTAACCTAGCTCCAGCCGATAAAAAGCTTTATGCACTTCGTGATGTAACAGCTACAGTTGACAATATATCATTGATAGCTGGTAGCATCATGAGTAAAAAAATTGCTTCTGGAGCCGATGCCATAGTACTTGATGTAAAGACTGGAAGCGGAGCCTTCATGAAGGACGAAGACAGCTCCTTTGAACTTGCACAGGAAATGGTTGATATAGGAACTAACGTAGGAAGAAATACAATTGGTGTAATTACTGATATGGATCAGCCTTTAGGATATGCAATCGGAAATGCACTAGAAGTTATAGAAGCAATAGATACATTAAAGGGTGAAGGTCCTGCTGATCTTACTGAGCTTTGTTTAACTCTAGGTTCACATATGCTTGTTCTAGGTGAAAAGGCTGAAAATGCTAAAGAAGCTAGAAAAATGTTAGAAGACATAATTGCATCTGGAAAGGGTCTTGAAAAGTTAAAAGAACTTGTAAAGGCTCAAGGCGGAGATCCTGCTTATGTTGATGATGTATCTCTATTTGGTAAGGCAAGTATCATTGAGCCTGTTACGGTTTCAAAGGCTGGATTTGTAAAGGGAATAAAGGCAGACGATATGGGAAGAGCTGCCCTTGTACTTGGTGCAGGCCGTGAAACTAAAGAGAGCGAAATAGATTTAACAGTTGGAATAGTTCTTCATAAAAAAATCGGAGATTTTGTAAAGGCTGGAGAATCAATAGCGACTATATATGCAAATGATGCTGAAAAGCAAAAAACAGCTACTGAGATGATCTTAGAAGCCTATGAAATAACTGAAGAAGAAATTAAGCCAAGACAATTAATTAAAGGTATTGTTACAAAGGATGGAATAGAAAGATTCTAAAAATAAAAAACCTTAATCTACAGCCATGTAGATTAAGGTTTTTTATATTATATATTGGAAAAATTAAGAATCATATAGACTTAATATCTAAAAAGATTTTAATCTTTTTTTGTAAAAAATCTTAGAGATGCATTGATAGTGTCAGTCTCTAACTCTAAAATGATATAGGAAAACCATCGTTCCCTTCTTTTGCTAGTTGGCGATCCAGGGTTTAACATTAGAACATTACCCTTTGTTTTGATTATTGGCTGATGGCTGTGGCCAAATACAATGATATCTACATCGTCCTTTTCGAAGGCATCGTAGGCCCTATCAATGGTAGTTTTCTTAGTCCCATGTCCATGAAATACACCTATTCTGTAATTTGCAACTTCGATAATTTCCTTTTCAGCAACTAACCCTCGTACTTCCTCAACATCAACATTTCCCCATACCCCTAAAAACCTTCTGAAATCTTTTAAAGTATTGACCGCAGCAGCGGTTTTATAATCTCCAGCATGGATAATCATATCTATATTATTTAAATGCTGTTCTAAAAAATTATTTAATTTATTAAGGTTTTTACCTATATGTGTATCAGCAATAATTCCTATTTTCATCTTTATCACCTACATTATTTTATAGAATATATCTACAATAACTTTAATTTAATCCAAATTATTCACGAAAAGAGTGATACGTTTTTTTAGTCTATCCATGTAATAATTATCTATTCTATCTATACGATAATTCTCCTTTCTCAATCATTTATTTTTCTATAGTTCTCCTGTGAAGTAATAAACACTTTCCTTTAACTATTCATACAATAGAGTAGAAAGGACATTAGAAGATGGAGGTGATATCAAGAAGGATTATATAAAAGAGTTGTGTGAAAAAGTAAAAACTTTGTTCTAAATATATCTATCCCGGATTATTTATGAAAAGTTTGAAAGGATGCAAGTAGTTTTGATTTTTTCATGAATAATCCGGGGCTATATAAAGTATGGGCTTTTTTATGTATTTTAGAAGCTCATCAAATTACGCGAGGTGATATCAATGTCAGAAAAATGTACAAAGCAAATTTTCCAATGTGGTGAAATATTTGATCCTACACTTCCTAATCAATTAACTAGGCAAGAACCACCTATAAAACTAGCTACCCTTCATGTACAGAAGCAAAATAATGTAAAAACAAACGTTGAAGTGAATCTCTCATGTACCGTTGATACAATTTTTTGTGAACCAGAAACATTAGTAAGGCTAATATTCAGATTATTAAGAGTAAACAATAGAACAACAGAAATATTAGAAACATGGGAGTGGAGCACAAGTATAATAGCTGTAATATCTGAAGATGCTGCTGAAAGTAGTGGTTTTTCTTTAAGTACAGAAAATCGTGAACCCTTAGTTATTAATTTCTGTGATGAACTAGATCCTTATAAAAAAGGATGTTTTACTTATATTTTTCAATTAATAGAAGTGACCACATTACCTGGTTCTTATTATGATATAAGCGATAAGAGATTTGTGTCAACAACATTGGAACTTTAGAAAAGACCTTTAGTTATACAAATCGTACACTCAATGAAAACTCAAACTAAGATAATTTATAAACTTTCTAAGGAGGTACAAATTATAATGAAACAAGAAGTTGCTTTTATTAAATGTGGTAAGGTCTTTAACCCAAAATTACCCGATGAGTTAAATCCCATTCAGAAGCCGATTGAACTAGCCTCTGTTACAATTGATACAAGTCTTCTTAAGTCACCAATTGTTAATTTAACCTATACCAGTTTTACTGAAAGAATACAAACAGTAGTTGAGATAGGGGTAAACCCTTTACTAACATTAGTATATAGATTAGTTCGAAAGAATATAAAGACAGGTAAGATCAAAATATTAGATCAATGGATATTTCAGAGAGAGCTTCAATCGGGAACGCCACAAAAAGCAGAAATCAATGAACCTGTTGTATACAAGTTTTGTGACGAATTAAATCATCCTGATGGGGAAATATTTAATTATACAGTACAATTAATAAGGATAGTCACTGTAAATACGACCTTTGAAATAGTTAACCAAGGCATTACTGCCAAAGTTTATACAGGACGTCGCTTGGATGAGAATTCAAGTGATTTGCCAATTCTAAAATGCGGGAAGACATTTAATCCAGATTTAAATAGATGCATTACTAAAAATGATAGGCCAGTAAAGCTAGCTGAAGTAAAGATAGATCCAAATGATATTAAGAACCCATGTGTAGATATTACCTACTCCTCTTTTATCACGATTGATTTTTTTGGAATAGATGTGCTTACTAGGCTATTAAGAATCAAGTATAGATTAACAAGACAATGTAATAACTTTGATACCAAAAAAGTTTTAAATGAATGGGATTTTCTACTTGACTTGAGTTTTGAAGATGGATTGGAGTTCTTTAGATTTTTTGATAATTCTCCTACTGTTTTAGCACAATGTGATTGTGAGATTCCGTTAAATGATTCTGGTTGTATCTATACTATAGAAATAGTAGAATTAGAGATGTCTCAAGGTGTAGTTTTTGAAATACCATATAAGAGTATAACAGCTACTGCATTGAAAGAAAATAATACAAGACCTTGTCAATAAGAGTTTCTACCTGGCACTCTACCTTTAATAAAATGAAGGTGGAGTGCTTTATTATTTTTTCTATATAGAACGTATTTATAATCTAAATTTTGATTTCTGTAGTTTTATTACTAATTGGTAATTTTCTAGTAAGAGTAAGAATACCCTTTGTTATAGGGGCTTTTTTTATGCTTAAGTTTTGAAGATTCAATTAAGAATAAAAAAGTATTCCTACTAACTTAACGTAAACAAGGGGGCAAAGGGTTTGATTGAAAAAGCTATTATGACAAAGATAATTTTATCAATCATGGTTTTTACAAGTGTAGTCTCTCCAAAGGAGGGAGAAGTAAATCTTAATAGAAATTTAAAGAATGATCAAGTTTATCAGTTAATATTGGAGAATGATGAGTTTAAGAGCTTTAATGAGCTTGTGGACAAAGGTATTGCTAAGGAATTAGAAAAAGCAAGAGAGTCTAGAATAGAAAGGATACAGATAGCTTCAGTAGGAGATATAATGTGTCACTCACCGCAATATAGATCCGTATATAAAGATGAAAAATATGATTTCACATCTTGGTTTATAGATGTGAAACAATATATAGAAGGTGCTGATATAGCGATAGCAAATTTAGAAACTACATTTTCAGGCCCAGAAAAAAAATATAGTGGGTATCCACAATTTAATACGCCTAAGGCATTAGGAACAGCTTTAAAAGAAGCAGGCTTTGATATTATTACTACAGCCAATAATCACTCCTTAGATAGAAGAAATCATGGCATAGTTGCAACCTTAAATGAACTGGATAAACTACAACTAAGACATACCGGCACATACCGAAACGATAAAGAGCAGGAAGATATTCTGATTGAAGATGTGAAGGGCATTAAAATAGCGATTATGAACTACACATACGGTACCAATGGCATATCAATTCCAAAGGAAAATCCAAGTGCTGTCAATATAATAAATAGGGAAAAAATGCTTAGTGATATAAATAAAGCAATGGAACAAGAGGCAGATTTAATAATTTTTAGTCTTCATTTTGGACAAGAATACCAGAGAAAGCAGAATAAAAATCAAGAGGATCTAGTGGATTTTCTCTTTGAAAATGGAGTAGATATAGTTCTTGGAAGCCATCCACATGTTATACAACCAGTGGATTTTAAAGAGGTTAAAAGAGTAAATGGGGAAAACAAAAACTGTTTTGTGATTTATTCACAGGGTAATTTTATATCAAATCAAAGGAAAAGATACACCGATAGTGGTCTAATTACTATCCTAAATATTGAAAAGAACTTTGAAACAAAGGAAACCAATATCGAAGACTATTCGTTTGTACCTACCTGGGTAGACCGATCATACTACAAAAATAGATTGGATTATAGAATCCTTCCCGTAGAAAAGGGGATTTCTAATTACGAAGAAAGGCTAGATGGATTAATAAGCGAAGAGGACTATAGAAGACTTAATCAAGTCTTAGAAGAGACAAAGGAGCAAATAAAATAAGTGAAGTCTTAATGACCTTTTGAGTAGCATATTCTCAGAAGGTTTTTCTATTGCTAAAATAAACTATAATGATAACTTGAGAAGATAACTATGAAACTCTATTATATAATTAATAATTAAGAGGTACAAAAATTATATTATCAATCTGTCAATACATAGCACTATAAGACAGGAAGGAAATCTTCCTTAATGGTATTCTTTTATTAGAAAGGATGTTGGAGAATGAACTGGATTGCCAATATGAATAATGCCCTAGACTTCATAGAAGAAAATATTGAAAATGATATAAGCTCAGAAGATATTGCAAAGGTAGCGTATGCGTCTAAATTTCATTTTATTAGAACCTTTTATATGATTACTGGAATGACATTAAAAGAGTATATCAGGCAAAGAAGGCTTTCTCTTGCTGCAAAGGATATAATGTTAACTGATATGAAGGTTATTGATATTGCATTTAAGTATAGTTATGAAACTCCAGAGGCTTTCTCAAAGGCATTTAAAAAGCTTCACGGAATTTCTCCATCGACAGCACGGAAAAAAGGGAAAAGTCTCAAGGCAATTCCACCCTTATCCTTTCAAATAACTGTTAAGGGAGAGAATAGAATGAATTATAGGATAGTTGAGAAAGAAGGTTTTAAGATAGCTGGATTATCTAGAAGGATAACAACAAAAAATAGTGAAAACTTTAAGATAATACCAAAGTTTTGGCAGGAAGTAAATGAGAGTGGTGTATGTGGAAAACTATTCGAAGAATCTGGAAGCCTTGGAGTTATGGGAGTGTGCACTAATTATGATAGAGAACAAGAAGAATTCGATTATTTGATAGCAATTGAAGGTAGTAAAATCGAAGCAATAGACGACTACGTAGTAGCCGATGTGCCGAGCTGCACTTGGGCTATATTTGAAAGTATAGGGCCGATGCCCGATGCAATACAAAACGTTTGGCATAAAATATTTGCCGAGTGGTTTCCAGCAACAAAATATGAACATGCGGAGGCTCCAGAGCTAGAGGTTTATTTACCAGGAGATATCAATGCAGAAGATTATAAATGCGAGGTATGGATACCTATAATTAAAAAATAAATTGAAATTAATCAGGGTTTAATAAGCGAAAATCCACAATTTTAAGAAAATTCCACTAAGTCTGTGGATTTTTTCTTTTTTTTGAGAAGTTATCCACAAAAGCGATTAATAAATGAAAATGAATAGTAAAATTCCGTTTAAAAGAAAAGAATCTTTATAGCCCTTACATCATAGAATTATTATGGGAATAAATAGGATTATTTAATAGGGAGGACGCAAATGAATAAAAACTATTTGATGTACGGGCTAGGGGTTTTATTAATATGTCTATTAATGTACGGGTCTTGCGATTCCATAAAGGCCGATGATGTTGATTCTAAGAACATAAGCAATGGTGTAGAAGAAAAAGTCCATGAGGTTAGTACTGCAGAGGATGAAATCAACAATGAATCGGAAAGTCAAGATGAGAATAGTGAGAGAGAAGACATAGTAAATATTGAAGATAACGCTGCAGAAATAGAGGAGCCTAGGAAAAATATTAATGGGGAAGATGTGCTTGAGGAAGATGAAGCAATTGAGGAACAAGTTGTTGAAGAAGTTATGAAGGAAGATGGAAAATATGACATTGTAGAAGTATTCAATACAAAAAGCTCTTCTGATTTTCCTATAAATATCAAATATGAAAAATATCCCATAGATTTTAGCTATGTAGTGGTATCGGGTAAAAGTGCAAATATAAGAAAAGAGCCAACATTAGAGTCTATGGTTTTGAAAAAATCTAGAAGAAATGAAAAAATTAACTTAGGAAAAGCCGTTAAGGGTCAGTATATAGAGAAATTTGACAGTGATATATGGTATAAGGTCTATTGGGAAGACAAAGGTGAAATAGTACATGGATATATGATTGACAAGCTGGGAGAAGCAAGAAGCTTTAGAGTAAATGAAGTAGAGAGATTACTAGATAAATTAAAAGCAACGACCGATAAGAATCAAACTGCCTATATTTCCAACTATAAAAATAGAAGCGGTTCAGCTCCTTTATGCAAAGGAAAATCGGTAGATGATTATGGGACAAGGCGATATCAATCTGCTCCTGCATACATGACTCCAGATTATAAGTCTGTATTTAGATATATTCCGGATGGAACAATATTAAGTGTATTAGAAGAACGTGATAACTTTTTAAAGGTAAGTGGTTTAAACTTTGAAGGAAACTACTGGGTACCTAAGAAGTATGTATCCTTCAAGAATTCTATAGAAGAATTGAAAAAAGTTGTTGTGGTTGATAGGAAAAATCAAAATGAAACCGTTTTTGAATATAGTGACGGTAAGTGGAACCTAGTTTCCTACGGTTTAGCTACAACGGGAAAGAAAGGTAGATATAGATTAAAAACTCCTTTAGGTTATTATATGGCAATAGAAAAGAAACCTAGTTTTTTATATTATGGCGATGGAACGAAAAAAATCGCTGGATATGCTCCCTATGCGGTGCGGTTTACTGGAGGGATGTACATTCACGGCATACCTACAAATTTTAGATATGTGGACGGCAAAAGAATAAAGCCCCGTGCCAGTGAAACTTCAAGCACAATAGGTACGACTCCTTTATCCCATGGATGTGTGAGAAATAATACAAGTCATGCAAAATTCTTATATGAATGGCTGGGTGTAGGAGAAAGTGCTGTAATAGTAATTGACGAATTACCATCCGAAGAGTTTAATGGCCTTAAAGATAGAAATACAATATCAAACATATCTGCAAGAAAATGGTAAACAACATTTACACAGGCTTTTGAGAAATTCAAATTTATTGGGTTTTACTTAAATCAAGAACCTTTACGTATGTCTGTATACGCTGTGGGATCTTGCTTTCAGTGCAACTTGAATTTCAATTTTCTCAAAAGCCTGTTATCTTGTTGACTTAGTCAAAATCTGTGTAAAGAACATTTACAGGTGGAATTTTAATGGTAAAAAAACAAGTGACACAATATTGGAAAAATCGACAAAATTCTTCATAAAATATACAATTGCGTAAAAAAATAACTAATTATGTAAAAAAATATTGAAAGCGGCATTATTATGTAGTAATATATTTCTATATTATCTATTAATGGAATAATTAGCCAAAGTATTATTATAATAGATAAAATGGAAACTTCCTAAACAAGGAGGACATTATATGGCTAAACTACATTTAATAATCGCAGATATGGATGAGGCCTATGTTGAAAGTATAGCAAACTACATAACTAATAACCACTCCCAGAGATTTCAGGTTACATGCTTTACAAAGCAGGACTTTCTGTTTGACTACTTTTCTAAAAATAAGAAAAAGATTGATATTCTTCTTTTGTGCCCTGAATGGTATACTGATTCATTTCCAGATGAAATGGTTAATACACCAATAATATTGTCACGGGGAATATTTGATATGGAAATTAATGATTGGGATGTAATTAATAAATATCAAAAAGGAGATAGGCTAGTAAGCAATATAATAGATTGTTTTGCTGAAAGAAATCCAAATAAATACTGTATTGTAGATGGAGAAAAAGGGACTAAGGTTGTTGCTATTTATTCTCCTATAGGAGGCTGCGGAAAAACTAGTATTGCTATAGGCCTTGGTATCAAAGCTGCTGAGGGTGGGAAAACAGTATTTTATCTAAATTTAGAGGATATTCAATCTACACCATACTATTTTAATTGTGAAACAAGGCAGAACTTTTCAAATATGTTGTATTACATAAAAGAAAATAAAAAGAATATTACAATGAAAATTGAAGGAATCAGAAATACTGATTTTCAGTATAATATCCACTATTTTTCGCCTCCAGATAATATTATGGATTTGAATGAGACAAGTCCTGATGAAATTAAATCATTACTTTATGAGCTGAAGATATCCAATAATTATGATCTGATTGTTGTTGATATGTCATCGGATATAGATGAGAGGAACCTTTCTACATTAAAGTCTAGTGATCAGATTATATTGGTTAACCCCCATGACAGCTTAGCAATGATGAGGGTAGATTGTTTTATGAAGGAATTAGACATATTTTCAAAAAGAAATAAGGTAGATTTATTAGAAAAGATAACTATCGCGCTGAACAAGTATGGAGCAAACAATACGCCACGAGTAAAGACATTAAAGCTTAATGGAAAATCCAAAGAAGTAAAAATACCAATGGTACATGAGCCTATTACTGTTCACAACAGTAATTATAGCAAAGAATTAAAGAGTAAATATAGAGAAGGTATTGATAATTTATTAAGACAGGTAGAGGAAAATATTAAGGATAAAATGTAAAAGCTATATTGTTGAATTAAAATAGGGAATAAGGAGCAGGTCCATGGATGCACATATAAGAGATAAATTTATAAAAGATATAAAAATGATTGTTAGTGAGAATATTGATTTCAAAACTGATCCAACCGATGAAGACATTGAGAATACAATTACAGATGCCGTTTTTGAAAAGTCTAAAGAATATTATATGACTGTAACTGAGAAACAAGAAATAATAAGAATCATATTTAATTCAATGCGACGCTTAGATATATTACAACCCCTAATTGAGGATAAATCCATTACTGAAATTATGATAAATGGTCCTAAGAATATTTTCATTGAAAGAAAGGGTAGGGTTATAAAGCTTGATGCTGCCTTTGAAGATGAAAAAAAGCTGGAAAATATCATACAATCTATTGTTGCAAAGGTGAATAGGACAATAAATGAATCCTCACCAACTGCAGATGCCAGACTACCAGATGGATCAAGGGTTAACGCAGTTTTGCCACCAATAGCCCTTAACGGACCTATTTTGACAATAAGAAAATTTCCAGAAAAACCTATGACTATAGATGATTTAATTAGATATGAATCATTAAACGATGAAGCAGCAGAGATTCTACGACGTATGATAGTAGCAAAGTACAATGTTTTTATCTGTGGAGGAACAGGATCAGGGAAAACTACATTTTTAAATGCACTATCAAACTTTATTCCATCAGATGAGAGGATTATAACTATAGAGGATTCTGCAGAACTACAGATAGTAAATGTTCCTAATATTGTAAAGATGGAAACTAGAGATGCTAACACCGAAGGGAAGGGAGAAATAACTGTAAAGGATTTAATAAAGGCTTCTCTGAGGATGAGGCCCGATAGAATAGTAGTTGGAGAGGTTCGTGGAGCAGAAGCCTTGGACATGCTTCAAGCTATGAATACAGGTCACGACGGATCCCTTTCCACGGGACATGCCAATTCCACCAATGATATGCTTAGAAGGCTGGAAACAATGGTTTTAAGTGGTGCTTCAATACCATTAGATGCCATTAGACATCAAATTGCATCTGCCATTGATATCATAATACATTTAGGTAGATTAAGGGATAGATCAAGGAGAGTTCTAGAAATATCTGAGGTATTAGAATATAAAGATGGTGAAGTACAGGTTAATCCACTTTTCAAATTTGAAGAAGATGGAGAGACAGAGGATAAGAAAATAATTGGGGCATTAAGAAGAACCAATAACAAAATGCAAAACACTCTAAAGTTTAAGATGGCAGGTATTTTTTTAGAAGTATGAGGTGAGAGAAATGTTAGTAGCTTTAATAGTAGTTATGGCACCCTTGTTAGCTCTGGGTATATTTTTTCTTATTGAGAAAAATAGAAAAGCTCAAGTAAGCAAAGAAAAGCATGCCAAAGGTAAGGAAGTAGAATATAGGAATGACGGTCCTATTGATTACGATATTTATATTATGACTATAAAAGAGAGGATATTCTATATAGTGATTGCTGCCACAGCCATCTATATAGTTGGATTCATCTTTTATAGAAGTTACATCATTTCGGCTTTACTAACACCCTTAGCAATATTATATCCAAAGCTTAGAACTAGAGAAATTATCAGAAAAAGAAAGAATGAACTCAACCTCCAATTTAAAGAGGCTTTATATGCACTATCATCATCTCTATCGGCAGGTAAGTCAATAGAGATGGCTTTTAAAGATTGTTTAAAGGACCTGATTATACTTTATCCTGTGCCAGATACATATATAATTAGAGAATTTCAGTACATCATTATAAAACTTGATATGAATGAAACCGTAGAAGATGCCCTTATGGATTTTGCTAGTAGAGCCCATATGGAGGATGTAAGCAACTTTGTAGATGTTTTTGCCACAAGTAAAAGAACCGGTGGAAATATTGTAGAGATTATAAAAAATACTTCGAAGGTAATCGCCGATAAAATACATATTAAAAATGATATTGAAACTATGCTTGCAGAGAAAAAATTTGAACAGAAGCTCTTAAATATCATTCCAATAGGACTTATTTTAATCTTATCATCGAATGCTTCTGATTATATGGAGCCTGTTTTTAATACAACATTTGGACGAGCTATGATGACAGTTTCCATAATCCTTTTAGGAACAGCCTATGTGATATCAAAAAAGATAATGGATATTGAGGTGTAAATATGATATTTGCTTTTATAGTTCCTTTGCTGATATTTCTAGCTTTATATCTATTATCAAAGGGAAAATACGACGATTTTATTGAGCCATTAGATAAAAAGGAATATCCATTAAAGAGTTTTATACCAATGGGGCTCTACTTAATGGAGGCTGTAGATTATAAATACAACACAAAGTATGATAGAAGACTTTATGCCAGTATATCTCAATTGTATGGGATAAAGAACGCGAAATACTATATAGAAATTCACTGGGGAAATAAAATAGGATACTCATTAGTAGGCCTATTGGTAATAGGACTATTTGGTGCAGGAATAGGGGAATTTAGCTCTGGCTTTATCTTCATGAGTATAGCAATACTTGGAGCTGTTATATATGGCCCAGATAGAGATTTGCATGAAAAAATAAAGAAGAAATATAGAATGATACGAATAGACTTCCCAGATTTTTTAAACAAGCTCACACTCTTAATTGATGCTGGGATGACTGTTGAAAGGGCATGGGAGAAAATTGTTACCACTAATAAAAGCGATAGACCCCTATATGATGACCTTGAAAGGGTTTGGCTTGACATGAAGGGTGGAAAATCACAGTCCGAGGCATACGAAGACTTCGCAAGAAGATGTAGAACACCAGAGATATCTAAGTTTGTTTCAATAGTTCTTCAAAATCTTAGAAAGGGTAATGCTGAGCTTGTAATGATACTCAGAGTTCAAGGAAGTGACTGTTGGGAGATGCGTAAAAATGAAGCAAAAAAGCTAGGGGAAGAAGCCAGTTCAAAGCTGCTTTTTCCAATGATGGTTATGTTTGTTGCAATTTTGATTATTGTGTTAACACCGGCGATTTTACAGTTGAGGGGATTGTAGAAGGACATATGCTTGAAAGGGGGTGAAGTAAATGATGAAAATACTAAGAGACTTTTTGAAGGAAGAGGATGGTCTTGGGACAGTTGAGATAGTTTTGCTTATTGCTGTATTAGTAGGTTTGGCATTACTTTTCAAAACAAACATAGTAAATTTTGTTAAAAATATATTTAAAAAAATAGATGGAAATGAGATTAATCCAAGCGATGTAGATGAGACAATAATCAAAGAAAATTAAGAGAGCAAAGAATTGTTTTATGAGTATTACTAGATAGATAAGAAGAAGCATATAACATTGTTTATATGCTTCTCTTTAAAGGATTGGAGCTGTATGAAGAAAATATATAAATGCTTAAGAAATAACTCAGGAAGTCTAACCGTTGAAGCCTCACTAATATTTCCAATAATAATTTTAGCAATCGTAACAGTTGTATATATATGTATTTTACTATATCAACATGCCTATCTCAATTCTATTGCAAACAATGTTGCTGAAAGAGGTGCAGCATGTTGGAGCAATATATCTAAAATGAATGAAAACTCTGATATTCATAGGTTAGAAACTGGTGAACTGCAAAGGTCGGAAGAATTGCTAGATACTGATCTATATTGGAGAATTTTTAGAACTAAGGAAAAGGATAAAATTGAAATTTTAAAAAGATATGCTTTAGATAAACTGAAGAAAAACAACATTTTAGAAGGAGAAATATCTGAAATAAGTGATAATGATATAGAAAATAACAAGGATAATATAGATATTTGGCTCAAGGATTATATTGTATATAAGGAACTAAATGTAGTAATCAGCAATTCATATAAGATTCCATTAGGAGATAATTTAAAAATTTTTGGTTTAGGTGATACCTATAATATAAGTGTCCATTCTAAAGCTGTAATAAACGATCCAATGGAATTTATTCGAAACACAGATTTTATAACGGATACATTAAGTGAATTTGAAAAGACAGAAAAGGTTTTAGATAGATTTAAGGAAACAATGGAGAAAATTAATGAAAACATTGAAAAGTTTTTTGAAAAAATAGGGGGGAATACGAATTGAGAAGAAGGGGGCAGGATGGTGCAATAACTGTTTTTCTAAGTATCATATTACTGATTATGATTACCTTAGCTGGAGTAATAGTAGATGCAGCTAGAATAAATATTGCAGGTCCTCAAATAGAAAGAGCTGTAGAAACCTCAGTTCGTTCTTCCCTTGCTGGATATTACACGCCCTTAAAGGAACAATATGGGCTGTTTGCTTTGAATGAAAATGACGAGGAAGAGCTTAAGGAGACAATAGTAGAGTATATAAATAAGAATTTGATGATTAATGAAGAAAGTTTAGAGGAAGAAGAATACCTGGACTTATACGATTATGAAATAGAGAGTATATCGGTAGAACCGATTTTTAACTTAACAGAAAATCCAGTTACAAGACAGCAGGTTCTAGAATATATGAAATACAGAGCACCTAAAGGATTTGTAGAGGATTTTATTAATAAATTAGAGATGTTTAAAAAGGCTGGGGCAACATCGGCTGTATATGAAGAAAAAATTAGTTTGGAAAAGGGGCTAAAAAAGGTAGAAAATATACAGAGAGATATATACAAAAAAATATATGGAGAGTATGAAACCTATGAACCCTACAAATTTTTGTTTTGGACATTTAAAAAGGACGATGTGGACTATTTTGTAAGGGGCTTGGATAAAGGTAAGTATACTACAAAAATAAGTGATTATGTAGGATTGATAGAGCATTACAAAGACTTGAAAGAGCAATTAAAAAATACGACTGATCCAGAGAAGAAAGAGAGAATAGAAAAAAGAATTAGTGGTACTATGAAAGACATGAGAGAGGAGTATAATGAACTAATTAGTGAGATTGGAGGATATTCTAAAGTTAATGAAGAAGCAAGAGCAAGAATTGATGATCTTGTTAATAATAGTGATTCCGTAAAAACAGACTTAGAAGGATTCAAAGGGAGATTAGAAGAAAATAAAGAAAATATTATGAGCGAAGCCTATGATCAGCTTAGTGCTGAAGTAGAAAGTCATGGGAACCTTCTTGGCATTGTGAAGGAAGGTAAGGACGGAGACAAAATAAATGGCTTTGGAAAGATAATAAGGGAGTTAGAAGATAATAAAAAAGACCTAGATGATGCAGTAGATCTACTCAAGAAGATTAGCCCAAGTAAAGCTCAGAGTTTGGCTGAAATTAATTTGGGTGCAGATAAGATTGATGAGGTTGAAGATATTAAAGAAGATATTTGCAAAAAATTGAAGGAATATAATAGTGAAGTTCAATACGATTATAAGATTGAGAAGGAAGGCGAAGAAGACGATAAGAAATACGATGTTCGTGAAAAAAGTGAAAATAATGCTAACGAAAAAATTAAGCCTAATGTCATTTTGAATTTTTTCAAAGAATCTAAGAAGATAGATAATAAGGATTATAATTCACTTCCTTCTACAGTAAAGCTACAAAAAGATAAGGAAAATAGAGAGAGTAGTCTTGGGTTTCTTTGGAGAAAGAATACTGGTGAAGAAATTGAAAAAGTGGAGTTTTACAAGCAAGAAGATTTCGGATTTAGTGAATCAGCACTATCTTTTCTTGGAGATATAACGAAGAACTTAAACCCTAAAAACATTAGAGACGAAATCTATATCAATGAGTACATTATGGGAATGTTTAAGAATTATGTAACAGAAGTTGATGAAGACGAAAAGTATAATCTGAGGCATAAAGAAAAATCTAGCCAAGTATCATTCTTCGAAAGATCTGAAGTGGAATATATTTTGAACGGAAGCAGGAGTGAGAAGACGAACCAAACTCTGATGGACTCTAAAATATTAGTAACTAGGTTTGCTTTAAATTCAATACATGTATTTTTATGCCAAGAAAAAAATCAAATTGCTGGAACAACAGCCACAGTCGTTGCAGGAGTATTTACAGGTGGAGCAGGGATTCCAATTATTAAGACCCTTATACTATTAGGGTGGTCTATGGCTGAAGCAACCTATGATTTGGAAGAATTAAAGGACGGTAGAGAGGTAGCACTATATAAAACTGAAGATGACTGGGCTACAGATTTGAAGGGTGGAGCGAAAGAGTCATCTAAGGTAAATTTAAACAAAGATGATAGTGACAAGACCTCTTCCCAGAAAAAAAATCTTATGGATACATCATATCAAGATTATTTAAGATTTTTCCTATTAATTCAGGATGATGATCTGACTATGACAAGACTACAGGATCTAATTCAGCTTAATATGCGAAATTCTACGGGAAATGAAGAGTTAAGGCTAGATGAACTTAATACATATGTTAGGATAGAGGCTGTGGTATCAATTAAATATCTGTTCTTAACCCAAAGCTTTATTCCTGAGGAATTTAAAACCAAAGACAATAGACACAAATTTAAGGTAGAAATATATCAGGGCTATTAGAGGGGATACTATGAAATCTTTTATTAATAAAGGTCAAAGAGGTTCTTTGACGGTAGAGGCTGCAATAGTCTTACCTATATTCATTTGTGCAGTATTAACCATTGGATTTTTCACAAAAATTGTATATACCCATGAAATAATCCAACATGCTATTACAGAGGCCGTAAATGAGATGGCCTCATCAAGCTATCTTTACTATACAAGTGGTGTTCAGAATATAGATAATACTATTGATAGTGAGCTTGAAGAAAAGAAGCAAAAATCCCAGGAACATTTGGATAGTATAACCGATTGCTATAATGAGTTAAATGATTCTGTAGGTCAGTTAAAGAGTGATTCAAAGAATGTATATGAAGGTGTAGGAAGAGGAGATGTTAAAGGGATATCGGAATCAATAAGTGGGATAAGCTCCGATGGGCAGAATATCAAAGAAAATGTAGGGGAAATTCAATCAGTGATTGAGGATATTGCAGAGGATCCAAAGGGAGAAATGATAAGTATAGCGGCCCTGATAGCTAAGATAGGATATGACAAGGGAAAGACTGCAATAGGGAATCAATTGATAGGATACTATGTAAAAAAGCATGGGTTAACTGATGAGAGGCTGAAAAGTCTGGATATAGATAAATTAGATTTTAGTAAATCCTCTTATTTTAAAAGTAATGAAGATATAGATGTAGTAGTTAAATATAATGTGGACATTCCACTACCCATAAAATTTACTAGTAACATTCCAATAGTTCAAAGAGCCACTGCTAGGGCATGGATGGGAGGGGATGATGGTTATTCTGGAGAAGGTGAGGATGAAAATGATGGTGAAGAGGAAGATAATGATGAAAATGTTTACGTTACCTTACTAAGTTTGGATAGAGATTCAAGTGAATCTGAAAAAAGATATCATATTAATGCATCATGCGATGCATTAAATAATCCAGCAGACGCTTTGTATTTAGATGATGCAAAAAGTAAGGGTTTAAAACAATGCAATTGGTTTATACCTGGAGAAGGTAAGGCGAATTATTTAGTCTATAAAACAAGAGGAAACACGAAGGTTTACCATCATATGACTTGTAAACATATAGATATAAAAGTTGTAACAAAGAGTAAAAAAGAGGCACTTGAAGAGGGGTATACCCTATGCCAAATATGTAAAAAGAAAAGTCAGTAGAGGAGTAATAGAATGATATATCTACTTATATTTATAGAGGCAATTATAGTATCTATTATTGTAAAAATGTATTTATATCCTATAAAAAGTGAAGAAAGTATTTCGAAGTGGTTTTCATATTTGAAATTTAGAGAAAATCCTATGATATTGATTGATATTTTTTTAGTGCTAACACATGTCTTTCTTTTTAAAAAATATAGTTTTTCTATTTCTTTTTTTACATATATAGCTCTTAGTTCCATTCTATTAACGGTTTCAATAGTTGATATAAGAGCTAAAATCATACCAGATAAAGTGATGATTTTAGGAATTGCATTAGGTACTGTTATTATGTTTTTAAACGATAATATTTCATTTATAAATGCATTACTAGGGCTTGTAGTCTGTGGAGGAATAATAGCAATAATTTCTACTATTACAAAGGGTGCAGTAGGAATGGGAGATGCAAAGCTATTTGCATGTATAGGTCTATTCTTAGGACTTCAAAATACACTAGGGGTAATGGTTATGGCCACAATGCTTAGTGGATTAACAGGACTTATTCTTTTAACCTTTAAAGTTGCCAATAGAAAAACAACTATTCCATTTGCACCATTTATATCGGCAGCCGCAATATTCATAATGGTTTTTAATTAGTAACAAAGGAGGACTCGACAATGAAGGATATGATCTGTAAAAGGTTTAAATTTGATTACGAAAATGATTCTACAGCAAGCTACATAGTATTAAATATGAGTTCTAGTGAAAATATCTTAGAATACCAGATTGAGATGTTAAATAATAATTCCTGTGAAGGTATTCTTAGGCTTGATACTAGACAAAAGAACGATGAAGTTAGACTATACTACAACATCACCTCAACATTAACATTATCTCAGTTTTTACAAAGAAAGAATCTCAAAGAAGAAGAGTTTATCAATATACTCAAGGGAATCACAAAAACTTTATTAAGTAGTAAAGAGTATTTTTTATATGACAATAGCTTCATTGTTGATGAAGAATATATATATATCAATCCTAGCAACCTTGAGATAAGCATGTTGTACATACCTTTAACCTTAGATACTGACATCAACAACAGTTTCAAGAGCTTTCTTGTTGATCTGATTATTTCATCGGCTAAGATTGATGAAAATTCAACGGGAAATTACATGCAAAGAATCTTAAACTATTTGAAAAACGATATCTTTAATATCTTCGATTTTCATAACTTTTTAAAGGATCTAGAAAAGGATAAACCTAAAAAGAGTGAGAACCGGATGTCACAACCGAAACAATCAAATATTAAAGCAACAAATCCTCAGAGAAATATAGTTAATAGCAATAGAGAGCCTAAGAAAAACTATGAGAAGAAGGAAATAACACCAATAAAGCATCAAAAGTCAAGAGCAAAATCAGCTCCAATAGAGATAGTAGAGGAGGAAGAAGAAGTCATTGCAAAAACAAAATATGAAACTAAATACATACTAATAGCCGTTTTATCCCAAATCATAATAGCCATAACCATAGTATTTGGATTGGATACAATAAAGAGCATGGCTGGAGATGATATCAGTGCCTATGGTGGTATTACCATAATTGTTACGGCTATAGATATTTTACTCTTTAAAAACCTCTTCAAGAAAGAGAATATGAAGGAAGTTAAGGTAACTAAGAAAATTAAAAAAGAGAAAGTAAGAAAGAAAAACATAGGTAAATCAGGTGGGAGGGGGAAATCAAAAACTGAGCCTACTACATATAAGAAAAAAGAAAGTCTCAACATGTCTAAAAGAGAAATATACAATGTTAACGAGCTTAGCAACATCAATGGATCATATAGAGAAATAGCGGCTTCAGAGGATTTAAGTATAGTTTCTGTAAGCATGAATGAAACGGAGATATTAGATGATGAAAAGCAAGGCATAGCATATCTTCAAAGAATGAACAACGGAATGATGGACAAAGTCACGATAACTAAGTCCAACTTTATCATCGGAAGACTTCCAAACTACGTGGACTACCTATTAGAAAATAACTCCATAGGTAGAACACATGCAGAGATTATAGAAATAGAAGGACAGTACTTTATAAAGGATTTAAACTCTAAAAACGGAACCTTCGTAAACGGGGCAAAAATCGACAGTAACAAGGAATATCAGATAGGAAATGGGGATAAAGTTAAATTTGCTAATATTGAATACACCTTTATTGAGGCATGATTTAAAACTTAAGAAGTGTCATTTGATGTTTGAAATATTGATTTGAAAATAATATTTTATAAGGGGTTGAAGTTATGAAAAATAGACTAATAAAATTATTCAAAGTTACATTAATTATGATGTTTATATTTAATATAGCTCTTTTTTCAGTAGAGGCTGAGAATGTCGATCTTAAGGTTATGGTTAATAATAAGCTTGTTAACTTTCCAGACGCAAAACCATTCATTAATGAAGATGATAGAACTTTGGTTCCAGTAAGATTTATTGCTGAGAATTTAGGCTGTCAGGTAGAGTGGAATGGAGAAATTAGACAAGTAGGTATTGTAGGTATAGGTAAGGAAATAAAACTCAATATTGGAGAAAATAAAGCCCTTGTGGGTGGTAAAAAAATAGAATTTGACACTAAGTCAATTATTAAAGATGATAGAACCTTTGTACCACTTAGGTTTGTAAGTGAAGCACTAGGGGCAAAGGTTGAATGGAATGGAGAGTCTAGGAGTATAAAAATAAGTACCAATGAAATTAAAGGTGAAGAACTGGAAAGGCCAGATCGGGTAGAAGTAAGGAATATATTCAAGGAACTTAGGGAGACGACTATTGATGAAAACAATAAGAAGGAGTTTGTAGAGCCAGTATTTGCGATAGATACCAAAGAATCGTATATAGACTATTATCTTCTAATAGTGAAAAATATGTCTGAATATAAGGCTACAGGAGACGAATACAAAATTAGATTTATAGTTTTGGATGAAAGAGGAAACAATCACCCGATATTAAACTCATATTATGACGAAACTGATGAATGGTTTGAACAAGACATGACGATATGGAAGAGCATTAACAAGGGTAATGCATGGTGGGGGGTTAGAAAGTTTTATTTAAAAGAAAAGGATTGGGATAAAGAGCTCAAGATAGAGGAAGGTGCAAAGTTTAATCTTAAAATAATAATAAGAAATGAAACAAGAAAAATAGAAAAGGAATACTTCGTAGAGCTTGTAGCTGGAAAAGGAGGAGAATAATAGTATATGAAAAAGAAGATAACAACAGCAATGATAATAATATTCATAATGATTATTGGAGCAGTTGTATCGCAGGCTACAGGTAGTATTATAGATTATAGAAGACAGCGACCGAATGACATTTTAAAACCAAATGCAGGAATGAGAATAATAATAGACCACAAAGACGGTTCACATGACGATATATTGGAAACTGCTAGTAGTGCATACCCAGAAGGACATGCTAAAGTTGGAGATACCATAGACATACGTGATATTAGTGATATAAGTAACAACGGAACTCGACTATTAAAATGGGACTTTCAATATGTCACGCCATCGGGAAGAGAAGTGGTGAGGGAAATGAGTGCCAGTCAGTATGGACAAATTGATTCTTTAACCCTTGATGAAGCTGGAACGTATGAATTTTATTTGATGGTGATGGACGATGCAAAGACGGAAGATCCTAATTTTAAGGACTGGTGGAAAAACTGGTCGGATAATGGCATTCATAGGGCAAAGAAAGAACTAGAAAATGGAAACGAGTATTGGTGTTATTTTGTTTCGATAAGTATAGAAGTAGAAGAATTACCATCACCCCCTCCAAGTGATGAAACCCTGACAATCAACTACTATGAAGTGGGAACAACAAAAGATTTAAAATCATCCAAAACAAAATCTGTGACAATGGGTACTAATGAAATTGATTTTCCAGATGAAATTAGTTTTGAGGGCGATGATTACGAATTTGTAAATTGGGTGTTTAATTCAGAATCAAGTAAAACTGATAATCCTGCTAGTATCGATGTAGACTCATCATCGAATATATTAAATATTTATTATAAAAAAAGTACTCCACCACCCGAGGAAGGTGATGCATATTTAGATTTTAGGCTTGCCGATGAAATAGAAAAAAGAGGTGGAATAGTTCTAGGAGGAACCTATGATTCGGGTTTTAACATTGTACAAGAATACATAGAGGATTATGAAGATGATCCTCCATATTATGGTATAGAGGAATGGGAAGTTGAATTAGAAATAGAAAATAGCATAATAAGAACCTTTAGATATGTTGTAAATAATTTTGAATCGGAGAGTATGACACCACAAGAAAAAATACTTAGGGATTTAGATGAGGCTATAACCGATTGGGCAGATGGAAAACCTGTAGGAGAATATGAACTTGATGTTGATATGTTTATATATGGAGAGGGCGAATTTGCACATGATCGAGAAGAATCAGTACTTAAAATAGAAAGTGACGATGGGAACACTGGAGGAAGTGGCGAAGCTCAATTAATAATAGCATATACCGATAAAAAAACAGGGGAACCATTATGGATTTATCTAGCTGATAATGATGTAGGTCAGCACTCAGAATTAGACCATGTAGACTATGACGTAAAATTATTAAATTCAGGGCCACCAATAAGAAGACTATATGCAGAAAAAGGTGGAACACTACCTGTAAAAAAACATTATCTATCAGAGAAAATCAAAGTAGAAGGTGAATTTGGAATTGAAACGACTTGGAAACATCTAGTAGTAAGAACGGAAAATGAGACACTCATAGATAAAAGACCCGGTGTGGGAGAGTTCGTTTTTAAAACGCCAATGAATGATGGAGATTTTATCGTTTATGAAGTTCCCCTTCCAAGCTATGGAGTAGCAGGAGCATATGCATATACAGAGGATGGAGAATATTTAGGCTTTTTAGAGTATTTAGGAGAAAGTCATCGTAACAATAGAATTGACGCTCCAACTTATACAAACAATGTGGTAGATAGAATGTATAAAACCATTGAAGAGGATGGAAAAAACTATTACATAAGTGATAAAAAACCAAAAATTTTGAAGGTTGTTGAAGATACAAGTCCTTTTGGAAAACACTCACATGGTGGTGGTTCTAATACGTGGATATATGAAGAAGATACAGAGTACTCAACTTCTAGGGTGAAATATAGCACATGGGAAATAGATATAGACTTAACAAGGGACTATCCTATCTTTTATGTAGAAGTCTACTACGCAGAAGAAGAAAAAGAACTGCCTGAGGATGGAGATAAGGGAACGATAAATATCATATGTAAAGATGAAAGCGATACAACTATACAAACATCAAAAATGAGAGATCAAGACCTAGACAAAGATATTACGGTCGATGCCCCGACTGTAAGCGGTTATGAACTTGATACAAGTAAATCAAACACCTCACAGATAGTAAGGTTGTCTGATAGCGAAAAAGAGAAAACCGTAACATTCTACTATAAAAAAACTGGTACAACTCCACCCGATCCACCGGGACCAAATGGTGGAAATGGGACTATTGTATTTAATCCTAATAGTTCCTTTGACATAAGTGGAAACAGAGAAGGATGGGTAAATCAAAATATTACTGTAAATGTTTCAATATCAGGAGACAAAACAGCAGAGAGAAGCGACACAGCTTCAAGAGCCTATGAATATGAAGAAGAAGTAGTAATAGGGCAGGACGGTGATGGAAATGACATTACCGAAACTCAAACTAAATCAGATTCAGCCCCATGTACCTTTACGGAGACTTGGGAAGTTGGAACCATATCGGTTACAGGGTCAGCTACAGGGACAGTAAGTGGGATGAATGGTGGAGACGTAACAATCACTACCGAAGGCGATAATCTACAACTTTCAGGAACGTTAAATGAATGGATATCTAAACAAAAGGTATGGGGTAGTGATTCAGCTCCAAATGGAGGAAGTTGGACAGATAATGGAACTCCTTCGGGAAGTACAACACCACCTGATCTTTACACTGGTACTAGTGGAATATATAAGCTTGATAAGACGATACCAGAATCAAGCTCAAGTATATCTAGTAGAGACTGGACAAACATACCGTATTCTGTGAATATTACAGTAACAGATAATTTATCAGGATTTTGGAATATGACAAGCTATTACAATATAACCGATAGAAGTCACTATAATAGATTTCAAGCAAATCAATACTTTACAAAGGGAAGTAAAAACGAAACAAAAACATTCAATGTCAACCAAAATGGGGTATATAGTATTCATGTAGGTTTAGAAGATATAGCAAAAAATATTATGAGTACTATAACCTATGGAGAATTTAAGTTCGATAATATAAAACCCGATGTAGCTATATTTGATATAAATGGATTCACTGATGTTGTACAGAGAAATATTCCGAATGTTGGAAATGGATATCAGTATATGGCCGACTACAACAACAGAATAGGGGTAACCATTGGTGACGAGTTATCAGGCGTGATTGAATCAAGATTCTTAATAACTAAAACAACTAGTTTCCCTTCTGTATCGTCTATGAAGAATTTGAATGAAGGCACAGCAGAAGCAATCGCAGGGCCATTAACTAATAGATTTGAAGTAAATCTGAACTGTGGGTCAACTAAGGAAAGCGTAGCAGCAACAGAGTTTGATGATCTGAAGGAAGGGCTTTGGTATGTACATATTTATCAACGAGATAGAGCCGGAAACGTAACCATGACCACATCGCCGCCAATATTCATAAACAAGATAAAAAACCTAAGAGCCACGGGAGTAGCCGACTACAACTGGAAGAAGTATTTCCTAGATGAAGACAATAATCCTACTGACCTAGCAAAAACAGGAATACCAATAAGTGATATGCCAGTATATAAAACAAAGGAAGAAAAGGCTATAAAGCTGGGATACAAGGTATACTTCCAAATAGACACAATAGGCTTCGACGAAGATGATGACACACTAGAGATAAAGCCACAGTTCTGGGCAATAGATGAAAACAATAAAATAAAGGAAGTACATCTCTATGTAGAGGACGATAACTCAGGAGACTATAAGAAAATAGAGAATAGCGGATATAGACCATTGGCCTATTATATAACCCTAGATAGCAGCTACAGAAAGCAGAAAGAAAGTACAGCCCTTAATGAAAAATGGCATATATGGGAATTCGACTACTATCTACCGCCATGGACAAAGGCAGTACCGGTAGGAGAAGAACTAGACCTTATAAATGAAAACTATGAAAAGCAAAACCTCCTTATCATATTTGAAATAACCGGAAACAAAACCTATGGAGCAAAATTTTTCTATACATATATGGACGACACATGGGGGAAAATCAATGAGAATACAAGCTTTAATGGTGTTGAAAAGGAAAGAACAGAATATGGAAGAAAGAGATCGACCTATCTAGATCTGCTGTATCTAAATGATGTAAATAGGAAAAATCATGGAGAAGTATTCTGGTATAACCTATACGAGAGTGCTATAGATGACTTAAAACTATATAGGGAATGGTAAAAAAATATGAGAAAACGAGGTTTTTCTATTGGGGCCTTAAGTGAAATAGGATATGTAAAAAAGACAAATCAAGACAGAATACTTATAAAAATCGGAGAAGAAGCCCATGGAGAGTTTGGCCTTTTTGTAGTGGCTGATGGTATGGGGGGTCTTGCTGCTGGAGATAAAGCAAGTGAAATAGTCATAGGGGAGTTTAAAAACTGGTGGAACACTAGGTTATCAATAATTCTCAACAATGGCAAAAAAAACAGTATAAGCATCATTGATAAAGAGCTTGATAACCTAGTTTTCAAAATAAATGAGAAGATAATCAAATTTAGCCAAGAAATAAATTGTAGAGTTGGGACAACCCTATCTATGCTATTCATATTCAAAAATAAATTCATTATTAAGCATGTAGGTGATAGTAGAATATATAAAATAAATAAAAAAATGATTAAGCTTACTGAAGATCACTCATGGGTTGCAGAGCAGGTTAGACAAGGAATAATGAGTGAAAGGGATGCAGTAAATCATCCTAAGAGCCACGTTTTACTCCAATGTATAGGAGTAAAAGAAAGGATAGAGTTATTTCGCAGAACAGGAGAAGTCCTTGAGGAGGATGTATTCCTATTATGTAGTGATGGCTTCTATAATCTTTTATTAAAGAATGAAATATTAGATGCTGTTGAGGAATATAAAGAAAATGATGAAGATATTCAAAACAAAGTCGAAAAACTTATGGAAAAAGTGAAGACGAGGGGAGCTGTAGATAACGCTTCAGCAATACTTGTATATCAGAATTATGATGAAACAAAAATAGGGGTTTTGGAGAAATTAAAGGATTTAATAGGCTAAGGTGGAGATAAATATGAAAAAATATGAACTCTTCGATGGAAGATATCAGATACTTAAAGTTCTAGGAGAAGGAGGCATGAGCACAGTTTATCTTGCTGAAAACGTAAATCTTGGAACTCTATGGGCCATTAAGGAAATTAATAAAGTATCGAATTCAAGGGTAGATCTATTGGTTGAGCCAAATATATTGAAAAAACTAAAACATCCTGCCTTGCCAAGGATATTTGATATTATTGAAGACGACAGAAGCATTTATATTATTGAGGATTACATAGAAGGTATTCCCTTAGATAAAAAATTATTAAGATGCGGTAAGGTCCAAGAACAGACGGTTATTATGTGGGCAAGACAAATATGTGATGTTTTTCTCTATCTTCATAACTTAAGGCCAAACCCAATAATTTATAGAGATATGAAGCCTTCAAATATTATCTTAACAAAGGATGAAAAGATTAAACTCATAGATTTCGGAATTGCAAGAGAATATAAATCCGAGGCAGAAAATGATACTGCCTATATTGGTACAAGAGGATATGCAGCACCTGAACAATATGGGACAGCGCAAACCGATGAAAGAACCGATATATACAGTTTAGGAGTAACGCTATACCATCTACTAACTGGAAAAAGTCCAAAGGAAGCTCCCTATGAAATAAGACCTATTAGGGAATTGGATGAAAGCTTATCAATAGGTATGGAATACATAATAGAAAAGTGTACAAAGACTAATCCTAATCAGAGATATCAGTCGGTAGAGGAACTAGTTAGAGACTTAGAAAATGTAGATGCAATTAGTCAAGAACATGGAAAAAAAGGTATAAGTATCAAGTTTAAAATAGCAATAATGATATTTCTACTTTCCACTTTTTCATACATAACCTATAGGGGTTTTATTGAGACTATAAGTTTTTTCAATAAATAGATATAGGGGGAGACTATGCTTTTAAAAGGAATTTTAATGATTTTTATTGGCTTGACTGGAATTTTTGGTACCATAATGTGGTTTGTTAAATCTATTAGAAAACCAGATAGAACCAATATAAAGTCATCCTATAAAGGAAAAACAGCAATGTCATACACTAATAGAAGAACCGGTTCTGATATTAATGAACAGATTACATTGGATAATAATAGTAATTTTTTAGAATTTAATTTTAGCAATGAAGAATCAACAGTATTGTTAGACGAATTTGAGCAAAGGAGCGTAATCGAAGAAACAGTATTATTAGAGGATGATGAAGAATATTAGGAGGCAGTAGAAGCCTATACCTCAGGCTGTTGATAAACCTGAATTTCTTCGTTGTTGCTTCAATCAAGAATGTAAGGCATATTAGATTCATATAAAGAGGTGATTTCAATTATATTAAAATATGTTGAACTAGCGTTACTACTTATATTAGCTTTAATAAGTGATATAAAAACATACAAGATAAAAAACAATATAGTATATCCCTTTATTCTAATTGGACTTATAACAAATATGTATTTAGAGGGTCTAGATGGATTGGTATTTGCAATTAAAGGTATGATAATTCCTATTGTAATACTAATAATCTTCTTTGCTTTAAGAATGTTAGGAGCGGGAGATATAAAGCTTTTTAGTGCAATTGGAGCCATAATGGGAATAGACTTTGCCTTAAAGGCAATTATATATTCTTTCCTTGCAGGAGGGGCTATTGCTCTATTATTGATTATCCTAAGAAGAAATGGTGTAGAGAGACTTAAGCATTTATTTATTTATCTAAAAAACTGCCTTATTACCTTTTCTCTTTTACCATATACAGACTTTAATGATAAAAGTGATGGTGGAAAATTTAGGTTTGCCTTTGCTATAGTTTGTGGAGTTGGAATTAATTTGTTTCTTCACATCACGTAAGCTCTTCCTCCTTTATTCTTAATTTGAAGGAAATATACCAACTGTAAACTGTGTGAAAATTCAAAATAATATATTGCATTATCAAAATAAGTATGTTAAAATTAAATAAAATATGGGATTTGCACAACGGAGTGCGATATTAAAAGCAATGAAGCTTGCAGGGAAACGGTTTTATTTTCCTTGACAAGCTTTTTTTGGTTAAATTCACATTTTAAAATCGAATTGAACACTCTGAAAGGTTGATGTTATGGGGAAAGATGAAAAACAAAGAGTTATACAGGAATATGTGCCGGGAAAACAGGTTACTCTGGCCCATTTAATAGCAAATCCTCAAAGAAGCGTATATAAGAAACTTGGGATATCTGATGAATACAATGAAGCTATAGGTATTTTAACAATCACCCCTAGTGAGGCTGCAATAATAGCAGCGGATGTTGCTACAAAAGCAGCTGGAGTAGAGATAGGATTTTTAGATAGATTTAGCGGTTCTCTTGTTGTAGTGGGGGATGTGTCCAGTGTAGAAGCTGCCTTAAGGGAAGTATTAAATCTATTGAAAAATGTCTTGGCCTTTACTCCTACGAAGCTGACAAAGTCTTAGTCTTGGGAGTGGTAAAAATGAAAAAAATAATTCTAATAGGCCGAACAGGGAGTGGAAAGACAACCTTAACACAGGCTTTGAATAACTACTCTATAGAATATAAAAAAACTCAAGCAATAGAATATTATAGGAGCATTTTAGATACACCGGGAGAATATATTGAGAACAAGAGATTTTATAATGCTCTGATAACTTCTTCTTTTGACTGTGATGTTATTGGCCTAGTTCAAGACTGTAATGATGAGGCTTGTATTTTTCCTCCAAGCTTTGCATCGGTCTTTAATAAGCTGGTGATAGGGGTAGTGACTAAGATAGATTGTGAGGAAGGAAATATCAGATATGCTCAGGAGTGCTTGTACAATGCTGGTGCAAGTAAGATATTTAAAGTCAGCTCACTTGAAGGAAGTGGACTGGAGGATATAAAAATGTTTTTGTCATAAAACTGTGGTTATTAACATATTAAAAATAAACATTGAAAATATTCCTTTGACCTGGGGAGGGGAAAGAATGAAAAAAAGAATAGTAATAGCCGACGATGAGCCTATTACTAGAATGGACTTTTCTGAGTTATTAAAGGAGGCTGGCTACGATGTTGTAGGAGAAGCTTCCGATGGATTTGATGCAGTAGAGCTTTGTCGTAAACAAAAACCAGATCTAGTTCTCATGGACGTCAAAATGCCTTTGCTTGATGGCTTAAAGGCATCAAAAATCATAGGACAAGAAAACCTAGCCGGTAGTGTAGTTTTGATAACGGCCTATAGTGGAAAGGAATTCATAGACCAAGCAAAGGAAGCTGGGGTTATGGGGTACATTGTTAAACCCGTTGATGAAAAATCACTACTACCTACAATAGAGGTAGCAATATCTAAGGGGTACGAGTTTAGAAAGATAAAGGAAAAGGTTGCCCAGACACAGGATCAATTAAAGACGAGAAAGGCTGTTGAAAAAGCGAAGGGTATCTTGATGAGCAAATATGGTTTGACAGAGGAAAAAGCATACAACAAAATTAGAAAGTTAAGTATGGATAAACGCTGTGCTATGAAGGATATAGCCAATGCAATTATAATTAATGAATAATCTTAAATCATTTCACAGGGTTGAACTTGATTAAAAACGATGAGGTTGTACCAAAAAAACTTTATACGGGAGTAAATTTTATGATATATAAACTGTGTAAAATCCATACTTATTTATCCGACGAAGAGATTAGCAAGCTCGAAAAAATAGCTCAAAATCTACCTTTAATCGCTGATTTATTAGAAGCTGATATATTTATAGACTGTATGTCTAAGGATCCTAATACAGCTATAGTAGTTGCAGAGGCTAAACCATCAAACTGTCCTTCGATGTATCAACACTCTGTTGTTGGCGAGTTTGCACTTAGGAAGAATGAACCAGCTGTTCTAAGAACCTTGGAAATAGGAATGGCGACCAGGGATTTAAGAGCCATTACACAAGAAAATAAGTCGGTAAAGCAAAATGTAGTTCCGATTAAAAATAATTCAGGTGATGTGATAGGTACATTAATAGCTGAGATTGATATAACAAAAAGTGTTAATGAGAAAAAGAATATGGAGCTTTTAACTGAGACTACAGAACAGCTTACGGAAGCACTTCTTACATTTATTGATAATGGAAATCCCATACATTATCATATAACCGATGGAATTATCATATTTAATAGTCATGGGATATCTACATATGCAAACCCAGTTGCAGAAAACTTATATAAGAAGCTGGGATATATAGACAATGTAATTGGTATAAACTTTAATAATTTAGTTTTAGATGGAAAGAGCTTTAGCGAAATAAAAGCTAAAGGTTTTACGAGTAGTTCAGAGGTAGACATAGGGGAACTGACACTGCAAGTGAAGTATGCCGTTATGAAGCAGCGAAATATAGACGTAGTAGGGATGATTATGGTCATAAGAGATATTTCAGACGTAAAAGCTAAAGAAAAGGAATTAATATTGAAGTCAGTAGCCATAAGGGAGATTCACCATAGGGTGAAGAATAATCTTCAAACAATAGCTAGTTTACTTAGACTTCAATCTAGACGTATAGATAATGCGTCGGTGAAGGTAGCATTTAATGAAAGTATAAGTAGGATATTGAGTATAGCCGTAACCCATGAAATACTAGCTCAGAAGGGTCTAGATGATGTAGATATAAAAACAATTCTTTCAAGGATCAAAAATAGTGTTATAGACTATAGTATGCTGAAAAATAAAAATATTAAGATTGAAATAAGTGGCGACAGCTTAAAGATTGATTCAGATAAGGCCACTTCAATAGCACTTGTAGTAAATGAACTTATACAAAATTCAGTTCAATATGCCTTTGTAGGTAGGGAAAGTGGGTTAATCGAAATAAATATTCAAAGAGGAAGCATGTACTCAAATATTTCTATCATTGATGATGGGGTAGGCTTTGATATGGAGTCAGCCAGACCAGGAAGTTTAGGCTTTACTATTGTAAAAAGTATCGTAAAAGATAAATTACAAGGGCAAATAAATATCCATTCAAGTTCAAAAGGAACAAAGATAATGTTTGATTTTAAAAATAAAAAATAGATATAAACACAACGAAGTGTTTAAAAGGCAAAGAGGCCAAGAAGATATTTTATGTAAATATCTCTTTGGCCTCTTTTCTTTTTGCTTAAAAGGAGAGATTAAAATGAGGGAGCACATTTTGAGTGTTGGAATAGACATAGGTACCTCAACTACTCAACTGGTTTTCAGCCGGATAACAGTTGAAAATACTGCATCTATAGCCTCGGTACCCAGAATAAAGATCGTTGACAAAGAGGTTACCTATAGAAGTGATATATACTTTACTCCACTTATTTCTTTGACATCAATAGATGGAAAAAGGGTTAGGAGCATTATAGAAGATGAATATGAAAGGGCAGATATTAGGCCAGAGGATGTAGACACGGGAGCAGTTATCATTACGGGAGAAACAGCAAGGAAAGAGAATGCAAGGGAAGTTTTAAATACACTAAGTGGATTAGCTGGAGATTTTGTAGTAGCCACGGCAGGGCCTGATTTGGAAGGAATCATTGCAGGCAAGGGCGCAAATGCTGAAAAGATCTCAAAAGAAAAGAGTTGTACCGTTGTAAACCTAGATATAGGTGGAGGAACAACAAATATAGCGGTATTCAAGAATGGAGAGGTAATAGATACAGCCTGCCTTGACATAGGAGGAAGGCTTATCAAATTGAATCAGGATACCTTAGAGGTGACCTATATATCGCCAAAGCTAAAGAAATTAGGAGAATGTATAAATCTAAAAATCTCTGAAGGCAAAAGACTGACCTTAGATGCTTTAAATAAGCTAACAGCTAGAATGGCAGAAATTCTCGAAGAAATTCTAGGGGTTAAGCCTAAATCCCCGGAGCTTGATTTGATGCTTACAGGCCATGACCTGAGACGGGATTACGACATAAACTATGTATCCTTTTCTGGAGGCGTTGCTGATTTTATATATGGTGAAGAGCAGTCTGGTTTATTTGAATATGGAGACATTGGAATCATACTAGGGCAAAGAATAAAGGATTCAAAAATAACCAGAGAAAAGGAAATCGTAGAATCAGCTGAAACCATTAGAGCCACAGTAGTTGGAGCAGGTACACATACAACGGATATTAGTGGTAGTACTATAACCTTTGATGAAGAGGTTTTACCACTTAAAAACATCCCCATACTTAAGCTTACTAAGGAGGATGAAAGGCAGTCTCTAAGCAAGTTATCTAGCACAATTTCAAATAAATTAAAGTGGTTTAGATTAGAAGATGATAAACAGCAGGTAGCCTTAGCTATTAAGGGGGTGAAGAACGCCAGTTTTGAAACAATACAGGAATTATCCAATTGCATAATAAGGGGAATGAAGGAAATCCTTGAGCTTAATCTACCGCTAGTTATCATCGTCGAGCATGATATTGCTAAGGCCCTCGGGCAAAGCCTAAAGGCAGGGCTAAATTACAAGAAGAATGTAGTATGTATAGACTCTGTAATGGTTGAAAATGGGGACTATGTGGATATTGGTAATTCAATAGCCAATGGAAAGGTGGTTCCTGTAATAGTAAAGACTTTATTATTCAGTTATTAGTATAGAAAGGGGAGAGAAAATGAGACTTAAAACTAAGCTTTTTGGAGCAGTTTATCAGTTCAAGGATGTAAAAGAAGTTTTAGCAAAGGCAAATGAAGAAAAATCTGGAGACAAATTAGCAGGTATAGCAGCTGAATCAGTAACTGAAATGATCGCTGCTAAAGAGGTTCTAAGTAATCTTACATTAGGAGATTTAAGAAACAATCCAGTAGTACCCTATGACGTGGATGAAGTAACTAGAATTATTCAAGATAGTGTAAATGAAAGGATTTATGGTGAAATAAAGAACTGGACTGTTTCAGAGTTAAGAGAATGGATACTAGACAACGAGACTACAGGAGCTGATATCAGAAGGGTTAGTAGAGGTTTAACCAGTGAGATGGTTGCTGCTGTGGCTAAGATAATGTCAAACCTAGATTTAATCTATGGAGCTAGCAAAATACGCGTTACGGCCCATTGCAATACTACTATTGGTCTACCAGGGACTTTATCCGTAAGACTACAGCCAAACCATACAACCGATGACCTAGATGGAATAATGGTTTCTCTAATGGAAGGTTTAAGCTATGGTGCAGGTGATGCCGTTGTAGGTCTTAACCCAGTAAATGATACCGTTGATAACGTAGCTAATGTTTTAAAAATGTTTGAGGAGTTTAAAAGAAAGTGGGAAATACCTACACAAAACTGTGTTTTAGCCCATGTGACAACTCAAATGGATGCCATAAAGCAAGGTGCACCGTCGGATATGATATTCCAGAGTATTGCTGGAACTGAGAAGGGGAATGAAGCCTTTGGTGTTACAGGAAAGCTATTAGAAGAAGCTAGAGAATTAGTGCTTAAGGAAGGTACATCAACAGGTCCAAACGTAATGTATTTTGAAACAGGTCAGGGCTCGGAATTATCATCAGAAGCCCATCATGGAGTAGACCAATTGACCCTCGAGGCTAGATGCTATGGCTTTGCGAAGAAGTTTAAGCCATTCCTAGTAAATACCGTTGTTGGATTCATAGGGCCAGAATACCTCTATGATAGCAAGCAGGTTATTAGAGCGGGCTTAGAAGATCACTTTATGGGTAAGCTTACAGGTATTCCTATGGGATGTGATGCTTGTTATACAAACCATATGAAGGCTGATCAAAACGATGTTGAGAACCTAGCAGTACTATTGACTACCGCTGGCTGTAACTACTTTATGGGTATTCCGGCTGGTGATGATATAATGCTCAATTACCAATGTACAGGATACCATGAAGCACCATCATTAAGACAATTGACAAATCTGAAACCAATCAAAGAGTTTGAGGACTGGTTGGAGAAGATGGGAATTTATGAAAATGGCAGATTAAGTAAAAGAGCTGGAGATGCATCAATATTTATGAAATAGATTAAGGGGGGAAGAATGTGATTTCTGAAAAAGACATTAAGAGTATTATCGAGCAAGTGTTAAGTGAAATGAGTTCAAAGGGTGATAACAAAGCAAATGACTCTTGTAGTGTTGAATGTAGCGATGTTGATTGTATACACGAAGATATACCTGATATTACTGCGATTGAAATTAAAGAACAGTTATTAGTTCCAGAACCTGAAAATCGGGATAGATATTTGGCATTAAAGGAAACTACACCGGCTAGAGTAGGGATATGGAGAGCTGGACCAAGATATAAGACAGAGACCCTATTGAGATTTAGGGCTGACCATGCAGTTGCACAGGATGCAGTATTTAATTATGTTTCAGAAGATGTTCTAGAAGAAATGGATTTGTTTGAAGTTAGTACAATGTGTAGAGATAAGGATGAGTACTTAACAAGACCAGATCTCGGAAGAAGATTTGATGAAGAAGCTCAAAAACTAATTAAAGAAAAGTGTCAGAAGAATCCTAAGGTGCAGATATATTTATCTGACGGATTAAGCTCAACGGCTATTGATGCAAATGCAAAGGATGCTTATTCGTCTATTATTCAGGGGCTAAAGGGCTATGGGATAAGTGTTGGAACACCTTTCTTTGTAAAGCATGGTAGAGTTCCTGCAATGGATGCTATTTCTGAAATGTTGGATGCTGAGGTAACGGTAGTTCTTATTGGAGAAAGACCAGGACTTGCAACTGGAGAAAGTATGAGCTGCTACATGGCTTATAATGCAAAGGTTGGAATGCCAGAGTCCAATAGAACAGTGGTATCAAATATACACAGTGGAGGAACTCCAGCAGTAGAAGCAGGGGCTCATATTGCAGATGTTATAAAGAAGATACTTGAGCAGAAGGCAAGCGGACTAGATCTTAAATTATAAAAATGGAGGGAAGTTAAATGAAAAATGATCCATTACGTACAACTGTATTGAGTGTAAAGCTTATACCAAATATAGATCGTGATATGGCTAAAAAGCTAGAGTTACCAGAAGGCCATAGAAGTGTAGGAATGATAACAACTGATTGTGATGATGTTGGATATACAGCTATAGATGAGGCTACAAAAAAGGCAGATGTTAAGGTTGCCTATGCAAAGTCATTTTATGGTGGAGCAGCCAATGCCAACACTAAGCTGGCAGGTGAGTTCATAGGAATATTGTCAGGACCAAACCCAGCAGAAGTAAGAAGTGGAGTAAATGCGGCTATAGACTTTATAGAGAACGATGCATGCTTTTATAGTGCAAATGATGATGACTCTATAGCATATTATGCTCATTGTATCTCAAGAACGGGAACCTTCTTGTCTGACTTAGCAGGAATTCCAGAGGGTAGAGCAATAGCCTATCTTATTGCACCTCCAATTGAATCTATGTACGCCTTAGATGCTGCCTTAAAGGCTGCTGATGTAGAAATGGCTGAATTCTTTGGACCGCCTTCAGAAACAAACTTTGGTGGAGGATTATTAACGGGAAGTCAGTCAGCATGCAAGGCTGCTTGTGATGCATTTGCAGAGGCTGTGAAATTCGTCGCAGATAATCCAACTAAGTATTAAGATGTGTTGGTGAGAATATGAATGGAAAAGCCTTGGGCTTATTAGAAACCTATGGATATATTGGAGCAATCGAAGCGGCGGATGCATGTTTAAAGGCGGCTAATGTAGAACTGATTGGGCTTGAGCTTGTAAGAGGCGGACTTGTTACCTTAAAAATCGGTGGAAATGTCAGTGCAGTAAAGGCATCTATAGATGCAGGTGCAACAGCAGCAGACAGGGTAGGGACGGTTGTCTCCATAGATGTTATAGCCCGAATGGGAGAAGGTTTAGAAAAAATCGTCTTTAATCCAAAGAAGAATGAGGAAATAGAGCAAGATGTTAAAAAGGAAATAGTTGAAGCTAAGACAGATGATAGGCAAGAAGAAAAGGATGATTTTCTTGAGAGCAAAGACCTTAATAGGAGAGATGAAACTCATTCTTTCGAAGGTAGAGAGATAGATACAAGTGATTTAGAAAAAAGTAAGGTTAAGGCTAAAGATATTATCAAATATAATGGCAAATTAATTAGAATTAGTGATCCAAATGAACTAATTAATATTAAGGTAGTTGACCTTAGAAGAATAGCTAGAGGTATAGATGGAATTTCAATAGAGAAGGGCTTGATAAAGTTTGCTAAGAAAAATGAACTAATAGAGGCATTAACTAGCTATTTTAATAGGGAGGTGGAATAAATGGAGATAAAAGATAAAGATCTGCAATCTATACAGGAAGTAAGATGTTTAGTTAAGGCAGCTAAGAAGGCTCAGAAGGAGTTTGCTAAATTCAGTACTGGTCTAATAGATGAGATTGTAAAGCAACTGTCTATAGCGGCCTTAGCGGAATCTGAAAGTTTAGCAAAGATGGCGGTAGAAGAAACGGGCTTTGGAATATGGCAGGATAAGCTGACAAAGAACGTTATTGCCAGTGAAAAGCTATATGAGCATATCAAGGATATGAAGACCATTGGAATAATCAATGAGGATAAAGAAAAGAAAATAGTTGAGATTGGAACACCTGTAGGAGTAATTGGGGCATTAATACCATCAACCAATCCTACATCAACAGCTATATATAAAGCTATCATTGCATTAAAGTCAGGAAATGCTATTGTATTTAGTCCACATCCAAGTGCACTAAAATGTATTTTGAAAACAACCGAGGTGCTTAGCAAGACAGCAACTAGAATGGGTGCGCCTAAGGGGTTAATAAGCTGTATATCAATACCAACCCTAGAGGGAACAAATGAATTAATGAAGCATGACGATGTCTCTCTGATATTGGCAACTGGGGGAACAGGAATGGTCAAAGCAGCATACAGTTCAGGAACTCCAGCATTAGGTGTTGGGCCCGGAAATGTTCCAGCATTCATCGAGAGAAGTTCAGATGTTAAAAGGGCTGTAAGTAAGATTTTAGCAAGTAAAACCTTTGACAATGGAACTGTGTGTGCGTCTGAACAGGCTATCGTTACAGAGGCATGTATAGTGGACTATGTTAAGAGTGAACTTAGAAATCAGGGAGGATACTTCATAACAGGTGAAGATGTAGATAAGGTTGTTAGGATAATGGAGAGAGCAGATGGAGGTATGAATCCTAAGATAGTTGGAAAATCTGCTCAGGACATTGCAGTTATGGCAGGGATAAATATTCCTGAGGGTACTAGGGTTCTAATTTGTGAGGAAAAGGGTGTTGGTAAAAACTATCCATTTTCTAAGGAAAAACTAACTCAATTACTCGCATTCTACACTGTAGAGGATTGGGTAGAAGCCTGTGAACTCTGCTATGCACTCCTAGAAAATGGAGGAATAGGCCATACGATGGTTATACATTCAAACAATGAAGAGGTTATAAGGGAATTTGCTCTAAAGAAGCCTGTATCAAGACTTTTAGTAAATACCCCTTCTACCCATGGAGCCATAGGGCTTAGTACTGGATTGGCACCGGCATTAACCCTTGGTTGCGGAGCCGTTGGAGGAAGTGCCACATCCGACAATGTTGGACCAGAACATTTAATTAATATTAGAAGGATGGCTTATGAGGTAGATGATTTAGGCATAAAGCCAAAGGAAAATGAAATTGTAGAGAAACTTGATATAGAAGCAATCTGTAGGTTAGTTATGGCAGAGTTAAAAAAATATTAGAAAATAGGGAGGATATATAAATGGCTAATATGAATGCACTTGGAATGATTGAAACTAAGGGATTAGTAGGTTCTATCGAGGCAGCAGATGCAATGGTAAAGGCTGCAAATGTAACCCTTATCGGAAAGGTTCATGTAGGTGGAGGTCTAGTTACAGTAATGGTTAGAGGAGACGTAGGAGCAGTTAAGGCAGCTACAGATGCCGGAGCAGCAGCTGCCGACAGAGTTGGAGAATTAGTTTCTGTTCATGTAATCCCAAGACCACATAGCGAAGTCGAATTAGTACTTCCGAAGATAGAGTTATAGGTATAGTTCAAGGTGTTAAGTTCAAAGTTCTAGGGTGATGGTCATTCTATGAAGACTGTATTTACTATAAGTGTGCGTTCAGTTTTTTTCATTAAGAGAATGCCAAAAACCTTAGAGCTTACCACTTAGAACTTAGAACCACAAATGCCAAGATAAAGGCATTTGAAAAGGAGTGAGCTGATGAAGGTTTTAACGGAAGCAACCCTTCGGTCAGAACTTAAAAATAAATCGCCTAAGAAGTATATTGTAAATACTAAAGTACTGGTTACTCCTTCGGCTAGACAATTTTTAAGGGATAAGAATATTGAACTGGTAATTGAAGAAAAGAAGGTTAAAGAGGACGAGAAAAAAGATTGCAGCCAAAATGGAAATAAATATAAAGAATTAGAAACTTCAAATGAAAAAATAGCACCTAAGTATACTTCATATTACTTAGGAGGAGCATTGGAAAATAAGCCGGAGCATATGACTCAAATCCATGGAAATAAACTGGTGTTTAAGGATGATCCCAGAATGATTTTCAGAGGAAAGCTTGATAGTCTTCAATCTAAGATTATGGAGCTTCAGCTGCTCACGGATTCTAAAAAGATTACGAGTCTAGTAGAAGAACTTGATAAGGCTTTAATCTACACGAGGGAGATTTTAAAGGCTGAAGTGTTAGAAGAAGAGTTAAATCTAGGAACGTTAATTGGATTGAGGGAAGATCAGCTAAGGGAAATGTCCCATCATCCAAAAAAACACTTTGGAATAGATCATATACTACCCAATTATCAAATGGGGGAGATACTAATAGGTCTTAACTCCTTAAGGAGCAGCGTAAGGGAAGTGGAACTTACGGCAATAAAGGCCTTTAGAAGGGATTTTGAAATTAGTAGAATTGACATAATAAAGGCCTTAAATAGACTAAGCAGCTGCATCTATATAATGATGTGCAAGTATAAAGCAGGTTTATATAAGTAGTGGGGTGGTATTGTGAATGAGGCATTGATAAAGGAAATCGTAAGAAAAGTAATGGATACCATTGGTGAGAACAATACAATACCAGTTGAAGCATCGGCAAGGCATGTTCACCTAAGTGAGGATCATATAGAAAAACTGTTTGGCAAGGAGTATGAAATGTCAAAGAAGAAGGAACTATCACAGCCTGGGCAGTTTCAGTATGAAGAGAGGGTAACTCTGATAGGACCAAGGGGAGTATTAAAGGGAGTAGCTATATTAGGCCCAGCCAGAAATAGAACTCAGGTTGAGATCTCTAAAACCGATGCAAGAACCCTTGGGATTGATGCACCAGTAAGGGAATCAGGAAGATTAGATGGAAGTGGAAAAATATATATTGCTACAGATAGGGCAGTGGTAGAAGCTAAGGAATCGGTAATTATTGCAAAGAGACATATTCATATGACTCCTGAAGATGCCAAAAGATTTGGTGTTGATGACAAGCAATTGGTAAGTGTAAGGGTTAAGGGTGACAGATCCATAGTTTTTGAAGACGTCGTTGTAAGGGTGAATAGCAAATATAAGCTAAGTATGCATATAGACTTCGATGAGGCAAATGCATCGGGATATAAAGACGGGGGAGTAGGGGAAATCATCATTTAAGAGAATAAAGGAGATTTTGCACTATGGACTTTACAAGGGCAAATAGGCTTATATCAAAGGTTGAAAATGGCTTAAAGAAAACCGGAGAATTCAAAAGGACTGAAGATTTACTTGTTGGAGTTGATCTGGGAACTGCATATATAGTTTTAGTTGTGTTAGATAAAGATTTGAATCCAATTGCCACTGAGATGCAGTTTGCCCAAGTCCTTAAGGATGGATTAGTAGTTGACTATATAGGAGCATCAAGAATTGTTAGGGAGCTTAAGGCTAAGCTTGAGGAAAGACTGGGAGTGGAGTTGCTAAAGGCTGCTATAGCCGTACCTCCGGGAACCGGAGAAAGAGATAGCAAAACCCATAGATATGTAGTTGAAGGGTCTGGGATGGAAGTCATAGCAATTTTAGATGAACCAACCGCAGCAAATGCTGTTCTAGAAATAGAAAATGGAGTAATCGTTGATATAGGTGGAGGCACTACGGGACTTTCCATACTTAAGGAAGGTAATGTAATATATACAGCCGACGAAGCCACCGGCGGAACACACTTATCTTTAGTTATTGCAGGGAATTATAGAATCGATTTTGAAGAGGCTGAGAAAATCAAGAAAGATAAAAAGAGACAAAGAGAGATCATAACAATTGTCAGACCGGTGATTCAAAAAATGGCTACAATAGTAAAGAATCATATTGAAGGATATGAGGTTGAGGATATTTACTTAGTTGGGGGAACATGCTGTTTGGAAGGAATAGAAGATGTTTTTGAAAATGAAACTGGAATAAAGACCAGGAAGCCTAGTAATCCATTTTTGGTTACTCCCCTAGGAATAGCCATGAATTGCAAGGTGTAAGGAAGTGATATAGGTGAATACCGACAGTTTAATAAAGATTATAACTGAAGAAGTCATTAAGAGATTGAGTATTTTGAATCAGGAAAGGCATCAAGAAAAGGCTGAGAGCATTTTAATCTTAGATAGAGTGTCAGAGAAAAAACAAGATAACTATGAAATTATTAAATCGAAATGGAGCAAAACTAAATTTTTGGATGACTATCTTCGTGAGGATGGCATAGATTTATTTGATTATATAATTGTCCCGAATCTATCAAATAAGGATTTAGCCAGTATAGCTGTGGGAAATCCTCAAAGTGAAATTTCACAGATTATAATAGAATCTATTTTTCTGGGAAAGACGGTAATAGTCTTAGAAGAAGGAATATGCTATAGAGAGTTTGAGAGCACTGCTAACAAAAACTTTTTCAATATGTTTAAGGCCTATGAAGAAAAGATAGTTGGTTTTGGTGTAGATGTTGTTAGAGAGGAAGAACTTATGGCGTATCTAGATAAAGGGGCCTGTAAGGAAGAGGTAAAGGATGAATCTAAGCCAGAAGCGATTAAAGCTCAGAAACAAGAAGGGGCAGAAGTAACTCAGAAAGCGACAATTAGCAGAAAGTTGATTTCAGAAAGAGATATTGAGAAGTTATGGAATAGAGGATATAAAACTATTTCTACCGATAAAAGATCAATTATTACACCCCTTGCGATAGATTTTATCAGAAGGAATGAAATCAATATCATAAGGAAGTAGTTAGACCCGGAAACATTCACAAGGAAGGAAGATACCTATGATTATTGGTAAGGTTGTGGGAAATGTTTGGGCCACTAGAAAAGAGGAAGCCCTTAGTGGACTTAAATTACTTGTAATAAAGCCAGTAGACTATTATAGCCAAAAAGAATTTCAAACCTTTGTGGCAACTGATTGTATAGGGGCTGGAGTCGGTGAAACGGTTTTAGTTGTAAAGGGAAGCTCAGCTAGAAAGGCTATTGATAAAAGCGATGCTCCTGTTGATGCCACAGTAGTTGGGATTATTGATGAGGTGGAAGTGAATAAGAGCGTATTTTAATAGATAGGGGTGAGAAAATGGATTTAATAGAAAAAATATTTGATGCGGGAGTTGTCGGAGCAGGTGGTGCTGGATTTCCTACCCACATTAAGCTTAACTGTAGTGTAGAGTATCTAATTATTAATGGAGCAGAATGTGAACCCCTATTGGAAACGGATAAATACTTAATGAGAACAAATAGCTTTAAGATGGTTAAGGCAATGGAAGAAGTAGGTAAGAACATTCAGGCAAAGAGGTTGATAATAGGATTAAAGGCAAAATATAAAGATGAAATCAAAGAGCTGAGAAAGACCATAGCAGAATTAAACTCAAATGTTGAACTATTTTTACTGGATAATTTCTATCCTGCAGGAGATGAGCAAGTATTAGTTTACGAGATTACAAAGAGATCTATACCTGCAGGTGGAATTCCTTTGGACGTCGGTGTTGTCGTATCTAATGTAGGCACCATGGTGAACACCTTTGAAGCTTTGAATGGAAATCCTGTAATAGAGAAATATGTTACCGTAATCGGAGAAGTTAACACCCCTTGCATATTGAAGGTACCAATAGGTATTAGTGTAGGCAAGTGTATAGAAGCTGCAGGTGGCTCACTTCTAAATGATTACGCTGTTATTCTCGGTGGACCTATGATGGGAAGGCTTATATATAAAGAAGAAATACACAAAGAGTTCATAACAAAGACGATTGGAGCACTTATTCTCATACCCCGAGACCACTACATTGTAGATAGAAAAGAATTACCAATCAAGCATATAATCAATCGGGCGAAGACCACATGTATTCAATGCTCCATGTGCACTGACATGTGCCCTAGATATCTAATAGGTCACAAGCTCAGACCACATAGAATAATGAGAAGCATTGGAATGTCTGAAGGTAATGAAAAAATCCTAATGGAGGCTTTAATCTGTTGTGAATGTGGCATATGTGAATTGTATGCCTGCCCAATGGGGTTATCGCCTAAGACTATGAACGTTTATGTAAAAAATAAATTGAGAAATGAAGGGATCAGATATAAGAAGGAGCAGAGGCAGACTATTGCCAATGAAATGAGGGAATATAGAAGGATTCCAGTGGATCGATTGATTTCTAGACTTGGCCTTAGAAAATATAAAGGGATTGATATTGCAGGTCCATTTGAAGTAAATGTACCCTGTGTTCACGTTTCCTTAAGGCAACATATAGGCAAACCAGCAAAGCCAATAGTATCGGTCGGAGATAGGGTTTCGAAGGGAGAAATAATCGGAAAAGTCAAAATTGATGAGCTTGGGGCCAATATACATTCCAGCATAGATGGAAAAGTATGTGAGGTATCTGATTGCATAGTCATTAAAAGTGTGAATGATGAGGTGATTCTATGATAAGAACGATAGGATTATTAGAGCTAAACAGCATAGCAAAGGGCATTGAAACGGCTGATTTTATGATAAAGGCAGCAGAAGTAAATCTACTTAGAGCCAATTCGATATGCCCCGGGAAATATATTGTTCTTATCTCAGGGGATGTAGGAGCGGTTAAGGCGTCAATTGAGGTAGGTTTAGAGATTGGCGGAGAATATGTAGTAGATAGACTTGTACTTCCAAGTGTTCACCCGCAATTGATAAATGCAATTAATGGGACTACGGAGATAGATGAATTTAGAGCTCTAGGAGTATTAGAATTTTTTAGTATTGCAGCATCCATCGTATCTGCTGATACCGCTGCCAAGGCTGCATTAGTAGACCTAATTGAGATAAGACTTGGATTTGCTATAGGAGGAAAAGCATTTGTTACATTGACCGGCGATGTAAGTGCCGTAAGAGAAGCAGTTGAGGCAGGAGCTAGGGTTGGGGCAGATACGGGAATGTTAGTTAATAAAGTAGTAATTCCTTCTCCAAGAAAAGAGTTGTTCAATGAGTTGTTATAGGAAGGGAGGGATAATGTGAAAAAACTTGTAACCAAAAGGAATGTTCATGACTTTCTAATAGAGGGTGAAGATAAGTTTTATGTCGATAGTTCAACGATTATAGCTCCGGGAGCTAAAGATATTCTTAGAAATAAGGGAATTGTCATCGTTTATGGAGAGCGTGAAGAAGCTAAAACAAATGAACCTCAAAAGTGTGATGAGGTTAGTAATCTAGATGATGACAAACAGGATGAAAAAGAGTTAAAGATAATAAAGATCATCACAAATCTACTGGCAGATGAATTTAACATTTCTGATGTAGATGAGATTAAAGAAGTGACTTCAAAGGTTTTAAAGAGAATTAATGAATAATTGAATTGCATAATTCTGACTTGGCACAATTGCATAATAAATGTGGTAAAGATCGAAGGCCTTTAAGACTATATGTAGTAGTAGTTTTTTTTAGATGGTAATTATGCAATTTGCTCAAATAATTAAGGAGGAGATATATATGGCAGTTATGAAGGCATTGGGAATGATAGAAACGAAGGGATTGGTAGGTGCTATAGAGGCAGCTGATGCAATGGTTAAGGCAGCAAATGTTACCTTAGTAGGAAAAGAACAGATAGGTGGAGGCTATGTAACAGTAATGGTAAGAGGCGATGTAGGAGCAGTAAAAGCGGCAACAGATGCTGGTGCAGCAGCGGCCGACAGAGTAGGAGAATTAGTATCTATACATGTTATTCCACGGCCTCATATGGAAGTTGAGGGAGTCTTACCGAAAAGCGAGTAAAGATAAGTTATTAGTAAAAAAATAATTGAATTAAGGGGGAGAATTTATGAGCATTAATGAAATTATTGTCTATATTATGGTATTTTTTATGGCTCTTGGTGCCATTGATAAAATATTAGGAAACAAGTATGGTTTAGGTGAGCAGTTTGATGAAGGTATCATGGCAATGGGTTCCCTTGCAGTTGCAATGGTAGGGGTTGTATCTTTAGCACCGGTACTTGCAAATATATTGAAACCAGTTGTAGTACCTCTTTATACGGCTTTAGGAGCTGACCCAGCAATGTTTGCAACAACTCTTTTAGCAAACGATATGGGTGGATATCCCTTAGCTATGGAATTGGCACAAAGCCGTGAAGCAGGACTTTTTGCAGGTTTAATACTGGGTGGTATGATGGGGCCAACTATTGTTTTTACAATTCCTGTAGCCCTTGGAATAATCAAAAAAGAAGATCACCGATTCTTAGCAACTGGTATATTGGCAGGTTTAATAACTATTCCTATTGGATGTTTAGCAGGCGGAATCGCAGCTGGATTCGAACTATCAATGATATTTAGTAATCTGGTACCAATCATCATAGTTTCATTGTTATTAGCATTTGGATTATGGAAAATACCTGAAAAGATGATAAAGGGATTTACTGTATTCGGTAAAGGTGTTGTTGCTGTAATTACTATCGGTTTAGCTGCAATTATTATTGAAACCTTAACGGGAATAGTTGTAATACCAGGTATGGCTCCAGTTTCCGACGGTATAGAGATCGTAGGTTCTATAGCACTAATGTTGGCAGGAGCATTCCCAATGGTGCATTTTATTACAAAGGTATTTAAAAAGCCCCTACTTAAAATGGGTAGATTGCTAGGTATGGGGGATGTTGCAGCTGCAGGTATGGTTGCATCCTTAGCAAATAATATACCTATGTTTGGTTTGATGAAGGATATGGATGACAGAGGAAAGATCATTAATGTTGCCTTTGCAGTAAGTGCTTCATTTGTATTTGGAGATCACCTTGGTTTTACTGCAGGTGTTGCAAAGGATATGATATTCCCAATGGTTGTTGGTAAGTTAATTGCAGGTGTTACAGCAGTAGTTTTGGCAATATTTATAGCTAATAAGTCACTAAAAAATACATCAGAAAGTCATGCAAAATAGAATTAAAATTCTATGGACATGGATATTAGCTGTAAAGGAGGGGGATCAATACTAATGAGCGAGATGAATAAGGAAATTCTAGAAGAAATAATCAAGAGAGTTATCTCAGAACATATAAATCAGAAACAAGACGAGTTTGTTAAGCACGTAGATGAAAGCGGAGTTATTTCAATAAAGACAGATACAGTAAAGCCCGAAAAGTTTGATACGGGTAAAGAGGGAGATGAAGTATATCTAAAGGATGTATTATCATTAGAGGAAAGTCCAAGACTCGGATGTGGAGTAATGGAAATGAAGGAATCATCCTTTGACTGGACACTTAAGTATGATGAGATAGATTACGTTATAGATGGAACCTTGGAAATAATAATAGGAGATAGAAAAGTTGTTGGTAAAAAGGGCGATATACTACTAATTCCTAAAAATACAGCTATTAAATTTAGTACACCTGATTTTTGTAGATTTATCTATGTAGTTTATCCAGCCAACTGGCAGGAACAGTAATTAGTTTGTGAGGATACCGTGTTTATTATGAATATGGTATCTTTTTTTTTGAAAGGAGAAACTTCTAATATAGTACAAAAATAAATTAATTCAGGTTAATCTTATAGGCCTAAATACATGTTGAAAATACCGTAAATATGTAGTAATATAAATCTTAGTAAATAGTGATTTAAAATAGTATGTAGTATATATAAAACTTAATAATGATTACCACGATAATGGCAAACCTATCGAAAGATAGGGACGCAAAGTTATGTGTCTAAGGGGGTAACCCTATGATTGACAGACTGCCCAATGGAAATTAGCATAAATGAGTCTTAGATTAAGTAATTATGATATAACTCATTAATTGTTAGATTACAAGAGGCATCTATGAAATCAATCATAGATGCCTTTAATTATAAAATAAGCATGGATTAAGGTGATTTTATGAGAATTGTATCGTCAAAGCATTTAAAAGTTGGAATGGAATTAGGAAAACAAGTATATGATTCAGATGGAAATATTTTATTACATAGAGGAGTAAAATTAACCGGTGGCTATATAAAAAATCTACTTAAAAAAAATATACCGGCAGTTTACATTGATGATGAAATATCGGCTGGAATTGAGATTGAAGATGCCATTGATCCTGAAGTTAAGATTCAAGCCATTGAAAAAATTAAAAATTTATTCAATACAATGACCCCTAAAAAGCATGAAAAGAATAAAAATGCTTATGTTTCCGATGAGTCATATACTGATGTAAAGGGTATTATAAATCAGATTATGAATAATTTAAGGAAGAATAGCGGTAGTTTATTCAATATGGTAGAAATAATGAGTACTGATTTAGCAACTTATAATCATAGTGTTAACGTTGCGGTATTGTCAATAATGACTGGAAGAGCCATGGGACTTAATGAAAATCAGTTGATAGATCTAGGCATAGCAGGTCTAATGCATGATATAGGATACTCCCATATCCCTTCTGAAATAATAAATAAACCTGGGAAATTGTCAGATGAAGAGTATGAAACTATCAAAAAACATACCGTATATGGATATGGAATGGTTAAAGAGAATATGAATATTTCCGCTATAGTAAAGGCAATAATACTAATGCATCATGAGAGGTTAGATGGAAGTGGATATCCTTTAGGAGTAGAAGGGCGCAAACTTAATAAATTTATTAGAATAGCATCGATATGTGATATGTTTGAAGCATTGACCTCTGATAGAGCCCATAGAGAAAGAATGCAAACCTATAAGGCACTAGAGCTTTTGTCAGCAGAGACAACGGTAAAATTAGATCTAGAAATATATAAACATTTTATAAATAATATTGCAATATTTCCTCAAGGGACAGGTGTAATTCTAAATACTGGTGAGAAGGGAATAGTAGTAGATAATAATAAGGATAATCCAACAAGACCTAAAATCAGGCTTGTATTCAATAAAGAAGGAAGTCTGCATCCCGATGATAAGGTTATAGATCTAATGAAGGAGCTTACTAAATTCGTTGAAGATACATGTGAATTAAGATAATTTTTATATTTGAAAAGTTAAATTATATCAAGAAGGTAGAGCAGTGTTGCTCTACCTTTTATTTATATAAATTTTTGTTAGAAAAAAAATGTATATATAAAGTATTTTTAAAGATCCTATGAATAATAAGAATTATATGATATAATAATAGCATCATATATTAGTACCAGGTAATAATATTAAGCACTAAAAATGTGTAGGAGGATATTTATGAACGTTAAAGATATAAAGGAATTGATATTAACAATTGATAGAACATCTATACAAAATGTAGAAATAGAAGAGAATAGCTTTAAAATAAAAATCTCAAAGTCAGTTATTAAGGAAGACAGAATTTATGAGGTAAAGGAAAAGCCAGAAGTTATAGAAAGACCAGTACAAGAGGAAGTATATGAAAGTAAGGAAGTAGAAACTGAGGATTTATACATAGTAAAATCTCCTATAGTTGGAGTTTTTTATGCTTCACCTAGTCCAGATGCAGATCCATTTGCAAAGGTAGGAGCTCATGTTAAGAAGGATCAGGCACTGTGCATTATTGAAGCCATGAAGATAATGAATGAAATTCAAAGTGAGGTAGATGGTGAGGTTGTAGAAATCCTAGTAGAAAATGAAGATATAGTGGAATATGGTCAGCCATTAATGAAGATCAGGAGGTAACGAAGCATAATGTTTAAGAAAATACTTGTTGCAAATAGAGGAGAAATTGCAGTAAGAATTATTAGAGCCTGTAAGGAGTTAGGGGTTGAGACCGTTGCCATATACTCTGAGATGGATAAGGATTCCTTACACGTTCACCTAGCCGATGAAGCAATATGTATTGGACCTGCAATTTCGTCTAAAAGTTATTTAAATATAAACAATATTATTAGTGCTGCTCAAATTACTAAGGCGGAAGCTATCCATCCTGGATATGGCTTTCTATCTGAAAATACAAAGTTTGCAAATATGTGTGAAACAAATGGTATCAAGCTAATTGGTCCAAGGGAAGAGCATATAAGCAGAATGGGTAATAAATCAGAAGCTAGAAGAACAATGATTGAAGCAGGAGTACCTGTTGTTCCAGGATCCGAGTATGCTACTAATAAGGCTGAAGATGCTATCAAAATTGCAGAAGAAATTGGATTTCCAGTTATGATAAAAGCCGCCAGCGGTGGAGGCGGAAGAGGTATGAGGCTTGTCTATGAAAGAGATGAGTTCATTAATATGTTCAATATGGCAAAGGCTGAAGCATCAGCGGCCTTTGATGATGATTCAATGTATATAGAAAAGTATATTGAGGGACCGAGACATATTGAATTTCAAATATTAGCCGATGAGCACGGAAATGTCATTCACCTAGGAGAGAGAGATTGTTCTCTTCAAAGACGTAATCAAAAAGTATTAGAGGAAGCCCCTTGTACCATAATAAGTGATTCCGTGAGAGAAGAAATGGGTGAAATGGCAGTAAGGGCTGCAAAGGCTGTTAACTATGTGAGTGCAGGAACCATAGAGTTTTTACTTGATAAGCACGGAAACTACTATTTTATTGAGATGAATACAAGAATCCAGGTTGAGCATCCTGTTACAGAGCTAATTACCGGTTTGGATTTAATAAAGTGGCAGATAAGGATTGCTTGTGGCGAGAAGCTTGAATTCAAACAAGAAGATATAAAAATTAATGGTCATGCCATTGAATGTAGAATAAATGCAGAGGATATAAATAATAATTTTGCTCCTTCACCGGGTACTATTAATGATTATTTAGTACCAGGAGGAAATGGTATTCGTATCGACACACATATATACGCTGGATATAAAATACCATCAACCTATGATTCGATGATAGGTAAGCTTATTGCATGGGGAAGAGATCGTGAGGAAGCAATTGCAAGATTACAGAGGGCATTAGATGAATTGATAATAACAGGAATTAATACGAATATAGATTTTCATAGTCAAATACTATGCAATGATAAATTTATAGAAAATCAAATCGATACCTCCTTTATAGAAAAGGAAATGATGAGATAATATTATTTTAAACTAGATTAATCTTATGAGTTTTTTAATCTTATATTAACAATCTGAGTTTAAGAAGGGAGAACCAAGGTGATAAAAGAACTATTCCGTAAAAAAAAGTATGGAACAATAAATATAAATAGTACAGAAAAAAATGATAAAAAAGGATATCCTGAGTATCCTAAAAATATAAAAAAGCAAGAAAATAAAGATGTAGATAATGATCATTCAATGAAATGCAAAGGTTGTGGAGAAGTCTTTTTAAAAGAAGATTTAATAAATAATTTTAATGTTTGCATTAAATGTGATCAACATCTCCGAATAGGAGCAAGGGATAGGGTAGATCTAGTTTTAGATGAAAACAGCTTCATAGAATATGACAAAGACATGAAAACTCTAGATCCCTTAAACTTTCCTGGATATGGTGAGAAGATAGACCGAGCTAAGGAAAAATCAGGAGAGCATGAGGGTGTTGTTACAGGAGAAGGAAGGATTAATGAAATACCAGTTGTTGTATGTGCCATGAATCCAGAGTTTATGATGGGAAGCATGGGGTCAGTTGTGGGAGAAAAAATCACTCGAGCAATCGAAAGAGCTATAGAGAAGGAATTGCCGGTAATAATATTCTCCGCTTCAGGTGGTGCAAGAATGCAGGAAGGAATATTATCCTTAATGCAGATGGGAAAGACCTCTGCAGCCCTTAGCAGATTGGCAGACAAAGGATTACTATATATATCGGTTTTAACTGACCCTACAACCGGTGGGGTTACGGCAAGTTTTGCCATGCTTGGAGACATTATTTTAGCGGAGCCAAAGGCTTTAATTGGTTTTGCTGGACCAAGGGTTATAGAACAAACAATAAGACAAAGACTTCCAGAGGGATTCCAAAGATCAGAATTTCTGAAGGAAAAAGGGTTTGTTGATAAGATTGTTCACAGAAAGGATTTAAAGCACATGCTTTATAGAATATTAGACATCCATGTGACAGGGGGTGGGAAAAATGAATAACTCCCTAGAATTTGAAAAGCCGGTAATCGAACTGGAAGGGAAAATTAGTGAGCTAGAGAGATTTGCGAAGTCAAGTGGAGTTGATTTAACAAGTGAGATAAATAATCTAAAAGAAAAGCTAGAAAAAATTAAAGAGGAAGTATATTCTAGCTTGGCACCATGGCAGATAGTCAAAGTCGCAAGGCTACAGGAAAGACCAACTACCTTGGAATATATCAACAGTATCATACCAGATTTTATAGAGCTTCATGGAGATAGATTCTATGGAGACGATAGCGCAATTGTTGGGGGAATCGGAACCCTCGATGGAATGCCTGTTACCGTTATAGGACAACAAAAAGGAAAGAACACTAAGGAAAATATTAAGAGAAACTTCGGTATGCCTCATCCAGAAGGATATAGAAAAGCCCTTAGACTTATGAAGCAGGCTGAAAAATTCAAAAGACCAGTTATTATGTTTGTTGATACACCTGGAGCCTATTGTGGTTTAGAGGCTGAAGAAAGAGGTCAAGGAGAGGCAATAGCCGTTAATCTTTTAGAAATGAGTAGACTAAAAACCCCTATAATTGTTGTAGTAATAGGAGAAGGGGGAAGTGGTGGAGCTTTAGCCCTAGGAATAGGTGACAGGGTTTGTATGCTTCAAAATTCAATCTACTCAGTAATTTCTCCAGAGGGACTTTCAAGTATTCTTTGGAAGGATGCATCATTAGCTGAAAAGGCCGCTGAGATTATGAAATTGACTGCTAAGGATTTATTTGAGCTAGGGGTAATAGATAAAGTAATTGAGGAACCCCTAGGAGGAGCCCATAAGGATATTGAATTTGTTGCAGATAGGATTAAAAATTATCTATTAGAGGAATTAATGGGATTAAGAGAATTAAACGATGATACCTTATTGGATAATAGATACAAAAAAATAAGAGCCATAGGATCGTGGGAATAGATATATAACTGTAAAAGGAGAATCACCGCCGATAAATTAAAAATATTTATTTAATCACGGATAAATAACCAATTATTACAAAAAATAATAGCACAGATTGTTGACTAAGTTAACAAGATGGCAGGCTGTTGACAAATCTGAAATCTAATATTTGTCATCAGCCTAATTTTTTAGAAGGTCTAAGGAGAATAATTGGAGGTGGCGGTGTGATGTTAAATTTAAGCCAAAAAGAAAGATTGTTATTAGAGGATCAGAAAAGCCATGAAGATGCTTGCGTAAAGAAATATACTAAATATGCTAATGAAGCCGAGGATCCAGCCTTAAAGCAAATGTTCTTGGATCATGCAAATCAAGAAAAGCAGCATTTTGATACTCTTAATCAAATACTAAGTGGACAGCTTCCAAGCATGCCAGGTGGGCAACAACAAGGTCAGCAAAATAATAATCAATATGCTGCACAGGCTCCAAGCGGAGGAGCTTCTTATAGTCAAAAGGATGCATATCTTTGCCAGGATCTTTTAACCACTGAAAAATATGTATCAGGCACTTACGATACAACTATTTTTGAATGTAGAGACACAAATTTAAGACAGATTCTAAACCATATTCAGAAAGAAGAACAGCATCATGGAGAAGATATATTCAATTATATGCAGAGTAAGGGTATGTATAAGGTGCAATAGGGGGTGTCTCAGAATGACGAATTTCTGCGTTATTCGAAAATTCATCGACTTGGCACGTACATGAGTACTAGCCAAACCGCTGAATTTTCAAAACCTTGAACTTCATTCATTCTGAAACACCCCTGTGGCATACTCATAAAATTCTTTTATGAGTATGCCACACTCTAGGTTTGCGGTCATTCTCTCTTGTCTACCTAGACTTAAGAGATTTGACCCAAGAACCTAGTAGCTAGAGGCTAGTAACTAATAGCTTAACTTCTTATTCTTCTCCAATATCGTCTTAGACAATATATTTTTATCACATTCTTCTATAGCGTCCATAGTAGGAGCTAAGACGTATAGAAAGAGAGATAGATCATACTCCTTTAAGTACTTAACGTAGGTTCTTCCCTTTAATGTAATCAAGGGAAAATCATCACCTGTATAATATCTATCAATAGGTTTTCCATATTGAATATAAGCTCTATGGTCTTCTTTAAAGCTATGAACGGGACTATTAGTGAGGATTGTAGAATCTACTTTAACCCAATCACCATGATTGATATAGCTGATATCATAGTCTATACTATCAATGGAAACATCAAATCTCATATCCTTTCTAGAACAACCTAAACTACTGAGAACCAACTCTTCCTGATCATATCTTGGTACAAGGGATATCTCCTCAAGATTTATCTGTCCATCACTAGAAAAACCAAATGGTGTCTTTGATTTATCAATATTTTTAACTAAATAACCTCCATAGAAGCTGCTAAAATATCTAGAGTCTGGATCATAATAGACCGATGAGCCATCCCTTAATTTAAAGTAACCGAAGTTATAGAGAATAGTTAGTGCAGCCTTCCGACCCAAAACCTCTGAAAAACCTAGATCATCATTAAATATCATAACAAAGGGGTACCAGTCTCTTTTTTTTGTGCTTAATCCCCCAGGTATTTTTAGATCGATATCATATTTACTTAATAGGCTATCTTCTTCTTGAATCCTACTATAAAAGAACATAACGAAATAGCTTCTTATGGGAAACCATAACGAGGTATTGAGAAAAATAAATAATATTATAAAGAAAATTGAAATGAAAAATATAGGTTTCTTCTTCATAATTAATACCACCTAATATTAGATTTACGAATACATATATAACTCATATTATTCATTGATACTGCAATAATTAGAAAAAGCAAAAAAAATGTCGAAAATACAGAAAAATGGGTATACAAAGTGTAAGGAATTTAATATATACTATAGGTAACCAAAGATTTTGTGAAGGAGCATTATTATGATCCAACTAGACATTTCAATACAAGCTAAGTTTCTGATTATAATATGTTTTTCTTTTTTAATATTTACGTTTACAATAAGTATGAATAGAAAGAAATCCTTATCAAAGGCTTTAGGCTTAGCCTTCATTCTCCCATTTTCTATATGTGTTTATTCCCTTATGTTTTTGGAGGGGGTATCGACATCATATATATTTTGGTCTTCAGAGATGGCCTTAACGATAGTTTTCATTATATCAATGTTTCTTAAGTTTGATAATAAGAGTTATGATTCAGCAATTGTTATTATTTTTATAACAGGTCTTTGTTCTTATTTTGTCTTACTAAAACCAGATATAATTCCATTATATTTATTATCTGATAGAAATCAAATTTTTATATCTATGTATATAATTGCTGTAAATCTAGGTCTAATAAAATATAGAAAGTTTCCCAATAAATCATTTTTCCTAGCAAACACCTTATTACTTATTAGTACAGGTTTGAACTTTTTTGAAGATAATAATTATGGCATAACTTTATCTATAGTTATTAGATTTTTTGCTTACCTGACTTTCTATAGGTATATCCATAGTGAGACTTACAATGAGATTATGAGTAAGCTTAAAGAGGCAAGTAAGCTAAAGCAAAAAATAGATAGATCAGTTAACAAGGAAGTAAAAAAGCAATTATTACATTATGAGATAGCCAAAGAGAAACTACTAATTAAATCTAAAACCGATTCATTGACTAAAGCATACAATAAAGAAGCGATAATCAATATAATTGATGAAATGATAAACTCTAAAGAAAATGACAAATTTTCAGTTATGATGTTTGATATAGACAATTTTAAGCATATCAATGATACCTTTGGACATATTACAGGTGATGTTTGTATAAAGAATTTAGTTAATACTGCGAGAAGCAGTATAAGGGAGAGAGATCTTCTAGGAAGATTTGGTGGAGATGAATTTGTTATAGTTCTACCGGGCTTAGACATTGAAGAAGCAAGTGTAGTAGCGGAACGTCTTAGAGAAAATGTGAGTTCAATGAAAAATCCTAAATTCACTATATCTATTGGAATATCTTCATATCCACAGGATGGAAATACAGTAAAAGACCTGATTTCTTTAGCTGACAACGGATTATATGTTTCGAAAGAAAAGGGAAAGAATATGGTGTCACACACTAAGTTAATTTAACTGGGAGCAAATATAATTGCTCCCAGTTTTTTACTTTTAGATTACTTTTTGAAGAGTTATCTTATTAATTCGAACTACACTCTCGGAATATTTATCTAACTTTTCTAAATTTATAACGGCTTTAATGTATTTTACTTTCACATTAATGTATCTTCTACATATTATAATATTGAACGTAAATTAAATTAATAATTCAAATTTAAGAGGTGATATTTTAATGGAACATTATGGTTATGATAATATGGAAAATGAAGAAATGATGCCGATGCAAGATATGATGCCAATGCAGTCTATGCATCCAATGCAACAAATGCAACCAATGGATTCTATGCATGCAATGGCTTGTATGTGTGCAATGGCTTGTATGAGCGCAATGGCTTGTATGCACTCAATGCATGCTATGCAGCCAATGGCAATGGACCCAATGGCGAATCAAATGATGAACCCAATGCATATGGACCCAATGGCGAATCAAATGATGAACCCAATGCATATGGACCCAATGGCAAATCCAATGATGAACCCGATGCATATGGACCCAATGGCAAATCAAATGATGAATCCAATGCATATGGACCCAATGCAATCAATGAATGGTATGTATCCGACAAGATAAGGTTAAACAATTTTAAAGTATAACAAATTTTTCTAAAATAATAGCTAGCTGTATTCAAAAAGGTTCCTATACCATTAAGGGTAGGAACCTTTTTGAATCTATATTATAGATCTAGAAGTTTTTTTAACGCCCTTTGATCAATCGGATTTGCAGCATATCGTTCCTTTAAGGTCTTATAAATTCCTTCCGTTATCTGAGTGAAGCAATGGGCTTTTAGCTTACATTCGTCACAATTCCAACATTGTAGCTGACCATATCTATTGAATATAGCCTCAGGATTTCCAATATCGCCTAGCATTCCACTTATAATATTAACTGGATAGAAGAGTTTCAGAATTTCAATTGCGTCACTTTGACTTAACCCATCTACGCGTGCTCCTATATAATCCCTAATACACTTGTAATAAGTGATTTCTATCTTGTTTTTGTAGTTTCCTAATTTTAGGTAACTTATAAATCTATCAAAAATGTTAAAGGCTTCATATAGATTTCCTAAATGGTAATGTAGGGACCCAATAAATAAATCAATATTACTATAGTACCATGGAAAGATAGCTTTAGTCTTAAAATTTAAAAATTGAGAAATCGATGAAAATCTGTTGTATTTCTCTTCTTCAAAAAAACTAAATATTTCATTTATAGACTCTGTAGATAACTTCTCTAGGTTTCGAATATGCCGTTTTACTGTATTATATCGGGAGTATCTTTCTAGAGCCCTAATATCATCGAACTTCTCTATTTCACTTAACCCAGGTATTATAACATGATAACTAGGAAAATTGAGATACGAAACATCGCGAACAAAAATACTAAAGCCTTTGTTTTCTATAAAATTAACCATATATTTAAACATTTCTACATTGTTTAATTCATGAACGGTCTCAAATTCTTTAAATTCATAGCTAAATTCATGGCTAAAGAGTTCCATTGGATAAATCCCAGAACCATTCACAAGTATATTTATGAGATTATCATGTTCATCATCAATAGCGGTTTTATATGAGAACTCCTTTACGCCCATCATACTTCTTACATTTTGACCTTGTAAAAGCTCCGTTAATGTTCTTTCAGCTGCTATTTCAAATATGGGATGAGATCCAAACTTGATGAAGTAGCTTTGATCATCCCTGTTAATAAAGATTACTCCAATTACAGGATAGCCTTCATTTAAAGAGCAATCCTTGAGTATAACAGAATAGTTACCACTGCTTTCTATACTATTTATCATTGATTCTATCCTAGGATATTTTTTTATGTATTCCCTTGGTATAGTAGGAGGAGTTATTTTATTTAAAATAATTTCTTTATTTACATGGCGTTCTATGATTTCGGATATACCTTGCACTAAAGCTTCTTGAGGGGTATTTCCTGCACACATTCCATTGGACATATACATCTTAGAAACCATTTTTATTGGTATGTGGGACAACTTATTATTACTTATGTTTAGGTATGGAAGTGATATAAAATCACAGGGTATATGTTCATATGAAATGTAGGTCCATTTATCAAGAAGTTCTTTTATATCAATTGTTGGTTCAATACGTTCTAATTGAGTGTTAATCCAATCCTCGTCACTATTCAATAGTTCACTAGTAGTTAAACATTTTTCATCAGGGGCATAGAAAAAACCCATATATTCAAAGTTTTCCTTACTAAAATCCATGGAAAGTCTGAAGTGAGATTGATTTTGTATTCTTTCTAAGAGCTCTGCATAGGCACTTGCCAAGGCATATTCATTAGTCGTTCCCTTGCCATTTGATTTAATACTTGTATTTTCAACTGATAAAGTGACTGAGTAAAAATCCTTTGCAGAATTTTGCCAGTTTGTTTCTACGGTTAAAATGCCTAGGTCAGTGAATATATTTCTTATCCTATTGATTGTATTTAATGGAAGTTCATCTTTATATTTTCTTTGACTTAATGAGTTCATAACATTATTCCCCCCATATTACTTTTCAAGCTCTGAGTCTATTAAGCTGTGTATAGTTTGAAATAAGTTGAAAATCATGTCGTTAAACTCCTTGCCTGAATTTAATAGTTTATTTACTTCTGGAACTTGAGATAATTTTCTAAAGGTTTTATTTACTTCCATGGCAAGGTGACCAGTTTCCTTGCCTTGCATATTGAGATTATATAGCTCCATTTGCTTTTTCTGAAAAAGGTCTACTTCATCCTTTAAACCACGATATTTTTCTATATCTGCCTTTGCGGTTTTAAGTTCTTTAAACTCGTCGGTATTTTGGATTGCATTTACCAGGTTTCTAATTTCCTTTTCTAATGACATATAATCAACTCCTCAATTTATTGCTAATTCATAACATTATATTCTCTCTAGCTTGTATGTATTACAAAGCAGATCATATACAGTGTTGTTGACAATATTAGGAATTTGTATTAACATAGAAAACATAAGGTACGTACCACGTTACAAGTGGCTATCATTTTACCAGTGTGAAAGGATGGAGGACCTATAAGAAATACGTAAGATGAGGTGACATATGTCAGTAATTAAAAAAGGCGACAGGGTACCATTATATTATCAATTAATGGATATCATAATCGACGAGATTAACAGTGGGAAGTATAAGGAGAATGACAAACTTCCATCGGAAAGAGAATTATGTGAAATGTACGATATTAGCCGTGCCACAGTAAGGCAAACTATTCAGGAACTTGAGAAGGACGGGTATATCTATAAACAGCATGGAAAAGGAACCTTCGTTTCACCTGAAAGATTTAAACAAGATCTCTTAAAGTTCTATAGTTTTACTGAGGAGATGAAGAAGTTAGGTAAAGTTCCTTCATCTAAGGTTATAGACTTTGAAATAGTAGAGAGTGATGAAAATATTGCTAAAGAAATGGAGATGCAAGAAGGAGAGAAGGTATATAAATTTACAAGATTAAGGCTTGCAGATGGAAGGCCTATTATGCTTGAAACAAGCTATATTCCATATAAGCGATTTGAAGGAATAACAAGGGAAGACTTAGAGCATGAAGCAATGTATGATATTTTTACAAAGAGGTACAATGCTGTTTTCTCAAAGGCCGAAGAGAGTTTTCAACCTGTTTCTACAAGAGAAGATGAGGCAGAATTATTAGAAAATCAACCGGGAGCTCCAAGTATGATGATAGAGAGAATTACCTATGAAGGAGAAAAAATTATTGAATATACTGTAGGTATTGCTAGAGGCGATAGATTTAAATATCGTGTTGTATTAGAGAAATAATTATTGTTGACAAAAGAATCAGAAAATATTATGATTATATAAAGTGGTTAGTACCAGTTGCGGTGGAAATATTTTCAGGAAGAAATTTTTTTGAATTAACTGGTACTAACAACATTATATCATAACGTTATGTTCCGATGTCCACTTGAAGAAAGGAGTGAGTTATATATATGAACTCAATCTTAGGATACGAGGAATCGTACCTTAAAGAAATAAATGGTTACATTACTGCTAAAGAAATAAGGCAACAGCCAAGGCTATGGAAAGAGACAATTGAAATTATTAAAGACAATAAGGAAAAAATAAAGGAATTTTTCAATGGCGTCAATGGAGAAGAAAATTTAAGAATAGTATTTACAGGTGCAGGAACTTCAGCGTTTGTAGGAGAGTGTGTTGCTCCATATTTGGATAACTTAATTGAAAGGCGAGTTGAAGCAATATCAACAACTGATATCGTAAGTAATCCGGAAAATTATCTACATTCAGATACTCCTACATTACTTATTTCATGTGCTAGATCAGGCAACAGCCCGGAAAGTGTTGCAACAGTTGAACTTGCCGAAGATATAATAGAAAATCTGTATCAAATAATTTTAACCTGCAACCCAGATGGAAGTTTGGCTAAAAAGGCATCTGAAAGTGACAAAAACTTACTACTGTTGATGCCAGCGGACTCAAATGATCAAGGCTTTGCAATGACAGGAAGCTTTACCACAATGGTATTATCCTCATTATTAATTTTTAATCTTGATAACCTAGAGCAAATGGAAAAAGACTTCTTAGCTATGTCTAAACTAGGAGAAGATCTGCTAAAGAATAGATTTAATGATATTAAGAAGCTTTCGGATTTAAACTATGAAAGAATCATATACTTGGGGTCTTCGACCTTAAAAGGCCTTGCCAGAGAATCTGCTTTAAAGAACCTAGAGCTGACAAGGGGCAAGATTATTTCAGACTACAATTCCTCTCTAGGCTTTAGACATGGACCAAAGTCAATAATTAATGACAAAACTCTAATTATTTCATATTTATCAAATGATAAATATACAAGGCAATACGAGATAGATTTACTAAGAGAAATGAAGGAGGAAAATGGTAATAAGAAAATTATTGCAGTTTCTGCCCAGAAAGATGACGAAGTAGAGAAGTTAGTGGACTATTTTATTTCACTGGATGCTGATGATGTGGAGTTCAAAAGCGATGCGTTCTTAGTACTAAACTATATATTGATTGCACAGGTGTTTGCATTGTTTAAATCAATCAGTTTAGACATATCTCCTGATAACCCAAGTCCAGATGGTGTTGTTAATAGAGTTGTTAAGGGTGTAATTATCCATCCATATACGATTGATGAATAAAGATATAGACTAGATATCATGAAAAACGGGGGGCAATGCAATATGTCTATAGTATCAACTAAGGAAATGCTTATAGATGCGCAGAGGAGAAAATATGCAGTACCGGCCTTTAATATACACAATCTAGAAACTATGAAGGTAGTTGTAGAAGCCGCAGAGGAATTAAGATCTCCAGTAATACTTGCAGCTACTCCTAGCACCGTTAAGTATGCTGGGGCCGAATATTTAGTTGCCATTGCAAAGGCAGCAGCTCGAAAACACTCAATTCCAATTGCACTACATTTAGATCATTATGAAGATATAGATCTAATAAAAAGATACATTGGCTTAGGTTTTTCATCTGCAATGATCGATGCATCCCATGAACCATTTGAAGAAAACATTAGAAGAACTAAAGATATAGTAGAGTATGCCAAGGTAAGAGGAGTGACCGTTGAGGCTGAACTTGGAAGGTTAGTTGGTCAAGAGGATGATTTGATAGTTGATGAAAAGGATTCTGTTTATACTGATCCTAATTTAGCAGTAGAATTTGTTGAAAAGACAAATATTGATTCATTAGCCGTTGCAATAGGAACAGCCCATGGATTATATAAGTCTGAGCCTAAGTTGGATTTTAATAGATTAGCTGAAATAAGGGAGAATGTAAGTATTCCTTTAGTTCTTCATGGTGCTTCAGGAGTACCCCATGAAAGTGTAGAAAAATCAATAGAGCTGGGCATATGTAAGGTTAACATAGCTACAGAGCTCAAAATTCCCTTTGCAAATGCAGTTATGGAGTTTTTTAAGGAGAACCCTAGGGCTAACGATCCGAGAAAGTATCTAGTACCAGGGAAAATGGCAATGAAGGAAGTTGTTCTACAAAAGATAAGGATGTGTAGAAGTTACGGAAAGGCATTTTAGAGGGGTGAATGCTCAGTGATTGCAACAATAACTTTAAATCCATCGGTAGATAAGAGATATTTTGTAACTGATTTTCAAAAGGATGGAGTATTCAGGGCAAAGGAAACCCAGGAAACAGCAGGTGGTAAAGGTTTAAATGTAGCAAGAGTAATTAAGAGTCTAGATGAACCTGTCATAACAACAGGATTTATTGGAGGGAAAAACGGTCAGATAATCGAGGAAAAGCTAAATGAGCTTCAAATAATAGACGAGTTTGTAAAAATAGAGGGCGAAACTAGAAATTGTATAGCTATATTATCAGATGATTCTAGTCAAACAGAAATACTAGAATCAGGGCCCAGTATATCCCAAAAGGAAATAGATAAATTTTTAGTAAGGTATGATGAAATACTTAGCAAAGCTACTATTCTTTGCGCTTCAGGAAGTATTCCTCATAATCTTCCTAGAGATATATATAAAGAACTAATACTAAGAGCAAAAGAATACAATGTGAAATTCTTGCTAGATACAAGCGGTGATGGATTTAAGACAGGTATTGAATCAGCACCCTATTTAGTAAAACCCAACAAAGAAGAACTAGAGGAGTTAACTGAGATTAGTATTGAATCCGAGGAAGACATAATAATCTCTGGGAAAGAGCTACTTAAAAAAGGGATAGAGATTGTTGTTATATCCCTAGGTGGAGAAGGCTCGATAGTATTTTCTAGAGATAATATATTTAAAGTAAAATTGCCTAATGTAACTGTAGTAAATCCTGTGGGATCAGGAGATTCAATGATTGCAGGTTTTGCAGTTGCACTTAAAAGAGGCTATAGCATTGAGAAAATGATAAAATTTGCTTCTGCAACAGGTACAGCAAATGCCATGGAGAAAGAAACCGGTAAGGTTTCTAGGGAAATAGTTATGGAATTAATGGATAAGATAAAAGTTGAAGTGATAAGCAAACGTTAACATAGCTAAATAATAGACTTGAGCAACATTCTGCCTGAATTTATAGTTACTAACCTTTTAACAAGGTTAAGATAAAAAAAGAAAAGGGGAGCTGAGGAAATGAAAAAAGTTTTATCAATTATACTATGTGTAGCTTTAATGGTTACAATGCTTGTAGGATGTGGTCAGAAGGAGTCAGGCACAGAAAGTAGTGATGGTGGAGATAAGCCTGTAACATTAACATTTGCTCTTTGGAATAAGGACCAAGAGCCAGTTATGCAGGAAATAGTGAAAAAGTTTGAAGAAACTCATCCAAATATAAAGGTTAATGTTCAGTTAACACCATATAAGCAGTTTTGGACTAAGATGGAAACAGCAGCAACTGGTGGGTCATTACCAGATGTATTTTGGATGAATGGTCCTCGTTTTATGAAGTACGCATCAAGTGATATGTTAATGCCGATAAGTGATAAGATAAAAGCAAACAATATTGATATGAGTAAATACCCACAGGGGCTTATAGACTTATATACCTATGATGGAAAGCAATACGGGATTCCAAAGGATTGGGATGTTACTGCTCTTTGGTATAATAAAAAACTATTTGATGCAGCGGGCGTGGAATATCCGACAAATGAGTGGACTTGGGATGATATGGTAGAAGCAGCTAGAAAAATCACAGATGTAGATAAAGGGATCTATGGTACGGCTGCAAGAATAGATGATAATCAAGTAGGAGTATATAATACTATACCGGCAGCAGATGGTTTTGTAATATCAAAGGATAGAAAGCAATCTGGTTATAATACTGAGGGAAATGTTAAAGGAATAAATGTATGGTTAGATTTAATTAAAGAAGGTCTATCACCTACAGTGGAAGAAATGACAGATACATCTGCGGTAGATATGTTTAGTTCAGGAAAAATAGCAATGATGTACGCTGCATCTTGGAATGTAAAGCCCTTTATGGAGAACGAGAATATTAGGAATGATATAGATTTAGTGGTAATGCCAAAGCTTGAGAAAAGGGCAGCCGTTATCCATGGTCTAATAAACGCTATATCTGCTGGAACCGAGCATCCAGAAGAAGCATGGGAACTAGTTAAATTCTTAGGGAGCAAGGAAGCTAATGAAATATGGGCTGAATCAGGTGTTGTTATACCTGCACATAAGGACGTTCTTGATGTTTGGAAAAACTCCTTTGCAAATATCAATCTTCAAGCCTTTGTAGAGGAACTTGAGTATTCTGAGATGTATCCATCTTCTCTTAACAATAGATGGTCTGATGTAGAATTCGAGACTTTAAAACAGATATGGAATGAACAAATATCAGTTGAAGAGGGTTGCAAGGTTATTTACGAGCAAATGAGTAATTTGTTAGAACAGGAAAAGTAGAGTAGAAGTCCAATGAGGGTGCCTCAGAATGACGAATTTCTGCGTTATTTGAAATATTCACCGACTTGGCATGTACGTCAGTACTAGCCAAACCGTTGAAATTTTAAAACCTTGAACTTCATTCATTCTGAAACACCCTGGGGCTGAACTGATAAGAGATCTTTATGAGACAGCCCCATTTTAAATTCTAAATGTTTTGAAGGAGGCTTTAAATGGATTTACAGGCTACCCAAATTAATAAATCTAACAATAAAAAAGGAATAAGGAATAAGTGGAAAAATGATTATCTATGGGCATATATTTTAATATTACCAACGGTTTTAGGTATCGGAATTTTTTATGTTGGGGCCTTTTTTCAAAATTTATTTTACAGTTTTACAGATTTAGGGACCTTTGGAAAATGGTCATGGATAGGATTTGAAAATTATCAAAGGATGCTTACTGACCCTCAGATACCTCAAACATTAGCTAATACCTTTAAATATACAATCTTAGCAGTTCCCTTAACAATATCAGTTTCAATAGTGGTAGCAGTTCTTCTTAATTCTAAAATCAAAGGAATTGGGATTTATAGGACTCTTTATTTTCTGCCTGCCGTTACGATGCCTGCCGCAGTAGCAATGGTATGGAAGTGGCTTTTCAATGGGAATTATGGTCTTATAAATGTATTGCTTGCTAAAATCGGTATAGATGGACCTGCATGGATAGCCAATCCTAAATTTGCGATGTTTGCTTTGGTGACAGTTGCAGTTTGGATGGGTGTAGGTTTTAATATGGTAATACTATTGGCTGGGTTGCAGAGTATACCTAGAAGCTACTATGAGGCAGCGTCAATTGATGGTGCTGGGCCTATAGCTCAATTCTTTAAAATAACCTTGCCATTATTGTCACCTACTATATTCTTCATATTAATAATGGCATTGATTAGGGCTTTCCAAGTGTTTGATTTGATTTTCCTCATGATAGGAAAGACGAGCTTAGCGATTGAAGAGACAAGATCAATAGTATATCTATTCTATAAACATGCATTTGAATGGCATGACAAGGGATACGCTGCTGCTATAGCTGTAATAATTTTTATAATAATAATGATTATTACGATTATACAACTTAGATTACAGAAAAAATGGGTTAATTATTAGTTAGTAATGTTATTTTAAGATAGCATGACTATATATAAACTAAGATTTACTTGGAACTCTTCATAGATGGAGGATTGATCAATGAGTGAAATTGCTATTAATAAAAATAAAAAGCTTAAGAAACGTTTTAACTATAAAATTTTAGTCCATATATTTTTGATATTGGGGATTGTTGTTACGGTAACTCCATTTATTTGGATGATACTTACATCTTTAAAAACCCTTGGAGAATCAACCTTGGTTCCACCTAAAATTTTCCCAGAAGTAGCCCAGTGGAAAAACTATATTGATGTTCAAAAAACTTTACCATTTTCAAAGTTTTACTTCAATACAGTAGTTTATACTGTAGTTAGAACTATAGGACAAATTGTTCTTTGCTCAATGGCTGGTTATGCATTTGCAAGGATAGAATTTCCAGGGAAAAAAATCATATTTATTATACTACTATCTGTACTAATGATTCCAGGGCAAACCTTTTTGTTACCTCAGTTTATGATTATGGCAAAGCTTAAGCTTATAAATACTATAAGAGCATTAATAATTCCAGGGATATTCAGTTCCTTTGGTACTTTTTTAATGAAGCAATTCTTTATGCAAATACCGAAGGAATTGGAAGAGGCTGCTATACTAGATGGATGTAATCATTTTCAAATCTATAAAAATATAATGTTGCCTCTAGTTAAACCAGGACTGATTGCATTAGCTATTACTTGTATATTAGATAGCTGGAATCAATTAATGTGGCCTTTGATTGTTAATACTTCTATAGATAAAATGACACTTTCAGCTGGTCTAGCTTCATTATCGGGAGAGCATTTTGTAAACTTCCCGCTCAATATGGCAGGGTCAGTTCTAGCCATATGGCCTATGATAGTTGTATTTATAATATTCCAGAAACAGTTCATAGAGGGTTTAAGTCATACAGGAACAAAGGGTTAGAAATCCATATATTTATTGTTAGGTAGGAGGTTATAGGAAAATGTCTAAAGTAAGAATTGCACTTATTGGTGCTGGAGATAGAGGTAAGGATAGATATGGAGAATTTGCAATCCAGTATCCAGAAAATATCGAATTTGTTGCAGTTGCTGAACCAAATGAAATAAAGAGAAAAGAGTTTGCTCAGAAGCATAATATAGCGCTTGAACATCAGTTTGAATCTTGGGAGCCATTATTAGAAAAGACAAAGTTTTGTGATGGGGTAATTATTGCGACTCAAGATGATATGCACTACGAACCTACGAAGCTTGCCATTGAAAAGGGATATCATGTTCTTTTAGAAAAACCCATGTCAAATGATTTGAAGGAGTGTATAGAACTTGGAAAACTTGCCAGCAAATCAGACAAAGCCTTTATGATTTGTCACGTTCTAAGATACACACCATTTTACAGTGCAATAAAGAAAGCAATCGATGAGAAAATGATTGGAGAAGTGAAATCAATACAGCATAATGAAAACATTGCATACTACCACTTTGCCCACAGCTTCGTTAGAGGAAATTGGAGAAATTCTGATGAGTCTAGTCCTCTGATACTAGCAAAGAGCTGTCATGATATGGATATACTATTGTGGCTAGCAGGCAAGCGATGTGTAAAGATATCTTCTTTTGGAGATTTATCATTCTTTAAGGCCGATAAAGCCTTTGAAAATGCCGGCGAAAGATGTGTAGAATGTGATGCAGAAAGGGAATGTCCATACTCTGCTAAGAAAATATATTATAAGTCTATTGGTCAGTGGCCTACCACTGTTATTAGTGAAATACAGACAAAGGAAGCAGTTGAAAAGGCTGTTAAGGAAGGGCCCTACGGTAGATGTGTGTTTAAATGTGATAATAACGTGGTTGACCATCAAGTGACGATTATAGAATTTGAAGATGGAGTAAATGCTACCTTCAATCTAAGTGCATTTACTAATAAACAACACAGAACCCTAAAGATTATGGGAACAGAGGGCGAAATAAGAGGCGATGATAACAGAAACGAGATTGAGATACAAAGATTCGGCTCTAATGAAAGAATAATAATAAATCCAGAGGTAACTACTGGAGGCCATGGTGGTGGTGACCATGGTATAATGGAGGATTTTATTTCCTTAATTAAGAACAATAGTGGAAAGGCCTTGACTTCAGCGGATATTTCAGTGGAAAGTCATGTAATGTCCTTTGCGGCTGAGGAATCAAGAGTTAATAATAGGACTATAGAGATTAAAGAGTTCTATAAGAAATTTGACTAATTTTAGATTAGGGATGGTAAAATGATATTTTTAGGCGTAGATGGTGGAGGAACAAAGACTGCTTTTATGCTCATAAATGAAGAAGGTAGGATACTTGGATACACGGTAAAGGGAACCTGCCATTATAAGCAAGTTGGAATAGATGGTTTTAGTAGAATTTTAAAAGAAGGAATTGAAGAAGGCTGTAATAAGGCTGGGATAAATATTGATGATATCTCCTTTTCTTTTCTAGGGTTACCGGGATATGGTGAGATAGTAGAAGATGCAAGAAACATGGAAAAAGAAGTAAAGACTGCTTTAATGTCTGATAGATTCAGATGTGGAAACGACGTAGAAGCAGGATGGGCAGGGTCCTTAGCATGTAGACCAGGTATAAATATTGTTGCCGGTACTGGAGCAATAGGTGTGGGTATTAATAGAAATGGAAAGATTGCTAGGGCCAGTGGATGGGGTCATATTTGTGGTGATGAAGGTTCTGCATACTGGTTAGGTAAAAAAGCCATTGAGATATTTGGTAAGGAGTCAGACGGAAGATTGGAAAAAACTCCAATATACGAGATTATGCGTAGGGAGTTAAATATAGAAAGAGATTTTGATTTGATTTCAATAGTTTTAGATAAATATAAGGTAGATAGAGGTAAGATAGCAGGGCTTGCTGAGTTTGTTTTTAAGGCGGCTCAAGAAGGGGATAAATATGCAATAGAAGTGTTTGAGGAAGCTGCTTATGAGCATTGTCTAACTATAGGGTCAATAATTAAGCAATTAGATTTTTCAGAGGAAGATGAGTTGCTTGTGTCCTATTCTGGTGGGGTGTTTAAGGCGGGAGAGTTAGTTTTAGATCCCCTTGAAAGATATATTTCAGGTCTTCATAAAAATATAAGAATAGTTAAGCCAGTGTTAAAGCCTATAACGGGATCGGCTTTGTATGCATTAAAATTAGGAGTAGAGGAATTTGATGAAGAAATAATTGTTAGATTAATAGATGATGAAAGATCAAAAGTACAATAATATGTATGACAGATGTTTATGCTTCTAAGGCGAAATAAATGAAAAAGAACGTAAAAGCGATGAAAATTTTGAGAAAGCTAAGATTCGTTCCATTGTAAAATCTTAAATCATGATAACTCGCTGCGCTCAGACAATCATGATTCTTAACAGATTTTACAATTTCACTCATCAAGTTTTCTTTACAAAATTGTTCAAAAGCTTTTACTTATCTTTTTCATTTATTTCTTATGTAGACTTACAAGGTGAGATTTTATTTGGGAAAAGAATAGAAAAACAGAATATTCACAAGGGGATTCTAATGTATAATATAGAAGTAGAAGGACAAAAAATTGTTTTTCTACTTTTATTATTGATTAATAGAGACATAAACATATGACTTTAAAAATAGAAACTTAATAGAAAGGAGAGAGTTAAATGAAATACTTAATTAAAGCTTCTGAAATTTATTGTGAAGATGGTATTGTGAAAAATGGTAGTTTAGTAGTGAATAATGAGATAATTGAAAGTATAGTTCCTTGTGAAGAAGAACAAGAATTAGATATAATTGACTGCACTGGATATAAAATAATACCTGGATTAATAGATTTACATATTCATGGTGCCAATGGTTTTGATACTATGGACTCTAGCTATGAGGCATTAAATGAAATATCAAAGTATCTTTCAGCTAATGGGGTAACTTCATTTTTACCTACTACAGTTACGGCTGACTGGGAAAGAATAAGAGAGGCTGTTGTAAATGTTGAAAAGACCATGAAAAAAGGGGTGGAAGGTGCTTCAATAATTGGCTCATATGTTGAGGGGCCATTTATAACGGAGAAGAACAAAGGAGCCCATCCTGCGGAGTTTATTAGAAGTTTAGATGATAGTGATGTTGATAAGTTATTAGAGGATTCGAAGGGTAGCATAAGGGTAATTACGATTGCTCCGGAAAAGGATGGCTCTATAGACTTAATCAAATCATTAACTTCAAAGGGGATTAAGGTTTCAATTGGACATACAAATGCAACCTTTGACGAAACTAAAGAAGCCATAGAAAATGGAGCAAATATTGCCGTACATGTTTTTAATGGCATGAGAGGGCTACATCATAGGGAGCCAGGTGTTGTAGGAACAGTTTTAGCCGTAGATGAGATATATGCTGAGCTAATAGCTGACACGATACATGTTCATCCTGAGGTAATGAAGATATTAGTTAAGTGTAAAGGGGTAGATAAGGTTTGCCTAATCAGTGACTGCATGAGAGCAGGTGGACTTAAGGATGGAGAATACAAATTAGGAGAATTAGAAGTTATTGTAAAGGATTCAGTTTCACGTTTGAAGAGTGGTTCTCTTGCAGGAAGTACACTTAAGCTTATTGATGGTGTTAAAAATATGATTGAAAAAGTTGGAATAGGTTCCATGGATGCCGTTCACATGGCATCTTTAGTTCCCGCCAAAATACTAGGTATAGATAATAAGTTAGGAAGTATAAAGGAAAATAAAGTAGCTAATATGACTATTGTTAACAATGATTTCCAAGTTGTCATGACCATTATAAATGGAGAGATAGTGTATAACGGCTTAGAATAATGAAAGAAGGAGCAAAGTAGATATATCTTAGTTTAAACCCGAAAGTCAACAAGTCTTCGGGTTTAAATTATTTATAGGTTAATTTATTTTGAAAAAAGCCCATACAATGCTATAATTAGTATGAATTATAGCAAATTAATATTTTGCGAACTATTGGGTAGGTGTTAAAATGTTAAAGCTACATCCCTTTTCAGTTATAATATTAACGGGAATTATTTTTTTTGCAGTTATTTTTTATAATCATCCAATTTATATAGCTTTTATGTTAATGTTTTTGATCAGTAGTTTTATTTTATTAGGAGAAAATAAAAAGTTGAAAAACGCTTTAAAATACAGCCTTTTTATGATATTACTAATTATAATAATAAATCCAATAGTATCAAATAATGGTATGACAGTTATATATAAAGGCTTAAGGCTACCTATAATAGGACGGTTTAAGATTACTTTAGAAGCTATCGTGTTTGGAGTGTTTATGGGATTAAAGCTTATGTCAATGACCTTAGTTTTTCTTTTATATAGTATTCTAATCGATGTAGATGATTCCTTTGGATTTTTTTCGAAGTATGCCCATAAGCTTACCTTAACCTTGTCTATGACTACAAATATAATACATAGATTAAGATTAGAAATAACGAGGGTAAGGGATGTAATGGTTTTAAGGGGAGCAAATTTAAATGAAAAGAATATCTTAAAGAGGATAAAGGCATATTATCCTATCTTAAAGGTAGTTCTGATATCATCATTAGAAGGGTCTATAAATAGAGCTGAGGCATTACATTCAAGGGGATACGGTAAAGGGAAAAGAACTCTCTACTCGAAGCTTGAGTTTAAGCCGGTAGATTACATACTAACAGGATTAAGTTTCATTTTTTTAGGATTATTAATATATGGATGGGCTACAAATAAGGGAAGCTATTCATATTATCCAAGATTAGAAGGCTATGAGTATAAAGATATTATCTTTTTAGTTATTATGAGTATACCTATGTTGATTAACCTTGTATTAATTTGGGGGTGTAAGAGATGGAAATTTTTAAAATACAAAATCTAACATATTACTATCCTAATGCAGAAGAGCCAGCCCTCAATAACATAGACCTCACTATAAATGAAGGAGAGTTCATACTACTTCTAGGGAAATCCGGATCGGGTAAATCAACATTAGGGCGAGTGTTCAATAAAATAGTACCGGAATTCCATGGTGGTAAAATTGGTGGAATTATAAATGGAACAAAGGAAGTTGGAATGGTATTTCAAGACCCTGAAAAGCAATTGGTTATGGATAAGGTCGAGAGGGAGCTTGCCTTTGGCCTTGAAAATTTAGGTATTAAACCTGACCTGATGAGAAAAAGGATTATGGAGACCTTAAGCTTTCTAAATATGTGGGAGATAAGGGACAAAAAAACCTTTGAACTTTCAGGGGGGCAGAAACAAAAAACTGCTGTAGGTGCTACAATTGCAATGGGATATAGGTTCTTAGTATTAGATGAACCTACATCACAACTTGATCCCGTAGCAGCAGAAGAAATATTGAATATATTGAAAAGGTTAAATGAAGAATTGGGATATACTATCATTTTAATTGAGCAAAGGATAGATAGATGCTTTCATTTGGCCGATAGAGTATTATTTATGGATAAGGCGAGACTAGTTTTTGATGGAAATCCTGAGGAGTTTGCCTTTTGGTGTAATTCGAGGGATATGAAATTTTTACCCTCAATGTCAGACCTATTTGTAAAACTAGAACACGACACTATACCACTTACGGTAAAAGATGGGAGAAAAAAGCTCAAGGAATTAGGTTATTACGGAAGTAATCAAGAATTAGAAAAAAATAAAAGAGATATTTTAAATGAAAAAGAAATAATAAATATCAAAAAAGTAAGTTATACATATGAAAATGGAAAAGAGGCCCTTAAAAATTTAGATTTGAAAATTGATAAGGGAGAGATATTAGGGATAATGGGTGAGAATGGTGGAGGTAAGTCCACCTTGCTGAAAAATATATCTGGGATATTAAAGCCTACAAAAGGGAAGTTGATTGTAGGAGGCGAAGTCGGATTTCTTTCTCAAAATCCCAACGATTATTTATTCAATGATACAGTCTATGAAGAACTTAAATATACATTAGATAATAAAAACATTAAAGATGATGGTAGAATAGAAAGGGTTTTGAAGGATTTAAATATCTATAAGTATATAGATAGAAATCCAAGGGATTTAAGCGGTGGTGAAAGGCAAAGAGTTGCCCTTGCTTCTATACTAGTAATGGAACCGGATATATTGCTTTTAGATGAACCAACTAGAGGATTGGACAAGGACTTAAAGGATAGATTGGGAGAGATAGCTCTTCAGCTCAAAGGGAGAGGGAAAACTATTATAATAGTAACCCATGATGTAGAATTCTTAGGAAAGTATGCAGATAAAGTTGGCCTTATTTTTGATGGGAGTATAGCCCAGATAGGTTGTAAGTATGATGTTTTAACAACAGGTATATACTATTCAACTCAGATCAATAAACTTTTTTCTGGAAATGTTGATGGAATTCTAACTTTAGATGATGCCTTGAACTTGTTTAAGAAAGAACAGGCTGCAAGTTAATCTGGATTTAAAGAAGGTGATACTAAATATGAACTATGGCATAGTTTCATCCATAATAATTTTAGCTTCTTTTTGCTTTGTTTTTATATCCTATGAGAAAAAGAAGACTTCTGTAAAGGAAATATCCCTTATTGCAACCTTAGCAGGACTAGCAGGTGTGTCTAGGGTCCCCTTTGCTGCGCTAGCTAATGTACAGCCGACTACCTTTTTAGTAATAATTTCTGGATATGTGTTTGGACCGGGATTTGGATTTATGGTAGGGGCTATAGCAACTCTTGTTTCAAACAGCTTTTTAGGTCATGGTCCGTGGAGTCCATGGCAAATGGTGGCCTGGGGGCTTGCTGGGTTTAGTGGTGGAATGCTAAAGAAGATAATGAAAAAGCCTCATAGATTAAAATTAAGTATATTTGCTTTTGTATGGGGATTTCTATTTGGATACATCATGAATCTATGGCATTGGCTGTTTTTTGTATATCCATTAAGTTTCAAAAGTTTTATAGCTATATATATTAGATCCTTCTATTTTGATTTAATGCATGCCATTGGAAATTTTGTATTTACATACTTTTTAGGTAAGGACTTTATAAATATACTTGTAAGATTCAAGGATAGGATAAGTTACAGTGAAATACCACCTGAGAAAATAATTGAATAATTCGAGTTTAATTGTAGAAAACACTTGAAATAAAAGTGGGATATTTTATAATGAATATATAAGAACTACGTAATCAAGTTTATTACAATAAAAATTTAAAATAGTGTTATGGTTTGGGAAAAGGGTGAAATGCCCTTGCTGTAGTCGTAGCTGTAACCAGGGATGAGAGTCAAATTATGCCACTGTCCAAGAATTTTGTTAGCGAGAAGATGTTTGAGTTAATAAGGTTCTGTGAGAGGATGGGAAGGCTTGACTTAAAGATGATCTGGGAGCCAGAAGACCTATCATAGCATGATTTAATTAACCTCCGACTAGAGGGATTAAATATATATGTAATTGCGGTATAGTTTTCTTTTATATCTGAATTTATGTATATTTTTAACCTTTTCCTAATAGGAGAAGGTTTTTCTATTGAGGTTATTTCTCGAAGGGAAATGCGACTAAAGCGAAGGGGTTCTACGTTCTTGAGTTCTTACTTCATTAAATTTTGGAGGTGAAATAATATGAAAAAACTATTATTTCCATTACTGATTATTTGCATATTCACATTAGTGGGTTGCAGTGAAGAAACTGTTTTAGAAAATGCTAAGGTAAATGTAATTATCTCAAAGAATTTTGGGGATGAAGAACTAACGAGTAAAGAGATAAGTGTTTTAGAAGAGTCTAGTGTAATGGAAGTTATGGAAGGTAATTTTGATATAGAAACTGCCTATGGAGGAGGATTTATAAACGGAATTGATGGTTTGAAATCAGGTTTTACTGGAGTTAAAGATAAGAAGAAAGTTGATTGGTTCTATTATGTAAATGGGATAGTAGCTGAGGTTGGAGCAAATGAATACTACCTGGGGCCAAATGATCTTGTAATATGGGATTATCATGACTGGAGCAAAAGCATTTATCTTTCTAGCATAATTGGAGCCTATCCTTTGAATTTTATAAATGGACATGGAGAAGGAAACCTAAAAACAGAAATTCTTATAAGTCAGGATTATGAAAAAGAAGGTAATGGGTTATTTGAATTTTTGAAGGCAGAAGGTCTTGAAAGTATCGAGACAAAGGGGTTAAAGGAAGAAGAACTAGAAAATGGAGAAATAAATTCAATTGTAATTGGAACGTGGAATGAAATATCGCAGTTTGACTACATAAAAGACGTCTATGAAAATGGGAAAAAAGCTGGTCTGTTTTTTAAGCTCGGTGAAAATATAACAGCCTTAGATGCAAAAGGCGAGATTTCCAATGTATATGAAAAGGGAGCGGTAATAACTTCTATAACTAAGGAGTATGGATTAAATGGAACCCTTTGGCTAATTACTGGTAATGATGAAGCCTCTATAAAAAGGGCAACTAGACTACTTTATGAAGAACCGGAAAAGATTAAGGGAAAATTTTCTGTGATTGTAGCGGATGATGATGTAATAAGCATTCCAACAAAAAAATAGGAGGGATTATATGAAAAGGTTTATTAGTTTTGTTCTTATCTTTGTTCTATTATTTTCAAGTATATCATTTGGACTAGAACTAAAAGATACAGCAGAGTATTTGAAAAACCAGGATTTAGACGAGTGGGGAATTTTAGCCTTGTATTCAAAGGGTGAAGATGTCAAAGGAATATCATTAGAGAGAATTGATTCAAAGGTTACTACAGACTATGAGGCTTATATCATGGGAGCCTTAGCTCAAGGTAAAGATATACCTAAGGAAATCGAGATAATCAAGAATAGCCAACTAAGCAATGGGAAGTTTGCCGATTTTATAGATGCTACGGGTGAAGACTTGATAAATGCTCATGTATGGGGGATTATATCACTTTATTCAGCAGGTGTAGAAGAATTTGATAAGGAAAAGGCACTCCAGTGGTTAAAGGAAAATCAGAATGAAGACGGGGGATTTCCAGTATATACTGGGGATTCAGATTCTGATTTAGATATGACTGCTATGGGAATCGTGGCCTATAAAGCATTAGGTCTTAACAAGGAATCAGAGGAAGTGAAGAATGCTCTTAGGTTTATAGATAAAAATATAAGTAAAAGGGAAAACTGTGAAAGCCTTGCATGGAACATCATGTCAAGGATAAGCGTAGGGGAAAAAGTAGACAAAGAATTATATGATAAGCTGATGACATATAAGCTCGATGACGGATCCTTTAAGCATATAAAATCAATGACTAAAGGAAGCTATATAGCAACTTGGCATAGTCTTTTAGCTAGAGTTGACTATATGAATAAGGTATCTATATTTGATAAATTACATAATGCGAATAAATCTGTAAAATTTAAGGATTTAAGTGAAAGTGATTATGGATATGATGAAATAGTAACTCTTGTTAACAAGAATGTAGTATCAGGTTATCCAGATGGAAGCTTTAAACCGAATAATGAGGTTAAAAGATCAGAATTTGCTAAGTTTTTAATCTACGGACTAGGCATGCAGGATGAAATATCAATAACTACAAATGAGTTCAATGATTTAGAAGGTCATTGGGCAAATAAAATTGTTGCCTTAGCAGTAAAGAATGAATATATAAAAGGAATTGATAATGGAAAGTTTGCTCCGGAGGATAAGATAACAGGAGCACAGGTTGCTACTATGCTTGTAAGGGCTAAGGGTTTAGAAAATGAGGCTAAAGAGATACAAGGTGAAAAATGGTATGAGGGTTATGTAGAGATAGCTGAGAAATATAATATGCTCTATGATAATTTTGACCCAAATAGTAATGCAACAAGAGCTCAATGTGCAGTATCTATATCAAAATTAAGTAAATAAATTACTTACTCATGAGGAGGATTACTATGAAAAAAAGAATGCTGGGTTTATTAATTGTATTTTCCATGATATTTAGTTTTGCTCCATTAGTTAATAGTGACTTAGAGGCTTATGCAGATAATAGCGGTAAGGAAATTCGTGTAAGAGTAGAAGGAAAGACTACGAATCTGCATGATAGTTTTATTACATTAACTGATGAAGAGACAGGACTGGATTTACTAAAGGAAGCAGTAGGAGAAGCAAGTATAGAAGGTTCAAATGGTGATTATGGATATTACATAACTGGAATATTAGGAGAGAGTGGAGAAAGTACAAGCGAATACTCTTCATCTTGGGGATACTATGTAGTATCTAACGGTGAAACTGAAATCCCAATGACAGCTATTGACAACCTACAATTAGATAATGTAGATGAGCTTATATTTTACATAACTGCATCTGGGCCTAACTGGGAGCAACTTACATTTGTACCTAAGGTAGAAGTAGGAAATGAAGGAAATGATACGTTAATAGTAGTAAATAAAATAGTAACTGATTGGTCTACGGGGGGAACAAGCCATGAGCCTGTAGAGGGAGCTACTGTATATATAGAAAATGTTGGAGAATATACAACCGATGTTGATGGTAAGGTAGTAGTAGATCTAGAAACCGGTGAATATTCTGTAGAGGTATTTAAAAATGGAGATTATCCGGAATTAGTAAGAGACGTATTTGTAATCATTGTAGAAGACAAGTTTAATGAAGATGACAGTGATTATGATCTATGGGAATCAGAAAATACTGATGTAGCATCAAATAAGACATGGAATATAGTTTTCAATATGGAAATTGAGAAGGATTCTCTTCAGGATAGCATAATAGTAGTAGATTCTGAAAGAAATATTGTTACCGGAGAAGTTGAAGTAGATTCTAATAATAAAACTGTATTAGTAAAGGCTCCAGAAGGTGGATATGATGCTGGAGAAACATATACATTGTATATAAAGAATCAAATTCAATCCATTGATGGAAAAACATTAAAAGCGTCGTTGAGAATGCCTTTTACTATCGCTGAATAATATATGGGGCTGTCTCATAAAAGTATCTCATGAGCTCAGTCCCGGGGTGTTTCAGAATGAGTGGAGTTCAAGATTTTGAAATTCATCATTGTGGGACACCTCATTTTAATATGTAATGGACTTAGAGAGTATAGAAGAAAGGATAGGAAAAATGAATAATAAGTTAAGGAAATCATTATTTTTTATTTTAATAATCAGTATGTTTTTTACAATAAACACTTCTTTTGCAGCTAGCAGCAAAGATGATGAAGAATTGATAGAGGATGCTTTAGAAGATCTATTAGATTACTATGAAGACGATGAAGAGTATAGCTTTAGGGAAGCAATTGGATTAAATTATTCTAGTGAAAACCTGGACAAGGAAATCAAAAGTATAGCTAAAAACTTTGAATTAAGTGATGAAGAGGCTGCATCAGATTATGCTGGAAATATAATCGGCATTATTGCTTCTGGAGAAAATCCAGAAGACTACGATAGCGAAGATCACGTAGAACTGCTTGTAGATTCTCAAGAGAAAAGTGGAAAGTTCATTGTAAATGCTGGTGATGATCATCCAGCTACTTTAGCTTGGAGTATAATAGCATTAGACATGGCAGAGGCGAAGTATGATGAAGAAGATGCTATCACAGCTCTATTAGATGAACAAAATAAAGATGGTGGATTTACTTCCAATCCCGATGTGGATACAGCGGCAATGGTAATAACTGCTCTTGCAAATCATAAAGATATAGATGGAGTAGAGGATGCTATAGATGAAGCCCTCGAATTTATTAAATCAAATCAGTTAGACTCAGGAGGATTTCCCTTTATGGGCTCTGATAACCCCTATTCAGTATCCTGTGTTATACAAGCTCTTATTGCCAATGATATAGATCCTTTATCTGAAGAGTGGCATGAAAATGGAAATAGTTTGTTGGATGCGCTTTTAGACTTTAAAGAAGATGATCATTTTGAATATAAGACTAAATGGGGGAGTGAAACAAACTCTGCTACTGAGCAAGCATTTATAGCTCTTGCAGACCTGTATAGAGGTGAGTCCATGTATCAGAACGTAGAGATTTATGAAGACGATTCTGATGAAGAGGAAGAGCAAAATGGAGAATTGAGCTTGGATATATACCAAGATGGAAAGTTTAGAAATGGAGAAGAGGCGAAGATTGAAGTTGAGATAGAAAATGATACTGATGAAGATCAAGAAGTTACTTTGATTATAGCTCTTTATGATATAGATGATGATGAAATGATAAATTATACGCATATTACAAGAACAATTCAAGAAGATAATGAAGAAACAGTAGCAGCAGGATTCCTTATTCCTAGAAAGGGCGACCATGAAGTTAGGGTGTTTTTGTGGGATAATTTAGATGATATGAACATACTGGCGGATCCAATATATTTAGATGTAAAATAGCAGGAGTGATTATTGGTGAAAAAATTAATTTTAGTATTGCTACTAATACTTAGTCTTACGACTCAATCATTTGCAGGGATAAATGTAGAGGTTGAAGTTGATGAGGATGCAGAGGTAAAAGTAAAAATTGATTCAAACTATGAACGTGAACCTATATCTATAATGGTTTACGATGATGACCGGAAATACTACATTGATCAGGATGTTACATATAAGGATGGAAGCGCTGAGTTCTATTTTAAACTAGAAGAGGATGAAGAGTACGATGCAAAAGTAAATATAAATGGGAGACAAAAAAAGTTTTCTATTTCAACAGAGGAAATACTCCTAGATGAGACTGTATATGTTTATATAAAGGGGCATGAAGATGTGATCCTTTCGAAAACAGAGGTTGGAATTGAAGAAGATGATACTTTGATAGATGTATTGAAAAGGGTTTTGGAAGAGGAAGACATCAATTATAAGATTAAAAGCGGATATGTGAAAAGTATAGATGGACTAGCAGAATATGATTTAGGTGCAAAGAGTGGTTGGATGTTCTCAATTAACGATGAATTTCCCGAAATTGGAGCAGACAGTATTGAAGTTGAAGATGGGGATTATATTAAATGGCTTTATACAACTGATTTAGGTGCAGACATTGGAGCTCTTAATCCCAATATTACACCTGAGGATGAGCTTGAAGAGACATTAGAGAGAGCAAGAGCATTCTTGAAAAGTTCAAAATTTACTGAGAAGGATATTATTGAAGTAATAAGCGATATAATAGAGCTTATTGAGGAGAATTTTTTAGAGGTTAATACGAGAAAAGATGCTGAGGTTTTAGTAGACTATACAGATGAAACCTTGAGGATTGTTGAAGCAGCTGTGGAAAAAATCGAATCTAGAAAATATCTAGAAAGAACAATAGAAATTTTAGAATCCCTTTCAGAATTTCTTACTGAACCTTTGGAGTTTATAAAAGAAGAAAGAATGAAAAATGAAGTTAGGGAAGATGCTTCAAAAATTATAACTATACTATTGAATGTTACATCTGAGATGAAAGATATTAAGAAGTTAGACGATGAGATTGAGGAAATAATAGATTCTGTAGCTGAAGTAGTTAGTGATCTTGATGGAGAAAAGAAATTGGAGATAAAAGAATCTCTTGGAGACGAAGACGAAATAGAAATAAATTTCCCTAAAGAGATTTTAGAGAGTATTTGGGAAGAGGGAATAGAAAGATTAGAAATAAATACAGAAATAGCTTCTTTTAATATAGAGTCTGATACCTTTAATATTAGTGATAGGAAACAAGATATACAGATAAAGCTAAGGGAAGAGAAAGATATAACAAATGAGAATCAAAATAATATAGTAGATATAGAGATAATGATTGATGGAGACCAGGTATATAATTTGCATAAGCCTATAGAAGTAAGAATTCCCTATAGTGTAAATGGACAAGACTATGGGAATATAGACGTTTTCTTATTAAAGGATGATGAAACAAAGGAAATTATAGCTGGAAAGTATGATACTTTGACTGAATCTATCAAATTTATAAGCAGCGAGTTAGGGAAATATACTTTTAGTGTACCGGAAAAACCAAAAAAGAAATTTTTTGATTTAGATAATCATAGTTGGGCAAAGGAAGCAGTGAATGTTATGATCGCAAAAGGAGTTGTAAATGGAAGAAGTGATACAGAATTCGACCCAGACTCAGAAATAACTAGGGCGGAATTTGCCACATTGATTATTAGAATGCTAGAATATGAAATAAATGATAATATCTCAATTCCATTTGAAGACGTAGATAAGAATAGCTGGTATTATAAATATGTAGCGGCTGCATATAAGAATGGGTTAATAAATGGAAGAGAAGAAACAAAGTTTGATCCCAACGGAAATATAACGAGACAAGAGATGGCTAAGGTAATAGCTAAGGTTCTTGAAAACGAATCTGTTAACGTAGAAGAAAATACTGAGCTAGACTCCTTTGAAGATAAGGAAGATATAGCTACGTGGGCAAAGAGTTCAGCAGCTCTGGCAGCAAAAGAAGGGATAATTACGGGTATGGAAAATGGAAGATTTGCTCCAAATGAAAAGGCAAACCGTGCTCAGGCCGTTGTAATGCTTCATAGATTATACAAGATATTACAAGCCAAAGTACAATAAGTAAGGGGGCTGCTTCTTAGGAGAAATAAATGAAAAAGAACGTAAAAGCAATGAAAATAGAATACTAACTTATAAAAAAACCGAAGGCAAAATAAAAGCCTTCGGTTTTTTATTTTGTGAAAAGACCTCAAATTGAAGAATTATTTATCACCAGTGGAATATATATAAGTTGTAGCTTGTACAACTATTACAGGTTATTTTAAGATTAATCCATTTTTGCAGTTTAAGAATATACATATGTTGGACTTTTATGAAAAGCTATACAAACATATTTATTAATATAAGGATGGGATTGTATGATTCTAGATAAAAGATCCAGTGCTATCTTAGTGAAGATAATTGATGAGAATAAACCCATTACCGTAAAGAAAATATCTGAAGAAGTAAATATTTCTGAGAGAACCATTAGGTATGACTTAAAAAAGATTGATGATTGGTTAGCGTTTAATGGAATTAATAAGTTAATAAGAAAGCAAGGGAAGGGACTTACCATCTCTAATGAAGATAAAGCCCTCGTTAGAGATAAATTAGAGGATATTGAAGTATATTCATATGTAAACTCCAGTGATGAACGAAAGAAAATTATTGCTTTAAAACTACTAGACTCTCAAAAACCTATAACAGTAAAGGCTTTGCAGAAAGAGTTATTTGTAAGCAAAAATACGGTGCTCAAGGAAATGAAAGCATTAAAGAAGTGGTTTGAGGAACGTGAAGTTAAACTGATTGGTAAGCCAAGGATTGGATATTTTCTTGAGGGAAATGAAAATAGAAAAAGAAGTTCTGTGAAGGAATTAATGACAGAAATCCTTGATAAGGATATGGCAATTGACATTATTAAGGCAATAAACGGAAGACACGGGGTAGACAATGGTATTTCCAGGGAGTTGAAAAGCTTATTTGAGGATATAGATATAAATCATGTTGAAGAATGTGTAAGATATGCTGAGAGGCTATTGAAAAAAGAGTTTACTTATAACTCATACTTGAATTTAGTAACTCATTTAGCGATTGCTATAAAACGACTAACATCTAATATGGAAATAAATATATCAACAAGTAACCTAGAGAAGATTAAGAGATTTTCAGAATATAAGGTCTCAGAAAAACTAGCTAGAAAGTTAGAAAAGAAAATCAGAATAGAAATACCAGAAGATGAGATTGCGTATATAACTATGCATCTTGTAGGATCTAGAGTGCAAAAAGATTTAAATAGTCAATTCGAGAGTGAGTCAGTCTTGGAAATAGTTAGTTTTTTAGTAAGCAATTTTGAGAGAGAGTACGGAATTATATTTTCTGATAAGGAAAGCTTAGTTAAAAATCTAATTTTACATTTGAGACCGGCCATATATAGATTGAAATTTAATATTAGGATACAAAATCCCCTATTGAATGATATTAAAGCCAGATTTAAAAAGATCTACGATATAACAGAAAATATTATTAAAGTGATTGAAGAGAGATATGATTTAAAAACACATGAAGGGGAGACAGCCTATATTGCTATGCATTTTGCTTCAGCTCTGCATAAGGAAAGAGATACTATTGTAAGCAAAGTTAGTATTTTAGTGGTTTGCGGAAGTGGAGTCGGTACATCAAAGCTATTAGAAGCTCAGCTTAAGGTCAAATTTCCACAAATAAATATAGTAGATACAATCTCTTCTTTTGAATGTGATAAATACAAAGATAAGAAAATAGATTTCATAATATCAACTATAAATATTGAAAGCAAGTTTTTTTCCACTTTAGTTGTAAACCCTTTATTAGATCCAGATGATTGTAGATTAATACAAAATACTCTTAATATCTCTAGAATAGGAAATAGTAGTTTAAATGAAAATATAGTGCTCAAAATAATGAATTCAGTATCAAATCATTGTGATATAAGGAATTATGAGCAGTTACAGAATGAAATAGCCTTCATTCTAAAAAATAATCAAAGAGACAATGACTTCAAAGGAGGAAAACCTATGCTAAATAATTTATTGACCCCTGACAGTATTCAATTAAATGTTGATGCAATGGATTGGGAGGATGCTGTATATAAGGGTGCTAAGATACTCTTGGATAAGGAATATATAACGAAGAACTATATTAACGGAATTATCAATAAAGTAAAGGAAATCGGACCCTATATAGTAATCGCCCCAGGAATAGCACTACCCCATGCAAGGCCAGAAGAAGGGGTAAAGAAACTTTCCATGAGCCTAATAACGCTGAAGAGACCTGTGGAATTTGGAAATGAAGATAATGATCCAGTTAAGCTTTTAATAACCCTAGCAGCCATAGACAATGAAACCCACTTAAAAGCACTATCTCAACTTATGGGGCTTTTAAATAATGGTGGTGATATTAAAAAGATACTCAAAGCAGATCAGAAGGAAGAAATACTAGATATTCTTGAAAAGTATTCTAAGTAGAGGGGAGGTGTTGTATATGAAGATACTAGTTGTATGTGGAAGTGGGCTAGGTAGCAGTTTCATAATGGAAATGAGCATAAAGTCTATTATCAAAGATATGGGAGTAGATGCCGAGGTAACCCATACAGATTTGGGATCGGCTAAGGGTGAAGGTGCAGATATTTATATTGGAACAAAGGACATAACTAGCCAACTAGAAGGGATAGGTGGAGAAGTAATATCCTTAAAGAACATGATTGATAAGGTGGATATGAGGAGACAGCTTGAGATGACTTTCAAGAAGCTTGGTGTTATGTAGGAAATTCTAATATCTGTTATGAAAAAGTAGTGAATTATTGCAAACTTAAGGGGGGAATTATATGTCATTTTTTAGATTCCTAATGTATGATGTTTTAAGTGTGCCCGCGGTTCTAGTTGGTCTTGTGGCACTAGTAGGTTTGTTAGCTCAAAGAAAGTCGTCTACTGATTGTATTAAGGGTACCTTAAAGACTATTATGGGATTCATTATTTTAGGTGCAGGAGCAGGTGTAGTAGTAGGTTCATTAAATCACTTTTCTGAAATGTTCCAGTATGGATTTGGTATAACTGGTATAGTTCCTAATAACGAAGCCGTTGTATCAATAGCTCAAAAAGCCTTCGGGAAAGAGATGGCATTGATTATGTTTTTCGGTATGATTGTAAATGTTATTATAGCTAGATTTACTAAGTGGAAGTATATATTTTTAACTGGACATCATACCTTGTATATGGGAATAATGATAGCGGCTATATTAGCAGCGGGAGGTATGTCAGGAGCAGGGCTAGTGGCGATAGGGTCAATAATCCTAGGTATTGTAATGGTATTTTTCCCTGCTATCGCACAGCAATTTATGAAGGATATAACAGGAACCGATGAGGTAGCATTTGGTCATTTTGGAACTATAGGCTATGTATTAGCAGGTTATATAGGAAGATGGATTGGAAACAAGGAGAAGTCAACTGAGGAAATTCAACTTCCAAAGGGGCTTTCCTTCCTAAGGGATACACCAGTAGCTATAGCATTTACAATGGGTATTATTTACTTGGTTTCGGCCATTGCTGCTGGTAAGGAATTTACAGAGAAAATAAGTGGAGGCCAGCACTTTATAGTATTCTCAATAATTCAGGCGATAACTTTTGCAGCCGGTGTATTTGTAATTCTTCAAGGGGTTAGAATGATTCTTGCTGAGATTGTTCCTGCCTTTAAGGGTGTAGCTGAGAAGATAGTACCCGATGCAAAGCCTGCATTAGATTGTCCAGTTGTATTCCCATATGCGCCTACGGCAGTACTTTTAGGATTTTTGTCAAGCTTTGCAGCTGGAGTTATAGGAATGTTCATTCTTATGGCACTGGGGTTACCAGTAATTATCCCAGGGGTAGTACCGCACTTCTTCTGTGGAGCCACAGCGGGGGTATTTGGTAATGCTACAGGAGGTAGAAGAGGAGCTTTAATTGGAGCCTTTGCCCATGGTCTACTAATAACTATTCTTCCGGTTTTACTAATGCCAGTATTAGGAGATCTAGGCTATGCAAATACAACATTTAGTGATACAGACTTCGGTGTAGTAGGAATTCTGTTAGGAAATATTCTAAGGATATTTGTTCATTAGGAGTTGCAGTTTGTCGGGGAGGATTATATCATCCCTGAGGCTGTTAACAAACCCGAATTTCTTCGTTGTTGCTTCAATCAAGAACCCTTACGTATGTCTATATACGCTGCAGCCGCTTGGTTTCAGCACGCCTCGAACTTCGAGTTTCTTAACAGCCTAACATCTTGTTAACTTTGTTAACAATCTGGGGGAGGATTATATCCTCCCTTTTTAATGTAATTTATAGGAGGGAGAGATAATGCAAATCGATGAATTAAAATTAAAGGCAGTTGAAATAAGGGAAAAGTTGATTGACTATGGATATAAAATAGGAAAATGCCACTATGGTGGGACATTATCGACGATAGATATATTAACGACACTTTATTATGAAGTTATGGAGATATCTCCTGATAATCCTAAATACGAAGAAAGAGATAGATTTATCCTTAGTAAAGGCCATGGTGTCTTAGGCTTATATATTATTCTTGCAGATTTAGGTTTTTATTCTATGGATAATATTAGTCAATATAAAGAAGTTAATTCAATGTTACAGGGTCATCCCCATTCCCTAAAAACTCCAGGAATAGAAATGACTGCAGGATCATTAGGGCAAGGGATATCATACGGAATGGGAAAGGCTATTGGATTGAAGCTAAAGGGTATAAAAAATAGAGTCTATGTTATGGTCGGCGATGGAGAGCTTCAGGAAGGACAGAATTGGGAAGCAATTGCAGCGGCAAATCACTGTAAACTAAATAATATGGTTGTAATAGTAGATCATAACAAGCTTCAATTAGACGATACATTGGCTAGTGAACTAAGTTATTGCGAGCTGGAAGAAAAGTTTAGGTCCTTTGGATGGACTGTAAGAAGTATTAACGGACACGATATAGGACAAATTTTAAGGTCTTTGAAGAAAGAAAATGATCTGGGACCTACAGCAATTATTGCCAATACCATAAAGGGAAAGGGTATTTCATTTATGGAAAATGAGATCGGGTGGCATTGTGGAAAGATGAGCAAAGAACAGTACTTAGAGGCTAAAAAACAACTTAAGAAATTAAGAGAGGTGATATGATATGAAGTCGCCTAGAGATGTCTTAGGGGAAGTCTTAGTTCAATTAGGTAGAGAGAATGATAAAATAATTATTTTAAATGCAGATTTAGCATCGTCAACAAGGACTAAAAACTTCAAGGATGAGTTTCCTAGTAGGTATTACAACCTAGGAATATGTGAGCAAAATATGATGTCCTTGGCAGGAGGTCTAGCTAGTGAAGGTTTTATACCTATAGCAAGTACGTTTGCGGTGTTTGCAACTGGTAGAGCATATGATCAAATAAGACAATGCGTTGCATATAGTAAAAATAATGTGAAAATTGCTGCAACCCATCCTGGATTGGCCGTTGGAGGTGATGGTGCAACTCATCAAGCTTTAGAGGATATCTCCCTTATGAGGACAATTCCAAATATGGTTGTATTGGCACCTTCAGATGAAATAGAGACAAAAAATGTTATAAAAAAGGTGATAGATTATGAGGGGCCAGTCTATATAAGAATTGGAAGGGCTGAGATGCCACAGATATATAGTGAAGATTATAGTTTTGAGATTGGAAAAGGTAATACTCTGAGGTCCGGAACTGATATTACAATAATAAGTCATGGTATTATGACCTATCATGCTCTATTGGTGGCAGAAGAGTTGATGATAGAGGGTATAGATGCAGAGGTTATAAATATGGCAAGTATTAAACCAATTGACAGTGAATTAATACTATCCTCAGTTAAGAAAACAGGAGCAGTTGTAACGATAGAAGATCATAGTATATACGGCGGATTAGGTAGTTCTGTTGCTGAAATAGTTGTAACAAATAATCCTATACCTATGAAAATAATAGGGATTCAAGATACATTTGGTGAATCGGGAAGTGTGAAGGATTTATATAAGAAGTATGGATTAGATACAGAGTCAATAAAAAATCAGATTTTGAGATTTTGTGAGAAATTTAACTTATAGTATTTTCATCAATTAACACGTGTTTTGTACACATTGTACATTTATAGATACGATCTTTGGAGATTTTGTCAATATATTACTTAACGGTTTTATCATAAAATAATATATATAGCAATATAAAGGTGGTAAAACTAAAAGGACTAGAAATCCCTCTCCCTTTAATAGATAGATAAATAATTATTGTGTATTGGATGTTTCTACAGATTGACTGAGAAAACTCCTGTACACAATAATTATTTTTTTGTATTTAAAGAAAAAATAGTAGTATACTAATTAACCTATTAAGAATTACTCGTTTTGCATATGTTGTAATTTAATTTTATAAAGGATATAATTGTGAAATATAAAATAAACAATATATGAAGTAAGCGGCTACAGTATAAAATTTAGACTAGGATGATTTTTGTAGGTATGCTTTGTTATAAAACTACTTATGAAAAAGAGGGATAGATATGAACAGAGACAGTTTAAAATTTAAAATACCCTTCTTTATTATAATTTTTGCTATTTGCTGTGTATTTTTAACTGGGTCAATACTTCAATACATAGTTTCTGATAATTTAGAGAAAAAAGCTATGGAAAAAAATATGATAATCTCAAGAATGATAAGCAACCAAATTTCATTGTATTTAGAAGATGCTAGAAAAACTGTTGTGACTGCAAGTAATTTTTCATCTCAAAGCTATGGTGACTTATCTCAAATCAAGCAAGAAATATTTAGAATATATGACAATTTTGATTACTTTTCTTTAATATTTTTCATGAATTCAGATGCAAAAATGGTATTTTCTAAACCCACTAATAAGCATGTAAAAAATAGAGTTTATACAGATAGAAGCTATTATTGGGATATTATGAATGGTAAAGAATCTACAATTAGCCCACTACTCATAAGTAGTGTTTTAGGGAAACCTCACTTTATTATAGCAGCTCCAGTATATGACTCTACAGGAGAAAAGATAGGATTAATAGGAGCTGGAATACCCCTAGATAATATTAAAAAGGTCATAGAAAAGACACAAAAGCAATTCAATGGTAACATATGGATGACTGATGAAAATGGTGTTATGGCAGTACATCCAGAAATGGATGTAGATTTCGAATTGATAAAAATGGTAAACAGAAGGGCAAATGCTGGAAAAATTGAAACGGATTTTGAAAGTATTTTTGTAAACCAAGAGGATATTATATGTGATTATAACATTGAGGGCAGAAAGCTTTATGGGGCCGTTACCTTCATGGAAGAGACAAACTGGATGATAGTAGTTGAACAAGATGAAGAGGCAATTTTTTCAGAAGTTTTAGAATTGCAGAATAAGCTGAAAAGCGTAATGGTAATTGTTATACTGGTTGCTCTAATTTCTGGACTTATATTAGCTCGTAAAATAACAAATCCAATAGAAGGTCTTGTAAATCAGATTAGAAAACTAAGTGGTGGATTAAAGGAAATTCAACCAATAGAAATAGATTTGAAATCTAAGGATGAAATAGGAGAATTAGCTAAAGCCTTTGGGGATATGAGTATAAAACTGCATAAAAATGTTAAGGCATTAGAGAATTCATATAATAGAGAGAATAGACTACAGCAGTATCTTAACAATATACTTAGGAGTTTAAAGAGTGGAATTTTAGTTATTAATAAGAGAAGTAGAATAACCGTATTAAACAAAGAACTAGAAGCAATAACAGAATTTGATTCTGAGATTTTTATGAATAGAAATATTGATGAATTTTGGAAGAAAACCGGTTTGAGCTTAGAATATACTAGCAATGGAGTATTAAATGAAGGAAAGACATTTACAGATATAGAAGTAATAATGAAAAATAAATATGATAAAGAAATATATTTAAATGTTTCGGCTTCGGCTGTTGTAGACAACGATAAAAACGTGCTAGGGGTTGTATACCTTTTTAGAGACCTAACACGGATAAAGATTATTGAAGAAGAGCTTAACAGAGAAGACCGTATTCGTACCCTTGGAGAGTTGTCGGCATCTATTATTCATGATATTGGAAATCCTTTAGCGGGGATAGGCAATTTAATTGAAATCCTACAAGAGGATATATGTGACGCTGAAATGAAAGAAGAAGTTTTAGATGTTCTTGAAAAAGAAGTGAGTGATCTAAATAATCTCGTTATAAATTTTTTAGACTTTAGTCGCACTTCAAAACATGAAAAAGAGTCTACGAACATAAAAAAATTAGTCAAGGATATTATTAATCTACTAAAGCCCGAAATAATTGCTAAGAAGATAAAATTAACAAGAAAATTTGTAGATAAAGAAATTTATCTAAATATTGAGAGAAGAAGTATTAAGCAATCTCTTATAAATATATTCAAAAATTCCATACAAGCAGTTAATATTGGAGGAGAGATATATGTTGAAATCGATATTAGAGAGGAATTTGTTGCAATAATCATTAGAGATAATGGAGTAGGTATAGATAAAGAAAAGCTAGAAAATATTTTTTATCCCTTTTTTACAACAAAGGAAGAAGGAACAGGCCTTGGACTTTTTATAGCATATAATGTGGTAAAAGAACATGGTGGACAAATCAATGTAAAAAGCGACATAGGTAAAGAAACGGAATTTCTAATAACATTACCGATAAGTGATACAAAATCATAATGAATAGGTGAGTAAATATGAAAATTCTTGTCATTGATGATGAAAAGAGCATAAGATTATCCCTTCAAATAAATCTGAAGAAACTAGGAGTAGATATTTTTACTTCTGAAACAGGTGAAAATGGGCTAGAGATAATACAATCTGAAGATATTGATTTAGCTATAGTGGACATAAAATTACCTGGAATAGATGGAATAGAAGTTTTAAAAAGAATAAAGCTAATAAAACCTTCCTGCATAGTTATTATGATTACTTATTTGAGCGAAGTAAAATTAGCTGTTAATGCTATGAAATTAGGAGCCTTTGATTATTTCACAAAGCCATTTTCCTTATCAGAAATAAATGAATCCATAAAAAAGACATTGGAATACGTTAGAATAAAGAAAGAATTAAATAAATCCATACCACAAAATGAGGTTCTCTTACTAGGTAATTCAAAGAAGATGCAAAAGATAAGAGAAATGGTATGTCAAATAGGAAGTATGAACTATAATACCTGTATCCTACTTGAAGGGGAAAGTGGTGTAGGAAAAGAGGTAGTGGCCAGGACAATCTACAATGTAAAGTGTAGCAATGAACAAGAATTTATGGCAATTAATTGTGCGGCTATTCCAAAGACCTTACAGGAAAGTGAGTTATTTGGTTATGAAAAGGGAGCCTTTTCAGATGCAAAAGCTTCAAAGATAGGTTTGATCGAAAAGGCAAACGGAGGAGTTCTTTTTCTAGATGAAGTTGCTGATATGGATTTAGAATTGCAGGCAAAAATGTTAAGGGTTCTTCAAGAAAAAAAGTTTAGAAGAATCGGAGGATTAGTCGAAAAAGAATTTCAAGCGGTTATTGTTGCTGCAACGAATAAGGACTTAAAAGAGGAAATTAAGAGAGGAAATTTTAGAGAAGATCTATATTATAGACTGAATATAGTTCCTATTAAAATCCCCCCGCTTAGAGAGAGAACAGAAGACATTTCAGAGTTAATTAATTATTTTATAAATATGTATAATAAAAAGCTTGATAAAGAGGTAATATCAATTAATAACAACGCTTTAAAGATATTAATTGAATACAGTTGGCCTGGAAATATAAGAGAGCTTAAAAACATGATTGAACGGATAATGATTTTTAAAGTAGGCACAGAAATCATGGTAGAGGATTTACCAGAGGAAATATTTGATAACACCGATTCTGACGACGATCCGAATAATTACTATAACTTGGAGACTGCTGAAAAGGAAGCTATAAAGAAGTGTCTACAAAAAAATAATTGGAATATAAGTCATGCTTCTACGGAATTGGGAATATCCAGACTAACACTCAGAAGAAAAATAGAGAAATATGAAATTAAAAAATGATAAAGTATAAAAATTAAGTGGTAACTTTTGAAAGCTAGTGGTAAAAAAGTTACCACTATTTTTATACTTTTTTTTATGTTCCATCTGTAATGAAGTGAATTGCCCGTTTTATTTTCCAGAAAATTTGGCATACTATTTGCTCAATATATATAGTTGTGGTTGAGAGTATTAAATAACTCAAGTAGTCACTGAGAGTTCTTTTGGCTCATGTTATGAGTTTGCTTTAAATTAAAAGATAAAGATTAAAACAAATTCATAAGAACCGCCAAAATGAGACCTCAGAGTCTCTCCCTTGTTTATTAAATTTCTTAGTCACATATCTAACAGAGTTGATAGTGAAACTTAATATATATATATCAAAATAAGCCGATGCCTCTAAGGTGGTCTTGATGTGTATAGATTAAAGCTTTCACTGTAATCTCTATAAAAAGATTAATAAAAATTAAAGGATGGTGTATCTTATGGAAAAAGCTTTAGAGGGTGTAAGAATACTAGATTTAACTCGTGTTTTAGCTGGTCCATACTGTACTATGGTTTTAGCTGATCTAGGAGCTGACGTTATAAAGGTAGAAATGCCAGATAAAGGTGATGATTCCCGTCAGTTTGGACCATATGTTAATGGAGAAAGTGCGTATTTTATGAGTATCAACAGAAACAAGAGAAGTATAACTATGAATCTTAAAAAAGAAGAAAGTAAAGAACAGTTCTTAAAGCTAGTAGAAGAAGCTGATGTAGTTGTTGAGAACTATAGACCTGGAACAATGGAGAAGTTAGGGCTTGGTTATGAGAAACTAAAGGAAGTTAATCCAAAAATTATTTATGCGGCTTCCTCAGGATTTGGACATTCAGGGCCATATAGTCAAAGACCTGCATACGACGGAGTAGTTCAAGCTATGGGTGGTATAATGAGCATTACTGGAGCAAAGGGAGGAAAACCAACTAGGGTAGGACCTTCTGTAGGAGATATAACTGCAGGTTTATTTACTGCTATTGGTATATTAGGGGCGTTAAACTATAGAAACCAAACGGGTGTGGGTCAAAAGGTTGATGTAGCTATGTTGGACTGCCAAGTTGCTATTTTAGAAAATGCCATTGCAAGATATTTTGCTACGGGAGTATCTCCGAAGCCAGCTGGGAACAAGCACTCTTCGATTGTTCCATTTGAGCCATTTGAAACTTCAGATGGAGAAATAATGATTGCTGCTGGAAATGATAGCTTGTGGAAAAAGTTATGTAAAGAGATGGAAAGAGAAGATTTAGCAGAGGATGAAAAGTTTATAACAAATCCACTAAGATCAGAAAACTATGATGAATTAAGACCTCTTGTTGCAGAGAGAATTGTATTAAAGTCTACTGACGAATGGCAGAAAATACTGGATAAAGCTGGTGTACCTAACGGTCCAATAAACAATATAGAAAGAGTTGTGAATGATCCTCAAGTATTGGCAAGGGAAATGCTGGTTGAAGTAGAACATTCTAAGGCAGGAAAAATGCAGATACCTGGAATGCCTATTAAGATGAGTGTTACTCAGGGAACTATAAGAACTGCAGCGCCTTTACTCGGTGAACATACTGATGAAGTGTTAAAGTCGTTGAACGGATTAACGGATGATCAAATACAAGAGCTTAGAGACAAGGGTGCTATTTAAAGATAATGATAAGTGATTAAGATAGTAAAATATTAAGAAGCTAAAGGGAGGTAAAACTATGGAAATATACGGATTGGGTATAGTTGCTTTATGCATGTTCACAGGGTCCTTTCTAGGGTACTCATTCGGAAATTTACTAGGAGTTAGTGGTAATGTTGGTGGTGTCGGAATTGCTATGTTATTCTTAGTTCTTATAAGTAATCATTATGAATCAAAAGGAAAAGCTTTTCATGAGAGAACACAAAAAGGGATTACATTTCTTAGTACCCTTTATATTCCTATTGTAGTGGCTATGGCAGCTAGACAAAATGTAGTTGCAGCTTTTCAAGGAGGAATAGTTGCATTTGCAGCCGGTGGAGTTGCAACTATAGGCGCAATGTTTTTAGTGCCTTTGATTTCTAAATTGTCTAGAGAAGGCAATGCTACAAAATAGATAAGGAGGGATTAAGAATGGTTATGGATATAATAGTTAAGTTGTTTTCAAAATATGCTTTAGTTGGTGCATTTGGAGTAGTAGCTTTAATAATGCTTGTTTCATACAGCTTAGCAGCAGCTATTGGACAAAGAAGAATGGGCTCAGCTATTGCTATAGTAGTGGGACTAGTCCTAGCATTTATTTCAGGAAAATATACAGGCGGAACAAAGGGGTTATCGGATATAGGGATATTCTCAGGAATAGGCCTTTTAGGTGGCAGTATGCTAAGGGATTACGCTATCATATCTACAGCCTTTGGTGTTAAAATCGAGAATCTAAAAAAAGCTGGCTTACCTGGAATTGTTTCCTTGTTAATAGGAGTTAGCTTTTCCTTTATAGTAGGCTCATTAATAGCCTTTTCTCTAGGTTACAAAGATCCTATTGAAATAGCAACTATTGGAGCAGGTGCAATAACATTTATTGTAGGTCCTGTAACAGGAACTGCTCTAGGAGCAAGTTCCGATATAATTGCCCTTTCTATAGCTGCAGGTGTTGTTAAATCAGTATTAACTATGATCATAACTCCTTTAATTGCAAAGAAGATAAAGCTTGACAATCCTACGGCTGCAATGGTTTATGGTGGACTTATAGGTACTACTAGTGGAGTTGCAGGAGGTCTAGCATCAACTGATCCAAAGTTGGTTCCTTATGGAGCTATGACAGCAACATTCTTTACGGGTCTAGGCAGTCTATTAGCTCCATCAATTGGATTTTTAGTTATAAGAGCAATATTTGGTTAAAAAAAGGGATGCCTCAGAATGGCAAATTTTTGCGTTATTTGAAATGTTCATCGATTTGGCACGTACTTTAGTACTAGCCAAACCGCTGAAATTTCAAAACCTTGAACTTCACTCATTCTGAAACATCCCGGTGCTAGACTCATAAGATAACTTTATGAGACAGCCCCTTAAATTAATAGCAGTTATATGAGAGTGTCTCAGAATAATAAAATTATGTATTATTTGAAATTCATTATGAAACATCCCGGGGCTGAACTCATAGAGTGATTTTATGAGACAGCCTCATTATAGTGATAGGAGGTAGGAACATGTCCGTAGATAAATTGAATGAATTACGTAAACGCCGTCAAAAGGTAGTGGAAGGTGGAGGTAAAAAAAGAATTGAAGCTCAACATAAGAAGGGAAAATTAACAGCTAGGGAAAGAATAAGTCTTCTATTTGATGAAGGTAGCTTTGTTGAGCTAGATGCCTTTGTAACTCATAGATGTACAAACTTCGGTATGGAAAAAGTGCAGACACAAGGAGAAGGTGTAGTAACAGGCTATGGTATGGTAGATGGCAGAGTAGTTTATGCCTTTGCACAGGACTTTACGGTAATAGGTGGCTCTCTGGGAGAGATGCATGCAGCGAAAATTTGTAAAGTCTTAGACAATGCATTAAAGGTAGGAGCACCAGTTGTTGGAATTAATGATTCCGGTGGAGCAAGAATACAAGAAGGGATAGACTCCTTATCAGGATTTGGAGATATATTCTACAGAAATACAATTGCTTCAGGAGTAATTCCGCAGATTACAGCGATAATGGGACCATGTGCAGGAGGAGCAGTATATTCTCCAGCCATAATGGATTTTACCTACATGGTAGATAAGACAAGTCAAATGTTCATAACAGGTCCTCAAGTTATTAAGACCGTTACGGGGGAAGAAGTATCTGCAGAAGCACTAGGTGGAGCTATGACTCATAACAGTAGAAGTGGTGTAGCCCATTTTGTAGCATCAGATGATGAAGACTGTATAGCTCAGATTAGAAGACTACTTAGTTTTTTACCATCAAATAATATGGAAACAGCTCCAACTTTTGAAATTGGTGATGATATAAATAAGATTATCCAAGAGTTTGACACAATCATTCCGGATAGTCCAAACAAACCATATGATGTGAAGGATATTATTTCATTAATAGTTGATGATGGAGATTATTATGAATATCAGCAGTATTTTGCTCAAAACATAGTTACTTGTTTTGCAAGGATAAATGGAAGTACAGTAGGAATTATAGCCAATCAGCCTAAGGTATTGGCAGGATGTCTTGACATAAATGCTTCGGACAAGTCAGCAAGATTCATAAGAACCTGTGATGCTTTTAATATACCACTGCTTAACATAGTAGATGTACCGGGCTTCTTACCAGGAAGTAATCAAGAGCATGGTGGAATCATAAGACACGGTGCCAAAATGCTCTTTGCATACAGTGAAGCAACAGTACCAAAGGTAACTCTAATAGTTAGAAAAGCATATGGTGGTGCATATATAGGAATGTGTAGTAAGCATCTTAAGGCAGATGTGGTGTTAGCATGGCCATCGGCGGAAATAGCAGTTATGGGACCAGAGGGAGCTGCAAATATTATCTTTAGAAAAGATATAGCAGACTCAGATGATCCAATAGGAACTAGACAAAGGAAGATAGAAGAATATAAAAAGGAGTTTGCAACTCCATATAAAGCAGCAGAAAGAGGATATGTTGACGATATAATTGAACCAAATGCCACAAGACCAAGACTCGTTGATGCATTTAATATGTTAGATTCTAAGAGAGAAACAAGACCAGCTAAGAAGCACGGAAATATTCCACTATAAATCATACAGACAGACTCTAAAGTAATATAGGAAAAGAGGTGGGAAGATTGTTTGGTGAAAGTATTACTTTTGCAGACGGATTACTTATCACAGCCCTAGGTATGGGAGTAACCTTTGCTGCACTAATAGCATTATCCTTTATGTTGGACTTAATGAAGGTGTTATTCTATAAAGAACCAAAAAAAGCTCCTGTTAAGGTTGAGCCTAGACCTAAGGCAGCTCCAGAGAGCCCGGCACCAGCAAAAGAAGATGATGAAGAGCTTGTAGCAGTAATTACAGCAGCGGTAGCTGCAAGTTTAAATACATCTACCCACAATATAGTTGTAAGGAATATTGTGAGGTTACCGGACAGGGCTCCAGCATGGGGTAGAGCAGGTAGAATTGATCAAATGAATAAAATGTTATAGAAAATCCCATATGAGCAGAAGGAGGAACAATTATGAGAAAATTTAATATAACTGTGAATGGTAAGGCATATGAAGTAGAAGTAGAGGAAGTAGGAGGAGTACAATCGGCTCCAGTATCAAGACCAGCAGCAGCTCCTAGAGCAGCAGCACCAGCGGCTGCACCAAAGCCAGCTGCACCAGCACCAAAGCCAGCGGCTGCGCCAGCACCGGCACCGGCAGGAGGAAACACTATAACAGCGCCAATGCCAGGAACAGTACTTGACATAAAGGTAAATGTAGGAGATACAGTTTCAAATGGTGATGTACTGCTTATATTAGAAGCTATGAAAATGGAAAATGAGATAATGGCACCGGCAGGTGGGAAGGTAGTATCAGTAAACGCTACTAAGGGAGCATCCGTAAATGCAGGAGATGTTTTAATAGTAATAGGATAGTATACAATATAGGATTAAAAGTCTAACGACGAAAGTGAGGGAGAATACAGGATGTTTTTAGAACTGATTAACAACTTTTTCGCAAGTACAGGATACGTTGCTTTAACATGGCAATCTCTTGTTATGTTAGGTATAGCTTGTGTACTACTTTACTTAGCTATAGTAAAGCAATATGAACCTTTACTATTGCTCCCTATTGCCTTTGGAATGCTCCTTGCTAATATCCCATTAGCAGGACTAATGGATTATCCAGTTTACGAAGTAGGAAAAGATGGATTACCCCACTTAAAACAGCTAGGTGGTTTATTATATTATCTATATCAAGGGGTAAAGCTTGGAATATATCCTCCACTTATCTTCATGGGTGTAGGAGCAATGACGGATTTCGGACCACTAATAGCAAACCCAAGAAGTTTACTTTTAGGAGCGGCAGCACAGTTTGGTATATTTACAACATTCTTAGGAGCCGTTGCATTAGGATTTACAGGACCAGAGGCAGCATCAATAGGTATAATAGGTGGAGCAGATGGACCAACAGCAATATTTCTAACATCTAAACTTGCACCACATCTACTAGGACCTATAGCAGTAGCGGCATATTCATATATGGCACTAGTACCAATAATCCAGCCACCAATTATGAAGGCCCTTACAACAAAGGAAGAAAGACAAATAAAGATGGAGCAATTAAGAGTCGTTACAAAAACAGAGAAAATTATATTTCCAATAGCAGTTACGTTGCTTGGAGCTCTATTACTGCCATCAGCAACAGGATTATTAGGAATGCTAATGCTAGGTAACCTATTTAGAGAATCAGGAGTAGTAGATAGAATACTTAAAACAGCACAAAACGAATTAATAAACATAGTAACAATATTCCTAGGAATAACAGTTGGAGCAACAGCAAGTGCGGATAAATTCCTTAAGGTACAAACCTTAATGATAATAGGACTTGGATTATTAGCCTTCTGTGTAGGAACAGCAACAGGAACATTATTCGGTAGACTAATGTGTAAATTAACAGGAGGAAAGGTTAATCCACTAATTGGTTCAGCAGGAGTATCGGCAGTACCAATGGCGGCAAGGGTATCACAAGTAGTAGGACAAAAAGAAAACCCATCAAACTTCCTACTGATGCATGCAATGGGACCCAATGTTGCAGGAGTTATAGGCTCGGCTATTGCTGCTGGGGTACTGTTATCACTATTTGGTTAAAAAACAGGCGTGTGCCTGTTTTTTTATTGCCCTTTGTATAGTTTGTACATTTGAGATTATTATCTTTGGAACTTTTGTCAATATATTAGTTTTAGATATTATAGTAGAATAAAAATATAAATTACTAAGAGGGGGAAATATGTAATGGCAGGATTAAGTTTAAGTAAAATAAACAAGGTTTATCCAAACGGTTTTCATGCTGTTAAGGATTTTAATTTGGAAATAGAAGATAAGGAATTTGTTATATTTGTTGGGCCGTCTGGATGTGGAAAATCTACTACATTAAGAATGATAGCTGGACTAGAAGAAATATCATCGGGAGAGCTGTATATTGGAGAAAATATAGTTAATGATGTTGCTCCAAAGGATAGAGATATAGCTATGGTATTCCAAAACTATGCATTATATCCTCATATGACTGTATATGATAATATGGCATTTGGATTAAAAATGAGAAAAGTACCAAAGGCAGAAATAAAAACTAGAGTAGAAGAAGCGGCTAAGGTATTAGGTATAGAAGATTTGCTAAAGAGAAAGCCAAAACAGCTTTCCGGTGGTCAAAGACAGAGGGTTGCCCTAGGAAGAGCAATAGTAAGGGAGCCAAAGGTATTCTTAATGGATGAGCCACTATCAAACTTAGATGCTAAGCTAAGAGTGCAAATGAGAGCTGAACTTAGCAAACTTCATCAAAAGCTTCAAACGACAATCATTTATGTAACCCATGACCAGACAGAGGCCATGACAATGGGTACAAGAATAGTTGTTATGAAGGATGGAATAGTTCAACAGGTAGCAGATCCTCAAACAATATATAACCAACCATCAAATATGTTCGTTGCAGGGTTTATTGGAAGTCCTCAAATGAACTTCTTACATGGAGACCTTTATGAAGAAGGTGGGGAAGTATACTTCAAGTTTAATAAAAATTCAGTAAAGATACCTAAAGACAAAGCCGAAATTCTACGCCAACAGGGTGAAGTAGGTAAAGAAGTAATATTAGGAGTAAGACCAGAAGATATAAAAAATGAATCTACTAAAGCTTCGGAAACTGGAGCTATAAACTCGCAGGTTGAGGTAAAAGAGCAATTAGGATCTGAAACATATCTATATCTTGAGATTGATGCTAATAAACTTATAGCTAGGGTTAAGCCTACATTCAATCCTAATATTGGAGATACTGTAGAATTATACTTTGATATGGACAAAATCCACATTTTCGATAAGACTACTGAAAAAGCTATATTTTAATAGAGTGTTTAAAAGGGGATGTCTCAGAATGGCGAATTTCTGCGTTATTTGAAATGTTCACCGACTTGGCACGTACGTTAGTACTAGCCAAACCGTTGAAATTTCAAAACCTTGAACTTCACTCATTCTGAAACATCCCGGGGCTGTGCTCATGAGAAACCTTTATGAGACAGCCCCTTTATAAATATTTTAACTAAAGCTTGATATAAAAGAGTAAAAGGGTTATAATATAAATTGAAAAAAATGATTTTGATTTCTTTGATGGGACACATGTAGTCCATGCGGGTTAAAGTTATAACAAATTTGTCCCAGTCAAATCTCTGCACCGGTTAAAATAAAGTTTCTATAATAATATATAAAATAAAGTTTTATAATATAACATATGAATGAAGGAGGAAATACAATGTTAGTATCAGGAAAACAAATACTTGATCATGCACACGAAAATGGATATGCAGTTGGAGCATTTAATGTAAACAATATGGAACAGGTTCATGCAATAATTGAAGCTGCTGAGGAAACAAAGTCACCTGTAATAATCCAGGCGAGTCAAGGTGGACTAAAGTATGCTGGAGTAGAGTACATAGCAGCAATGGTTAAGGTAGCAGCTAAAAACGCTTCTGTACCAGTAGCACTTCATCTTGATCATGGTACTGATTTTAAGCAAATAATGCTATGTTTAAGAAATGGATTTACTTCTGTAATGATAGATGCTTCACACTATGAGTTAGAAGAGAATATTAGAAAAACAAAGCAAGTTATAGATATGGCTCATGCCGTAGGAGTTTCAGTTGAAGCTGAGCTTGGTAAAATAGGCGGAGTAGAAGATGATATAGCTGTTGATGAGAAGGATGCAACATACACTGATCCAGATGAAGCAGAAAGATTTGTGAAGGAGACAGGTGTAGATTCCTTAGCCATAGCTGTTGGAACAGCCCATGGACCATACAAGGGTGAGCCTAAACTTGATTTTGACAGAATAAAGGTTATTAAAGAAAGACTTAATATGCCAATAGTTTTACATGGATCTTCAGGAGTACCTGAGGAAAGTATAAAGAAAGCAGTTAGCCTTGGTATAAACAAGATAAACATAGATACAGATATCAGAATGGCCTTCCATAAGGCAGTGAAAGAGTTTGTAAAAGAGAATCCAGATGTATATGATCCAAGAAAGATAGTAGGACCAGCTAGAAAAGCAATGAAGGAAGTAATTGCAGAGAAAATGAATATGTTTGGTTCTGTAGGAAAAGCTTGGAGATAGATAATTAGAAATCAAGAAGAGGGTAGGTTTATTATCCTCTTCTTTTTTTAAAGGTAGGTGGCTTACTTATGGATATAAGGAAAATAAGGCATTTATTTGGAAAGTTTCAAAATATAATAAAAGATGAAATAAGTCTCATGGATGATAGAGGATATGTAATATACAGCTCGAATCTTGACAGAGTTGGAGAATATGATACATCTTTCAATTATGAGGAGACTAATAATGGAATTATATCAATAAATAATAAGCTATATTATTCAATTCATACTAACTATAGCAATAACTTAATAATTTCCATTGAGGGGAATAAACCTGAAAATAAAAGATTATTACAAGTAATTGCTCTATTTCTATCTGAAAACTTAAACAAACTGACAAAAGAAGACTTTATAAAAGCAATTATTCTAAAAGAACTTAGTGACGATGATATAAAGGAACTTAGTAGTAAGTTTGACTTGAAATTTGATTCTCAGACAAAGGCAATTGTAATTAAACTCTCAGAAGAAACTATAGATGAAGCCTATAGCGTAATAACAAACATGTATCCAGACGAAATTTTGATTAGATTAAGTAATAATACACTTACCTTTATAAAAATAATAAACAATAATAAAGATTACGATGATTTAGAGCAGAGTATTTATGATACGATTTTTTCTGAATTATTATATGAACCTAATATTGGCGTTGGGATTATTGCCCATAATCTAAGTGAGCTTTATGAGTCCTATGAAAAGGCAAATCTATTGATAAAATTAGGAAGTAAATTTGCTGAGGATACAAAGATATATCATTATAACGATTTGCTCTTGCCTATGCTGATTGATAATGTGGAAGAATCTAGATTGAAAGATATAATGAATTGTGCAAATAGCAACGTAGAAAGTATATTATTAGACAAGGAACTTTTTCTAACGGGAACAAAATTTCTGGAAAACAACCTCAATATAAGTGATACTGCTAGGAAACTCTATGTTCATCGTAATACACTAATTTATCGACTAAATAAGATTCAAAATATAACCGGACTAGATTTGAGAAATTTAAATGATGCAATAAAATTCAATATATTAATGCTGGGATTAAAATTCTTACAAAATGAGTAGAAAATATATTGATAAAATATAAAACCAAATATATAGAAAGAGATTCAATTTTATTTGAGTCTCTTTTTTTATGTAAAATCATCAGTTGTTTCGGAAGTAGAATGAAAATATCAAGTTTAGAAGACTTGTCTGAATCCCTTGAAAATATTCGAATAAGACCGGTTTTTCTCTTGTCAATTCTACTGACAAATGAACGGAAACTTTTTCACTACATAGTATCTTTTTTGATACTATAATACAAAAAAGTACATACTTGATTAAAAGTATTTTGCGATATATAATTCCCTTAAGATTAAAAAGTAACTAAAAATTATAAAGATAGAATAATAAAAATATATAAATAATTTATAGGGGGAATAAAAATGAGAGAAGCAGTAATTGTTAGTGCAGTTAGAACACCAATAGGAGCTTTTAATGGGAGTTTTAAATCTCTTTCAGCCGTTGATCTAGGAGCTGTAACGGCTAAGGAAGCTATTAAAAGAGCAGGTATTAAGCCTGAGATGATCGATGAAGCACTTATAGGTAATGTATTGCAAGCGGGACTTGGACAGAATGTAGCTAGACAAGTTGTTATTAGAGCTGGAATACCTGAAACAGTACCGGCGATATCAATAAATAAGGTATGTGGTTCTGGTCTTAGAACGGTAAGTATGGCTGCCCAGTTTATAATGCTGGGAGATGCCGATGTAATCCTAGCCGGAGGTACAGAAAGTATGACTAACTCTCCATATCTTTTAAATAAGGCTAGATGGGGACACAAAATGGGGCACGATAAAGTAATCGACTCAATGATAAATGATGGATTATGGGATGCCTTCAATGATTATCATATGGGGATTACAGCAGAAAATGTTGCTGAAAGATGGAATGTTACAAGAGAAGAACAAGACAAATTTGCATTAACTAGTCAGCAAAGAGCTGAAGAGGCTATAAATGCAGGAAAATTCAAGGAGGAAATTGTTCCAGTAGAAGTACCACAAAGGAAGGGTGATCCAATAGTAGTTGATACAGACGAATACCCTAAATTTGGATCAACAATAGAAAAGCTTGGGAAATTAAGACCTGCTTTTAAGAAGGATGGTACAGTAACTGCAGGAAATGCATCGGGGATAAACGATGGCGCTGCAATGTTTATAGTAATGGCTAAAGAAAAAGCAGAGGAATTAGGATTAGATATCTTAGTTACAATAAAATCCTATGCATCGGCTGCAATAGATCCAGCTATTATGGGTTACACACCAGTACCAGCATCAAGAAAAGCTCTAGAAAAGGCTGGTTTAGCTATAGAAGATATAGATTTAATTGAATGTAATGAAGCATTTGCAGCTCAATCTTTAGCAGTAGCAAAGGACTTAAACTTTGATATGGAAAAAGTAAATGTTAATGGTGGAGCAATTGCATTAGGACATCCTATTGGAGCATCGGGAGGAAGAATTTTAGTTACTTTAATTCATGAAATGGCAAAAAGAGATGCTAAAAAAGGATTAGCAACTCTTTGTATAGGTGGAGGTCAAGCCACTTCAATAATAGTAGAGAGATAGTAAGTACTATAAAAACAATATATAAAACTTCATTAAGAACTCAAGGGTTTATTCCATAAAATGAACCCTTGAGCTTTTTCATTTGATATAAAAAATAAGGGCATATATCAATTTAAACTTAACTGATTTGATAAATTGGCATAGTATTTGCATCTCTTGTTAATGAATATGTATAAATGTATAATGGAACTTATAGATAAAATATTAACAAACTAAGAAAATACATATACATAAGGTTAGAAAACATTTAATATTTGTTGGGGTGATTTGATGATAGATTATAGTGGCAAATTCGACTTAAGAACCCTTATTGACTTAATGGACAATATTTATGATGAGATCGTGATTTGGGACAACAACTATACTGTTTTATATGTAAACAACGCATGTTACAGACATTATGGACTGAGGCCTGAGGAGATAATTGGAAAGACCCTTGATGAGTTTATTGTTACAGAAAAATATTGGTCTCCTTCAAGCTTACCATATGTATATAGTGAAAAAAAATCTATTATTCAACATCAAAAAACATTATTAGGAATAGATGTTGTGACTATATCTGTACCCATCTTAGACGAGCAAAACAATGTGAAGTATGTTATTCAAAGCGTTAGAGATGAAGATGATTACTTATATAAAAAGCTTTCTCCTATGGAGGCTTCTGCCGACGATAAGTTTCATAGGAATAATTACATAATTCATAGAAGTGATAAAATGAAGAGAGTAATTAAATTCGCAAGAAAGATTGCTCCAGTTAAAGTGCCTTGTATGATTTTAGGGGAAACGGGAACTGGAAAGAGCCTTTTAGCAAGATATATTCATGAAGTAAGTGATAGAAAAGCGAAGCCCTTTATAAGTATTAATATGGCAAGTATTAATCCTACGCTTATTGAATCAGAAATCTTTGGGTATGAAAAAGGTGCCTTTACCGGAGCAAATAGAGAAGGTAAGAAAGGACTTTTTGAACTAGCTAATGGCGGAACCCTTTTCTTAGATGAAATTGGAGAGGTACCTATGGACCTTCAGGCAAAGTTTCTTCATGTTATACAGGAAGAAGAATTTATTCCTATTGGAGGAATTACCCCTATAAAGCTTGATGTAAGGATAATATGTGCTACTAATTGTGACTTGAAACATATGGTAGAAGTTAATAAGTTCAGAGAAGATTTATATCACAGGTTAAATGTATTTGAAATCACTATACCACCACTTAGAGAAAGAGAAGAAGATTTATACACTCTTATTTCACATTTTTTGAATGTTTTCAACAAAAAGTACTCTAAAAACTGTATTTTTTCTGAAAAATCCATGAGTTTATTAATGGCTTATCCATGGAAGGGCAATGTAAGAGAACTTTCCAATGTTGTTGAAAGAGGTATTCTTACAGCGGAGGAAAACCTTATCCTGGCTACTGATTTACCCGCCAGTTTTTTTAAGATTGACAACCTTAAATCTAACTGTGATAGTCATTTAGAAAACTTAAGCCTTTTAGAAGCAATAGAAGAGGTCAAAAGAAAGATGATTACCGATGCCTATAAAAAATATAAAACTACAAGAAGAGTTGCTGAGGCGTTAAGCACGAGTCAATCAAAGGCATGTAGGCTAATTAAGAAATATGTTAATGAATAATTTTTGATAGTATGTAAACGGGTTGTTGTGAAATAGTATTGATAAAGAAAAAATCTTATAAGGTGAGAATAAAGAGTTGTACTGTTAAGGAGTATATGTCTAAAGGGCATATGCTCCTTTTTGCATGCTGTTAAGCTGATTAACTCTTTTGTTACTAGACAATTCTGATATTAATAAAATTCTCTGTCTATAATATTTCTCTTTTTTCAAAATTTTTATCCAATTAAAATTGAAGTGTTGAAGCTGAGACTATTACTTGATTATAGCCTATATTAGGCTTGGATGTTTGTTAAAAATATATTGTTAACTTTGTTAAAAATCTATGTATTTTTTTATAAAAAAACGCATTATTTTTGATTTTCTATAGTTAAGCTCAAAAAATGAGTCATAAATGAAATCTTGAGTTAAGCTTGACTCAAAATAGCTATTGTGATTATATTTGCAATATTTGAACAGATTTTAAGATGGGTCATAGGCATAATTTTTCGAGTCAAGAGTAACTCAAAGAACTATATCATATGATAAAAATATAACGAAAATCTCGCTTTTTGTTGAATTTTTCACATGGCACGGTTATTGCTTTTAGAGTATACACGAGCTCAAGAAATAAATCGATATCGTACCACAATTAAAATTAAACTATTAATTCATAGAAAGGGGTATAAATTATGAGACCTTTAGAAGGAGTCAAAGTAGTAGATTTTACTCAAGCACACGCAGGAAGCTTAGCCACTATGATTTTAGCCGACTTTGGTGCGGAGGTAATTAAAATTGAAAGAGCAGGTGTTGGCGATTTAGCTAGATACTGGGCACCTATAAAAGATGGTAATAGTGCTTACTATGCTTATCTAAATAGAGGTAAAAAGAGTATTAGTATTGATGCAAGAAAAGAAGAGGGTAAAGAAATTATTAGAAAGCTTGTTGCAGAAGCTGATGTAGTATGTGAAAACTTTAAATACGGTAGTATGGACCGTATGGGACTAAGTTATGAAGAACTTAAAAAGATCAATCCTTCAATAATTTATGCATCATTAAATGGATTTGGACAAAATGGTCCATATAAAAAGGCTATAGGACTTGACTTACAATTACAAGCGATGAGTGGACTTATGGACAGAACAGGATTCCCTGATGGAGCGCCTACAAAGGTTGGTGCAGCTATGGGAGATCAATTCAGTGGTCATTATATGGCTATGGCGATTAACCTTGCTTTAATCCATAAGAAAAAGACTGGTGAAGGACAACAGATTGATATAGCAATCTTAGATTCACTATTCTCTATACTTGAGGCAGCTCCAGTTACACAATGCTTAAGGGGATCTGTACCGCCAAGAGTTGGTAACTCATATCCTTCAATCTCACCTTATGATACTTTAGAGACTAAAGACGGTTATGTTTCTGTTGGTATATCTACGGACAGACAATGGCAAAAGTTCTGTAAGGCTCTTAATCTAGAACACCTTGCAAATGACCCTAGATATGTAAACAATGAAAGTAGAGGAGAGCACTACGAAACTGGTTTAAAGCAAGCTTTAGAAGAGGTTACAAGAGAAATGTCTAAGTTTGATATAGAGAGAATCTTAAGAGAGGCTAGACTTGCTTGTGGTGCTGTTTATACAGTTGAAGAAGCTATGAGATCTGAAAATGTTGCTGCTAGAAAAATGCTTGTAGATGTTGAAGACAAGGCACTAGGAAAAGTAACTATGCCAGGTATTGTTATTAACTTAGAAGGTACTCCTGGAGAAATTTCTCATGGAGCCCCGCTTTTAGGTGAACATACAGATTCATATCTTACTCAGTTAGGATATACAATGGATGAAATTGCAGCGTTATCTGATCAAAAAGTAGTTGAAAGAGCCTAAATTGTAGAAGGAAAGGGGAGTTAAATATGAAAGTATTAGAAGGAGTAAAAGTAGTTGACTTTACGCAAGCTTATAGTGGTCCGTTCTGTACTATGCAACTTGCTGACTTTGGTGCAGAGGTAATTAAGATAGAGAGAAGAGGTATAGGAGACCAATCACGTGAGTGGACACCTATTGAAAATGGACATAGTGGTTACTATTCAGCAATTAATAGAAATAAAAAAGGACTTTCTCTTGATATAGCTACTCCTGAAGGTCGGGAAATCGTTTTAGGCCTTATTAAAGAGGCTGATGTGGTTGTTGAAAACTTTAAAGTAGGAACTCTTGATAAACTTGGTCTTGGTTATGAGGAAATGAAGAAAGCTAACCCTGAGATTATTTATGCATCTATTTCAGGATTTGGTGAAACTGGACCATTAAAAAGTTTAGCAGCATATGATAATGTTGTGCAAGCTATGACTGGAATCATGGAAATGACAGGTTTCGTAGATGGTATACCTACTAAGGTTGGCCCTGCTATCGGAGATAACTTTACTGGACTTACAATGTCATTAGCTATTACAATGGCATACTTAAACAAGCTGAACACAGGTAAAGGACAAAAAATCGATGTAGCTATGTATGATGCTATATTTGCTATTCTTGAAAGTCCAATCCTTTTTGATACAGTATTAGGCGAAAAATCAACGAGAACTGGTAATGCTGATCCGGCTACACTTGTTCCTTATGATGTATATGAATGTCAAGATGGATACTTCTCAGCTGGTATTGCAAGTGATTCAGGATGGCCTAAGTTCTGTGAAACAATTGGAATGCCTGAGCTTATTGAAGATCCTAGATTCGTTGATAATGACTTAAGATGTAAGAACTATGAAGAGTTTACTGCGATTGTTTCTGAGTACTTTAAGGCTAAGACAAAGATTGAATTAGCTGACACTTTTGTTGCAGCAGGTGTACCTAGTGCTCCAGTTTTAACTGTTCCAGAGATCATGGAACATCCTCAAATTGTTGCTAGAGATATGATGATTGAATTAGAAGACCCAGGTATTGGGAAACATCTTGCTATTGGTAATCCTATGAAATTAAGCAAGACTCCTGCTGTTATACAAAAAGCTGCGCCTTTAATGGGTGAAGATACAGATGAGATACTTAGGGGAATCGGATATAGTGATGCAGAAATCAAGAGTTTATATGAAAATGAAATAGTGTAATTAAGTTTGTACGGATGTAGAATTTGATTATATATTCTATGTTGTATAGCAATAGTGATCTGTATAGTATACCACCTTTTGGTAAGACTGTGTTTTACATAGCTATATCAAAAGGTGGGATAGTTTAATGAAAATATTGGCCGGGTAATAACTTTTCAATTCTGTGTAATTTTAGAATTTAACGCTATTTTTAAAAGGATTTATTTCTGAATTATAAATAATAGGGGATAAACATAAAATCTGAAATTATATTTATAGAACAAATTCCTGAGGGTGAAAAATTGATTTATCAAAAATATAGGGGGAATTAATGTGGTGAAAAAGAACGAAAGTACATCTACATCAGCACTGCACGAGAGATATGAAGTTGTCCTCATGGCTTTAAGTATCTTAGTTATTGTTGGCGTAGTTGCAGGTTTAACTCTTTATCCTGAACAAGGTAAAGTGGTTGCAAATAGTATTCTTAGTATGCTGACCAATACATTTGGTTCGCCTATGCAATTATTTACAGTATTGGTTCTTGCCTTTTTAGTATGTATATCTTTATCTAAGTATGGGGATATTCGACTTGGAAATTCTAAGCCTCAATATTCTACACTTAGTTGGGTAGCAATGATGTTTTTCTGCGGAAATGGTGCTGGAACAGTATATTGGGCCTTCTTAGAATGGGGATACCATTTTAACGCTGCGCCGCAATTGAATGGTGTGCCGATTAGTGAGGCTATGAACTATGAGCTAGCTATGGCCTATACTTTCTTTGACTGGGGTCCATCAGCTTGGGCGTTATTATGTGTATTTGTTTTACCATTTGCTTATCATTACTATATTAAGGAAGATAGCGAATTACGTTTCAGTATTCTTTGTAAATATGCCATGGGTGAAAAAGCCGTTCGTGGTTTATTTGGTAAAGTGGTTGACTTCATATTCATCTTTGCAGCTGTTGGTTCTATAAGTATCACAGCAGGAAGTTCTGCTTCAACTATTTCAGCTGCTATAGCTGATTTAACAGGAATACCGCATACATTTACGTTAACAACTTCGGTTCTTATTGGTGTAGCATTACTGTACTCTGCAAGTTCCTTTGTGGGTATAGAAAAAGGTATGAGAAGAATTAGTGACTCTAACGTTTATCTTTGTATGACACTACTAGGTTTCATACTGATAGCTGGACCTACACAACAGATAATTGACTCTATGATTAACTCTCTTGGTATCTTAGCAGCGGAGTATCCTAGAATGAGTTTATGGACAGATCCAGTAGCAAGAACAGGATATCCACAAAACTGGACTGCTTTCTATCTAGTATATTGGCTTACATTTGGACCTTTCACTGGATTATTTGTAGCCAAAATTTCAAAGGGAAGAAAAATAAAAGAAGTTGTAGCAAACATGATAATAAGTGGATCTTTAGGTCTTATATTATTCTTTGGTATCATAGGTGGATATCAACAGTCATTAAGAATGAATGGCGTATTGGATATTCCTAAAATGTTGGCGACTGGAGAAGCACCATTAATCGCTACAGCTACAGTAAATTCCCTTCCACTTGCTAAAATAGTAATGCTTGTATACCTTTTTGTAATCGTATTATTCTTAGCAACAACTCTAGATGCGGCTTCATTTACATTGTCTTCAACGGTGTCTAAGAAGCTAAAAGCAACTGAGGAACCAAACAAGTTCTTAAAGTTGGTATGGTGTCTAGTATTAGTAGCACTACCTATTGCAATATCATTTATTGGAACGGATATTAATACGATTAAATCTATTGTACTCTCTACGGGACTACCTTTAGTAGCGATACTCATCATTATTTATGTTGGCTTCCTACGTGAGTTAGTTAAGGACTTTGGAAGGGTAAGCCGTGAAGAGATACAAAGAATGGGAGATTTAGGAGGAGATGCAGAAGTAACTCCTCAAGAAATATCAAAGGTAGAAGCATCTTAAGAAGAATCCCAAACCCCTCAGGTATCATAATTACATAGATAGGAAATTCAGCTGGAGTAAAGATTCCAGCTGAATTATATTTTGTCTTGAAATGGATAAATTTAACTTTAATATCGATAGTATCTTAAAGATACTATACTACTTATATGGAACTACAATTCTGTTCGGATACTACAATACAAAAACGGTACAATAAAACAAAAAAGTGCGTACTTGTAGATAAGAAAGAAATTGGTTAAAATTATATCAGAAAGAAAATTGAAAAAATTATAACAATGATGTCGACATTATTATAATGAATATTAGTTAATCTTTGTTAAGAACAGATTTTTTTAACAAAGATTGAATGAAGATTGAAAAATTTAGAATTAAGTAGATAAATCAAATTAAAATCTAATATTTAGGAGGTAAGTAAATGAACTTTGAATTGACCAAAGAGCAAAAGTTAGTAGTACAGGCGGTTAGAGAATTTGCAGAAACTGAAATAAAGCCTATAGCTGCAGAAGCTGACCAAACAGGGGTTTTCCCAATAGAGCAATATAAGAAGATGGGAACAATGGGACTTATAGGTTTACCTTACTCAACAGATTATGAAGGAGCAGGTGGAGATTATTTATCATATATCCTTGCCGTTGAAGAAATCTCAAAGGCCGATGGTTCTTTAGGAATATCTTATTCAGTACAAACATCACTTTGTATGGGTGCATTAAATGCTTTTGGTACAGAGGAACAAAAACAAAAGTATCTTCCAGACCTGTGTACAGGTAGAAAAGTTGGTTCTTTTGGATTGACTGAGCCAAATGCAGGGACAGATGCTTCAGGTGTTCAAACGATAGCTGTGAAAGATGGAGATCACTATGTACTTAACGGACAAAAATGTTTTATAACAAACAGTCCAATCGCGGATACATTTGTAATATTTGCTATGACAGATAGAAGCAAAGGTACTAGAGGAATTTCAGCATTTATAGTAGAAAAAGAATATGCTGGAATCTCAATAGGAAAAATCGAAGATAAGATGGGAATCAGATCTTCTCAAGTTGGAGAAGTTGTTCTAGAAGATTGTAGAGTACCAGCAGAAAACCTACTTGGTAAAGAAGGTAAGGGATTTGGTATAGCAATGAAGACTCTTGATGGAGGAAGAATTGGTGTAGCGGCTCAAGCCTTAGGAATTGCAGAAGGTGCTTTAGAAGAAACTATCACATACATGAAGGAAAGAAAGCAATTTGGAAAGCAACTTTACAAGTTCCAATACTTAGCTTTTAGAATGGCTGATTTAAAGGCGAGAATCGAGCAAGCAAGATATCTTGTATATAAGGCTGCTATGGATAAAAATGATGGAAAGCCATACGCAGTATCAGCAGCGCTGGCAAAAATGACTGCATCTGATTGTGCTATGTACGTAACAACAAACTGTGTACAAATGTTAGGTGGATATGGATTTATTAAGGAGTATCCAGTAGAAAGAATGATGAGAGATGCTAAGATAACTCAAATCTACGAAGGAACAAACGAAGTTCAAAGAATGATAATTTCAGGAGATATGTTCAGATAATATAAAACCATAATGAGGAGGGTTAAGTAATGAATATCGTTGTTTGTGTAAAACAAGTTCCAGATACAAATGAAGTTAAGATAGATCCAGTTAAAGGAACGCTTATAAGAAGTGGTGTTCCATCAATTATCAATCCAGATGATAAGAATGCTTTAGAAGAGGCTTTAAGATTAAAAGATGCCTTTGGAGCGAATGTTACTGTTATCACCATGGGACCTCCACAGGCAGAAGCTGTATTAAGAGAGTCAATTGCAATGGGTGCAGATGATGCAGTCCTAATTACTGATAGAGCTTTTGCAGGTGCAGACACATTAGCAACTTCACATGCATTAGCGGGAGCATTAAGAAAGATAGACCATGATATAGTATTTGCAGGAAGACAGGCGATAGATGGTGATACTGCTCAGGTTGGACCAGGAATCGCAGAGCACTTAGAATATCCTCAGGTTACTTATGTTGAAGAAGTAGCGGTTGGAGAAGATTCGCTAAAGGTAAGAAGAGCATTAGAGGACGGATATGAGATGTTAGAAATTAAAACACCTTGTCTTCTTACAGCAATTGATACATTAAATGAACCAAGATATATGAATATGAGAAATATATTCACTACATTCGAAAAGGAAATAAAGATTTGGAATGCAGAAGATATAGGTGTAGATAAATCACTTCTAGGTTTAAGTGGTTCCCCGACTAAGGTATTCAAATCTATGACTAAAGAACCAAAAGGTAAAGGTGAAGTAGTTGAACTATCACCAAAGGAAGCAGCAGCTGTTGCAGTTTCAAAATTAAAGGAGAAGCACTACATTTAATAGACTAGGAGGGATAAAGGATGAATTTAGCTGATTACAAAGGCGTTTGGGTTTTTGCTGAGCAAAGAGATGGAGAAGTACAAAAAGTTGCATTTGAATTATTAGGAAACGGAAGAGAAATAGCAGATAAGCTAGGAGTAGAACTAACAGCAGTTCTTTTAGGAGATAAAATAGAGAATCAAGCAAAGGAATTATTAGCTCATGGAGCTGATAAGGTTATATATATAGAAGATGAGAAGTTGGCAAGATATTCAACTGAAGCATATACGAAAGAAATATGCGATATAATCAATGAAAGAAAGCCAGAGATTGTATATATCGGAGCAACATATATAGGTAGAGATTTAGGACCAAGAGTAGCAGCAAGAATTGCGACAGGTTTAACTGCAGATTGTACGGCACTAGATATTCAAGAAGGAACTGGTCACTTATTAATGACAAGACCTGCATTTGGTGGAAACCTAATGGCAACAATCATTTGTACAGATCACAGACCACAAATGTCAACTGTAAGACCAGGTGTATTTGATAGATTAGAGAGAGACGAAGCAAGAATAGATGAAGCAAAAATTGAAAAATTATCTGCTAGCTTAACAGAAGCAGAGATGAGAGTTAAGTTATTAGAAGTTGTAAAAGAACTTAAACAAGTAGTTGATATTAGTGAAGCAGAAGTATTAGTTTCTGGTGGTAGAGGAATGGGTAGTAAGGAAAACTTTACAATCCTTCAAGAACTTGCTGATGCATTAGGTGGTACAGTAGCAGGTTCAAGAGCAGCTATAGACAACGGATGGATAGACCATGCACTACAAGTAGGGCAAACTGGAAAAACAGTAAGACCTAGAATATATGTTGCTTGCGGTATTTCAGGCGCAATTCAGCATTTAGCAGGTATGCAGGATAGTGACTTCATCATAGCTGTAAATAAAGATTCAGGAGCTCCGATTATGCAAGTTGCAGATCTAGGATTAGTTGGAGACCTAAACAAAATAGTTCCGGAGTTAACAGCTCAAGTTAAGGCTATGAACATAGCTTAGTAATAATCTTGGATATTAGATATAAAATGTTTCTTAGATTGAGATAAGCAGACCTAATTAGATATAAATTACTTTAATAAATTTTAGATGGAACAGCTGACCTGATTCAGGCAGCTGACTCCGATAAATGAGTATATGACGGCTTAGATTTAGATTGTGAGATCAAATGCTAGCCTATAAAAATGATTTAAATTAGATTCGGTAAGTGAAAGGATAGAAACTACAATAAAAATTTTATATTCGGAATCCTTCAAACAACTGCTGTATAAAATTAAAATGTAGTTTTATAAATCCATTCTATAAATAGACTTGTGAACTTATAGGTTTTACTTTAAAGCTTTTTTGCAATGTCCCTTGTAAATAGTTTTTACCCCAATAAAAATAGTATGTAAGGCGGAGAAAAGCTTTGCGAAGTAGAATTAATAAAGTAGATGTCTATAATGATGATAGCGTTAACGTTGTTATGAACTAGCTTACCGAATTTAGTTTATAATAAATTATAGAAATAAACTATAAATCCACTCCATTTTGATCCCCAGAGTAGCTTTGAAATATTGGTTATTCATAAAATCAAGATGTGGATTTATAAGAGGATTCTATATGAATTAAGAAAAGTGAGATGTTAAAAAAATTAGTACGCCTTTTTAGATTAAAGGCGGGGGTTGGGAAGAAACTTAACATAGAAACGGAATAGCAATCATTATGGGGCGTATTCATAAAATCGTCTCTTGGGTTCAGCCCTGGGGTGTTTCAGAGTGAAGGACATTCAAGGTTTTGAAAATTCAATGGTTTGGTTGGCACTGACGTAGGAGCCAAAGCCTTGAAATTTCAAATAACCTAGAAATTCTTTATTGGGAGACACCCCCATGTATATTTTGTAGAGAAGTTATATGTGTAGTTCTATTAATATACTTTCTGACTTGATTACACCCTATGAGAATGTTATTATACAGATAAAATAAATTTAAGGAATCAAGGAAGTGACAAAAATTCTTGGTCACTTCTTTAGATTCATTGAATACATTAATAAATCTACATTTTGATTTTCTGAATAGGAAACTTTTAGGGATATTCAGAGAATGAAAATGTAATTGATTTATTGGCATTGTGATATTGACAAAAGGAGAGATACGTATGAGATATGAAGGTAGTGTGTATAGACCACCAAGTGAAGCTCGCAGCCTTATTATACAAGTGACAATAGGATGTTCACATAATAAATGTACGTTCTGTAACATGTATAAGGACAAAAGATTTAGAGTAAGGAAATTAGAGGAAATAATTGAAGACTTAGAAGAGGCAAGGGAATATTATCCTCGTGTAAGAAAGATATTTTTAGCTGATGGAAATGCCTTGGTACTAAAAAATGAAGATTTAAAAAAGATTCTACTAAGAATCAAGGAGCTATTTCCAGAGTGTGAAAGGGTAGGAATATATGGTGCGCCGCAGGATATATTAAGAAAATCTGTTGAAGAACTCAGGGAATTAAAAGAGCTGGGTATAGGAATTGTTTATCTAGGGATTGAATCCGGCAGTGATGAAATCTTGAAGGAGATAAATAAAGGAGTTAATTCTGCACAAATGATAGAGGCCGGTCAAAAGGTTGTTTCCTCAGGAATAGGGTTATCTGTAATGATAATATCCGGATTGGGCGGTAAAGAGAAATGGAAGGAACATGCAGTGGAATCAGCTAGGGTATTAAATGAAATAAACCCTGACTATATAGCATTACTTACCCTGTTATTAAATCCGGGGACTAAAATGCATGATGATGTGCAGTCTGGAAATCTAAAGTTATTAAATCCAAATGAGGTTATGGTTGAGACAAAGGAGCTAATATCAAATCTTGAGGTGACAAATTGTATGTTCAGAAGTAATCATGCATCAAATTATGTACCTTTAGGTGGAACCCTATCTGAGGATAAAGATATGTTATTAGAGCAATTGGATGCAGCAATCAAGGAGCAATACAATTATAAGGATGAATTTTTTAGAAGGTTGTAAAGTAAAAAAAGAGCTGTCTCTCAAAGGAATCTTATGAGTTCAGCTCTGGAGTGTTTCAGAATAAATGAAGTTCAAGGTTTTGAAATTTCATCGGTTTGGTTAGTACTGGTGTACGTGCCAAGTCGGTGAAATTTCAAATAACGCAGAAATTCGTTATTCTGAGATGCTCCCTTTCTCTACAGTATTTTTAATTATGGTTTCAGTAAGACCTGTATCAACTTCTACCTCATACATATCTGAATATTTTATTCCCCATTTGTATAACGAACGTAGCATAGGCAAAACTGTTTTTCCGAGTTCCGTAAGGGAGTATTCAACCTTCGGTGGAACTTGTGGATATACTTCTCTATTAATCATACCATCAGCTTCTAATTCTCTTAATTGTTGAGTCAGCATCTTTTGCGTAATTCCTGGAAGTCTTCGTTTCAACTGACTAAATCTAAGAATATCCTTTCTCAGGTGCCATAAAATTACACTTTTCCATTTTCCGCCGATTAGATCTATCGACAATTCTAGTGGACATCTATAAATTTTTTCTTGTACCTTTGACATTTATTCTTACCACCCTTTTATGTAGTATATTTTTGGATACTATAGTATTCAATTGATATAATAAAATAAATACAACTGTATACATATTATTGTATCATTATATCTCTAATTATACCATTTTTTAAGGGATAATTCAAAAGCAAGGAGGGATGTTTTGGGATTAAAATTCAGAATTATATGAAAATATGCACAATATTTTAAAGGAAAATAAAACCACGTGTAGAATCTATAGTTTAGCACGGTGTCCTGAATCAATTTGCTATAAAAATTGCATAATTAATGGGGTATAGCTTTGGGGAGCTAAGATTATATGTAGTATTGGGTAGTAATTATGCAAGTTGTTTAATTGAATTTTGGGCAATGAATTCAATGTATTTCAATCGGAGGGGGAGGGGTAACTATTTTAACTATTAAAAATTCAGATTTAATTAAAAAGCCTTATATTAGAACGGATCAAAATCTGAGAGAAGTAATTAAAATTTTCAAAAGAGTACCTTATTCACTGCTACCTGTTGTAGATGACAAAGGCTTGTATATTGGACTTGTGAGTTTGAGACATATAATCAGTACAAGCTATATGAATTCAGAGAAAATAAATTCAAATGATATTATTTCATATCCTCCAATAAAGGTTACAGATAATCTTCTAGAAAGAAAGTGGACAATGAACTTTGATATTGTCCCCGTAGTTAACGATGAGGATTTATTAGTTGGGTTTATATCGAAGGATAGAATGATGAATACAACCTTTGATCAGTATGTAAAAATGTTCAATAGGTTTAAACAGGTTTTGAACTCAACATATAATGGTATAATTGCAATTGATAGCGAGGGGAATATTATAGTATACAATCCTGCGGCCGAGAGGATTTTAGGAATAAAAAGGGCCGAGGTAGTTGGGAGACATATATCATATATGGACCCTAAAATGGGTCTCTTAGAAACATTATATAATGAGGAATCTGCCATTGGCGTTAAAAAGAAATATGGTGATAGAGTCATTCTTTCAAACAGAACTCCTTTGATTTATGAAGGGAAATGTATTGGGGCAGTGGGAGTTTTCGTAGACATTTCAGATTTAGAAAGGGTAAGTCATAAGCTAGATGCTCATAAAAAGCTAGTTCAAGATTTTAACGGCATCTTTGAATCATCCTATGATGGCTTATATATTTGTGATAAGGACGGGAGGGTAACGAAGGTTAATTCTTCTTGGGAAATGATCTCAGGATTTAAAAGAGAATTTGTAATAGGAAAAACTCCCGATGAACTTATGCAAATGGGACTTTACGATAACTCAGCTGCATCTCTAGCTCTTAAGAAAAAGAAAACTACATCAACCATGATAGAGATTACTGCAGGTCCGAAACAAGGACAGATAATTATGGCAACGGCAACTCCTATATTTGATGATAATAAAGAACTCAGTCAGGTTGTAGTAAATGTAAGGGATATTACAGACTTAGAAAATCTTAAATCCCAGCTGCAAGAAACCGAGGAATTGACTAAACGATATGCCAGCGAATTAGAGGAGATTAGGTTGCAACAGCATCAGAAGCTTGAAGATTACATAGCCAATAGTCCAACTATGAAAAAAGTTATAGAATTGGCTATTAGAGTTTCACGAGTTGACTCGACGGTAATCATAACGGGAGAGTCAGGCGTTGGAAAAGGTGTCCTCGCTGAGAAAATACATCTTCTTAGTGAAAGGAAAGGCAATTCTTTAATTACAATAAATTGTGGTGCGATACCGGAACATCTCCTTGAATCAGAATTGTTTGGTTATGAAGGTGGAGCATTTACAGGAGCTAAACGTGAGGGCAAAGCAGGTATGTTTGAATTAGCGTCGGGAGGGACCCTTTTCCTAGATGAAATAGGTGATCTACCACTGAGTCTTCAGGTAAAACTACTTAGGGTTTTACAGCAAAAAGAGATTGTAAGGGTAGGCGGTGTAAAACCGATTAAAGTCGATACACGAATTATAGCGGCTACTAATAAAGACCTAGACAAAATGGTTAAAGAGGGTAAATTTCGAGAAGATTTATATTACCGCTTGAATGTAATAAATATTTGGATACCACCACTTAGAGAGCGTAAAGAGGATTTATTTCAATTAATATGCACTATAATGAACTCTCTTAATAAGAAGTATCATGAGAATAAAAAGGTTTCTCAGCCAGTAATCGACAGATTGCTTAGCTATGATTGGCCAGGAAATATTAGAGAGTTAGAAAATACCCTTGAGAGACTGGTTGTCTTGTCCTATGGGAAAAACATATCTATAGAAGATTTGCCAGGATATATTCAAGGTAACAATGTTAATACAGATATAATCACTTTAAATAATATAGTTCCATTGAAACAAGCGGTGGAGGAGGTAGAATCTCAATTGCTAACCCTTGCATTAAAGAAGTATAAGACTACTAGAAAGGTTGCAAGTGCATTGGGAGTCAATCAGTCAACAATAGTTAGAAAGATTAAGAATTATAACCTAGGAAATGCAGATGCAATTTGACATCATCCAGATGCAAGGTTACATCGTTAGTAAAACATTGATAATATGAGGTTTATATTTTACTAAGACACATTCGATGCATAAGTACATCGAATGTGTTTCTTTTTATTTGAGTATTTTAAATCTTAAAAAACTTTAAGATGAGTAAATGAAAAAAATAAAACCTCTATTGAACCTTTAAAATCCAAGCTTTTAGGAAGTATAATTTTCTGAAAATTAACAATGTTTTTTATATTTGGCATACTTGTTGCTACTAAGTAAAAGTACAACACAAAATTAACAAATGGAAAGGAGTGATAAAGTGAGTAAATGGTTGGAGATGTATAAGCAGAAATTTAAAACAGCCGATGAGATTGCTACAGAAATCAAATCCGGTGATATCTGTGCTAGTACCTGTGCTCTTGGAGAACCTATTGGAATTGTTGAAGCTCTGACAGAGAGAGCGGAAAGAGAAGATCTTAAGGGCATTACACATCACTTATTACTTTCACTTAAGAATCATAAGTTTTTCTCTCCTGGTATGGAGGATAAGATACGTCACGTAGCTTGGTTCACAAGCGGGGCAGCAAGAAAGTCGGTCCAAGAAGGTAGAGCGGGTTTTATGCCTTGCTATTATCATGATGCACCAGGATTATGGAGAGAACTTGTGGAGCCAGATGTTTTTTATGCTACTGTATCTCCTATGGATAGGCATGGATGGTTTAGCTTTGGTGTATCTGCAAGTGTAGCAAGGGCTCAGATGTCTAGGGCAAAGAAAATTTTCCTAGAAGTTAATAGAAACATGCCGAGAACCCATGGAAGTGCAGTTATACATATTACAGAAGTCGATGCACTATGTGAAAACGATCTCCCGTTAGTAATATTTCCAAATCCACCTATTTCAGAGAAAGATAAAATCGTAGGGGATTATATAGCTGAATTAATACCAGATGGAGCGACAATACAACTGGGTATCGGAGGAATTCCTAATGCTGTGGCACAAGCATTAAAATCCAAAAAAGATTTGGGATTACACAGTGAAATGTTCACCGATGGTATGGTAGATCTTATTGAATCAGGAGCAGTGACAAATAGAAATAAAACTATAAACCCTAATAAGTCAATTGCAGCATTTGCTGCAGGAAGTCCTAAAATGTATGAATTCTTAGATGACAATCCTGGCGTTGAGTTTCATAGTATTGATTACGTTAACAATGTAAATGTAATAGCTCAGCATGATAACTTTGTTTCCATTAATGCCACGGTAGAGGTAGACCTTATCGGACAGGCATGTTCCGAATCAATTGGTCACAAGCAATTTAGTGGAACCGGTGGTCAGGTAGACTTTGTAAGAGGAGCAGGAATGTCTAAGGGTGGAAAGTCCTTTATTACAACCTACTCTACAGCTAAAAATGACACCATAAGCAAGATCAAACCGGTGCTTACTCCTGGATCACATGTAACATGTTCAAAAAATGATATAGATTATGTAGTTACTGAGTATGGAGTAGCAAAACTAAAGGGAAAAACAGCTGCACAGAGAGCTAATGAATTAATAAGAATTGCTCATCCAAAATTTAGAGAAGAATTAACCTTTGAAGCTAAGAAAATGAACTTAATTCCTTAGGGGATTTTGAATATTAAAAAATAAAAAGAAAAAGGAGCTGTGTATTATGGCACTAATGAATGGTCAGCAATATAGAGAAAGTTTAAAGAAAATGCGTCCAAATATTTATAAGTGGGGTAAATTGATAGAAGACGTTACTACTAACCCTGCTACAAAGCTACATATTGACTCAGTAGCACATTCATATGACATGGCATTTGATGAAGAAAAGAAACATATTTACACTAAAAAGTCACATCTTACTGGAGAAACTGCTCACAGATGGAATGCTTTAAACATGACTTTGGAAGATCAAATGGCGAACTCTGATATGAAACGTGAACAGTATAGATGGTCAGGCACATGTCAAGGAGCAACTTGTGCAGGCTGGACTGGATTAAACGTATTATGGGCTGTAACATATGAAATGGATAGAGATCTAGGTACAAATTATCATGAAAGATTAAAGAAATATTTCCAATACGTTGAAGATAATTCTTTAGCTTTAGCAGGAGCTATAACAGATGCAAAAGGAGATCGTTCAAAAAGTCCATCACAGCAAGCTAACAAGGATACAAACTTACATATAAAAGAAATTCGTGAAGACGGTATTGTAATAAGGGGTTACAAGATCCAAATCTGTGGTGTTGCAGCTGCCCATGAAATTATTGCTGTACCAGGTAGTGGATATAAAGAAGCAGACAAAGACTTCTGTATGGCAGTAGCAGTTCCTCGTGATGCTGAAGGTTTAACAATAGTTGAAACTCGTGGTCCAAATGATACTAGAGATGAGGAAGAAGGATGGGACGCACCGAAGGTTGGAGCGATCACACAGGCATACTTATTATTTGATGATGTATTCGTTCCAAATGATCGTGTTTTCATGGCAGGAGAATACAAATATAGTGGAAAGATCATTGCTTACTTTGCAGCCATATATAGATCTGCCATCGGAGCCTGTGTAGCTGGTCAAGGTGATGTAATGTGCGGTGCAGCAATCAATATGGCTAGAGTTAACGGATTAAAGAGAAAAACATTCCAAAACAAACTAAATGAAATGGCTATCAACAATGAAATAACTTATGGTTTGGGTTTAGGATCTATGGCTAAGGGTAAGCAGCATCCATCAGGACTTTTCATACCAGATGCTCTATTGGCTCACGTTAATAAGACTCAGGTAGCGAGCTTACCTTACGATACTAAGGTTATGACTCAAGATATCTCTGGAGGTATTGCAGAAACAGGATGTATGCCTTCTTATATAGATATGAAATCCCCACTTTATGGAGAGAAGCTATTAGAAACACTTGCGGCTGGAAAGTCAGGAGAATCCCGTGCGAGAGCTGCTAGACTTGTAGAGTGGTTGACAATTGGTGGAGGTATTCCAGGATGTATGCATGGTGGAGGTTCACCGGATGGTGCAAAACTAGTTGTAAGAGCCTTTACTAAGTGGGAAAAGCTTGCTGAAGATGCAAAGAGAATTGCTGGAATTACTGAAGATATATCGGAACCTCCAAAAAAGAAGTAAATTAGAGCGTTATTGAACATATAAGGGCATCTTACCATCTTAAAGGGAGATGACCCGACGTACACGGAAAGCATGCTTTTAAGGGAAAAGGGATAGTTCAATTGATTTTAGATATAAAAGGGCCTCTCACCCTTTAAGGGGAGAGGACCCAATACTATTATATGATGAGTATTGTCCTCTGGCGAAGAGGATTAAATAGGAGGAGAACAAGCTTATGGCGATGAATCGTGAGCACGGCAAGGAGCACCCTTATGTTAATTTAGGTTTATTTAAACTGCGTATACCGTTTGTCCATACTAGATGGGAGTGGCCTGAAGCTATTCAAGGGCTTATTTTGGTTTGTGTTGCAATGGGAGCTATTCCACTAGTTCAAGAAGTTTTAGGCTGTTCTTTTGAAGTTGCATTAACAATGATGGTATTAAATGGTCTTTTATATCTTTTACATCCATTATTCGGAGATCCAGTTTTTCCAGGGTGGATTACTCCAGCAATACCACTAGTAATGGGTTATACAGCCGGATTTGCACAAGGTGTTGATAGAATACACGCAATAATTGCCCTACAATTATCTATGGCAATAATTTTCACATTTATGGGTGTAACGGGATTGGCTAAGAGACTGGTAGGAAAGGTACCAGTATCCTTACGTGCTGGTATAATTCTTGGAGCTGGTATTGCAGCTGTTACAAGTGTTATAAAACCAGGTGGACGTATGGAAGGTAAAGAAATAACAATCTTAGTAGGATCTGTAATCTGTTATCTAATCTTATTCTCACATCGTTATTCAGTAGCAAAGAACAAAAATAAATTTTTGCAGGCTCTCGCTAAGTATGGTATGGTACCTGGATTTATAGTTGCAGCAATCATCGGGCCTATTTTTAAAGAGATACCAATACCTACGATCGAGTGGGGTTTCACACCACTTAAATTTGGTGAGGCAATATCTGGATATACTGTTTTTGGTGTTCCTGGGTTCCCGCCTATTGAGTATTTCATAAAAGCTATTCCGCTAGTAATTGCTGCGTACATCATTGCATTTGGTGACTTTGTACTTGCAGAGGTAGTAACAAAGGATGCGGAGCAAACTCGTGGTGATGAACATATCGACTTCAATCCAAACAGATCAAATGTTATATCTGGTATAAGAAATTTAATTATGGGATTATTTGCACCTTACGCACCACTAAATGGTCCATTATGGGCTGGTGGAACTATAGCAGTTGCAGAACGTTATAAGCATGGTAGAAAAGATATGGATTCTGTATTTGGTGGACTTAGTTCATACACTGTAGCTATGGCTCTTGCTGCTTTCTTTACACCTATAGTAAGTTTACTAAAGCCTGTACTACCTGCGGGGTTAGCTTTGACTCTGACCGTTCAAGGTTTTGCATGTGCGTATATAGCTTTAGATATGGTTAAGTCAAAGGAAGAACGTGGTGTAGCAGGAATAATGGCTATTTTCCTAGCATTTAGAGGTTCGGCTTGGGGATTAGCAGTTGGTATTATTCTTCATCTATTAATAGGTGTTAATAAACAGGGTATAGTGGCACATGCTGCTGAAACTGAAGAATAGAGATGATTTCAATTATATGATTTGTGGTTTTTAAGAAAAAATATTAATAAAGGTAAATAAATAATATAAACCTCTTCGCTAGAAAAGAGTACTTGTCAGATACTCTTTGGACAATTTGATTTATTCTATATATTAATAGATTTATAAAGAAGTTTAATATACTGGTCTTTCTCTTATGGATTAGTATATATTTTTTGTATAAAAATGAAGATGAAATTGTAGAAAAATAGCATTAAATATGAGATTCTAACGGAATTTGTAAGATTTTAAACTATGACACTGAGGGAGTCAAATATAGATATATGTAATTTTAAAGACTATCACTGCTTTAATTGAATGGAGGGGGAACAATGATAGAAAACAGATTTAATAAACTTGAGGAAATGCGCAGGAAAATCAACGAGGGCGGTGGCAAAAAAAGAATAGAGGCGCAGCATAAGAGAGGAAAGTTAACAGCTAGGGAAAGGTTAAACCTATTGTTTGATGAAGGTAGTTTTGTTGAGATAGATGCCTTTGTAAAACATAGATGTGTAAACTTCGGAATGGAAAATGTTGATACGCCTGGTGAAGGAGTAGTAGCTGGTTACGGTATGGTAAATGGAAGATTGGTCTATGCATATGCTCAAGACTTTACAGTGGTTGGTGGTTCTCTGGGAGAGATGCATGCGGCTAAAATATGTAAGGTATTAGATAATGCACTAAAGGTAGGCGCTCCAGTTGTTGGGATCAATGATTCTGGTGGAGCAAGAATCCAAGAGGGAATAGACTCTTTAGCAGGATTTGGAGATATATTTTATAGAAATACAATTGCCTCTGGGGTTATACCTCAGATTACGGCTATAATGGGGCCTTGTGCAGGTGGAGCGGTTTATTCACCGGCAATAACAGATTTTATATTCATGGTTGAACAAACTAGCCAAATGTTCATAACGGGACCGCAGGTAATAAAAACCGTAACAGGGGAAGACGTATCGTCTGAAGTCTTAGGCGGTGCAATGACCCATAATAGAATAAGCGGCGTGGCTCACTTTGCAGATAAAACAGAGGAAGAGGCCATAGAAAGAATCAAGCGTTTACTTAGCTTTTTACCATCTAATAATCTAGAAGATCCGCCAAACTTTGAAGTTCAGGATAACATTAATAGAATTGAAGAAAGACTAAATGAAATAATACCTGATAGTCCAAATAAACCCTATGATATGAATGACGTTATAGCTTTACTAGCTGATAATGGTGACTTTTTAGAGTGTCAACCATTCTATGCACAAAATATAATAACTGGATTTATGAGATTGAATGGAGCAACGGTGGGGGTTATAGCTAATCAGCCTAAGGTGTTAGCTGGATGTTTAGATATAAATGCTTCTGATAAGTCTGCCAGATTTATCAGAACCTGTGATGCATTCAATATTCCAATTCTATCCTTAGTTGATGTACCAGGATTTTTACCAGGAAGTAATCAAGAGCATGGCGGAATCATAAGACATGGTGCCAAGATGCTTTTTGCATACAGTGAAGCAACAGTGCCTAAGGTAACGGTTATCACAAGAAAGGCATATGGTGGCGCATATATTGCAATGTGTAGCAGACACCTTAAGGCAGATATTGTGCTAGCGTGGCCATCGGCAGAGATAGCGGTTATGGGACCAGAGGGAGCAGCAAATATCATTTTTAGAAAAGATATAGCGGATTCAGATGATCCAATAACAACTAGACAAAGGAAGATAGAAGAGTATAAAAAAGAGTTTGCAACTCCATATAAAGCAGCAGAAAGAGGATATGTTGATGATATAATTGAGCCAAATGTCACGAGACCAAGACTTGTGGATTCTTTTAATATGTTAGCATCTAAGAGAGAAACAAGACCAGCTAAGAAGCACGGAAATATTCCACTATAAATAATACAGACAGACTCTAAAGTAACCCATTGGGCTAGTTCCAGCCGTCGGGAGTGATGATATTTCTTTTTCGTTCATACAATCAGCCTGTTTTTCAATATATTTTGAAGGATAAAACAGACTGATAAAAATCACTCAAATGAAATATCATAACTCCCTAAGTATTGAAGATCCTAATATAGCGCGAGAGGTTAAAGTAATATAGGAAAAGAGGTGGGGAAGATTGTTTGGTGAAAATATCACTTTTGCAGACGGATTACTTATCACAGCCCTAGGTATGGGAGTAACCTTTGCTGCACTAATAGCACTATCCTTTATGTTGGACTTAATTAAATTGATATTCTATAAAGATCCAACAAAAGCTCCTGTTAAGGTTGAGCCTAGGCCTAAGGCATCTCCAGTGAGCCCTGCACCAGCAAAAGAAGATGATGAAGAGCTTGTAGCAGTAATTACAGCAGCGGTAGCTGCAAGTTTAAATACATCTACCCACAATATAGTTGTAAGGAATATTGTGAGGTTACCGGACAGGGCTCCAGCATGGGGTAGAGCAGGTAGAATTGATCAAATGAATAAAATGTTATAGAAAATCCCATATGAGCAGAAGGAGGAACAATAATGAGAAAATTTAATATAACTGTGAATGGTAAGGCATATGAAGTAGAAGTAGAGGAAGTAGGAGGAGTACAATCGGCTCCAGTATCAAGACCAGCAGCAGCTCCTAGAGCAGCAGCACCAGCGGCTGCACCAAAGCCAGCGGCTGCGCCAGCACCGGCACCGGCAGGAGGAAACACTATAACAGCGCCAATGCCAGGAACAGTACTTGACATAAAGGTAAATGTAGGAGATACAGTTTCAAATGGTGATGTACTACTTATATTAGAAGCTATGAAAATGGAAAATGAAATAATGGCACCGGCAGGTGGAAAGATAGTATCAGTAAACGCTACTAAGGGAGCATCCGTAAATGCAGGAGATGTTTTAATAGTAATAGGATAGTATGCAATATAGGATTAAAATTTAATATGAAAGTGAGGGAGAATACAGGATGTTTTTAGAACTGATTAACAACTTTTTCGCAAGTACAGGATACGTTGCTTTAACATGGCAAGCCATTGTAATGTTAGGTATAGCTTGTATACTACTTTACTTAGCTATAGTAAAGCAATATGAACCTTTACTATTGCTCCCTATTGCCTTTGGAATGCTCCTTGCTAATATCCCATTAGCAGGACTAATGGATTATCCAGTTTACGAAGTAGGAAAAGATGGATTACCCCACTTAAAACAGCTAGGTGGTTTATTATATTATCTATATCAAGGGGTAAAGCTTGGAATATATCCTCCACTTATCTTCATGGGTGTAGGAGCAATGACGGATTTCGGACCACTAATAGCAAACCCAAGAAGTTTACTTTTAGGAGCGGCAGCACAGTTTGGTATATTTACAACATTCTTAGGAGCCGTTGCATTAGGATTTACAGGACCAGAGGCAGCATCAATAGGTATAATAGGTGGAGCAGATGGACCAACAGCAATATTTCTAACATCTAAACTTGCACCACATCTACTAGGACCTATAGCAGTAGCGGCATATTCATATATGGCACTAGTACCAATAATCCAGCCACCAATTATGAAGGCCCTTACAACAAAGGAAGAAAGACAAATAAAGATGGAGCAATTAAGAGTCGTTACAAAAACAGAGAAAATTATATTTCCAATAGCAGTTACGTTGCTTGGAGCTCTATTACTGCCATCAGCAACAGGATTATTAGGAATGCTAATGCTAGGTAACCTATTTAGAGAATCAGGAGTAGTAGATAGAATACTTAAAACAGCACAAAACGAATTAATAAACATAGTAACAATATTCCTAGGAATAACAGTTGGAGCAACAGCAAGTGCCGATAAATTCCTTAAGGTACAAACCTTAATGATAATAGGACTTGGATTATTAGCCTTCTGTGTAGGAACAGCAACAGGAACATTATTTGGAAGACTAATGTGTAAATTAACAGGAGGAAAGGTTAATCCACTAATTGGTTCGGCAGGAGTATCGGCAGTACCAATGGCGGCAAGGGTATCACAAGTAGTAGGACAGAAAGAAAACCCATCAAACTTCCTACTGATGCATGCAATGGGACCTAACGTTGCAGGAGTTATAGGCTCGGCTATTGCAGCTGGGGTATTGTTATCGTTGTTTGGATAAAAGAGGGTATCTCATAATGGCGAATTTCTGAGACACCTCGGGGCTGCACTCATAAGAAACCTTTATTATGAGGCAGCCCCTTGTTTTTTTATTAAGTAGCTAAAAGGTGGTGAAACTGTGAAAAGAAAGATGGCAATTACACCAAAAAAGTGCACAGGCTGTACCACATGTGCCTTAACATGTTCGATTCTATATAATGATGCCTTTGATCTATCTAATTCTCACATTAGAATTATAAAAAATGATTTTCGAGGAACCTTTGAAATAATATTAAAATCAACATGTCTAAGCTGCTATAAATGTGCTGAGACCTGTCCGACTGGATGTCTTGAGACAGTGAATATAACAGATCTAAATCTAAAGGAGGGAAGTTGATGTACGGATATGCAGGAAAGTTTTTAGATATTGATCTTACTAGTCTAGTAGTTAAAGAGCTTAAACTTGATGATGAGTTATTAAGAAAGTATGTTAGTGGCGTAGGTATTTCTAGCAAACTTATATATGACAACATTGAGCCTGGAATCGATCCTCTAGGACCACAGAATGTCTTATGTTTTGCAGTAGGAGTTTTTGTAGGAACCAATATTCCAACTGCCTGTCGTACAGAGGCTTCAGCAAAGTCACCACTTACAGGGTTGATAGGTACTTCGAATTCAGGAAACTTCTGGGGAAGTGAACTAAAATATGCAGGGTATGATGGAATGATTTTAAGAGGTCGCTCTGAAACTCCGGTTTATATATCTATAAAGGATGATGAGGTTAAGATACTTCCTGCCAATAACCTTTGGGGAAAGGATTCATGGGATACCATTGACTATATAAGGACAGAGCTTCAGGATGATGAGATCCAGATTGCTGCAATTGGTCAGGCAGGAGAAAATCTATGTAGATTTGCAAGTATCCAAAATGGACCAAATGATGCATGGGGCAGAACAGGACTGGGTGCAGTAATGGGATCAAAAAACCTAAAGGCCATTGCTGTTAGGGGAACTAAGGGAATCGAAGTCTTTAATAAAAAAGAATTTCTTAAGACCGTTAAGGAATGTTACAGAGTAATATATGAATCACCTTTCTATGGCCCCTTTAGTAAATACGGAACTATGTTAGCCACGGCACCCTATTTCAAATTTGGAGCCCTGCCGGGGCGAAACTTTCAGACGGGTGTATTACCGAATTGGATGGAGACACGTAGCTATAAATTGGTAGACAAATATAGCGATAGAGGTATAGCCTGTATTTCATGTCCTATCTCTTGTGCTCACTGGGTTGAAGTTGAAGAAGGGCCCTACAGTGGTTTAAAGGTTAAGGATATGGAGGTTACTCCTGTTATTGGCTTTGGTGCAGGCTGTGACATTAATAATATTCCTGCGTCAGCTAAGCTTTGTGAAGTCTGTCAGCGTTATGGAATAGATATGGTTTCAGCTTCATCGACCATAGCCTTTGCTATGGAGTTATACCAAAGAGAAATATTAACAGAGAAGCATATCGGATTTGACCTTCAGTGGAGCGATGAAGAAGCCGCATTTAAACTATTAGATTTAATAATGATGCGAAAGGGAATCGGAGATATATTAGCGGAGGGAACGAAAATGGCTGGAGAAAAAATTCCAGGAGCCCAGTACTATGCAATGCATGTCAAGGGAATGGAAATCCCTATGGCCGATGCAAGGGGGAGATGGTCTACATGGACATTTGGAAACCTAACGAATATCCGTGGCGGAGATCATCTGAGGAATCGTAACCCCGTTGAAAACTTAAGATATAACTTAAATCCAGTTAAGTATAAAACTGAAAAGTTTGGTTTTCCAGATAAGGTATACGATGAATTGGATATGCCAGAAGAAACAAAGGATGAAATATTTGATGATAAAGATAGGGATGTAAATATACCTAAGATGTCAAAATGGTCGGAGGATCTTATCTCAGTCTATAATGCCGTTGGTATATGTATAAGGCCGCCAATATTAAATACTATCGGGCCGAGTTTAATAGCACGTCTATATACGTCATTGACGGGTATAAAGATAACTCCCGATGAAATAATGAAGGCTGGAGAAAGGACTTGGAACTTGCAAAAGTTATTTAACATTAGGGAAGGTGAGGTCAAGGCCGATAGTGTATATCCTGAAAGATTCTACGTTGAGGCTCTTCCGGAAGGTCCAAGTGCTGGGAAAAAGCTTAGCAGGGAAAAGGTGATGGAGACTCTAGAGGAATATTACGATTATAGGGGTTGGGACAAGAAAAGTGGTGTTCCACGTAATGAAAAATTGAAAGAATTAGAATTGTAATATGAATTACTTATATGAATGTGCGATAGAGAGGTTAAACCTACTCAGGTAGCCACTGAGAATCCTTTTGGCTCATGCTATGAACCTGTTTTGATTTGAAGAATAAAGGTTAAAACAGGTTCATAAAAATCGCCAAAAAGAAACCTCAGAGGCTACCTTCGTTTATGAAGTTTGTCAGGCACACATCTATAAAGTCTTTATTTAAATTCCTATAGAAAAATGGAAGGTTGTTCTAAAGTAATTTATTAGATTATCAAATAGAATTTAAAAATTTGGTGAAAAATTATGAATTTTTAGAAAAAACTCACTCAAATATGATCAAAAAAGGAGCAAAAGGAAGATTTAAGGATTAATAGATGCATCGATGCATCTACACAAAGTAAATATGCATCAGTAATAATGCGTGGGAAATAGATGGATTAGTACAAGATTTTTTAAGAAAAAAGCTTGAAGCTTAAAATCCAGATGCACCCACGCATCGTTATTTTACCATAAAATACCATAAAGGCCTTGGAAATGGGTAAATAGCAGAATTGCATTCAATAGAGAACTTTGGCACGACTATTGCGATTAGTAGAAAGTGTATTAAAAATTTAAAGGGGGTTTAATCATATGAAATTTGAATTTACTAAAGAGCAGGAAGACATAAGGAAATTGGTTCAGGAATTTGTTGAGAAGGAAGTAGCTCCTGGCGCGGCAGCTCGTGACGAAGGTGAAGACTATGCTCCTACTTATGAATTGATTAAAAAAATGGGTAAATTAGGACTTTTAGGGCTTCCATATCCTAAGGAGTATGGCGGAGCTGGAGCGGATCAAATCGCTTATTGCTTAGCAGGATTTGAAATTAATAAGGTTGATGCTTCATTAGGTTGTTCTTATTCAGTACATATTTCATTATCAGCATGGCCGATTTTCCATTATGGTAATGAAGAGCAAAGACAAAAGTATTCTGTTCCAATGTTTAAAGGGGAAAAATTAGGTGCATTTGCATTAACGGAACCAAATGCTGGTAGTGATAGTGGTGCTAGTGAATGTACTGCTGTTTTAGATGGAGATGAGTATGTTTTAAACGGAACAAAGATTTTCTGTACAAACGGTGGATATGCTGATATATACGTAGTATTTGCAATGACTGACAAATCTAAAGGCGTTAAAGGCCTTACTGCATTTATAGTTGAGAAAGACTATCCAGGATTCAACTTTGTTAAGACAGAAAGAAAATGTGGTATTAGATCAACTGTACAAAGAGAAATCGTTATGGAAAATGTTAGAGTTCCTAAGGAAAACCTTTTAGGTAAAGAAGGTATGGGCTTTAAGATCGCAATGACTACTTTAGATGGCGGTAGAATTGGTATAGCTGCACAAGGCGCTGGTATTGCACAGGGTGCTTATGAATATGCACTTCAATATGCTAAAGAGCGTGTACAATTTGGTAAGCCGATTGCAAAGCAACAATATATCGCATTTAAATTAGCAGAAATGGCTACCAAGGTAGAAACATCTAAGCTTCTTACTCTAAAGGCTGCAGATGACAAGGATAATGGTAGACGTTACTCTGTATCAGCTGCTATGGCTAAGATGACTGCGACAGATAATGCTATGGAAAATGCAGTAGACGCTGTACAACTTCTTGGCGGTCATGGATTCCTTAGAGATCATCCAGTAGAGCGTATGATGCGTGATGCTAAGATTACTCAAATATATGAAGGAACAAATGAAATTCAAAAGCTTGTTATATCTGGTTCAATCCTAAGATAGGTAGATCAGTACCATTCCAATATAAATTTTCACGGTAGAACTACTGCAAATAAAAATTTGCAGGGTTCTACCGTATTATCTAAATTTAATACCTAATGATTTTTACTTAGATTAGTCTATAAGTCAGTAGACGACATACCTTAACCCAGATTATTCATAGCATGTTTGAAAATCAGTTAGTGGGTCTTATACACAGGAGTTTTAAGCTTCCTATGAATAATCTAGGTTTAAATAAACTCTATTACAAAAAAACATTTTAAAATCCTGAAGGAGGTTTGATTATGCCCAAAATCATATCCATTGAAGAGGCAATGGATTTTATTCAAGACGGAATGAGACTTATGATTCCAGGATTCCTAGCAGTAGGAACACCTGAAAAGCTAGTGGATGCAATAGTGGATAAAAAGACAAAAGACATTACATTAATAGCTATTTCAACGGCATATCCAGATAAGGGGAGTGGAAAGCTGGTAGTTAGCCGTCAAATTAAGAAAGCTATAGTTTCCCATATAGGTACTAACGCTGAGACACAAAGGCAGTTACAAGCAGGTGAAATAGAGATCGAATTTGTTCCTCAGGGTACCTTACTTGAGAGAATACGATGTGGTGGGTTCGGATTGGGTGGTGTTTTGACACCAACTGGAGTAGGAACAGAGGTTGAAGAGGGGAAACAAAAGATATCAGTTGATGGTAAAGAGTATTTATTAGAAACGCCTTTAAGAGCGGATGTAGCTATACTTAAGGCCACTAAGGCTGATAAGGCTGGGAATTTAGTTTATCGTAAGGCTACTAGAAACTCAAATGTACATATGGCGGCAGCTGCAGATATAACGCTTGTAATGGCAGATGAGATAGTTGAAGTTGGAATGATTGATCCTGATGAAGTAATGACACCGGGGTTATTTGTGGACTATATAGTACAAGGTTAAGGAGGAAAGATTAATGAAAGCAAAGGTAATGGATGCAAAGGAACTAATTGCTAGGCGAGTTGCCCAGGAATTTAAAGATGGAGATTTTGTTAATCTTGGTATAGGTATTCCAACACTTTCAACAGCTTACCTTCCGGATGGAGTAAATGTAACTCTACATTCTGAAAATGGACATTATGGTTTTGGATCTGCACCGCCTGAAGATGAAATAGATTATGAATTAATCAATGCAAGTGGGCAATATTGCACTATGAATCCAGGAGGAGTATTCTTTGACAGCGCAGTATCCTTTGGAATTATTCGTGGAGGACACTTAGATGCCACAGTATTAGGTGCACTACAGGTTGATCAAGAGGGTAATATAGCCAACTGGAAGATACCAGGAAAAAAAGTCCCAGGTATAGGCGGGGCTATGGATTTAGTTGTAGGTGCAAAAAAAGTTATTGTTGCTATGGGACATACTTCAAGGGGACAGAAGAAAATACTTAAGAAATGTACCATACCTCTAACAGGAGCTAAAGAAGTTGACATGATTATAACGGAAAAGGCCGTTTTTGAAGTGACCGATAGAGGCCTTGTTTTAACAGAAACGGCTCCAGGTGTCACTATAGAAGAAATAAGAGAAATCACTGATGCTGATTTCATTGTTGATAAAGATGTTAAGGAGATGAAGGTATAAAACTACCGTAAAGGAGTGAAAAAATGAAGAATGTCGCTTTTGTTTTTCCCGGACAAGGAACCCATTATGCTGGAATGGGCCTAGAAATTGCCAAAAGGTACAAAGAAGCCAATGATGTTTATGAGATAGCAAACGAGATCATGGGTATGGATATACGCAAATTGTGTTTTGAGGGACCAGAAGAAGAATTAGTTAAAACTGAGAACTCTCAACCAACTATTCATACAACAAGTATTGCGATTTTAAAGGTATTGGAAAAGTATGGACTTAGCGGAGATGTAACAGCCGGTTTTAGTCTAGGCGAATATTCTTCTTTAGTTTACGCCGGTGCACTAAACTTCGAAGAGACCGTTAAGCTTGTTAGAAAAAGAGGTTTATATATGGAGAGTGCCGTTCCAGATAATAAGGGCAAAATGTGCGCAATAGTTGGACTCGGTAGAGAGGAAGTATATAAAATTGTTGACGACTCAAAGCATCTAGGACATATTGAACCTTCTAACTTCAACTGTCCTGGTCAAATAATTGTAGCTGGTTATAATGCAGCAGTGGATCATGCTGAAAAACTTGCTAGAGAAAGAGGGGCGAAAAGTACGGGATTCCTGAAGGTAAGCGGGCCATTCCATACTGTTCTTCTTGAAGGTGCAGGAATTAATTTAAGGTCAGAGCTGGATCAAATCGAAGTTAAGAACCCGCAAAAAAGATATGTTGATAATGTTACAGGAAAATTCTTTACAGATGAAGATGACTTAAAGGAATTACTAAAGCAGCATGTCTATAAACCAGTTATGTGGGAAGACTCTGTTATTTCAATGCTAAATGACGGCGTAGATACTTTTATAGAAATTGGACCAAGTAGTGTACTTACACCTTTCAATATAAGAACGGCTCAAAAGTTTAATAAGGAAGTATGCTGCTACAACGTTGAAGATGTTGCTTCCCTTGAGAACCTTCTTAGGGCTTTTGATAAGAAAATATAGGTAAATGCAGTATTTCATAGATGCAAAATGTTCAAAGCTAACGGACTTAGTGTTCGTTATCTATAGATGAAACATGTTAAATAAAATAAAACAAATATAAAGGAGTGTGTAACTTATGGAAATTAAAAAAGTATTAATAGTTGGTTCAGGTCAAATGGGTAGCGGGATTGCTCATGTTATGGCACAAAAAGGTATTAAAATTTCTATGCGTGATGCTTCAATGGAAATCGCTGAAAAAGGTCTAGCTTCAATTGAGAAAAATCTTAATAGACAATTATCTAAGGGCAGAATAACAGAAGAGCTTAAGGAACTAACATTAAGCAATATCAATATAGGTGGAGAATTCACTAAGGAAGATTGCGATGTTGACTTAGCTATTGAAGCAGTAACTGAAAATATGGAATTAAAGGTTAAAATATTCAAGAAATTAGATGAGTGGTGTCCAGAAGACACTATCCTTGCCACTAATACATCGTCATTGCCAGTTACAGCACTTGGATCGATAACTAAGCGTCCAGAGAAAATGGTTGGAATGCATTTCTTTAGCCCAGTGTTCATTATGAGGTTGGTTGAGGTTGTAAAGAGTTTAGCAACTAGCGAAGAAACTGTTGCAACTATCATGGAACTTGGTAGATTCATCGGTAAAGACCCAGTTGAAGTAACTGATTATCCAGGATTCGTTGGAAATAGAATAATGGTGCCTATGATGAATGAAGCAATAACCACATTATATGAAGGTGTTGCAGATGCAGAAACTATAGACGCAGTTGCAAAGCTTGGATTCAATCATCCAATTGGTCCATTGAGATTATGTGATGCGATAGGTAATGATACTATACTTGCAGTTATGGAAGTTCTTTATGAAGGCTTTGGAGATCCTAAGTACCGCCCATGCCCATTATTAAGAAAGATGGTTGAAGCTGGATGGCTTGGTAAGAAGTCTGGTAGAGGATTCTATAACGACTATAAGAAAAAATAATGAAAGGAATGGATTATATGGCTGAATATAAAAATATAACCTTTGAAAACCAGGATGGGATTGGAATATTAACTATGAACCGACCTAAGGCCCTTAACGCTCTTAATATGGAGACTATGAAAGAGTTAGATCCCTTCCTCGATGAGATAGCAAAGGATGAATCAGTTAAAGTTCTTATAATAACAGGCTCAGGAAAATCCTTTGTTGCTGGAGCTGATATTAAAGAAATGCTTTATATGACAAGTAAAGAGGGATATGCTTGGGGTAAGGTTGGCCAAAGTGTATTTAACAAGATTGAAAGATTACCTCAACCTGTTATAGCAGCTGTCAATGGATTTGCCCTTGGTGGTGGATGTGAGATGGCAATGTCTTGTGATATTAGAGTTGCTTCTGAAAAGGCAAAGTTTGGCCAGCCTGAGGTTGGACTAGGAATAATTCCTGGATTTGCAGGATCTCAGAGACTACCTAGGTTAGTTGGAAAGGGTAGAGCTAAGGAACTTTTATTTACAGGAGAGATTATAGATGCTCAGGAAGCCTATAGAATAGGACTAGTAAATAAAATTTATCCTGTAGAAGAACTAATGGATTCTGTTAAAGCCATGGCTAAAAAGATTATGAAGCAAGGCCCATACGCAGTTCAATTATGTAAGCAGGCAGTAAATACTGGTATGGAAGTTGATTTAGATAGTGGGCAAGAGTTTGAAGCATCATTATTCGGAATCACTTGTTCAACAGAGGACAAAAAGGAAGGTATGACAGCATTCGTAGAAAAACGTAAAGCTACATTTATTGGGAAATAAATTAGAAAGAACAGGCCCTTGTATTTTCATAAACGAGGGCCTTTGTGATAAAGGAGGGGAGAACTTGCGATATATTCCCAAAACAGAAATAGATTCACGAATTGAACAGCTTCAGAAGATGTTATGTGAGAATGATATCGATTGTGCACTTATTTTTCAGAATGCTGATAAGCTATATTTTGCTGGAACAACTCAAAATGGGTACTTATTTGTGCCTTCAAAAGGGGAGCCATTATTACTAGTAGGTAAAATTCTTGAAAGAGTACGCAAAGAATCTTCTATTGAAAAGATTGTAGAACTGCAAAAATTCAAGGACTTACCTGAGAAACTTAAGGATCAGGGATATAGTTCATTTAACAAAATTGGATTAGAGACGGATGTGTTGCCGGCAAATCTATTTCAAAAAATAGATAGACTATTTTCCCCTTCAAAGCTCACAGATATAAGTTTAATAATACGGTCTATACGTATGGTAAAGTCCCCCTATGAATTAGAAATAATACGTAGAGCAGGCAAGATGGCGGCAGAAATTTTCACAGTCACTAGAGAGAATCTAAAAGATGGTATGAAAGAGTTTGATATGATCAGCATTATTGAAGAAGTATCCCGCTCAAAGGGGCATCCAGGATATATTCGAGGAAGAAGCTTTAATCAAGAATACTTCTATATACATTTTACTTCTGGCATTGATAGTTCGGCTCCTAGTTATGGAGGCGGTCCTCTTGGTGGATTAGGTACAAGTGTAGCATATCCACAGGGATCATCAAATCGAATTATTGGAAGAAATGAACCTATTGTTCTTGACTATGAATCATGGGTAGATGGTTATATGGCTGATATGACTAGAACCTTTTGCATAGGAAAATTACCAAAAGAAATGATTAAGGCCTATGATGTGTCACTAGAAATACAAGAAATAGTAAAGAATTCAGCAAAACCAGGGGTTAAATGTGGTGATATATATCAATTAGCAAGGGAAATAGTGATAAAACGCGGTTTCGAGAAGCATTTCATGGGAATGGATAAGCAAGTTGCATTTATAGCCCATGGTGTTGGTTTGGAGGTTGATGAATTGCCAGTTCTGGCAAATAGAAACTCAACCTTACTTAAGAAAAACATGGTTATAGCAATTGAACCTAAGTTCGTTTTTGAAGGTGGAGCAATAGGAATAGAAAACACCTATATAGTAGGTGAAGATGGGCTAGAAAACATTACAGTTTTTGATGAAGATATACAGTATTGTACTTAGCTATAGATATTGGCTATAAGATAATTTCAGTAAACCTAGGGGTATGGGGAATAAGTAATATAAATCGGATTTGTATCATATGAATATTGATTTGACTATATTTGCTTTTGAGCCAGCACTGACTAATTAAAGGGGGGGACTAATTTGAAGATATTAGTTTTAGTAAAAGAAATTATTGATACAGAAAGTAAAATAGTCTTAGATCCTTCAAATCACATAAATGAAAGTGAAGTTAGTTATACGGTAAATATATATGATGAATATGCCCTTGAAGAGGCTATCAGAATTAAAGAAAGATTTGGGGGAGAAGTAATAATATATTCTGTCTGTAGGGACGGGGCTTTAGATACATTTAGATATATAATGTCTATGGGAGCCGATAAAGCTACATTGATTAAGTCGGGAATACGAGATAGTATAACGGTTTGCGAACTTTTAGCTAATGCGATTCGTGAAGAAAATAATGATTTTGATCTAATTTTAGCCGGCTGGGTAGGTATTGACCAAAATAATGGTCAAGTACCTGGGCGAATAAGTCAGATATTGGGAATTCCATTTATAAATATTGTGACTAAGCTAGATATAGATGGAAAGAAGATAGTCTGTGAAAGGGAAGGGGAAGTTGCCCAAGAGATTATAGAAACTGAGCTTCCAGCCCTTGTGACTATTCAAAGAGGAATTAATGTGCCAAGACAACCTACTGCTCATAATATAATGGAATCTAAAAAAGAAAAAATAAGAATTATTGATTCAGGAATAAAGACAAGAAAGGACAACTTGAAAGTGACCTATGAGTATCCAAAGACAAAAAAAGTAGGATATAAGGTAGATGAGATGGAACCAAGTAAGGCTATAGAGTTGTTAATAAAAAAGCTACTGGAAGATAAGGTTTTATAAGCCTTAAAACCGAAGAGGTGTATTCTAATGGGCAGAAAGATATTGGTGATCGTTGAACATAAGGATGGACATATTAAAAATGTTTCTAGGGAGACATTGAGTTATTGTAGTGCAGCTGGCAAGAAAGTCGGATACAATATAAAAGCCCTCATATATGGAAGAAAAATTGATAAAGAAATATATACTGAAATAGCTAATTGTGGAGTAGAAGATATATTCAGTATTGAGGCTGAAAATCTAGTGAATCATAATCCAGAATTAATTCATGGCACTATTGTTAAAGTTATCAATAACATAGAACCAGGGCTTATTATTTTTGGTAACACTGCTATTGGTAAGGACTTAGTTCCGTGTCTTGCCCAATATTTCTCTTCAGCTATGATAAGCGATGTAATAAATATAGATTTTGGGATTAACAACATAGATGTTACCCGTCCAATATATGGTGGAAAGGTATTAGAGAATATTAAAATATTGAATGGTGAAATGGTGTTTATAACAGTAAGACCAAATGTAATCGGTGTCCACGAAACTGTGCATCTAGAACCAAATATTGTGAATGTAGAATTGGAGAAGATAACTAGAAGAACATATATAGTTAAAGATGTTTTAAAAAAGGCACAAATTGAGCTGCCAATAAACGAAGCGGAAATCATAGTGGCAGGGGGGAGAGCCTTTAAAAAAATTGAGGATTTTGAAATACTTGAAGAGTTAGCTAAGGTTTTAGGTGCCACAGTTGGAGCATCAAGACCCGTAGTAGACTTAGGAATTAAAAGACGTTCCCTTCAAATTGGTCAAAGTGGAAAATCAGTTTCTCCTAGACTTATTATTGTTTGTGGAATATCAGGGCAGATTCAATTTGTTGCTGGTATAGCAAATGCCAAGACCGTCATTTCAATCAATAAAGATCCCGATGCAACCATTTTTAAAACAAGTGATTACGGTATAGTTGGTGATGTATTTAAAATAGTACCATTGTTAACTAAGGAGTTTAAGAAAATTCTAATAGAGTAAGTCTATATAAAAAAAATTAAAGCTTTAATGTAATATGTTTAAGTCAAGTTAAGTTGATACAAGTAGAATTTTACAAAGGATAAAACTTTTGATAAGAGGTGTTCTTATGAAGTCAATTAAAATGCAAATGTTAGTTTATTTTGGACTGCCAATACTAATTTTATCTCTGGTTTTGGGAGGCTCTCTTTTTTTTAAAGCACGAGACACTGTAGTTCAATTGACAGAAGAAATGAGTCAAGAAATTGTAAGAACTAGTTCTTCAGAGATAACGGCTCTAATAAACGGATATCTTAATGAAATTGCATCAATGACGCAGAATGAAAATATTAAAAGTGGCGATATGAAGCTTATAAAGAGGGAACTAGACAGGCGAGCCAAAGTACTTAATAAAGATTTTGAGATTCTATTTTTTGCAAACAAAAATGGTGACTTCTATACTACATTAAAGGCTCAGGGCAACGTTGGGAGCAGAGGTTATTTCAAAGAAATTATGGGAAAAGATAAGAAGTTTGTGGTAAGTGATCCTATTGTTTCAAAATCTACTGGAAAAAATATATTTGTTATTGCCCATGAAGTAAGAAATGATAGAAATGAAAAAGTGGGTATTTTTGCCGCAACCATAATGTTAGATACCTTATCGGGGATTAGTGGAGATATTAAAATTGGGGAAAGTGGATATGGCTGGATAATAGGAAGCGATGGACTTATAGTTGCACATCCCCATAAAGAGGTAATTATGAAGCTGAACGTACTAGAAAGCGATAAAGCAGGATATAAAGGTCTTGTGGAAGCAGGAAATAAGATTATTGCAGGAGAAAGCGGTATTGGAAAGATTACTACTCCTGACGACATAAAGGCAAGTATAATATATCAACCTATAAAAAATACTTCTGGTTGGGCTCTGGGGGTAACAGTTCCCGAGTCGGACTTGATGAGTAAAGCATCTGTATTAATTAATACCAGCGTAATCTTAATAGTAGCTATATTATTGATCTTATTAGTATTAGTGATTATTGTCTCCAATATAATTACTAAACCATTAGTTTCAATTGTTGGTTGTTTAAGAACATTTGGAAACGCAGATTTTACAGTGACGATACCTCAGAAATTAATAAATAGAAAAGATGAAATTGGACATATTGCCGATTCAATGAAGACTATGCAAGAATTTCTTAGTGAACTAATGGAGAAAGTTTCAGATGCAACGAGGGTGATTTTAGACTACTGTAACAACCTAGCTAATTCTTCAGAGCAGATTAATACATCATCCATAGAAATTGCTAGAACTATAGAAGAAATAGCCACAGGGGCAAATGAACAGGCCGAGAATACAGAGGTTGGATCATTAAAAGCCTTTGAACTGGGAAAGTCCATTGAAAAGGACCAAGGTTATATGAAGGATCTAAACGTTTTATCGGAAAAGATGAAGGTATTAAGTGATGATGGATTGAATATCATGAACATACTTGGTGAAACAACTAGACAAACAAATGAAGCTTCTAATAAAATTAATGAAATAATTCTAAGGACTAATGAAAGCTCTGAGAGTATAGACGAAGCAAGTAACATAATTGCTTCTATTGCTAAAAAGACTAATCTTCTTGCACTTAACGCTGCTATTGAGGCTGCAAGAGCTGGGGAATACGGAAGGGGATTTGCTGTTGTTGCTGAGGAAATTAAGAACTTAGCACTTCAATCTACAATGTCCACTGAAAAGATAAATGAGAAGGTAAAGGAACTTCAGTTTAATTCTAATAATGCAGTTTCTACTATGGGAAGTATATCCACTATGATCGATGAGCAAGAAAAGAGTGTAGAGCTTACAAATAAAAATTATAAAGAGATAATTGAGGCAATTGAAAAGTCTCAAGAAGCTATTGACAGGTTAAATATTTCCGGTAGAGAAATGGAAGTAAATAAAGAAGAAATTATAAGCAACATCCGAAATCTAGCTGCTATTGCTCAGCAGAATGCAGCAGGTACTGAAGAAGCCTCCGCTGCAACTGAGGAACAGACTGCTTCCATTAATCAGATTGTTGGTAGAATTGAAGAATTAAAGGGACTGGCAGGAAATTTGGAGAATACAGTTTCTAAGTTTAAATTTTAGATCTATGTAGTGATGTAGTAAATATTGCATCGCTCTGAACTTGAAAAGCTTTACCTACTCAAGTAGGCTCAAAAGGAAACTTCAGAGCCTACTTTCGTTTACTAAATTAAATACTGATTATCTGTGAAAAATTTAAAACTCTACTGCGTCTTTTCAAACTTTTCATGAATAGTCCGAGTTAAAATATACGAAAAAGTACAAAAATATAATAAATTGGCATATTAATGACATGGTGAATGGAAAATAGTCATGCTATAATCTGGGTAATAATAAATGAAGGATGATAAGTATGATATCATATTGCAAAGATAGAAAAACCTTTAATCTAATGACAAGAAACTCTAGTTATGTGTTTAGAGTTTCAAGCAGCGGTCATTTGGAACATATACATTGGGGTGGTAAAGTAACTCAAGAAGATTATTCATTAGTAAATCCATTTCTTAAAAGAGCGTGGAGTGCTAATCCTCTTAATGATGGTAGTTATTTCACACTAGATACATTTAGATCAGAATACCCAACCTATGGATATTCTGATTTTAGAGAGCCTGCCATCGAAGTCCTTTTTCAAAGTGAAAATAGAGTATTAAATTTAATCTATAAAAATCATGTTGTAATAAAGGGTAAAAAACAATTAGAGGACTTGCCATGTTCACAAGGTGATGAAGAAGTTGAGACCTTAATAGTGAATCTAAAAGACGATATATTTGATTTAAGGGTAAGACTTCTTTATTCTATTTACTATGAGGCAGACATAATTGTAAGGTCAAGCCTTATTATTAATGACACTTCTGAAACGGTAAATCTTGAAAGAGCTTATTCAGCTAGTATAGATTTTGATGATAATGATTTTAAACTCCTACACCTTTCTGGATCATGGGCAAGAGAAAGGCATATTATGGAGAAAGACTTGAATCAAGGGTTTTATGCCATTGAGAGTAAGCGGGGAAACAGTTCTCATCAGCATAATCCTTTTGTTGCTTTCAAAAGGCAGGAAACCACAGAAAAAAATGGTGAAGCCTATGGTATGAGTCTTATTTATAGTGGTAATTTTAAAAACTCTATTGAGGTCAATGAGTATGATCAAATGCGTGTTGGTTTAGGGATTAATTCCTTTGGATTTAGATGGACGTTGAAACCCGGAATGAGTTTTCAAACGCCTGAAGCTGTGTTGACTTATTCGGACAAAGGTTTAAATGGAATGAGTCATAACTTTCATAGTTTTATAAAAAAATATATATTAAGGGGAATACATAAAAGCGCTGAAAGACCTGTATTGATAAACAATTGGGAAGCTACATATTTTGATTTTGATGAAGAAAAGCTATTAGCTCTTGCAGAAGTAGCAAAATCAGTAGGAATAGAGCTCTTTGTATTGGATGATGGTTGGTTTGGTAAGCGTGATGCAGCCGATTGCTCATTGGGCGATTGGTATGTAAATACTCATAAAATTCCATCAGGTTTAGATGGATTGGCTAAAAAGCTAAATGAGAAGGGATTAAAATTTGGCTTGTGGGTTGAACCAGAAATGGTATCTCCTGACAGCGATTTATATAGAAAGCATCCTGACTGGTGCATACATGAAGTAGGTCGAAGTAGGTCACAGTGTCGTAATCAATTAGTTCTAGACTTTTCGAGAGAAGATGTTCAAGACTATATTATTCAAAGGTTAACCAAGGTATTTAACAGTGCCAACATTGAATATGTGAAATGGGATATGAATAGAAATATTACAGAGGCTGGATCAGCTTTAAATAAAATATCCGGTGAGATATTTCATCGATATATACTTGGACTATATAGAGTATTAAACCAGCTAATGAAAAATTGTCCTAAAATCTTATTTGAAAGTTGTGCAGGTGGCGGTGGCAGATTTGATCTTGGTATGTTGTATTATATGCCACAAGTTTGGACTAGTGATAATACAGATGCTTTTGAAAGAATAAAGATTCAGTACGGAACTAGCTTGGCATATCCTCCTGTTGCTATGGGATCCCATGTTTCGGATGTACCAAATCATCAAGTAATGCGTATGACTAATTTAGATGCTAGATATCATACGGCTATGTTTGGCAATTTAGGTTATGAGTTAGATTTAACAAAACTTAATTCTGAGGAATTAATTGAGATTGAGAAGCAGATAAAAAAATACAAAGAGGTAAGATCTATATTACAATATGGAACCTTTGATAGACTTATTAGTCCATTTGAAAAAAACTATGCTGCATGGCAGGTTATGAGTGAAGATGGCAATGATATAATAGCTTACTATGCTAGAGGTTTATCAAGACCAAATGATAAAATAAGACGATTAAGGTTAGTAAATCTTAACCCAAATGACAATTACAGGATCTTGAATCAAGTTTATCGAGGTAACTATTTGATGGCTATAGGTCTAACAATATTGCCTAAGAAAGGTGATTTTTTAACTGAGGTTTATCATTTGAAGAGAATGGATGTAAAATAAGATGGCAAAAATATCACATCTCATAAATGTAAATTTTCAAACCCGTATTATTTATGAATAATGCGGGTTAAATAATTTAGCGTGGAAATTTGGAAGATGTATTAGCGTTATTGAAATAGACATTTTACTTGCTTATAATGATAAGTGAGGTGAAGATATGCTAAAGCTAGGACCACTCAAATATAAACTACCAAATGATATAAAGATTTATCATAAAGGTCGTGAAGATTGTAAACCAGGCAAGTTTTTTGGACCTTTTAAAAGAGACCACTATCTAATTCATATAATTATCAATGGTGAGGGGACTTTTGAAAAGGATGGGAATATTTATAAATTAAAGTCAGGACAAGGCTTTTTAATTAAACCTGATGAAATAACCAAGTATAAAGCAGATATTCAAAATCCGTGGTCCTATTACTGGTTTGGTTTTCATGGAAAGAATGTCGAGGCTTACTTAGATCAATTAAATATTGAGCTTACAGGATTTGATGTTAGTGAGTTGACAGAAAAGCTAATAAAAAATATTTGTGATATGAGTTATATGGAAATGAAAAATGAACTTTACAGCCGTGGGATGGTATTGACATTTTTGGGATCTATATTGAAGGATCAAGAAGAGATAAAAGAAAAAAACTATGGGAAGAATGGTTGTATTGATGAGGTTTGCCAATATTTATATTCACAATATTCTAGCATAAAGAAGATGGAAGAAGTCGCTAGAGCAGTACAGATGGATCAAGAATATATCTCGAGAAAATTTAAAAAAGTCATGGGAATAAACATGAAGGAGTATTTATTACAAATAAAAATCGAAAATGCTAAAAAGCTTTTAGAATATACTGATATGTCTATTGCAGAAATAGGAGATTCAGTAGGTTATCCTGATCCTTTCTATTTTTCAAAAATGTTTAAGAAAAAGACTGGACAATCGCCTAAAGGTTTTAGAAAAGAGAAAAAAAATCAACAACATAATTCTAAATAAGAATGGGTTATGTTGTTGATTTTTTTTTCTAAAATGATGAATTATTGACTACAACTGTTTTATTGATGAAGTCTTCTGAATTCACCAGGAGTAATGCCTTCCTGTTTTTTGAAGTGTCTATTAAGACTTTGATCGTTGTTATAACCTATATTAGAAGCAATATTTTTAATACTTATAGATGATGTATATAATAATTCCTTTGCTTTTTCAATTCTGAGAAAGTTTATATATTTGTTACAATTCATTCCAGTTTGTTCAATGATGATTCTTCGTAGTTGCTGGTAAGGAATACTTAAGTCATCAACTAATGCGGCAACATCAAAGTTAGGGTTTGTAAAATTTTTATGAATATAGTCTATAGCCTGTTTAGCATAATTTTCTTCAGAAAGAGTATTTGATTTCTGATGGATAATAATCTTTTTGATGAAGGATAATATCAGAATTTCAATTTCTTCTAGAGTTTCTGAATGAACCAAGGATTCGGAAATATTTACATCATCATCTTGTATTTCTGTAATTATGATGTGAGAAATTTCTAGATATTCAAGCATTGAACTTACCAAACCATAGAAAATCTGAATGATGTTTTCGTAACTGATATTATTTTTAGATTTTAATTCGGAGACTAAATCGCTAATGAGAATTTCAATTGCTTTATAGTTATTAATTTTTAAATTATTGATGATTTTTTTGTCAATATTAGTTGCAGAATAATATCCCTTATAATAATCATTCAAATCTTTGTAATGAATAATTGAACTATGACCTTTGAGTATCCTATATTTTAAAGTTTCAACTGACTCTAAATAGGAGTTTCGTATCATGTGAGCCTGCTTATAAGTACTTCCAATACCTATAGAAATGCTAAATTGATTCAACAGAGCAATTTGCTCCTTAATGGCATCTGTGATCTTATCGATCATCTGCTCAAAAGATTTATTTTCTTTTAAATTAGAAGCTACAACTATTACGACTCTATCTCTCTGCATAATGCTACCAGAGCAAGGAGTATATTGAGATGTTGTTTTTTCAGCTATTTCGAGTATTAGCCTTTTTAAACTATTTTGTTCTGTGTAATCATATTTTTCAGTAAATTCCTTATACTTGTCAATAGATAGAACCATGCAAGTAAAATGGCTCATTTCATTACCAAATAAGTTTTGATAGTGTGTTGTGTTACCTCTAATAATCTCTTGAACATAGGATTGTTTGATGCTCTCTTTTTGACTTTCAAAAATGTTAGATAATTTATTACTTTCTTTAATCATTTTACTTATTGCATTAGAAAGAATCTTAATCTCATTACGCTTCTCTTTCGGTATATTACTAAGTTGAATGTTTAGAGTTTTTAGTGTGCTCTCAATAGGATTATAAACCTTCATAGCCTGGTTATAAGAATAAAGGGTACCTCCTAATGTTAAAAGGATAGAAACAAAAACTATTAATAGGCGATAGAAATTTAACTTCTTATAAAGCTTATTAATATCTGTTGTTTTAATATAAACTAAATCATGATCATCTGAATATACATAAGTTATCAAATATTGCGTATCACCGTGTTTTGAAGAAATATATCCTGAGAGCTTGTCTTGTTTGACAATACTTGTCACAATTTTGTTTAAATCATAATCAGGTGTGTCTATTTGACTTGATATTACTATTCCATTTGATTTTGCAATAATGATATTACTATCATTTTCAGTATCGGTAATATTTTTAGCAAAACTCAAAGCATCTTCGTAGACGTTAATCATCAAAGCACCATTTAAAATAGTATTTGGATATAGTTTAAAGGGATAGATAAAGGTTACAACCTTTTCATTTGCATGATACCATTCTGGGTCAAGCCTTTTATGCTTATCAAAATAATCATCATCAATAGGTCTATGTTGAGGCATTAGTTGAATGAAGTCTCTATTTTGCTCGTACATATCGTGCCAATGGGTATCATAAAAGTTATCTAATTTTTCAAGTTGTTGTTTGGATGTTAGAACATCGTTAGTAATATCATTGTAAATATACATTGAATGAATATAGCTATTGGCGTCAGAATTTGCTCTTAAGAACGTCATTAAATTTATAGCAGCCTCAACATAATTAATTCCCCTTAATTTCTTAATATATTTTGCAGTATAAAAGCTTTCAACATAATCACTAGAGGCTATAAAAATACTTTTACCTTTAAGTTCATCTAAAATACCATCGGTATTTTCTTTTATAGAATTCAAGTGGGAGAGATTGGATAGGTTGATTTCGTCTTTGAAGGCCTTAAGAATATTAAAATAAAAAATTGAACCGAAAAGTATAATAGGAATAATTAGAACAACTATGCTATTTATAAAGAGTCTTTTTAAGATGGAACTATTTAATAATTTATTTATATGGGCTTTAATTTTTAAACTATTTAATAGATTTTTCATGAGATATCACATCCTATTTGAGATAATTACCTCAAGATTAATCATGTAATTTTAATAAAGATGCAAGTAGTTTTGAATTTTCTATGATTAATCTGGGTTAAAGCTATGATTTTTTTCAAATAAATATAAGTCAAAGTATTTGCTTAAATCTCAATAAAGCACTTATTTTTAGTATATAGAAATTTTCTTGTGTTTAGAAGCTTCAAAAAAAAATCGAATATGCAATAATTATAAGAGTTAAGGAGAAAATGCAGTTACAGCCTATGAAATAGCAGAATTTTAGAAATATCATATTAAAAATTGAAGGTGAAAAAAAATTGAATGTTTACAATTTTATGAGGAAATTCTAGAATAAGATTACAGGATAGATTGTGCACAAGTTACACCCTGTGAAGAGAAATATCTGCAATAAGCAAATAAAAAAGATAACAAGAAGGAGGATCTTATGAGTTTCATAAATAAGAAAGGTTTAGTGTTAGTTTTATGTTTGATACTTGCTATAAGTGCTTTTACTGGGTGTAGTAATAAAAAAACTGATAGTGAAGTGACTAAAAGTGAGGTTGAGAATCAAACAAATGAAGTTGCTCAAGAAGAAAAGAAGCAAGAAGCTCCTGTTAAGATATTTGCATCAATTACTGGAGGGAAAGACCCAGAAGAACACGAACTTTGGGTTAAGGCATTTTCTGAAGCTTCAGGTGTAGATATTGAAATGCAAAAGTTTGAAGGTAATGAATATTCAGAAAAGGTAGCTGCTGCTATAGCTGCTGGTGATGATTATGATGTCTTCTACTTAAATGCAGATGATTTTGAGAAATTCTTTAAGATGGGTGTATTTGAACCAATAACAAGCTACATTGAAGAATCAGAAGTATTAAGCGATCCGAGTATAATTGATCCAAAGGAATGGGATAGAATCCGTAGAGTCGATGGTGAAATCTACGCTGTATTTACAAAGTATGAAGGTGGACGTCTACCATTAGTTAGAGGGGATTGGCTTCAAAAGCTAAACATAAAACCACCTACAACTCTAGATGGATATTATGAGATGCTAAAAGCATTTACTACAATGGATCCTGACGGTAATGGAAAAGATGATACCTATGGTTTTACAATGAAGAAAACATATGATATTCAACCATTTATGAGTACTCAAGGTCTTGTTCCAGGATTTGCATATGATGACAATCACAAATTGTACTATCCTTGGGCATCTGATAAGGCTGCTGTAATCTATGATTGGTTAGCTAAGCTTTATAAAGAAGGTATATTAGATCCAAATATTGCAACAAACTCAAGCTCAAATTGTAGAGAGTTAATTTTCTCATCTAGAGCAGGTATGTTTACTTATTGGGATGCTTGGGCAGGTCAATTTAATGAAATCGCAAGAGGTGATGATCCAAATACAATCTTTGAAATGAAAGGTATTGCACCTCCATTAGATGAAAATGGTAATGCAATCTTGACTGCTGGTCAAGATGGTTTATTCGTTATAAATAGAAATAGTAAGAATAAAGACTTTGCATTTAAGGCTCTTGAATTCCTTCATACTCAAGAGGGGAATATGTTAACAACTTTAGGTATCGAAGGACATGACTATACCGTTGAGAACACTGAGTATAAGTTAACTGAAATCGGACAAGGTCACGGAATGAACCATGGTTCTATGACACCTAAGTCCTTGAAGTGGAAGAATCCACTTGGTGAAGCTATGGGTACACCTGAAGCTAGAGAAGTTGTACTGAAGTATGCAAAGCCAGAAATGTTAACTCAGCATTCAAAGGGAGCTAAAGACATAGTAGATAAATATGCAATGAAAGCAATTATGGGAGAAATCTCAGGCGAAGAAGCCGTTAAAGCAATGCAAAAAGAAATGAAAGCTGAAAATATGATCGATTAAATACTATAGACTGCCTTAATTTTTAGGCAGTCTAAATATATAACAAATTTCGGAGGTGACATCAAATGATCGTAGATTCTCAACCACAAAAAGAAATAAATGCTGGTTCAAAACTCAAAGAAAAGTTAGAAGTAACGGTCAAAGCTATTTGGGAAAAAAGGGGAATCTATCCATATCTTTTACCTGCATTTATATATCTATTGATATTCACATATATACCATTAATTAATGGATTTAAAATAAGCTTACACGATTATGCATTTTTTGGAGAAAGTCAATTTGTTGGATTAAAGCATTATGCTTCTATCCTTGGAGATAGTTTATTTTGGGAAGCCTTTAGAAATACTTTGACTTTTACAACCGGTAATCTATTATTTGGTATAACGTCTCAAGTATTAATTGCAATACTTTTAAACGAAGTGCTACAGACGAGATTCAAAAAGATTAGCCAAACTATTGTCTATACACCTCACCTTTTTTCATGGGTTGCTGTAGGTGGTATATGGATTAGCCTTTTGGCACCTGATAGGGGATTGGTGAATAATCTCATTGAGATATTTGGTTATGAGAGGATACATTTCATGACATCAAGTGTATGGATTCAGCCAATATTTGTTTTTTTAAACACTTGGAAGACCATGGGTTATGGTTGTGTTATCATCTTGGCAGCATTAACATCCATTGATCCCCACCTATATGAAGCAGCATACATTGACGGGGCTAATAGATTGCGACAGGTTTTCAGCATTACTATCCCTTCGATTATGAGTACTGTAAAGGTTGTTTTTATGCTTAACTTAATTGCAAACCTAAGGATGTTTACCCAGTCTAATGTCCTATCTAATCCTGCCGTATTAGATAAAACAGAGGTTGTTATGACCTATACCTTTAAAAGGGGGCTAAGGGATTTGAGATTAGATTACTCATCAGCCATTGCAGTGATAATGATATTGATAACGTTAACATTGATAGGAATTTTAGAGTTTGTTGTGAAAAGAAAAAGGGGTGGTGATATAGATGAATAAGCAATATAGATCAAAATCTAGAAAAATCTTTGAAGTATGTAATATTTTGTTTCTTATCATTCTCTCTATGTCAATGATTATTCCAATACTTAATACCTTTGCAATATCATTTTCAACAAATATGAATTCTATGTCAACTGGCATTGTCCTATGGCCAAAGCCGTTCAGCTTAGAGGGTTATGAAACACTTTTTAGAGAAGTTAAGATATTAAGACCTCTTTTAAACAATATTTATGTAACTGTGGTAGGAACATTTCTTCACGTAACATTTTGTTGCCTAACAGCATACATTTTGGCTCGTCATGAATTTTGGGGTAAAAAAGCATTTATGTTGTTTATTCTTATTACTATGATGATCCCGATACAAAACATAATGATACCAATATATATTCAATATAAAAAATTACATTTGCTAAATAAGTTATTGGCAATTATTCTTACGGGAACCATTACAGCCTATTCAGTTATTCTACTAAAGAACTTTTTTGAGGGTATACCAAAATCAATAGGGGAATCGGCCTATATTGATGGTGCAACTGAGCTTCAAATGCTTATCAAGATTTATCTACCACTGGCAAAGCCCGGTATAGCAACAGTGACACTTTTTCAATTTGTAGATAGGTGGAATCATTTTATGGAGGCAGTTTTATTCTTGAATACCCCCGATAAGTTTACGTTACAATTAGCGTTAAAATCTCTCGTTATAACATCTGATGGTGCAGCAGCAGTAACTGGTATAACAAAAAATACCCAAATGGCAGGTGTTGTTATTGCTATAATTCCATTGTTAATTATATACCCATTCGTACAGAAATATTTTGTATCAGGCATAATGCTTGGGTCTACAAAAGGTTAGTTGGAGGTAGAAATGACAAAAAATAGAATAATTCATTATAATACACATGCTAAGAACTGGAATGAAGCTCTTCCCATTGGAAACGGTAGAATGGGTGGAATGGTCTATTCAGACCCGTTGTATGAACATATTAAGCTAAATGAAGATACTTTGTGGTCCGGGATGCCCTATAAAAGACCTTACAATAATATGGAAGAACCCTTAAATAGAGTGAGAGAACAGCTTTTTAACAAGAACTACATTGAAGCCCAAAAAATCTTAGAGACCGAAATGATGGGACCGTGGAACGAATCCTTCCAACCAATGGGTGATATTTACTTTGATATGAATCATCTCGGAGCTATAGAGAATTATAAACGATATTTAGATTTAAATAATTCCATTTTAAGAAGTATTTATGAAGTTGATGGATGCAAATACGAACGAGAAATCTTTGCATCCTACAAGCATGATGGATTTGTCATGAAGTTCAATTGTTCAAAGCAAAAAATAAATATGAAAATCAGGCTTAGTAGTTTGCAAAACTGGTCTTTTGAAGAGATTAATAAACATACTATTGCTTTAAATGGTACTGCACCAGCCCATGTAGAGCAGCATGGCTCGAAAAAGAAACCAACCTTTATTATTAATGAGGAAGAGGGTATAAGATTTCAGTTTTCATTATCAGTAAGTAGTACAGATGGGAAGGCTTACATAAAGGATCAGATGCTTTGGGTGGAAGATGCCAGTGAAGTAATTTGTCTGATAACCTCTGCTACTAGCTTTAACGGTTTTGATAAGGATCCTGTGAAAGACGGTAAAGATTATAAGTTGATTTGCAAAAAGATAATAGATAATATGTTGGAATTAGACTATCAGACACTATTTAATGAGCATTTAGAAGATTATCAAAATTTATTTAAGAGTGTAGATGTTAGTTTTAATGGAAAAGAAATATCAGATATTCCTATAGATAAAAGACTAAAAGAATTCGATGGTCGAGTTGATACAGATATGGTGGAATTAATGTTTCATTATGGTAGGTATCTAAAAATCATATCATCAAGACCAGGCACTCAGCCAACGCATTTACAAGGACTTTGGAATTCAGGTAGAAGACCATATTGGGCAAGTAATTATACTATCAATATTAATACTCAAATGAATTATTGGTTAGCTGAGAGTACAAACCTTTCTGAGTGCCATGAACCGCTTTTTAAGATGATTGAAGAGCTTTCTGATACTGGAAGAGCTTTGGCAGAAGTCTATGGCTGCAAAGGCTGGGCTGTTCATCATAATGTAGATCTATGGCGTAATACAAACCCTCGAGGTGAAACAGATCCTAAACCTGGTAAGTGCCGGCATTCTTTTTGGCCAATGGGAGGACCATGGCTTTGTCAACATCTTTGGGAGAGGTATGCTTATACTCTAGATGAAGACTTTTTAAGGGAACGTGCATATCCTTTGATGAAGGGTGCTTCAGAATTTGTACTAGATTGGTTGGTAGAAGATGAAAAGGGTCAGCTGGTAACGGCTCCATCCACATCTCCTGAGAATATGTTTTTAACTCCAGATGAAAAAATGTCTTGCAGTGTGAGTGTTGCAACCACAATGGATATGGGAATTATAAGAGACTTGTTTGAAAATCTTGTTAAGGCATGTGACATATTAAAGATTGATGATGACTACAAAATGACGCTATTAAGTGTCCTTAAAAAACTGCCAGCATATAAGATAGGAAGACATGGACAGATTCAAGAATGGTTAGAGGATTTTGAAGAAAAAACACCGGGTCATAAGCACCAGTCCCATTTATTTGGGCTTTACCCTGGGAAGCAGATTTCTCACTTTAAAACTCCAGAACTTGCAGAAGCTTCAAAAAAATCTTTACTGAGAAGAGAAGCCTATGGCGGTGGTTATACTGGATGGAGCTGTGCATGGTTGATTAGTATGTGGGCAAGACTTTTGGATGGTGAAAAAGCCTATCAATGGATTCAGACTCTGATTGGTAGATCCTCATATACTAATCTTTTAAACCTACATCCACCTATGCAGATTGATGGGAATTTTGGCCTTGTTGCAGGGCTTGTTGAAATGATGATTCAAAGCCATGATAATATAATTCACTTACTTCCAGCACTACCAAAGGCATTACAGAATGGTTCTTTTAAAGGAATCAAAGCTAGAGGCGGTTATGAGTTTGAGCTTGAATGGTCAAATGGATGTATAAAAAATGGAAGTATTAACTCCAAAAGACAAGGTGTTTGCTCAATAAGATCATCCAGTCCAATAGTAATACTAAATAGTCAGAACGAGATTGTTTCAGAAACTGTAACGGAACAATTATATACTTTTAAGACAAAAGAAAATGAAACCTATAAAATTATTGGGATTGAATAGGCTGAATTAACGTCTATTGTCAATCAATAAAATAAGGGGGATACTTAAGCATGACATCGTTTTATCAGCAACTTAGTATATCCACAATGTATAATTGGAAGCGACGTTTAAAGGGTGCAACGGGAAAAATGCTACTAGATGAATTGATAGGTTTAGGGTTTAATACATTCGAGCTGAACTATCAAATTACGAAAGAAATGCTGGCTGATATTGAGTCATATTTAGAGCGAGGAAAGATAAATATAAGTAGCATTCACAATGTTTTTCCACATGTAGAGGGGAAAACATTTGATACAGATTCTCTACTATTAGGCTACCCCGATGAAAAATTAAGAAAACAAGCGGTTGAATTGACAAAAACAAGTGTTGATTATGCCCATAGGTACGCTGCAAAGGCAGTAGTTATTCATCCAAGTGAAATACCTAACCCAGAGGGTCTATTCTATGATAAATTACTTAAGGAATTGTATAATCAAGGGTTAAAGGGGTCTAGCAAGTATAATAAACTATTTGAAGAAATGATGGATCATAGAAAAAAAGAAAGAGCTAAGTATTGTGATTTGATTGTTAAGAGTGTTGAAGAGGTCTGTGATTATATAGAAAAGAAGGGTTATGATGTTGTTTTAGCCATTGAAAATAGAGCAATGTGCCATCAAATACCTACATTTGATGATATGAACTATATCTATAAAAAGCTTAATGATGCTCCTCTTTATTTTTGGCTTGATATCGGTCATGGCATAGCTATGAAAAACCTTGGGATGTTCGATGACTTTGAAGGTATAAGGGCAATCAAAGACAAAATTTATGGAGCGCATATTCATGATACCATTGGAGTGGTTGACCATTGGGTTCCCTACACAAAGGGAGATCAAATCGATTTATATTTAGATATTATTAAAGAAATTCCTATTAAAGTGATTGAAGTGGATGATAAAAATTCCCATGAAGATATTATTAAGGGGATAAAAATACTTAACTATAAATTATATGGCGGTGAAGTATTATGAAGGACTTAGATTTTAGACAAATTCACTTAGATTTTCATACATCGGAAAATATCGAAGAAATTGGAAAGAATTTTTCTAAGGAGCAATTTCAAAAATCATTACAAGATGGGCATGTTGGCTCTATTAACTTATTTGCTAAATGCCATCACGGATGGGCCTATCATCCTACTGAAAAGAATATTATGCATCCACATCTTAGCTTTGATCTGTTTGGTGAGATGGTAGAAGCTGCTAAGGAAATTGGTGTTGGTGTTCAAACTTATATATCAGCGGGCCTAGATGAAAAGATTGCAAGAAAACATCCCGATTGGCTTTTTAGACATAAGGACGAATCTACAACCTGGGTAGAAGATTTTTTAACTCCTGGATACCATCTCTTTTGTATGAATAGCCCTTATTTAGATGTATTACTAGACCAAATTGAAGAAGTCGTGATTAACTATGAAACAGAGGGTATATGGCTAGATATAGTTGGTGTTAGGCCGTGTTATTGTCAAAACTGTATGAGGCAATTGATTGATGAGGGCAAATCACCCCGTAATATTGAAGCTGTTTTAGAATTAGCTGAAAGTGTTTATAAAAACTATACGGATAAGGTAAAAGAGGTCGTTGAAAAGCACCGTCCAAATATGAGAATTTTCCATAACTCTGGTCATTTAATTAGAGGTAGAAGAGACTTAGCAGGAATGAATACTCACTTGGAATTGGAATCTCTGCCTACTGGAAACTATGGCTATGACCATTTTCCACTTTCTGCAAGATATGCAGAAACCCTAGATAAGCCATATTTATCTATGACCGGTAAGTTTCATACAAATTGGGGTGAGTTTGGCGGTTATAAGCATCCAAATGCTTTAATATATGAAACATCATTAGCATTAGCCCATGGAGCCTATTGCTCTATAGGTGATCAAATGCATCCTGACAGTTTAATGGATGAAGCTACTTACCATTTAATTGGTGAAGCATATAGGCTTGTGGAAGAAAAAGAGTCATACTGTAAAAATACAAAGCAAATCTCAGATATTGCATTTCTATCAATAGAGGCAACTAAAAAATCAATCAGCAGTGTATTCGGTGGTCCCGAGGGTGTACCATATTCAGATTTAGGTGCTCTAAGAATCCTTCAAGAGGGTCACTACTTGTTTGATATTGTAGACGTTGAGGCAGATTTTAATGCCTATAAGGTATTGATTTTACCCGATGAAGTGGTTATAAATGACGATCTCAGTGGCAAAATTCATGATTTTTTAGAAAAAGGCGGTAAAATTCTTGCAACGGGAGCTTCCGGTTTGAATGAGGAACAAACAGCATTTGCTATAGATATGGGAGTCAAGTATTTAGGGGTAGACGAATATAAGCCGAGCTATTTTAAACCAAACCCTGAAATAGATAATTTAAGGCAGGCGTCCTTTGTGATGTATGAACAAGGTTATAGGGTTGAAGCAACAACTGGTAAATCCTTAGGGATTTGTGAAGAATCTTATTTTAATAGAGAAGTTATACACTTTTGTTCCCATATGCATACCCCTAATAGAAAAATAAAGGCATATGATGCTTTTGTAAAAAGCAATCATGGAATTTATATTGCATGGGAGATCTTTAAAGACTATGGGAAATTAGGAAGCTATCATTTAAAAGCTATGATTCATAAGGCCTTAGATATTCTGTTGGCAGATAATAAAACCCTTGAGGTTAGTTTACCAGCCCAGTGCTTTACTTCCTTAAGGTCACAAGAGAATGAAAAACGTATTATTCACCATATAGTATATGCATCACCTATTCAAAAAGGTAGTGTTTCTGTGGTAGAGGACTTATTACAGCTCTACGATATACCTATTAGAATTAGATTATCAAAGGAAATAAAAAAGGTCTACCTAGCACCCCAGATGCAGGAGATTCCTTTTGAATATAAAGAAGGCATAATTTATTATAATGTTCCAAAAATACATGGACATCAGATGATTGTTCTTGAAGAAAAGTAATCCCTATATCATTGGAGGTAGTTGCTATGAAGGGTATGTTGTCTTTACAAAGATTTGAAAGAATTGGCAATATTATTTTTAACATGATGTACTTGAATATTTTATGGATAATTTTTAGTTTACCTATTATAACTATGGGTGCAGCCACTGCATCCATGTTAGATACAATTGGTCAAGTAGAAAAGGATAAAAATAGTGTTACCTTTAAAGCATACTATAAAGCCTTCAGTTATCATTTTTTATTGGCAACTCCATTGTTCTTAATTATTACTTCTATCATAGCAATTGCTATTCGTAATATACAGCATATTAGTGAAATGGGCAATTTATCAGGTTATTTCTATGGTATGCAGTTGATAGCCATATGCTTTGCCCTAATCCTTTTCATATATGGTTACCCATTAATGATTCTAAAAAGATTTAAACTTACAGAAATTATAAAAATATCTTTAAGAGTTGGTTTCGGACATATTATTAGGACCCTTGGTTTTATTACAATGCTATATTTACTAATTACTAAATTTCATAGCTTGTTAATTATCAAAATTGGTTTATGGGGTTATATTCAGTATTATTTTGTTAATAAAATTATTGAAAAATATAATTTAAGGAGAGATAATATATGATAAAAAGATTACATGGTTTCTTACCAAAGATAGGAATAAGACCAGTAATAGACGGACGTAGACAGGGGGTTAGGGAATCCCTAGAAAACCAGACAATTACTATGGCAAGGGCCGTAGCAGAGCTTATCGAGACAGAGCTTAAGTACCCAACGGGAGAACCGGTAGAGTGTATAATTCCTGAGTTTACAATAGGAGGGGCTTCGGAGGCAGCCAAATGCCAAATGCTATTTGAAGAAGAGCACGTTGGCTGTACCATAACAGTTACCCCATGCTGGTGCTATGGAACAGAAACAATAGATACCAGCCTAGCAATACCAAAGGCAATATGGGGATTTAATGGAACAGAAAGACCGGGAGCCGTATATCTAGCCGCAGCCCTTGCAGGGCATACCCAGTCAGGTAATCCTGCCTTTGGTATATACGGACGAGAGGTTCAAGACAAAGATGACCAGTCAATACCAGATGACGTAAAGGAAAAGCTTCTAAGTTTTGCAAGGGCAGGCTTAGCAGTAGCAATGATGAAGGGAAAATCCTACCTGTCAATAGGAAGCGTATCCATGGGTATAGCAGGATCAATAATAGATCCAAGCTTCTTTGCAAAATACCTGGGAATGAGAAACGAATACGTAGATATGTCAGAGGTAACTAGAAGATTAAACCATAACATCTATGACCCGAAGGAATATGAAAAAGCTCTTAAATGGACAAAGGAAAACTGCAAAGAGGGCCGTGAAGTAAATGAAGAAAGTAAAATAAAGAGCCGAGAAGAAAAGGATAAGGACTGGGAAACCGTAGTAAAAATGACACTGATCATGAGGGATCTAATGGTAGGAAACCCAAAGCTTTGTGAGCTTGGATACCAAGAAGAAGCCGAGGGACACAATGCCATAGCATCGGGCTTCCAAGGACAAAGGCAGTGGACTGACTTCATGCCAAATGGAGACTTCTCTGAAGCCATACTCAACTCATCTTTTGACTGGAACGGAATTAGGGAGCCCTACATTGTAGCCACAGAAAATGACTGCCTAAACGGAGTATCCATGCTGTTTGGAAACCTACTTACAAATACAGCCCAGATGTTCTCCGACGTGCGTACATACTGGAGCCCAGAAGCAGTAGAAAGAGTTACGGGGTATCCGCTGCAGGGATTGGCTAAGGATGGCTTTATCCACCTAATAAACTCGGGCTCAACCTGCCTAGATGCAACAGGAGAGCAGAAAAAAGATGGAAAACCAGCAATGAAAGCCTACTGGGAAATAAGTGATGATGAAGTGAATTCTTGCCTTGAAGCAACAACCTGGTGCAGTGCAGACATGGGATACTTCAGAGGAGGCGGATACTCATCCTGCTTCAGAACACAGGGAGAAATGCCAGTTACCATGAGCAGAATAAACCTAGTAGACGGCCTAGGTCCCGTAATACAAATAGCAGAAGGATACGCAATAAACCTACCGGATGAAGTACACAAAAAACTAGATGACCGTACAAACCCAACATGGCCAACAACATGGTTTGTACCAAGAACCACAGGCAAGGGCCCCTTCAAGGATGTATATACAGTAATGCTAAACTGGGGTGCAAACCACGGAGCCATCAGCTACGGACACATAGGAAAAGAGCTAATAACACTGGCATCAATGCTTAGAATACCAGTATCAATGCACAACGTAAAAGAAGAAGAAATTTTTAGACCATCGGCTTGGAGATCATTTGGAATGGATATAGAAGGATCAGACTATAGGGCATGTAAAACCTACGGCCCATTATACAAATAGGGGGTGATGGCATGAAAAAATACACACTAGGAATAGACTATGGGTCCCTATCGGGACGAGTAGTATTAGTAGACATCACAAATGGAAATATAGAAGCAAGCCATGTAGTAGACTATCCTAACGGAGTTATGAGAAGCCAAATACCAACAAGCCCAGATCCATTACCACAGGACTGGGCCCTCCAGCACCCCGGCGACTACCTTCAGGTACTAAAAAAAGCAATACCAGCAGTCCTAGGAGAAAGAGAGGTATCACCGGAGCAAATCATAGGAATAGGCGTAGACTTCACAGCAAGTACAGTAATGCCAATAGATGAAGAGGGAATCCCCCTTTGTCTAAAAAAAGAATATACAAAAAGGCCCCACGCATGGGTTAAGCTGTGGCAGCACCATGCAGCCCAGAAGGAAGCAGACCTAATAAACGAAATAGCAGACAAAACCGGTGAAGGCTTCATAAAAAGATATGGAGGAAAAATCTCCTCGGAGTGGATGCTGCCAAAAGCCCTTCAAATCCTAAAGGAAGACCCAGAAATCTACCATAAAATGCATAGATTCATAGAAGCAGGAGACTGGATAGTACAGCACCTAACAGGAAAAGAAGCCAGAAACAGCTGCGCAGCAGGATACAAAGCTCTATGGAGTAAAAAAGAAGGATACCCGGAAAAAGAATTCCTAAAATCCCTCCACCAAGACCTAGGAGAATACTACAAAACAAAGGTAGATAAGAGGGTACACTCCGTAGGAACAACAGCAGGTGTCTTAACAGAAGCAGCAGCAAAGGAATACGGACTAGAACAAGGCACACCAGTAGGCGTAGCCAACATAGATGCCCACGTAGCAGTACCAGCAATAGGAGCAGTAAAGGACGGAGACATGATGATGATAATGGGAACATCAACCTGTCATATGTTAGTATCCAATGAAGAACACATGGTACCGGGGATATCGGGAGTCGTAGAAGATGGAATATTACCGGGAATGGTAGGCTATGAAGCAGGACAGAGCTGCGTAGGGGGGCACTTTGAATGGCTGCTAGAAAACTGCATACCACCGTCATACTACAAAGAAGCAGAAAAAGCCAGCAAGAGCATTCATAGCTACCTAGAGAATAAAGCTCAGCAGCTTCCACCGGGCTCAGGTGGAATATTAGCCCTAGACTGGTGGAATGGTAACCGTTCTATCCTTAACAACTCAGAATTAAGCGGAGTATTCCTTGGACTAAAGCTAACAACAAAACCAGAGCAGCTCTACAGAGCCCTCATAGAAGCAACGGCCTTTGGAACAAAAATTATAATAGATCAATTCACATCATCAAAGGTCTTCATAAATCAGCTCTACGCCACAGGAGGCATAGCAACAAAAAACAAACTAATGATGCAAATCTATGCAGACATAATAAACAGACCAATCCACGTATCAGACTGTGAGCAGGCCTGTGCCCTTGGCTCAGCCATGTATGGAGCCGTAGCAGCAGGAGAAGAAGCAGGAGGATACAAAGACATATATACAGCAGCAAAAGAAATGTCAGCAAAGCCTGCTGTAACCTATTACCCAGATCAAAAGCGCCATAAAAAATATCAGAAAGCCTTTTCACTTTACAAAGAGTACCATGATTTACTAGGAGTAAAGTATGTAAATCTGCTAACATCCCTAAAGAAGCTAGAAGAATAGGAAAAAGAAAAACCATACAGAAAGGGGTTGATTACCCATGCTGAGCGTATCAGACATATTCACTAGAATCATTTTGTCATGTTTCTTAGGTGGAATAATAGGAATGGAAAGAGAAAGCATAAACAGGCCCGCTGGACTTAGAACACATATACTAGTATGTATGGGATCAACCTTAGTAATGTTAACAGGAATACTAATGTTTAACCAATACAGCACTGTAGCAAGTATAGACCCGGCTAGGCTAGGAGCTCAAGTAGTCAGCGGTATAGGTTTTCTAGGAGCAGGGACAATACTAAGAGAAGGCCTAACGGTAAAGGGGTTAACCACCGCAGCAAGCATATGGGCAGTAGCATGTATAGGTCTGGCAGTAGGCAGCGGTTTTTATTCAGGCTCAAGTATTGTAACTATCTTAGCGTTTATCATATTATTTTTCTTTTCAAAGGTTCAGCAATATGTAAGCAAAAAACATAATGAGGTATATTTTAAAATTGTCACGGAAAATAAATTAGGTCAAATCGGTAAAATAGGAACAGAACTTGGTAGAATGAATATATCTATCGCAAACATTAAGCTAGAAGATATAGACGAAGCTATGGTTGGCGTCTTAATAATAGCTAAACTTCCCAGAAATTCAAGTACAACTGAAGTTATAGAAAGAATGATATGTCTAGATGGAATACATGGGGCTGAGGTTGTTGAGTAATATAAATATAAAAGTTTAACCTTAAGTTACGTTATGATTTATATAAGAAATATTAAGATATTTATGATTACTTTAGTATAGAGGAGAATAAAGATATGAAGCAATTAATGAAAGAAGGAGAAATAGAAAATGCTAAAAGGAATACCTAAAATCATACCTCCACAGCTAATGAAAATACTGATGGAAATGGGTCATGGTGATGAGATCGTAATAGCAGATGGAAACTTTCCAGCAGAGTCAATGGGTCAGAGAGTAGTGCGATGTGATGGTTCTGATGTACCAAGCTTATTAGAAGCAATTATAAAATTTTTCCCTTTAGATACCTATACACCCTATCCTGTAGGACTAATGGAGGTCGTGAAAGGAGATCAAACAAAACCAACTATTTGGGAAAAATATAGAGAAATCATAGCTAAGGAATACGATGATTTTAAAGAATTTGATATGATAGAAAGATTTGACTTTTATGAAAAAGCAAAGAAAGCTTATGCTGTTATTGCTACCAATGAAAGGGCATTATATGCAAATATTATACTTAAAAAGGGTGTTGTATAGCTGTAGACAATAGAACATTTATTTCGGAAACGGTACAAAAGTAAGATTATAGAAAATGAAGCCTACTTATCAGAATCTTGTTAAGTTATGGTTTAATAAATTCAGTATCAATTATAAATATACTTATAAGGAAAACATAGTAGATATTGAATTTATATTAGATGAAGAAATTGAATAGTTATTACTTGGCACAATTGAATGATATATATAGTATGGCTCTAGGGCTTGTAAGACTATATGTAGTAGCAAGTTTTTTAGGGGAGTAATTATGTAATTTGCTCAGATAAATACAAGGTTAAAAAGACATAGCACACAAGCTATGTCCATTTTTCTGTCTCTTTTGTATGTTTTGAATATACAAAAATACCAATAAGGTGTATAGGTGTCCAAGCTATAAAGATATACATACTACAACCTCCGCTTCTATTTATCAACGTTAAAAGCTTGGAAAGAGGCTGTTTTATAGAATTGATTTATTAACTTCATTATACGAGGAGGAATAGAATCTATGACAAGAAAAATGAGATTAATGATAAGCAAGCCAGCATATAAATGGGAGGAAGCATTGCCAATAGGGAACGGTTCCTTTGGAGGAATGGTCTTTGGTCGTTGCGATAAGGAGGTTATTGGACTTAATGAAGAAACCCTATGGTCGGGAAAACCGTTAGATCAAGAAACATACGATGTGCAACACCATCTTCCAAAGGTGAGGGATTTATTAGATAAGGAAGAATATTATGAATGTAATAGGTATATTAACGAGCATATGCTTGGTCATTGGACCCAGAGCTATATGCCTTTAGGTACTATTTTTATGGATTTTGGACACAAAGGCTTAGTCGATGATTATAAGAACGAGCTTGATATGGAAAGGGGTATTGTGAATCTTTCCTACAAACATGAAGGAGTGGAGTATAAAAGGGAATATTTCTGTTCAGAAGTCGACGATGTGATGATTATTCATCTCACATCTAGCCGCTTTGCGGGGATCAGATGTTTGCTTGACTTTGATAGTTTATTAAAGCATGAAATGAATGCACCGTGGGAGTATATCTATTGTGAAGGAGAAGTACCTATACATGCTGACCCTATATACGATAGCAGTGAAGAACCCCTTGTCTATGGCGAAGATGAAGAGGGAATTAAGTTTGGAACGGTGATAAGGGTCCAGACAGATGGTACTGTGATGACAAATGGTAACACTCTTTCAATACAGAACGGAACTGAGGCTACAATTTTTATTGCTTGTAAGACTAATTTTATAGATGCAGATACAGCATCAAAGGATTCTCACCGTGTTCCTATTAAAGAGTGTGAAGAAATCATAAAAAGTGCCATGAGAAAGGGTTACGAAACTATAAAGGAGGATCATGTTAAATATTTTAGCAAATTAATGAATAGAGTTCACGTTGCTTTTGGTAAAAAGAAAGATGATATGTTACCTACAGACCAGCGTATCATCAAGATGAGAGAGAGTACTAGTGAGGGCTTTGACCTATCTTTAGTAGAAGAATTATTCCAGTTTGGTCGTTACCTCGTTGTAAGTGGTTCTAGTCCAAAATCTCAGGCAACCAATCTTCAGGGAATTTGGAATAACTTACTTCAAGCGCCTTGGTGTAGCAATTATACCATTAATATTAACACTCAAATGAACTATTGGCTAGTAGATGTTACAAAACTTTCAGAGTGCATGGAACCTCTTGTGAAACTTGTAAAGGATTTAGCAAGGAAAGGAGACGTTGCTGCAAGAGGTCTTGGATGCCGAGGGTGGACGGCACATCATAATACTGATTTATGGCATCAAACATTGCCTGTAAGTGGTAATGCACAATATGCTTTTTGGCCTTTAGGAGGTCCGTGGCTTACTACTCATCTTTATGAACATTATCGTTTTACAGGTGACCAAGAGTTCTTAAAAGGAGTCTATTCTATCATGAAGGGAGCAGCAGAATTTTGCTTAGACTGGTGTATCGAGGAAGAAGGGAAATTGACCACCGCACCATCTACCTCCCCAGAAAATGCCTTTTTTTATAAGGAAAAGAACAATGGAGATGAGAAAAGATCTTGTGTAGTAAAGGGATCAACTATGGATATTTCAATCATGTGGGAGTTATTTGATCAATGTGAAAGGGCTATGAAAGAGCTGAATTTATCGGATGAAGACTTTGCTAAAGAGTTAAGGGCAGCAAAGGAAAAACTATTTCCATATCAGATCACTGAAGATGGTCGCATTCAAGAGTGGCACAAAGATTTCAAGGAGAGGGATATGGGGCATAGGCATATTTCACATCTTTTCGGACTCTATCCGGGGACAAGAATCAATACAGATGAGGATGAGAAGCTGTTAAAGGCATGTAGCAAGTCCATAGAAACAAGATTGGAACATGGAGGCGGTCACACCAGTTGGAGCTGTGCATGGGTTATGCTTCTTTATGCAAGGCTCAGAGATAAAAAGATGGCAGGAGAGATGATTGAGAAATATCAGAAGCACTCTTTGATTAGAAATGGGCTCAGTAGTCATCCACCTTTTCAGATCGATGGGAACTATGGTTTTACGGCGGGTATTGCAGAGATGTTACTTCAATCTCATAATGACTACATTGAAGTTCTTCCTTCATTACCTAAGGAGCTAAATGAAGGTTCCTTTGAAGGGTTATGCACAAGAGGAGGTTACGAAGTGAAGGCCATATGGAAGAACGGTAAGGCTGAAAAAGTAGAAGTAAAATCAGAAAGAGTTTCTAGCTATCAGATAAAAATCAATGGAACTATGTATAACGTTGATTGTCAAAAGGGAGAGTGGACAGATATTAGACTTTAATATAATTTTCTAGGATGTTGATTAGAAATATTTTTTAGTGATATCTAAGACAAGTTTATGAAATTGTAATTTTGGGTGATAAAAACCACCTATGTGATATAATAAAAGGCATAGCATAGGAGGTGCTTGAAGGAAATGAGCTTAGATTTTTTTAACTTCCTTAAGGGAGAGTGCAATATAGATTTTAATGAAAAACAGAAAGAGGCTATTCTACACAAGAATGGTCCAGTGCTGGTTTTAGCTAGTCCGGGGTCAGGGAAAACGACGGTTTTGAATGCTCATATTGCTTACCTGATATTTAAGCATAAGGTTAACCCTTCCAATATCCTTGCCCTTACCTTTAGTAAAGCTGCGGCTACTGATATGAATGATAGATTCTATGATACCTATGGAAGATTAATACCAGATGGTATAAAGTTCTCTACCATACACAGTTTTTCATATAAGATTATTAGACATTACTATTATATAAACAACATTAAATATGAGCTTATTGAAGGTGTTAAAACACACCACAGTAAAAGATATATATTACAAAAAATATACAGAAGCATAAATAGGAGCAGTATTAATGATGATAAATTGGACGAGCTCTCTAACTCAATAAGTTTTGTTAAGAATCTTATGATTGATATAAGGGATTTTAGAGACTATAAGTTTCAAACTAAAAACTTTGACAAAATCTTTGTGGCCTATGAGGAATACAAAAAAAATAATGAACACAACATGATTTTATTAGATTTTGACGATATGCTTATTGAAGCAAATAATATCTTAGAGAGAAATCCTAATATATTAAAAAAGTATCAGAGTCAGTATAAATATATAATGATAGATGAGGGGCAGGATACATCACTTATTCAAAATAGAATAGCAGAGAAAATTGCTTTTCCTGCAAATAACCTATTCATTGTATGTGATGATGACCAATCAATCTACCGCTTTAGAGGGGCTGAACCAGGATATTTACTTGATTTTCAGAAGAGATATCATGATGCGAATGTAATATTTATGGAGCGAAATTATCGTTCAGGTAAAAGCATTGTAGATATCAGTAATAAATTAATAAACAATAACTCTATGAGATATCCTAAAAGCATGTTTACAGAAAACTATCATAAAGAACCTGTTAAAATAGTAAAGCTGTCTACGGAAAAGGAGCAGATAGATTATATTGTGGGCTTAATCAAATTAAATAATATCCAAGGAGATACTGCTATATTATATAGAAATAATCTATCTGGCATAGGATTAGCCCAAAGATTACATGAAGAGAATATAGCATTTTATATGAAGGATTATCATAGAAATTTCTTCAGTCATTGGGTTTTAAATGATATTCTGAATTTTGTAAGATTTTCCTACGATGATACCAGTCTTCATTTGTTAGAAGCAATTTATACAAAGTTCTTTTCATATATATCTAAGAAGGAACTTGAATATCTTAGGAGTCAAGATCAAGCCAGATCGGTTTTTGACAATATAGTAACATTTCCAGGAATGAAAGAGTTTAAGAAAAGAAGCATGGCAAATTTTAAGAGAGATTTTAGTAGTCTAAGAATAAAAAGACCACTAGATGCCATTAGATCTATTAGATATGATTTTAAATACGAAGAGAGACTAGGAAGCTACGCTGAAATTGCCGGATACTCCATAGATAATCTGAAATATATATTAAATACTTTAGAAGAGATATCTAGAGGAACTAATGCAATGCAGGAGTTTGTTGATAAACTTAATGACTTAAAAAGAGCTATGCATGAATCAAGAGAAAATAGAAATGGAAATGCCGTAACCCTGTCGACCCTTCACTCTTCAAAGGGTTTGGAGTTCAAAAGGGTATTTATGATTGATCTAATAGAAGGTCAAATTCCAACTAAGGACAGTATCAAGCTAGACTCTATAGGAGATTCCACGTCATTGGAAGAAGAAAGAAGGTTATGGTACGTTGGTATGACAAGAGCAAAGGAAAATCTGGAACTTTTAACCGTTGAATACAAGAATAAAGAAGATGTACAGCCCTCAAGATTTATCAAAGAAATAGAAGCATTTATATCTAATGACACAGATACGAAGGGGTCAGATATACCTCTGAAACCAACATCGATAGTAAGACATAAGAAATTTGGATTAGGAATTGTAAAGGCTATTAAGGATAGATTAATTACTATAGATTTCGATGAAAAGGGAGAAAAACAGCTATCAGTTGATACTTGTATAAAGAAAGATCTATTAGAAGTGGTAAAAATAAATGTGTAAGAGAAATAACTTCAAACATAGAGAAAGAAGCGCTAAACTAAAGCGCTTCTTTCTCTATATTTATATTAATGCTAAAAGATAGGATTGGAAAAGTTAAATTATGATATATAAAATTAAGTTATACACTATTTATTAGCTAGCTTTACTTTTATCTTGATTCTCGCTGTCACGTGTCATAGCAAAGATAAGTGGACTAAGTGCAAGTAGACCAATAAGGTTTGGAATAGCCATTAAACCATTGAATGTATCTGAAAGATCCCAAACTAAACCAACTTTGAATATTGCACCAAACCATACAAGTACTATAAACACGTATTTGTAGATATTAACAGCTTTAATACCAGCAATATACTCAAGACACTTAGATCCATAATAGTACCAGCCAAGAATTGTTGAAAAAGCGAAGAAGATCAATCCGAAGGATACAACTAAGCCACCAACTCCCGGAAATGCCATATCGAAAGCTGTTGTTGTCAGAGCTGCTCCACTTAACCCGTTTGCAATAGACATTGCACCAGTAGAAGGGTCAAGGGTTACAAGACCAGATACTAGGATAACAACTGCTGTCATAGAGCAAACAACAAGAGTATCAATGAAAGAACCTAGCGATCCTATGATTCCCTGTCTTACAGGATCATCGTTTGTAGAAGCGGCATGGGCAATCGGAGCACTACCTAGACCGGCTTCATTAGAGAATACACCTCTAGCAACACCATATCTAATAACTGTACCAAATAGACCTCCACCAACGGCTTTTGCTGAGAATGCATTTGAGAAGATCATGCCGAATGCTGCTGGAACTGCAGATGCATTTTTAAATAGAATAGTTAATGAACCTACAATATATATAACAGCCATAAGAGGAACTATTTTTTCTGTTACACTACCTATACTCTTAATTCCACCTAAGATAACTAGAGCAGTAGCTACAGCAATTATACCACCTGATACTACCGGTGAAATACCAAGAGATATTTTCATTGATTGAGCAACTGAGTTCGCTTGTACCATGTTACCAATACCAAAGGCAGCAAATGTTCCAAAGAATGCAAACAACCAACCTAACCAAGACCAGTTTCCACCATATCTTTCATTCATACCTAGTTTGATGTAGTACATAGGTCCACCGGACTTTTCACCTTTTTCATTGGTAATTCTATATTTTATAGCTAGAAGTGCTTCTGCATATTTTGTTGCACCACCAAATGCAGCTGTAACCCACATCCAGAATACAGCACCAGGGCCACCGGCTGCAATTGCACCAGCAACTCCAGCTATGTTACCTGTACCGATTGTTGCAGCAAGAGAAGTCATTAATGCCTGGAAAGGTGTAATATCTCCCTCTCCCTGATGATCTTTGGAGAATAGTAACTTAAAAGCATATCCAAGCTTCCTGAACTGAACAACTCTAGTTCCCATAGTAAGGAAGAAGCCTGTACCAACAAGGAAGAAGATCATTAATCCTCCCCATGCAAAACTATTAATTTTACCAATAAGTGCGTTTAAAGCTTCCATTAGTAATTCTCCTCCTTTATAATAAGTATAAGAAATAAAAAAAAAATTAAAAAACCTTCTTGTTCCTCCTTTCACTCACCATTGACATTATTGTAACAGGTGAGTTTCGAGAGGTTTCAGAAGGTTTCAAAAGACTACAAAAATAAATCTAAAATTATGAAAAATCAGACTATTGAAAGGCTGTCTCGTAAAAGAATCTTATGAGTTCGACCTCAGGGTGTTTCAGAATGAATGAAGTTCAAGGTTTTGAAATTTAGGTGGTTTGGCTAGTACTTACGTACGTGCCAAGTCATCTGAATTTTAAATAACGCAGAAATTCGTCATTCTGAGACAACCTTTATAGAGTATTACTATAATGGAACAATCCATCGATAAATTTTCTTATACTTACCTTTCCACGAGCTTTAGTTTTACCACGTATATAATCCATTTCTATTTTAACTTCTTTAAAGTTATATAATCCACTTGAATATTCCAAAAAGGTGTCATTCATATTGTCTTCAATACCTAGATGGGCTAAATTAACCATACCTTTAATTGCAGTACGTCGAATTCTTTGCTCAATAGTTTTTGGATTATAGCTGAACTTTTTACATATAGCTTTAATTGTATAATTAGATAAATTTACATTTGAATTAATTAAAAAATTAATAATTTCGATAATATCCTGTGTTCCTGCTTCGCCCATAACTCCAATTTTTTGAAGAACATATTTTAGATTTTTTTCATGATTAGGTTTTTGAAGTTGTTTAGCTGAAGCGTGCTGAATGTCGAAAAGATTTTTGATTTGGTTCAATTTACGTTTACTATCGAGTTTATCCTTTACACTTAGAAGAACATTTTGAATTTCGATGGCATTTACAGGTTTTTGAATATAAAATTCAATACCGCTTTCATAGGCCTTTCCTACCATATCCTTTGAAGACACCTGAGAAATCATAATAAAGGATATACCTAGGTGATTTCTTTTGATTTCCTTTACTAGAGATATACCATCCATTTCGGGAATAAATAAATCAACAAGGACGATATCAGGCTTCAAATTGACAATTTCATCTAAAGCAGAAATACCATCTAAAGAATAACCTATAACATCTCCTAGATCTCGATCATAAATAATTTTACTTAGAATCTTCACAATGTTTGAATCATCTTCAACTATGTAATACTTCATATATTCACCTCGATTTCTTCCTTAGGAATATAAATACTGAAGCAAGTTCCAGATCCTAAAACGGATTCTATTTCTATATGGCCCTTTAAGTGATTTTCAACGATATCCTTGACAAGACTAAGACCTAGTCCACGGTTTATGTGCCCCGTTTCATAATTAATCTTAGTGGAGAAACCCGGTGAAAAGATAAATTCCATATCTTTTTTATCTATGCCGCTTCCGTTATCAATGACTTTGAAAAGATGTTCTTTATCTAAACTTCGATGAACAAGTGATATCTTTGAATGCTTTTTATTTCCATCAAGGGCATCAAAGGCATTCATAATTAGATTACGTGATATTGACATAAGCTGATAATGCTTGTCCGTATAAAAATCAGCTCCTCTTTCAATTGAAAGCTCAATGTCAAGGTTCTTAAATCTTATCTCATTTTGCATTTTTTCCTCTAATATACTCATTATATCTTTAAAATACATCCCGTTATCTTTATAACGAGTTTCGGTGATGCCCTGTACTCCACGAAGAACTAACTCGTATTCCTTCTTTACTTCGTGGACATCACTAGCAATTTTTACCGAGCGTTTCGCCCATTTATCAGGATTTTTTTCATCTCTTATCTCCTCAAAAAGTGTATAGGCATCGGACATGACTTCCTCGATCTTGTCCATATTTTTGTCCATCCAGTACATCTCTGATTTTAACATCATTGTTAGCCATAGGAGCTTTCTATATCTTTTTTCATGCTCAGACTTAAGTAAAAGCATCTTATAGTATTTCGTAACAGTTGCAGCAATCCATATTGCTCCAGAGCGAATCAAAGCGACCACAAACAAGGACGTAATGATACTAAAGTAAAACATATGATCGTAATAAACAATTCTAATTAAGATTTCAATAATATTTGAGGTAAAGTCACACATAGCAAACATAATGAAAAAAATATGTGGACTTAATGTATCGACTTTTTTGATCAGCCTTGAAAACAATATACCATATATAATGAAGAAAAAGATCTCTGGAATATAAGCTCCCATAACTTCATAATTATTACCATATCTGAGAAAGTAGATTGCTATTCGCCAAAGGTATGTCGAAAATGCTACGGCAGTGCCCATTACAATAGGAGAAATATCTCTATTTAAAAACAAAAATAAGCCAAGGGCTATAATTGCGCATGAAACACGGAAATCTGAAAGTAAAATGTCAATATAAAATTGAGAGGATAAAGTGACAATTAATGATCCAATAAGGATTTTTTTTAATTTTGTCATTGTGTATCTCCTAGTCTAAAGTTTAGTCCGGGTAAAAAATAGTTAAATTAATTTGGTAGAATTTAATATTGGTATATGCATTTGATTATGTTACAATTATGAAATATTCTTTATGAAATAATTATACTATAAATAATAGTAATAAAAAATAATTTACAAAAATATTTTAATACCTAGGATAAATTTTGTATAGATTATAGTATTTGAAATAAAAACAGATTTAATTGGGCTGTTGTTTTTTTCATACATTTAAAAGTACATTTGTATGTAGTAGAAGAACAATAAAATATATTGCCAAAATATATAAAAATAACTTAAAAAGCACATCATATATAAAGGAAACTTTAATGTTAATAAATATACAATAAAAAAGTGATTTTTTATACAGTTTTCTGGTCTGATATTAAAACAAAATGATGATAATTTTATAACAGTTTTCTAAAAAATAAACAATTTTAATGTTTTAAAGTTCTTGACATGCAGCCAAACAATATATATAATAGACTCTAAAAACATTCGTGATTTTCTGAGTATTTAGGAAATTATATATATATCAAAAAATGTATATATATAATTTGTTCTATAAATTTTAACAGAAACAACCAACCCTAAATTAAACAATAAAAAAATCTTTGATTTAATTTTAATTATCGCGAAATATTCGAGGAGGGAGAAAATGGCAGGGGAAATAAACAAAGTATTGGTAGCTAACAGAGGAGAAATAGCCATAAGGGTTTTCAGAGCCTGTAAGGAGCTTGGGCTAAGAACCGTTGCAATTTATTCAAAGGAAGATAAATACTCACTTTTTAGGACTAAAGCAGACGAGTCATATTTAATAGGAGAAAAGAAGAAGCCCATAGAGGCTTATTTGAGCATGGATGAAATCATAAAACTTGCTCTTAAAAAAGGAGTAGATGCGATACATCCAGGATATGGTTTCCTATCAGAAAATCCTGTTTTTGCTAGAAAATGTAAGGAGGCAGGAATTGAATTCATAGGGCCTACCAGTGAAACAATAGATAATCTAGGTGATAAGATAAAGTCAAAAATTTTAGCAAAGAAAGTAGGAGTTCCTACAATACCTGGTGTAGATAAGCCTATTGCCTCTGGTGATGAAGCAGTAATATTTGCTAAAGAGCATGGATATCCTATTATATTAAAGGCTGCTGCAGGTGGCGGCGGTAGAGGTATGAGGATAGTTCATTCAGAAGAAGATATAGTTAGAGAGTTTAAAAGTGCCAAGAATGAAGCTAAAAAAGCCTTTGGTATAGATGATATATTTATAGAAAAATACTTAGAGGAACCTAAACATATTGAAGTTCAAATCCTTGGGGATAAAGAAGGCAATATTGTACACCTGTTTGAAAGAGATTGTTCTATTCAGAGACGACATCAAAAAATTGTTGAATTTGCACCAGCCATTGCTATTAGTGAAGAGCTGAGGGACAATATATGCAATGATGCGTTAAAAATTGCAAGGGAAGTAAACTATGAAAGTGCTGGAACAGCTGAATTTTTAGTTGATAAGCATGGAAATCATTATTTCATAGAGATGAATCCAAGAATACAGGTTGAACATACAGTTACAGAAATGATTACAGGAATAGATATTGTTCAGAGTCAACTTCTAATTGCACAGGGATATTCTCTAGATTCTGATGAAATTGGTATTCCATCTCAGGAGTCTGTTAAGACCAGAGGATATTCTATCCAATGTCGTGTAACAACGGAGGATCCTTCAAACAGTTTTGCTCCTGATACTGGAAGATTAGATGTATACAGAACAAGTTCCGGTTTTGGGATAAGACTTGATGGAGGTAATGGATATACGGGTTCCATGATATCACCTTACTATGATAGTTTATTGGTTAAGGTAATATCTTGGTCCAGAACCTTTGAAGATGCTGCAAGAAAAGCAGTAAGATCTATAAGAGAAACAAGTGTTAAAGGCGTAAAAACAAACGATGCTTTCCTTATAAATGTTCTTAATCATGAGCAGTTTTTAAAAGGACAGTGTGATACACATTTTATAGATCAAACACCGGAGTTATTTGACATAAGACCTAAAAAGGATAAAGAAACGAAGATATTGAGATATATTGGTGAGAAGGTTGTTAATGAGGTTAGGGGTACTAAGAAGGATTATGATATTGGGTTAGTACCTAAATCTCCTAGCGTTGAAGGTTTAAGAGGAACTAAGCAGATTCTTGAGGAAACGGGTGTAGAGGGTGTAATTGATTGGATAAAAGGTGAAAAGAAACTTCTATTAACGGATACTACCTTTAGAGATGCCCATCAGTCCCTTATTGCCACTAGAGTTAGAACTAAGGATATGGTTAAGATTGCAGATGCAACAGCAGCCTATGGAAAGGACTTATTTTCACTTGAAATGTGGGGAGGAGCTACATTTGATGTTGCCTATAGATTTTTAAGGGAGTCCCCTTGGAGAAGATTAGAAGCCCTTAGAAAAAGAGTTCCGAATTTATTGTTCCAAATGCTTATAAGGGGATCAAATGCCGTAGGTTATACAAACTATCCTGATAATGTAATTAGAACCTTCATTGATGAAGCTTCTAGTAAGGGAATAGATGTTTTTAGAATATTTGACTCATTGAATTGGCTAAGGGGAATGGAAGTTGCTGTGGATCAAGTTCTGAAAACCAACAAAATAGCAGAAGTCTGCTTATGTTATACAGGGGATATTCTAGATACTAATCGTGACAAATATTCATTAAAGTACTATGTTGATTTAGCTAAGCAAATTGAAAAAATGGGAGGACATATACTTGGTATCAAGGATATGTCAGGGCTATTAAAACCATATGCAGCAACAAAATTAATTAGAGCACTTAAGCAGGAGATTTCAATACCAATTCATCTTCATACCCACGATACAAGTGGTAATGGAGTAGCAACACTATTAATGGCAGCTGAGGCTGGAGTAGATATAGTTGATACTGCTTTTAATTCTATGGCAGGGCTTACAAGTCAACCAGCACTTAATTCAGTTGTTGCTGCATTAGAAAATACTGAATATGATACAGGTATAGATTTAATGAATATTCAAAAGTTATCAGATTATTGGGCCGATGTAAGAAAGGTATATGAATCCTATGAATCAGGACTTAAGTCAGGGACAGCCGAGATTTATAGATACGAGATACCAGGAGGACAATATTCAAACCTTAGACCTCAGGTAGACAGCTTTGGTATGGGTCACTTATTTAATGAAGTAAAAGAGACCTATAGAGATGTTAACGAGATTTTAGGTGATATAGTTAAGGTTACACCTTCATCTAAGGTTGTAGGTGACTTAGCAATATTTATGGTAAAAAATGAACTTACGAAGGACAATATTTTAGAAAAAGGAAAGAACTTGGCATTCCCAGATTCAGCAGTATCCTATTTCAAGGGTATGATGGGTCAGCCGGTTGGAGGTTTTCCAAAGGAGCTTCAGGATATAGTTTTAAAGGGAGAAGAACCTATCACATGTAGACCAGGTGAGATATTAGAGCCTGTAGATTTCGATGAAATAGGGAAGAAATTAGAAGATGAGTTTAATATGAAGGCTAATATTAGAAATATATTAAGCTATGCTCTATACCCTAAGGTATATACTGATTATTTAAAGTCTTTACAGCAATATGGAGAACTAAGTAATCTTGAGAGTCACGTATTCTTCTATGGACTAAAAGAAGGAGAAATTAGTGAAGTTGAGCTTGAGGAAGGGAAAATATTAATTATCAAGCTTTTAGAAGTTGGTAAGATTGATGAAGAAGGATATAGAAATGTAGCCTTTGAAGTAAATGGAAATAGAAGAGAGATTAGAATAATAGACAAAAACTATGGAGAAACCCAGAACATTGATATAGCTGTTTTGGCGGACCCTAGCAATAATAAAGAAGTTGGAGCTTCTATCCCTGGAACAATAACTAAGGTACTTGTTAAAGAAGGGGATAATATAGAAGAAAAGCAAAGTCTTATTATAATAGAAGCTATGAAAATGGAAACGAATATTTTGTCTACAGTAACGGGTGAAGTAGACAGTATATTAGTTTCGGAAGGACAGCAAGTTAAATCAGGTCAGCTTTTAATCAAATTAAAATAAATTGTGCAGAGGATAGGCGAAAGCCTATCCTCAGATTATTAACAACGTTAAAAAGATGTTAAGATCTTTTTTTAAAATACTATATAAAACTTTATACCTATAGCCGATAAATGTATAGGACTATTTACCTATATTGAATTTTCATAAAGAAATTAGATATAGTTTATTATATAATATGTAAGGCCATTTATATCTTATTAAAATAAATGGTAGAACTAAGTAGTTTATGGGTATCATAATAAATAGTAATTAAAATATCAGTTTGGACATATAATTAGTAATATAGAAATTAGATACAAGCAGTTATAGTACTATCGAACTATGAACCAATATTAAAAAAATATATTTTTAATTGCAGAGTATTTAGTATATAATTGTTATATTGTCTTTCATAAGGACAAATAAGTTACTAGAAATATGGATCTAAGTTTTGATATATCAATATAGATAGGCGGCCAAAAACTATAACAAATTTTTATAGGATTTTATTTGAAACTTTGTTATTGCGTATCTATGATTGATAGTTTTAATGGGGGGAATGAAGATGGGCTTGACGATACAACAGTTTTTTGATTATGTTGATAATATGAAGGACAACAAACCAGGAGTAGTCTTAAAGGGAAAAAAGGACAATCAAGACATTCTTTACAAGATACATTTAGCCCACGATAAATTTTTTATTGATACCATTAAAGATTTAAGCAATGAAAAAAACACAGATGATAGATACATTCTTGATAGCGAAGAACTTCAAACCTTTAAAGTAAAGGTTATGGAGTTATTGAAAGCTATAGAAGTAGAAGATATCTATCTAGAATAGATTAGAATTAGAGGTGCATAGGATAAATGGCAAATGACTGTGGAAGAGAAGAATTAAAAATTGAATACTTTGAAAAAATATATCTTTATAATTATTATCATAAGGGACAACCGATAAAATTAAGCTCTTCCTGTGAATTAATAATGCTAAATATTTCTTTAGAAGGATTAAGTGTAGTAACTGAAAAAAAATTTGATGAAGAAGATATTTTGTTGGTAAATATAACATTTGATGGTATCCCTTTTGACAAAATATTAAGCAAGGTTACAAAGTCAAAGAAAATTGGCGAAATGTATAAGATGTGCTTGGAATTTATTGGAATACCTAATTTCCTTTTTCAAAAATTAAAAAATGTTACACCAAGTTAGAGTAAGTTTTACAAATAAGCTTTATAACAAGCCTAGAGATTAGGCATTGATATACAGCCTAAAAGATCCTGTAAAGGATCTTTATATTTTTTTTGACACCGTGGATATAATTGTAAAATATGATAAAAGTTATTATAATATAAATATGCGTAGTAAGAAAATAATATAGAGATTCAAGTAAAGCTACTAATTTATATACATCCAAAACTCCCGGAAATACTGAGGGTATGTATAGAATAAGATTTTTACTAGGAGCACTCTATAATTTATCGAGAAATAAGGTCATATTATGAAATTTTCATGGGAATAAAAGGGAGGATAAGAAAGGTGAAAAGAATATTATCTATTTTTATGATTGTGGCAATTATATGTCTAACACTTATACCAATATACGGTGAGGAGAAGGTAGGGGTCAACCTTCAAACGGAGATAGGGAGTATTAAATTTTCTGATACGAACCTTGAACTAGCTATTCGCGAAATAATAAATAAACCACAGGGGGAAATCTTACTTAAGGATGTTGAAAATATAAAGAAGCTACATGTAAATAAAAAAAATATATCAAACTTAGAAGGGATACAATATCTAACTAATTTAGAGGAGCTATTTTTAAAGGAAAATAGCATTACCGATATTACTCACCTTGCTGGGCTTGAAAAACTTAAAGCCTTAAACCTTTGGAAAAACAATGTAAGAGATATAACTTCCTTAAAGGGGCTTAGAAATTTAAAAATATTGGATTTGGATAGCAATAAAATTGAAAATATTGAGCCGCTAAAAGAACTTTATAATCTAAAGGCATTAAGACTTGGAAGTAATAGATTAACAGATATAAGCCCATTAGCTAATCTAAATGAACTGGAGTACCTTTGTTTATGGTCCAATAGGATAACAGATATAAAATACATAGGTGGACTTACAAAGCTTAATAGATTGAGATTAGCATATAATGAAATTAAAGACATAGGACCATTAGCTAATTTAAGCAATCTTGAGAACATAAATTTGCTAAATAATAAAATAAGTGATGTAAATGCTTTAAGCAATATGACAAATCTTAAGAGTGTTTATCTAATGAGAAATGAGATAAGAGACATAAGCCCACTAGCCAATCTCAAAAATCTGGAAAGATTACGACTTGACTATAACAAGATAAGCAATATTGAACCACTTAGAGACCTAAATGAATTAAAGCTACTTACCTTATCTGAAAACAATATATCAGATATCAACCCATTAGAAGGAATGGGAAAATTAGAATATTTAAATCTGAATTCTAATAAAATAATCAGTTTAGATGCATTGGTTAACATTAATGGATTAGTAAAATTACTTGCAGATGAAAACAATATCTACAATGTTAGAGCCGTAAGTGATAAGCAAAATCTCACTACTTTGTCCTTATCACACAACAATCTAAGCGATCTCAGTCCTCTAACATCATTAGGAAGCTTAAAATACCTAGATGTAAGCAATAATGTAATACAGAATGTTGAACCTTTAAAGGAAAATACTAAGCTTGAAAAGTTATTTTTGCAAAAAAATCGTATTAAGGCAATTGATAGTATTTCTACTTTAACTAATTTAAGGGAACTGAATATATCGGAGAATCTAATCTATGATATAAATCCATTGAAAAACAATATTAATTTAAGGATCTTAAAGCTATATAATAACAGGATACAAGATCTTTCAGCATTATTGAATCTCAAAAATTTAGAAGTAATTAGAACGATAGGATATGTGTCCTCTAGAGATGCTATTACAATAGAAGGTAAAATAACCGACATCTATAATGATGAGAATAAAGGAGAAAAGACATATATAAATATGACTTCTATTAGTAATAAAAACAACAGATATATATATGTAACAAATGAATTTGGAGAGTTTAAGATTTCGGGAGTATTTCCAGGGGAATATAAAATAAGCTTAACAAAAAAAGGATACAAACCGCTGACTATATATAAAAATTTTGATTCTAATAATAAAAGGTTAAGTGTAAAGTTAGAAGAGGCTTCCGGTGAAAAATGGATAACTAATAAGACCGATAGAATGATGTATAAGCATAAGGAAGGCATAGAAATATCACGTACAGAAATCATGCTTCAAGAAAAGAAACTAAGTGAAATCGAAGAGTTCTTTAGTGTAAAAGTAAATGGGAAAATTGAATACAATATTTGTACATATCCTGAAGAAATATATGAGTTAGCATATAATATTAGGGATCGTTATGCCCTTGGAACCTATAACTCTGAGACAAATGCAATTTATTCCTTAGGTAGAGCCTTTGATTTTCATGAAACCTGTCATGCAGTGGAGTTTGAGTTTAATCCAAACTTCAATATTTCACTTGGAGAAGGTTTAGCAGTTTATTTTGAACGCAATAGTAACGAAGGTTCAAAAGCCTTAGACAGACCAGCTGATGACCTAATTCTTGAGTTAATGATTAAAGGAAAAGGGAAGTCACCAGATCTAAAGGCATTGCTTAAGGACTTCAAGGGTGGAAATGATTATATGAAAAATGGTTCTTTTGTAAACTTTCTATTAAAAAGATATTCTGTAAAACAATTTAGAGAATTATTTAAAATATTACCTAATAAGCCTTCTGATAAGGAGATAGATAATGCCTTTGATAAGGTATACAATAAGTCCACTACAGATATACAATATGAATGGATAAAATATATAGAGAATAATTATGGGATTCAGGTACTAGGGAACGGTTTATAATCGTTCCTCATCTTGTTGACAAAGTCAACAAGATGATAGACTTTTGAGAAAGCTGAAGTTCGAGGCGTGCTGAAAGCAAGAGACTGCAGCGTATATAGATATACGTAAGGGTTCTTGCTTGAAGCAACAACGAAGAAATTCAGGTCTGCCAACAGTCTTGGGAATGGTTTATAATCGTTCCTTAGCCTTTTGAAAAATTCAGTAATCTAAAGCACTATTCGCAGCTATTTTCATAGACTGGAGCTTAACAATGGATAGAAAACTTTGGAAAAAAGAAAAAATAAGTCATCTAGTACCTTCAATAGGTTTACTAGTATACCTATCTTTTCTGGTATGGCGAATGTTTTTTTTCGCATATAGTGATGTATATCGAGTAAAGAGTAATGTCCCGCAATATAATTTGATTCCATTTAGAACGATTATTAATTTTGTCATATATTTTGAGAGTAATAATTTAGAAGTTGTGCTATATAATATTTTAGGAAATATTATAGTGTTTATACCACTAGGGTTTTTGATTTCTACTATATTGAGAAGAAAGAAAAAGACACTGATAGTTATGACTACTTCTTTACTCCTCATTCTATGTGCGGAAACTATGCAACTAGTACTTAGGGTTGGCGTATTCGACGTAGATGATATAATTCTAAACTTAATAGGTTGCTATCTTGGTTATATTAGCTCTATTCTAGTTAATAAATATTATAACTAGGAAGAAAAATGCACATACTTTTTAGTTACTAAGAATAGAGAATATATATATGAAGTAAAAAAATGGATACGTATCTAGAACTAGGACACCAGAAGAATCTTAGATAGAAATTAGAGATAATGCAGAAATTTAATAGATATAATATGATAAATATCTCACATTCTGGAGATTTGACAGCCAGCTCTTCTGAGGATGGTAAATTTTTGGAATGTAATAGATTTTTCGTAACTTATATAGATATGAATACAAGCATTTGGTATAATATACTCAGAGTATATTATGTAAAAAATTATATTAAGAAAGGCGGAATAATTATGAATCAAAGAACAAAGAAAACTGTTGCAATTACTGTAGCTGCACTTATGGTTTTAGGACTATTTTCAAGTATAATATCGGCATTCGCATCACTATAGACAAAAAATAGATCGAGAACATAACGATCTACCTAGCACCATTATAGATAGCTTAGTACCTAACTACGATCTTTCGACCGCAACTAAGCAGGTCACCACCCATAATGATGGTTCGTTCGACCCTACATGATATCTTAACAACCCTATACAATCTTTCGACTGTATAGAATCATTGGCAATATCCTAGATTTACCAGCATACTACGTCGACACCATGGAGAATCTTAGCTCGACCCTATATGATAGGTTGGGATCCCATTACGATAATACAAAGTACGACCGTAATACAACCTTTCCCAACCATATAGAATCTTCCCTCCGACTGCATACCAGCCCTTTAAGACCAATATACAATCTTTGGCCGACCCATATACACCCCTTTTTAAAGAGCATATATAAGTCTTGGCTCAACCGTTATATCCCCGACATTATATAGTATGGTCAATATGAGAAAATATATCCCAAATAGGATCATGAAAAAATTTCCAACAAAAAAGCAAAAAAAGAGGCGAGAACATAACGATCTACCTCGCACCATTATAGATAACTTATCACCCGAGATTAATCTTTCGACTAAGCACGAGCAAGGTCACCACCTATAATGATGGTTCGTTCGACCCTACATGATATCTTAACAACCCTAGACAATCTTTCGACTGCATAGAATCATTGGCAGTACCCTAGATCACCAGAATACTACGTCGACACCATAGAGAATCTTAGCTCGACCCTATATGATAGGTTGGGATCCTATTACGATAATACAAAGTACGACCGTAATACAACCTTTCCCAACCATATAGAATCTTCCCTCCGACTGCATACTCGCCAAACAAGACCAATATACAATCTTTGGCCGACCCATAAACACCCCCTATTAAGGAGCATATATAGATCTTGGCTCAACCGTCATGTCCCCGACACTATATATTATGGTCAATACATAAAAATATATGCAAAATAGCATTATGTAAAATTTTACAATTGGAAGACGAAGCTTTCTATATCCTAGAAATTAAGCTCTCGAAGTGCGACTATACTTTTTTGCTATTCTTGTCCACAAAAGCTTGGCATCCCTTTCCAGAGCTACTGAGGACAGCCATAGAAGGAATTAGCTTAGTTTTAAAGCCAAAATACTTACAGCCCTTTGGATTATTTTGATCCCATGTTACATAAAAAAATTTACATTTAAAACAATCTATTCTATTAGTTTTTGACATAATTCATCTCCTAGTATGGGATTTACTTGAAATCTCTATATTCTATTCTCCTGTCAATGTAATTAAGCTAACTTGGCTTCGATTCAGAAATCTAATTGGAAGAGAACTAGTTCCGAACCCACTATTGATATATAGCACTGTATCATTGTCAATCCTATAAATACCCTTATCGTATTTTGGAAAATATCCTTGTCCTGGAGCAATAAGGCCACCTATAAACGGAAGGCGGATTTGTCCTCCGTGGGTATGGCCGCATAGAACTAGATCGCAGGGTAAATTATTTTTCTTTAATACAATATTAGGTGAATGGGAAAGTAATAATGTGAAATTACTTTTGCTAATATTATTAAAAGCCTTAACGGTATCATCATGGTTTGTATAGGGATCATCGATACCGCAAACGTTTATTGAAAAAGTATCCTTAGTAATAATCTCATTCGAATTATTTATAATTTTTATATTTCTTTTCTTAAGGCCTTTCATGAATTCTTTAGTCTTTGGATTTCTCCACTCATGATTACCAGATACAAAATAAGTAGAAGCATTTATCTTAACTAATTCTTCCGTTAGATGATAAATATTTTTAAAGTCTGTAGTCCTTCCATCAATTATATCCCCAGTAAGAGCAATAATGTCGGGATCTAACTTTTTAATATCGTTTAGCAAGTTTCTAGTTTTACCAGAAAACTTCTTATTATGAACATCTGAAATATGTAGTATCTTGAGGGTTTTACCCTTAGGAAGCTTTTTTGATTTTAACACTATATTTTCTATTTTTGCATAGTTGACTTCAAAATATATATCAACAATTAAAAGTAAAATTATGATTAAAAGCACAGTAAGAGTTTTTTTAATAATCATTTCTTTTGCCCACCTTATTAAGAATCACACATCTATATTATACCATTTTAAAATTATAACATCCTCCAGAATTTAACATTATCATATTATGAATACTCAAGGGAAATAGTGTCAAAAATTTAAATAAAAATAAAACTAAGGTGATGACATGAAAAATATAGGTCTAGTGTTACAGGGCGGAGGCATGAGAGGCGTTTATACATCAGGTGTATTAGACTTTTTTATGGATAGAGATTTATATTTCCCTTATACTATAGCAGTATCAGCTGGAGCATGTAATGCAATAGCATATATGGGAAAACAAAGAGGATTGGGCAAAAAAATTTGTGTGGGCTATATTGCCGACAACAAGTGTATAAGCTATAAAAACTTAGTGACAAAGGGCAGTATTCTTGAGATGGACCTTATATTTAATAAAATACCAAATGAGCTTGAACCCTTTAACTTTGAGGAAATTAATAATAGTACAGGTAAGCTTATTGTAACTGCTACTGATTGCTGCACTGGAGGTCCCATTTATATAGATAAGGATGAATGTGATGATATTATAACTGCAATAAAAGCCTCAAGTAGTGTTCCATTCTTAACAAAGGCCGTTGAATTTCAAAAAATGAATTTACTAGATGGAGGGATTGCTGATCCCGTTCCTATAAAAAAAGCCATCAAAGATGGAAATCAGAAGAATGTAATTGTATTAACCAATGAAGACGGATATATTCAAAGGCCCTTTAAAATGAAATGGATAGCAAAGAGGATCTACCCTGATTATATGAAGTTAACCGAAGCAATTTTAAATTCTCATAAACTATATGATGAAACAATAGACTATATAAATGACCTTGAAGATAAGGGACAAGTATTTATAATTAGACCAAGTACATATTTTAAACTAAGAACCTTCGATAGAAATACAAAAAAAATAGAGGCACTATATCAATTAGGCTACAAGGATGCTGAGAATAAATATGATGAACTAATAAAATGGATGGACTCCTGAAAAATTGAAGATACAAGTTGCAAGTCAAAATATATTCTATTAATCGCAGGAAAGAGTCTGCGATCATTTTTTTTGAGTTTTACTACAGTCTAAAAACACGCATAAAAGACTTTACCATAAAATGTCATACTTATATAGGTATGGCATATTATTTTATAGAGATTACTTTTTGACTAAAAAAATGGCTATAAAACTTGTAACTTAAAACATGCAACTTGCAACTTCAAAAGTAAAGGGGTGAGGGTTATTCAAGACATTATTAGCGTAACCGAACAGAAATGTAAGCAGTGTTATTCATGTATAAGAAATTGTCCTGTAAATGCTGTACAAATAAAGAACGGACAAGCTAAAATCCTCCATTCTAGATGTATAAACTGTGGAAAATGCGTAAAAAGCTGTCCTCAAAATGCAAAGGTAGTTATAGACAGCAAATCTAGAGCGTTAAATATTTTAAAAGAAAATAAAAATGTTATTGCCTGTTTAGCACCTTCTTTCGTAAGCAGCTTCTATCCCCATCCATATAAGAAAATAGTAGGAGCTTTAAAGGAACTTGGCTTTACAGAAATTTGGGAAGTTGCTGTAGGTGCAGAGGTTTTGTCAAAGCAAATTGATGAGTTTGTACGAAAAAATCTAGATAAAACCTACCTGTGTACCACTTGTCCAGCCTTTGTTAATATGATTGAAAAACATTATCCTGAACTTATAGAAAATTTATTACCCTTTGCATCACCTATGATATCTGCAGGAAAGATTATAAGAGAAGAAAAAAAGGATGACGATTTAAAAATAATTTTCATAGGTCCATGTATAGCCAAGAAAGCTGAAGCTATGGAACCTCAATTTAAAGGGATAATTAACTCAGCACTGACCTTTGAGGAATTAAAGGAGATTCTTATTGAAAAGGATATAGATATTAATAAGGCTAAGGAAGAAGAATTTGATAGTCCTAAATGTTCAACTGGAAGGTTATTTCCAATTGATGGCGGGATGATGTACAATCTGGGTGTTTTAAAGGAATTAAAGAAAAATGAGTATACCTGTGTAGCAAATGACAAAGAGTGTCTAGATTTATTAACTCTTATATCAAAGGAAAAGATATCTGCAAAAATAGTAGACTGCTTGATGTGTGATGGGTGTATAGAAGGACCTAAAATTAACAATGATACAAATCATTATGAAAAAATGAATGAGATATATGAGTTTTATGATACTACTGCTAAAGAGAAGGTAAACTTTGATTATGAAGTGGATTTATCGAGAAAGTTTAGAAATAGAAGGAGTATACTTCCCTTTCCATCGGAAGATGAGATACAAAAAATTCTAGAAATGACAAATAAGCTATGCAAAGAGGATGAACTAAACTGTGGAGCATGTGGATATACCACATGTAGAGATAAAGCCATAGCCGTAGGTCAGGGAATAGCAGAGCTGGATATGTGTCTTCCATATTTAATATCTAAAAAGACAAAGCTTATAGAAGAGATATCCGATAGGTATACAGAAATAAAAACCCTCAAGGATGAACTAGAGACAATAATTGAGTCCTCCTACGATGGTATAGTTGTGACCGATGGCGATGGAAAGGTACTAAAGATTAATACTGCATGGATTAAAATGGTTGGATACGAGAAGAAGGAGCATGATGAACTAGTAATAGGTATGGAGGAAGAAGGAGTTATATTTCCTTCAGCAACACTTCTAGCGCTGAAGGAAAAAAGAAGAGTATCATTTATTCAAAATTCATCAAATGGAAAAAGATTTCTAGCAACTGGTACCCCTATATTTGATGAAGATGGCAACATAAACAGGGTAGTTACAAATATAAGAGATATAGACGAGTTAAACAAATTAAGGAAGCAATTAGAAGAAACCATGAGGCTTGAAAAATATTATGAAAAAGAAAAAAAAATAGATCATTTAAACTTCCATAGCGAAAATATAGTAGCTAACAGCATTGAATTTGGAAATATACTTCAAACGGCAAGCAATGTAGCCGGGGTGGACTCAACCATTCTTATTCTAGGTGAGTCCGGGGTTGGAAAAGAGGTTGTCGCAAACTTCATCCATAAGCTCAGCAAAAGAAAGGAAAGATCCTTTATCAAGATAAATTGTGGTGCCATACCTGAGAATCTTATAGAATCTGAGCTCTTTGGATACGAAACAGGAGCCTTTACAGGTGCCAATAGAAAGGGAAAGTATGGACTTATAGAGCTAGCCCATGAGGGGACCCTATTTCTCGATGAAATTGGAGATTTGCCATTAAATTTACAAGTTAAATTACTAAGAGTAATTCAAGAGAGAAGATTGACTAGACTTGGTGGTGTGATAGAAAGGGATGTTGATGTAAGAATTATTGCTGCCACAAATAAGAATTTGAAAAAGATGGTTGCAGATGGAGAGTTTAGAGCCGATTTATATTATCGACTAAATGTAGTTCCCTTAGAAATTCCCCCCCTAAGAAAACGAAAATCCGATATACTACCTTTATGTCATCACTTTATAAGCATTTTCAATAAGAAATATTTATGCAATAAAGATATTACATCGGCTGTAGAAAAGATATTTTTAAGCTATAGCTGGCCAGGAAACATAAGGGAGTTAGAGAATATCATAGAAAGACTTATTGTAACAACTAATAAGGAGTTAATAGAAGAAAAGGATTTACCAATATTCTTATTGGAAGAAGATAACTCAACTGAAAAGATAAAGCTGGAAGGAATAATGCCTTTAAAAGAAGCAACAGAAATATTAGAAAAGAAGTTGATTGAAAAGGTATATAAAAGATATAGTACCACCTATGAAATGGCCAATGCATTAGGTGTAAATCAATCTACTATTGTTAGAAAGATACAAAAATATCTAAAGAGTAATGCATTAAAGCATAATTAAATGCAAATGTGCATTAAAAGCGTCCAGAGGGCGCTTTTTTAGTTGTGAGCATGAAGGAAGAGTAGATTAATCTTGAAGGATTTAATTAAAAAAGCGTGTAAGGACGCTTTTTTTTGTTGATCAAATCCTTTGATAATGGCTAAAATCAGCAAAAATTTTAAATCTCATAAAAAAATTAAAAAGGGACAAGCAGTTTACATAATTTGGCACGGTATATGCGATATAAGGAAGTAACTAATAAAAAGGGAGGATTACAGTATGAGTTATATGGATATTTATAATGATTTGAGAGAGAAAGCTGAAGAAGCTATAGACAATAGAAGAAAAGGAAACATAAGAGCAGTTTTAAATTATTCTATGTGCAGTGTAAGCGTGGGGGCAAATGAAGTGCTTAGAGCACTACAGGAGGTGGTAACTGAAGGAGAATTTGATAATGTGATAATTGAGACTACTGGATGTGCTGGACTTTGCTCTAAGGAGCCAATACTAGATATATATATGCCAGATGGAGAGAGATATACCTACGAATTTGTTACAGCTAAAAAGGCAAGAAGAATAATTGTTTCCCATACCATGTACAATGAGCACGTAGATGAATGGCTTTTAGAAATGTAAAGGGGGTAAGGCGATATGAATAAGGGTGAAAAAACAATTGATATTATAAAAAGAGTTGGAAATACGCCAGATAAACTTATTGAGGTACTTCTCGAAGTACAAAATCAATCAGAGGAGAATTATATAACGGAAGAAGAGCTTAAGATTATTTCAAGGGAGCTTGATGTGCCAATAAGTAAGGCCTTTGGGGTGGCCTCGTTCTACTCGATGTTATCTACTAAAAAAAGAGGTAAATACGTTATTCAAATCTGCAATAGTGGACCCTGTTACGTAAAGAATTCCAAGAAAGTAGCTAAAACCTTTGAAGCTGCCCTCGGAATAAAAATGGGTGAAATAACCGAGGATGGATTATTTTCTCTAGAATATACTAGCTGCATTGGAGCCTGTGACCAGGCACCGGCAGTAAAAATAAATGATGAAGTCTATGGAAACCTAGACAAGGAAAAGATATATGATATTATAAACTCCTTAAGAAAGGAGGAGAAATAGATGGTAAACTTTGTTTCAAAATTATGTGGAAAAATAAGTCCCCTTTCTATAAAGGAATATAGAGATAATAGTGGATTTGAAGGACTTGAAAATGCTATCTTAAAAATGAAACCAAATGAGGTTATAAAAACCGTTGAGGATTCGAAGCTTAAGGGTAGAGGGGGAGCAGCCTTTCCTACAGCATTAAAATGGAATTTTGTAGCTAGAGAAGATAGCGACGTAAAATATGTGATTTGTAATGCCGATGAAGGAGAGCCAGGAACCTTTAAGGATAAGATTCTATTAGATGGATGTCCACTTCAAATAATTGAAGGAATGATTATCGCGGCATATGCAACAAAGGCTTCTAAGGGATATATCTATATAAGGGGAGAGTATCCTAAAACGAAAGAAATACTAATAAAGGCCGTTGAAAATCTAAGAAATGAAGGTTATCTAGGTAATAATATACTGGGTCAAGACTTTAGCTTTGATATTGATATAAGATCTGGAGCAGGGGCCTACGTATGTGGTGAAGAAACGGCTCTAATAGAGTCTATCGAAGGAAATCCAGGAAGATCTAGATTTAAACCACCGTATCCTCCAAGTCAGGGATTATGGGGAAAACCTACCCTTGTAAACAACGTAGAAACCTTAGCAAACATACCACTCATATTAAAGTATGGTGCAGAAAAATATAGACAATATGGAACAGAAAGCAGCAGTGGAACGAAGCTAATATCCGTATCTGGAAATGTAGTTAATAAGGGCGTATTTGAGATTGAATTTGGAACCACCCTAAGAGAAGTTGTATATGATATCTGTGGAGGTATTGAGAAGGATAAAAAATTAAAATTCGTTCAATTAGGAGGTTCTTCGGGTGCTTGCATCCCAGAAGGTTTACTAGATATCAGGTTAGATTTCGAAGAACTTAAAAACTATGACATAGGACTCGGTTCAGGAGCTATCCTTGTGGTTGACGAATCGACATGTATATTAGACTTTATGAAAACCACCATGGAATTCTTTAAACATGAATCCTGTGGAAAGTGTACTCCTTGTAGAGAAGGAAATAGACACATAATTAAAATAATAGATAGAATTCAAAATGGAGAAGGCAGCGAGAGAGATTTAGAACTTTTGGAAAATATATCTCAGATAATGAAGGAAGCTTCCCTTTGTGGTTTGGGTCAGGCAGCGCCAACAGCCATCTTTACTACTCTCAAGTATTTTGGTGATGAGTACGAGGAACATTTAAAGGGTTACTGTAGATCAGGAGTATGTAATCCAGAGGGGAAGGAGGAATCTAGATGAAATATATAACTGTAAATGTTAATGGAACAGCAGTGGAAGTACCGGAAGGGACTACTATACTTGAAGCAGCTAGGAAAGTGCATGTTGATATTCCTACCCTATGCTATCATCCAGACCAAAGAATTAAGGGGAATTGTAGAGTTTGTATCGTTGAAGTTGAAGGGCAGAGGACATTTTCAGCAGCTTGCTGTACTCCAGTTTGGGAAGGTATGAATATAAAGACAAACACTAAAAAGGTGAGAGAAGCAAGGAAAACTATCCTTGAGTTAATACTTGCAGATCACAATTGTGATTGCCTAACCTGTGTAAGAAATGGAAATTGTGAATTGCAGACCCTATGTGAAGAACACAACATAGATACTATTCCATTTGATAAGGTCGTAGAGCTTTTACCTATTAAGGATACGAATCCTTCTATTGTGAGGGACGAAAGCAAGTGTATAAAATGTGGTAGATGTGTAGAAGCCTGTAATGAAGTCCAAGGAATAGGTGCTATTTACAATATAAATCGAAGCTGTGACGTAAAGATAGGAACTGCCTACGATAAGGAATTAAAGAATGTTAAATGTACCTATTGTGGTCAATGTATAAACGTTTGTCCAGTAGGTGCGATATATGAAAAGAGTAATGTAGATGATGTTTGGGAAGCCTTAGAGGACCCAAATAAGCATGTGGTAGTACAAATGGCTCCTGCCGTTCGTGTGGCCCTTGGAGAGGAATTTGGAATGGAGCCCGGAAGTATAGTAACTGGAAAAATAGTTAGTTTTTTAAGAAAGGTTGGTTTTGATAAGGTGTTCGACACTAACTTTACCGCTGACCTAACTATTATAGAGGAAGGAAACGAACTTCTACATAGGATAAATACCGGTGGAAAGCTTCCTATGATTACATCCTGTAGTCCAGGATGGATAAGATTTATAGAATACTTCTATCCAGAGCTTTTAGATCATCTTTCAACCTGTAAGTCACCACAGCAGATGTTTGGAGCCTTAGCTAAAACCTATTATGCAGAGAAATTTAATATTGAATCAAAGGATGTAGTTGTAGTATCGATCATGCCTTGTACTGCAAAGAAGGCCGAAGCAGTTAGAGATGAAATGGATGATAGTGGATACAGAGATGTAGATTTCGTTATAACCACTAGGGAACTAGCTAAGCTTGTTAAGCAGTCAAGAATTAATATAGCAAGCCTTGAAGAAGAGGAGTTCGACGCTCCATTTGGCATAACTACTGGAGCCGGAGCTATATTCGGTGCAACCGGTGGTGTTATGGAGGCAGCCCTTAGAACAGTCTATGAAGTAGTTACCGGTGAAGAACTTGAAGATATAGACTTCAAAGGTTTAAGAGGAATAGATGGATTTAAGGAAAGCACCGTGAAGGTTGGAGAGGTAGACGTTAAGGTAGCCGTAGTCAATGGTCTTAAGAATGCCAGAATGATTTTAGAAATGATTAAGGAAGGCAAAGCAGACTATCATTTCATAGAGGTTATGTGTTGTCCTGGTGGATGTATAGGCGGCGGTGGCCAACCTAGAGGAACTAACGCTACCAAAGAAAAGAGAATTGAAGCAATATACAAGGTTGATATACAATCACAAATTAGAAAGTCCCATGAAAATCCTGTTGTAAATACCTTGTATGAGGAGTTTCTAATTAAACCTCTAGGTCATAAATCCCATGAACTCCTTCATACCCACTATAAGGATAGGAGTAATGTAGATTAGTATCTTAAAGAATAGACATAAGAGAAGGGATAATGGAGAAGGGTGTTTAAGATAGTTTCTTGGAGGAGAATAGTAGAAATTTTTTCTCCAAGATTAGCAAAATGAAAACTAGGGATGGGGATTATATATAACCCTTCTCCAATTTTCCTTTTCCTTCTCATAATACAAGTTTGTCGGCCGAATCCATTTAGAGAAATAGTGGGTTTGGCTGATAGACTTGTTTTTTATTGATTGAGATAAAACTTAGGAAAAAAATCTGCTGAAAAATTGCCGCAAAACTACCGCAAGTGTGCCGTTTTTCTCAAAATATCTGTGCTATACTTTAAAATATCAGATATATAGTTACAAGTAAATCTTAAAAAATTTATACATATCAAAATATCCGATATTTATAGGGAGTTTTGATATGTATAAATTAAAGTTTTGACTGGAATCTCTATAATTAGAAACTACTTCATGGAGTTGCATGCTAAAAACGTATTAGAGTACATAAGTAGTATAAATAACATTTAAAGAGGCGAGTTAGATATAACATTCTAACTGGTCTTTTTTTTGTGAGACATATGAAATAATTACCAATGAATAGAGAGTATCTTGCAGGGGTTATATATATGCAGTAATTTCAATGAACAAAGCACGAAACACTATATATAGACGTGACGACGTGGGAAAATACCATATATTGTGCTTAGAATCCTAATTCGCATTATTATATCATAAACTCATAATGGAAATTTATAAAGTAATTAACAATGTACTAAGGAAGGGAGGCAAACACTGCATTCATACAGATTTATTGTCAAGTAATAAGAATCTAAAATATTAAGCTTAAAAATACTAAGGAGGGAAATTTGTTGCGAATCAAAAACAATGCGAAAAGAATAATCTCAATACTACTAATAATAAGTGCATTCTTCTTATATGTAGTAACACCAGTAATGGCTGAGGCAAGCCAGTTAAAGAATAAGGAAGATCAAAAAATCCTTAAGGAAAAAACTAAAAATGATGCCAAAGGAAACAAGAAAACTACAAATAGGTTTATAGTAAAGTATAAAGAAAATAAAGAGAAACAGGGAAAAGAAAAAATCGAAAAATCAATTAAGCAAGACATAAAGTCTATTAAGAAACTGAAGAAGAGTGGGAAGCAAAATAAGAAACAAGATTTTGGTCTAATTACAACAAATAATAAGATGGATTACGATGAGCTTTTACAAAAACTTCAGCTAGATCCTAATGATGCTGATATTGAATATATTCAACCTGACTATGAAATAAACCTAGAGGCTAATGATACATACTATCCTCAACAATGGGCATTAGGTGAAGATACAGGAATTGCATCAGCCTTAGAAAGTACTAAGGGAAAAGACGTTTTAATAGCAGTAATCGATACAGGAATTGATACAAATCATGAGGACTTATTACAAAATATATGGATAAATGAAAATGAAGTACCGGGTAATGGAGTAGATGATGACGGTAATGGATATATAGATGATGTAAATGGGTGGAACTTCAATGATGCCACTAATACTTTATATACTGAAGGATCATCAGACTCAAATCATGGAACCCATATCGCAGGGATTATAGCTGCGACTAAGGACAATGAGAAGGGAATAGCTGGATCAGCACCGGAGGCTAAAATAATGCCCCTTAAGGTATTTGACAACGGTGTAGCCTATACCAGCGACATAATAGAAGCAATAGAGTATGCAGGTGACATGGGAGCAAAGATTGTAAACTGTAGCTGGGGAGGTTTTAACGAAAACCCAGCACTGAGAGAAGCCATAGAAGGAAATAACATGCTATTTGTATGTGCAGCGGGTAATAAAGGATTAAATATTGAGGCGTTTCCCCTATATCCAGCGGCCTACAATAGTGAAAATATTATAAGCGTTGCATCAACAAATAAAGATGGAAACCTATCGATCTTTTCAAACTATGGAGAAAATCTAGTTCAGGTAGCGGCACCGGGAGAGGAAATACTAAGTACACTTCCAGGTAATAACTACGGTAAGATGAGTGGTACATCTATGGCAGCGCCCTTCGTATCGGCTGAAGCAGCCCTTATAATCAGCACATACGAGAATATCACCCTAGGTGAGATAAAGGGAAAAATCATAGAAAGTTCAGATAAACTTCCATCACTTGTTGGTAGAGTTTACGAAGGAAATAGAATCAATGCTAAGAACGCAGTATTAGGTTTAATAGGTGAGAGCATTTCCAATCAGGATACAAGCGGTGGAGAAGGTACAACCGAGGAAAACACAACTACCGAAGAAAACAGTCAAAATGAAAATTCTACAGGTGAGAATACTGACAATGGAAATACAACATCAGAGGAAAACTCAACTACAGAGCCAGGTAATGAACAGCCGGTAAAGGCTGAAGAACCACATCAAAGTGATAAGTTCTTTGATTTAGATGATATATTTGCAGATAAAACTATTGGTAAAATATTAGAGAAGAGAGATGAGTATAGCGATGCCAAGGATGAAGAAAAGGCTGCAATCCTAGAGCATTTTCAAATCGAAGAAGATTTACTTATACAAGCAGAAGCAAGGGGATATTCATTAGTAGACTCTATATTTGTAGCATCCATCGTAAAGAATTATGGTTTCACACTAGATGAAATTGAAAAGCTATTAGATATATACGTAAATATAGAAACAATATATAGACAGATAGATAAATTTGAAGTTTTTAAAAATGAGCAGCAGCTATCTGAAGAGGTAACAAAAGAGATTAAGGGACTTATGTTAGATGGGTACCTACTTAGAAAGATAAAACCTGCATATGAAGAATCAAAAACATCCGAGGTAGATATTAAAAGCATTATGGAGAATGAAGAAAAAAGCGGTGACTTTGAAACTCAAGCCATAATCCCAGAAGAAGAAGAGCCTATATCCTATAATGCTCCCTTTGACTATAGGCGAAATGGGAAAGAGTATATAAATGCAGGAAATGGAAGCCTGACCTATGAAGAAGTTGACATAAGCCTTCCAGGGAGAAATGGTCTTGATCTGAATATCATAACAAGATATCAGATGAAGGATGCAACAACATTTACTTATCTTGACAAGTCTACACCGAAATTTGATGGAGCTTCACCCTTTGGACTAGGATGGAATTTAGGTTTTTCTCACTTTTATAGACTTTCTAACGGGAGATTTTTACGATTATCTACGGGTGAAACCTATGAATTATATTATAATGGTGGATCATGGGACCTAAAAGGTTATGAATTAAATGATATTGATTTTGATGATGACGATAACAGCTTTAATAATGGACAAGAGAATTCGAAATATGTTTTAAGTTATAAGAATGGTAAAAAGGAATATTTCGGCCGTGAAGGTAATCTACTTGGTATAGTAGATCGATATGGAAACACAATAACTTTTGAGTACAAATATTGGGGAGAAACCCTTGCTATCACAAAAATCATAGACACTTTAGGAAGAAGTATAGATATTAGCTATGCAAACTATATTGAAAATGATCTAAGAAAAACCGTTATAACTGCCCCTGATGGATCGACAATAGAGTTTATATTAGAAAAAATACATGGTGACTATACATCGGGAAGTAGCATAGACCTATATAAACTTGTAAAGAAGATAGATCAAGAAGGTAGAGAAACAGATTTTGAGGGTACTGTACGCGAAGCCTCTAGAATGGCAGGGGAGAATAGTGGCAGAAATGATCTCGTAACAATAGATGAAATAACCTATCCAACAGGTGCAAAGAGCTACTATAGCTACGAAAAGGTAAAGGGAAGATTGAGTAGTAATACAAGTATGTATAGTGAATACTACAGAATTACTTCCAGATATGACAAGGTTAATGTAGTCAGACTTAATGAAGATACCTACAGCTATATAGGCGATTATTCAGCCTATGGAGTTACCGATAGTGAAGCTCTTAGAAACTATACCTACACTACCACCATAACCAACAGCGAAGGTACAGAAAGAATACTAACCTTTAAGAGAAGAAATCCCGATGGACGGAAAATTAAAGAAGAAATAAAGGAAAATGGGACAACACTTTTAATGGAAACAAATTACGAGTATGATGGCGATGAGCTACCAACAAGGGAAGAAACAATATCATATAATCCTACTTCTGGGACATCTATGACTAAGACGACTGAAAGGGCATATGACAGTGGACAGTACGGTGACCTGATAGAATATACCGATGAATTAGGAAATAAGACAACATATACCTATGATTCAAACTTCCACAGGTTAGAAAGTGTAGAGAAAAATATAAATTCAAGTGACTATCAAAAGACAGTAAATCAAATTGACCCGATTACAGGTAATGTAAATAAGAGCATACAGCATTATATGGATGATGAGGCCCTCAGGTTTATAGAGACCGATTACACCTATGACAGCTATGGAAATATGACAAGTGAGAAAACCCAAATAGAAGATGGAATCTATATAACTAAGAACTATGAGTACGATGCCCTATATCAGCATGGATATCTAACAAAGGCCTATACCGATGTAGAAGGTTATGATTTAAACAGCCTTGCAAAGACCTCAGAAACAATCGAAGAAACATATGGAGTCGATTTTGAAACAGGGAATCGGAATGGATATATAGATGGAAATGGGAAAATAACATTATATTATCATGACAAACTAGGACGAGCAAAGCAAATCCAATACTTTGACACGGACGATCTAATAGTAATAGACTACGATGATCAAAATAACATTGTTACCGTAACCGATGAAGAAGGAAATCAAATAAAACAGATATATGATGAACTTGGAAGACTTCTAAAGAAGCAGGAAGTAAAAGATGGTGTATGGATTACTCCACTTGAAAATCATTACAATAACTTAAGTCAGATAGACTGGGTAAAGGATGGAGAAGGTAATAAGACAAGCTTTGAGTATGATGCCCTAGGCAGACAAACAAAAATAATCCATCCTGACTCTAAAAATACTACGATAACATATAACGATGGTGAAAATAGTAAAACAGTAGAAAATGAAGAAGGAGATCCTCAAAAATACTATTACGATAAACTTGGTAACCTAATAAAGGAAGAAGTAAAGCCCGACAAAGACGGTCCGACAACATACACAACAACATATACCCATGACTATATAGGGAATGTGACAAGTAAGGTCGATGCCAACGGAAACCAAACAAAATATGACTATGATAACATGTCAAGGCTTATATCCGTAACCGACTCCTATGACAAAATGACTAAGTATGAATACTCTAAACAGGGAAACCTTAGAAAAATGACAACTGGACTTTCAGCCACAGGTGAAGGATATCAATTAAGCGGTATTGGATCTAATAACATGTCGGGATTATTGAATAGTACGATGATAACACAGAGTACAGGAAGTGGACACATATTCTTTGGTTACGCAGATATAAGAGACTATAACAGTGCTAAGCTTAGTGGAATACCGTATGATGAAGGTGGGATACCATTTGGAGAAGAAAGATCCTACTCAACGGATGTAATAAAAAATGACACCGATGGTAATGAATTTGAGATAGTATCTGCAAGAGTATATGATTTGGACGAACTATTCAACACGAATCCAACACCATTTGAAAATCATGTATATACAAATGAAGAAAAATCAAGTGGTACAGTTTCCTACACTCAAAGGCTTACTGAGGAACATAGTAGCGTAATGGTAATATTTGTATATGAGCAAAAAGACAATACAGCTTCGCAAGGTAGTGTAGTAACTAGGGAATATGATGAGCTAGGTAGACTTATCAAGGAAACAGACCCACTAAATAAGAATGTATATATAGACTATGATAAGGCAGGCAACATCACAGGTCAAAGAGATAAAAAAGGACAAATAACAACCTTTAACTACGATGGTAGAAACAGATTATTAAACCAATATGCAGGTTCTGTTACAACTAACTATACCTACGATAAAACAAGTAAAATCAAAACCATGGAAGATTCTACGGGCATAACCAACTATACCTACTATGAAAATGGCAGATTGAAAAGACAAACAGAGCCCGATGGAAAATATATAGAATACGATTATGACAAAAGCGGAAATATGACACAAACAACTGACTACTTTGGTAAAGTAACCACCTATGGATATGATAATAGAAACAGATTAAAAACCGTAACAGTAGATGGAGAAACTACAACATATTTTTATCATCCAGATGGAAGTAGGAATATCATACTTTATCCTGGCGGATTTGGAACACTATACGAATATGATGGAATGAATAACCTAACAAAACTAACTAACGTGCTTCCGGGTAATGTTATCAGTAGCGAATTCAGCTATACCTATGATGGAGTAGGAAATCAGCTTACAAAGGTAGATGCAAATGGAACAACAAGCTACAACTATGATAAATTAGATAGACTAGAAACAGTATCTGAGCCCGATGGAAACCAAGTCACATATACCTTTGATGATAACGGAAATATTAAAACAAAGGATCTAGTGCATCCTGCAAACTATACCTACACCTTTAAACAAGGTGGAGCAATACAGGAAATGAATGGCATTACAAGCCATACAATTAGTTATGATAATGATGCTAGCAATAAACTTACCAGCGTAACAGAAACAATTGACAATACTGGAGCAGTATCATCACAATACGTAGGAACAGCAAGCATTACAGTAGACCTAGACTACGATGAAAATGGAAACCTTATAACAACAACAAAGGGTGGAAGTGCTGATACAGAAATATCAAGCTATAAATATAACCAATTGAATCAAATGATAGAATACACGAGCCCAGGCTCAGTAATAACAAGCTATAGCTACGATGGTAATGGGCTAAGAAAAACAAAAACCTCAGGAAGTATAACAACTGGATTCTATTACTCCGGAGGAAACGTAATCAACGAAACAGAAAATGGAGTATTCAAGGCAAGAAATATAAGAGGAATAAATATCATAGCAAGGGAGGATAATCAAGGTACAAAGGCGTATTATTTATATAATGGCCATGGAGACACAGTAAACCTTGTAACAAATACAGGAGAGATACTAAACACCTATGACTATGATGTATACGGTAAAGCAAAAGTAGAAGAAGGATCAACAGATAACCCTTATAGATACGCAGGAGAATATTATGACGAAGAAAGTGAATTATATTATCTAAGAGCAAGATACTACGATCCAAATATAGCTAGGTTTATATCAGAGGATAGTTATAAAGGTGATCCTAGTTATCCGCTTAGTTTGAATCTTTATACCTATACCTATAATAATCCGATTAAGTATGTTGATCCTAGTGGGCATACAGTAGACTCAGCTGCAGATTTAAGTACTGGAACTGATATACGTGGAATGAAGCTTGTTGTAGATGGATTGAAAGAACTTGGAAACGGTGCAAAAGAGTTTATATCTGCTACTGGTGATAAGTTAGGAGCAGCAGCTGGCTCAGCCGTTGCTCCTGTTGTTGCTGGTGTTATAGCATTTGGAGCTACATGGTATGTAAGAACAATTGAAGCAGGTGATCCTGAAGGTATAGAACCGACCTATGTAAACAAACCATATTCCAATCCTAAAAATAGACCAAAGTATGGTGAAGGTCAAGTTGAACAAGTATGGGAAAATGCAAAAGATGATGAAGGTAGAGTTTTTGATCCTAATACAGGTGAAGAATTATTTTGGGACAAGTCAAAGAGTAGAAATGGTCAGTGGGATATGGGTCATTTACCAGGAAAAGAATATAGGAAATTGCATAAGGATTATATGGATGGTAAAATTGATAAAGAAACTTTTCTAAAGGAATATAGAGATCCTCAAAATTATAAGCCAGAATCAATTAGTGGAAACAGGGGTCATAAACATGAGTTAAAGTAAAATTAAGTGAGAAAGGATGCTTTAGATGATAGATGATATTTCAAAAAACAAAAATTGCGATTGGTTTCAGAGTATACGTTTAGGAGAGTTAGAATTTATAAAGAAAAGTATTAGAAAATTGGATATTAATATGGTAAATGAATTTGGTCAAAGTTTACTACATGAAGCGATAGCTTACAAACAGAAAGAGATAGCTATTGAACTTTTAAAAGAATCAATAGATGTAAATATCCAAGATAAGGAAGGAAGAACTGCATTACACTATATTGGTTTTCATCCAGATATTGATATAGCAAGAATAATATTAGATAATGGTGGAGATGTGAAATTAAAAGATTTGTACGGAAATATACCTTTATGGTATGCTGTATTTAACGCAAGAGGTAGATATGAGCTAGTAGAACTTTTTTTGAAATATAAATCTAATGTTAATATTAAGAATAATGCTGGAAGAACATCACTTGATTTTGCACTCCAGAAAAATGATGAGGTCTTAGTGAATATACTAAGAAACAATTGTGATGACTCAAACTGATTGAGCATAAAAATTTAGCAAAACAAATAGACTAGTATAGGAAATGATTCTGTGCTGGTCTTTTCTTTTGCTTAAAATCAAATCTTGTGAAATGGAATGTATGAGCCTGAAGGAGTTTTATGAACAAAGTGAATAAAATACTCTGAAGGAGAATACATGAAATGTAACGGAGCATAAGAGATAAAAAATATTTATGCCTAAAAAATTAAAGAAAAAGGTTTGTTTCTATCACATACCCTCCAGTAAATCCCTTAACCATGAGTTCTCATGCTTAACTATTTCCCCTTTACTTCTACTTAAAAATTCGCTATGATATCTGTCATAGCAAAATTAAGGAACTGGAGGGTGTATGTGTAATGAGTAAGAAAGTTATAAATGCTGGAATATATATTCGAGTATCCTCTGCTCAGCAAGCCGAAGAAGGATATTCCCTTGAGACACAGGAAAGAACTTTAAAAAAGTACTGCGAAGTGATGGACTGGAATGGAAGTGTCAAGGGGACGGGGTTGTTGACAACGTAGATATAGAGAAAAGAGATCGCATAAGTGATGCAGAAGCAAGAACAATAATAAAAGAAGTATGCAGAGTAAAAGTGCTATCTGATTTACAAAATATTGATAGAGAAATAAGGAATGCATATTTGAAAAATCTAAAAGAAAAATATAAATTATGGATTAGACAAATTGAGAGACTTACAGGCATAAATAGAGGGATTGTCTTGAAAGCATAGAGTGTCGATAACCCTAGTCAACAGGACATATAAAAATAAAATAAGTAATGCTTCATTTATAAGTGAATGTCTCTCTAACTAAAGGCAACAATTACCTTTGACTGGTTATATGATAAAATATATAGTTTATAATGTGACTGTGGAATTATTGTTTATAGGGAAGAAATTGAAATAAAAAAGGATTGATATAATGATTAAGCAAAATAGAATAAGTATTAAAGCTGTACTTATTGGATTTCTTGTAGATTATTCAGGTTCACTTATTTCTGGATTTATAATATCCATTATACTTGGTATTACTATAGCAATAAAAGGAGGAAATATTATAGAAATCTCCGACTCATTAGAATTGCTGATAATGTTATTTATAATTGGGATAATTATGACTACATTAGGAGGTTATGTAGCAGGTAGAATTTCTAGCTTTAATGAAATAGAACATGGACTATATGTAGGAATTATTTCAAATATATCAGCAATGCTTATTTTTGGTAGGGGTTCTAGCTCACTCCCCTCTTGGTATTTAATATCTTCAATCATTTTAGTAATACCAGCGGCTATGATTGGGGGATATTTTGCAAAAAAATCGAATGGAAAATATAAAAACAATATCTAATTCCTTTTTAGAAGGTAAAATAGTTCTTGATGGGAGAAAGGACGGGAGAAGGTTTAAATATCCTCTTAATAAAGTAAAATATCTGGATGAGTGGAAGAACAGAGCAGATACAATATTGGATGTATACTTTTATGGCGATTATAGTAGTATGACAATAAACGCAGTGGAAGGGGCCTAGAATGAAAAGCAAAATGTTCTTAATGATTATAGTAATATCAATAATTCTTATAGGTGTTGGTACTTATTATATAGCCGCGTTGAATAATGATATTATAACTACTAAGACACAAAATGATAACGATGATAAACAACCAAAAACAAATATTACAGGCAATATAAACACTGAACTTATATTGCAATTAACAGATGAAGACTTTGTTATAGAGAATAATAATAACTTTATCGAGCTTGGGGGGAAATATAAAAGTTTAAAAACAAATGATAATATTACAAATAAGCGCCTAGCTAATGAAAGCTTCTCTTATAATGTTTATGTGTTTGAAAATTTTAAATTAATGACAAATCAAAGTGGACAAGGTAACAGTATTATTATGAGCATCAACTTAACATCATCTGAACTTCAAACATCAAGAGGAATAAAGGTAGGTGATGAGATATCACTAGTTTTAAAAAAATATGGAAATGCTGATGAACATAATGTAACTGAGATACGTGAGAGCTATACGTATTATTATAATGAGAGCTTATTGACATTTTATACTGACAATAATGGAAAAGTGAGTTTTATTAGATTTGAATCTATTTAATGAATTGTGGTGAAAGAATGGAGTTCCGATAAGCCCGTCACTTTGACATCCCTTTGACATCCTAATAAAAGGAGATGAAAGAATGTATAGTCCTAAAATATTAGTCATAATTATACTTGCTTTTTTCACGATATTTACAGTCTCAAATAGTAATCAAGACGATTTAAATAATGTTGTTAGTGAAGGCTCGATAAGTGATGTGAACAGCGAATTAGAATTAAGCACAGATGACAATAAGATTAGCGTTTCTGTTTTTGGTGAAAAAGAGATATTGATAAATGAAGATCGATTTGGTGATGATATATATGGAACAGGTCAATTAGATAATAGATGGAATTTGAATGAAATAGATGATATTTTAAACTTAATTAAGGGTGACTGGAAAATAAATGAATATATTGGATTTGTTGATTCATCAATATATTACCCAGAGTTATTTGACTACAGTGACAATATTGAAGACAGTGTCAGAAATAATCTAATAGAAAATTATAATGAAAATGTTAAGAGTGCTAAAAATAATGTGCCAAATATATCTTTTTCAGTGAAAAAGTATAATAAAGAAGATACAAATAGTAATTATATAAATGTGAACGGCAATTATCTAAGTCCTATCAGTATTATATTGAGTCTGGAGAGAATGGACGATAATTATCCAGTGTTTGTTGACAGAACAACGATTTCGACTGATTTTAAAGTTGAGTACCCTATAATATATATTAAATTTTTTATAGAATACAACGAAGATGAATTAGAAACAAGATATGAGCCTGCAACGCTAGTTTTAACAAATGATAACAAGTTCTATATTTTGATTGATGGAGCTTTTTATTCAGTAGTTAAGAAATGAGCAATATTGTGTTGACTTTATGAGTATATATGTTGTACAAATTGGCGGGAAATCCAACCCAGTGCCTAACAAACCAAAAACACAATTCCGATAAAAGGTAACCAATGTAATACCTAATATAAAAGTTTTATGAAAAATATCTAAGTACTCCCAATAACCTTTATGGTATTGGGAGTCTTTCTTAGAAAGATGGTTGGGGTCAGGCTTTTATAATTTTACAAATTTCCCATATGATATGAAATAAGGAGGCTAGAATGAGTTTAATATTGGCTGAAAGTAAAAATTATATAATTACGAATGAATAGAGTGTCAAGGGGACGGGGTTGTTGACAACACTAATGGTGGAATAAATTTAGAACCGAAGGAGTTTAACGATCAAACAGGATTATCAAACCCCTCTTGAAGATGGTAGATATAGGAGGTATTCAAATGTTAAGTAAAAAAGAAGCTTATAAAGCTATGATTCTATTTCTTGAAAATTATTATTCTTTATCAAATTCAGAGTATATTGCTGATTTGCTAAGTAGTATGATGCTTTTAGGAGATGGAAAACCAGCTGATTCTGCACTATGGGAAGACTGGATAGAAGCGGTTAATAAAACAATAGAAGAGTAATTATTTTACCTAAGTTTGAAAGAATAATAATTACTGAAAAAATAGAGGTCATGGATAGTTGTTTAGAAATTAAATCAATAGCTATGTTATAGTTAACTTAATATAGAGTGTCGATAACCCCGTCCCTTTGACACTCGAAAAATGAAGTAGACGGGAAGCAAATAATTAAAGATGTAGAAAAGTATAAGAAAGAATATTATAAAAATCTAAAAGTATCAAGCGGGACTGTAGACCCTGGAGGAGCATCCTTACTAGGTAAAATAGATGACGTTGCTAGAATAGCAGATAAAGTTAGTGATTCTAGAACTTTTATAAATGTAACAAATAAAAGCTTTTGGAAAGCATATAATAAACTTCCTAAAAGTCTTCAAACCAAAGCTGATGAAGCTTTTAAGCTGTTCAAGAATAACCCTAATCATCCAAGTTTGAATTTTGAAAACCTAGGGGTTGGGAAATTCTTCTCTGTTAGAGTTAATCAAAAAGTCAGAGCTTATGGAAGAAAGCTTGCTGATGGTGCTATTGAATGGCTTGAGATAAATGGTCATGATTACAAAAAAGCATTAAGGATGCTTGAAAAGGTAAAGTAAGGAGTGTGTTATTTTGAAACATATAGTCATAGAAGCAAAATGTTTATACTATTTTATTGAAGATACAGAAAAACAAATTCCTAGTTGTTGTAAATATGAACCAGGAAGAGTAGGAACACTCTGTTTTAAATTTAATGAAGAAAAACATAAATATTGCCCATATCTGGGAATTGGAACTGCTAAAGCCTCTTTAGTATTAACTGATGGAGAAGGGGAAGCAATTAATGCAGATGGCTACTGGGGAGACTTTAAAATGTCAGAAGAAGATTGGATAAAAGAAGAGAAAAAATGGATTGAGAAGCAAAACAGATATATTTCTGAACAATCTGATGAATCATTATAAGATAAAGTCAGTTGATAATATAATCAAAATTTTGTAGAAAGTTAGAATTAAGACTAACATGGGAGTCAAATCCTGTGCAAGTGTCGAGGGGACGGGGTTGTTGACAACGAGGGTGAAGTAAAGATAAGATGAGTTAGGGGGTGAAACAATGGCAAGAAAAGCGAGAAAGAAAAGGAGTGTCAAGGGGACGGGGTTATTGACAACACATATAGCTAATACTATTGAAAATGGAGCAATAACTAGTACTAGGGATTTACCAAACGGAGGTAAAATCGTATTTAAATTTTTGAATATAGATGGCGCTGAAGTTTGGGTTAAAGAATTTATTGAAGAAGGTATGAGTAGACTATAAGATGCGGGGTGAACAATTGGTAGATTATATGCAACAATACAAAGAATTTGAGAAACAATTTGGAAAGTTAGATAGCGAAGAACTTATTAATCAGATTCAATCTTTTATTGTAAATCATGAACTTGATTTACAAACTAAATCAAAATTTTTATCTTTGATAGGTGGTATTATTTGCGATCTTTCGACATATTTAAAAGATGATTGTGGATATTCTTATTTTAGAGAGGCGATAGAGGTTGATGCTAATAACTATGATGCAATCTTAGGAGTTTGTTCGATTTTTAACACATATCCTTATCCATTTAACAAAATAGTAACGGAAGTTGAATATCTTTCACATGTTGAGAAGCTTATTAATGATTTTGAGCTTCTTGAAAATAATCAGAAGTTAAACGCACTACAAACTATTAAAAGTTACTCAATATTTAGAAAAAAAATTATAGAGTGTCAAGGGGACGGGGTTATTGACAACGATGGTGAAGTAAAGATAAGATGAGTTAGGGGGTGAAACAATGGCAAGAAAAGCGAGAAAGAAAAGTAAAAGCGGAATATATCATATAATGATGAGAGGAATAAACAGGCAAAGTATATTTGAAGAAGAGGAAGATTATAAAAGATTTATAGAGACGATACAGAAGTACAAAGAGAAAAGCGGATACGAGGTTTATGGGTATTGTTTAATGGGAAATCATGTACATATTTTAATGAAAATAGGTAAGGAGCCATTAGAGCAAGTAATGCGTAGGATAGGTGGAAGCTATGTATATTGGTATAATAGGAAATATGACAGGATAGGAAACTTATTTCAAGATCGATTCAAAAGTGAGCCAGTAGAAGATGATGCATATCTTCTAACTGTCCATAGGTATATTCATCAAAATCCGATTAAAGCTGGACTGGTAAATAGTCTTGAAGAATATAAGTGGAGTAGCTATTATGAATATGTAAATGAAGGGAAACTGGTGAATACAGACTTTACCCTTAATATATTCAATAATGACAGAGAAGAGGCAATGGAAAGATTTATTCAATACAATAATGAATCTAATGATGACATTTGCTTAGATATAGAGAAAAGACATCGAATAAGTGAGGCAGAAGCAAGAACAATAATAAAAGAAGTATGCAGAGTAAAAGTCCCATTTGATTTACAAAATATTGATAAAGAAATAAGGAATGTATATTTGAAAGAGCTAAAAGAAAAATATAGATTATCGATAAGACAAATTGAGAGACTTACAGGTATAAATAGAGGGATTGTATTGAAAGCATAGAGTGTCGATAACCCCGTACCTTTGACACTCAAAGAGAACGAGGTGGAAAATGTATGATAGACAAAACTTTACTTCTTTAAGAAAACCATATATACATTTGATTAGCTGTAAAAGTCAAGATGCAAATGATTTCATAATAGACATGTTAAAGGAACAAGAAAAGGAGATTTCTATTAGAGTGATTAATGGCGATAACTGTACAACCAGTGATAAGCTATTCAAAGAATTCGCAAAAACATTTAACTTTCCAGACTATTTTGGAGAAAATTGGGCTGCATTTGATGAATGTATAAATGATTTAGACTGGATAGGAGCGGATGCATATATACTATTAGTAAAGCAAACAGATCAAATTTTAAAGGATGATAACGATAATTTTAGGATATTTATAAAAATTTTATTGTCAACAGTTGAAGAATGGACTAAAGGGAGAGATTATGATAGCTTTCCAACTCCTCCGACCCCATTTAATATAATATTTTTATGTTCTAAAGATGAAATAAATAAAACTGAGATGAAATTAAAGAAATTTGGAATACAAAGTATTAATAAGATTAACATATTTTGAGTGCTGATAACCCTGACCCTTTGACACTTCGATATCTTTAATAGGATATTTAAGGGAAGGTGATAAGTTGAAGAATTTTTTTAGAAATTTACTTTATGGCTATATGTTAGCAATAATTGTTGCGGCATTTATTAATATCAACATTTTATCCCAAATAAGTAATATTGAATTTCTCAAAGTTATGTTAGTAGGTAGTTTAGTTATTACACCAATTATGTGTTTATTGATATACGCAATAAAGTTTGCAGGTATTCCATTAGTCAACGACTTTATTGAGGGAAGCATTTTCAATAAAATACTCATATTAGCGATAGTGATTACATTAATAACGATGAAGTTTTTAAACGGATAGCAGGAGAGTGGAATTTGAGAATGCCAATAGGATGAGATTGCTAACAGTACAATGGTTCTAAGCACCTTAATACGAGGAATATAACAAAACAACTAGACCAACATAGGAACTAAATCCTGTGTTGATCTTTTCTTTGGCTTAAAATCAACCCTCGTGAAATGGAATATAACGGAGAATAACAAGTGTCAAAGGGACGGGGTTGTTGACAATACAATGAAGAACCAATAGAACAATTAAAGAAAGAGCTTGAAGAGTTGTCTAAGTAAAAATCAATAGGGGGAATATTAATGAGTGTACTAGTGTTGATAGGCATTTTATGTATTGCATCAGTTGGTACATGGTTTAAGTTTTCTCATAATTCAAGTATAAAAGAAAGAATAATGATTATCATAGTATTTGATATGATCTTAACAGTAGCATTTTTTAAGTATAGATAGTAAAAAAGAGTTATTGGAGTGTCGATACCCCCGTCTCTTTGACACTTCCTTTGAATTATGTTGATGAAAATGGTGTAAGACATGAACTTACAGTAGAACTTGGAGCCGAGAAGTTAGGTATATTATCAAGTATAGATATTACTGATGAAGGTCATGGGATAGAAGGAGCTGATCCAATAGATTTTTACTCCAATCACCACTAAAAAGATGAGGAGGAATTTATATGAAGAAGGATACTAAGTCTTTAATGGAAAAATATCTTAATTTATTGAGATTAAAAAAATTCATGGTTGTTTTCGTAATACCATTCACGTTTATGTGAGGATCATTTACTTATTTTTTAATTCAGACAATAATCGATGATGCATTTGTATTCAGCGACATTATAATATATTTAGGTTATAATTTCTTGTTCTACATGGCGCTACGTTTATTCCAAAAATTCTGGATTAATGCTGGAGCTGAGGATAGATATGATTATTTTACGAATAGAGATAATGAAAAGAAAAAATAATTTAGAAGGAAATTGGGATCGGGCTTTATGATTTTATTACGGTAAATTTCCAAGATGGAGTTTTTAAAACAGCTTAGTGAATCCATAAACTTAACTTAAGAGATTCTGGTTATTAGGAGGTATAGAATGTTTTATATCAACTATTTAGTGCTTGACGATGAAAAAGAAAGGTTATCAAGTATAAAAGATTTCAGAGATTTTGAAAATGACATGGATACAGTTGTAGGGCAAATTCAACTTTCCTTTACTAATAATAGTATTGGATTTGTGGACATTGATATTCCTTATGATGGGGAGTTTATTGTAACATGGCTACGATTATTGAATGAAGCAATAATCTATATAGAAAAATATAACTTTGCCACTATATATGAACCTGATACTAATAACTTGTGGTTAGAATTTTACTCATACAATGAAAGAATTAAGGTGACTCGTACTAGAGTTGAACACCAGAAAATAGTGCCAAGTCATATTGAAAAGTCGCCCCAAAATCATATTGAAACTTTATGGAATGATAATGTAAGTAAAAGAGTGTTTTATGATGTTATTTTAAAAGTGACTAGTGAATTTATAAATGAGATTAAATCGTTAAATCCAATAGTAGTTAATTCCAGGAACTTAAGAAAGTTGATAGCAAGCCATAATAAAGCGGTTGAATTGGTAATGTATTAACTGGTGGAGATCAAGTGCCTAGAGAGTCAAGGGGACGGGGTTGTTGACAATATAATGAAGAACCAATAGAACAATTAAAGAAAGACTTGAAGAGTTGTCTAAGTAAAAATCAATAGGGGGAATATTAATGAGTGTATTAGTGTTGATAGGTATTTTATGTATTGCATCAATTGGTACATGGTTTAGGTTTTCTCATAATTCAAGTGTAAAAGAAAGAATAATGATTATCTTAGTATTTGATATGATTTTAACAATAGCATTTTTTAAGTATAGATAGTAAAAAAGAGTTATTGGAGTGTCGATAACCCCGTCCCCTTGACATTTCCTTGACATTTCTGTGTGATATTAAGATTCATTACAACTAAATGGATAAATTTCTTGGAAAGGAAAAACGAATAAATGAAAAAAAATGAGTTTAAATTTACCTTTGAAGAATTGCTTATATTTTTCTTTAACAAAAAAAAGTGCCCTCATTGTGGGAACCAGAATTTAAGTAGATATACACATAAATATTATAAAGGGACTAAAAGAAGTACTGAGAAAAAGATGAATCTCATGCTAGAAGAAATATATGAAAATACTCTTATTTATGAATGTAAAATATGTAAACGTAAATATACCTTAAAGGGGCTAAAGAAGAATACTGAGTTAAATGAGGATTATATAGAACTTGAAACTAATAGTGCTGATTATATTACTTTAGAAAAAGTAAAAATGTCAAATCAAAAAGCCAAGTTGAGAGTACGAAAATTCTTTAATGCTTTGATATTAGTTTTTATGTTAATACTAGTATCAATAGCTATAGGAGATCAGAACTATATAGTTGTTCTTATATTTGCGCCACTTATTGTATTTGTATTCTTCTTATTAAGGTATTTTACAAGATAAAAAATAGATATAGACTAATCAATTGAGAGTCTATGGAGTTGATAGTAACGATTAATTGACTTAGTACAAGTTTTAGCAAAGTTAACTAGACCAACATAGGAACTAACCCCTGTGTTGGTCTTTTCTTTTGATTAAAATCAACCCTAGTGAAATGGAATATAACGGAGAAGGAGTGTCAAGGGGACGGGGTTATTGACAACGCATGCAGGTACATTTGTTTATGCTGTAAACTTATCCTATCTTGAGAGCAGAGGGGGGAGAGTGACCCTGTAGGACCGAAGCTACTTTGACTATAAAATAAAAATAGTAAAAGAACTATTGACCCTAACGTAACGTGATAGTCTATAATAATATTCAGCCGATAAGTTAGGCCCAAATTAATATTTCTAAGAATAATGGAGTGATTAGTATGAAGAAAAATAGAAAACATAATAATTTACCTGAGGAGAAGCAAAGGTATGAAAATGAGGCAATGAGCCAATGGGGAAAAGATAGAGTTATAGAATCTACACAACGTTGGAATAGCTATGGTAAGGATAAAAGAGAGTTGATAAAGGAAGAATGTCGTTCAATATTTCAGGAATTGGCTGATAACATGCAGTTAGGAGCAGAGAGTCAGTTAATTCAGGATATTTTAATAAAATGGCACCAATTTATATGCTACTTTTACGAGCCATCTTTAGAGGTGTTAAGAGGGCTTGGTGACGTTTATACCTATGACCCTGAATTTAGAAAATTTTTTGAAGCTATAGATCCAGAACTTCCAGACTTCCTTCAAGGCTCTATAAATTGTTATGTTGATGAACTAGAGATGCGATGGCTTGAAAGTCAATATGAAGTTCTTGAAGAGTAAATTAAAGACAAGGAGATATTGAAATGGATAAGATAAATACAGAAAATAAAAATAGACAAAATTTTAGGCCACAATCTGAGGCGAGATATGTAGCACCACCTGTAAAAGGCAACCAGAGGACAATAGAAAATGATATTAATAAAAGGATGAATATGTTTACAGTTGAAAAGCCGAAGCGCCGATTAGAGGATTTGGTTGTTTCGGAGAAAATTAAAATGCAGCTGGCAAGCTTACTTGCAAAGATTAAATATCATGACGTACTATATGATGACTTTGGAATAAAGGAAGTTGACCCTACGGGGGGACGTACTGCAATAAACTTATATGGTCCTCCGGGAACGGGGAAGAGCTTTACTGCCGAAGCAATAGCTAATGAGCTTAACAGGGACATTATTAGGGCGAACTATGCAGAGATAGAATCTAAATTTGTAGGAGAAACACCAAAAAATATTAAAGCTGTTTTTCAAAAGGCTAAGGAAACAAATGCTGTATTATTCTTTGATGAAGCAGATTCTATCCTTGGAAAAAGATTATCAAATATAACTCAAAGTACAGATCATGCAGTGAATGTCAGCCGTTCAGTAATGTTATTAGAGCTTGACAATTTCTCGGGCATAACTATTTTTGCAACTAACTTTGCATCAAACTATGATTCTGCATTTGTTAGGCGTATTTTGGGGCACATAGAAATGCCATTGCCTGATAAGAGATCCAGAGAAATGCTTTTTGAAAAACTAATCCCTAAAAAACTTCCTATACAGCTTTCAAAAAATGACTGGGAGTGTATAATCATTGAAACAGATGGGCTTTCAGGAGGAGATATTCTCAATATAATTGTTAATGCAAGTTCCATGGCCCTTGAAAGAGAAGGTTATACATGTAAAGTAAAATTAAATGATTTTATAACTGCAATTCACTCAAGTAAAAAGGCTAAAGAAGAAATAGGAAGATAAATTTGCTGAATAAAAAATAGTGACTTTAACGTTGCGTAATAGATTACAAAAGGATATACAGGTGGTGAGATAATGAGCTATTAAAGTAAAGCAAGTGTCAAAGTTGGTAGGAGTAAGTGCACGAACACTTCAATAGAGGGATTGTCTTGAAAGCATAGAGTGTCGATAATCCCGTTCCTTTGACACATCTAATGTATATGAGATAACACGGATAAAGTACATAAATCGGTACCACTCATTAGATGGATAGTGCTGATGTTTTTGAGCTCATTATATAGTGATCTGAACACCATTTAAAGTTCTAATGTCTTCAATGTAATAGTTACTGTTATGTTGAAGACAATTTTATTTAGTAATATTGATTTAAGTCAATGAAAAAACCAAATAATATGGCTATAATAATATCAAATAAAATTTTAATATAGAGAGTTCCAAGTAAATTTTAATATATATTAAATAAAGCTTTGACTGGAATCTATATATATAGAATATTAAATAAGAGAAATGGAGTGAATAAGATGAAAGCGATTCAATATCACCGATTTGGTTCACCAGAAGTTTTGGTAATTGAAGAAACGAATGTCAAGGGGACGGGGTTGTTGACAATACTACATTATACCCTATCTCAGGAGATGGATTCCATCAATTAAATAGAATTGAATATAAAGCTATGGGAATTTATATTCAATTTGGCAACACTGAAAAAGCAAACATGATTTTAAATAATATGAAAGTTGATGCAGATACTAAAGAAAAAATATTAGACATAATGGGGTTAGAATGATGATGTGGGAGGATATGATTTTAGAAAAAGTAATTGATAAGGATGAACTTAAAAATGCTCTTGTTGAGATATTCCATATAAAAAGTGAAGATATAGAGATTGTTAATAACATTGAGCAGTTTTTGGAGATTAGTAGTGGTCTAAAAGTAGTATGTTTAAAAAGTATAATTAAGAATAAACAAATGAGATTAGAAGTTTATGTATTAGATGATACAATGATATTAGATGATAATAAATATACATTGCTACAGAAATTAAGTAAACTTATTGGATGTTATGTTGTTATTAGTGGGGATAGTATAAATCCATACGAAGCAATAAAAATAAAAGAGAATGGAGAAATTATAAACATTGAAGTTGATATGGAAATATATGATTAATAAAGATTTACTACCTAATAAAGCTATTCTTAGTACCTGTCGTGATTGCTCTAATTACTCATAGAGAATTAGCTAAACTGCCTAGGCCAACATAGTTGAGTGTCAAGGGGACGGGGTTCTTGACAATGTAGGTATTGGCTTTACGAAAAAAAGAGTAAGGTGACAAGCTCCAAGTTTCTTATTTGATGAAAATCGTTTAAATGCATTGTAAAGGTGGGAGGGAAATGATAAATATAAGAAAGTATACTATAAAGTATATTTCGTTATTAATAGTCTTAGACATAGTTGTAATCATAATTAGAATGTATGGTTATAAAAGCATTGATTTTCTAGTTATACCTCAGCTAATACTAACTTTAGTCTGTTTGTTAAATGAAAAATCTAAACTATATGATTTATTGAAAAAAGAGAGGAAAGAAATTCTGACTAAATATAAATTTGTGGGTAAATATTCTACATGGGAATTGAATATTATTAAAGCAGCAAGTGAAACTAAAGACTTGTTGCTTATGGAAGTCAGAAATAAAGTTGTAACTTTAAATCTTGTGTCATTACTATTTCGAGTGTCGATAACCCCGTCCCTTTGACACTTTTAGCTGAATCGATGGTTTTGATATATTATCTGATGATAAGAATAAGCTAATCCAAAATAATAAAATTATAAAAGTCTGACCCCTTTTCCTTCCTGTTCAATATAAAATCTATATACGATAATGCTAAGGATAAAACTATAGATATCTTTAATAGGGTATTTAAGGGAAGGTGATAAGTTGAAGAACTTTTTTAGAAATTTACTTTATGGCTATATGTTAGCAATAATTGTTGCGGCATTTATTAATATCAACACTTTATCCCAAATAAGTAATATTGAATTTCTCAAAGTTATGTTAGTAGGTAGTTTAGTTGTTACACCAATTATGTGTTTATTGATATACGCAATAAAGTTTGCAGGTATTCCATTAGTCAGCGATTTTATTGAGGAAAGCATTTTCAATAAAATACTCATATTAACGATAGTAATTATATTAATAGCGATGAAGATTTTAAACGGATAGCAGGAGAGTGAATTTGAGAATGCCAATATGATGAGATTGCTAACAGTACAATGGTTCTAAGCACCTTGAATGTATGAGCCTGAGAGTGTCAAGGGGGTGGGGGTGTTGACAATAAAGGCTTCACCTAAAACAATGACACCAGATATAAATAATATTCTAAGAGAACTTTCAAAATAGACTATGATTTGATATTTAGAAAGTATAAAAAAGTTACACTTCCTAAATTATTGGTTATGATGTATGGTAAATAGAATTTGATAAAAGGGAGTGTGGTGAAGAAACATGATAAGAGAATTTACATCAACTAGAAGTCTTTTTAAATATTTATTTATTTCTTTAATTATTTTTGCAATTCTAATTTATAGAGATAATAGTCCTATTTCATATTTTGTGGGTAGTGTTGTACCAACTATCATGTTATTAATAATTTTCAGAGATTATAAAATTGTAATTGATAATGAAAAAGTAGAATTTTTTAGTTTGTATAGAGAGAAGAAGATATTTTTATGGAAAGAAATTAAACAAATGGAGATTAGAAGAACTACTCAAGAAACTAAGCTTGAAAGTTTTAAGAAGAACATATATATTTATTCAGATAGTGAAAAGTTTACGTTTAATATTCATGAGTTACAAAGTGAAGAATTTTTTGAAGCAATGGATGAAATTGCTGATAAACATTCTATTAGTGTGAAATTTGATAAAAGATAGAGTGTCAAGGGAACGAGATTGTTGACAACGTAAGTAGCAAGAAGGTATTTGAAAGAGCTAAAAGAAAAATATTGATTATCGATCAGACAAATTGAGAGACTTACAGGTATAAATAGAGGGATTGTCTTGAAAGCATAGAGTGTCGATAACCTAGTCACCTTGACACTCAAAGGAGCTAAGAGTATGAATGAAAATTTTGATTGCACTCAATTCTTGTCATTTAAACTAAATAGTAATGATTTGAATCTAGAAGAATTAATGGTACAGTTTAAGAAAATAGGTTTTGATGTGATATATAATAATCAAATAAGGCAAGTAAAAAAAGAGTATTTTAGTGACTATACTAACGATGAATTTGTTGAACTTGAATGTGATAACTTCATCGGTGAATTTGAAGATTGGGAGGATATGATACATCCACCTGAAAAAATCAAGACATTCGCGAATACTGTGAGTGATTTGATAAGAAATGGAAAGATTAAAGATACAAAGATTATATTAACAAGTTTTGCTCAATTTGGATATTCTTCTAATGAAAAAATAGAAGTTAAAGCGAAAGATATTATTGAGGGATTATTTTCAATGTCCAAACATTTTTATGATGTGTGGACAGATAATCTAATCATTGAGTTAATATAAGATGGAACTATGACTCAGTTAATGACGTAATGACAATTGATAATACGTTAAGGAGGATTCAAAAGTAAATATGGAAGTTAAGATTATTGAGTTTTTAAACGACCAATATGTTCGAGTAGTTACAAAATATGGTGAGCTAGATTCAAGATGGTTTGGTATAGTACCCCCACTAGGGTCAATAAAACATGTTGAACTAGAAATAGATGAATTGTTTGAATGGGGAGATAACATATTTTTATCAGAAGAGAAAGAATTTAGAATTGAGTCTGATAATATAATTTGCATTATTGGCAAACTTGAGTCAATTGATGATGATGGATATACTGTAATAAGATTGGGTGAAAGTATTATAAGTATCATTATCAAGGGTATTTCACAATCAATAGGAGAGTATGTGAGATTAAAGGTAACCGATATTGAATTATATGATGTTGGGGTTTAATAAGTAAATCAATTTAGAGGCAATGGTAATGACTTCAAATAAGAATCTAAGAAACTAGTTAGACTAACATAGGAACTAAACCCCTGTGTTGGTCTTTTCTTTTAATAGTAGTTCGTACCTTAGAGGCATAATAAACCTGTCTATTATAATAAGATCTCCATTAAACTATTGGCGGTCGATGTAGACATGCCAATAAACTAATGGAGCTCAAGGAGCTCAAAGAACCTTGGAAGTTCTCAAACTTTATATGAATTATTCTAGCTAAGAAAACTTTGTTATTTGTGATCTTTAGATCTGGGATAAGGCTGTACTTTATCAGTTAAGCCTAACAAGTAATCAACGCTTGTATTGTAGTATTTAGCAAGAGTTATTAAAGCATGTGTAGGAATATCGTGGTTACCATTCTCATAACTAGAGTAGGTTCTTTGAGCAATGCTAGGCATTTCCTCCATCTGCTTTTGCAATAGGTCATTATTTTCTTTTAGACTTATTATTCGTTTCTATTTCACAATAACATCCTATAAAGAATTATACTATAGCTGAAATAAGGCTATTAATCCGAATTGCACTTATATTTCAGCTATAATAAATATAGAAATGGAAATTTTAAACATAAATATGAAGAGCAGAATGGATATTGAAAGACTAAAGAAATTGGATAAGTTTAGAAAAGTATTTGATTTGAACTATTTTAATGGGATTGGGAAAAGGGAGGGGAAACAATGTCGACAGAATACATAAACCATGTAAAACAGCTATTTTCAGATATACACGAGGAAACAATGAAAAGTTTAAGAATCAATGATAAAGAGTATAGTGAGCTTTTAAGGTGTAGTGTTGAGGAAAGCAGAAAAGTAGAAAAAATAATTAATTGTCTTGATGATGAGGATAGAGAGCTTGTTTTAAGACATAAAGAGAGACACGGGAGAATGGAGTGGATTGAAAGGGAAATGCTTTATTTCCAGGGGCTTAAGGATTGTGTAAAATTATTGAGTTTTCTTGAGGTTATATAATAGAATATAGAAAGGATGGTCTTACTATCCTTAAAAATGACCGATAGGGTAGAAATATCTTATCAGTTTTTGTAAATAGAAAATGGAGTTCAAAGTTTGTAATTACAAGGGAAAATATAGATATAAAGATAGAATTTTGAAAATTATATATTTCAATTAAGTCAGATTGATACTAAAATAAGATAGTAAGACTCACTTTATAATGGAAGGATGTAACTAATGAAGAACTTTTATTTTGATGAATTTAAAATTGAAATATATGTACCAGAGGAATATATAATTCCTCTAAGGGATGCTCTTAATAAGATAAAGGCATGTAGGGTTGGAGATTATGATAATGTCATGTCGATAACAAATGTTAGAGGATACTGGAGGCCTTTGGAAAGTGCAACCCCCTTTAATGGAGATAAAAACGAGATCAATGAGGGTACCGAATGTAAGATTGAGATAAGATGTAAAGAGGAATATGTTAATGATGCATTAGATGTTATTAAAAGAATCCATCCATATGAAGAACCATTAGTAAATATAATTCCACTAGCAAATTCTTTTTTTATAAATTCTGTTGATGAATAATAGTGCTTAGAGGCGTTATAGATTTTTATTATTTTATACTAATTAAGGAAATGATATATACTATAAAATAAGACAACTACTTCTCATAATGGAGGTATTGATTAAATGAAAGATTTTAACTATCTAATAAATAAAGCCATCGAAATAGCAGCTAAAGCCCATGAAGGCCAGCATAGAAAGGTAACGGACATTCCATATATAGTACACCCCTTTGAAGTAGCCATGATTCTACAGGAAAATGGCTGTAGTGAAGATGTGATTGCTGCAGGGATTTTGCATGATACATTAGAAGACACAGAATTAACGGAAGCAGAAGTAAGAGAAGTATTTGGAGATAGAATACTAGAACTAGTTCTTGGTGCCTCAGAGGAACTTGAGGATAGAGGAAATAGAGCCTGGTATGATAGGAAGCTACACACAATAGAGTACTTAAAGGATGCATCTATGGAGATAAAGATGATTGCCTGTGCAGATAAGCTTAGTAATATAAGAAGTATGATTAAAGGTTGTAATGATATGGGAAATAGGCTTTGGGACAGGTTTAATGCCCCGTATGAAGATCAAAAATGGTATTATCAAAGTCTAACTGAAAGTCTAAAGAGTTTAAATGGGTTCAAAATGTATGGACAGTTTAAAGAGGCTGTAAACTTTCTATTTCAGGATTAAATTACCTTATATGCTACTAAGTCATATATCTGATCTTTGTAGTAACTTAAGGGCCTATGATATTTCATTTGAGTAATTATAGGAATGAAATATCATAGGTCCTCGGAGTAGTATAAACCTATTAAATTATTTTTTCTTTTTCCCATGAGAATATCCAACTACATCATACTCTTCCGATAATTTAGCCATGAACTCATCATAATAGGGACATTTAGACTTTACGCAGGTAGATAGGTGGATAACATCAACCCCTACTTTTTTCATTCTTTCAGCCCTTGCTAAAACCTGTTCTACGGAATTATCGCTGCAGCCATTACAATGAACAAAGCTAATAACTTGAATGTCTTCATCCTTATATCTTTCAAAGGAGCCTGTTTTAGCGTAGGCGGCTTTAAAACATCCAGAAGAAGAACACCTCTGAGATACATTAAAACAGTTTATAATACCAATTTTTTTCAAATTCATCACCTTTTATTGAGATTTCTATTATAATTATACATAGATGATAAAAAATATATGTGATTTTTGTCAAATTACGTAGATGAGGAAAGCGGTGAAGGATCTTGTTAGAAAAAGAACTTAAAATTACCAAGCTAGAAACCCAAAAGAGAAATAAGAATAGGGTATCTATATATATAAATGATGAATTTGCTATTGGAGTAAGTAGAGATATAATTTATAAGCTTCATATTGAAGAGGGAAAAGTTATTGATAAAGATTACTTTGAGGAAATAATAAAATCCGAAGAGCAGAAAAAAGCTAATGAGTATGCAGTAAAACTCCTATCTTATAGACCTAGAAGTCAAAAAGAAATAGAAGATAAAATGAAGCAAAAAGGATACGATGCTGAAATGATTGATAAAACCATTAAATGGCTGAGAGAGTATAATCTTATAAATGATGAGGATTTTGCCAAGGAATATATTCTATCAAAATCTAAAAAATATGGTAGTAGAAGGATAAAAATGGAGCTTGGAAGAAAGGGAGTAAATGAAGAAGTAATAAATGAAATTCTGGATGAGGAAATAGACTATGATAAAGAGTATAGTATAGCCCTTGAATGTGCTAAGAAAAAAATGAAAGCATACAAAGGGGATGAAAGGAATGCTATTTATAGAAAGCTAGCTTCATATCTCCAAAGAAGAGGATTTTCCTATGACATTATTTCTAAAATTTTAAAAGAGCTACTTTAATCTGGGGTAATTTAAACAAATAAAGCAAAAAAAGTATTTACAATAAACTTCATAATGATATAATATCTATGATGATATTAAAAATTCTTTAGACCAATGGAAAATCCATTGGTCTTTTAAGTAATTAGTGCACAACTAAAAAATCCTATTCCATTATCTTGATAGGCTAATAAAATTCTAATATATAATTATTAAAGACCAACTTTAAACTCTGACTTTGATGTTGGTTATCTGTGTATAATGCATTTATGGGTTTGTATTTTGATTTTTTGTATTACATATGGATGATTATATTAGTTTAAACTTAACGATATTAGTTAATAATGGAAATATTAAAATACAGTAGAGGAGGAAGAATATTAATGGATTCAACTATGGTTAAAAAAGAAGGAAATAAAGTTACTTTACAGATTAAGGTAAGTGCTGAAGATTTTGAGAAAGCGGTTCAAAAATCTTACTTAAAAAACAGAAAGAGATTTAATATACCTGGATTTAGAAAGGGTAAAGCTCCAAGAAAAATGATCGAGATGCAATATGGGGAAGGTGTTTTCTATGAAGACGCAATAAATATTGCACTTCCTGTAGAATATGACAAGGCGATTGACGAGCATAATTTAGAACCTGTTGATAGACCGGACGTTGATATTGAAGAAATCGAAAAGGGAAAAGACTTAGTATTTACAGCTATAGTTACAGTAAAGCCTGAGGTAACTCTAGGAGATTACAAAGGTATAGAAGTAGAAAAAATTGAGTATAATGTAACTGATGAGGATGTAGATACAGAAATAGAAAAAATGAGAGAAATGAATTCAAGATTAGTTAGTGTTGATGATAGACCTGTACAAAACGACGATAACGTTATTATTGACTACAAAGGATTTGTTGGTGAAGAGCAGTTTGAAGGTGGAACTGCTGAAAATCAAACACTAGTTATCGGTTCAGGTAAATTTATTCCAGGATTTGAAGAACAATTAATTGGAGCAAATATCGGTGACGAAGTAGAAGTAAAAGTAACATTCCCAGAAGAATATCACGCAGAAAATTTAGCTGGTAAAGAAGCTGTTTTCCAAGTTAAGGTTAACGAGATTAAATTTAAAGAATTACCTGAGTTAGATGATGAATTTGCTAAGGATGTAAGTGAATTTGAAACTTTAGAAGAATTAAAGAATGATACAAGAACTAAGATGGAAGACAGTGCTAAGGATAAAGCTGAAAAAGAGCAAAGAGAAAAGGTACTAGACAAAGCAGTTGAAACTGTAGAAGTAGAGATTCCTGAAGCTATGGTTGATACGGAAATAGATAGTATGATTAGAGATTTTGATTTCCAATTAAGATATCAAGGATTAGATCTTGAAAAATATTTACAATTTACAGGCGGTAAAATTGAAGATTTAAGAAAACAAATGACAGATGATGCATACAATAGAGTAAAAACTTCTTTAACTCTAGAAGCTATTGGAGAAAAAGAAAGTATAGAAGCAACTGATGAAGACTTAGAAGAAGAACTTCAAAAAATAGCAGAAAGCCAAAAGTCAACTATAGAAAAAATAAAAGAAACTTTTAAAGAAGAAAACTTTGGGTATATTAAGAATACTATTAAAGTTAGAAAGACAATTGACTTCTTAGTAGATAACGCTAAACTAGCTTAACTAATTTTAATATAAGAAGTGAGGAGTGAGGTTATATGGCTTTAGTGCCTGTAGTAGTTGAGCAAACTAATCGTGGAGAAAGATCCTACGATATTTATTCAAGATTACTTAAAGATAGGATAATATTTTTAGGTGAGGAAGTAAATGACCATACTGCGAGCTTAGTTGTAGCTCAGCTAATGTTTTTAGAGGCAGAAGATCCAGATAAAGATGTTCATCTTTACATAAACAGCCCTGGAGGTTCTATTACTGCGGGTATGGCTATTTATGATACTATGCAATATATAAAGCCAGACGTTGCGACTTATTGTGTAGGAATGGCAGCCAGCATGGGAGCATTTTTACTTACTGCTGGTACTAAGGGTAAGAGATTCGCTTTACCTAATGCTGAAATAATGATACATCAGCCACTGGGCGGTACGAGGGGTCAGGCCACTGATATAAAAATTCACGCGGAAAGAATCATAAAAATGAAAGACAAACTTAATAAAATATTAAGTGAGAGAACAGGGCAACCTTTAGAAACAATAGAAAAAGATACTGAGAGAGATAACTTTATGGATCCTGAAGAAGCTTTAAAATATGGATTAATTGATAAAGTTATTGCTTCTAGGAAATAACACAAGAGAGGTGTAGCGATGTCTAGATTTGATGACAGAAGCAGAAGCAAGCTAAAATGCTCTTTTTGTGGCAAATCACAGGATCAAGTTAAAAGACTTATAGCTGGTCCTAATGTATATATATGTGATGAATGTATAGAGCTTTGTCAAGAAATTATTCATGAAGAGTTTGAAGAAAACTTTGATATGGTAGCATCTGATCTTCCGAAGCCTAGAGAAATCAAGGACATTTTAGATCAGTATGTTATAGGGCAGGATATGGCTAAGAAAGCCTTGGCTGTTGCAGTATACAATCATTATAAAAGAATAGACCAAGACATTAAGAGTGATGAAGTAGAGCTGCAAAAGAGTAATATATTATTACTAGGTCCTACAGGGTCAGGAAAGACTCTTCTTGCACAAACACTGGCAAAGATATTGAATGTACCATTTGCTATAGCTGATGCTACATCATTGACTGAAGCTGGATATGTAGGTGAAGATGTTGAAAACATTATTCTAAAGCTAATACAAGCAGCTGACTTTGATATTGAAAAGGCTGAACGTGGTATTATCTATATAGATGAGATTGATAAAATTGCTAGAAAAACTGATAATCCTTCCATCACTCGTGATGTAAGTGGTGAAGGTGTGCAGCAAGCACTTCTTAAGATATTAGAAGGAACTGTTGCAAGTGTTCCACCTCAAGGTGGAAGAAAGCATCCACATCAAGAGTTTATACAAATTGATACTGGAAATATACTGTTTATTTGCGGTGGAGCTTTTGATGGTATAGAGAAGATCATACAAAAGCGTACTGGTAAAAAAGCTATGGGCTTTGGAGCTGATGTTCAGAGCAAGATTGATATGAAGATAGGTAAAATTCTAGAAAAGATACAACCAGAAGATTTATTAAAATATGGTCTAATTCCAGAGTTCGTTGGAAGGGTACCTGTTGTTGTGTCTTTACATGAACTAGATGAAGATGCCCTTGTAAAAATATTGGTTGAGCCAAAGAATGCTCTAGTAAAGCAGTATAAGAAATTATTCCAGCTTGATGAAGTAGATGTAGAGTTTGAAGAGGATGCTCTAAAAGCCGTTGCACAAATGGCTATTGATAGAAAAACAGGAGCAAGAGGTCTAAGAAGTATACTTGAAAATGCTATGCTTGAGGTGATGTATGATATACCTTCAAGGGACGATATTAAAAAATGTATTGTTACTAAGGAAACGATAGAGAATAAGATCGCACCTACCTTAGTTCTTGCCGAACAAAAAAAGAAAAAGACTAGAAAAAAGAATGAAGAGACTGCTTCATAATTAAATAAAAGCTTGTAGGCGAGTCGATTTGGCTCGCTTTTTTTAGCATATAGAAAATGAAAAAAACGTCCTTATCCATATTGATATAAAGGTATAAGTAGATTTAAAAATGCAAAACATAAGACTAATTACAAGTTGTTAGCTTTTACAATTACTCACTTTAAAGCTTGATAAGTCTCAAGGAAAAAATCTACAAAGATTTATTTTTCTCTTAAAATTTACTTTAAGTTTTAGAGTTGTTTGCCGATATAAGTGTGTAAATGTTAAGTTTGATATGTTGAGGTTTCTAGTGAGGACCCTTATTGATAAAGGTAATCCATTTATGGAGAATGTGTTTTGAAAATTTTATGATATAATAGTCTATGAAAAATTTATAAGAATTTTCAAAGAAGATTTGCTAAACTATGCAAATACAATAAATCTTTTACATTTTGATTTTCTGAATCCATTGAAGCTGTGGCGAGTCAGAAGATGAAAATGTGGATTTATAAACACATTCCATATAACACAGCTGATAACTAATATAAAAGAACGAATCCTCAAACGAAGGAGGGAATTTAATGGATGATAAAACAAAAAAAACTATAGAATTACCACTAATACCACTTAGAGGTTTATCTGTCTTTCCATATATGGTACTTCACTTTGACGTAGGAAGAGAGAAATCCATAAAGGCTTTAGAAGAAGCAATGGTTAAAGATCAGACAATATTTTTAACAACTCAAAAAGAGATAGATATTGACTTGCCAACTCCAGAAGATTTTTATGAAATTGGAACAATTTCAAAAATTAAGCAAATGCTTAAATTACCTGGAGATGCTATCAGAGTCTTAGTTGAAGGTATTAGCAGAGGTAGAATTAGCGAACTAATGCAGGAAGAGCCATATTTTAAAGCAGAGATAGAAGAATACGTATTTGAACAAGACGAAGAGGATAAAGAGCTAGAAGCTATGATGAGGGTAGTATTAGAATCCTTCGAGAATTATGTAAGCGTAAGCAATAAGATATCACCTGAGGTAATGATCAGCGTATCTTCCATAGAAGAATCAGGAAGACTTGCAGATGTTATTGCATCTCATATGCTTCTCAAGACAGAACAGAAGCAGGAGATTTTAGAGGCATTCGATCCAAAGGATAGACTTGAGGTTCTTTACAAAATACTTCTAAAGGAAATTGAAATACTAGAGGTTGAGAAGGAAATTAACACTAAGGTTAGAGGTCGTATAAACAGACTACAAAAGGAATACTATCTGAAGGAACAGCTAAAAGCCATAAAGGAAGAACTTGGCGAAGGCGGAGAATTCGACAATGAAATAGATGAATTATACGACAAGGTTGACAAGGCAAAGCTACCTAAAAAGGTAGAGGAGAAGGTACATAAGGAAATAGACAGACTTTCAAAATTATCGCCGGGTTCTGCAGAAGGCGGCGTTATAAGAACATATGTCAACTGGATAATAGATTTGCCTTGGCACAAAAAGACAAAGGATTCCATAGATATAAAGAAGTCAAAGGATATTTTAGATGAAGACCACTATGGACTTAAATCCGTTAAGGAAAGAATTTTAGAGTATCTTGCAATAAGAAAGCTTGCAAAGAAAATGAAAGGTCCGATTATATGTTTAGTAGGGCCTCCTGGTGTAGGAAAAACATCAATTGCTAAGTCTATAGCAAGGTCATTAAATAGAAAATTTGTTAGAATGTCCCTTGGTGGAGTAAGGGATGAAGCTGAGATAAGAGGACATAGAAGAACGTATATAGGAGCTATACCTGGAAGAATTATTTCATCTATAAAGGATGCCGGTTCAAAGAATCCAGTATTTCTATTTGATGAAATAGATAAGGTAAGCAGTGATTTTAGAGGTGATCCTGCCTCAGCACTGTTAGAGGTCCTAGATCCAGAACAGAATAAAGAATTTACTGATCACTACTTAGAAGTACCATTCGATTTATCAAACGTAATGTTTATTACTACAGCTAATTCATTAGGTACTATACCAAGACCTTTATTAGATAGAATGGAAGTAATAGACGTTTCAGGTTATACAGAGGAAGAAAAAACAGTAATTGCTAAGAGGTATTTAATTCCTAAGCAAATAAAAGAACATGGCATGAAAGAATCTAATTTACAAATGTCTGAGCAGACTGTAAGAGACATTATCAACTACTATACAAGAGAATCAGGAGTTAGAAATCTAGAGAGACAGATAGCTTCTGTGTGTCGTAAAGCAGCAAGACAGATTGTAGAGAATGACTCAGAGATAGTAAGGGTTAATGCAACTAATCTTAAAAAATTCCTTGGAATTCCTAGATATAGTTATGAAAAGGTAAGAGATAAGCATGAGGTTGGTATAGCAACTGGCCTTGCTTGGACAAGGGTTGGTGGAGATACACTATCTATAGAAGTTACTCCAATGAAGGGTACTGGAAAGCTAGTGTTAACCGGTCAGCTTGGAGACGTTATGAAGGAATCTGCAAGGGCGGGATTAAGCTATATCCGTTCAAGGGTAGATACACTTGATATCGATGAAGAGTTTTATAAAAACCGTGACATACACATCCATATACCAGAGGGAGCTATACCTAAGGATGGACCTTCAGCTGGAATTACAATGGCAACTGCCGTTATTTCTGCTCTTGAAGAAACACCAGTAAATAAAGAAGTAGCAATGACTGGAGAAATAACTCTAAGAGGTAGGGTACTACCTGTTGGTGGTATAAAAGAAAAGGTTTTAGCAGCTAATAGAGCAGGTATTAAGAAGATTTTATTACCAATTCAAAATAAAAAAGATCTTACGGAATTACCGGATACGGTGAAGAGAAAGTTAGAATTTGTATTGGTTGAACATATGGACGAGGTATTAGAACATGCACTAGTAAAAGGAGAAAATAAAGATGAAGATTAGAAGCTGTGAATTTATCATTAGTGCAGTAAGTCCTAAACAATACCCTGAGGAAGAGATTCCAGAAATAGCCTTAGCAGGAAGATCAAATGTAGGAAAATCTTCATTAATCAATATGCTGTTAAACAGAAAAAAAATGGCTAGAACTAGCTCAACACCGGGAAAAACGCAAACAATAAATTTTTATAAGATAAATAATGAATTCCACTTTGTAGACCTGCCAGGCTATGGATATGCTAAGGTCTCTAAGTCTAGTAAGGCAGAATGGGGTAAGATAATAGAAACTTACCTTACAACTAGAGACAAGCTTGTGGAAGTTGTGCAACTAATAGATATTAGACATAAACCAACTCAGCAAGATATCCAAATGTACAATTGGATAAGGCATTTTGGTTTTAAGGGTATAGTAGTTGCTACAAAGCTCGATAAAATCAAAAGAAGTCAAAGACAAAAGCATATTAGTCAAATTAGAAAATCCTTAGAAATGGGTAAAGACGATATATTGGTTCCGGTTTCTTCTATGAATAGAGAAGGAAAGGAAAAGCTTTGGGAGACAATAGCTAATACATTTATTGAAAGAGGATTTGATATAACTGTAGAAGAAGCAGCAGAGATTTAGATCTCTGCTGTTTTAATATGTGTGCCCATGCTGAGCACACTATAATAAAAAGTAGAGAAAAAATCTCTACTTTTTTAAAGCTACCTTAAGCACTTTGATCTTTTTCCAGCTTTTCGTCAGCATTTTTAGATTTATTAAATATGCTTTTAAAATCTACTTCGGCCACAAGCATTCCAGCTAATATCAAAAATGCTCCAAAGATCCCTCTTGCAGTTAAAACTTCGCCGGAAATAAAATATGCGAAAATAGCTGCGAAAACTGGCTCACCCGTATATATAAGCGCCGTATGGGTAGCAGATGTATATTTCTGAGCTGCATTCTGAACTATAAAAGCACCAGAGGTACAAATTAAGCTAAGAATAAGAAGGTTTATCCATACATCTGAGCCCTGTGGAATAATAAAAGTTTCTGTAGTTAAAGTCATTATAAGGCTAAGAAAACCTACTGTACCTATTTGAACTATAGCCAGCGAAATTGAATCAACTTTTGCTGTATACTTACCAACTGTAATTATATGCATAGCATAGGCAAAGGTAGAGCAAAGAGTAAGTAAATCGCCGATGTTAAGACCTAAGCTTCCATTAAGAGTCAGAAATCCTAAGCCAAATAGCGCCATGACTGCCCCTATAATAGCAGCTCTTTCAGGTATTTTCTTTAGAAATAAAGCAGAAATTATAGGAACTAGGACAACAGAAAAACCAGTTATAAATGCAGATTTTGAAGCGGTTGTGTAGTTTATTCCCACAGTCTGAAAGGCATAGCCCGTAAATAATATAAAACCAATCAAAACCCCATATTTAACAGTAGCTTTATCTAATTTCATCATATTTTTATAAAAAATTAAGGATGAAATAGCAAATGCAATAATAAATCTAATTGCAAGAAAGTTATAGGACTCTAAAGTGGCTAAAGCATTTTTTGTTAAGATAAAGGATGCTCCCCAACCTACGGTGACGGCCAATAGAGCTAAATCGGCCTTGAGTTGTTTTGACATTTTCCATTCCCCCATATATAAAGAGTTCCAAATAAATTAAAGTTTTGACTGGAATCTCTGTATTAAAAGCTATATTATATTTTAACATTATTGGATGAAGATTTATATATAATCTGTCATGATTTATGGCAATTAAAAAAACTACCTAGCCTTCAAAATAAATGAAAATCTAGGTAGCTTAATCTTACTATAGGATTTTATGAATTTATATGGTTTTATAGGAAGGAGTGGAGCTTTATGGGTTTATTTTTAGTTGCTTATCTTCATCTAAATCCTCTTTTTCTTGATATTTAATAGCTATAATTTGGCCATCTCTTAGGATGAACTCAATAGCATCACCTTCATTTATTCGATTTAGATTTTTTGCGTTATCATCATGGTATATAACTACTTCGTTATGAACTTCGTATTCTTCAATAGTATTCTCGTTACCTACATAAACTGTTATGTCGCTACCATCCTTGTCACAGAACCACATTTCTCCGCCATCAGCATCACCATGGAGTTCATTATTGTTGTCAAAATCCTTAAGCTTTAATTCTCCATCTCTTAATACAAATACTATTAACTCTTCAATACCGTAATCTTTGATTTCATCTTGATCATCATCATCTGTAACATTATATTCTTTCTCGCCTTCGCCAAATACATCAACCGTTACAGTCATAATGTCATCGTCTGTTACGTAACCTAATAGATACCCAACATATGTATCATTCTCAGAGGAATCATTGTCATCTATTTCATCATAGTTGTCTATGAAAGCTAGTAATCTTATTTCATCATCTTCATCTTCGTTGGCTACTATAAGAGCTACAACTGCATTGCTAGAGTCAGCACTTGGGATATCAAGATCTTCGAAGTCTTTCCATTTAAGAACATCTAAGTCATCATCATCTTCGTGGTCGTTTTCTTTATATTCACTGTAATCGAAGTATACAGAATCACTTTGATCGTAGTAGTTATCCCTATCTTCATCTTCAACGTTATCTTTGTTAATTTCGTCTAACTTAACAAGCTTTACGTTTTTTCCACCTACTGCTTCTCCAGAGCTTGCATCATAAATCTTAGCTATTACATCGATAGTTCCATCGTCTTCTAAAGAGTACTCAATGATATCACCTATATTAAAATCGTCATAATCTAGCTTATTTTCGTAATCATCTATATCGTATTTAACAGTTTCACCAGTTTCTATCCATAGCTTAAATTCATCATCCAAACCTGAATCTTTCTTAATAAGGACAGCAAAGTTTCCAGGAGAAGTGGTTGGATTATCATCAGTATTGTCATCTATCTCATCATAGTTTTCTATGAAAGCTAGTAATTCTATTTCATCGTCTTCATCTTCGTCAGTTACTATAAGAGCTACAACTGCATTGTTAGAGTCAGCACTTGGAACATCAGCATTTTTGAAGTCATCCCAATCAAGAACATCCAAGTCATCATGATCATTATATAAATTAGTTTTGTACTTACTGTAGTCGAAGTATAGAGAAGTACCTTGATTAAAGTAGTTATCACCATCTTCGTCTTCAAGGTTATCTTTATTGATCTCATCTAATTTAACAAGCTTAGAGTTACCAGCTACTGCCTTATTTTCCTCTGCATCGTAGACCTTAGCTATTACATCGATAGTTCCATCATCATTTAGAAGGTATTCTATGATGTCACCCTCATGAAGATCTATGAATTCAGTACCATTTTTAAAATCATCAACATCATATATGATAGTGTCAGAAGTTTCTGTCCATAATTTCAATTCATACTCTATGCCGGAGTTTTTTCTGATAAGGACACCAAATTTACGAGAAGAATATTCCTTTAATTTTTTATCTTCATCTAAATCTTCTTCTTCCGTATACTTGATAGCTATGATTTCGCCATTTCTGATAATGAACTCAAGGGCATCACCTTCATTTATCTTATTTAGATTTTTTTCGTCATCATTATTGTATATAACTACTTCGTTATGGACCTCGTATTCTTTAAGAGTATTCTCGTTACCAGCATAAACTATTATGTCATTACCATCTTTTTCTTTGAACCACATTTTTCCGCCATCGGCGTTACCGTAGTGTTTGTGATTATTGTAATAAGGATCCTTAAGCTTTAATTCTCCATCTCTTAATACAAATACTATTAACTCTTCAATACCGTAATCTTTGATTTCATCTTGATCATCATCATCTGTAACATTGTACTCCTTCTCACCTTGACCAAATACATCAACTGTTACAGTCATAATATCATCATCAGTTTTGTAGTTTAATAAATAGCCAACGTATGAAGTATTCTCGGTTATTTCATCGTATATTTCATCATAGTTCTCTATGAAAGCTAGTAATTCTATTTCATCATCTTCTTCCTCATCAGTTACTATAAGCATTAAAACTGCATTATCGGAGTCATCACTTGGGAAGTCAATTTGTTTGAAGTCATTCCAATCAAGAACCTCTAAGTCATCACTATTTCTGCTATCTTTGTATTTGCTGTAATCGATATATATAGAATCAGTTTCATGGAAGTAATTGTAATTATTATGGTCTTCTACGTTGTCTTTGTTGATTTCACTTAACTTAACTAGCTTTGCATTTTCCCCTAGGGCCTTGTTATCCTTTGCATCGTAAACCTTGGCTATTACATTAATACTTCCATCATCATTTAAAATGTATTTAATGATATCACCTTTATCAATATCTTTTCCACGAAGGCCATTTTCATATTTATCTACATCGTACTTAGGATCATCTCCAGACTCTGTCCATAATCTTAAGCCTTTATGTTTATATAAAACCACAGCAAAGTTTCCAGTTTTAGAATCATCATGCTCTAAAGCTTCATCAAACCCTTCCAATTTATTTGCTGCTCCTTTTTCTTCTGCATAGGAAAAAGACATACAGCTTAAAAACATGCACATAATTAATATTGTAACAATTGTTCTTTTCATGATACTAATCCCCCTTTAGTTTGATTTGGTATATATCTCCAAACATATAATACCATATATCCTAATGATTTACATGGAATGGGGGAGGAGTTAAGAAATTATTAAGAGGCATTAAGAAATTGTTAAGGGGTTGAAGAAGAATTGAGAAATATGGAAAATTTACTAACAAAAAACTACCTAGTTAGGGTCTAGGTAGTTTCTATTATAGTATAGGTTTTTTAACTATTCTACAGGTTCAAACATATCCTTTCCAACACCACATATTGGGCACATCCAATCATCAGGGATGTCTTCAAAAGCAGTTCCTGGAGCAATACCGCTATCAGGATCACCTACTGCTGGATCGTATTCATAACCACATGGAATGCAAACATATTTTTTCATATCTATCGTCTCCTCTCATACTCTCTAATTGTAGATATGCGACTCTATTTTAATATATACAAAGGGAAAATTATAATATTCATGATTTTCTATGTATATATAGATTTAACCTTAAAGTCTGATATCTAAGATATATTGCTTTCATATTTGAATTATACCCATGGCTTAAAAAAATAAAACATAAAAAAATTTTTTTTGGAAAAAATTAAAATATCAAGTTCATAATGTTATAATATGTATATAAAAAAAACTTAATGTATAAAAATATTTTTATAAGGAGTTGTATAAAATGGACCCGAGAATACAGAAACTAGCGGAGAATCTTATAGGATACTCGTGTGAAGTAAAAAAAGGTGAGAGAGTAATGATTGAATGTATTGGAACTAGTGCTCTTCCCCTTGCAAAGGAATTGGTTAAGGAAGCCTATAAAGTGGGAGCCCAGCCATTTGTAGAAATTAAGGATCAATCGGTTTTAAGACAGATGTTATTAGAATGTGATGAAGAGCAATTAAAATTTATGGCAGAGTATGAGTTAAAACGCATGAAGGGAATGGATGCCTATATAGGTATTAGAGCAAGTGACAATGCAAGTGAACTAGGAGATGTTCCTTCGGATAAGATGGGACTTTACATGGAGCATTTTTCAAGACCTGTACATAGTGAAGAAAGGGTTAACAATACTAAATGGGTAGTGCTTAGATATCCAAATAGTGCCATGGCTCAACTTGCCAATAAGAGTCAAGAGGCCTTTGAAGATTTCTACTTTAATGTATGTAATCTTGACTATGGAAAAATGTCAAGGGCAATGGATGGCTTAGTTGAGCTTATGGAAAAAACCGATAAAGTTCATATTAAAGGAAAAGGTACGGATTTAACCTTTTCAATTAAGGATATCCCTGTAATAAAGTGTGCTGGAAACAATAATATTCCTGACGGAGAGGTATTCACAGCTCCAGTAAGGGATTCAGTAAATGGAGTATTAACTTACAATTGCCCAGCAGTTTATCAAGGTGTTACATATGAAAACATCAAAGTAGAATTTAAAGATGGCAAGATAATAAATGCCACTGCAAATGACACAGAAAGATTAAATAAGGTATTTGACTCTGATGAAGGGGCAAGATATATTGGGGAATTTGCTATTGGAGTAAATCCATATATAACTACTCCAATGAAGGATACATTATTTGATGAAAAGATAATGGGAAGCTTCCACTTCACACCAGGAAAGGCATACGATGATGCATCAAATGGAAATAAGTCATCGATACACTGGGATTTAGTTTGTATTCAAACTCCTGAATACGGTGGTGGAGAAATGTACTTCGATGATGTACTAATAAGAAAAGATGGAAAGTTTGTAATTACTGAATTAGAGGCATTAAATCCTGAGAATCTTAAGTAAAAGTTAACGACTATTAGGTTTTAGTAGATTCAAATATTAATATTCACTATTCTAAATTAATAATATTTATTAGAAAGTCCTCCTTGACTTAGAATCATGGAGGGCTTTTTTGTATGAAGATTATTTAATTGATTTCTTTTTATCGTAACTTCAGAATAGGTGCTTAATAGTATTTTTATTCAATTTGGACATATTTTTATAAAAATTAAAATAGAGATTTATAAATAGGTAAAGTCGTACAAGAAAAGTATATCTTAAAGGGGGATATAAGATGAAAAAATCTAGATTTCTACTAATTTTCTTAATGGTAACAGCATTGATATTTAGTGCATGTTCAGGTGGAAGCAATGAGGGGACAACATCCGGCGGTAGTGAACCAGAAAAAAAAGAAGAAGTTGTTTTAAAGGTAGCCTTTTTCCAAGGTGGTTTTGGAGATGCTTGGTTTAAATACTTAAAAGAAGAATTTGAGAAGAACCATGAAGGCGTAACTGTTAAATTGGAAGGTGATCCAAATCTAAATGATACGATTGACCCTAAGGTTGAGGGTGGAGTAGACACTCCCGATGTATTTTTTGTAAACGGTAGATCATGGTCAAAATGGGGGCCTCAAGATTTAGTAATGGAGTTAAGTGATTTATACGACTCGAAGGTGCCTGGAACAGATCTGACTTTAAATGAATATATCCAAGATGCCGTAAAGGATAGACTTTTCTATGATCCTGATAAATCAGGTGTTAGAAAGTATGCTGTGCCTTGGTCGGCAGGTTCAATGAGTATTGTCTACAATAACAAGATGTTTAAGGAACATGGGTGGACTTACCCTAAGACATGGGGTGAGTTTGAAAAGCTATGTGAAGAAATTAAGGCAGAAGGTATAGCACCATTGACTTATCCAGGGCAATACATTAATTATGTAAGATCTGCCTATAGGGGATGGCAGCTACAGTCGTTAGGAGAAGATAAGTTTAAGGAATATAAGGATCCTTCTAGTTCAGATATCTATGGAGATGAAGCTTTAAAAATACCATGGCAGAAATGGGAGACTTTGTTTAAGAATGGATGGATTATGGAAGGTACTACAGCATTAAATCATACACAGTCTCAGATGGAATTTATTAATAATAATGCAGCTATGATTTTCAATGGATTTTGGTTGGAAAATGAAATGAAGGAAGCTTGGGCAGAGGATTATGATATTAGAATGGCTCCGATTCCAGCAGATGGAAAGCTCGGTAAATCGACTATGTTACTATATATGCCTGATTATGGAGCTATCACCAGTAAGACAAAGCATCCAGAGATTGCTAAGGAGTTCCTATTATTCAGTTTAAGCCCAGAGGCAAGTAGAAAATTTACTGAGCTATCTGGCGGTCTAAGGGCATTAAAGTATGATATGAAAGATATAGAGACAACTGAGTTTACAAAATCATGTATGGAAATAATGGCAGATCCAGATGTATATACCTATACCGATGCGAGCAGTCATCCTGTATTAGGTAAATTATACAAGGAGTTTAGCAAACCATACTTAGAAGAGATTGCTACTGGTAAGATGAACTCTGAAAAGGCATTTGGAGCATTTAAGGAGAATGCTGAAAAGAAATATGAAAAAATTAAGAAAGATTTAGGCAATTAATCATGTAGTTCAAAAAACTATTAATCTATACACATCCAAATACTCGATAGTTTTGAGTTTTGGATGTGTATAAATTAAGGTTTGCTATATATCCAATAAGCCTAAATCCATTCTAAAAGGTGATGCTGAATGAATCTGTTTAAGAATAAAAAGAAGCGCAAGCTATTTATAATTTTAATGCTAGCATGGCCAATAGTACATTGGCTGACATTTACCCTATATATGAATATACAGACATTGATTTACTCATTTAAACACTTTAATCATTTTAAGGGTAGGATGCAGTTCGTATTATTTGATAATTATATAGAACTTTTTGATATGTTCATTAACAATACTAACAGTATAGCAATTGCATTTAGAAATACTTTTTTATGGTTACTACTCAATGTATTTGTTATAGTACCTATAGCTTTGTTAGTGGCATATATTCTATCAAAAAAAGTTCCTTTCTATAGGTTTTTTAACACGGTATTTTTTATTCCTAACATAGTGTCGATAGTTATTTTAACTATGATTTGGGCTTTTATGTGGGATCCTAATCAGGGAGTAGTAAATGGACTATTGGATATTCTTAATCTAAGTCAATATAAGATGGTATGGCTTGGAGATCATAGGACTGCTCTTGGCAATGTATTTCTATACTGTGTTTGGGCAGGCATAGGATGGAATAATTTGATCATAGGGGGAGCTATTTCAAAAATCCCAGAGGAAATATTTGAAGCTGCTGCAATAGATGGCGTTGATAACTTTAGGGAGTTTATCAATATAATACTCCCCTCGGTATGGCCAACTATAGCAACTGTAACACTAATTGGAGCAGCGTCTGCATTTAGAGTATTTTTACATCCTAAACTACTTACAAACGGCAAGTATGATACAGCAAGTGTGGCCTTAAAACTAGTAGAATCCGTTACAGATACTGGCGAATATGGTATGGCATCCTCCATAGGGATTACTATAGCTGTGCTAGGATTTATTGTCGTATATATCATAAAATATCAATTAGATAGAGTCGAGAAGTACTGGAGTTAGAGAGATTTATTTCAAAGGAGTTTTACTATGAATAGAAAATTAAGCAGAGGGGCTATAATCGTTTCAGAAATATTTCTGATAGGATATGCTATATCCTTAATTTTTCCCTATATATGGCTGTTAAACAATTCATTTAAAACCGTTGCAGATTTTTATAAAAATATTTGGAACTTGCCCATAACATGGGAGTTTTCAAACTACGTTGATGCTTTAAAGGAAACTAAAATGATTAGCTATTTTATGAATAGTATAATTATCACCATTGTTGCAACGACTATTCAAATCATGCTTTCATCGATGACGGCATATGTTCTGGCAAAATATAAATTCAGAGGCCATTCCATAATATTTGCCATGACAGTATCTAAGCTCCTAATACCTGCAGTAGGAACCTTAGCGCCAATGTATATCTTTATGAGTAAAATGCATCTTTTTAATACATTTGGATTAATTCTTCTATATGCGACAGGCTTAGGAACAAACATGCTGATATTTTATGCATTTTTTAAGGGCATTCCTTGGAGTTATGCAGAGGCAGCCTTCATAGATGGAGCAGGGGATTGGACAGTATTTTGGAAGATAATGCTACCTATGGCTAGGAATGCAATAGCTGCTGTAGGGATAATTAGTGCTATTACAATATGGAACGACTATTTTATGCCTTCTATTTTGCTAACTAATCCTAAAAGACAGACAGTAGCCGTAGGATTATATCAACTACAGGTACAGCAGCAATTTTCCGCCACTTGGACGACACTATTTGCAGCGGTTATAATAGCAACCCTTCCAATGATTATCCTATACATTGTTTTCCAAGAAAAGGTGAGAAAAGGCTTCCGAATGGGAGGTTTAAAGGGTTAGTTTGTACGGAGGATGTGATCTAATGCTTATAAAAGAAAGAATTGATTACCTTGAAGAATATATAAGGAAATGCATAAACAAGGACAAGGCTTTTCCAGCAGCATCATTTGGTATTATAACCAAGAAAGAATCATACTTTGGAGCTATAGGAAAAACCTTGGTGGGAGATTTAGAAAGGAATATTGACTTCAATACTATTTTTGATTTGGCATCCTTAACAAAGGTTGTTGCCACGAATACAGCAATAATGAAGCTTGTTGAGGATGGCATGCTGAGTTTAAGCGATGATATTATAGATATACTTCCTCGATACAAATATAGAGGAATAAAAATTTCAGATTTATTGACCCACACTGCGGGATATGATCCAGAGCCAGACTATAAGGGTTGTCGAAAGCGAGAAGAACTAATAGAACTGCTGTATAACGAAAAGATTGATAGCAATAAAATAAAGAAAGAAGTAATTTACTCTGATACGGGTTTTATGCTTCTTAGTTTGATTATTGAAAGGTTAACAGGCTCATTTGAAGAATACACAAAGGAAAAGATATTTAAGCCATTGAAGATGACCGATACAGGATTTAATCCATCTAAAGAAAAAAGATCCAGGTGTGCGGCCACTGAAAAATGTTCTATGAGAGGAGAACTAGTAATTGGAGTAGTGCATGACGAAAAATCATATATAATGGGTGGTGTATCAGGTCATGCAGGTTTATTTTCAACGGTTAAGGATCTAGGATTTTTTGTACAAATGATACTAGATGGTGGGGAATATCAGGGAAAAAGAATATTAAGTAAAAATACGATTGACCTACTTAGTAAATGTCAAACCGAGGGTTTGAATAGAAGAAGAGGATATGGATGGATTTTGAAAGAGAAAAATTCTTCGATTGGTGATTTTGTAAGTGAGTTGGCAATATATCACACAGGATTTACTGGTACTTCTATACTTATAGATAGGCATTATGGAATAGGATTTATTCTCTTAAGCAATAGGGTTCATCCAACACGGGAAAATATAAAATTATTGTCCTTAAGGGGAAAAATAAATAATATAGCTATGACGACTATTTAGTTGGGATAGTGAATAGCATAATAATAAGAAATTAATAACGTATAATTATGTGGAAAGAATAATATTTACTCAAATTTTTAGTTGGATTAAGAAGGAGTTTGAACAGTTTTGTAGAATAAGTAATAATATTAAGGATTTGTAATAAATATTAATAAGGTTATTTTTGAACTGATGCATATACTAATCTATAAATTTACTAGTTTTTAGCTTTTGTCTATAATAAAGTGAAGTAAATAATTCGCTGCTTTGTTTTCTCACTATAAGTATAGAGCTCGCATAACAAAACTTAATTTATATATATACAAATACTAAGTTTTCTGATGGTTTTGGATAGGTATAAATTAATGGCTTTACTTGAATCTCTATATCCATAGGTCAAAAACAAAACACAGCATGGAGTGCCTAAAACCTTTAGGTTTAGGTGTCTATGCTGTGTTTTTTGTTGTATAAGATTTTGTTCTGAAAACTAATGAGCCGAAATCTTCATACTTAGATCATGTGACTTTTAATTAAAATGCATCGCAGGTAAATATCATATGGGGAGTGAAGTTATGAAAATTCAAGGGATTGAATTAAAAAAAATAAGTATACCGTTAAAAAAGCCATTTAAGACGGCACTTAGGACAGTAAATATTGCACAAAGTACAATTATACTTGTAAAGACCGATGATGGACGAGTAGGATATGGTGAAGCTCCTCCAACCGCAGTGATTACAGGAGATACAAATGGTGCCATTATAGGAGCAATTAAAGAGAGCATTGAGAACGCCCTTATAGGAGAAGAGGTTGAGAATCTAGAGAGGATTATGTGTAAGTTGGATAAGATAATTGTGAGAAATACCAGTGCCAGGGCTGCAATCGATATGGCGATATATGATTTGTTTGGTAAGCTCTATAATGCTCCGGTTTATAAGCTGCTGGGAGGCTATAGAGATAGGGTCGAAACGGACATAACCATAAGTGTTAATGAACCTGAAGAAATGAGTGAAGATGCGGCTAGATTTGTTAAGGAAGGTTTTACAGCTTTGAAGCTTAAGGTTGGAATAGATTCAGAAAAGGACTTTAAAAGGGTTAAGTCGATTAGAGAAGTAGTAGGAAATGATATAAAGATCAGGCTAGACGCAAATCAAGGCTGGCTGCCAAAGGAAGCTGTAAGACTAATTAATAAGCTTGAAGATGCTGGACTTGATATTGAACTTGTTGAGCAGCCTGTAAAGGCATGGGATCTTGAGGGATTAAAATTTGTTACTGATAATGTTGAAACGCCTATAATGGCAGATGAAAGTATGTTTTCACCCCATGATGCCTTTAAAATACTAAGCATGAGGGCGGCTGACTTAATCAATATAAAGTTAATGAAATGTGGTGGCATCCATAATGCTTTGAAAATAGTGTCCATAGCGGAGGCTTGTGGAGTGGAATGTATGCTAGGGAGTATGATTGAAAGCAAGCTAAGTGTAACGGCTGCAGCCCACCTGGCCTGTGCTAAAAGGAATATAACTAGGTTTGATCTGGATACAGCATTACTGCTGGCAGAGGACCCTGTTATAGGAGGTATTAGAAATGAAGCACCAACTCTTATAATTTCGGATAAACCGGGATTAGGTATTGAGAGAATAGAGGGGTTAAAGAATCTATAAAGGAGAATAGAAATTCATTTTATTAAATAAATATATAGTAAAGGACAATTATAGTCATGCTACCTAAAAGTTTATTAATCCTTAAAGTAGCATTACTCTATGGAGGTGAGAATGAGTAGTATCTATTTTTTAAATCAAACTTAGAAAAAAGAGGGGGAGGAAATTAAATGTTTAAGAGAAAAAACAAATTTTATCTTAGTTTGGTACTTTTGTTAGTTTTAACATTGGCCTTTTCAGGATGTGCTAAGCCTAGCGAGCCAGCACCTGCAGAAAAGGCAGAAGAGACATCAGCTGAGGCTCCAAAGGAGGCTTCTACAAATGAAGCAACAACAAAGGAAGCAGAAAAATCCGATGCTGGACCTAAGTATGGAGGCGTATTTACAACCTATTTAGCAAGTAATTTTGACACCTTAGATCCGGCATTTGCTACAGCTTCTAAAGATGGAAGGATGGTTGCGTTAATTTATGATTCGCTAATAAGATATGATGTAGAAGGCAAGGTAATTCCTTCATTAGCAAAATCATGGGAAACTCCAGATGATAAAACATTAGTATTCAAGTTAGTAGAAAATTCAAAGTTCCACAATGGCAATCCTTTTACAGCGAAGGACGTTAAATATTCCTTTGAGCGAGTTTTAGATCCTAAGGTAGCAAGCCCAAGAACATGGGTATTTGAAAAGGTTAAGGGTGCCAAGGATTTTATGGAAGGTAAAGTTGATACTGTAGAGGGAATTGAAGTAGTAGATGATTATACTGTTAAGCTAACACTGGAACAACCTTTTGCTCCATTTTTGTCTATGCTTGGTATGCCTGCTGCCCATATAGTAGATAAAAATGAAATAGAAAAATATGATGATCAAAAAGACTATGCTTTAAAGCCAGTTGGTACAGGGCCATTTACATTTGTTGAGTTCATTGAAGGAGATAAACTTGTCCTTGATGCAAATAAGGAATACTTTGCAGGTAGGCCATATCTTGATGGTATAGTACATAGGATAATCAAGGATGATTCAACAGCTGTTGCAGAATTTGAAGCTGGGAACATAGATGACTTAGAGATTCCATCGGTGGATGTTGAAAGATTTAGAAACAATCCTGACTATAAGGATCATATAATTACCTATAATACATTTTGGAATTACTATATAGGCCTATCATTTGATAAAGAGCCATTTAATGATGTAAGGGTAAGAAAGGCATTTTGTTATGCTGTAGACCGTGAAGCTATTATTAATACAGCTAGAAGAAACACGTCGGCTCTAAGTCACGGTCCTATTCCTCCTGGATTAGATGGATTTAGAAAGGATTTGAAGTCCTATCCATATGATCCAGAGAAAGCTAAGCAGCTTTTAGCAGAGGCAGGTTATTCAGAGGATAATCCTTGTTCATTTGAGCTGTGGCATTCTGATGCTAAAACAAATGTTGCTCTCTTAGAACCAGTTCAAGCAATGTTAAATCAAGTAGGCTTTGATGTAAAACTGGCTTCTATGGAGTGGAACTCTTATAAGGCAGCAGTTAGAGGTGGAAAGGCTCAGGCCTTCTATTTAAGCTGGGGAGCAGATTATCCTGATGCAGAAAACTATTTATATCCATTATTCCATTCAAGTATGAGTGGTGGTGGCGGTAATGAAACCAGATATAACAACCCAGAATTCGATAAAATTATAGAAAAGGCTCAGGCGACCGCTGATTACGATGAAAGAATCAAGCTTTATCAACAAGCTGAGGACATGACTATTGAAGATGCAGCGCGTTTATGGGTATATCTAAGTAAAAGATGGGATGTATTCAGTCCAGATGTTAAAGATATGAAAATCTATAGAATATTTAACGCCCAAAAGTATTTAGATGTATGGTTGGATAGATAGGTCGTAGACTATGAATAGGGGTGTCTCATAATGGCGAATTTCTGCGTTATTTGAAATGTTCACCGACTTGGCACGTACATTATAGAGATTCTAGTAAAGACTTCAACTTACACAGATCCAAAACTCTTAAGAACGCTGAGTATTTGTACCTGTATAAATTGAGTTTTACTAAGAACTCTATACAACTAGCCAAACCGCCTGAATTTCGAAACCTTGAACTTCACTCATTCTGAAACACCCCGGGGCTGTACTCATAAGAAAACTTTATGAGACAGCCCCATTATTATAGACCATTTTTCAATGAGAAATCTGAATAAAAATAGTGCAATCAATGTTCCGAATGCTTATAGGAAAAGGAGGCACAAAATTGATTAAATATTTATTACGAAGGATTATTATGTTGATTCCTGTTATGATAGGTGTTTCCTTAATAACCTTTTCTCTTCTTTATGTAGTTCCTGGAAATGCGGTAGAGGGTATAGTTGGAGAAAGAGCGAGTGAAGAAATAAGGGAAAAGGCTGTTAAGGAGTTAGGCTTAGATAAACCATTTCATGAGCAGTATATTTCATATATGTCGAGAATTACAAGGGGAGACCTTGGTAAATCCTACATCAACAATAGAAGTGTTAAGGAATCCATTAAAAAAAGATTCCCGGTTACCTTTAAACTCACCTTTTATTCCTTCACTATCGCAGTAGTTGTGGGAATCGTCGTTGGAGTTATATCAGCCGTCAAACAAAATACCCCATTAGATAGTCTTGTTAGAGGTACTACGCTGATTGGGGTATCAACACCTGTTATATTTTCTGGACTTATACTTATGTATATTTTCGGAGTTTGGCTGAAGGTTTTACCGGTTTCCGGTATTGGTGATGGCGGTATAAAGAACTTTATACTACCTTCATTAGTCTTAGGCCTAAATTCAGCAGTATTTAGGGCAAGACTTACAAGGTCATGTATGCTTGAGGTTATTAGACAGGATTATATTAGAACGGCTAGATCTAAAGGTTTAGCAGAAAAGGTAGTTATATATAAGCATGCTATGAGAAATGCAATGATTCCTATAGCAACTAATTTAATTATGAGTTTTGGATACTTACTTACGGGTTCTGCTATAACGGAAACTATTTTTGGACTACCTGGAATAGGTTCATTTACAGTAGATGCTGTTTTTGCAAGGGATATTCCGGTGGTAATGGGATGTTTCTTATTTCAAGCGATTATATTTGTTAGTTTCAATTTATTAGTTGATATTTCCTACGCAATAATAAATCCAAGGATTAGATTTAACTAGAAAAGGGGGAGTTCCTAGATGGAAAAGACTGAGTTAATGAAAGAAAAGCCGAAAAAAGAACCGGGAAAAAAGAAAAAGTCAAACAGTCCTTGGATGATTGCCTGGAAGAGACTGCTTAGAGATAAAACTGCAGTTTTTGGACTATATATTATTATCTTTTTAATCTTTATAGCAGTATTTGCACCTGTGCTTTCTCCTTATGATCCCGTAAAGGATTTTAATCTTGCTGAGGCTTTTCAAAAACCAAGCATAAAGCATTGGTTTGGAACTGACTGGATGGGAAGAGACATACTCAGTAGAGTTCTTTACGGCTCAAGAATATCCTTAACTATAGGTTTGGCATCAAGGGTAGTTACCTTATCTATAGGGATAACTCTAGGTGCAGTGGCAGGATATTTTAGAGGTAGAGTAGATATGGTTATTATGAGGATAGTAGAAATTATGGATGCCTTTCCTAATTTTCTCTTTGCAATAGCAATATCCGTGGCTATAGGAAGAGGATTGTATACTGTGTTTTTAGCATTGGGACTTGTTGGATGGGCCAGTATGGCTAGGCTGATAAGGGGTCAGGTGCTGGCCTATAGAGAATCAGAATTTGTGGAGGCCGCACGGTCCTTAGGAGCATCGAATACAAGAATTATATTTAAGGAGATACTTCCTAACTGTATGGCTCCAGTTATTATTTCAACTACCATGGGTATATCTAGTGCCATAATGGCAGAAGCAGGATTATCTTTTTTAGGATTGGGAGCTCAACCTCCAACAGCAACTTGGGGCTCTATGATGAATTTTGGAAGACAGTATATTTGGACTGAACCACACATGGTCCTTTTTCCAGGGCTCGCAATAGTTCTTACTGTATATGGGTTTAATCTCTTTGGTGACGGGTTAAGGGATGTTTTAGACCCAAGGATGAAGGATTAGTATCAATCATGAAGGGGGAAGAATCTATGGAAAAGAAAGAGGAAATGCTCAAGGTTAGGGATCTCAGAACCCATTTTTATACCCATGATGGATTGGTTCCAGCCGTTGACGGTGTGTCTTTTAAAATAAGAAAAGGTGAAACCTTATGTGTTGTTGGTGAATCGGGCTGTGGCAAAAGCGTAACCGCCATGTCCATTTTAAAACTAGTACCTACTCCACCTGGAAAGTATATTTCCGGGGAAATTCTTTTTAAAGAAGAGGATCTACTTAAGAAGAGCAATGATGAGATGAGGATGATTAGAGGTAATGATATAGCAATGATCTTTCAAGAACCAATGACCTCCCTAAATCCAGTTTTCACCGTAGGGAATCAGATATGTGAAACGGTTATGCTTCATCAAGGAATGAATAAAGGTGAGGCAATGAGAGTAGCCGTTGAGATACTTAGGAAGGTAGGGATACCATCACCGGAGAAAAGAGTAAAGGAATATCCACATCAATTGAGCGGAGGTATGAGGCAAAGAGTTATGATAGCCATGGCCCTCAGTTGTAATCCTATGCTACTTATTGCCGATGAACCTACAACGGCCTTAGATGTAACTATTCAAGCCCAGATACTCGATCTTATGAGGAAGATGAAGGAGGAAACTGAGTCTTCTATAATGTTTATTACCCATGACTTAGGTGTCGTTGCTGAAATGGCAGACAGGGTGATAGTAATGTATGCAGGGAAGATTGTTGAAGAGGGTTCGGCAGCAGAAATTTTTAATAATCCTAAACATCCATATACCATTGGACTTCTAAATTCAATACCTCGGTTAGAAGGAAAAAGAAAAGAAGACCTACATGTGATAGAAGGCATGGTGCCAAGTATGTATAACCTTCCCGAGGGATGTAAATTCAATCCAAGATGTGAATATGCTCTGGACATCTGCAAATTACAAGAACCTCATTTAAAAGTTATTGACAATGACGATGAAAGAAAATGTGCATGTTGGCTTTTAGATAAGGAGGTTGTGTAGATGAAGGAGAAACTACTGGAGGTAAGAAACTTAAAGACATACTTTCCTGTCACTGGAGGGCTTCTAGGGCAGACAACTAATTATGTTAAGGCTGTAGATGGAGTTTCCTTTGACGTGTATAAAGGAGAGACTCTAGGATTGGTTGGTGAAAGTGGATGTGGAAAGTCCACAACGGGAAGGACGATAATGAGACTTATCGAACCCACCGACGGAAAGGTGATATTTGATGGCAAAGACCTCTTCAGCCTCAAGAAGAAAGAAATGCTTGATACTAGAAGAGAAATGCAAATGATTTTCCAAGATCCTTTTTCCTCTCTAAACCCAAGAAAGATGGTCAGGGAAATTATTGGAGGAGCCTTTGAAATACATGCACCCAATATGAAAAAAAAGCAGAGGGAAAAGGAAGTAGCAAACCTCCTTGAGATAGTAGGATTGAACCCGGATTATATTACGAGATATCCCCATGAATTTAGCGGTGGACAAAGACAGAGAATTGGTATAGCAAGGTCGTTGGCACTAAAGCCAAAGCTCATTATCGCTGATGAGCCAGTTTCAGCACTAGATGTTTCAATTCAATCTCAGGTACTAAATCTACTTAATAAACTACAAAAGCAGTTTGCTCTTACATATATTTTTATAGCCCATGATCTAAGTGTTGTAAGGCATTTAAGTGACCGGGTTGGAGTAATGTATCTTGGTAAGATAGTTGAATTAGCCGATGGCGATGAGTTGTATAGTAAGCCACTACATCCTTATACAAAGGCTCTATTATCAGCAATTCCAATACCACAAGTAGGAGTTAAAAGGGAAAGAATAATCCTAGAAGGCGATGTGCCCAGCCCTATAAATCCTCCTAGTGGATGTAGATTTCACACTAGGTGTCCATACAGTATGCGTATTTGTAGGGAGACTGACCCTAGCTTTACAGAAGTAGCTGATAAGCACTATGTTGCATGTCATTTAGTAGATGGATAAGTATTAATAATGAGTTATTTAAGGGGGATAAATTAATGATAAAGCCTAAACCGCTTAAAAAAGGTGACTGTATAGGACTCATTGCTCCTGCCAGTCCTACGCCTGAAGAAAAGGTTGTAAGATCTAAAGAACTATTAGAAGAACTAGGATTTAAGGTAAAGGTTGGCCAAAGCTGTTATGGGCGTTATGGGTATTTGTCTGGGAGCGATGAATTAAGAGCAAGGGATCTAAATATGATGTTTGGTGACAAAAATATAGATGGAATAATGTGTATTAGAGGAGGATATGGAACACCGAGAATTCTAGAGCAAATTGATTATGATTGTATTAGGAAGAATCCCAAGGCATTCATTGGATATAGTGATATCACTGCTATACATATAGCATTAAACCAGGTATGTAGACTCGTTACATTTCATGGGCCAATGGCCTCTACCGATATGATTAAGGATTTTGACGACTTTACAAGGGAGTCTCTAATGAACTCCATCATGTATGAAGATGCTGTGGAGGAAGTAATGAATCCTGATGATCACAAAATCGAAACGCTGGTAGGAGGCTGTGCTGAAGGGGTGTTAGTAGGGGGGAATCTTTCCTTGATAGCAGCAACTATTGGAACTCCCTATGAAATAGATACCCGTGGGAATATATTATTCATAGAGGATATTGATGAAGAGCCCTATAGCATAGATAGGATGCTCACACAATTATCCCTAGCTCGTAAACTAGATGAGGCTTCGGGCTTTATTTTAGGTGATTGGAATAATTGTATAGCGAGATCCTATGATCCTAGCTTGACCTTGACGGAGGTCATAAATGATTTGATTGTTCCACTAAATAAGCCCACTATCTGCAATGTAAGGGCAGGCCACTGTAAGCCTATGGTTACGCTTCAGTTAGGCCGTAAGCTTTCTATAGATGGAAATCGAGGAAAAATTATGCTAAAATGATTATATAATATTTTAGAAAATTTCAAAGCTTTTGAAAGAATAGGAGTGGAAATGAAGAAAAGAAGACGACGGGCTGTTTTTGTAGGGGTATTAATATTTTTTTCTTTAATTATTGTAAATTTAACATTAATAAATAAAATTATCCTAAAGAATACAATAGAAGTATCTGAGGAAAATAATGAACCATACGAAGAAGCCAATGAGGAACCTCAAAAGGAGGAGGCTTTAGAGGAAGCTATAATAGATAGTTTTACCTATGAACCCATACCTGAGGTTATTACAGACAAAATCGATGGAGTGTCTTGGAAAGAAGGTGCTCCAGTAGGGTTAGATGACTTATCCTATGTAAGGGTAACCTATTGGGGATTTGATGATAAAGAACATATAGGTGAATTAGTTGTACATAAAAAGGTTGCTGAGGAAATCACTCAGATATTCAAAGAGCTTTATGAAGCTAAATTTCCGATCGAGAAAATAAGGCTGATAGATGAATATGATGCTAATGATGATTTGTCTATGGATGATAACAATACATCGGCATTTTGTTTTAGAGAAGTTGCTGGGAAAAAGGGAACATTATCAAAGCATAGTTACGGTATAGCTATTGATATCAACCCAGTACAAAATCCCTTTATTAAGGGAGATAGAGTATCTCCGGTAGCAGGTAAAGAGTATAAAGATAGAGAGAATGTGAGACCAGGTATGATTGTTGAGGGGGATATCTGCTACAGAGCCTTTAAGGAAAGAGGATGGACCTGGGGTGGTGAATGGAAAACCCTCAAGGATTACCAGCATTTTCAGAAGCAAATAGATTTGGATTAAATCCAGATTTAAAAGGTGTGATGGCATGAATAAATATAGTAAAAATACCTTATATATAGTAGGCGATTCAAAAACTGCTATCAATAATCCCATAACTGTTCAATATAGTGCATATTTTATAGCATTAATAATTGATCCGGAGGATGCAGTTATAGTAGATGTAGGAGTTTCTACAACACTGCAGGAAACGAGGGATTTTGTAAAATCAATATTTATAGGATATCAAATGAATAAGGGACAAAATCCACTCGTTGAAGAAATTAAGAGTAGATATCATGGTTCATCGCAAAGAGCCCTTATTGTTGCATGGAAGGATGCGTATAAGAAGTATGAGCAAATAAAAAAGTAAGCTAATTTGCTGCTTTGTTTTTTCACTATATATAGACTTCCTAGTATGGAATAAAGTCTTTATTGGAATCTCTATATCTGTAGGTCAAAAACAAAACACAGCATGGATAACCTAAAAATTTAGGCTTGGGTATCTATGCTGTTTTTTTGTTTTCTAGAGATTTTGTAAAGATAATATAAATTGAGATCAATATGCAAAGAAATTGAAGTTTGTTAAGATGAAAAATTTTAAGGGAAGGGGTGGAGTCAATCGAGCGAATAGGAGAGTACATATTGAATAAAGAAGCTGAAGTAGCAATAATACTAAAGGATCTGAAGAAGAAAGAAGTCATATATGAATATAATGAATCTAAAAAAGTACCTTCTGCAAGCATCATAAAGGTAATAATAATGATGGAGGCAGTGAATCAAGTTATAAAGGGTAATTATAGACTCGAGGATATAATAGAGATTAAAGGTGAAGATAAGGTAGAATATAGTATAATCACTGAGCTAAAGATCGATAGATTTACCTTTAGAGATCTTATCACCCTTATGATAATTATCAGTGATAATACGGCCACAAATGTACTAATTGATCTACTGGGTATTGAGAATATTAATAAATTTGCAAAGGAATTGGGTTTAAAGAATACTATATTACAAAGAAAAATGATGGACTTTGAAGCAGCTGAAATGGGAAGACAAAACTATACAAGCCCACTAGATATGTCAAAGGTCTTAGAATTAATATATAGAAAAGAGATTTTAAATGAAGAGATGTGTAATCTTATAATAGACATTCTTAAAAGGCAAAACCATAAAGAAATGCTTCCTAAGTATCTACCGGAGGAAATAACAATTGGTCATAAGACTGGGGAACTCAAGAACTTAAACCATGACATCGGAATCATTTTTTTAGATCATATCGATTATATACTGGGAGTATTTGTGACCAGTGCTAATAGCAATTTAGAAGCAAAAGAAATAATTGCTAATGTTTCTAAAATAATATACGAGGGTTTGAAAACTTAAGGGGGGATAAACAATGAACAAAGTAGAATTAGGCCATGGCATAATTAATAAAACTGTAGCTTCAATAAGAACAAAGCCTAACGGTAAGAGCTCTTTAGCCGATGAAGGATTGCTCGGGATGGTGGTGAAGCTAATCAATCTTGAAGATAATGGCTGGTACTATGTAGAGACCCATTATAAATATAAGGGATATATCCATGAAAATGATTTGGTTATAGATAATGAGAGGGCGCTTTCATGGAGTAAAGAAGCAGACTATCTTATTGTTCACTCTGTAGTTGATATAATGAAGGAACCTAATTATCAAAACTATGTTGTGGAGATGGCAACTAGAGGATCTATTATGAAGGTTACAGGGAATAAGAAGGATAAGTGGGTAGAAGTTATTTTGCCAAGCCTTGAAAGGGGATGGGTGAAAGGAGAGTATATAGAAAAAAAGAGGGAGTTTAACTTTGAAAAAGACGAGAATATTCTTAGAGAAAGTCTTGTACAGACTGCAAGTAAGTATCTAGGAACTCAATACCGCTGGGGAGGCAAGAGCCCTTTAGGTATAGATTGTTCAGGGCTTTGCTCCATGTCATATATGTTAAATGGAATAATTATTTGGCGAGACGCTGAGCTTCGTGACGAGTATATGAGGGAAATCACAAGGGAAGAAATGAAAAAGGGTGATTTACTGTTTTATAAGGGGCATGTAGGAATGTACATTGGCGATGAGAAGGTTATACATTCTGCTTCTTCTAAGTGTGGAGTTGTGATAAACAGCTTAAATAAAGATGATAATGATTATAATAAATATCTAGATGAAAAATTAATTGCTGTAGGAACAATATTTTAAATAGGGAGAGATTAAGGATGAATATATACATTTCGGCAGATATTGAGGGGATAAGTGGTGTAGTAAACGGCACTCATACTACCCAAAGTTCGTTTGAATACAATAGGACAAGAAAGCTTATGACCGATGAGGTAAATGCGGCAATAAGGGGAGCAAAGGCAGCCGGTGCAAAGAAGATAATCGTGAACGACTCTCATGCCTCAATGACAAATATATTGATTGAAGATCTGGATGAAGATGTTATGCTCATTACGGGAAATCATAAGATCTTAAGTATGATGGAGGGAATAGAAGAGGGGTTTGATGCAGTATTTTTCATTGGATATCATGCAAGGCAGAATACGCCCGGAGTATTATCCCACTCATACTCTGGAGCGACAATAAGTGAAATAGTGATAAATGGCAATGTTGTGGGTGAGTTTGAATTAAACTCCTTAGTAGCTGGTTATTATGATGTTCCCGTTATTCTAGTATCCGGTGATGATGTTCTAGCTAATCAAGTAAAGGATTTCAATAAGAATATTGAAACGGTCATAGTGAAGGAAGCTCGTAGTAGATATACGGCTAAATGTATACAGCCTCAAAAAGTCCACGGAATGTTAGAAAAGAAAGCATATGAGGCATTAAGCAGTAAACTACAAACAATTTCTCCTTGCAAGATTCATGGTGAAATTGATATTGAAATTGCATTTAAGAATAGTGGAATGGCTGAAGCAACTCTATACATTCCAGGAACAGAACTTATAGCTCCTAATCGTGTAAAATACAAGGCAAAGGATATACTTGAAGCGTACAAGGTAAGGATAGCATTGACTACTCTTGCTTCTAAAGCGTAGTTGTGCATTTAAGAGGTAACAGGCTCTAAGGTCAATATGTAAAAGACCTCTGAACTGTTACCTTAATTAAATGGATTTAAAACTCTAGCTCTAGAGCCAATAGTCTTTTTCTTATTTCTTCAATAATTCTTTTTTCTTCACTATAATCTTTAGCTTCAAATGTGACAGAAAGCCTCACATATGGTTCGGGTGTATCCCAAGGAACAGTGCATATAAATGCCTTATTCAGTAAAAATAATGAGAAATCCTCGGCCGATTCAAAAGTAATACCGGATTTAGTTCCCTTTGGAATAGGAACATAGCAATAGAAGGTCGCTTTAGGCTTCTCAACACTAAATCCAATCTCATGTAATGCATCAATTAATAAATCAAATCGTCTAGAATATTTTTCACAGTTTTTATGAGTTATTTCTGGATGTTCTAAGGCTGTAACTCCAGCTTTTTGGATTGCTCTAAATTGACCTGAATCTGAATTTGCCTTTACTGTTGCAAAAATATCTATTACATCGGAATTACCTACAATAAATGCTAAGCGCCATCCGGTCATATTAAAGGACTTCGATAGAGAGTGTATTTCTACACCAACCTCCTTAGCTCCATCTACAGATAAGAAACTAAAAGGCTTCTCACCATCAAAGGTTAAGGCAGAATAGGAGGAATCAGCAACAACGACAATATTATTTTTACGGGCAAAATCGATGACACGTTTATAGAAATCCTCTGTTGCTACTTGACCTGTAGGGTTGTTCGGGTAATTGATATACAAAAGCTTAGATCTATATAAAATTATATTTGGTATATTTGAAAAATCAGGATAAAAATTATTTGATTTTGTTAGAGGTAGACCATAAACTACTCCGCCTAAATATTTAGTGTGTGTTGATATTATAGGATAACTTGGAATAGTAGTTATAGTTATATCTCCGGGATTTATAAAACAAAGAGGGAGCATTGAAAGAATTGATTTTGCTCCAATTCCATGTAAAATTTCATGATAGGGATCAATATCTGAAACCCCATATACTCTACTAAGATATTTTGCGGCTGCCTCTTGAAACTCTGGGATACCATTATCAGAGTACCATCTATTTTCTGGTTTGCCAGCTTCGTTACATAGAACGTTAACTACTTCTGAGTCAGCTGGAGAATCCGGTTCGCCAATACCTAAATCTATCAGTTCGATATCGGGGTATCTTGTTCGAATATCTTTTTTAGCATGTTTTATTTTAATAAATTTATAATCCTCCTTAGCTATATCAAAGCTCTTATCTCTAAATCTATCAGCTATCATATCGTTTATATAGCTCATAAAAGAAAACTCTCCTTTCTTTATAGAAGGCACATATAAATCCAAAAGATTTGTATGAGACTCAAAGAAGCATAACAAGCAATTTCGTTTGTTATACTCATAGAATATTGTATTCTAATTTGAAACAATGTGTTCGTATATAATTAATCTTAACTAAGGTTGTACTAAAGTTTAATCTTTATGAGTTTGACGAATGGTTCAAGCTGCTTTACAATTAAGTAGGATAATATTTTCGAGTTTACGAAGAGATGAGGTTATATATATGAAGAAGCTTTGGAAGCTTTTTTTCATTTTCTTTAAGATTGGTGCATTTACCTTTGGGGGAGGTTATGCAATGATTCCCTTGATTGAAGATGAAATTGTTGAAAAGAATAAACTTATTAAGGAAGAAGAGTTTTTAGATATTATTGCACTTTCTCAGTCTATACCTGGAGCTTTAGCAATAAATACTGCTACATATATAGGCTATAGAACATATGGAATATCAGGAGCTATTATGGCTTGCCTTGGAGCAGCCTTACCTTCGTTTTTTATTATTTTAATCATTGCAAAATATCTGACCCAATCCATAGAGAAGGAATTGTTGGAAAGGATATTTAAGGGCATAAGGCCTGCTGTAGTATCCTTGATACTAGTTGCTGTTTTTAAACTGAAAAAAGGTGTTAAGAAAAATGCCTTTAGCTATGTAGTATTGGTAGTTACAGTATTATTAGTAACGCTTCTTAAAGTACATCCAATACTTATAATTGTTACATGCGGCACCCTAGGATATTTTTTATACAAAGGAGTAGAGTAGGATGCAATTAATATTAGATATATTTATATCGTTCCTAAAAATAGGTGGATTTAGTTTTGGCGGAGGATATGCTATGATTCCATTCATTGAAAAGGAGATAGTTAATTCCCATGGCTGGTTAAGTAGTAAGGAATTTGTAGATGTAATTGCGATAGCTGAAATGACGCCGGGACCAATTGCAATTAATTCATCTACCTTTGTAGGATACAAAATAGCTAAGCTTGGTGGTGCAATGTCAGGAACTATTGGTGTGATACTTGTGTCATTTATTCTTTTAGTTATGACAGGAAAATATTTAACCCGTTTTAAGGATTCAGATGCTCTTAAAAATGTATTTGCTGGTATTAGGCCAGCTGTATTAGGTCTAATAATCTCTGCGGCAATATCGGTAGGGAAAACTGCTTTAATAGATTTTAAGAGTGTTATTATTGCAAGTTTAATATTGTTTTCTATAATGAAATTGAAACTCCACCCCATCCTTTGTGTAGCCATGGCAGGGCTAATAGGATATGTTGTATATTAAAAGGATTTTGAAGGCTCTTTAAGCAGAAATTACCATAGCGCTTAAGGGCCTTTTTATTATATAATTGTTCTTAGACTGATTTTTTGTAGGGGTTAATGTCACGGGAGGAGGGGACAAGCGTGAAAAAGTATACTGTGATAGGGATAGTAGTTTTTGTTTTACTGGTAGGTATTTTTAGTATAACTCAAAACCAAAGTGAAATAGAGGATAGTAAAAGGGATGAAACAGTATTAATCCTAGAAGATAAGGTTATTGAAGATGTTGATAGTATATTAATAGAAGATAACAATGTCTACTTACCTTTGGAATTTATACAAGAACATTTTGATGATAGCATATACACTGATGAGGATGGCAAAAAAGCGTTTATAGATGTATCTAATAAGAACTTTCAGATGGAAGATGATGATATTACAAAGTTTGTTAAAGAAAGCAATGCTAATATAAATATTCCATTAATGATAAAAGACTATACTAAGTATCTTCCGATAGATCAGCTAGAGAAAGTATTTAGTATAGATGTAAATTATAATGAAGAATCCAATATAGTTATTATAGATAGGTTTGGAGATGAATCTAAGTTTAGTGAAATAAAGTATGACAATGTAAATATTTATTCAAAAGAATCCTTAAGGGGTCATAAGGTTGATATAGTGAATAACGGTAATGTTGTTAAGATACTTTCAGAAGAGGAAAAATCTTATCGTGTAAGGACAGAAAAAGGGTATTATGGATATGTAGAAAAGAAATTTACCGATGGTGAACCCAAGCAAATTGAATTTGATTATAAAATAAATTCTACTAGAGAAAATCAACTTGATGATGGGAAAATAAATGTTACATGGGAATACGTATACGAAAAGACTCCTGATATATCTGATGAAGAAAAAATTGAGGGGCTGGATGTAGTTACACCTACTTGGTTTAGCCTAGATAATGAAGGTGTAATCACTAATAAAGCAGATTTTGATTATGTAGAAGAGGCCCACGAAAAGGGATATAAGGTATGGGGACTTGTAGACAATAGCTTTGATCCTAAGCTTACATCAGAGGTTATAAATAATGATGAAATGAAGGACAAGGTAATAGCTCAGATTGCTTTTTATGCAAGTTTATATGACTTAGATGGTATTAATATAGATTTTGAGAATGTCTACTATGAGGATAGGGATGCACTTACTGAGTTTGTTGAAGATTTGACCCATATCTTAAAAAAGCAAAACTTGGTTGTTTCTATTGATGTAACAGTACCTAGCGGTAGTGAAAGATGGTCTAAGGTTTATGATAGAGAAAGGCTATCTCAAATAGTTGATTATGTTGCACTGATGGCCTATGATGAGCATTGGGCTACAAGCCCAGTAAGTGGTTCTGTTGCATCTATAGGATGGGTAGAAAGAGGAATCGAGAGGAGTCTGGACACTATACCAAAGGAAAAACTTCTTTTAGGTGTGCCATTCTATACAAGGGTATGGAAGGAAACGAAGGATGAGAACGGGAAAATAAAGGTTTCATCAAAGGCTGTACCAATTAGAAACGTTGAGGAAATTTTAGACAGAAACAATGCTGCGATTTCCTGGGATGAAGAAACTGGGCAGTACTTTGCAACCTATGAAGAGGATGGAGCAGTTTATAAGGTTTGGGTAGAAGATACTGAATCTATAAAGCTGAAACTGGAATTGGCTAATAAATATAGCCTTAAAGGAATAGCCTCATGGAGAAAAGGTTATGAATACGATGAGGTTTGGGAAGTAATAAATAATGCAGTTGATGATAAAGATTTATTATAGAATGGGACTGTCTCATAAAAATTCCTATGAGTCACAGTCCCACCGGATGTTTCAGAATGAGTGAAGTTCAAGGTTTTAAAATTCAGGCGGTTTGGCTAGTACTGACGTACGTGCCAAGTCGCCTGAATTTTAAATAACGCAGAAATTCGTCATTCTGAGACATACGAATTTTATTTATCTATTTCATAGCTGTAAGGATAAACATCCTCGGCGTTTTTCTCTAAATTCTTTGCAAAATGATTAGCATCAATTTCTTCTACAATCTTACCATCCTTCAAAATTCTAGCATTCCACACTTGACCATCGGATTTAACTAATAACTCTGCAGGATATTCTGATCCATCGTCAAATTTTATCTTTCCTTTTTTCCAAGGCATGAATAAATCTCCCTTCATATATATATAATTTATATAGAAAATCTTGACTTATCTAAGTTACTATACTTATTTTTAACTTTTAAAGAGATTATTATGATAGAGAATAATTGGAGAAAATACATAGTGATTAGGAAAATTCTGTAGATTGTTATAAAATATATTGGGTATATTAAGTATAGACAATAATATAGAATATCGAATAAAGGGTGATTTTATGGGTTTTTATGAAGAGTTAAGTAAATACTATGATATTGTTTTTCCTTTAGGAAAGCCTCAGTTAAATTTTATAGGTAAACGCATTAAAGGAAAGCAAGATGTTTTGGATTTAGCTGCTGGAACGGGAAATTATTCTATAGCATTAGCAAAGGAAGGATATAATGTATCGGCTGTAGATTTAGACGAAGAGATGATTAAGAAAATAGCAGCTAAGAATAAGAAAGAAGGAACAGATGTAGAACCATATGTACTGGATATGAAAAAAATCGATGTTCTTGGTGACAATAAATTTGATGCAGTAGTATGTATAGGAAATTCACTAGTACACTTAGATAATAAGGAAGAGATTAAAGATCTCCTAAATAAGATGTATGGCCTTTTAAGGAAAGATGGAGTAGTTATTTTACAAATAGTAAACTATGATAGGGTATTGAAGTATGATGTTAAAGAACTACCTTTAATAGATAGACCTGAAAGTGGCGTAAGGTTTGTTAGGAACTATGAATTGGAGGATGGAAAGGTTTTATTTAAAACTGAACTAATTATTAACAATGAAAGAAGCTATGACAATTGCATAAAGCTCTATCCTTTACAAAGTCAGGACTTCGTTGAGCTGCTAAAGGAAGCTGGTTTTAGAGATATTAAGCTTCACGGAGGTTTTGATGAAAAGGAATATACTATAGATTCCTTTCCATTAGTAGTAGAAGCATATAAATAATTTTTTTAAAAGCTCCTCGATCTATTTTTTATAAGTAGATTGGGGAGCTTTTGTTATAAAACATAGGAAATATCAATATCTCTTAAATATTTTAAATGTTGAAATTCTATTCCTGCTAGAATAAAGATTTAAACTTAATTAATTGAATATAATGGTAAAAATGATAAAATGTAATATATAATCACCTTGAAAAGGATTTTGTATTAAATAAATTGAAATAGAGTCCATGATGCAAAAAAAGGAGTAAATAAAATATGAAGGATAGATATAGGTATTAGTACAAGAAGATATGATATTGATTGGATGAGGAATCTTGGAATACTATTATTATTTCCATTTCATGCAGCAAGGGTTTTTGATTATTGGGATCCTTTTTATGTGAAGAATACTGGAGCAAGTTGGGTATTGAGCTTGTTCATAGCTGTTACTGCATACTGGTTTATGCCATTGCTATTTTACTTAGCTGGTGCTTCAAGCTGGTATGCTCTAAAGAAAAGAACAGGGGCTCAGTATCTAAAGGAAAGATTCCATAGACTGTTTATTCCCCTGATATTTGGACTTATAATTATTGTCCCGCCACAGGGATATATAGCAAAATTAACTGAAAAAGAATTTAATTCAAATTACTTAGAGTTTCTAAAATCCTACTTTATGGATTTTAGTGACTTAACCGGTTATTTTGGTTCATTTACTCCAGCACATTTATGGTTTATATTATATCTATTTGTTTTTTCCTTAGTCTCTTTACCATTATTTAAGTTAATAGAGAAACTACAGAGTAGTTCATTAAAAATTATAGATTATTTAAATAGTCCATTGGTTTTAGTAATGCTATTTATTCCGTTGACTTTGACCGAGGCATTACCAGGCCCTGGGGGACAAAATCCATTTTATTACATACTTATTTTTATATTAGGATATATAATGAGTTTAAGTGAAGGAATGCAAAAAGCTATAGGAAAACTTAAGTTCAAAGCGCTAATTTTTTTAATAGTTTATATACCAATATGGTTTTCGGTTATGATTAATAACAGTAATACAGGTACTTGGTCGTTGACAGCAATTGGGATTGCTTTCATGAAAAATTTAGCGGTATGGTTAACCCTTATAGTTATTCTTGGATATGGAAGAAAACATTTAAGCAAAAAAAGTAAAATTATTTCCTATATGAATGAGGCAGCATTTCCAGTTTATATTTTACATCAGACGATACTGGTCATTGTTAGTTTTTATATGGTAAGGCTGAGTATTGCAATTTATCTTAAGTTTATAATTATAGTTGTCTTATCTTTTATTATAACGATTTTGTTATATGAGGTGTTAAAGAGAATTGAGATGGCCAGATGGTTACTAGGGATGAAGTCAAACTCAGATTATAGAAAATAGGTGATAAAAAAATGGTGGAGTGGAAGATAAAAAAAATTATAAACTTTACGGCTGAAAAGCATTGGGGAGAAGGATATGCACAATTTGGATTTCACGATTTAGAGGGGAATCAATATGTGTTGAATAATGAGCAAGACTGGATAGGATTATTAGGTTATGATAACTTAGTTTGGACGATGGGCGCAAATAGGGTTACAAATAAATGCAAACATTATAACTTAGATTTAAAAGGGCCTAAGTACCTGGAAGGTGCTAAGGATGAGTCTATTTTATTTAGTGATGATAAGAGAATATATAGGTTTTATCCAAAAAGTGAGAAGATTGATGTAGTAGTTGATAGTGATAAATATGAAATTAAGGATATTGGGAACTGTATATATGACTCAGAAGAAAATATTTGGATAAACGAAATAACTGGTTGTAAGGTGTGGCAGTTTGATTATGATGGAAATATGATAAGAACATTAGGCAATGGACAGCCTGGATTTCAAAAATGTGATATGGGTTTTGATGAAGTAAGTTTTAATTGGATTTTTGACATGAAATGTGGTCCAGATGGTAACATATATGTTTTAGATAGTGGAAATTATACAGTGAGAATGATTGATATAAAAAGGCATGTAGTTAAACTTGTTGCAGGAACTGGCGAAGGTGGATATATAGGAGATGATGGACACCCTTTAGAAGCAACATTTGGTACAAAGAAAGATGCAGATTTCGATGGACCCTGGTCTATGGTAATAGATGAAAAAGGTAACATCTATATAGGCGATACTCAAAATCATGTTGTAAGGATGATAGATTCTGAAACTAAGAAAATAACAACTATTGCAGGTAATCAAGGGAGTATTGAAGGAAAAAGAAATAGCATTGATGAAAAAGATCCTTTTAAGTTAAATCTTCCATTGATATGTAGTATGGATTATTATGATGGAAAGTTGTATATTCCTGAGTGGGATGGAGACTTAATAGTATTGGAAAAACTCGATTAAGGATATTTAGAGAAAGGTGAAATAATATGTTTTTTACTACAATCTTAAAATATGTTGTTGTTTCTATAGTGATCTGTTTACTTTATGGAATACAAGTGTTCTCGGCTTCCATGATAAAAAAGATATCTAATGATAAATTTAAGGGTTCATATTTATTTCAGTTCTGGGGTTTAGTATTAGCTATAATACTTTGGAAACTATATCCTGAAAAAATATTTATATTTAATACCCATAATGTATGGAAATTGAAGAATATAGTGTTGATTTTGATATGTGTTATACCAACTTCGATTATTGCATACCATGGCAAAAAAGATAAACCCAAGAAAACATTCAATATTGAAAACTTTTTGAATGGAGCATCGATGGAGATACCACAGAGGCTATTAGTCCAAAATCTATTTGTCGTTTTAGGCATTGATGGTGCTATTTATGGACCTGTAACATTAGCAATACTTTTAAATGCTATAATCTGGGTACAATTTATAATCATTCAAGAGATTATGGAAGGAAAAAAGGTTTCCTTTAACATAATACCAGAGATCACTGCGTCATTTTGGTTTTCTATATGGGTTGGTATTATATATGGAATTACAGGAAATATTGTAGTAGCAATGTTAACCCATGGATTACAGAGATTCTGTACCTATAGTGTACTAGGTAAGCTTCAAACGAATAAGTCTAGTTAGTAGTTACAAGGGGGAAGTTCAATGAAGATAGCAGTCCTTTCAGATATACATGGAAACGATTTAGCGCTAAAAGCAGTTATAGATGACTTGAAAAAAGAAGGTATCGAAAAGGTTATTTTTTTAGGAGACCTGGTTATGAGAGGCCCTAATCCGAAAATGTCATTAGAGCTCCTTAAAAAATTAGATATTTTGAGTTGGGTAAAGGGAAATACAGATGGGTGGTTTGAAGAAGCTAATGACGGTTGGTCTCCTAAGACTGATAGAGAGAAGATGCTATTTGAATTATATCTTTATGCCTTAAATGAATTAGAAAAAGAAGATATAGATTTTCTAATGTCCAAACCGATCACAGAGAAAATTAAAGTCAATGGTCTAAGTGTTTTATGTGTACATGGTTCGCCAAGAAGCTATAGCGAAATAATGGGAGAAGAGATAGAAAAGGAAAAATTATTAGAAATCCTTGATGGTGTAGATGAAGAACTAATACTTTGCGGTCATTCACATAAACCATCGATTGTTAAAGTTGGTCAAAAAACAATAGTTAATGTCGGAAGTGTAGGAATGCCATATGTTAAAAATATAATCTCATCATATGCCGTTTTAGAGATATTAGATGAGGAGTTTGAAATTAGCATGAGACAAGTCAACTATGATAAGGAAGGAATTATAGAAGCAGCTATAGCTAAGCGATTTCCTTACATAGAAAAGTATATAAGGATTATTGAAGAGGGAGTGGCTAGTTAAGGTTAGAAAGGGGGACTATATTTGAAATTTCAAATACGAGAGGCAACGAAAAATGATTATGAGAGTGTAAATGAATTAGTTGTTGAAGTGCACAATTTACACGTGGAATCTAGGCCGAATAATTTTAAGGAAAATGATAGACCTTTAAATAGAAGATATTATGAAGAGTTATTGGACGATATAAGATGTAAAATTTTTTTAGTAGAGACCCAAGGGAAAGAGATAATTGCTTACACTATATTGAGGGTAATAGAGATCGAAAGCAATTCTATTGTCATACAAAGAAAATTTGTTTATATGGAGGAGCTATGTGCCAAAGAACAATATAGAGGAAAAGGTATAGGTGAATTATTGTTTAATAAAGCCGTTGAATATACTAAGAGAATTGGAGTTTCAAGCTTAGAATTAAGCGTATGGGAGTTTAATGACCCGGCTATTAAATTCTATGAATCAATGGGAATGAAAACGAGAACAAGAAGAATGGAGATTGAGGTGTAGTATAATGCTGAAAATAGAGAAAGAACAGTTTGATTTAATATCCCATCTACTAAATGATGAAAATAGCCATTTTCCATTGTTGGAATCAATACTTTCTGATAAGAAGAAAGGTAGTGTTTATGTTAATAGCTTTGAAACGCCTACAGCAGCTCTAGTTATAAGCAACGATGGCTGGTTTTATCAATTGGGCGGAGAGGATGATATAAATTTTAACTCTGGGTTAGAAGATATCATTGTTGAAGAAACTAAAAATAATAAACCAATACTTTGGTTTGGAATATCAAAAAAATGGAGAAGAAAGTTGGGCGATAATGGCTCACTAGAAGTCAAAGATTTTCCGAGAATTCAGTATAGATTTAATAAAAGTGATTATATTTCATATGGAGAAAACCCATTTCCATATCAGCTAGAATACATAAGTAAGGAAAATGTTGAAAAAGTATTAGAATATAATGACGGTATAATAAGCTTTTGGGGAACTATAGACAATTTCATTGAAAATGGATTCGGCTTTATTTTATTAGATAAAGAAAAAATAGTCGCTCAATGCATTAGTGCCTCAGTTGAAAATGGAGAGGCTGAAATTGATATTGAAACAGATGATTCCTATAGAGGAAAAGGCATTGCAAGATTTATGGCATCTTGCTTAATTGATGAATGTATGAAAAGATGTTACATACCAAAATGGGACTGCGCTGTAGGGAATATTCCATCGAGAAAGCTAGCGGATAAGCTAGGGTTTGAGAAAGTAGCAGAATATCCATTTAGCTATATAACTTCATTATAAAATAAGTATGCTTATGAGAGAAAGGAACGAGAAAAATGAAAGGTGAACCTTAAAAAAAATCATTTTAAGAAATATGTTGAATTTACAAAAATATCAATATATAATGTTAGTATATTTTTAATCGATTAAGATTTTCAAATGATACTTTACTGCAGTAGAATAATTTTAAAACTTAATATGGTTTTCTCTTCGAGTCTTTTTATCTAAGGACTATTAGTCTAGGATTCTAAGGCCTGTAGGGTATAATTGGAAACGGTTGTGCCTCCCAGTGTGGAAAGGAGAGATAATTGATGAGTATAGCTGAATAATAGCTGACTATAGGACTTGGAAAATCGGTATTTTGATATTACTAAGCAAGTATAGTTATTTATTGTGTTATTATTTTTAGTAGTATTCACTTTTATACAAAGTACCTTCTTTTTGATAAGCAACTGGGATGCCTCCATTGAATGTTTATTAATAAAGGAGGATTTTTTATGTCTAATGCTTATTTTGAGGTAAGAAAACCAGAAAATGAACCTGTTCTTTCCTATTCTGTAGATAGTAATGAAAGAATGAATTTAAAGGAAAAACTCTTAGAGCTTAGAGGAAAGGAAATGGATATTCCTTTAATAATAGGTGGAAAAGAAATACGAACAGGGAATACAGCAAAATGTGTGGTTCCCCATGACAAAAATCATGTACTAGCTACATACCATATGGCAGGGGAAAAAGAAGTTGAAATGGCAATTGAAGCAGCTCTGGAAGCAAAAAAAGAGTGGGAAAGAATGCCATGGCAGCATAGGGCTTCAATATTTTTAAAGGCTGCTGAGTTGTTGGCAGGTCCATGGAGACAGACTTTAAATGCAGCTACTATGCTTGGGCAAAGCAAAACAGCCTATCAAGCTGAGATTGATTCTGCCTGTGAAATGATAGACTTTTTAAGATTTAATGCTTATTTTATGTCTCAGATTTATGGTGAACAGCCTGTTTCTACTAGTAGTTCATGGAATAGATTGGAATACAGACCTCTTGAAGGCTTTGTTCTATCTGTTACCCCTTTTAATTTCACAGCTATAGGAGGAAATTTAGCAATAGCACCTGCATTAATGGGAAATGTAGTTGTATGGAAACCTGCTGGAACAGCAATATATTCCAACTACTTGTTCATGAAATTATTACATGAAGCAGGGCTTCCTGACGGAGTAATTAACTTTATTCCAGGTTCTGGTAGCTTAATAGGTGACATTGCATTTAACAATGAGTGGTTTGCAGGGGTACACTTCACAGGATCCACTGAAGTATTTAATACGATGTGGAGGATTATTGGGGAAAATATTAATAACTATAGATCCTATCCTAAAATTGTTGGAGAAACGGGAGGAAAAGACTTTGTTTTTGCTCATAGGCTTGCAAATGTTAATGAACTTATGACAGCCTTAATACAAGGGGCGTTTGAATATCAAGGTCAAAAGTGCTCAGCGGTTTCACGGGCCTATGTTCCTGAAAGCATATGGACAGTTCTAAAATATAAATTGATTAGCGAAGCGGCAACAATTAAAATGGGCGATGTAGAAGACTTTACAAACTTCATGAGTGCCGTAATAGATAAAAAAGCCTTTGATAGAATCAAAGAGTATATTGAATATGCAAAGGACTCCGATGAGGCTGAAATAATATGGGGTGGAGAATGTGACGATGAGCAAGGTTATTTTATTGAGCCGACAATTATAGTTACAAGAAACCCATACTTTAAGACGATGACAGAAGAAATCTTTGGACCTGTGCTAACAATATATATATACGAAGATGAAGAGCTTAAAGAGACCCTCAGAATATGTAATGAATCAACACCATATGGATTGACTGGGGCTATTTTTTCACAGGATAGAATGGCAATAGTAAAAATGGAAGAGGAGCTTAAACATGCAGCCGGAAACCTATATATTAATGATAAACCTACAGGAGCAGTAGTAGGTCAGCAGCCATTTGGAGGAGGGAGAGCCTCTGGTACAAATGATAAAGCTGGAAGTAAACTGAACTTATTGAGATGGACAAATCCAAGGGTGATAAAAGAAACATTCAATTCGACTAGGGATTATAGATATCCATTTATGGAAGCTAGATAAAATGTAAACAAAAAAAAGGAGAATGACATTGTCATTCTTTTTTTTTTATGTGACAAAAAATATCGAAAGAGAAAAATGGAAATGATTTACAAGATTGTTGACAAATTGAACTTCTAGATATATAATAGACCATATAGTCTAGACTGCATGGTCTAGGGAAAGTATTGAAATTTAGGAGTGGAGATCATTGGAAATAAAGGACTTTGAAAAAAAAGATAAACTAATTGAAGCAGCACTAGATGAATTTACTCAGAAAAGTTACGATGAAGCTTCATTAAATAATATTATTAAAAATGCATCTATGAGTAAGGGTTCATTCTATTATCATTTTAAAAACAAGAGAGATTTATACACTTTTATATACGTAGAAGCTGGGAATGTTAAACTTCGTTTTTTGGATAAAGAACTAAAAAACTACGAAGAAGAGATGAAAGATAAAAATATATTTGAAATATTAAAGCTATATGGGCATTTAGGATTTAAATTTGCGAAGGAGTATCCTGTTTACTATCAATTTGGAAAAAGGTTACTTGAAGAAAAAAATGAAGAATTAATGACACATCTAAGAAAGCAATTTAACCATGTTACTGAGGATTTAATGGATAACCTAATTGCAAGAGCAATTGAAAGAAAAGAAATTAGGGATGATTTTCCAGTGGATTTTACAACGAGACTAATTAAGAATTTATTCCTAAGCTATGATAAAGTGGTTTTGAAAGATATTAATGAAGTTGAACTTGATGAACTTATGAAACTATATGATAATTATTTGGATTTTCTTCAAAACGGAATAGGTAAAAAGTAATAGTATGGAGCAGTAAGTAATAGGGGGTGTTAATATGAGCAAAAACATAATACTGAAGGTTGAAAAACTCAGTAAACACTACCAAATGGGAGAAGTAACTGTAAAGGCCCTTGAAAATGCATCCTTTGAAATAGAAGAAGGGGAATTTGTTGTAATACTTGGGCCCAGTGGTTCGGGTAAAAGTACGCTGTTAAATATTTTAGGTGGCATGGATAAACCGACAGAGGGAAAAGTCTTTTTAGAGGATGATGAGATTACTAAGTATAGTGAAAAACAGTTAACTAATTATCGAAGAGATAAAATAGGTTTTGTTTTTCAGTTCTATAATCTTATGGCAAATCTGACTGCCAAGGAAAACCTTGAGTTATCCACGGAAATATGTAAAAATCCGTTAAATATTGAGACTGTATTAGAAAATGTAGGACTTGGAGAAAGGCGAGATCATTTTCCATCTCAGCTAAGTGGTGGGGAACAGCAGAGAGTGGCCATAGCCAGGGCCGTTGCTAAAAATCCTCTTATCCTTCTCTGTGATGAACCAACTGGAGCATTAGATTACAAGACGGGGATTGCAATACTCTCCCTACTTAGTAGAATAAACAAAGAGTATAAGAAGACAGTCTTAGTAATAACTCACAATGCACCAATAGCTCAAATGGCAGATAGAATTATTAGAATGAGGAGCGGTAAGATAGTTGATAATCAAATAAATAATAATCAAATAGATCCTGAAAGGATTGAATGGTAATGAGAAAATTAAATGTCAGATTAATTAGACTCATGAAGAAATCCTTTGGTCAGGTCATTGCAGTAATGACGGTAATTGTTGTAGGACTTCTAGTGTATACTGCTATGAAAATGGCTGCATTGAATTTGGAAACTACTCTAAATGAATATTATGACTTAACAAACTTTGCAGACATGTATGTTCAAGTAGTGAAGATTCCCAGTAATGCTATAGATGATATTAAAAATAAATATGGAATCACAGATGCCCAGGGAAGAATAGTATCAGATGTACCGCTCAAGGTAGAAGATGGAGATGAAAAGGTAACTGTTAGAATTACTTCTTTACCCAATGAAAAGGAAAATATAAATGACATTTTTCTAGTTGATGGAGAAGGGATAAGGGATAAGAATAAAGATGTACTAATAGTTGAACAATTTGCTAAGGCAAGAAAAATAGCGGTTGGAGATGTTTTAAAGCTTCAAATAAGTGGTAGACAATATAATCTCGATGTTGCCGGTATAATAGCCAGCCCTGAATATATATATCTTATGGAAAATGAACAAACGCTTTTACCACTACCAGATAAATTTGGTGTAGTCTTTGTGGCCGATGAATTTGCAAGACAAAGCTTTGGATTCGGAAACAGCTATAATGAAGTTGTACTTAAAGTAAAGGATGAAAATCAAGTAGATAAGATAGAGGATAAGTTAGAAAAAGTATTGAAGAAGTATGGGGTAAAAAGGATTATCATTAAAGAAAATCAGCTAAGCAACAGAATGATCTCAGAAGAAATAAAGCAATTGGAGACTATGTCAAAGGTAGTCCCGGTGATTTTCTTAGGGGTTGCAGCTTTAATCATTGCGGTCATGATATCAAGGATGGTTAAAAAGGATAGGGTTCCGATAGGAGTTATGAAGGCCCTTGGATATAAGAATATAGAGATTATATCCCACTATACAAAGTATTCTTTAGTTATTGGAGTTATTGCTGCGATTATAGGAACCAATCTAGGGATGATGCTAGCAGGAGGATTGACTAAGCTATATTTACAGTACTTTAACATACCTATATTGAAGGTGAATTACTACTTCAGATATGTAGTAAATGCGGTATTGCTTGCAGGTGGATTTTGCATTGTGGCAGGCTTGTTAGGTGGTAGGAAGGTCTTAAAGATACTTCCAGCTGAATCTATGAGGCCTGAAGCACCAAGGACAGGCAAAAGAATCTTGGTCGAACGTATAAAAATATTATGGAATAATCTATCCTTTAGTTGGAAGATGGTTATGAGAAATATATTTAGGAGTAAAAAGAGATTCCTTTTCATTTTATTTGGAATATCCTTATCCTTTGGGATGTTATTTATGACCTTTTATCAGTTTAGTACTGTATTTTCGATTTTTGAAGATCACTATGGCGAGTTTCAAAAAATGGATTATAATGTTAATTTCTCAAAACCTATGAATAAGAGAATAATTAATGATTTGAAGAATATAGTAGACATTGATTCGATTGAACCAAAGGTGGAATTTCCCTTTGAAATGAATAATGGGTGGAAGAGTAAGGTGGTAAACATAATTGGTGTTGAAAGGGACACATTGTTTTATAACTTCGAAACTCTAAAGGAGAAAAAAATAAATTTACCCGAGGAAGGGGTAGTCCTATCAGAAAATCTAGCAAAATTTTTAGATTTGAAAGTAGGAGATGAAGTAACAGTGAAAAGCTTTATACCTCATAGAGAGGATATGCAGATAGAGGTAAAGAATATAATAAAGCAAAATCTTGGAATTAATGCATATATGGACATTAGACAAATGCAGTCCAATCTTTTAGATAAGGAGCTAATAACAGGAGTTTACTTTAACTCAAAGGACGATGTGAAGAAAAAGGTGATAAACCTAAAGAATATAACCAGTGTTCAGTCCCTGCAGGATCTACAGGATATATTTAAGCAGTTTATGAGCATGACTATTTCTTCAATAAGTATAATGGTTATATTTTCAGGTATTCTTGGCCTTGCTGTCGTATATAACTCAACGATTATGGGAATATCCGAGAGACGGTTGGAGTTTTCTTCATTAAGGGTTATGGGATTCTCTAGAAAAGAAATATTCATGATGATTGTTAAGGAAAATCTAGTGATGACATTCTTTGGAATACTTGCTGGAATTCCAATTGGATTAGGATTCGTAAGGGGAATGGAAGAGGCATTTAGTAATGATTTATATACCTTGAGGGGAGATATAGGTCTTAAAATATATATTTCTGCAACATTATTTACAGTATGTTTTGTAATAATAGCACAATTATTTACTTTGAGGAAAATATATAAGCTTGACTTTATGGAAGCTCTTAAGAGTAGAATTTCATAGTGAGGTGTTGAAAATGAGGAAAAAAATTATTAAGATTATTATTCTAGTTTTAGTAGTTTCAATAATCACCTTCGGAATATATTATAAAATGAAAAACGGTAATGTTGTTACAGCTGAAATACATGAAGTTGTCTATGGAAGTGTATCTGATTTCGTAGAAGAAACTGGAACAGTAAAATCTAGAAGTCAAAGAATCGTCTATGCTGATGCCACGGGAGAGATAAAGAACATTCATGTAACTGAGGGGGATGTTGTGTCAACAGGAGATCTAATTGCTGAGGTTGATTCGGAAAAATTAGAGCTTGAAATAAAGTCTCTAGAGGCCCAGATAGAGGGATTAAGGGCAACCTATAAGGAAGCAATAAAACCTGTTGACAAAGAAAAAATAGCCAAGGCTCAAGCAAGTGTTGATAAGACAAAGGTTCTAGTTGATGAAGCTAAAAGAAATCTAGAAAATAGCAAGAAACTATATGAAAGTCAGGCTATAAGTCATGAAGCCTATAAAGCTGCCCAGGAAAATCTTACAGTTCAAGAAAATACCTTGAAAATAGAGCAAAATGAACTTAGATTGCTTAAAAAAGGCGTATCTGGTAACATAAAAAATCAGTATGAGGCACAAATAGCCCAACTCGTTTATCAGAAAGAAATTTTAGTAAAGAGCAAAGAAGATCTTATGATTAAGGCTCCTGTTAGTGGTACTATAACGGAAGTTTTCTTAAAGGAAGGAGCCTATGTTCAGCAGGGAACTAATGTTATAGAAATCGGTGATACTAAAGACCTGTATATAGAAGTAGACGTTTTAGCAAGTGAAGTAGGAGATATAAAAGAAGATGGACTCGTAATAATATATAGCGAGGACCTTGGTATTGATGAGATAAAGGGAAAAGTAGATAAGATTTATCCAAAAGCATTTAGCAAGGTATCAGATTTAGGAATTGAACAGAAAAGAGTAAGGATAGAAGCTGGAGTTCCTGAAAATTCAAAATTGAAGATAGGATATGAGGTGGACTCAAAGTTTAAGCTATGGTCTAAATCCGATATACTAGTTGCACCTGACAATACAGTGTTTGATCTTAATGATAGTAAATATGTATTTATTGTTGAAAATAACATAGCTGAATTAAGAAAGATTGAAACTGGATTAGAGGGTGAAGATTATATAGAAATTAAATCAGGGCTTAAAGAAGGAGATAAGATTATAGTTTCACCAAATGAAGATATAGAAGAGGGAATTAGGATAAAAGAAGAAAAGTAGGAATAAAGGCGTCGGTAGACGCCTTTATTAATGCATTTTTCTATTTCTTGAGTTCTCAACAATTCTCTTATAAAGAGGATTATCTCCCATATATTTTCCAAGATATGATAAGAACTCCTCAGAATTATTGCCGGAGTATTCAAGCATTTTATCGGCTATATGATCTATAACCTCTGGTTCCTCACACTCCGAAACTATCTCGAATATTTCAGAAATATTTTGAGCCAGCTTAGAGGAAACTTTGTTATTTGAAGTTGTATCTGGAACTATATCATTTTCAGCCATATAACTTATTGCATCGCAAAGAATCCATCCTGTACCTTCAACTGTCTTTAAGAGGTTGTGAAAATGCTTTTTATGTTCAGTTATACCTGTTGTCATCAAAATCACCTTCCTATACTGTAATTCTTACAATAGAGCAAATTGCATAATTACCATCCTAAAAAACTTGCTACTATATATAGTCTTAAAAGCCCTAGAAGCATACCGTATTTATTATGCAATTATGCCAAGTTAGAATTATGCAATTTCCTCAATAGATAAGCAATGTTAACATTTGAAATTTATTAGATATTGAAGTTATTTATCTCTATCTTCCCACAAATATCTGTGTGAAAATCTTTCCAAACTTAGCGCCTTCCTTAACGCCTATACCTATGTGAGTAAAGTTTGGATTAAGTATATTCTTCTTATGACCTTCAGAGTCCATTAGAGACTCATGAGCTGCTTTTACAGTGGGATTGCCAGCAATGTTTTCTCCTCCATAAATATATTTTATTCCAAAGTTTTTCAGCATTTCGAAGGGGCTGCCATATGTAGGGGAATAATGGCTGAAGTATTCATTATCTATCATATCCTGAGATTTAAACCTGGCAACTTCGGCTAGTTCCAAATCTACCTTCAAGGGATTTAAACCATGCTTAGACCTTTCTGCGTTGACCAGACGAACCATTTCTTGCTCATTTGGAGTTAGCTGTTTAATATTGGCCTGTTGCCCCTTTAGACTTGGTTTTTCTACCATAGGTTTAACGTCTTCTGGATTAATCGCTCCTACCTTACCATCATCAAGGATGATAATATACCACTTACCAACAAGCCCGCCGACATCTAAGACATCATCCTTTTTCACTGTAGTTATAACGGGAAAGTTTCTGGAGTTACCGTTTCTAATGTAAGCATTGTCTACAGTAACTTGTACCTTTTCAACATTGCCCTTCTTAAACATTGAAGAAGCCTTGGGCTTAATCAGTTCTTCCTGAGGATATCTAACACATGCAGCCAAAATCAACAATAGAGCTATGCAAAAAAGAAGCTTTGATTTTTTTAACTTCTTCATAGAAATCACCTCAAGGTATAGTATTTCCTGTTATAATCCTAGAGTATTCATAGAAAATACAGTCTTCTATTTTTAAAAGGAAAGTCAAACATATATAAATGAATCAAATAAAAACATTTGCAACAATGCGAATGATATTTTGAATTGACAATATAAAATTCGCAATTTATAATAATAGATAAAAAGTGATAAGAAAATTCAGATTTTTAGATTGATTTGTATAAATGTTACAATGCGTACCTATTGGTTCTTATAGTATAATTATTTAAAATCCTAGAGATTCAGCAATTAGCAATATACATATATGTCTATAGACGAAATAGAGACGTTAAAAATTTATAATTACAAGTAATTAAATAAGATTAATTGTTAAGTCTAATCAAATTTGAAGTTATACTAATCAAATATTACAACATGATTATAAGTCTAGATAAATTTCCTAGGAAATTTGAGGCAACAGAGCTTAAAAGACTTATCGGGTTGTATATAATCAAAAAATGAGGGGGAAATACGATGAAAACAGATGTGCAAATTGCTCAAGAAGCCAAAATGCTACCAATAGTTGAGGTTGGTAAAAAGATTGGATTAAGTGACGATGACCTAGAGCTTTATGGTAAGTATAAAGCAAAAATCTCCTTAGATGTATTTGACAAGTTAAAAGATAAGGAAGATGGAAAGCTTGTACTAGTAACAGCGATAAACCCAACACCAGCTGGGGAAGGAAAGACTACTACAAATGTTGGACTAAGTATGGGATTAAACCAAATCGGCAAAAAAACTATAACAGCTTTAAGAGAACCTTCATTAGGACCTTGCTTTGGTGTTAAAGGTGGAGCAGCAGGTGGAGGATATGCACAAGTAGTACCAATGGATGATATAAATCTTCACTTTACTGGAGATATCCATGCTATAACTACAGCGAACAATCTGTTAGCAGCACTTATTGATAATCACCTTCATCAAGGAAATAAATTAAACATCGATCCTAAGAGAGTAACTTGGAAAAGAGCATTAGACATGAATGATAGAGCTCTAAGAAGTATAACTATAGGTTTAGGTGCTAAGGGTAACGGTGTAACAAGAGAAGATGGATTTGATATTTCAGTTGCTTCTGAAATAATGGCTATAATGTGTCTTGCAACTAGTATGGAGGATCTTAAGGAAAGATTATCAAGAATGATAGTTGGTTATACCTATGCAAATGAACCTATTACAGCAGGTGAACTTGATGCAACGGGAGCATTAGCATTACTTCTTAAGGATGCGATTAAACCAAACCTAGTACAAACTTTAGAAAATACACCTGCTATTATCCATGGAGGACCTTTTGCTAACATAGCACATGGTTGTAACTCAGCAGTAGCTACTAAGCTTGGTTTAAAATTAGCTGATTATGTAGTGACTGAAGCAGGATTTGGAGCAGATCTTGGAGCAGAAAAGTTCTTTAATATAAAATGTAGATATGCTGGATTAAAGCCAGATGCAGTTGTTGTAGTAGCTACAGTTAGAGCTCTTAAGAATCATGGTGGAGTTCCTAAGGCTGAGCTAGGAGAAGAAAATCTTGAAGCATTAGCTAAAGGGTTTGGAAACTTAGAGAAGCATATTGAGAATGTTAAGAAATTTGGTGTTCCAGTTGTTGTTGCATTAAATGAATTCCCTACTGACACTGAAAATGAACTTAAGTTCTTAGAAGATAAATGTAATGAGCAAGGAGTAAATGTTGTATTATCACAGGTATGGGCTAAAGGCGGTGAAGGTGGAGTAGCACTTGCTGAGAAGGTTGTTGAATTAGTTGAAGGTGGTAGTGCAGACTTCAATCCGCTATACAACTTAGAAATGCCTATAAAAGAAAAGATTGAAACTATAGCTAAAGAAATTTATGGTGCAGATGGAGTAGACTTTACTTCTAAGGCCTTGAAGGAAATAGAAAAATATGAGAGAATTGGACTTGGAAATCTTCCAGTTTGTATGGCTAAAACACAATACTCATTATCAGATAATCCGAAGCTTTTAGCGAGACCAGAAGGATTCAAAATTACAGTTAAGTCTATTAGAGCTTCTGCTGGAGCAGGATTCCTTGTAGTTCTTACTGGAGATATTATGACTATGCCAGGACTTCCTAAGGTTCCTGCAGCAAATAAAATGGATATATTATCTAACGGAGAGATAATAGGATTATTCTAAGAAAGATTGCTATTAGAACTTTATTTAGAGCAGGAAACCAGATTTAAATTTAATTAAAACTTACAATTTAAAATAAGAAATAGAAACCAGACAATTGATATCAAAGAGATAATCATTGTCTGGTTTTTTCTTTTTTGAAAAATTGAGAGGAATTTTCCAAATAGATGAGTTATTTCAAAATAAATCGTAAAAAAATTACTAAAAGTTTACTAAAGTTAAATGATTTGCCGAATGTTGTCTTAATACATCTAAAAATCAAGGAAATGCTCGAGAGTTTGATTGTTGTGAAATAAAGAGTATTAATCAAGTTCATCCTATTTAGATTTATATTATTCATGGAAAGTCATTGACAATTTACTAAAAATTTACTAGAATGAATTAAAGGTACAAAACGTTTTCACAAATCTATTAGAAAACTAAATTGAGGGGGACTTGTAAATGAAAAGATTGTCAGCTTTACTTCTTGCACTCTTGTTAGTAGTTTCTTTAGCAGCATGTAGCTCAACTAAAAGCACTGGTGGAGGAGATGGATCAGAAACACCTAAAATTGGTGTAACAATCTACAAGTTTGATGACAACTTCATGTCATTTGTACGTCGTTCCATTGAAAAAAATGCTGATGGAAAAGCAGAACTAATATTAAATGATTCACAAAACAATCAGGCTACTCAGAATGAGCAAGTTGATATGATGATTTCAAAGGGAGTTAAGGCTTTGGCTATCAACTTAGTTGATCCACAAGCTGCACCTACTATTATTTCTAAAGCAAAGGAAGCGGATATGCCAATAGTATTTTTCAACAAAGAACCAAGTGCAGATGCTTTAGCTTCTTATGATAAGGCTTGGTATGTAGGAACTGCTTCTGAAGAATCTGGGATTCTTCAAGGTAAAATAATCGTAGATACTTGGAAGGCGAATGGTGCTTGGGACAAAAACGGTGATGGAAAGATACAATACGTTTTGTTAAAAGGTGAACCAGGCCATCCTGATGCAGAAGCACGTACTAAATTTGCCGTAGAAGAAATTAAGAAAGCTGGAATTGATGTTGAAGAATTAGAACTTCAAACAGGAATGTGGGATTCCGTTAAAGGTAAAGAGTTAATGGACGCATGGCTTGCAAAGCATGGAGATGCTATTGAGTATGTCATTGCAAACAATGATGCAATGGCATTAGGAGCTATCAACTCATTGAAGGCTGAAGGTTATTTCAATGGAGATAAATTTATGCCTGTTGTTGGTGTAGACGCAATACCAGATGCACTTACTCAAATTGAAGAAGGAACCTTAGTAGGTAGTGTACTTAATGACGCTGCTAACCAAGGGAAAGCTTCACTAGACTTAGCACTGAATGTTGCAAAGGGTAAGGATGTTTTAGAAGGAACTGAGTGGAAGCTTGATGATAAAAAAGCTGTTCGTGTACCATACCTAGCGATTACAAAGGAAAATATTCAGATTGCTAAGGATAGCTATAAATAACAGATAGACCGATATTAAAAGATGCATGGTGCATTAGAAATGCATCATGCATCTTTATATTTAGAATAAAAGTAGACCTAAATTAGCAAGTAGGATAGTTATTAAAAAAGAAAGGGGGCTTGTTTATGATGAGTATGAATGTAGATAATACTTTACTTGAAATGATTGATATATCTAAAGAGTTCCCAGGTGTCAAGGCACTAGATAAAGTAAAGTTAAAGGTAAGAAGGGGAAGCGTCCATGCTCTAATGGGAGAAAATGGTGCTGGGAAATCAACATTGATGAAGTGCCTATTTGGCATTTATGCAAAGGATGAAGGAAAGGTTTTACTTGAAGGAAAAGAAGTAGAATTTAGTTCATCCAGGCAAGCATTAGATTGCGGTGTTTCAATGGTACATCAAGAGTTAAATCAAGTTCAAACAACAAGAATAATGGACAATATTTGGTTGGGCCGTTTTCCTAAAAAGGGCCTATTTATTGATGAAGAGAAAATGTTTAATGATACTTTAAAGATTTTTAAAGAACTGGATATTTCCTTGGACCCTCGAAGCAAGGTTGCAGATTTACCTGTATCGGAAAGTCAGATGGTAGAGATCGCAAAGGCTGTTTCATATGATTCAAAAATAATTGTAATGGACGAACCTACATCTTCATTAACGGAAAAAGAAGTTAGTCATCTATTCAGAATAATACAAGCGCTAAAGGATAGGGGTGTAGGAATCATATATATATCCCATAAAATGGAGGAAATCAAGAAAATTGCCGACGAAGTAACCATATTACGTGATGGACAATGGATAGCCACTAGAAATGCCAATAATGTAACAACGGAGGAAATTATAAACTTAATGGTTGGACGTGACTTGAGCCATCGTTTTCCACCAAAGACAAATACACCGGGAGAGGTTATTTTAGAAGTAAAAAACTTAACTGCAACATATCAGCCTTCGATTAAAGATATATCCTTCAAGCTACGAAAAGGTGAGATATTAGGTATCGCCGGGTTAGTTGGAGCGAAGAGAACTGAGTTGGTTGAGTCGATTTTTGGAGCTAGACATGTAGAATCGGGAAGTATATTTTTGCATAATAAGGAGATTGAAAATAGAAATCCAAATATTGCGATCAAAAATGGATTCGCACTCGTGACAGAGGAAAGACGTGCAACTGGTATATTTTCAATTTTAGATATTAGATTTAATTCTATTATTGCAAATTTAGATAAATACGTTAAAAGAAATAAACTACTAGATGAAAAACTGATGAAAGAAGATACCGATTGGGTTATTAACAGTATGAGTGTGAAGACCCCATCCCATAAAACTATGATCAATTCACTATCTGGTGGAAATCAGCAAAAAGTCATTATAGGACGTTGGTTATTAACTGAGCCAGAAATATTGTTACTTGACGAGCCAACACGTGGTATTGATGTAGGAGCAAAATTCGAAATATATCAGCTGATGATTGATTTAGCTAGTAAGGACAAGGGAGTTATTATGGTATCTTCCGAAATGTCAGAATTACTAGGTATTACCGATAGAATCTTAGTTATGAGTAATGGGAGGCTGGCAGGTATAGTGAATACAAAGGACGCAACTCAAGAGGAGATCTTGAAATTGTCGGCTAAATATCTATAGATTAGGAGGAGTAGATATGTCGAGGTTCGAAGAAAATATCAATGGAAAAGCAAAAAGATCTAAAAACTTAAGTAGAAAAGATATTCTCACATGGATGATGAATAATGCGATTTTTTTAGTACTTATTGGACTACTTGTGATTATTATATCTGTATCGCCTGAATTTGTATCAATTAGGAATTTTAGAAATATATTATCCCAGGCATCAACCCGTGTTATTATGGCTCTAGGCGTTGGAGGTATAATAGTTGCAAAGGGAACCGACCTATCCTTGGGTCGACAAGTAGGTCTTGCGGCGGTTATATCAGCATCACTTTTACAACACCCTGATTATGCCTACAAGATGTATCCTAATTTGCCTCATTTACCTGTTATTTTACCAATACTACTGGTTATGATTGTAACGGGCTTCTTTGGACTAATAAACGGGTTTGTTGTGTCGAAATTAAAGGTTGATCCTTTTATTGCCACATTAGGGATGATGATTATTGTATATGGTGTTACCTCAATTTATTTTGACCGACCACCCTATGGAGCTCAACCTATAGGTGGGCTAGATCCAAAGTTTATGGATTTTGCACAAGGATCATTTGAGCTTGGAAGTATTACAATACCCTTCATTGTACTCTATGCCATAGCTGTAACTATTATTATATGGGTGCTGTGGAATAAAACTACCTTTGGCAAAAACATTTTTGCAATTGGTGGTAATGAAGAGGCAGCAATTGTTTCTGGTGTAAACGTTGTAAAGTATATATTGATGGTTTATACACTTGCAGGTTTATTATACGGTTTAGGTGGGGCATTGGAAGCTGCTCGTATCGGTACTGCGACAAATAACACAGGAAATATGTATGAACTCGATGCAATTTCAGCCTGTATCGTTGGTGGGCTATCCTTCTCAGGTGGAATTGGGACTGTAGCAGGGATAGTGACGGGTGTTCTAATATTCCAAGTAATTGCATATGGCTTAAACTTTATTGGTGTGAACCCTTACTTACAATATATTATAAAGGGATTAATTATTATAACTGCTGTAGCTATAGACTCCCGTAAGTATGTTAAGAGAAAATAGATAAATCAAGCATTATAATAACGAAAGGTAGTTATTTTTCCATACATATAGAAAAGACTACCTTTTGCTATAATCTAACTCATATTAATCATAGAGAATCAAAATTATGTTGCGTACTTTCTAATTTTCCACGAATAATCTGGGTTTAAATGACGAAAAAGTTGTAAAATCGAGTTTTTTTGATATGATAATAAATAGAGCAAAGGATTTTTTTAGGGGCAGAATTATAGACCATAATAATCCGGGTTAAATAAAATGTAAAAATTGATTTTGGAAGGAAGAATTCTATGGCAACTATTAAAGAAATTGCGAATATAGCTAAGGTTTCACCTGCTACTGTATCACGTGTGCTGAATTATGATGCCAGTCTTTCTGTAGCTGAGAGTACTAGGAAGAGAATTTTTGAGATAGCTGAAGAATTGAACTATAAAACTCGTAAACAAAGAAATAAAATTAAAGAAGCAGAAAAGAGAGTGAAAATCGGACTTATACATTGGTATTCTCAAATCCAAGAACTAGAAGACCCGTATTATTTATCAATTAGAATGGGAATTGAGAAAGAGTGCTTTAATAAAAAAATTGAGATAATAACGATTTTTAAAAACGATAATGATCTTGCTGCAAATGAGCTTAATGACTTAGATGGAGTCATAGCTATTGGCAAATTTTCTAAGGCGGAAGTAGATGTATTTAAAGAGTATTCCAAAAATATCGTTTTTGTTGATTTTTCTCCAAATGAAAAGATATATGACTCAATCGTAATAGATTTTAGAAAAGCTGTCTTAGAAGTACTAGAATATTTAATGAGTCTTGGACATCAAGAAATTGGGTACATTGGAGGCAGAGAGTATATTGGTAAGGAGAATAAAGCCATAGAAGATGAGAGAGAGACAACATACTATGAACTTATGAAAAAAAATAACATATATAATCCTGATAATGTGCATGTTGGTAGATTTACATCGGAAGATGGCTATAGTCTAATGAAAAAAGCAATTGAAAAAGGTGGATTGCCTACAGCATTTTTCATAGCTAGTGATTCTATGGCGATCGGTGCGATTAAAGCATTACATGAAGCAAATATTAACTTACCAAATGATGTAAGCATTATTGGTTTTGATGATATACCGACATCAAAATATTTAGTTCCACCTTTAAGTACTGTCAAAATTTATACTGAGTTTATGGGAGTTACTGCAGTTGGCTTGATAAGGGAAAGAATTAATGAAGGTAGAGCAATCCCAAAGAAAGTTATTATTCCATCAGAGCTAATTATAAGGGAAAGCTGTAAAAGAAAATGACATTAGAGATATTGATTGTAGGCAGTCCTATTTATTTATATATTATGAATAAATAGGATTTTTTTATAGTACATAGGAAATTATAAATTATTCCGGATTATGTATAGATTATTTATAAAATATTCAGATTAAAGTTATAGGAAGGAAAAGGGAAAAATGAAAACATGTCGAATTTAATCTTGTAGAAGATTATCAGATTTTATCGAAGACTTTTTTTATTTCTAAATTGGGAAGTGTTATATATATGAGCAAGGATACTTTTAAACGAATTATTTTAGTATCAATTATTACTACATTAATGGGACAAGTCTATATAAATCCATTTAACTCAGACTTTAGATTATCTATAGGAATAGCTATTTTAACATTTCTCTTATTGAAGTTTCAGGATATACCAATTCTGCTGACAACAAGCTGTACTGCGGTACTAGTTTTTATTTTTAGATTTACAATTGACGCTATTGGTATGAGTAAAACTTTGTATGTATCGGACATAGCCGTAAAGCATCTTCCATCGGCAGTATTTTATTTAATTTTTGGTGTTGCATTATACCAGCTTAATATAAGAAAATACAAAGACCTACCAATTTTCTTCATATTCTTAGTAGGTATTTCAGACATAGTTTCAAATGTAGCCGAAGCAGTTGTAAGACATGAGTTTACAAAACCTTCAATAGAGATTATTTTAACTAGTATTTTTACAGCAGGCTTTTTAAGGGCTACGATTGCCTTTGTACTATATTCCAGTATTAAAGCCTATAACATGTTTATTTTAAAGGAAGAGCATCAGAAAAGGTATATAAATCTCCTCCTTTTTACTGCAAACATGAAGGCAGAAGTATTCTTTCTAAAGAAAAATATGCAAGATATAGAGCAAGCTATGGAGAGATCCTACTCTATCTATACTGAGTTAAAGGATATAAAGGAAGTTATTGACATAAACTACACTAACAAATTGAGAAGAAGAGTACTAAATCTTGCTAAAGATATACATGAAATCAAAAAGGACAATCAAAGGGTTGTATCTGGGATAGAAAGATTACTCCCACAGGAAAAAAGGGAAAATACAATGAAATTATCTACAATCTTTAAGATGCTTAGGGACAATACTACAAGGTATATTGAGGATATTGGTAAAGACATTAACATTTTTACTCACTATACAAGCAATTATCAGGTAAAGGACTATTATCAACTTATATCGGTGATAAATAATATTATAATCAATAGTATAGATGCAATAGAAAATAAAGGTAATATAAAGATCTCTCAGTATAAAGAAGATGAATATATTGTATTTAAGATTGTTGACAGTGGCATGGGTATAAAGGATGAAGACATAGGCGTTATTTTTGAACCGGGATTTTCTACGAAGTTTGATAGAAAGACTGGAAAGATGTCTACAGGTTTAGGATTGACCCATGTAAAGCATATTGTATATAACTATTTTGGGGGAAAGATTGAAGTCACTTCGAAGGTTATGCAAGGTTGTACTTTTAGTGTATATATTCCTATTAGAAGCATTATTCCGAAGGAGGAAAGATAAATGAAGCCATCTTTTTATATAATAGATGATGACCCAGGAATAAGAAGAATACTTTCAAATATTATTGATAATTATCGCCTGGGATATGTTGTAGGTGAAGCAGATGAGGGAAATAAAGCAATTGAAGAGATTGAAGAATTTCAACCTGACATAGCTTTAGTAGATCTTTTACTACCTTTAGTGGATGGAATAGAAATTGTAACCGAGATGAAAAAGAGAGACTTAAACACCCAGTTTATTATGATATCAGAGGTAACATCCAAGGAAATGATCGGAGAGGCCTATAAAAGCGGAATAGAGTACTTTATTAATAAACCAATTAATGTTATTGAGGTAGTATCTATAATTGAAAAGGCAATTGAAACTTTAAATTATAAAAGGGCACTATCTTTAATTGGTAAAACATTAGAAAAAAATAATTATAGGATATTTAGTGATAAGAGTAATAATATTGAGAAAGATAGTGTTAAGGAAGAAATAACCAAGGTCTTTTCTGATATTGGGATTTTGGGGGAATCGGGTAGCAGCGACTTGATGAACATAATAGAGATGCTTGCTAACCAGAGAAAGGAATCAGGAGGCAAGTTTCACAGTTATAGGATAAGTGATTTGTATAAAAGTCTAAACAAGAGGTACAAGGATGAAAAGAAATCTGCCGTATCGGTTAAGGCTATAGAGCAAAGGGTTAGAAGGGTAATACAATCTTCTCTGGAAAATATAGCTAGCATCGGTATAGAGGACTATGGAAATGTTAAGTTTGAAAAATATTCTACTTCTCTTTTTGATTTTACCGAGGTAAGAAGGCAAATGGATTATATAAGGAAAAAATCTCAATATAAGGGAAAGATTAATGTTAAGAAATTTATTGAAGGAATGTTAAGTTATATAAACCTTTAGGAGAGGTTATGATTTTGAAATAATTTGTACAAATCAATACATTATGATAAAATGAAATTGGATAGTATCGTAGCTACGAGCTATACCATAATTTTTCTTAAGTGAAAACTTAATAAGGTTATTTATCTGCTCTGAGCCTATGGGATGGACCGAGACAGAAGGTATTGATAGTGAAAAACTACCCTTCTTTGCTTATGCTCTGAAGGGTTTCTTATTTATAGGGTGTCTCAGAATGATGAATTTCTGCGTTATTTGAACTTCATTCATTCTGAAACACCCTGTGGGGTCAACTCAAGAGATATTTTTATGAGATAGCCCCAAAAACTAAGAAGAGTTCTATCTACTTAGTTTAACTATGACTATACACTCTTTCTATGTCTATTTATACATAAGACTTAGAAAGAGTTTTTTTATTGAGAAGAGGTTGAAGGCTGAGAGTGAAAGTTAAAACCAAATCCTTATTAAGGTGAGAATTAAACCCGAATTATTCATGAATAACTCGGGTTAAACCTAAAGGATGTGATAAGCATGAATATTGGATTTATTGGTGCTGGAAAGGTAGGAACTGCATTTGGGAAGTATCTGGTCGATAAGGGTTTTGAGGTAGAGGGGTATTATAGTAGAAGTCAAAAATCTTCTGAAAAGGCAGCGGCATTTACAAATAGTAGGGCCTATTACGAAGCCTCAGAATTAACTCGAAAATTAGATATTATCTTTATAACGACTAATGATGATGAAATTGAAAGAGTTTGCGACAATTTAGTACAAGATGATTTATTGAAGAGGGGACAAGTAGTAATTCATATGAGTGGCGCAGCTTCATCTAAGATTTTAGATAGTGCAAAGAGAACGGGATGTTTTACATATTCAGTGCATCCATTGCAGGCTTTTGCAGATATAGAAAAGGCTGTGCAGGATTTGCCTAATACAGTCTTTAGTATAGAGGGAGATGAAGAGAAAATAGATGTAGTTGAGAAAATTTTGAAGACTACAGGAAACGGATTTTTTAACATAAGCTCAGAGCAGAAGACCATTTATCATGCTACAGCCTGTGTTTTATCAAACTATTTTGTAACTCTTATGGACTATGGCTTATCGTTATTTGAGGCTATTGGTATTGACGGGAAAGAAGGATATAAGGCCATGTATCCACTTATTGAAGGTACTATGAAAAATATACATGAACTAGGTACAGAGAAAGCTTTGACGGGCCCTATAGCAAGGGGCGATGTAAATACAATTGAAAAACATGTAGAGTCTATTGGGAATATGACCCAGGATAAATTAGATTTTTACAAACTAATGGGTGATATGACCTTAAGCTTAGCAAAGAAGGATAAATTAGACAGTTATGAAAAGATAAAAGAACTACAAAATATTTTAAGGGGTGAATAGAATGGCAAACAAAAAGTTTACTGTTAGCTCATTTTTAAAGGCTAAGGAGAAGGGTGAAAAAATATCTATGCTTACGGCATATGATTATTCGACGGCGAAGCTCCTAGATGAAGCAGAGGTAGATAGCTTACTTGTAGGCGATTCCCTTGGAATGGTTATGCTTGGATATGAGAACACACTTAAGGTAACTGTGGACGATATGATACATCATTGTAAGGCTGTTGCTAGAGGGGCTAAAAGAGCCATGGTCGTTGGAGACATGCCTTTTCTATCATATCATATAAGTATAGAGGACAGCATTAGAAACGCTGGTAGAATTATTCAAGAAGGTGGAGCTCATGCTGTTAAGCTAGAGGGTGGAAGAGAGGTTATTGATAAGATCAGGGCGATTGTGAAAGCTCAAATACCTGTTATAGGGCATCTTGGCCTTACTCCTCAATCGATAAATATGTTTGGTGGCTTTAAGGTTCAAGGGAAAAGCGAAGAACAGGCTAGAAAAATAATCGAAGATGCATTATTGCTTCAAGAGGCGGGAGTTTTTGCAATCGTTTTGGAGTGTGTTCCAGAAGGCTTAGCTAAGATAATTAGTGAAAAGCTTGAAATACCAACTATAGGAATCGGTGCAGGGAAATACTGTGATGGGCAGGTTCTAGTGACTCAGGATATGCTAGGTATGTATACAGACTTCGTACCTAAGTTTGTAAAACAGTATTCAAACCTTTGTGACGCTATTAAGGAATCTACAAGGTCATATATCAAAGAAATGCGCAGTGGAGTGTTTCCTGCTAAGGAGCATACCTTTAGTATAGATGAAGAAGTGTTAGAAAAGCTTTATTAGTAAAGAGTTAGCCGTTAACAAATAGCTGGATAGGAGGAAAACAATGAAAATACTAAATACAATAAAAGACATTAGATTGATAACTAAAGAAGCTCGAAGAAATGGAAAATCAATAGGTTTTGTTCCTACTATGGGATATTTACATGAAGGGCATCTTTCACTTGTGAAAAAAGCAAAGGCAGAGAATGATTTAGTAGTGGTCAGTATTTTTGTGAACCCAACTCAATTTGGACCAGGAGAAGATTTTGAATCATATCCTAGGGATTTAGAAAGAGATAGTAAATTAGTAGAAGATGCAGGAACAGATATAGTGTTTTCGCCATCGGTTGAAGAAATGTATCCATCTGGATGTAGTACCTATGTTGATACAGATGGAGATATCACTAAAAAACTCTGTGGTGCGTCAAGACCTGGTCATTTTAGGGGAGTCACAACAGTTGTAACAAAGCTGCTTAATATAGTAACACCAGATAGGGCATACTTTGGACAAAAAGATGCTCAGCAAGTAGCTGTAATTGAGCAAATGGTTAGGGATCTGTGCATGAATGTTGAAATAGTACCATGTCCCATTGTAAGAGAAAAAGATGGTCTTGCAATGAGCTCAAGAAATACCTATTTGGGTGATGATGAGAGAAAAGCAGCTCTTGTACTTTCTAAGGCATTATCTAGTGCCCAGGAGGTTATAAAAGAAGGAGAAAGAGATGCATCAAAGGTGAGTAAGCTTATTGTTGATAAGATTAGCAGTCAGCCATTATCTAATATTGATTATGTAGAAATAGTTTGCGACAAGACTTTAGAAGCAATTGAAGAAATAAAAGGCGGTATTCTAATAGCTTTAGCAGTGAAAATAGGAAGAACAAGACTAATAGACAATGTAAGGTTGGAGGTATAAAATGCTAGTCAATATGTTTAAAAGTAAAATTCATAGAGCAACGGTTACACAAGCAAATTTAAATTATGTAGGTAGTATAACCATAGATAAGAGCCTAATAGATGCAGCTGGGATTCTTCCAGGAGAAAAGGTTCAAATAGTAAATAATAATAATGGTGCTAGACTTGAAACCTATGTTATTGAAGGTGCTGCCGATAGTGGAGTTATATGTTTAAACGGCGCAGCTGCAAGATTGGTGCAGCCAGGTGACAATGTAATTATTATTGCATACTGTTGGTTATCCCAGGAAGAAGCAAAAACAGCAAAGCCTAATATAGTATTTGTTGATGAAGCCAATAGGATAGTGGAGAAAACTGATATAGAAATACACGGACAAGAGAGATAAACGTAACAGACGCAAAAAAAGATAGGGGCTGTACTCATAAAATTTTTTCTATGAGTACAGCCCCTGGGCGTTTCAGAATGAGTGAAGTTCAAGGTTTTGAAATTCAGGCGGTTTGGCTAGTACTGACGTACGTGCCAAGTCGGTGAAATTTCAAATAACGCAGAAATTCGGCATTCTGAAACGCTCATTTTATAAAATAATTTGTGCTAATATCCCTGCTGTCAAAAATGATATTATAAAGCTTCCGATATATATTAATGCTGATTCTTTCCAACTTCTTTCCTTAAAAATAACCATTATAGCCGCAATACATGGTACAAATAGAGTAATAGCTACTAATGACACAATAACCTGTGGGCCATTAAGTAATCCTTGTGTAGCAAGGTCATTAAGACCAGCAGCCCCAAAGTCTCTTCTAACTATACCCATGATAAATGCTTGAGCTACTTTAGGATGTAGCTTTAAGAATCCTTCTGTAAATGGTGCAAGTGAATCAGCTATGCCATCCAATAAGCCAGTATATTGTAAGACGGTAATTATTACGCCACCTAAAATGAATAAAGGAACGGCTTCCTTCAGAAACATAATAGATTTTATATAGGTCTTCTTTAGCACGTTGCTTAACCTAGGAAGTCTAAGTGGAGGCAAATCAATCAATAAATCAGTAGACTCGCCAGGCATTAATTTGTTTAGCAATGTTCCAGTGATTACGAATACTATAAATATTGTTGCACAATAAATAATTAAAGCTTTTAATCCTAAGGGAGCAATTAATCCCATGATTACACCTAACTGAGCCGAACAAGGAATTGCTAACCCTAGAAGCATTGTGGCAATAAACTTTTCCCTTTTAGAGCCTAACAATCTAGTAGTGATTGTGGCCATTGTAACACAACCAAATCCTAATATCATAGGGATAATAGCTCTACCGTTTAGTCCTAGTGAAGTTAATGCTCTATCAACCAATGCAGCAATTCTTGGCAAATATCCTGAATCTTCCATTAAGGAAAGGAAGAAGTAAAAACCAACAACTAGTGGAAGTAAAAGACCAAGAATGTATACCGGAACCATAGTTATAAGTCCAAATTCACCAATTAGTAATTGACCTATTAAATTAGAATCATTCAATACATTACCAAGGGTACTCATCACAAAGTTATAATAGTATTCTCCCATTATTACTTCTTCGGTTATACCTACTACGGTTTGAGCTACAAATACACCGATAGCTTGATACATAACATATAGTACTGCAAGTAAAATAGGGATACCGGTAAGTGGTTGAAGCATCATTCTTCCAAGCTTTGTCTTAAATGACGCATTCTCACTGGTTTCAGAAACTATGTTATCAACTATTTCATCAACTCTACTTCTTCTAAGTCTATAGATATGCTCTCTTTGACCTTGGTGATTTTTTATATGGTGTCTTTCAATTATATTCTCGTCTTCCTCAGCTAAAAGGAGAGCCTCGGATTCAGTATCAACCATACCTATAACTGTATCAATGATTTCTTTAACTTCTTTAATTCTGTTACCAGGCTTAGCGCTAAAAATAGCTTCCTTTACTTTGTCTAAATTTTCACCTTTAATTGCAGTAGTAGGTATGACTTCAACGCCTAGCTCTTTCGATAATAGATCTATATCTATTTTAAGACCGTTTCTTCTTACGTCATCCATCATATTTAATGCAACCACAACGGGCTTGCCCATATCTATGATTTGTTGAGTCAAAAATAAGTCTCTTTCAAGATGAACAGCATCTACAACATTTAGAATTATATCTGCATAAAGTATTATGTCCCTAGCAACACTTTCTTCGTCATTAAAAGAGGATACACCATACACACCTGGAGTATCCATAACAACATCTCCATCTAGTTTTCCTGAGCTAATATCAATAGTAGTTCCCGGAAAGTTTGATACATCTACATATAGCCCTGTCAAATAATTAAAGAAAACAGACTTACCTACATTTGGGTTTCCTGCCAATACAATTTTTTTTGCGTTCTCTGGCGCATTTATTGCTGAGGCTGGATTATGGCAGTTCATGATTAGTCCTCCTTCGAAATATGTATAATCAATGTTAGTTAGGTATTATTCTTTTATCTTTAAACCAATTTTATTCTAATTTGCTTTGCAAGATTTCTACCGATAGCAATCTCTTGCATTCTATTTTGTAAAATAACAGGCCCCGCAGGTAATTTTTGAGAACATAAAAGCTTAGAACCTTCGGAAATACCTAGTCTTATTGCCTGAACTCTAATATTTGCATCTGGAATATTAACAATCTCAATTTTTTGTCCCTTATTCGCAAGATCTAATGTCATAAGATTATAGCCTCCTTGTTATTGGTGATTTAAGCTAATAATAATCATTTTCAATATATTGCTAAAAAATAATAATTCAAGTAATATTTACCTTTAGCATACTAAAGATGATAATGAATGTCAATATTAAAGGAACTATTTTTACAGTTGAAAGATATTAATAGTAAATTTGGAAGAATAAGGAGAGTATCAGCTTTTTAGACTGCTAAAAAAAGTCCAATTTCAGAGCATTTTAAACTTGGACTTTTTCATTTTGCTAACAATTTATTTCTTTCTCATAAAATATCCTATTTATATAAAATAGGATATTTTATGAGAAAAATCACTATTTGTTTTATAGTTAATCACTAAATTCTTATCTGATTTATGGTTAAATGACTTGACTGGATTAATTGGTGTGATTATTAAAATAGATATAACTAGTGGTAATAATAATCTTATAGCTTTCATTTCAATCCCCCCGTTTCTAGATTTGTTATCTCCGATAGAATATTGTATATAAAGGTTCAAGAAAAACTATCAACTTAGATTGACTTATACATATTCAAAGCTCCCAGAATCCCAAGTATTTGGATATATATATATTAAGTTTTGCTATATGAACTCTATACATTTAGTTTTTCACATTATTCTATTAATATGTTAGAAATAGAAGGATGAAATAGAAATTAATGAAATAAACAAAAATTTGAATTTTTCAAAATTTTTAGAAGGAAATTTTTATTTTGTGTAGAATATACATATTATTAAGAAAACGTTACCAACTTTCTTAAAAGTACTATAGGGATTGCACCGAAAGGTGCTATTTTTTTGTCTTCTTTTCTTTAATTTTTCTTTCGATATCGTCACTAAAACTTACATGTTCATCGGTAAAGCTTAGACCAACTCCTACATTCTCCCTATTATGCATAGTTGGATTTTTTTTGCCAACAACACCTTTTCTATTTTTTCTAGTCATAGAAGCCTCCTGTAAGTTTATTTAGAAATAAATTTTTCTCATTTTGATTCCTTAAAAAGCCTTGAAGCGATGACTATTCAAGAAATCAAAATGTATATTTAGTAAGTTCTTGAGGATTGTAATTATTCAATTTGCTCAGTTGACTTTTCAAGCTCACATCTATGTATTTAAAAATTTATTTCATATAAATATTATGGATTAGGAGGCAGATTTGTATTCTATATTGACCCAACAAACTACAATAAAAAATTTCTATAGAGGATCATGGGACGTATCAGTTTCTATATGAAAATCAGGTATACTTATTTCAGGCCTTCCTATAAAATACCCTTGAGCATAATCTACTCCAAATTCCTTTAGAACATTATAGGTTTCTAAACTTTCTACAAATTCTGCGACTATTTTGGCATCATAAATATTGGCTATATCGACAAATGCCTTTAACATTTTTCTATCCTTTTCATTAGTATGTAAATTTCTTATATATCTTCCGTCAATTTTAAGTATGTCCACATTTAGACAGTCCAATTGACTAATATTTGAGTAACCGGTTCCAAAGTCATCTATAGCAATCTTGAATCCTGCATTTTTTAATTTACTTATCTGTCTAACGAAAAAATGTAAATCACTGTATGAACTAGTCTCAGTAATTTCAAAGGTGATGTTTTCAGGTATAATTTTATATTTATCTTTATAATTTAATATTTTATTAATAAAAGTTGTATTAATTTCCTTAACTGATAAATTGAGAGTTAGATGTATATCTTCCTTAAAAATATACTTTACTTTATAAGCGTATAAAAAAGCTTTTTGAATTACTATTTCATCAATTTTTGATATAAGACCATTGTTTTCAGCAATATCTGTATAAGGTTTTGGAGAAAGATATGTATCATCTTGTTTAATTCTCATTAAAACCTCATACTTTTCAATACGGTTTTCTTTTATATTGAATATGGGCTGGTAAAAGGGTACGATTTTATTTTCTGCAATAGCTTGCTCAATAACAGATTTGAACTTACTACATTTTCTCTTTTTATAAACTATAAAGTTATAATCGTCTACTACTTCAATAGGTTTTAAGATTGTTCTATTCTCCATATGTTTTATTAAATTATCTATTAGATTACTTTTATCAAATGCACCATCGGTTATTTTAACGGCTAGAGCCTCACATTTAATATTAAATTCTTTGTAATGATTTCCATTGATATTCTCATGAATAAGGTCGTATAAGATTTTAAAATGATGCAGGTTATAAGTGTCAGATTTAACAACAAAAAGATAATGTTCCTTAGAGACTCTGAACATAATGTTATAAAGTCTCTTTAGAGATCTAAAATAGTTACTTACATCTACAAAGACTTCACCGTTGTATATTAAGGAATTGTCCTGTAAATCTATCATATTGTCAATTTTTAATAATAGAATATTCAAAGTAGGTCCATTTCTTTTAAAATGCTTTAAAATAAAATAGTTAAAAGCGTAACTATTCAAAACCCCAGTAAAATAATCAGTATATTTTATTTCATAAATATATCGAATTAATAGACAAAGAGCCATCAGGAATGTTACTATAATTGGCAAAATATTTATTATAGTCATGTACAAAATTTTCTTTTTCCATTCTCCAAGATCTATAGTACTTATAGAATAACCTTTAAAGTCTTCGAGTTCAGTATAGTATCCTATTTTCTTAGTGTTAAAAGCATTATAATGTATCTCACCTTGAGAAAATCTTCCATTGCTATTATCTAAAAAGGAAGTAAACTCATGAATATTGTCTTCGGTCATTTTGAGTTTATCCATTAACTCATCCTTATCTTCGAAAAAATTTAAGCCAATTAAGTCCTTATTAGGATGTACAAGTATAGTTCCACATTTACTTAATAGAAACATATAACCGTTAGAAAGCTTAAAAGAATCATTATCATAAAGGTTGTTGACTTCTTCGTAAGCTATTCCAGATATAGCTAGGAACTTATTGTTTCTAATATTTAACTTTCTAATTATGTTAATTTTATTATGAATCAAACTAATTGACTCATGTGAACAATCGATTTGTTGCGATGAATCGTGACTTAAAAAATCCTTTAAATTTTTATCGCTAAATTGTATTGGTGTATCTCCATATAGAACAGAACCCTCTTCGTTTATCACTGAGATATAAGAAATAGATGGATTTATTTTTTTGAACTCAGCTATGTTTTTTTCGAAATTATTGTCGATGCCATTATATTTTTCTAGATTTGACAATAAGTGAAGAAAATTATTTTCTAAACTATTAAAATAGTTTGAGTAGCTTTCCGCAGCAGATAACGATGTGTATTTCAAATTTTTCTTCAATTCCGTAGAATATAAAGCATAGTTCTTATTGTAACAAGCATGTAAACTATATATTAATATAGATAAAATCATAATAACAGCAAAGACGTAACGTTTTTTGATTTTCATATAAACCTCCCAAATAAAGATTACTGGATAAAACATGCACAAAACATTAAACATGTAATTATTACATAATTTATCAATTGAATTTGATTTTAGAAATGGAATTCATTCCATATATGATTGTAGATAAGGTATGTATAAAATAATAAGAATGTAATTTTAGCACTTTATATTATCATGAGATATATTCAATATGTAACCCCTCCCATATAAATTTATTTTATAGATCGAGAATAACAATTCGGCATATTCAGCTGCGTTACTATAGGTCGGATTTCTTTATCTAGAATAGCCTTTAAAGAAAAGTCTTTTACCAAGATTTTAAAGGACGACTCTTTTGAAATATAACTAAGTATTATAGAATAATAATTCCCTATGAGACACAAAAAAAGATGCCTATAGATTGATCATAGACACCCTTACCTTAAACAAGATTACAAATAGTCATAAGGAACTAAATAACTAAATACTCTACATTCTAGTATTTAGCAGACCTAATTTGTATTTGCAAATATATGTTTCGGTAGACTGGCTATCATAGAAATTATATCCCTTAGATCCATGTCTTTGCGTCCTTATCTTTCGATAAGTTTGCTATTATCGTCATATAAATTTTAAATTAATTAATTATTTATTTATCAAAAAGGCAAAACTATTTTCGGGTCTAATGGCCTGAAAAAACTGTAAAAATATTAGGAAAAAAGTCCCAAAATAAATAAGCCCTCAAACATATTCTACATAAATTTACAAATTCCTTCTTATTTTTCAATTTTTTTTTAAAAATTTTAGTAATATAATATTTTTAGTGGAAAATGAAGTTGTTCGGAGATATCAAGTATTTCTATTTTAGATTTTCTCTGGGGTATGAATTGCAATAAAAAAAGGGATGTCTCATAATGGCGAATTTCTGCGTTATTTGAAATGTTCACCGACTTGGCACGTACATCAGTACTAGCCAAACCGTTGAAATTTCAAAACCTAAAACCAGGATTATTCATAGAAAATTTGAAAGGGTGCAAGTAGTTTTGAATTCTAAGACTTTCATCAAGTTCGAAGGCATACCTATGCCGTACGTCGAGAACTTGATGGAGGCCTTAGAATCAAAAATGCGCAGCAGAGTTTTAAATTTTCTATGGGTAATCCTGGTTTAACTTCACTCATTCTGAAACACCCCGGGGCTGTACTCATAATAAACCTTTATGATACAGCCCATTGTAGTCTCGCTATAAAATTTCAACATCACCATCTAATTTATATATAACATCCTTTCTTTCTACAATAATAGTAATTTTTTTAAGTAATTCATCGTCGGCTTTTATGTTTTTTAGTAATTCCTTTGCTGGATTTATTGCTATAGGGTGGCCTATCATTTTTAGCATAGAAAAATCACCGTTTGTATCTCCGTAGGAATAGCTTTTATCTAAATCAAGATCATAAGTGTCCACAAACTCCATGATTGCCTTGTGCTTACTTTCTGAATCCCACATTTGAACAATCTCACCAGTAAAATTATTTTGTTCATCTACTTTATACTTTGTAGCCATAAAATCTGTGACTTCATATTTTTCTGCCATTTTCTTTACAAGGTAAGCTGGACTTCCTGATATAAAAAATACCTTATGATTTTGTGCTTTGTGCCAAGCTATCCTTGATCTTGTATATCTATATACTTTATCACCCTTTAGATCTATGACCTGATTACTTATGAATTCAAGATCATTTTTATTAAGACCTTTTAAGGAATCAATATAGATTTGTGCAAGCTCTAATAAGTAATCATCAAAATTTCCACGTCGTTTCTGCCAATCGTAATACGTATGCTTAACATGACTATGCCATAGGGCAGGATCAACGACTTCATATTTTAATAGTTTCTTAAAATGTTCAATCATAAGAGAGTTTCTGTACAATGTACCATCAATATCTAAAAAAGCACCAATATTTTTTTTCACGTAATCACCTCTTGAGTAGTTAGAGTTTATATATATTGTAACAAATTTTTATAGTCAAAATAATATAAATATTATAGAGGCTGTTAAGAAACCTGAATTTCTTCGTTGTTGCTTCAACTAAGAACCCTTACGTATGTCTTTATACGCTGCGGTCTCATAGTTTCAGCACGCCTCGAACTTCAAGCTTCTTAACAGCCTATCATCTTGCTAACAAGATGAATAATATAAATATTATAGAGAAGATAATATAAAATGTTTATTGCTAGAAAAAAATGGTATTATATAAATAAGTAAAGATATATTAATATATATCCCCGAAATTCATAAAATTAAACAAAATTTAGTAAGGGGTGAGGAGTATGTTAATAGCAATCATTTATGCATTTATAATAACTGTTTTTATAGGCTTTATGATTGAAAATTTTAAGTTGAGTTTCTATCTTAGAAGAGTGGATTTTATTAACATAAGAATGAGAAACACTATATTGAACATACTCTCCGGAAAAAAGAACTTCGACATATTTATAATGAATGATTTAAGGAAGAAAATCAATGAGGAGTTCTTAAACACAAAGCTAGTTGATAAATATGAATTGTATAAAGTAGATGATTCTAAAATAAAGTTAAAGTATTTTAAAGGATATGTTATAGAAGAACTTGAAATTCTAGCCGTTGAAGGCGGTATAGAGTTAATTGAGATAGATAAAAGAGTTTTAGAATAATAAAATAAATGGTATAAAAAATAATTGAAAATAATTTTCAATAAATGTTTAGATAATAAATATAAGGGTAATTATAAGATAACACCCCCTTTAAAATTTATCCCCTAGCTCCTGAAAAATCGACCTAGCCCTTGAGGCGGGTCGATTTTTATAATGCATAGAAAACTATACAACGGCTAATCGCCTATTTTTAATATTTCAATAAAGTTATTAATAATTCTAGCAGTCATTCCCCAAATCACATAATTCTTATATTCATAAAAATATATAGGATACTTACCAGTCCTAAAGTTATAAACCTTTCCATTCTGTATTTTATGAAACGGAAACTTACTTGAAACTTCTAATTTGTTTTTTACATAATGGGTTTCAGGATTATTATTCATGAAAAAACTCAGAGGAACTGTAAAAATTGAACCTACTTCATCGGAATTATATTTAATATCTTCTACCTGTACATTATTTATTAATCCAATAAAAGGATATAATATCAAATTAAAGGGTGTAATAACATAGTCCGTCTGACCCAAGACTTGAATATTTGAATCCTCTATATTTAGTTCTTCACATGTTTCTCTTATTGCAGACTCCATAGGACTTTCATTCTCTTCTATTTTTCCTCCTGGAAAGCAAATTTCTCCAGGTTGAGTATTTAATTTTTCTGAACGAACCTCAAACAAAAGATGTATTTCATTGTCTACGTGTATTAAAGGGATAAGTACGGCATAAGAGTTATACTGACCTTCAGGTACAGGAACTCTAGATTGAAACTTTTTATAAATATTGTCAAACTGCATTTAATCACCTCAACTAGTTATATGTATAAACTAATAGTTTTGCTTGAATATCTATATATTATTATAACATTTTGCTTTAAGGTTATGAAAAATAATAAAAGGGAAATGCATAATATAACATATAATAATAGTAATTTTTTGTGCATGAAATGTATATATCTTTTAAAGAAAGCTTAAAATACAAATGGGAAAGATGAAGAGAAGAGGAGGTGTTTATATGTCAGATATGAATAATTTAAGTGTTATGAGCATTAGTGTAGATCACAGAACAAATTCTGCTCCAAAGGTACAGGAAATACTAACAACAAATGGGGACCTAATTCTAGGTAGATTTGGAATGCATGATCCTAGGGAAGAAAATACAGGCCTAATAACAGTGAATTTAAGAGGACCAAAAAGCCGTATAACCAATATGATGGATAGTCTAAGTGGACTAGATGGAGTTAAGGTAAATCATATGGAAACATAATTTTATAGAAGGTCAAGAACAGGATAAAACCTGTTCTTTTTTATTACCATAAACTTATAATTATTTACCAATATTGTTTGAAATATTCTGTCAAATAAGATATAATTTAATAAAATAATATTTCAGTAAATTTATACAAAATATGAAATTTTATTTCAAGGGGAGGGATTGGCATATACAAAACAGGCGGATTAAATATGATAAGACAGATGTTAGATACACTGCCTCCATCGGAGAAAAAAATTGCTACATATATATTAAACAATCCTCATAATATTATTGATATAACTACCCATGAATTAGCTAAAAGGTCAGATGCCAGTAGTGCTGCGGTAGTGAGACTCTCCAAATCTCTTGGACTTAAGGGTTTTGGGGATCTAAAGATGAGAATTTTAGGGGATTTGAACAATTCAGTAGAAACAACATATAGAGACATAGAAGCCGGAGAAGATACTAGGACCATGATATCAAAGGTTACAGTAAACAGCTTAAAAGCAATACAAGAAACTAGCAAAATAATAGATATAGATGAGTTGAATAAAGCTGTGAGAGCCATAAAGGATAGTAAAAGAATCTTGTTGTTTGGAATAGGAGCTTCGAGTCTAGTATGTGTCGACGGTGAGCAAAAATTTACAAGAATAAATAAAAATGCATATTTTACAAATGACGTTCATAAAATGAGTGCATGCGTTGCTAATCTTGAAGAAAAGGACGTTTTTATAGGGGTATCCTATAGCGGTGATACCCATGAAGTCATCAATATCATGGAGCTTGCTAAAATGAAAGGAGCCACTACAATAGGTATCACTAAATATGGAAAGAGTATGTTAGCTGAGAGATCGGATATAAAGCTCTTCGTATCCAATGTAGAAAAATCAAAAATAAGAAGTAGTGCAACGGCATCGAGAATAGCTCAGTTACATGTAATTGATTTATTATTTATGTGTTATGCTACAACTTTTTATGATGAAACTATCGAATATATAGATGAAACGAGGAATTTTGTAAATATGTATAAAGAAAAGAGGTGACGGAGTTGAATTTAAGTCAATTAATGCTAAAGGAAAGAAAACTAGCTATCGGTCTTATGTCTGGTACCTCCCTAGATGGTGTAGATGCATGTCTAGTAGAAATTAAGGGCTGCGGAGCAGGAACTATAGTAAACTTAATAGACTTTATCTCAGAGGAGTACAGCCCCGAGGAAAAAAAAGGGATACTCATGCTGTGTAGTCCTGATACATCTAATGTAGAAGATATTTGCAGAATTAATATCGAGTTAGGAAGGAAATTCGGAAACACTGCTAAAAGGTTAATGGAGAAAAATAATCTCAAAGCCTCAGATGTAGATTTCATCTCGAGTCATGGACAAACCATATACCATATGCCAGAGGCAGGAGCAACACTTCAAATAGGAGAACTGGCTGAAATTTCATCGATTACAGGATGTTTAACGATTGGAGATTACAGACCATCGGATATGTCCGTAGGCGGTCAAGGTGCGCCTCTTGTAACCTATACAGACTATATATTGTTTACTAGCTCTGAAAAGGGTAGGGTACTAATAAATATTGGAGGAATCAGTAATTTAACAGCTTTGAGAGCAAACAGCTCAGAGGATGATGTACTGGCTTTCGATTGTGGCCCAGGTAACATGCTGATTGATAGGGTTGTCAGTATATTGACTGATAATAAACAGACCTTTGATCAGGATGGAAATATTGCATTGAAGGGAAAAGTAAATCATAAGTTACTTGATTTATTAATAAAAAGAGATGACTTTGTTCTTGCGTCTCCTCCAAAAAGTACGGGAAGAGAACAATACAATGAGGATATGGTAAAAGAGCTTCTGAGTTTAAAGGAAAAATTTGAAATCAGCTTTGAAGATTTCGTTGCAACTATAACAGCATACACCTATACAGCAGTAGCAGACAATATTAAAAAGTTTGTATCTCCAAGAATGACAATAGATGAGATATATGTTGGTGGCGGCGGAGCAAAAAATAATGCCATCTTAAAGGGACTTAGTGATAGTCTGAATTTAGATGTATGCACTATGGAGCAGCTTAGCTTTTCCAGTGATGCCAAGGAAGCTATAGCCTTTGCAATATTAGGAAATGAATTCCTAAATGGTAAGTCAAACAACCTAAAGTCGGCCACCGGTGCAAGAAAGAGTGCTATAATGGGTAAACTCGTATATCCACCATGTTTATAGGGGGGGATATGTTATTAAAGATAATATAGAGAGTATAGTCAAAATATATGAACAAAGAGAGTTCTTTAAAGGAGTCAATATTTTAATATCTCAAAGCAATAAGGCTATTTTAAAAAAATCATATGGATATGCAAAATATTCACCTGATAAAACAATGATGGAAACAGATACGATATTTGATATAGCCTCTCTGACAAAAATATTTACTTTAACAGCTATATTGAGATTAGCGTCTGAAAAAGAACTGAAACTATCAGACAAGATTTCACGATATCTTCAATTTGATAATGATGGTTTGAATAATACTATTAAAGATATTACTATCCAGCAGCTTTTAAGCCATAGCTCTGGACTAATACCTTGGTTCCCTTTCTATGTTATGGAGGATAGAAGCTTTGAGGAAATTTTAGAGCATGTAATTAGTGAGAATCCTCTTAAAAATGAAGCTGTACAATACAGTGATATAAACTTTATTCTACTTGGAAAGCTAATTGAAAAAATAAATGGAAAAAGTCTAGATAGTGCTTTAAGGGAATTGGTCTTTAATCCTTTAGGGTTAAAGGATACAGGCTTCAGGCCCCTCAGAGATAAAATAGCAGCAACTGAATATGGGAATATAATAGAGACTAAGATGGTAGCTGATAGAGGTCTACGCTTTGAAGGTTTTAGAGATGAGCATATACCTATAGTTGGCAAGGTTAATGATGGCAATTGTTACTACTATTTTAAAGGGGTAGCGGGACACGCGGGAATATTTTCAAGCTTAAACGATTTAAATATACTTTGCAACCTATATCTTAATAGAGGAAGCTTAGGTGGAAAGCCAATAATCCGAGAAGAGATAATTAATCAATCATTTATTGATTATGGTGAGGGTAGAGGTTTAGGATGGCAAATATCAGAGCTTTATCCTGATGGACTTGGACACACTGGGTTTACAGGGACATCCATATATTTAAATCTTAAGGAAGGCTTTAATGTAGTCCTTTTAACAAATAGGCTTCATGTTGATAAGCCCGTTAATATAGCCGAGTTTAGATCGGCTATACATAATAAAGTGATGAAAAATTTAAAGGGGGAGTGTTAAAAATGAAAAAGTATAGTGTGATAATGGCTATATTACTTTCACTAGTATTAGTATTTACAGGATGTGGTTCAAAAGACGTAGCGACGAATGAACCAGCAAGTGAGTCAAAGGAACCTAGTAGTCAAAGTGAACAAGGTAGTGAAGTAAAGGAATCAAATGAACCATCACTAGCAAAGGAACAAACACTAATATATGGTTCGGACTCGGAACCTGCTGGTTTAGACCCTCATAAGGTTCCAGCCCACGCGTCAGTAAGAATATATACGAAGATATATGATAGTCTAGTTAAAACGGATAAGAATATGAATTATGTTCCAAACTTAGCTGAAAGTTGGGAAACTCCAGACGATACCACTTACATATTCAAGTTAAGAAGTAATGTTAAATTCCATAATGGAAGACAAATGAATGCAGACGATGTTAAATACTCCTTTGAGAGGATTTTAAATCCTGATACAGCATCAATAGCAAAGTCTTACTTTGAAAAGATTAAAGAGATTAATGTGATTGATGAATCAACGGTAGAATTCAAACTAAGTGAACCATACGCGCCATTTATGTCATATATGTCTAGCTCCTATGCAGCGATAGTACCTAAGGAGGTAGTTGAGGAAAATGGTGATTTAATGCAGGTAGCATGTGGAACAGGTCCATTTATGCTTGAAGAGTGGGTTCCTGATAACAGTATTACCCTAAAGAAAAACCCTGACTACTTTATAGAAGGACAGCCTAAGCTTGACTCTATTGTATATAATGTTATGGTTGATGAATCATCAAGAGTTGCGGCCCTTAGAACGGGAGCGATACATGTTACTACGTTATCATCTCAAACATTACCGTTATTAAAGAAGAATGAAGATATAGCTATAAAGTCATACCAATCTAATAACTATACATTCTTAGGATTCAATCTAAACATAGAGCCTTTTAATAACCCTAAGGTTAGAAGAGCTATGTCCTTAGCTGTAGACAGAGATGAAATGGCTCAGACTATCTTTAGTGGCGATGCAGTAGTTACAGGCCCTGTACCAAAGGCTCTAGGTAAATGGTCGGTAGATCCATCGCAAAATGAACTATATAAGCAGGATATTGAAAAGGCAAAGAAACTATTGGCTGACGCAGGCTATCCAGATGGATTTGAAATGAAAATAACTGCCTTAGGTGGGTATGCTGATATAGTTGGTACTGCACAGATATTACAACAACAGCTTGAAAAAATAGGAATTAAATCTGAAATAGAGCAATTAGAAATAGGACAATATGTAGCAGCTTGGAAGAAATGTGATCATCAGGTTATGGCAGGAAGAAATGGAGCGGGCTCTGACCCGGATAGAGCTTTAGGATTTTTCTTTAATAGCAGTGGTTCTGCAAATGTATGGGGATTTAAGGATGAGAAATATGATGAATTAACTAATAAAGGTAAAGTTACCATCGACGAAGGTGAAAGAGTAAAGATATATAAAGAAGCTCAAGAGAGATTAATAGAGCTATCACCAAATCTATTCTTCAACTCACCTATGAACTATTACTTTGTTAGAAAAGAAGTAGAAAACTTTGATCCTACGGTATTCAATCCTGAGGATTTTAGAGATACAGTTATATTAGAGTCTAAATAGATACTAGTAATGGGGCGGTCTTATGAAATCATTTCATGAGTTCAGCCCTGGGGTGTTTCAGAGTGAATGAAGTTCAAGGTTTTGAAATTCAGGTGGTTTGGTTAGTACTAATGTACGTGTCAAGGCGCCTGGATTTTAAATAACGCAGAAATTCGTCACTCTGAGACACCCCCATTTATTTAATAAAAAGGATGTGTGGCTCTATGCGTTCATATATTATAAGAAGAATTTTGTTATTAATACCAGTTCTAATAGGTATATCTTTAGCAATCTTCTTCATCATGCATTTAATTCCCGGGGATGTAGTTTCTAGCCTTTTAGGATTTGATGCTACACCGGAAGCGACATTACAGCTTCAAAAGCAATTTGGACTGGACCTACCTTGGTACAAACAATATTGGAACTGGATGTCAGGTGTATTAAAAGGAGATTTTGGCGTTTCTCTAAGAACTGGAAAGCCGATTTTACCAGATATATTGACTAGATTCAAGCTTACCTTTCAGTTAACTATGATGGCAGCGATAATATCATGGATAATTGCTATCCCGCTAGGAATATTTGCTGCTATGAAAAGAAATACATGGGTAGATGGATTAGCGAGGGTTTTAGCCCTAATGTGGGTATCGATCCCAAATTTTGCGTTAGCTACGCTCTTATTATTATTTTTATCCTTAGCCTTTAGCTATTATCCGCCTTTAAAGTATGTGAGATTTTTTGATGACCCTGTTCAGAATCTAAAGACACTGATATTTCCATCTTTGGTGTTAGGGGCAATAATGTCAGGAGCTGTTATGAGGATGACGCGGTCGTCGATATTAGAGATATTGCGTCAGGACTTCATTAGAACTATTAGAGCAAAGGGAGCTAAAGAGAGAAAGGTAATATTTAAACATGCACTGAAGAATGCACTGATTCCAATAATAACGATTGCTGGAATGCAGATAGGATACTTACTTGGAGGTACTGTAATAACTGAACAGATATTTTCTTTGCCAGGACTAGGACAGATGGTACTTACAGGAATCAATCAAAGAGACTATCCAGTTGTTCAGGGTGCAATATTATTTATAGCGACTATCTTTGTAACTATTAACTTAATCGTAGATCTGCTGTATGCATATATAGACCCAAGGATTTCATATAAGTAAAGGGGTTGGGTATAGATGAAGGAATTATTAAAAGAAATTTTACGGGATAAGATAGGACGAATTGGTTTTTTGGGAGTATGCTTAGTAATTATAGTGGGATTGCTAGCACCTGTAGTATCACCCTATAATCCAGTTGAGATGTTTAAAGACAGCCTTTTAGAAGGCCCCTCGAAGAAGTTTCTACTAGGAACCGATGAGTACGGAAGAGATATATTTAGTAGAATCTGTTATGGCGCCAGAGTATCTATATTTGTAGGACTTTTAGCTGTAGGGATAGGATCGATATGCGGTGGGACTTTAGGGCTGATTGCTGGATACTGCGAGGGATGGATTGATAATGTTATTATGAGAACAATGGATATTCTTTTTGCATTTCCATCAATACTTTTATCCTTGGCCATTGTTTCTGTACTTGGAACAGAGCTTATAAATACAGTTATCGCTATTGGTGTAGTCATGATACCGGTGTTTACAAGGACACTTAGGGCAGCGGTAATATCAACAAAATCTAAGGAATTTATAACAAGCGCATATACAATAGGAATAAAGGATACTAGGATAATGTTTAAGCACATTCTGCCCAACGCTATGGCACCGTTTATAGTTCAAATAACTCTATCTTTATCTAGTGCTATTTTAGTAGAGGCTTCTTTAAGCTTTTTAGGTTTGGGAGTGCAGCCTCCAAATCCTTCCTGGGGTTCGATGCTTAATGCCAGTAGAAAATTTATGGAATTAGCTCCTTGGACAGCGATATTTCCTGCTGCTGCAATCATTTTAACAATATTGTCATTCAATATTCTTGGAGATAGTTTAAGGGATATCTTGGATCCTAAATTAAAAAATTAGATTTGGGTTACTAATAGAAAGTTTGAGGGAACGAATCAGAGTTTTAGATCTCTATGAGTAATTCAGATCAGATGGAGGAATAAAATGAATTTTAATTTAAATAAATTGGTTACTGAGAAGTCAAATGATAGCTCGAAAAATATCGATACAAAGGATACCATAGATATTCTTACAATTATTAACGATGAAGATAAAACTATAGCCTATGCAGTCGAAAAACAGCTTCCAAATATAGCCCAGGCTGTGGATATGATTGTAGACGCCATAGACGAAAAGAGTGGAAGGCTAGTATATTTAGGAGCAGGGACAAGTGGACGACTAGGTGTATTAGATGCTTCGGAATGTCCTCCAACCTTCAACACCCCAAAGGAATTGGTTGTAGGAATGATAGCCGGTGGAGATACTGCCCTGAGAAATGCTATGGAGGGTGTAGAGGATATACCTGAAGAAGGAGTAAAGGATCTAAAAAGTATTAATTTCAGCACTAAAGATGTTCTTGTAGGTATTGCCGCAAGCGGAAGAACTCCCTATGTAGTTGGGGCGCTGAAGTATGCTAAAGAAATAGGTGCAAAAACTATTTCTGTTACATGTAATAAGGATGCCGAGATATCGAAATATGCTGATGTGGCCATAGAGGTTGTTGTAGGTCCTGAAATAGTAACAGGGTCTACCCGTATGAAGGCGGGAACAGCCCAGAAGATGGTACTAAATATGTTAACAACTGCATCTATGATAAACCTAGGAAAGACCTTTAAAAACTATATGATAGATGTCCGCCCACAGAACGAGAAGCTGAAGCAAAGAGCTAAAAACATGTTAATGGAGTTAAGTGATATTTCACCACAGTATGCCGAAGAATTATTAGAAATGACCTCCTGGAATGTAAAGGAAGCCTTAGTAATGGCTAAGACATCATTGGAATATCATGAGGCTAAAAAACTCCTCAAGGAAAATAGAGGAAGGGTCTATTGGGCTATAAATAGCCATTGTAAGCTAAAGGGGGAGGAATAATGGATACTATATTAGAAGTTAGAGATTTGTGTATCCAACTAAAATCCAAAAAAGACAATTATAACCTTACAGAAGAAATAAGTTTTGATGTAAAAAAGGGTGAAGCCTTTGGAATCGTCGGTGAATCTGGTTGTGGTAAGAGTCTTACAGCTTATTCAATAATGGGTCTAATATCAAGTCCTAACCTTAAGACCCATAAAGGAAGTATAACATTTGAAGATAAGGATTTACTCAAGATGTCCAAGTCCGAGATTCAGAAGATCAGAGGTAAGGATATTGCAATGATTTTTCAAGAGCCTATGACGGCACTAGATCCATTGTTCACAATAGGAGATCAGCTAATGGAAGCCCTTGAAATTCATAGGGATATAAATAAGACTGAAATGAAGAGATTGTCAATTGAGATATTAAAAAAAGTAGGTATCCCCAGAGCTGAAACGATAATTGATGAATATCCACACCAATTGTCTGGAGGTATGCTTCAAAGAGTTATGATAGGAATAGCGATGATAAACAACCCTAAAATCCTCGTGGCCGATGAGCCAACAACTGCCCTAGATGTAACAATACAAGCGCAAATATTATCCCTAATGAATGAACTGCGGAATGATTATGGTATGGCCCTTATTATGATAACCCATGATTTAGGTGTAATAGCTGAAACCTGCGATAGAGTTGCGGTATTTTATGGTGGACATATTGTTGAGGTTGCCGATGTAGTATCCTTATTTCATAAGCCTATGCATCCATATACAAAGGGTCTTATAAAGTCGGTAAAAACCTTGGGGAATAAGAATCAAAGCCTATATACCATTCCAGGAACAGTGCCAACAATTGACCAAATGGGTAGGGGCTGTAGATTTGTTGATAGATGTGAAAGCTCTGTTAGCAAGTGTAAAGATAATAAGCCACCTTTACGGGAATATGAAAATGGTCATTTATGTAGATGCTGGCTGCATGAGGAGGGTTAGCTATGGGCGAAAAGATATTAAGTGTTAAAAATCTAAAAAAATACTTTCCTATTAAGGGCGGAGTTTTTAATAAGGTGGTAAATCACGTTCATGCAGTTGAGTCTGTAACATTTGATATTAAGGAACAGGAGACATTTTCCTTAGTTGGTGAATCAGGTTGTGGAAAATCTACCACCGGTAGAGCTATTTTACGTATACATGAACCTACCAGTGGTGAAGTCATATTCAATAACACTAATATTCTGGATCTAGAGAAAGAAGAGATGAGAAATTTAAGAAGGGATATGCAATACATATTCCAAGATCCCTATAGCTCTCTAAATCCAAGAATGACTGTGGAGGAATTAATAGGCGAACCCCTACATACACACACGAAGTTAACTAGAATTGAAGTTACTAAACAGGTTGATAGCATTTTGAGTAAGATAGGTTTAGCTCAGAAATACAAAACAAGATATCCACATCAATTTAGTGGAGGTCAAAGGCAAAGAATCAGTATTGCACGGGCATTAATTACTAACCCAAAGCTAGTTGTAGCCGATGAGCCGGTATCGGCATTAGATGTTTCTATTCAATCTCAAATAATTAATTTGATGGTTGAGCTTCAAAAAGATTTGAAATTAACATATATCTTTATTTCCCATGACTTAAATGTTGTAAGACATATTAGTAATGAGGTTGGTGTAATGTACCTTGGAAGGCTGGTAGAAAGGGCAAAAACCGAGGAAATATATACGAGCCCTATGCATCCCTACACAGAGGCATTACTATCATCGGTACCATCTTTAGATCCACTTAATAAGAAAAAACATATCATCTTGAAGGGCGATGTACCTAGCCCAATAAATCCTCCAAAGGGATGTCCATTTCACTTAAGATGCCCTAAGGTTAGAGATATATGTAAAAGTGTAGTACCAGAGTACAAGATGATCCGAGAAAACCACTATGTTGCATGTCATTTATATAATGAAAATGAATAGAAGCTTAGAAAAAAAGGTGGCCATAAAGGTCACCTTTTCGAACCTTGTATCATAAAGAAAACCCCTAAAAACATTCTGGATAAATTTTTTGAAAATATCGACAACTATATATTGACATTGATTAGATTAAGATATAAAATTAAATCAATTAATACCACTAATGGAGAAATTAAGTATAAATATACACATTTGAGTGGTTATGAAGTATAAAAAGTGAGAAAAAAGTTGAAAAATAACATAAATAATAACATGGTGTTACAAATAATCGATTTGGAGAGTGACAAATGAAATCAATAATAAAGAGAGACCAGGAATACATAAAGCAAAACAACTTAAAAATGATTTTAGACATTATTAAGAGCAAGAGGCCTATATCTAGAGCCGATATAGTTAAAATCACAGATATGAGCCCCACCTCCGTAAGTAGAATAGTTGGGAGTTTAATTGACCTAGGACTGGTAAGGGAGACAGAAGCGTTTTCAAGTGGTGTAGGAAGGAAGGCCATTCTGCTAGACATAGATTTGGAATCTGTAATGACAATCGGTGTGTATATAAACAAACACTTTATCTGTGTGGGTATAGTAAACTTTGCCGGAGAAATTTTGTATAGGGCTAGCATGGACTTGGACTCTAGGGATATATCTCCCGAAAAGACAATAGAAAGAGTATGTGAGCTTATAAATAAAGTGATCTCTGATTCAAATATAGATAAATCTAAAATTATTGGTATAGGAGTTAGTTTGCCCGGTATTATTGATTTTAAGAAAGGAATAGTTATCTTTTCTGCACCATTGGGGTGGAAAAATGTACATGTATCAGATGTAATTGAAGAACGATTAAAAATGAACACGGTAGTTGATAACGATGTGAAGCTCGAGGCCTTAGCGGAAAGTTTGTATGGTGTAGCAAAAAATTCTGGTAAAACTGCTTTGGTTAATTTTAGTGGAGGTGTTGGTTCAGCTCTGATAATTGATGGAGAAATATTCAGAGGGGAAACTAATATTGCTGGTGAGATAGGTCATATAACAATAGACCCTAATGGAATACTATGTAATTGTGGACGACGTGGATGTCTTGAAACCTTTATTGTTGAAGGGAATCTCATAGAAGAAGCAAATAAGGTTAAAAAAGTTACAAATATCAAAGAAATATTTGAGTCAGCAAATAATGGGGAGCATTGGGCTATAAATATTTTAGATAGGGCAGTAACCTACATGTGTATAACTATTAATAATATAGTTTGTATGTATAATCCCGATACTGTTGTTTTAAGTGGAAGCTTAGTTGAAGATCATCCTAAGATATTAGAATTAATAGAAGCAAAATGTAAAACCCTTATTTGGGAGCATCTTAGAGACACATTTACAATCCTATACTCTGGATTAAAAAGCGAAGCAGATATTATTGGGCCAGGGACTTTAACTTTAAATACGTTCTTAAGCTTTGATAACTGATAAGGGGATTGGGCCGAGATTAATATGAGCTATTAACCAGTATTTCTTATAAATATAGAGAAAAAGCTTGTTAGGGAAATGCAGGTTCTAAATAGTATAAAATTCTAGGGAATTTAAGAGGTGAAATAAAAAAAGTATAAAGGACCTAGATATTTAATTACAACCTAATTCAGAAGGATAGCAAGAAATGAATATAATTAAAGGATAGAGCCACGTATAAGGCTGCCGACTATTGCAGCGAAAAAAATGATATAGAAGATATCGCAAATGCCCTTATAAGATTTGAAAATGGTGCTTCACTATATATAGATACAAGTTATTCATTACATATTGAAAAGGATCGAACTCGAATTGAGATATTTGGAGAAAAGGGTGGAGTAATGGTAGAACCCCAGTGTAAAATAGTTACGGAGAGATACGATCGTTTAGTGGACATTGTTCCAATAATAGATAATCCGACGATGAACCTTGAAATGAGTTTTAAAAATGAAATTGACAGTTTTGTTGACTGCTGCTTAAATAGAGGAGAAAATATTAGTCCAGTTTCCGATGGGGTTATCCTCATGAAGATATTAAGAGCAATATATGAATCAGCCGATAAAGGACAAGAAATAGATGTGAAATAAGGGGGACATGATGTGCAAAATAAGGTAGGAATAATAGTTGATAATTTAGGACTATCCATAAGAGACGGAATTTTAAAGGCAAAGGAACTTGGGGTAGAAGGGATTCAAATATATGCAGTTTCGGGAGAAATGAAACCAGATAATCTGAGCAAAAGGGATAGAAAAGAGCTTTTAGATCTTATTAAGTCACAGGGGTTGGAGGTTTCAGCCCTGTGCGGGGATTTGGGGGGACATGGCTTTCAAGACCCTAAGGAAAACCTATGGAAGATAGAAGAGTCTAAGAAGATAATCGAACTGGCAAAGGACTTGGAAACAAATATAGTGACCACTCATATTGGAATAGTTCCTGATGATAAGAACTGTAAGATCTTCAATGATATGTACGAGGCTTGCACAAAGCTTGGAGATGCTGCCAAGGAAATGGAGGCCTACTTTGCCATTGAAACGGGCCCAGAACCCTGTGAGAGATTAAAGGAGTTTTTAGACATATTAAATGGAAAAAGGGTAGGAGTGAACTTTGATCCTGCAAACATAGTAATGGTAACGGGGGATGACCCTGTTAAGGGTGTATATACTTTAAAAGAATATATTGTTCACACCCATGTTAAGGACGGGATTAGGTATAAGGCCATAGATCCTAAGGATTTATATGGATACCTTGGTTATGAGCCTATGTCCCATGACAAAATATCAAAGGTAGTTACCAGAGGTGAATTTTTTAAGGAAGTGCCAATAGGAACAGGTAAGGTAGACTTTGATAACTACTTTAAGGCTTTAGAGGATATTGGGTATAAGGGGTTTTTAACTATTGAAAGAGAGGTTAAAGGTGACTTCATGGAAGATCTAAAGAAAGAAGTAAACTTTGTAAAGGGTTATATAAGTAATTGAATACATGAAAGCCTATAACTGACAAAGAGAGGGAAATGGTTATGAAAATCAAGACGGTTTTAATTGGATGTGGGAGAATAGCTCCTATGCATTTAGCTTCTTTAAAGATGCGATCTATAGTGCTATAATGAACAACAAGGATGTTGAAGTAAGCGGTAAAGAATGTCTTAACACACAAAAACTAATAAATTCAATATATGAATATGGTGGTAGGAACGGAGAGGTAGTCGAGATTATGTAGGTTTCTTGAGGATTAAAGAATGAATGACTTTTAGAAAGAAGCAAAAAGAAGGTGAAAATATTGAAAAAAGATATAGTTGTAGAGGTTTGTGTAGATTCAATACAATCAGCGATTGCCGCTCAAAATGGAGGAGCAAATAGATTAGAGTTGTGTGATAACCTAGGAGCCGGTGGAATTACTCCAAGCGCTGCCAGTATTGAACTAACTCGCAGATATACTGACATAGATATAAATGTTATTATCAGACCTAGGCCAGGGGATTTTTGCTATACTAAGCTTGCGTTTGAGGTTATGAAAAGAGATGCTGAAATTGCTAAAGAAATGGGTATAAATGGTATTGTTGTTGGCATTTTGACTCCAGATGGAGAAGTTGATACTGAAAGAATGAAGGAAATCATAGAAATAGCAAGACCGTTAAGTGTTACATTTCACAGGGCCTTTGATATGGCAAGGGATCCTTTGAAGGCACTTAATACATTGATTGATTTAAAGGTAGATCGTATTTTAACATCGGGTCAGAAAAAGTCTGCTGTAGAGGGCCTAGGATTATTAGGGGAGTTAGTCAAAGAAGCAAAAGAGAAAATTATTATAATGCCTGGTGGAGGAATAAATCCCGAAAATGTTGATAAGATATTATCTATTTCAGGTATTAAAGAGTTACATTTATCGGGTAAGAAAAGAGTAGAGAGTATGATGCGATATAGAAATGAAAGTGTATCCATGGGTGGAAATAAGGAATCGTCAGAATATGAAAACTATTATACCGATGAAAATGTTATAAGATTATTAAGAAATAAATGTGACTTACTATAGAAGAGCAATAAATCTTTTGCACTTTGACTCCTTAAAAAGCCTTGAAACGGTGACTATTAAAAAAATTAAAATGTAGATTTACAAATGCGTTCTATATAAATGGAGGACTATAAGATGGAGCAAATATTAGTAGAAGAATATAGAGGTGATGTGCTTGAATGTGTGCATCGTGGACATATATGTGGATTTTCTGAAAGTGGAGAAGTGGAATATAGGGTTGGAGATGAAGACGTTATAGTTTTTTTAAGATCATCGGCAAAGCCTATTCAAGCTATACCTATAGTTAGGCATGGATTGGTAGAGAAATATAATCTTAGCGATAAAGAGGTTGCAATTGTTACCGGTTCCCATAGAGCTCAGCCATTTCATGTTGAGACATTAGAATCCATGATGAAGAAGATAGATGTAGCAGAAGAAGATCTTGTATGCTTGCCAACATATCCCTTAAGCCCTGCTGCTAGAGAGAGTTTAATTAGAGCTAACATGCCTAAAAAAACTATCTATCACAATTGCTCAGGAAAGCATATGGGGATATTGGCTATATGCAAGTATCTGGGTTGTAGTATAGATGACTATTGGGATATTAATAATCCAGCTCAGCAAGAGATTTTGGATCATGTAGCTATAATTGCAGACTATCCGAAAGAGGATATTAAAGTTGGTGTAGATGGATGTGGAGTTCCCGTTTTTGCTATGCCTTTAAAATACCTAGCTAAAGCATTTATGAGAATGGCTTGTCCCGATCTTATAGAGGATAGGGATGTGAGAAGTGCAGTTATGAAAATCACAAGACTTATGAATGAAAATCATGATATGGTTTCTGGAACTGATCTTATATGTTCCTTATTGTTGAAAGATCCTAACATTGTGGCTAAGGGAGGCGCTAAAGGGGTTTATTGCTTTGGTCTAAAGGAAGAGAGGTTAGGCTTTGCTATAAAGGTCATGGATGGTTCAGAAGAGGAATGGCCAATGATTGTAGCGTCAATATTAGAGCAGATAAATTATAAGAATAAGGAGACTATAGAAAGATTATACAGAGTATTTCCTTTAGAAGTGAAGAATGACAATAATAAAATCGTTGGTGTAAGTAAGGTGAAATTTAAGCTAGAGACAAAATCTGATAAAGTGATTTAGTATCTTTGTCTTAATATTGGAGGCGATGTATGAAAAGTGTAGCCTGTTTTGATGTAGGTGGAACCTTTATAAAGTGTGGAGTAGTAGATGAAAGAGGAGAAATTTTATTAAAATCTAAAATTAAAACTCCTAAGGAAAACTGTAAAGATACAATACCTAAAATAATGGTTGAGAAAATAAATGAGTTTAGTAAAAAATATCAGATCAAGTCTGTTGGTATTAGTACAGCGGGCAAGGTAGATAGCGAAAAGGGAGAAATAGTATTTTCTAGTGATAATCTACCGGGATATACAGGGGCTAAGCTTTCTGAGAAAATAAAAAAACAAACTGGACTAGATTGTTTTGTAGAAAATGATGTAAACGCTGCAGCTTTAGCGGAAAGCTGGATGGGAGCTGCCAAAGGTCTCAAAACATTTTTCTGCCTTACCCTTGGAACCGGTGTTGGTGGAGCCATTGTTATTAACGGAGAACTATATAAAGGGGTTATGGGTGGTTCAGGAGAAATAGGCCATATGATTATAAATGAACAAGGTGAGAGTTGTAGCTGTGGGAGTAAAGGGTGCTTTGAAAGATACTCTGCCACATCTGCTCTGATTAGAGGCTACTCAAGGATTTCTGGAATTCCTAAGGAGGATATTACTGGTAGAGAAGTTTTTGATAGGATTATGAGTTGTGATAAGCTAGCAATAAAGTCATACAAGGAGTTTTTAGATCATCTTGTTACGGGTCTTGTAAATATAACTCATATATTTGACCCCGGTCTTATAGTTGTAGGTGGGGGAATTTCCGACCAAGGGGAGCCATTTTTTAAAGATTTAAATGAATTGTTTAAAAGGCGAGTAATGCCATCCTACGGAGAATATACAAGGGTTGTTAAGGCTGAGCTGGGGAATGATGCCGGGCTTCTTGGGGCATGCTACGTTGCAATTATAGAGAGTTCTAAGTAAATCTTAATTTATACATATCAAAATATACGATGAATCTTAGGAGTTTTGATGTGTATAAATTAAAGTTTTGACTAGAATCTCTATAAATAGTATAGATGGATTTTATAGAAAAGGGGAAGTTCTTATATGTACAATTGCATAATATTTGATGTTGATGGAACTCTTATTGATACAGAGGTAGCAGTGTTTTCATCACTTAAAAGATTAGCTGAGGAAGAATTGAATAGGAATTTTGATTTAGAAGAGCTTTCATTTGCGTTAGGCATACCTGGGGAAGTTGCATTGAGCAAACTTGGAATAAAAAATGTGAATCAGTCCAATTTAAAATGGAATGAATACATGAAGGACTATTTTCATCACATAAAAGTTTATAGTGATATTGAGGAAAATCTTATCAAACTAGATGAAGCAGGGATTTTAACAGGCATTGTTACTTCAAAAACTAAGCATGAATTAATTAACGATTTTAGGCCCTTTGGATTGGAAAAATATCTAAAAATTGTGGTTTGTGCAGATGATACAGAAAAGCATAAACCTAACCCTGAACCGATTCTTAAGTTTATTGAAGTAAGCGGAATTAATCCTTCAAAAGCAATATATATCGGTGATACAATTTATGATATGGAATGTGCTAAGGCTGCAGGAGTAGACTTTGCACTAGCCTTATGGGGAGCTAAATCAACTAAGGATATAGACTGCAAGTATAAATTAGAAAATTTAAATGAAATTTGGGAAATTGTATAATTAGAGAAATTGCATAATTCTTATTAAGATTAGCTTAAAATAAAAACCTCAAGGGAAGACCCTTGAGGTTTCATTCTTGTTCATGAAATAAAGAAGTTTTAGGAAATAAAAAAATGGTAAAAAATGTAAAAGTTTTTTACCAATCTTTTGACAATAGTATATACTAAAAACGTCATATTGGCAAGAAAAACTTTAAAAAACTAAGAATTTGCGAGATAAATATTTTTATGGAATGATGAGAGCACTCACCTCTAGCTAGTGATTCATAATGGGATTTTTAATATTGAGTTAAATTGTATATAATAGTTCTTGCTAAAATTAATGGTTAGGAGGGGTTATCATGTTAGCTTATAAACATTCTGATTATTGTAATGAAAAGGAAAATCTAAAAAGTGCCTGCGAGGGTATAGACAATGCAGTAGTTGAGCTTCAAGTAGAAATGGACTCGTTCACAGATCAAAAAAATAAATTGATGAAAACATTTAGTGGAGGCTTTAGTAATGAATTTGAAATAATAAGCAATATTTTAGATATGAACACAAAAAAGATTAAGGAGCTAGAAAGGGCTAAAAACAAACCCTATTTCGGAAGAATAGATTTCACGCAATTAGGATGGGATAAAGATGAAACCTTCTATATTGGAAAAACCAGTGTTGTAAGAAAAAAAGATGATAAAAGACTTGTAATAGATTGGAGAGCACCGATAGCAGGCTTGTACTATAGTGGAGAAATTGGAGAGGTTATGTATAAGGCCCCAGAAGGCTTAATAATGGGGGACTTGATTCTAAAGAGACAGTATGAAATAGAAGGTAGGAAGCTTATAAATATTTTTGATAAGGGACTTACTCCGATGGATGAATTTCTCCAGAATGCTCTATGGCAAAAGAAAGATAATAGACTAAGAGATATTGTTACAACAATACAAGGGGAGCAAAATGATATCATAAGGGCAGATAAAGGAAATGTAGTTATCGTTCAGGGTGTTGCAGGTAGTGGAAAAACCACAATAGTCCTTCACAGAATAGCATATCTTATGTACACCTATAAAGATATCTTAAGGCCTGAAAATATACTTGTTATAGTACCTAATAACTTATTTTTAAACTACATAAGTGATGTTCTTCCTGATCTAGGTGTTGAAGAGATTACCCAAGCCACCTTTGAAGATTTCGCAATAAAGCTACTTGGAGAAGACTATAGACTTACAGGTACTGAAGACAAGCTATTAAAATTATTAGATTTTGAAGGGATATCCCATGAAGAAAGAGATAATATAAAATTTGCATCGGTTTTTAAGGGTTCGTATCTTTTGAAGGGAATAATCGATAGTATACTAGAGGATATTATTAATGACTTCATTCCAAATGTAGATTTTGAAATAAGTGGTTATAAAATTTATACCTACAATGATGTTAAAAGGATGTTTTATCAGGATTATAGCTATTTACAACTATTCCCTAGAGTAGAGAAAATAAAAAAATATTTTAAGGCAACATTAAAAAATAAGATTAAAGATATAAAAGATGGAATAGAAGAAAAATATGATGAACTTGTCAATAAAGCAAAGAAGAAAATTAGTGATGATGAAGAGCTGAGAAAAAATCTCATTAAGATTTATGATGAAAGGGATAAAATACTAAATTCCATTGATAAAGATTCGACCTTAGCAGTTGAAAACTACTTTAAATCATGGCCTCAAATTAGTATAGAAGGCCTGTACAAGGATTTGATTACAAATACTAACCTGTTAGCTAAGTACTGTAACCATAGAATAGACTCAAAAAAGATAGACTTTGTTACAAGATATTCTAGATCTATCTTTGATAAGGGGTATTTCGAAAGAGAAGACTTAGCACCCCTCTTATATATAAAAAATAGGTTGATGGCTCTAAACTCTAAAAAAAGCTTTGGACATATAGTAGTTGATGAAGCTCAAGACTATAGTCCCATGCAAATGGTAATTTTAAAGGAGCTGAGTTCCAATAATTCATTTACCATTGTTGGAGATTTATCGCAGGGTATTCATTCCTACAGGGGAATAAACGATTGGGATGAAATAATGAAGGATGTATTTAGCAACAGAAAAATTGAATATTTAACTATTAAAAAGTGTTATCGTTCTACCATGGAAATAATGAACTTTGCAAACGAGGTAATAAAGAAATTAAATAAACAAGATATCACTTTAGCTGAGCCGGTACTTAGAAATGGAGATAAACCCTTCATTATAAAAAAAGATCACAATGAAGATATGTTAAGAGATATTGAAACAAAGATAGATGACTTAAAGAAAGATGGACATAAATCCATAGCGATTATATGTAAAACAAGTAAAGAGTGCGAGGAGGTATATAGAACCTTTGAGGAGTGGAATCATAGAGATATCCAGTTAATCACAAGCAAGGACACGGAATATCATGGGGGGATAGTAATAATTCCCTCTTATCTAGCAAAGGGGCTGGAGTTCGATGCTGTGATTATATATGATTGCTCAAAGGACAGCTATCTTAACAACGAACTGCATATAAAGCTCTTCTATGTTGCAACTACTAGAGCGCTGCATAAATTATACATCTACTATAGAAAGGAACCTTCAGCGTTGATAAAGGGAATTAGTAAGGAGTTTTATAACTAAATATATCCATATAGAAAAGTTTGACCTACTCAATTAGTCACTGAGATCCTTCTTGCTCAGACTGTAACCTTAAATTTTTCATTGAAAAGGAATAGAAGAATTTAAGGTTATATACGTTGGTAAGAAGGAAACCTCAGAGTCTACCTTCGTTTATCAAATTTTAGATACATATAGCGATATAAAAAACATTTGATTAAGATATTATGATAAAATAATAATTGTGATAAAGGGTTATAGGAGGAGATTAATGATTAAAAAATTCGCATCATACTACAAGCCACATTTAAAGTTATTTTATTTAGATATGTTCTGTGCAATTACTGTAGCTGCATTGGATTTAGTTTTTCCCATTTTTTCAAGAATGTTTATAGATGATTTTATACCAAATGGAAAGATCAGATCGATAGTCAACTTTACTATATTGATTATTGCTATGTACATTGTTAGATTGTTCTGTCAATTTATAATGCAATACTGGGGACATATGATGGGAACTAGAATAGAATATGATATGAGAAGGGATTTATTCAAGCATATTCAGACCTTACCTTTTAAGTATTTTGATGACAATAAAACTGGACAAATAATGTCTAGGCTTGTTGGAGATCTAAGGGAAATAGCTGAAACTGCTCATCATGGACCAGAAGATATATTTATAGCTTCTATAATGATTATTGGAAGCTTTATTATCTTAGTTAGGATTAATGTAACATTAACTTTAATAGTGTTTCTGTTTGTTATATTGTTAATGCTATTTACTATTAATAAGAGAAAAACTATGGCAAAGGCCTTCAGAAATGTAAGAAAGAAACATGCAGATATAAATTCGCAACTCGAAAGTAGTATTTCAGGAATAAGACTTTCAAAATCCTTTGCAAATGAAGAGTATGAAATGGACAAATTTGATGTTAACAATGTTGCTTATAAAGAATCTTGGAGACACGCTTACAAGGCCATGGGAATCTTTTCATCGGGAACCCATTTCTTAGCTGATATGCTTAATGTCGTAGTTATTTCAGTCGGTGGAATATTGAGTTACCATGGAATGATAACCATGGGTGATCTAGTAGCCTATCTTTTGTATATGGCATTCATGATCAGACCTATAAGAAGGCTTATTCAATTTACTCAACAATTTCAATCGGGTATTGTAGGCTTTGAAAGATTTTTAGAGATAATGAGTATAAAGCCTGATATAGTAGATAGTAATGATGCAATAGATTTAAATAGTCCAAAGGGAGAAATAAAGTTTGTAGAGACATATTTTAAATATAGTGATAAGGATGAATGGGTTCTAGAGGATTTTGATTTAAAGGTTGACTCAGGAAGAACCGTTGCTTTGGTAGGACCTTCAGGTGTAGGTAAGACAACAATATCCAATCTAATCCCAAGGTTTTACGAGACGGTAAAGGGAGAAATAAAGATCGACGATATAAATATAAAGGATATAAAACTATATTCCTTAAGAAAAAATATTGGTTTTGTACAGCAAGACGTCTTTATTTTCTGGGGAACTATTAGAGAAAACATCCTATATGGAAAACCTGATGCAACTGACGAAGAAATTATTGAAGCCGCAAAGAAAGCAAATATACATGATTTTATTGTTAGTTTAAAGAATGGATACGACACTATTGTTGGTGAGCGAGGAGTGAAGCTTTCAGGTGGACAAAAACAAAGAATTGCAATCTCAAGGGTGTTTTTAAAGAATCCACCTATTCTAATCCTTGATGAAGCTACCTCAGCCCTTGATAATGCTACGGAACTGGCTATACAAAATTCTATTGAAGAGCTTGCAAAGGATAGAACTACAATTATAATTGCTCATAGACTTTCTACTATAAAAAATGCCGACGAGATTATTGTTCTAACTGATGAGGGAATCGAAGAAAGAGGAGATCATGATAGACTTATAGAACAAGGTGGTATATACTCGGAGCTTTACAAGGCTCAGTTTAAAGGCTATATTCCGGATATTGTTAAATAAGCAAATTGCATATTTTCCATCTGAAAAAGCTTAAAACTATATATAGTTTTAAAGGCCCTAAAGCAATACCCTACTTATTATGCAATTCTGCCAAGTTATAATTATTGTTTTAAGTAAAGGAATAAAGAGGTGGAGACTAATGAAACATATATTTGTTGTTGACGACGAGAAGAATATAAGGGAACTGGTTAAGAAATACCTTCAAAAAGAAGGTTATAGTGTAACACTCCTAGAAAATGGAATAAATCTACTGGGTAAAATAAAAGAGCTTTCTCCTGATTTAATTGTTCTTGATATCATGATGCCTGGTATAGATGGTATAGAGCTTTGCAAGGAAATCAGAAAGACAAGTGAAATTCCTATTATATTTATTTCCGCAAGGGATGAAGAATTTGATAGAATTTTAGGCTTGGAGATTGGCGGCGATGATTACCTATCTAAGCCGTTTAGTCCAAGAGAACTTGTAGTAAGAATTAAAAATATTTTTAGAAGGCTGGGTAAAAACGATAAGCCTAGTGACATAATAACTGTAAAGGATTTAAATCTTGATACTGAAAGAAGATTTGTGGAAAAGGATGGAGTAGAATTAAAGCTAACTACAAAGGAATATGAGCTTATTGAGTTTCTATTTAAAAATAAAAATATACCTTTTACTAGGGAGCAATTGATTGAAAAAATATGGGGATATGATTATTTAGGCGATCTAAGGGTTATAGATGACCTTGTGAAGAGAATAAGAAAAAAACTCAAAAATATTAATTCAGAATTAGAGATAAGTACGGTGTGGGGATATGGCTATAAAATCAGCGACTAAAAGAGGAAAAATAGGTAAAAAACTTGTAATAAGCTACTTATTAATTTTAACGGTGGCTTTCTTAGTCGTGGGTGTAAGCTTTAAGGGACTTTTAACTAATTACCTTCAGAATGAAGCTAGGAAAGAATTAACGGTAGAAGCAAAAAGAATTTCTGAGATATTGTCTGAAACTTCCTTGGAAAAGGAAAGGGTTGAAAAAAGATTAGCAAGTAGTGACCCATTAAATATCTTAGGACATACTATAGATGCGAAAATGATTATTTTAGATAGTAATAGAAGCCTTATATTTTCTAATCTTAATGTGACTGATAAAAAACTATCGGAAACACTTAGAAAGCCAAGGGAGTTAAAAGAGAGGGGCTATGTAATTGCTCGGGAGTCTATTATTAAGGATGACAGTATACTTGGATATGTGGTGTTATTAACTAAGGTTAAGGAATTAAAAGCATTAAACAGGATACGGTTAAAAATGCTTTTAACAAGCTTTTTGATTGCTGCAGCCGTTGCAATTGTTGTTAGTCTGTTTTTAGAAAGAAGCTTAGTTAAACCTATAATGAAGCTTCGAAATGAAATGAATAAATTTTCCATTAAGAAATTTAATGAAATAGATATAAAAACGAACGATGAGATAGAAGAGTTAGCTAATAGCTTTAATGGTATGGCAAATAAACTAAAAAGCTACGATGAGCAGCAGAGAAGATTTTTACAAAATGCATCCCATGAGCTTAAAACCCCTCTGATGTCAATTCAAGGCTATGCCGAGGGAATAAAGGATGGAGTAATAGAAGGTGATGAAGTAGGTGAGAGCCTAGACATTATCATAGATGAAAGTCAACGACTTAAAAAATTGGTGGACCAAATAATATACTTAACTAAGCTCGAGAATATTGAAGAGGTTTTTGAATTTGAACAGGTCAATATAAATGAGATTGCAGAAAATGCAATAAGAAGCATTAATTCTTTAGCTATTGATAAGGATATTGAAATACAACTAGAAGCAGATACAAAGAAACTCGGAAATTATGATGTGGAAAAGATGAAAAGAGTGTTTATAAATCTAATTGGAAATGCCATTAGGTATGCAAAGAAAAAGATATTAGTTACAATAGAGGAGAAGGACGATCATCAAATAATAGAAGTAATCGACGATGGTCAGGGATTTATGAATGATGAGGATAAGAAAATCTTTGAGCGGTTTTATAAGGGTGATGATGGTGGTACTGGAATAGGGTTAGCCATAACAAAGGCCATAGTAAAGGGCCATGGAGGGAATATTTCTGCCTATAACCATGAAAGCCTAGGGGCTGTATTTAGGATTGATTTATAGATTAAGAAAAGAGGAAAATACATGAAACGTTTTGATATTATAATAGTTATTCTAGTAATTGCCATCGCCGGAGGTTCACTAGGAATATTAAGAATGAATGCCAATAAGAAATATGAAGAGAAGTATGTAGAGGTATACGTAGATGGAGAACTGATAAAGTCGATTGCATTTGATAGTACATCCAATTTGGAACCCTTTACAGTTCAAACCTCCCACGGAATCAATGTCATAAAAATTGAAGAGGGCATGGTTAAAATAACTGAAGCAGATTGTCCAGATCAAATTTGTATTAAGGATGGTCCGATAGGTGAACCGAGTGAAATGCTTGTTTGTTTGCCCCATAAGGTTGTTGTAGAAGTAAAGGGGAAGAATCAAGAGAAAATAGATGAAATGTCGTATTAGAGAAAAAGGTTAAGAATAGAGTACTCCTAGATTATTCAAAGATTTAATGAATAACTAGGAGTAATTTTTTTTAGCAGATATAACCATTCTTACTTTTTGGATTTTATATTATTACTGAGAAGTTCTATATCACCAAATAAATCATCTAAGTAACTATTTCCACAAAAGCTTTTTAGAAGTTCTAGGTTTAGAATACCAGTATAATTCTTATCTAGTAGAAAATTAACTTCATCATCAAAATTAATATCACTGTTTTTTATTGAAATATGGGATTTAGCTTCGCTAAGATCAATACCATGGATATGAGAGTAGATTATGTTATCGTAGAAATTATCCTCGAGAGAGATTTTTCCCGGGTAATAATTATAAGAATCATGACAGATATCCCAGCAGATTCCCAATTTAGAACCTTTAAATTCATTTAGAATATAACTTATATCTTCTCTAGAATTTCCTATTACCTGCTCACTTTTATTCAATGTTTCTAAAGCTAGCTTAAGACTAAGATTTCTTTTTTCTAAAAAATTCAGTAGCCAGTCTAGAAAAGTAAGGGTATTATTGAATGCTTTTTCTTGTTCCTTGTTATCTTCATAATTTGCTCCATGGATAGTTAAGATAGAAGGCTTACAAGTTATATTTTGAATATCAGAAATAATTGACATTAAAGTTTCGTATTTGGTTTTAATGTCCTTTTTATACTCTTTGAAGTTCATTATTTCGTATAAGAAATGATCTGCAAAGTAGGGAACGTGATAATGAATTTCTATATCTAGGTCACTACAAAGCTTAGATATATGAATATATTTTTTTCTCGATAATATTTTTTCATCAGGACTAATTTCAATGCTTGAAACACCCATCTCCTTTGTTTGCGATAGTAACTCAACAGGTGATATAGCGTCTAAAATTTTCTCATCAAAGGTATATCCAATTTGCATACTTTCCTCCTAAATCAAATTGTATGGACTTATTATATAGGGTTCATATAGTATAAATTAAAGCTTTGACTGGAAGCTCTATAGTACTTAGACTAGATTAATAATATAAAAACAGCAATAAAATATTTGCCATTTATATCTATTAGTTTTTATTTTATCATCCTTAGCAAATATTATATATATATTCTACAAATCTTTTCATTTGACTTATTACGTTTTTGAAATGTATAATCTAAGAAGAAAAATAAAAAGGGGCTGTTGATTTGATATTGATGATAGATAATTATGACTCTTTTACCTATAATCTCGTTCAATACCTGCAAGGCCTAAAAGAAGAGGTATTGGTTTATAGAAATGATGAGATAAGTCTAGACGAGATTGAAGAACTAAATCCTGACATGATAGTATTATCTCCAGGGCCATGCACCCCTAATGAATCAGGAATCTGTATAGGCGTAGTAAAAGAATTTAAAGGAAAGCTTCCAATTCTTGGGATATGTTTAGGACATCAAACTATTGGACAAGTCTTTGGTGGCGACGTTATAAAGGCCTTAGAGCCAGTTCATGGAAAGGTTCATCCCATAAATCATACTAATGAAGGAGTATTTAAGGGACTTAATAACCCCCTTAAGGTTACTAGATACCATTCATTAGTATTAAAAAGAGAAACTCTACCTGAGTGCTTTGAGATAACTGCTGAGACCATAGATGGAGAAATAATGGGTATAAAGCATAAGGATTATCTGATGGAAGGAGTTCAGTTCCATCCGGAAGCAATTCTTACAGAGATGGGAATGGAGCTTTTAGAGAACTTCTTAAAGGAAGCTAAAAAGTTTAAGATAAGCGGGTGAAGAAATGGAGAATAAGGTGTTAATTAAAGAAATTAAAACTGAACTTAATAGCTTTGAGATTTACTCTTTATTTAAGGAGCATTCACATAGCTTTTTCCTAGACAGTGGAATGGATTATGAAAAATTAGGAAAATATTCATTTATTGGATTTGATCCCTTTATCGTTTTTAAATCAAAAAACGATGATATAGAAATAATGCAAAATGGAGAAACTGAAAGATTAAAGGGAAATCCTTTTTCTGAGTTAAAGACATTATTATCTAAATATGATATGAATTATAAATCAGACCTTCCCTTTATTGGTGGTGCTGTAGGGTATTTTGGCTATGATTTATGCCATCATGTTGAAAAACTACAAAGGACAGCAGTGGACGATGTAAATATTCCCGATGCCTTTTTAGGATTCTATGATGGAGTTATTATAATTGATCATAGAAATAACAAAGTTTTTGTGGCTTCAATTGGGATAAAGGATGAAGCAAGTAAAGTTGTAGACTCTATAATCGAAAAAATTGAAGCCGGAGAAACAAAGAAAATAGATATTGAGATCAACTATGACGAAAAGAGAAAAGAATTTAAATCTAATTTTACTAAAGAGGGCTATATAGAGGCCCTTGATAGATTAAAGAACTATATCAAAGAAGGGGATATATATCAGGCAAATCTTACTCAGAGATTTAAATGTGATCTAGATATAAGTCCTTATGAGCTTTATGGAAAGCTTAGAACAATAAATCCAGCTCCCTTTGCAAGCTTTATAGATTTCGGAGAGGGACATATTGTAAGCAGTTCACCGGAAAGGTTTATAAAAGTCACAGACAGGGTAATTGAAACAAGACCTATTAAGGGAACGAGACCTAGAGGGAAAACCCCAGAGGAAGATAAAAGAAATAGAGAAGAACTGCTATCAAGTGAAAAGGATAAAGCGGAACTGCTTATGATAGTTGATCTTGAAAGAAATGACCTAGGAAGGGTATCGAAAACAGGAACTGTAAAGGTAACTGAACTTTTCCATCTAGAAGAGTATGCTACTGTTTATCATTTAGTTTCCACTGTGATTGGAGAAATGAAGGATGATCATGAAATAATAGATGTTGTAACAGCAACTTTCCCAGGGGGGTCAATAACAGGTGCTCCTAAAATTAGAGCAATGGAGATTATAGATGAGCTTGAACCAACCCAAAGAAATATTTACACTGGATCGATTGGATATATAGGGTTTAATGGAGATATCGACTTAAATATAGTAATTAGAACTATAGTATGTAAGGACAATAAGGCATATTTCCAAGTAGGTGGAGGAATCGTTTGGGATTCCGATCCAGAGATGGAATATGAAGAAACCTTCCATAAGGCCAGAGCATTGATGGAGGCTTTGAATAGTTAAAATTAAAATATGAAAGTAAATCTAATATTTTTAGACTTGATGTAGGCTAATCATAGAATAAAAGCGAAGAAACCTTAAAAAAACAGATTTCTTCGCTTTATTTTCTACCACACCTAAATAAACTCAAATTATATTTTCAAAGATACTCTAGCAACTAGCTGCTAAAGTAAAAAACATATCACAAAGGAATATATTAGAATTTAAGAATTCAACACTTGATATACCATTAGGAGAAGTAAAACCAAGTGATATAAAAGAATTCATTTCCCCGCATTCAACCGTTGAAACTTGCCCATTAACATCAGTAACCTTTACTAAAGAGTTTTCCTTATTTTCAATTTTTAGCATAACACCCAAAGTATTCGGAGGAAGATCTATCCTACCATTTTCACCAATGTGAATCAATTCATTATTGGAATTTTCATCAAAGGTAGAATATAAAAAACAAGGCGATGAAAGCTTTATTCCACCCATTACAAGTGGATTTGGAATGATTAAGGGTCTTACATGATGATAATAATAACTATTTGTATTTCCAAGAGGTAAATTATGAAGGTCAACCTTGCATAATTCCTCTGTATCAGCTCTAAAGCTTTCAAAATTTTTATAAACTGTGATTGCCATGGTTATCCCGCCTTTATTAGAATGTAGTATTATTAATTTAGAATATGGAATCAATAATTATAAATATTATAACATTTTTGTAATAAATCATAAATATGCAAATGATTGGATTGTTATAACTAAATTAAAATTTGGATTCAAATCCATAGTGATATTTTAAATTTATTTACTTCATATATGCTAAAGTAAATAGCTTAGTCAAACAATAAAACATATTGGTTTGAGGGGTGAGAAGCTTGATAAAGGATAACATCCAGTTCTTTGACTGGGGACAGATAGAATGGATACATGAGCCAGAAAAAAGTAATTTTAAAAGTGTCATGAATATAGGAATTGTTACTATTTTCTCAGGAAAGAGGCAAAATAAGCATATACATTATGGGGATGAGCAAGTAATTTATGGTCTATCGGGAAAGGGAGAGCAAATTATTGGCAATAAGACTTCTACAATGGAACCAGGTTCGATTTTCCATATCCAAGCTGGTTCCACCCATGAGACGATAAATGACGGAGAAGAGCCTCTAAAAGAGCTATTGATTTCTATTCCTGTGAATCATGAACAAGAGATATTTTTAAAAAATAGAAAACAAAAACAAGAGCATGAAAACAGCAAAATATATCCTGTAGATATTAAGCTTAATCAAGAGGTTAAGTATATATTTGATAAAATAATAGAGCCATTGAAAATACCTATGGCTATTTTTGACGATAAAGGACATATTGTTCTTAAGACCAGTTACTATCCAGAATTTTGCAGAGCTATTTGTAACATTGATGAAAAACTTTGCAATTGTAGTTTATATAATATTAAGGGTGAATATGCCGCGCCTCAATATACAGATCCATCAGCCTTTGTATGTCCCTATGGTTTAACAGTATTTATACAACCCATAATTTACAACAATAAAGTTGTTGGAGTGATTAAGGGAGGCCATATTAGAGAAGCTAAGAGTAATATAAAGATTAAAACGAAGGAAGACAAAGAGATTATCAGCTTACCCTATGATACTCCTAAAAGTACTGTCAATGCTATACTACAATTAATGAAAAGACTTTGTAAAAATATTATTAATTATTATATATTTAAAAACTCAGAGATTGAGTTGAACAAAAAAGACGAGATAATCAATGATATAGTTCAAAATGAAATCATGTTGGAGGAAGCCCTAAAGAATACGGAGGGAAAGGTTCTAAGTATTCAAATAAACAACCATTTTCTTTTCAATACCTTAAATGCTATAGCCAGTCTAGCAATAAGGGAAAATTCTCTCAATACCTACGATGCAATAATTAATCTTTCAAAAATGTTTAGATATTCTCTCAAGAAAAGCAGCTATTTTGTGGAACTAAGGGAAGAAATAGAATACCTAAAGAACTATATTAATCTTCAAAAAATAAGATATGGAAGCAAGGTTGCTGCAGACTTTAATATTTCTTTAGAGGTTGAAAATATAAACGTTCCATTTAATTTTTTACAGCCAATAATTGAAAATAGTTTCAATCATGGGTTTAAGGATGTAAAAGATAATATGAAGATTATTGTAACAGCTAGACAAGTTGAGGACAGAACTATAATCGAGATAAATGATAATGGTATTGGCATGAAACAGGATGAGTTAACTGAGCTTAAATTAAAAATCACAAATGAAGATGAATACGAACTTAATGGACTAAAGATGATTTTTCTGAAGCTAGGGAGATTTTATGGAAATAATTTTTCCTTTGATATTAATAGTCAATATAAAAGAGGAACAACTGTGAAAATTAGCTTGCCAGATAAGATTATATAAATAGCTGTCGATGAAAGGAAATCTCATATTAGAAAACTCATAATAGGAGGTGAAAGGATGAGAAGAGCAATAATAGTAGATGATGAGGAGTCTTCAGGCGAAATTATAAAATATCTTATTAAACAAAGCAATTTGCCTATTGAAGTCGTTGGACAGGCTGCTTCAGGGGATGAGGCAATCAAAATAATAAAAAAATTAAAGCCCGATATAGTTTATCTAGATATTAAAATGCCCGTGTATAATGGTATAGAGGTTATGGAGGAAATTAAATCTTCTTATACAGGAAAAATAAACTTCATTGTGATTACGGCCTATAGTTATTTTGAATATGCTCAATCCTCTTTGAGACTAGGTGCAAAGGACATTCTATTAAAGCCTATCGAGTCTAAGCAGTTTATTGAGACAATGGAAAGAGTCATGGGTTACAACTATACTGATAATCAGTTTTTTAATGACATACTAGAGTATATTAATGGCAACTATACCAAGGATATGGAGTTAAATAAGTGTGCTGGAGAGTTTCATACAAGTCCAAATCACATTTCGAGAATGTTTAAGAAGTATCTGGGGAAGAACTTCATTGCATATTTGAATGAACTGAGAATAAAAAAGGCTAAAGAGCTTTTAAATGATACAGAACTATCGATTAAGGAAGTTGCAGATAAGGTAGGATATAACAATCTAAATTATTTTTATAAAAACTTTAAGAAATTGACTGGTGTTACGCCAAAAATGTTTAAGAATAACAGTAGCGGTGTCTCAGAATGATTAATTTATGCGTTATTCGAAATACATTCGTTTTCAAACACCCTAGGGGCTGAGCTCATGAGATATTTTCATGAGACAGCCCCGCTATTATTTTTTGTTCAAAAACCTGTCAATTCTGTTTAAAGGCAAGAAAGATGTTTTTTTGTATAATGTGAATATATTAAACTTTGCGAATTTTGTCGCACACATAATACAGCTCTGCAGGGCTAAGTTAAAACAATAAAATCAAAGGGTGAGGATAAAATGAAATTTAAAACTGATATTGAGATAGCACAAGAGGCTAAGCCGTTAGTAATCAATGAAATAGCTGAAAAGCTTAGTATCAATAATAGGTTTGTAGAGAACTATGGAAAGTATAAAGCGAAAATTGACTATAACCTATTACAGGAAATGAAAGACACTCCTGATGCTAAGCTAGTACTTGTTACGGCAATAAACCCAACTCCAGCTGGAGAAGGAAAGACAACTACGACTGTGGGACTTGGAGACGCACTATCAAAGCTAGGAAAGAAAACAGTAATTGCTTTAAGAGAACCTTCACTTGGTCCAGTATTCGGCGTAAAAGGTGGAGCAGCAGGTGGTGGTTATGCACAGGTTATTCCAATGGAGGACATAAATCTACACTTTACAGGAGATTTACATGCTGTAGGAGTAGCTAATAATCTTATCGCAGCGATGCTTGACAATCATATAAAGCAAGGCAATGAACTTGACATCGATATAACAAAGATTACATGGAGAAGATGTGTAGACATGAACGATAGACAGCTGCGTTCTATTGTAAATGGTTTAGGTGGTAAAGGAAATGGAGTTCCAAGGGAAGATGGCTTTGATATAACGGTTGCATCTGAAATAATGGCTATTTTATGTTTGTCGAATGATCTAGAAGATTTGAAATCAAAGGTAGCTAAAATTATTGTTGCTTATACAAGGGATGGCAAGCCAGTTACCGCAGGAGATATCAAGGCTCAGGGAGCAGTTGCAGCACTATTAAAGGATACCTTAAAACCAAACCTAGTTCAAACGCTAGAGCAGACTCCGGCCTTTATCCATGGTGGGCCATTTGCAAATATAGCCCACGGATGTAATAGTGTAATGGCTACGAAAATGGCAATGAAGCTTGGAGATTATGTTGTAACGGAAGCTGGGTTTGGAGCAGATCTAGGGGCTGAAAAATTCGTAGACATTAAATGTAGATTGAGCGGATTGAAGCCGAGCGCAGTAGTAATAGTTGCGACGGTAAGAGCATTAAAGCATCATGGTGGATGTAAAAAGGATGAGCTTGGTACTGAAAATATTGAGGCACTTCAACAAGGTGTACCGAACCTTTTAAAGCACATTGAAAATGTAACTGAGAATTTTGGCTTACCTGCTGTTGTTGCTATAAATAGATTCCCAACCGATACAGAAGCAGAATTACAATTTGTTGATTATGCTTGTAAGAAAGCTGGAGCTAACGTTGCATTGTCAGAAGTTTGGGCAAAGGGCGGAGAAGGTGGTACTAAGCTTGCAGAGGAAGTAGTTAGACTGATTGAAGAGGGGGATAACGATTTCCATTTCGTTTATGATGACGCGATGTCTATTCAAGATAAAATTGGTGCCATTGCTGAAAAAATATATGGTGCTGATGGAGTAGATTTCACAGGAAATTGTTTAAAGCAAATTAAGAAGCTTGAAGAATTAGGCTATGGTAACTTACCAATTTGTATGGCCAAAACACAATATTCCTTCTCAGATGATCCAAAGAAACTTGGAAGGCCTGAAGGATTCAGAGTATCAATAAGAAATGTTAAGGTATCAGCTGGAGCAGGGTTTATAGTTGCCCTAACTGGAGATATTATGACTATGCCAGGACTTCCTAAGGTTCCATCGGCTGAAAAAATAGATGTTGATAATACTGGAAAGATAACTGGGTTATTCTAATAAGGGCCGAATCTTTTGAGTACAGCCCGGGGTGTTTCAGAATGAGTGAAGTTCAAATAGCGCAGAAATTCGCCATTATGAGACGCCCCACTTTTAAGGAGGAATAATAATGCTAGAGAAAAGTTGTAAGGATTTTATTAAGGAACTTTCTTCAAAGGAACCAGTTCCTGGTGGAGGAGGAGCATGTGCGTATCTAGGTGCTCTTGGAACAGCATTAGGAGCTATGGTAGGAAACTTAACTCTAGGGAAAAAAAAGTATAAGGAATTTGAGAAAGATATAGAAAAGCTGCTTATATTGTCTGAAGGAATTATATATGATTTTGAACGGTTAGTAAGCAAAGACGCGGAAGTATTTTTTCCGTTATCAGAGGCCTATAGACTTCCTAAGAATACCGATGAAGAGCGGAAAGTAAAGGAAGAAGCACTGCAAAAAGCATTGGTTGACGCTACTATTGTGCCTTTGGAAATTGCGAGGCTATGCTTAAAAGCAGTAGACCTACACGAAGAGTTTGCTAAAAAAGGTACTAAAATGGCCATAAGCGACGTAGGTGTTGGAGTAATATTTTGTAAGGCTGCCTTTCAAGGGGCAAAGTTAAATGTTCTAATAAATACTAAACTAATGAAAAATGAGAAGCTTAAGGATTTAGTTGAAAAGGAATTGTCAATTATTGAGAAGGAAATCCTTGAAAAGGCAGATAGACTATATATAGATATTGAAAAGGAATTGTCAGGGAGGTAGAAACGTGGCAAAAATTCTGAAGGGAAAACCTGTTGTAGAGGCTTTAAAGGAAAGGATAAGCGAGGAAACAATATTGATGAAGGAACAAGCAATAGAGCCTACTCTAGGTATAATAAGGGTGGGCAATAGAGCCGACGATGTATTCTATGAAAAAAGCATCATAAGAAACTGCGAATCTGTAGGAATAAAGACCAAGGTTTTTGAAGTGGAGCCTGATATTGATATGGAAAAATTCTGTAGTTTAGTAAAGGGGGTTAATGAAGACAAAAGCATTCACGGTATCATGCTGTTTAGACCTTTACCTGAACAGCTAGATATAGATGTTATAAAGCATTTAATAGATCCTCACAAGGATGTTGACTGCATTAATCCTGAGAACTTGAGAAGAGTATTTGAAGGGGACAATGAAGGTTTTCCTCCGTGTACACCTGAGGCCGTGGTTGAAATCTTGAAGCACTATGAGATTCCGTTAGAAGGAGCTAATGCTGTAATTATTAACAGCAGTATGGTTGTAGGAAAACCACTAGCTATGATGCTTCTAAAGGAAGAATCCACAATTACCGTTTGTCATATAAAAACCCGTGATCTACCGAAAATCGCCTCAAAGGCTGATATTGTTGTGTCGGCAGTAGGAAAGGCAAAGTTATTTGGGGAAGAGTATTTTGGGGAAGATACTCTAGTTATAGATGTTGGTATTAATGATGATGGAAATGGAAAGATATGTGGAGATATTGATTTTGAAAAGGTTAACGAGAAAGTAAAGGGGATTACGCCTGTACCTGGAGGAGTAGGAACTGTAACCACAGCTATTCTACTTAGACACGTACTAGAAGCATGTAAAAAGCAAGTAGCTTAATATAGGATGTGTGATCGATAGGTTTAATTTACTCAGGTAGCCACTGAGAATCCTTTTGGCTCATGCTATGAACCTGTTTTGAATTGAAGAATAAAGGTTAAAACAGATTCATAAAAATCGCCAAAAGGAAACCTCAGAGTCTACCTTTGTGTATGAAATTTCATTGTCACACATCAAAAGCTAGATTTATATAGACTTAAACCTTTATGACTAAGAGAGTATATCTTAGCATAAAGGTTTAATTTTTTTGCTTAGAAACTGTTATTAAAGACTCAAAAGTATCGACAAGATTAAAGCTAGTAGCCAGCAGCTAGTCGCTAGCAGCTAAATATCACTTTTGTTCAATAAAGGGTTAATTTAGTTAATATAATTAGACAGAATATTATGGAATAATTGAATTGTATAAAAAAACATTAAACGGCCATAAATGTTAACCCAAATAGGAGGTGGAACTTATAAGAAAAAAATAGCTTTGGATTCAATATTTATGTAGTAAAAGATTATTAATTAAGGGGGACTAGTAAAGATGATGAAAACAGTTAAAGAAAAGGACATCGAACTATATGAAATAGTTGAAGAAGAGCTTCAGCGCCAAAGAACAGGACTGGAGATGATTGCTTCAGAGAGTTTTGTACCAACTCAAATAATGGAACTCCAAGGAAGTATCCTTACAAATAAGACAATGGAAGGTTTTCCTGGAAAACGTTACCATGCTGGACATCACGTAATAGACAAGATGGAGACTCTAGGGATTGAAAGAGCTAAAGAATTATATGGAGCAGAGTATGCAAACTTACAACCCCATTCTGGTTCACAGGCGAATAACTGTGTTTATGCAGCAATGATCAATCCAGGAGATACAGTAATGGGTATGAGACTAGACCAAGGTGGCCACTTAACCCATGGAAGTAAGGTTAATTTCTCAGGGAAAATCTATAATTTTATATCTTATGGATTGGACAAGGAAACTGAGCTTATAGACTATGAGGAACTTGAAAGATTAGCAAAGGAGCACAAGCCAAAGCTTATTGTTGCAGGAGCAAGTTCTTACCCAAGATTTATAGATTATGAGAGAATATCTCAGATTGCTAAATCCGTAGATGCATACTTCCTAGTAGATATGGCTCATGTTGCAGGTCTTGTTGCAGCAGGGATACATCCATCTCCAGTGCCTCATGCTGACTTTGTTACTTCAACTACAACAAAAACCCTTGCAGGAGCTAGAGGAGGATTCATTTTAGCTAAAGAGGAATTTGGTAAAAAGATTGATAAAGCAACATTCCCAGGAGTTCAAGGATCATCCCATCTTCATACAATGGCGGCAAAGGCATTTACATTTAAAAATGCAATGACTGATGAATATAAAGACTGTATGAAGCAAGTAGTAAGAAATGCAGAAAGGTTAGCTGAAGTTTTACAAGAAAAAGGATTCAGGGTAGTATCCGGTGGAACTGACAATCATTTGTTATTGGTAGATCTTAGACCAAAGGGCCTTACTGGAAAGCAATTAGATGAAGCTTTAGCATCTGTTGGTATAACTGTTAATAAGAATATGATTCCATACGATCCAGAAAAGCCTATGGTAACTAGTGGTGTAAGAATAGGAACTACTGCAATGACTATAAAGGGTATGAAGGAAAAAGAAATGGAAGAAATAGCTGAAATGATAAACCTAGTAGCTGAAAATATTGATAATGAAATAGTATTGAACGAAGTTAAAGACAAAGCAGCTGAACTAGCATTAAAATTCCCACTATATCCTGGATACTTTGAATAACAACTGACTAATCTGAAGGGCATAAATTTTATAAAAGAAAAAATTAATAATCTAGATTTTTGCGAATTGCATAATTACAAGATCGGAAAGAGAATTAAGTTCGTTAAAACGTAATTATGCAATTTGCCCAAATAAAAAAATGGAGGAAAAGCAAGATGATGAATATCGTAAATGCTCTCAACGGTTTAATTTGGAGTAAAGCCCTTATTGGTTTATGTTTATTAACTGGATTATACTTTTCATTTAGAACACGTTTTTTACAGATTAGACATATAAAAGAAATGGTAAAATTGATGATTGATGGTGGAGATTCTGAAAGAGGAGTATCTTCATTTCAATCCTTAGCTATTTCAGTTTCAGGTCGTGTTGGAACTGGTAACATTGCAGGTGTGGCTACAGCAATAGCCTTAGGTGGACCAGGAGCACTTTTCTGGATGTGGGTAATCGCATTCTTAGGAGCAGGCTCAGCCTATATAGAATCAGCTTTAGCACAGGTTTATAAAGAAGATCAAGACGGACAATATAGAGGCGGTCCTGCATACTATATTGAAAAGGGAATGGGTGTAAAGTGGTATGCAGTTCTATTTGCTATCTCTGCAGTAATAGCACTAGGAATATTAATGCCAGGAACACAGTCCAACAGTATTGCTATAGCAATGGAGAATGCCTTTGGTTTAAACCCTATGATTACAGGGATAGTATTAGTAGTAGCTCTGGCACTAATAATATTAGGTGGAGTTAAGCGTATCGGTAAAGTTGCTGAGATAGTTGCTCCAATTATGGCTGCCGGATATATAATTATTGCTCTTATCATTATCGTTATGAACATTTCTGCACTTCCGGGAGTATTTATGTTAATCATAAAGAGTGCATTCGCCCTTGAACCAGCATTTGGTGGAATTATAGGTATGACAATTTCTTGGGGAGTTAAGCGTGGAATCTATTCTAATGAAGCCGGTCAAGGTACTGGACCACAGGCTGCAGCTGCAGCAGAAGTATCCCATCCAGCAAAGCAAGGTTTAGTTCAAGCTTTTTCAGTATATATAGATACATTATTCGTTTGTTCAGCTACAGGATTTATGATTTTAATAACAGGTATGTATAATGTTGAAAATCCAGCTGGAGGATTTATAAGAGAAGCTTTACCAGGTGTAGGAATAGGACCTATCTACACTCAAAAAGCCGTTGAGTCAGTTTTCCCCGCCTTTGGAAGTGCCTTTGTTGCAATTTCACTGTTATTATTCGCTTTTACTTCACTACTAGCCTACTATTATATAGGTGAAACAAATGCGGCTTATCTACAAAAGAAATGGAATTGTAAGTGGGTTATAAATGCAACTAGAATATTTATATTGGCTACTACCTTCTTTGGAGCTGTAAAAACTGCAAAATTAGCTTGGGGACTAGCTGATTTAGGTGTTGGAGTAATGGCATGGGTAAATATTATTGCCATACTAATCTTACAAAAAGTTGGATTTAAAACCCTTGATGACTATGAAGAGCAGAAAGCTCAAGGGAAAGACCCAGTATTTGATCCTAAAAAATTAGGAATTGAAAATGCAGACTTTTGGGTAAATGATTATCAAAAAGAGAACATCGGTTAAAGACCTTATAATAGAAAAAGGGCTATCTTATAAAGAAATTTCATGAGCTCAGCCCTGGGGTGTTTCAGAATGGATGGAGTTCAAGATTTTGAAATTCATCATTATGAGACACCCCCTTTTCAATCAAAATAATTGTAGATATGTTACTCAACAAATAGTTAAATTTATTAAACTATATCTGTTTTTTTGTAAAAAAGTAACATACAAAGCTAAAAAAATATATTGTAAAATTATGAGTAGAGTAAAAAAATATTAGTTAATTGCAGCCTGTTATCGAAATGAAATTGTAGAGCCAATTCCTATCGATAATCCAATGGATATAGTTATTACTGAGTAAAATATATTCTATATGAAGAAGACTAATTTTATAAGAAAATAGGAGATGATAGATTGAATAATAAAAATTATCTTACACCATTAGAAATAGCCAAAGCAACGATTGAAACAGGTCATGCTAAAGCCACTAAATCATCCTTATCATTATTGCTTTTAGGTATTTTAGCTGGAGCGTTTATTGCATTTGGAGCAGTTGGATCAACGACAATGAGCGCATTAGTAGGAGATAAAGGATTGGCAAAGCTAATTGGAGCGGCTGTTTTCCCTGTAGGACTTATGCTTGTAGTTATGGCTGGTGCTGAGCTTTTCACAGGGAATAATCTGATGACTTTAGGTGTTATGACTGGAAGATACAATTATAAAGATATGTTTAGAAACTGGACACTTGTATATATAGGAAATTTTATTGGATCAATAGCAGTAGCGATACTAGTTGCTAAAACAGGGCTTTATACAGGGGCAATTACAGATAAGGCAATAGCAATTGCAACTAAGAAAGCAACTATTATGACTAGTTTAGGTCTTGGATCTGTACTGTCAAGAGCAATTCTTTGTAACATCATAGTTGTACTTGCAGTCTGGCTAGCTACTGGAGCGAAGGATATGACCAGTAAAATATTTGCCTGCTGGTTTCCAATAATGTTATTTGTATTATCAGGATATGAGCATAGTATTGCAAATATGTTTTTTATCTATGTAGGAAAGTATGTAGGAGCAGAAATTACTCAGTCACAGATTTGGATAAACAATATAATACCTGTAACAATTGGGAACTTAATAGGTGGAGCTGTAATTGTACCAATATTCTATTATTTGATTTTCCTTAAAGAGGCAAAAAGAGGATTAGTTAATTAAGGAGACCCCTAGTCAAGGAGTGCTATGATAAGTTATAAAGACTTATTAATCACTTTCATAAAAAAACATTATAAACGAATTTATTACAATTAAGAATTTAATACTTAAGATACAAACTCTTTAGACAGAAAATATTGATGAGGAACGGTGATAAACCGTTCCTTGATTTGTAGGTAATCCTGTATAGCTTAAGAGAAAAAGAAGTACCAAAACCCAACAAACATAGGTAACTAACCTGGATAAGTTAAAATATTTCATAGAAAATTCAAGGAATTAGAAAAATAATTATACTAGGTTTACCTAACTTATTGTAGAATAAGAAATATAGCTTATTGATGTCATTTTATGATAATTAAAGGTGGGGAGTAATTTGGAAGGTAAGAAAAAACTAAGGAAAAATCTGTTGAAAAATAGAGAAGTAATGGAGAAACAGACAGTAGAAAAACTAAGCAAGAAAATCATGAAAAATGTAATAAAGATTCCAGAATTTAAACAGAGTAAAGTAGTTATGATATATCTAAGCTTTAAGAATGAGGTAGAGACTAATGAACTTATTGATTGGTGCTTTGAACAGGGTAAGGAAGTAGTAATCCCCTACTGTGTGGTAGATAATAGACAGATTATACCCTGCAAATTGGATGTTGAAAGAAAAGGCCTTAAGAAAAATAAATACGGTATATGGGAGCCTAAAAAGGATTCAATGGTAACAGTAGAGATAGAAAATATTGACTCAATAATTATACCGGGAGTAGGTTTCGATGAAAATTGTAATAGACTAGGATTTGGTGGTGGATACTACGATAGATTTTTAGTCAAAAGAAAGAAGAATATACCAGCAATCGCAATTTGCTACCAAAATCAAATTATAAAATCTGTTCCTACAGATAATTACGATATCCCAATGGATATGGTAGTTACAGAATGTAATATATTTCATAGGAAAAAATAATCAAAACTTAGAGACGTAATTTAGACTTTAAAATGTTAAAATAAACTAAAATATTATGTTTGACTCTAATTATTTCGAGGATGTATAATCTAATGTAAATAACATAATTGCATTAGAATACAAAAGATGGAAGTGTTGTTATGTATATATCCCTTAACGGAAAAATTTTAAAGAGCCAGGATGCACAGGTTTCTCCATTAAGCGAAGCTTTTTTGTATGGTTTTGGACTTTTCGAAACCATAAAGGTCGTTAATGGAAAACAATATTTTTTTGAAGAGCATATGAAAAGAATAAAAAAAGGATGCAGTACTTTAGATTTTGAGATTATATATAATGAGGACACCTTATATGAATATTGCTGTGAGCTCATAGAAAAAAATCAATTAAGTAATGGTGCTATAAGAGTATCTTACTCTAAAAATAAAAGCAGCTATATTTTGCTGATAAGCTCTAGAGAAAACGACTATAATGAAGAGCATTATAAAAAAGGTTTTAGGCTTTGCTTTGCAGATATTAAAAGAAATCCCCATTCACCCATCGTTTATCTTAAATCCAATAATTATTTAGAAAATTTGTTGGCGAGGCAAGATGCGAAGAAGAAGGGATTTGACGAAGCGGTATTTTTAAATATTTATGAAAAAACATGTGAAGGAACAGTATCAAACATTTTCTTCGTAAAGAATAATAAAATTTTTACTCCTGATGTTGAGTGTGGAATCTTATTGGGTATCCTTAGAGAGAAGGTTATAAGTATAATAAATAGATTGAATTTGGAACTTAATATAGGCAGCTATGAAAAAGAACAGCTATATGATGCCGATGAAGTTTTTATAACTAATTCATTGATGGATATTATGCCTGTATGCAGTCTAGAAGATATAGAGTATGATATGAAGAATAATAATATAACGAAGACCTTAATAAAGGAGATTAAGGAGCTTTATAATGGATAAAGGAAAAGTATATGATAGGAAGATAGAGCAGATAATTAAAGCTGAAAAGGTTCTTAGCATTTTACTAATAGGTGCAGGAGCAAATATAGAAAAGAGTAGCTTTAATACCCTAAGGGATATAGATCTCTTTGTTATTACCGATGAAAATTATGAGTTTCAAAGGGAGGTTGCAGAGTCTGAAGGTGTACTATTTGATATATCATATATGTCTCTTAAGTCCTTCGAAAAAGGGATTGATGAAAAACTTTCCTTTTTAATTAATTCACTACAAAAGTGTAGGATTGTATATAATATTAATAAGAGCTTACAAGAATTTTTAGAGAAGATAAAATCCTTACATGAGATAGGACCACCGAAGCTTGAGAACGATGAAGTAAACTATATAAGATATAAGCTTTATCAAGATTATGAAGATATATTATCTAGAAAAGATGACGTATTAAATGTGAGTTTCTTAATAAATAATCTATTCTATAATATACTTGCTTCATATTTTAAGCTTAATGGTTATTGGATGCCTAAGGATAAAAAAATATTAAACAATATAGAGAAAATTGATAATACCTTATATATTTTATGTAAGGACTTTATTCAAGAAGATTATAATTCAAAGCTTGAAAAACTTGATGAGATATTAAACTATGTATTAAAGCCCTATGGTGGAACTATAAAGTTTTGGAAAAGAAAGAAATTTCCATTAATATAGATTATATGAAAAAGTTGAGTTTGATAAAAAGAAGGTACCATACCAGGTAGATTTAATTAAAATGTAGAAAGAGGGAAAAAAATGGACAAGCAAAGAATTGAAAAAGCGGTTAGAGAGATTCTAGAAGCTATCGGTGAAGATCCAGATAGAGAAGGATTGGTAGATACTCCAAGAAGAATTGCAAAAATGTATGAGGAAATATTTGCAGGATTAACGGAAGATCCAGGAAAGCATCTAGAAATATACTTCCAAGACGAAAGCCACGAAGAACTAGTTTTAGTTAAGGATATACCATTCTATTCAATGTGTGAGCATCACTTTGCTCCTTTTTTCGGTAAGGCACATGTTGGATATCTACCTAAGAATGGCAAATTAACTGGACTTAGTAAGCTTGCTAGAGTGGTGGATACCGTTGCAAAAAGACCTCAGCTTCAGGAAAGAATTACAGCAACAATTGCTGAAACCCTAATGGAAAAGCTTGAGCCCCACGGTGTAATTGTAGTTGTAGAGGCTGAGCATATGTGCATGACCATGAGAGGTGTCAAAAAGTCAGGATCTAAAACGGTAACCTCTGCTGTAAGAGGATTATTCAACAGAGATGCCAAAGCCCGTGCGGAAGCTATGTCGCTTATTAACTTTGGTAGATAGCGAGGGGGAAACTTAATGAGAAATATAAGTTATAGATTTCATAGAAAAGTAGATATAAATGCTGGAAAATATGAACTTAATCTAGGAACCCGTACTTATATAATGGGAATATTGAACGTTACTCCCGATTCATTTTCCGATGGAGGAGATTTTACCAGCGTTGATATAGCTGTAAATCATGCTAAAGAGATGGTCTTAGAAGGAGCAGATATAATAGATATCGGAGGTGAATCAACAAGGCCCGGAGCCGCTGAGGTAGGAGCCGAGGATGAACTTGAAAGAGTTCTGCCTGTTGTTGAAAGACTTGTTAAGGAAATAGATGTACCTATATCAGTAGATACTTATAAAGCTACTGTGGCTGAGTCAGTACTTAAAGCCGGAGCCCATATTATAAATGATGTGTGGGGACTGCAGAGGGATCCCGATATAGCATCGGTAGTTGCTAAGTATAATGTACCCGTTATTATGATGCATAACCAAAATGGGACAGACTATGATAAGGATATTATGGAGGAGATATGTAATTTCTTTAAAAAATCTATAGATATAGCTCTAAATGCAGGGATAAAGAAAGAGAACATAATACTTGATCCAGGTATAGGATTTGGCAAGACACCGGAGCAGAACATGGTAGTTATGGCTAGACTAGGAGAACTGAATGATTTAGGGTATCCTATTTTACTTGGAACCTCAAGAAAGTCGATGATTGGAAAGATACTGGATTTACCGCCTAAGGAAAGGGTAGACGGAACCGTTGCCACAACTGTAATGGGCATAATGCAAGGGATAGATATAGTAAGGGTTCATGATATCACAGAGAACTTAAGAGCAGCGAAGGTTACAGATGCTATTGTGAGGTGCTTATAAGATGGATAAAATAATAATGAAAAACCTAGCATTTTTTGGGTATCATGGTGTTCTAAAGGAAGAAAATGTTTTAGGTCAAAAATTCTTTGTTGATATAGAACTCTATGCTGACCTAAAAAAAGCTGGCATAAGTGATGAAGTTACTGATACAATACATTATGGTGAAGTATACAATATTGTGAAGGATATTGTAGAAAAGAGACGATTTAAACTTTTAGAAGCACTTGCAGAGAATCTTGCATCTACAGTATTAGATAGTTTTCCTTTAGTAAATGAAATAGGTGTGCAAATAAGAAAGCCAGAGGCTCCTGTAAACGGTATATACGATTATTTTGGTGTAGAAATAAGGAGAAAAAGAGATGTCTAAAGCATACTTAGGACTTGGAAGCAATATTGGTGATACGAAAGAAAATATTGATAGTGCTATCGATATTTTGAAAAGCCATGAGAAGATCGAAGTTACAAAGGTTTCTTCATATTATGAAACTGAGCCTGTAGGATATGAAGACCAAGACTGGTTTTTAAATGTAGTTTTAGAAATAGATACTACCTTAAAGCCCTATGAACTTTTAGAATTATGTAATCTCATTGAGGAAAAGCTAAAGAGAAAGAGAATAGTTAGATGGGGTCCAAGAACAATAGATGTTGATATCCTATTATATGAAGGGTTTGAATCGGAGGACGAAAAACTTACTATTCCTCATCCACGTATGACTGAAAGAGCCTTCGTTATGATACCATTAAATGAGATTACATCGGAAATTAAAATTAATGATAAAAGTATTAGTGAAATATTAAAAAGTCTAGATGGCGAAGAAATAAGGAAGATAGATTATGAAGGATAAAAAGATTTTAACTGGAGAGCAAGTAGTCGTAAAGGTAGGCAAACTAAATATCGGAGGAGACAATCCACCTATATTTATGGCTGGACCATGTGCGGTAGAGTCAAGGCAGCAGGTTATGGAAACAGCTCTAGCCTTAAAGGAAGTCGGTATAGATGTACTTAGAGGAGGCGTATTCAAGCCTAGGACAAGTCCGTATACCTTTCAAGGACTTGGACTTAAGGGTCTTGAATATTTGAAGGAAGCTGGAGAAAAGATTGGTGTTCCTATAATAACTGAGCTTATGGATGAAAAAAATCTAGAGGCTACGGTAGAGTACTCAGATATCATACAGATAGGCTCTAGAAACATGTACAATTATTCACTTCTTAAAGAAATTGGAGGAATCAATAAACCTATTCTTTTAAAGAGAGGAATGAGCGCATCTATAAAAGAATGGGTAATGGCTGCTGAGTACATAGCTGCCTACGGAAATAAGAATGTTATTCTTTGTGAAAGAGGAATACGTACTTTTGAAGTATATACAAGAAATACTCTGGATTTGGCTGCTGTACCTATTATGAAATGCGAAACTGGTCTACCAGTTATAGTAGATCCAAGTCATGGTACAGGACGTAAAGAACTTATTGAGCCAATGGCAAAAGGTGCTTTAGCCTGTGGGGCAGATGGACTTATGATTGAGGTCCACATAGACCCTCAAAATGCACTTAGTGATGGACAACAATCCCTTACTCCAGAGGAATTCAAGAAAATGATAGCTAACTTAAAGGAATGCCGAATCTAAAGTAATTGTATATAACTATTGGTTAATATTCTAAAGTCTAACTCATCTAAAGTAGAGTTAGACTTTTTTATTCTTTGGGTTTAAATATTCTTCCATTTTGCAGGAATATTTACAAAACGTCAATATTTGACACAAGACTCTTAAGATCAATGACATATATGTTTTTTGTCGTATTGAGTATTACTTTGATGGATGGTACAATCGTATAAAGAGCGAAGAGTATTGAGAATTAAGAAACTTATAATTATAAAAATGACAACATAGTCAGTTTAAATATAAGACGAAGGAGGTTGTTATGTCGTTTTTTAAGAAGTTTAAATTAGGCACAAAGATTTTCATTGGCTTTGGATCATTAATAATAATATTACTCTTAACAATTCTGTTTGGATACTTTGGATTGAGAAATAATAGTACTGATTTTTCTTACTATAGAAAGATATCGAAGAATGATGTGTTAGCAGGGAAAATCCAAGCTACTTTACTTGATAGCCAAATCCATTTCAAGAGTTTTATTGCTACAGGAGATAGATCTGAGCAAAAGCAGTTTGAAGAAGAGTTTAAAAAGGTGGAAAATCTAATCAATGAGGCTAGAGCTAACATAGAAGATCCTGAAAGACAAGAGAAAATAGAGCAGATTTTAGACTATGCCATAGAGTATAGAAAGGGATTTAGCCAAATTTCAGATTATCAGGACAAGAGGGATAAGTTACTTAATGATTATCTAGTTATTATTGGATCAAAACTAGAAAAAAATCTAGTAGAATTAACAAACTTAGCGTATGAAGAAGAGAATGAATCACTTCTATATAGTGTTGGACAGATTCAGAAGCATTTATTATTAGCAAGGTTAAATGTCGTAAAATATCTTGAGGATAATAATGATGGTTTTATTGATGTGGCTTTCCAAGAGTTTTCTAAAATGGATAGCTTTATAGAAGATCTTGATGAAGATGCCCATAACGAAAGGGAAAGAGAAGTAATTACTCAAATAGTAGATGGAAAGGATTCATACACTAAGTATTTTGACGAAATTATTTCGATAATTGAAAGTAGAAATGAGATAACTAGCAGCTTAAATGATATTGGAGCAAAGATATCTAGCACTGCTGAAGATATAAAACTATCTATTGTTAAAGAGCAAAATGAAGTTGGCCCAAAGGTAAAACAAACAAATGATAAGTATCTTGGTATAATGGGAACCCTTTCAATTGTAGCTATAATACTATTTCTTTTAGTGTCAATTGGAATTATTAAAATAGTTATAGGTCCTGTGAGAGCGGTTACAGATACATTTAAAGGGATATCTGAGGGAGAAGCAGATTTAAAAGTAAGATTGAAAGCTGATTCCTCCGACGAAATAGGAGAAATGGCCAATTATTTTAACCGGTTTATGGAAAAGTTACAGGATATTATGAATGAAAGTGAAAAACAGAACTGGTTAAAGACTGGACATTCAGAGCTAAATGAGATGGTAAGTGGAGAACAAGATATTAAAAACCTAGCTTACAATATCATTACATATGTTAGTAAATACTTAGATGCTCAGGTAGGTGCATTCTATGTAAAAACAAAAGATGATACATACAAAATGCTTAGCAGTTATGCATATAAAAAGCGCAAAAATCTTTCTAATGAGATTAAAGTCGGAGAAGGCTTAGTAGGTCAATGTGCACTAGAAAAGCAAACTATTACTATATCTAATATTCCACAGGACTATATTACTATCAATTCTGGCTTAGGTGAGGCTGCTCCTAATAATATTTTGGTAACACCTTGTTCTTACAACGATGAGGTAAAATGTATAGTGGAATTAGGATCATTTAATGAGTTTTCTGATACCCAGATAGAATTCATTGAGATAATAAGTCATATTGTTGCCGTTAGCATAAACTCAGCAGAGTCACGTACTCAAATGGAAGAACTGCTTGAAAAAAGTTTAAAGCAGACTGAGGAATTACAATTACAACAGGAAGAGCTTAGACAGGCAAATGAAGAGCTGGAGCAGCAGACATTTGCATTAAAGGATTCAGAGTCGCGCCTTCAAGATCAGCAGGAAGAGCTTCGAGTTATTAATGAAGAGCTTGAGGAGCAGACAGAGGATTTAAAAAGTCAAAGAGATGAAATTAACAAAAAGAACGAAGAACTTCAGAGGGTTCAGGATAAAATTAAAGAAAAGGCTATCGATTTGGAGCTTGCCAATAAATACAAGTCTGAGTTCTTAGCCAATATGTCCCATGAATTAAGAACCCCATTAAATAGCATACTCATTCTTTCAAAGTTACTATCGGATAAAGAAGAAAACACTAGTATTACAGCAAAAGATTTAGAGTTTGCCAAAACAATATATTCTTCTGGATCCGATCTATTAAACCTTATAAGCGATATACTTGACCTTTCGAAGGTTGAAGCGGGTAAAATGGATGTTAATCTTGAAAATATGAATTTAAGAGAATTGATATATGATGTAGAACGGTCATTTAAAGAGGTTGCTGCACAGAAAGGCCTTAAGTTCAATGTAGATATTTTTAGTGAAGTGCCTGAAAATATTTATACAGATGATCAAAGAGTCAAGCAAATAGTAAATAATCTAATCTCCAATGCTTTTAAATTTACCGAAAAGGGCGGTATAACTGTAAATATTACACGACCTAATGAGAATGAGATTAGTAGCGGAATTGACTATAAAAAGGCTGTTAAGATTGCTGTTAGCGATACAGGAATAGGAATTCCAAAGGACAAGCAGAAGCTTATATTTGAAGCATTTAAACAATCCGATGGAACTATAAGTCGTAAGTATGGTGGAACGGGTCTTGGACTATCTATTTCAAAAGAGTTTGCCAAGCTTCTTGGTGGTGAGATTATTTTAGACAGCGAAGAAGGCAAGGGAACTACATTTGCACTAATCTTACCTGAAAGACTATCTCCAGAACTAGATGTTACTAAGGAGACTGATTATAAGAAAGAGTTCAATCAGGGTTTAATGTCATCGACGGTTAAAGAAATTGCTCTTACTAAAAATATAGATAATGAAATGATAAGTGATGAAGTGAATAAAAGTAAAAATGACTTCAAACTAAATGAAAATTGTATTTTGATTATAGAAGATGATCAGCAATTTTCTCATATACTAAGCCAACTAGCAAGGGAAAAAGGGTTTAAATGCTTGGAGGCTAGAAGCGGAGAACAAGGAATTCAGCTAGCTATAGAGCATAGACCCATAGCAATAATTCTTGATATTGGTCTTCCTGGAATTGATGGTTGGGAGGTAGTAAAAAGACTAAAGGATGATGCTATAACCAATAACATTCCGGTACATGTTATAAGTGGATATGAAAATAATGATGGAGATGAAATAAAAAAAGGAATAGTAGGTTATCTTAAAAAACCAATAAGCTTAGAAGATATTAATGAAGTGTTTGCAAATACCAATAAAATAAATGGACAAGAGTTTAAAAATATATTAATAGTTGAGGACAACAAGAATCAGAGATTTAGTATTTCACAGCTCATGGATAATCAAGGTGCTAAAACTACAGCTGTTGATTCAGGTAAGGAAGCATATAATGTTCTTAAAGAACATTCATTTGACTGTTTGATACTTGACCTTGGATTAGGAGATATGTCTGGACTTGAGTTGCTTGAGATGCTAGAAAAAGAAGATCTACTACAGATACCGGTTATAATATATACGGGTAAGGAACTGTCAAGGGATGAAGAAGTCAAGCTAAAGAGATATGCTGAAACCATTATTATAAAAGGGCCAAGGTCCATGGAGAGATTGACGTCGGAGGTATCTTTATTTCTCCATAGCATTGCGTCAAAAATGACAGAAAAGAATGAAATAGCAAGCAAGGATCATGAAAAACAAGTTAGCTTAAAAGGGAAAAAAGTCCTTATAGTCGATGATGACATGCGAAATGTCTTTGCACTTACAAGTATTCTAGAAAAAAAGAGCATAAAGGTTATTGTGGGTAAGAACGGTAAAGAAGGTATTGAAAGATTATTAGAAAGTAATGATACAGATCTTGTTTTAATGGATATAATGATGCCTGAAATGGATGGATACGCTGCTATAGGCGAAATAAGAAAGATGGAAAAATATCGTAAGATTCCGATTATAGCCCTTACTGCAAAGGCCATGAAGGAAGATAAAAATAAGTGTATTGAAGCTGGTGCCAATGACTATCTAGCCAAACCAGTTGATATAGATAAACTAATTTCTCTCTTAAAGGTGTGGTTGTATAAATGATAAATAAGGAAAATCTATCAGATATTGCAAGCGAAGATATAGAAATTGGACTTCTACTAGAGGCCATATACCAAAAATACGGCTACGATTTTAGAAATTACTCTAGGGAACATATAAAAAGACGCGTAAAGCATAGATTAGTCTTATCTAATATTGATTCGATTTCTCAAATGCAACATAGAATCCTTTATGATAATAATTTTTTTTACATAGTGTTGCGTGACTTCTCAATAAATGTAACCGAAATGTTTCGTGATCCATCATTTTACAAGGCTATTAGAGAAGAAGTAATACCTGTTTTAAAAACCTATCCTTTTATAAAAATATGGCATGCGGGATGTTCGACCGGTGAAGAGGTATATTCTATGGCTATTTTGTTAAAGGAAGAAGGTCTATATGATAAGGCTCAAATATATGCCACTGACTTCAATAAAAATGTATTGCAAAAGGCAAAGGAAGGTATATATCCAATTGAAAATATAATGAAATGTCAGAGTAACTACTCTGAAGCCGGCGGAAAACACTCTTTTGCAGATTACTATATTTCTAAGTATGATTCTGTGATTTTTCATAAGGATCTCAAGGAAAAAATAATATTTGCAGATCATAATCTCGTGACCGATGGTGTATTTGGAGAAATGAATATGATCATATGTAGAAATGTTTTGATATACTTCAATAAAAAACTTCAAAATAATGTAATTAAGCTGTTTTATGATAGCTTATGCTATGGAGGGTTTTTAGGCTTAGGATCTAGAGAAAGTATTAAATTTACTAAATGCTACGATAAATATGAGTCATATATAACAGAAGAGAATATATTTAGAAAAAAATTTGGAGATTAAAGGTAAACGTTGTTAGAAATAAGAGAGGCTTTGAGGGGGTGGGTAGATGATATCCCTAGATAAAATAAATATACTTATAGTAGATGACAGACCGGAGAATTTACTTGTATTAGAGGGAATCTTGGAGGATTTGGACTTAAATATTATAAAGGCAACTTCAGGAAACGAAGCGCTGAGTCTAATGGTTGAACATGATTTTGCTCTTGTACTTCTTGATGTACAAATGCCTGGAATGGATGGATTTGAAACGGCTGAGCTTATGCGAGGCATTGAGAAGACCAGACATATTCCAATTATATTTGTAACTGCAATAAATAAAAATGAAAAATGCATGTTTAAGGGCTATGAAATAGGAGCGGTGGATTACTTATTCAAGCCCATAGAACCTCTGATATTAAAGAGTAAGGTACAGGTATTTATTGAGCTGCATAGACAGAAAGAACAGCTAAAAAAGCAAGCAGAAATGCTTCAAGAAAAGGTCGATGAGCTTCTTAGGCTTAGGGAACTAAACAGTAAATTAGAACACCTATCATCTGTTGATGTTCTAACGGGGATTTCAAACAGAAGAAGCTTTGAAGAAAATGTACAAATTGAGTGGAAAAGAGCTGTACGTGCAAAAAAACCACTATCACTAATTATGATAGATATAGATCATTTCAAGGAGTTTAATGATTACTATGGTCATCAAGCTGGAGATAGGTGTCTTGAAAGAGTAGCTAAAGCTATTTTAACTTCTACCCAAAGACCAGCTGACTTTGTTGCCAGATATGGTGGAGAAGAGTTTGTTGTGGTATTACCGGAAGCTGATAGAGAAGGAGCCCTAAGAGTAGCTGAAAGGATAAGAAAAAAGGTTGAGTCCTTAGAAATTGACCATGAACACTCTGGTGTTTCTCCTTATGTTACGGTGAGCTTAGGAACAGCAACCTTATTCCCTAAGGAATATAATTCGCCTGAAGAACTTATATACGGCGCTGATAGAGCTTTATTTCAAGCTAAATATGCAGGCCGGAATAGTGTAGCAAGCTAATTGAAACTATTAAGACATACGAAAGTGTTCTTACTTGAAGTAACAACGAAGAAATTTGGGTTTCTTAGTAACCTTAGACTCAGTTCAACTAGTGTGGACTGAGTTTTTTAATGTAGATTTTGAGAAATATAGCCGGATTAGTCGTTTTATACATAAATTTGTAAAGAATTAAAATTATGGAAAAATTATTAAAAAATTCTAAAAATTCTGAAGGAATATTTTTAGCTTTGTAGAATAGATTGTAATATCATAATACAACATAGTGTATCACTATGCGAAACAAGGTTTAACATCTATTAAAGGTAAGGATGTGATAGCATAATGAAATACAAAGAAGTGTTAGACATTCTTTATGAAAAGGGATTAATTAATTTTACAAAAGATATAGTAAGGATAGAGAGCGTCTTCAATTCACAAATTGAAGGAATGAATGAATCAAAAGTCACTGAATATATTTCGAGATTTTTAAGGCAGGAGGGATTCGAGGTACATATTGAAGACGTAGTTCCGGGACGTTCAAACATTATTGCTTTTCTGAGAGGTGGAAAGGAAGGGAAAACTATTTTATTTGAAGGTCATCAGGATGTAGTTTCTGCAGGAAACTATGACATATGGACATATCATCCCTTTGGAGGAGAAATCGTAAAGGTCAATGGAAAAGATAGAATGTATGGACGAGGTACAAACGATACAAAGGGGAATCTTGCTGCCTCAATATTTGCTGTAAAAGCGATAAAGGACTCAGAGATAGATTTTAATGGAAATATTCTTTTGTGTATAACAGTAGATGAAGAAGGATTAATGATTGGAATAAAAGATTTTATAAAAAAAGGTTGGGCAGATAAGGTTGATGCAGCAGTAATATGTGAACCTGAGGAAAAGAATCTTTGCATATTTCAAAAAGGAGCGCTGCGAGTAGAAATAATTGTCCATGGAACGATGTCACATGGTGCAATGCCTTTGTCAGGTAATGATCCCAACTGGGGTGTTGCAAAAATAATAACTGAATTAAGAAAACTTGAAAACTTTGAAAAGGATAGATTAGAAAAACATGAGTATCTAGGTTGGCCAAGTTTTACTCCTACAATGCTTAGATCTCCAGTAAAGGGAGTGGCGCAGATAAATGTAGTACCGGCAAATAGTTATCTAACACTTGACATTAGAACAGTACCTGGGCAAGATCATGAAGCTATAAAAAGACAGATTAAGGGGATCATAAACAGGCTTCAAAAGCAGTATCCCGATGGAGATGAGAAGTTCAATGCAACGATGAAGATTCTTGATGATAGGCCATGGACAGAAACCTCTAAGGATGAACCTGTGGTTAAAGCAATTGCAAAGGCTCATAAGGAGGTTATGAATAAGGAAGCTATATATAATGGGGTACCTGGAGCAACAAACGGTACATTCTTATCATATCTAAAGAATATTCCTGTAATAGTGACAGGGGCTGGTGATAGGGAGATTCCCCATCAAGTTGATGAATGGGTAGAAATACAAGACCTTATTGAGATTTCGAAGATATATGCTCTTACAGCCCTATATTTTTTAAATGATAAATATGAATAACTTTAACTCATAAATCTAAAAATTCAAAAATTACGTTTTTCTACCATTTGAGGATAAAATTAATGTAAAATATAAGGATGATATTTAAAAATCACGACGAAGGAAACCTCAGAGTCTACTTTTGTTTAGTAGGTTTCAGGGTTTTACTTTAAAAGCTTTGCTATTAGAAGTTATAAGTTAGCAAGATTAAAGTAAAAGGGGGAGGGAAAAGCATGGATAGTTCAAAGCGAGATGTAAGGTATGCTTCAAGCTTTAAAGAGCAGCTTACTCTAAGGGGAATGATTATTGGAGCGATAGGTGCAATAATCATAACCACAAGTTCGATGTATGTGGCACTAAGAATGGGTGCACTTCCATGGCCCACAATATTTGTTGCAGTTATGTCGATGACGATTTTAAAAATACTTAAAAATACTAACCTTAACGAAATTAATGTTACACATACTGCAATGTCAGCTGGTTCAATGGTAGCAGGTGGATTGGCCTTTACAATTCCTGGTATTTGGATGCTCAATCCCGATGCGGAGGTAAAATTCATCACCTTATTATTCGTTACTATTTCGGGAACAGTTTTAGGTGTGATTTTTACAGCCCTTGTAAGAAAATACTTTATTGAAAAGGAACAACTACCATTTCCGATGGGGATTGCCGCTTCTGAAACTGTTCTAGCGGGAGATGAAGGTGGAGGAAAGGCAAAAACACTTTTTACAACCTTAGGAGCAACAGCTGTATTTACGGCGATTAGGGACTGGTTTGGAAAGATTCCAGGGGCATGGATGGCTACAAAGCTTTGGGAGAAGAATATACAATTTGGTTTATGGATTTCACCTATGGCAGTGGCTATCGGATACATAATCGGGCCTTTGTTTACGGGTGTATGGTTTTTAGGAGCCATTTTAGCCTACTTCTTTATAATTCCTGTAGGTGTATCTGCGGGTTGGTTTGCCGATGTAGCTGTAGCAACGGCATTTAAGAATAGTCTTGGAATTGGATTAATGGTTGGAACAGGTTTTGGAATACTGGTAAAGGGAATAATACCTAAAGCAAAGGAGATATATGGACCAATTATAAGTGGAAAAGCCACTAAAGAAGGCGGGGTAAGCATTAAATGGGCACCTATAGTATTTGCACTCATAGCTTTTATTTTAACTATTTTTACTGAGATGAGATTAGTACCGAGTATTTTAACTATAATTGGCGTATGGCTAACTACTGCTATGGCAGCATCTATTACAGGTCAAACCGGTATAAATCCTATGGAGATATTTGGTATAATTGTGCTTCTAGCTATAAAGGCAGTAACAAAGTCAGGTGGAACAGAAGCGTTCTTAATAGCTGGTGTTGTGGCTGTCGCTTGTGGACTAACAGGCGACGTACTTAATGATTTTAAATCTGGGTATATCTTAAAAACTAACCCTAAGGCCCAGCTTGTTTCTGAATCTATTGGGGGGATTATTGGTGCAGTTGTGTCTGTAATAGTTCTCTTTGTGATGTTTAAAGCATATGGAGCCATGGGGCCAGGAACAGAACTGCCAGCACCACAGGCCTACGCAGTTTCTACAATGGTAGGAGGCCTTCCAAATCAAGGAGCCTTTATTGCTGGGCTTATAGTAGGATTGGTTCTGTACTTGTTAAACATACCAGGTATGACACTTGGAATAGGTATATATCTTCCTATGTTTATATCTACAACGGCCTTTATTGGTGGACTAATAAACTTTATAGTATCAAAGTTGAAACCTGAATTTAACGAAAAAGGCATAATTATTTCTTCTGGTATGTTGGGAGGAGAAGGTGTTACAGGTGTAATTATAGCAATTATTAAGGTTATAACTATGGGTTAGGATTATCTTTATGACGGAGTTGATAAAATGAAAGAGATTAAATTTACCGAAATCGATGGTATCCGTGTAGGTCATGCCCAAGATTTAGAAGCAGCAACGGGATGTACTGTGATCATATGTGAAGAAGGGGCAAGTGCAGGAGTTGATGTAAGAGGTGGAGCACCGGGAACTAGAGAGACTGATCTTTTAGATCCCGTAAACCTTGTTGAGAAAATACATGCAGTTATGTTTGCGGGAGGCAGTGCCTTTGGACTTGATGCAGCCTCAGGTGCAATGGAATATCTTGAAGAAAATGATATAGGCTTTGATGTTCAAGTTACGAAGGTTCCGATTGTATGTAGTGCAGTATTATTTGATCTAACGGCCGGAGACCATAAGATTAGGCCAGATAAGAAAATGGGTTACGAGGCATGTGTTAACTCTGAAAAGCTTGAATGCCACGAGGGGAGTATTGGGGCTGGAACAGGAGCTACTATTGGTAAGCTACTAGGCAATGAATATGCCATGAAGGGTGGACTAGGAACCTACGCGCTTCAAGTAGGGGATTTGAAGGTAGGTGCTCTAGTTGCTGTAAACTGTCTTGGCGATATCGTTGATCCACAGAATGGAAAAATTATAGCCGGTCTTTTAGATGATAATAAAAAGACATTCAGAGGCACTGAAAAGGAAATACTTAAACAATATGATAATAAAAAGAATCTATTTAGTGGGAATACAACAATAGGGGCGATTGTTACAAATGCTAAGTTTAATAAAGCACAGGCAAACAAGGTCGCATCTATGGCCCATAATGGATACGCACGAACAATGAGGCCAGCGCACTCAATGTTTGATGGAGATACAATATTTACCATGGCTGCAGGCAAAGTTGAAGCCGATGTGAATTCCGTGGGTCTATTAGCTGCAAGGGTAATGGAGCAAGCAGTGCTTAGGGCAATAAGGCTAGCAACACCCCTAGCAGGGTTTAAATGTTATTCAGAGACAACAGAATGGAGGTAAATCATGAAGAAGATGACAGAAAGAGAAAAAAATAAGCAAATGAATAAGGAAGCTCTTATGAGCCTTGGACTATATGTATTTTTCTTTATTTGGTGGTATGGCTTTGCATATGGATTAGGATTAAAGGATCCTAAAGACTATAACTATATAATGGGTATGCCAAGTTGGTTCTTCTTTAGTTGTATATTAGGATATGTAGTTATCTCATTTGCAACTTGGTTTATAGTTAAGAAGTTTTTTGTTGAAATTCCACTGGATGAAGAAAAGAAATAGCTTAAGGGAGGTATTTATATGGTAAATTCACAAATGATTATACCATTAATCGTATATTTAGTATTTGTTTTCGGTATAGCAGTATACTCAAACAAACAATCGAAGAAAACCAGTGGAGAAGGATTTATTGAGGAATACTTCATTGGTGGAAGATCCATGGGTGGATTTGTTCTAGCCATGACACTTATAGCGACTTATTCTAGTGCCAGCAGCTTTGTAGGCGGGCCAGGTGTGGCATATAGTTTAGGATTTGGCTGGATATTGCTTGCCATGATACAGGTTCCGACGGCATTTTTAACACTTGGAGTTTTAGGTAAGAAGTTTGCAGTTGTAGCAAGGAAGATAAAAGCCGTTACAGTTACAGATTTCTTAAGGGCAAGATATAAAAGTGATGCAGTTGTTATTCTTTCGTCGATTGCCATACTTGTATTTTTTGCAGCGGCAATGGTAGCTCAATTTATAGGGGGAGCAAAACTTTTTGAAGCGATTACAGGTTATCCATATATTGTTGGTCTTATATTATTTGGTATAACAGTTGTTATATATACTACTGTAGGTGGCTTCAGAGCAGTTGCCCTTACAGATGCCATACAGGGTGTAGTAATGCTTTTTGCGACGGTATTCCTTCTTATGGGTGTTTTAAAGGCTGGTGGAGGAATGGAAAATATAATGACAAAGCTCACTGAAACAAACCCAGCAGCTTTAACACCTACGGCGGGAGGTAAGATTTCTCAGCCATTTATTCTATCATTTTGGATACTTGTTGGGGTAGGTGTTTTGGGACTTCCTCAAACTACTGTCAGATGTATGGGTTTTAAAGACTCAAAATCTCTACATAATGCCATGATAGTGGGTACCTTTGTAGTTGGTTTCTTAATGCTTGGAATGCACTTGATTGGAGTTTTAGGTTCAGTAGTTGTTCCTGGATTAGCTGGAGATGGTGCTATTCCTGGAATTACTGTAAAAGTTATGCATCCGATCCTTGCGGGAATATTTATTGCAGGACCTCTTGCGGCTATAATGTCAACCGTTGACTCTATGCTTATCCTAGCTTCAGCAGCTATTATTAAGGATTTATACTTGAATTATGGTAATAAAAATGTTAGTGCTGAGAAACTGAGCAAAATGAGTCTTATTACCACAGGTATTATTGGAGCACTTGTATTTATCTTTGCTATAAAGCCTCCGTCGCTAATTGTATGGATAAATCTTTTTGCATTTGGAGGACTAGAGGCAGCCTTCCTATGGCCAACGATTTTAGGACTATATTGGAAAAGGGCAAATGCCATGGGTGCATTATTCTCAATAATTGCCGGAGTGGGATCATTTATGTACTTTACAATTGCCAAGGTAAAATATCTTGGAATGCATCAAATTGTTCAAACCTTAGTTATTTCACTACTTGCTTTTATAGTAGGTACATACTTAGGTAAGAAGCCTGATGAAGATACTATTAAGCTATTTTGGGGATAGGAAGAATAATTAATATCGGGTTAGGATGGTAGGAATGGAGAAACGTAACAACTTAGTCAAATCGATTATAAAGGCAGTAGATATTTTAGAGCTTTTGGGGAGAGAGCATGAGTTAGGAATAACACAAATTGCAAACACTCTAGATTTAGATAAAAGTACGGTTTTTAGAATTGTATCTACCCTAAAGGAAAAGAATATGGTGGATCAGAATTCTACGACTCAAAGATATCATAATAGTCTAAGGCTTTTTGAGTTAGGAAATAAAGTCGTTGAGGATTTAGGCTTGAGAAGGATAGCACAGCCAATTATTAAGGAATTAGCAGAAAAGACAGGAGAGACGGTAAATCTTGCTATACTAGATGAATGCAGTATTGTATACATTGATAAAATTGAGAGTTCTGCAACTATTAAGGTAGATTTACCTATAGGAAAGAGGCTTCCATCATATTGTACGGGGCTTGGTAAGGCTATACTTGCCCATCTTCCTAGTGCAAAGGTGGAGAATATTATAAAAGATACAAAGCTCGAAAAACATACTTTCAATACTCATATTAACAAGGATGAGTTTTTTGATGAGTTAAAGGGGATTAGAGAAAAGGGTTATAGTTTTGATGATGAAGAATATGTTGAGGGACTTAAGTGTATAGCTGCACCGATACTTGATTTTAAGGGAGAGGCACTAGCGGCAATAAGTGTGGCAGTTCCTTCCTACAGATATGAGAAATTTGTTAATGAGAATTTTATAGAGTTAGTGGTTTCGGAGAGTTTATTATTATCCAAGATGTTTGGATACAGATAAATAAAAACATACCTGGGGGGGTAACGAAATGGCTAAGATTACTATCCAGAAGCTAAAGAGTATGAAGGTGAAAAACGAAAAAATTAGTATGACTACAGCATATGATTATCCTACAGCATATTTTGTAGATAAGGCCGGGATAGAAATTATATTGGTTGGAGATTCATTAGCAATGACCATTATGGGACTGGATTCTACGGTACCTGTAACAATGGAACAAATGGTACACCATACTAAGGCTGTAGTAAAGGGAGCACCTACTCCTTTGATTGTGGGTGACCTTCCATTTGGATCGTATAATGTTTCTAAGGAACAGGCAATAATGAATTCTAATAGGCTTATGAAGGAAGGCGGCTGTGATGTAGTAAAGCTTGAGGGAGGGCAAGAGGTTGCACATATAGTTAAAGCAATCGTTGACTCAGGAACTCCTGTTATGGGTCATATTGGGCTAACACCGCAGACTGTTTCTAAGCTAGGGGGATTTAAGGTTCAAGGAAAATCATTGGAAGCTGCTAAAAAGATACTTGATGATGCCAAGGCATTAGAAGATGCTGGAGCATTTGCCTTAATACTTGAATGTATACCGGAAAATATCGGAAAACTTGTTACAGACAAAGTTTCAATACCTACAATAGGAATTGGAGGGGGAAGATACTGTGATGGCCAAGTTCTTGTATTTCATGATATGCTTGGTCTATTTGAAAAATTTGTACCAAAGTTTGTCAAGAAATATGCTGAATTAGGTGACCAGATAGTAGATGGGCTTGAGAAATTTAAGGAAGAGGTTAAAGGCGGTTCATTCCCTTCAGGTGAACATGTCTTTAAGGGCGTATCAGAAGAAGAACTCAAAAGATTATATTAATGGGGAATGGTGAATTATGAAGATAGCTGTTCTTGGGGCAGGAGCCATGGGCTCTTTGTATGGTGGATTACTTGCTGAAGGGAATAACGAGATCTGGTTAATAGACATTTGGAAAGAGCATGTTGAAAAAATAAATAGAGAAGGACTAAGGATTGAAGGAAAGAGCGGAAATCGGATAGTAGAAAAGATAAAAGCCACTACTAATCCAAAAGATATAGGTGTTGCCGACTTAGTATTGATATTCGTCAAATCGACTATAACAGATAAAGCCCTTGAAGGAGCTAAAAGCGTAGTTGGGAAAAAGACCCTTATCCTTACGCTGCAAAATGGTCTTGGTAATATTGAAAAAATAGCTTCAGTTGTTGGAGCGGAAAATATCATAGCAGGGACTACATCCCATGGAGCTACTATGTTAAGCTCTGGTAAAATTCTTCATGCTGGTATTGGATCTACGATAATAGGTGAGATAAATGGAGAAAAGTCCGATAGAGTAAATAGGCTAAAAGAGATATTTGATAAATCGAGAATTGAAACAAAAATAACAGATAATGTACTTGGATTGATTTGGGATAAACTTTTGGTGAATGTAGGAATTAACGCCCTTACAGCCCTTACTGAACTGAAGAACGGAAAACTAGTTGAGTTTGCTGAAACGGAAGAACTGTTGGAGCTTGCTGTAAGCGAGGGAGAAGAAATCGCAAAGGCTAAGGGGATAAAGCTTATTAGTGAAAAGCCAGTTAAGCATACAAAAAAAATTTGCAGGCTAACTGCTCAAAATAAATCCTCAATGCTTCAGGATATTATTAATAAGCGAAAAACAGAGATAGATATGATTAATGGAGCAATTGTCAGGGAAGGAAGAAAGCATAATATTGATACACCAATCAATTTAGTTCTTACGAATTTAATAAAAATAAAAGAAAAAAATTAGGAATAAGAATAAAGCACAACAAATTAACGATATTTGATGTGCTTTATTCTTATTCTGTATTATATATATTTACTATTCAAATTTTTTTAATTTATCAAAAATATTAGACATATAAAAAAATTTGTATTATTATATTGTATAGAAATAATAGATAAAGTTTTATAAATAATCACAGACTATATATAGAGTTGAGGAGGAAGGTTATGAATTTAGAACAGGCAAAAAAGCAATTTAATGAAATTCTTGAGAAAGCTAAAGCCTATAACCATTCAATGTCACTTATTTATTGGGATGGTGCTACGGGAGCACCAAAAAAGGCAGTGGATAATCGTGCTCAAATCTTAGGAATTTTAGCTGGTGAGGATTTTAAATTAACGGTTTCTGAGGAAATGAAGCAGTGCCTAGAGGTTCTTGAGGCCCATGGAAATGAGCTTGACAGTATTACGAGAGCAGTAGTAAGAGAAATGCGCAAGGAGCATGATAAGCTCATAAAAATACCTGCAGATGAGTACAGAGAGTATGCTGAGCTAAGAGGTAAATCAGGTGTAATATGGGAAGAAGCAAAGAGTAAATCGGACTTCTCGATATTTGAACCATACTTAAAAAAAACCATTGGTATGCTTAGAAAATTCGTCGAGTACAGAGGTTATGATGAGCATCCATATAACACACTATTAGATGATTATGAGCCGGGAATGACAACAGAAAAACTCGATGAATTTTTTGGAGCACTAAAGGAAAAAATCGTTCCATTAGTTAAGAAAATCCAAAATAGCGACAAGAAAATAAGAACTGACTTTTTAGATGATTCCTACGATACTAAAAAACAAGAAGAATTTTCGGAGTATATACTTGATAAAATATGCTTTGATAAGGATGCTGGAATGTTAAAGGAAAGTGAGCATCCATTTACAATAGATTTTACACGGGATGATGTCAGGATAACTACACACTTTTATGAAAATAACTTTACTTCAGCAATATATAGCACAATTCATGAAGGCGGTCATGCTCTTTACGAACAGAACGTAGGCGAGGACATAGCTCAGACTATACTTGGAACAGGAACATCTATGGGAATACATGAATCTCAGTCTAGGATGTACGAAAATGTGTTTGGTCGAGATATAAACTTCTGGAAGTATTTTTATCCTAAATTATCTGAAACCTTCCCAAAACAGCTGTCAAATGTATCATTAGATGAGTTCTACGAAGCAGTAAATAAATCAGAAAACTCACTGATCAGAATAGAAGCTGATGAACTTACTTACTCTCTACATATAATGGTTCGCTACGAGATAGAAAAAATGCTTATAGAAGGAAAGATAGAAGTCAAGGATCTACCTAAGATATGGAATGAAAAAATAGAAGAATATTTAGGTGTCACACCCCCAAATGACAAAATGGGTGTACTTCAGGATATGCACTGGGCAGATGGGCTGTTTGGATACTTCCCATCCTATGCTTTAGGAAATGCATACGCTGCTCAATTTGAGCATACTATGAGAAAATCCCTAGATATAGATAAATTACTACTAGAAGGGCAATTTGATAAAATACTTGAATGGCTGAGAGAGAATATTCATAAACATGGCAGAATGAAAAAGCCTAATGAAATTATAAAGCAAGTAACCGGTGAAGAATTAAATCCTATCTATTTTATAAAATATTTAGAAAAAAAATACGAAAAATTATATAATGTTTAAAAATAACTAAAAAAAGAGTATAATTTAATTATATAAGTTAAATTATACTTTTTTTATAACACATAGGAAATTATAGACCTTTTGAAATTATGGATAACTTTACAATTTCGGTTATGTGTTTCAAAAAAGTCAACTTTGAGAATCTTTATCAGAGAGTTTTTGAGTTAACCTATTTAGTGAATTGGAGGATAAGATGAAGGAAGTAAATATATTAGTTGTAGATGATCAGGAAGAAATTTTAAATCTTCTAGGGAAATACCTTGAAAGGGAAGGCTATAATGTTGATAAGGCATCGGATGGTGCAGAAGGGTTAATATGTTTTAAAAAGAAAAAATATGATCTTATTATTTTAGATGTAATGATGCCTAAGGTTGACGGTATAGAGGTTTGTAAAAAGTTGAGAACTGAAACAAACGCCCCAATAATTATGCTAACTGCTAAGGGTGATGAGATCGATAAGGTTTTGGGTCTTAGGATAGGTGCGGACGATTATATAACAAAGCCATTTAGTATGAATGAGTTTGTTGCTAGGATTAATGCCCATCTCAGAAGGTACTTTGTCCTAAATAGTGGCGTGTCCAAGAAAAATGATTCTATTATATCCTTTAAAGACTTGAAAATTGACCTGAAAAGCTATGCTGTTCATCGCGGAACCAAGGAAATTCAACTTACAGCAAAGGAATTTGAATTACTGAAGTTTTTTGCTAACAATCCTAATCAAGTATTTACTAAGGCTCAAATATTTAAAAATGTTTGGGATGATACCTATATTGAGGATGATAATACAGTAATGGTATATATAAGAAGGTTAAGGAAAAAGATTGAGGAAAATCCAGAAAAGCCAAGGTTTATTCAAACAGTATGGGGAATTGGCTATAAATTTGTGGGGGAGTAATGTGATGAAAGGCGTTTGCAAGGTTATTACTATCTTAAATTGGATAGTAGTATTTCTTTCATGTATCATTTTATTAATGTTACATTTTTCTAATGCCTCAAATATTTACCTAACAGCTGCTAGTGTTTTGATAATCGCTATTTCCCTAGTTAAAATCTCTCTAAATCAAAAAGGCATATGTAGTCTTAAAAGGATTGTTGAACAAGTAGAGAGAGTTGCTGCTGGAAATCTTAATACTAGAGTTTTGGTCAGAGAAGAAGGTTTAATGGCTGACTTAGCGTGTAATTTTAATAAAGTGATTGAAAGGCTTCAACAAACCGATGAGAATCAAATCGTTGCAGATGAGTCAAGAAGAAAATTAATGTCCAATATATCCCATGATATTAGAACGCCTCTAACTTCTATCATTGGATATGTAGATGCTTTAAAGGATGGAGTCGCTACAGATGAGCAAGAAAGAATGGAATATATCCAGATAATTTCTGAAAAATCAAGGAAGCTAAAGCATCTCATAGATGAAATCTTTCAGATGGCCAAGTTGGATTCAGATGATATAACAATGGATTTTCAAGTACATGATTTAGCAGAGATAGTAAGAGAATCTATTATAGAGTTTTTACCAGAGCTAAATAAGCAAGAGATAGAACTTAAGGTCGATATACTTGAAGAAAAATCCCTAATATATTGTGACAGACTAAGTATAGATAGAATTCTTAATAACATAATTAAGAATGCCATGCAATATGGTGGCAAGGAAAACGTAATAGGAATAGAGCTAATATCGTTGGAAAATGAATATCAGATAAATATATGGGATAAGGGTCCAGGGATTGAAGAAGAGCATATTCCCTTTATATTTGAGCGTCTGTATATAAAGGATAAAGCAAGGAAAAAGAATTTAGGAAGCAGTGGATTAGGACTAGCTATAGTTAAAAAACTCCTTGAAAAGCATGGAGGAAAAATCTGGGTTCAAAGTATACCCTATGAAAAAACTACATTTAGCCTTACAATTCCTAAGCTATAGGTTGTTAATCCATCTAAAAAAGTTATATATAGTAACTTATAAGAACAAGGGGTTGCCTCGTAAAGGAATTTTATGAGACAGCCCTTTAATGAGTTTCTACCACAGTTCAACAATTGCAAGCTGTGTAAATGAAATTTGACATTTGATATAACATACGTTAACATTAAATGAGGAAATAAACTTGCTGGTTATAACAAGGAGAGAAAATGAATGATTAGCGATGAAAATGAGATACTAAAACTAGTTGAAGTTGCCCGGATGTACTATGAAGAAAATATGACCCAGGCCGAAATAGCTAAAAAGCTTAAAGTGTCGAGACCCCTTGTGAGTAAAATGCTCTCAAAGGCTAGGGAGATGGGCATAGTTCATATTCAAATAAAATCTCCCTATATAAACAATGGAGTGCTAATGGGACAATTAAAAAATCTATTTAACTTAAGAGGTGGAATAATTGTACCAAGGGCAAATACTGAGTATTTAACTGAACAGTTGATACTTAATCATGCCTTTAATTATATTAAAGATATCCTACCTGAGATTAAATACTTAGGATTAGGATGGGGATACACCATAGGAGCTCTTGTAGAAAAAATAGAACAAGGTGAAGTATCAAGAAATTTTGATGGGACTGTTTGTCCTTTGATTGGTAATGCCTCTATTCCAAATAGAGGATATCATCCTAATGAACTAACTAGAGTTTTCGCAGAAAAGACAGGATTTAAACCATTCTATCTTCATGCGCCTGCCTTTCCTGCTACAGCCCAAGAAAAAGAACTTTTTATCAATACCGATAACTACAGAGAAATCCATAGTATCTGGTCTAAACTCGATAATATTATTGTTAGCTTAGGCTCCTACCCCTCAGTACCAGATCAAGCAACCGCTCTACGATTTAATTCAGCCTTAAATGATAAAAAAGCTGTGGGTATGATCCTTTCGTATTATTTCGACAAAGAAGGCAATATCATTAGGGGTGAGAATGACAATGCTATCCATATTCCTTTAGATAAGATTAGAAAGGTGAAACGAGTTATAGGTATATGTACGGGTAAAAATAGTATTCATTCTACCATAGGTGCATTGAGAACAGGATATATAACCCACTTAATAACTGATGAAAAAACAGCTGTAGATTTAATTAAGCATAAGGTATAAATAAAATATCTAGTAGCCTAGCATCTTGTTAACTTTTTTAACAATCTGAACCATGACATAGAAGTCGTGGTTTTTTCTATATATTGGATTTAAATAAAATAATTAACAAACATTATTAACAAATGATATTACATATGTTAAAATATAATTACACATGGACGGAAAGGGGGCTGACAAATGTTAACGCTATCGGTCTTGAAAAATATGTTACTGACTGCGGCGGGTTTACTTAAGGAAAATTCTAAAATGCTATCTAAGTTAGACTCTATAATAGGGGATGGAGATCATGGAGTTACCATAAAAAAAATAGCCAATGTAATTGAAGAGACGGTTGAAAATTCAAGGGGCGATGTTACTATCAAAGGGCTTCTTGAAGAGATTGGGTGGAGCTTTATAGAAATAAATGGAGGTTCAGCCGGACCACTGTGGGGAACTATGTTTACTGGTTTAGCTGATGGCATCGGTAATAAAGTAGAAATTGATGAGAAAGAAATTAAAGAAATGTTTATCTCATCTCAGAGTGCAATGGAAGAGATATCAAGCGCAAGATTAGGGGATAAGACGATGATGGATGCATTTATTCCTGCTGTGGAAGCATTGAAAAACTCAAACTGTGAAATAGGAGAAATGTTTGAAAAAGTTGCAGAAGCAGCTGAGGAAGGAGCAGCTAATACCTCAAAGTTAATTGCAAAATATGGTAGAGCTAAAAATATTAAAGAAAAAAGCATAGGACATAGGGACCCTGGAGCAGTATCTTTAGCTCTTTTATTCAAGGGGTTTTCACAGGGAGTAAATAAATAGAATTAAACCAGGATTATTCATGAAAAGTTTGAAAGAGTGCAAGGAATTTTGAAATTTTCATGAATAATCGGGGTTAAAAAAGGGGGATTTTTATATGAAGATGAAAAAATTTATCAACAATCCTGAGAATTTGACACAAGAGCTTTTAGAAGGGCTTGCTCTATCTAACTCTGATATTATTGAGCTAACAGATAGTAAGCTAGTTGTGAATAAAAAACTGGAGGATGCAGATCGTGTTACAATTGTTACCCTTGGAGGAACAGGGCATGAACCAGCCTTGAGCGGTTTCGTCGGAGAGGGAATGGTCGATATATCCGTCCCGGGAGATATATTTGCAGCTCCAGGCCCAAAAGGCTGTATTGAAGCTATTAAAAAGGCAGACAAGGGCAAGGGAGTATTATTTGTAGTGCTAAATCATGCAGGTGATATGCTGACGGGTAAGCTAACAATGAAGGCCATAGAAAAAGAAGGATTAAATGTGAAAAAGGTTGTTACCCAAGAGGATATATCAAACGCTCCTAGGGAAAAGGGAGAAGATAGAAGGGGATTAGTTGGGTGCGTACCACTTTATAAAATTACAGGAGCTGCTGCAGCGGAAGGTAAATCTTTAGAGGCGGTAGCAGCAATTGCACAGAAATTTGCCGATAATTCAGCCACTTTAGCAGTAGCAGCGCGGGGGGCAACACATCCTGCTACAGGTAGCATGATATCTACATTAGGAGAAGAAGAAATTGAAATTGGAATGGGACAACACGGTGAAGGCGGCGGCGGACGCATGAAAATGAAGACTGCTGATGAAGTAGCTGTAATAATGATGGATGCTTTATTGAAGGACTTGAATGTTAAAACCGGTGAAAAATTAATGGTTATTATAAATGGAACCGGAGCTACTACCCTTATGGAGCAGCTAATTGTATATAGAAAATGTCACAAATATCTTGAAGACAAGGGAATAGAGATTGTGGCAAGTGTGGTTGATGAGCTACTTACAGTGCAAGAGATGGCAGGATTTCAAATGTTTATAGCTAGAATGGATGATGAACTGCTAAGATACTGGAATGCACCTTGTAAAACACCATACTTTACAAAATAGGGGGAAACATAATGGCGGATAAGGACGGAAACATTTTAGCGAAGGACTACGGGATAGGCATACCCGTTGAGAAACAGCACTTTCATGTAAAGGGCATGGATCATATAGGTTGGGGGATGAAAAATAGACTGTCAAAAATATTTAATCCTAAGACAGGAAAAACCTTAATGCTTGCATTTGATCACGGATATATGATGGGCTCTACCGCTGGTCTCGAAAGATTAGATTTGGCAATACCGCCATTAATTGAATATGCAGATGTTCTAATGGCAACGAGGGGAGGTCTCAGATCTTCTATTATGCCAGATCATGATAAGGCAATAGCACTGAGATGTTCGGCGGGAAGCTCAGTAATAAAAGATGATATAAGCCATGAGGTAATAGGAGTAAATGTGGAAGATGCCATTAGAATGAATGCTAGTTGTATGGCTATTCAGGTTTTTATTGGAGCATCGGGAGAATGTAAGACTATTAATAATCTCGTAAATACCATTGATGCAGGAAATAAATATGGCATGCCAGTCTTAGGGGTTGTGGCTGTCGGTAAGGAAATGGAGAGAACAACAAGATATTTCCTTTTAGCTACTAGAATTATTGCAGAGCTTGGGGCCCATATAATAAAAACCTATTATTGCGACGATTTTGAAAAGGTGACAGCCTCATGTCCCGTTCCAATAGTTATTGCTGGAGGAAAGAAAGTTCCAGAGCAGAAAGCCTTAGAAATTACATATAGAGCTATGCAAGAGGGTGCCGCTGGTGTAGATATGGGTAGAAATGTTTTTCAAGCAGAAAATCCAAAGGCAATGTTAAAGGCTATTAGAAGTATTGTTCATGATGGATATAATGAAAAAGAAGCCTTTGAATTATATAAAGCTCTAAAGGGATAGGGAGATTTATGCTTCTACGCTTGTAAAGTTTAACATACTCAAGTAGTCACTGAGAATCCTTCTGGCTCATCATATCAACCTATTTTTCTTTATAATTTTAGAGGAAAAAAAGGTTAAAATCAAAGTCTTTTATCAAGATTTAAAAGGATGACTTTGATGAAACACATAACGGAAATTATATATTTATCTAGAGTTTGAAAGGTTTATAATTTCCTATGTGTTATAAAAATCGCTCAAAAGGAAACCTCAGAGACTACTTTCGTTCCTTAAGTTTTACCTGCGTAGAACTATAAGCTTAATTAAGACAATTAAAAAGGGGGAGCCTAAAAATGGCTGAATTTATGCATGTGGGAGTACCTACAAGTAATGAACAAGCAAATGAAAACTATGTAGATAGTTTAAAGGTATATGTTACTAATCCTGATGAACATGAGCTTAAATTTGAATATCTTCGTTTTGAGAAGGATACTCCATTACCTGAAATTATGCAGAAAAATCCTCATGTGGCATACAAAGTAGATAGTATAGAAAGAACCGCCAAAGATGCGAAGGTAATAGTGGAGCCCTTTGATGTAAATGAAAATACAAGGATTGCATTCATTGTGAAGGACGGCGTTGTATTTGAATTGATGGAGGTTCGGGAATAGATTTAAATATTAAAAAGGGCTGAGCTCATAATGGAATCTTATGAGCCCAGCCCCAGGGTGTTTCAGAAATTCGTCATTCTGAGACACCCTACTACTTGTAAAAATCGTGTAGACCAATACGTTTATAAAAGGTCTTATTTTTTATAATCCAATTGTTAGTTGATATTCTCGGATTTAAAAAATATAAGCAATCGGAAATATTGTTATTGCCAGATAGAGCAAGGGTAGCAGCCCTTATACTTTCTGAAGATGGCGAATTAAAAACAGTTCCATTTGCTGCAGGTGTGTATTGATAGCCATGTTTTGTATCAAAGACAACATCCTTTATAGTGTCCGGAAAATCGGGACTATTTTTTCTGTTTATTATTACATTAGCAACTGCAAGTTTCCCCTCAAAGGATTCACCGTCTGCTTCAGCATGAACGATTCTAGATAGCCAATATAAATCCTCTGCACTAGAATTGTCAGTATCTATTAAGACCATGTAATTTTCATAGTCCCACTTAACGATACAGTCAAATATTTCTGAAACAAAGCGAACCGGAACAAAGGTTCTTCCTTCGTGTACGCTTATTGGAGCGTCTAACTCAACTTCTTTTCCATTAACCTTAGCGATATTCGAACCTAGAGTAAGTTCAATAGTTTTTGAATCATTCACTAAAGTAGCCCTTCTACTTTCATCATCCCATAGTATCTCATCGACGTTAAGAGCCTCAGCTATAAAACGAATGGGAACAAAGGTACGAGCGTTCTCTATGTAAGGCTCTTCATCAAGATCAAGAATTTCATCGTCAATCATAACTTTAATAGTTTTATTAGATGATACTTTCCTTATTTTAACTAAGCTTCCAGCTTCAATTGTGTCATCGGTATCTTGATTTATGCTTTTGAGTTCATCGAGGCTAACATCATATTTATCAGATATTTTCCAGTAGGAATCTCCTGGTTGAGCTGTATACATTACATAAGAGTTTGCATATGAAGAAGTGTTAGATAGAAACAGTGAAATGAAGAGAGTTATAAGTATTGCTTTTTTCACAGTATTTCCCCCTTTAATAAATACTGTATCATTTACTATTTATATTATCAATGTAAAATACTTGGTTGATACACCTTGATATAGTTATATATGAAAAATATGTATAACTATATCAATTTTTCTAGGAAAAAGGTTGAAAAAAATTACATCTATTTTTATACTTTTAAACTTTCTAGAAATAATCCATGGATAAGTAAGGAATTTAAAAATATATGTCGAATATTATACTAAAATACATAGATTGATAAAGGAAGATAAAGATGAAAGTAAATATTTTTAAGAAATACATAAAAGTTCTGGTACTTTTATTAGGTATAATTGCATTAGTTTTTTATACAATAGCAACACAGCCCAAAAGATCCCCAGCAGCTGAAAAAGGGGTCTTAGACTTAACTGACTGGGATTTAGAAAGAGATGGACCAATAAAGCTCGATGGCGAGTGGGAGTTTTATTGGAAGCAATTATTAACCTATAATGATTTTCATAGAGAGGAAAATGATCTTAAACCTAGTGGTTATTTAAAAACCCCTAGTGTATGGAATAAGTATGAGATTGATGGTAAAAAGCTTCCTGGAGAGGGCTATGCTACCTATAGATTAAAGATTAAGTCGAATGATACAGAGGTTATAAAAGGATTAAAAATACTGACATTATCTACTGCATATAAGCTTATGGTTGATAAAGAAACAATCGGTAGTAATGGAATTGTAGGGAAGAGTAAAGAGACAACTATACCACAGTATAAACCTCAGATCACCTCATTTAAAAATGATTCTAAAGAATTTGAAATTATAATTCAAGTATCAAACTATGTCTATTCAAGGGGTGGGTTTTGGCGATCAATTTATTTAGGCACTGAACAAGATGTGGTTGCCTTAAAAGAGAATTTTGCAAGAAGAGAGAGTTTTCTTTTAGGTGTCGTAATAATCATGATATTATATCACATTGTTATTTATTGGCTTCACAGAAAAGATAAATCAGTATTATACTTTGTGTTAATGTTGATTTTTCTAGCCGTTAGAATACTATTTACAGGAGAGTATTCTATAAATACTCTATTTTTAACTGAAAGAACAGGAATAGGATGGATAACACCAGTTGAATATATAGCTATGTACTGGGGAGCAACTACATTATTGCTCTTTATGCATAAACTTTATCCTAAGGAATCTTCAAAGAAAATAGTAAAGGGCTTCGTATGTATAATAGTTCTTTTTACCTTATTTACAATAGCTTCTCCTATTCGAGTCTATACAAGATTTTTATTATTCTACGAAGTTGTAATTGGTATAATGTTCTGCTATATTTTATTTATTATTTTTGTTGCTAAGAGCAGAAAAAAAGAAGGCGCCACTCTACAATTCTATGGCATGATTATTTTTTCAGCTACCTATGTCAATGATGCCTTATATTTTTGGAATATTATCTATAGTAAGCCCGGAGGAAATACAGGATTTACTTCTTTAATCATTGTATTTATCCAAGCATGCGTCTTAGCAGCAAGATATTCAAATGCCTTTAATGAGGTTGAAAAATTATCCCATAAAATGATTTCGCTAAATAAACTTAAGGACGAATTCCTTGCAAATACTTCCCATGAGCTAAGAACACCATTACATGGGATTATAAGTATTACGGAGTCGGTTCTACATGAGAAAGACGGTGAGTTAAATCAAAACCAAAAGGAAAACTTATCTCTGGTTGTTTCTAGCGGTAAAAGATTAGCAAATCTTGTGAATGATATACTGGATTATTCAAAGCTAAAGCATGGAGATATAAACATATATAAGAGAAATGTAAATATAAGACAAGTTGTGCAAATTATATTGGACTCATATAAATATATTGCAGTAAATAAGTCAATAACGATCAAGAACAATATACCTAAGAACATACCTTTAGTTTTCGCAGACGAAGAAAGGGTAACTCAAATAGCCTATAACCTTATAGGAAATGCAGTTAAATTCACAGAAGAAGGTACAATAGTTATTACTGCTATAGAAAATAGAGGGATGATAGAGGTAAGTGTAGAGGATACGGGTGTTGGAATATCAGAGGATAGTCTGGAAAATATTTTTATGTCCTTTGAGCAGGACTATGTATCACAAAACGAAGGTTTTGGAGGTACTGGATTAGGTCTAAGTATAACAAAACATTTAGTAGAAATACATAAAGGTAAAATATGGGTAGAATCAGAACTTGGAAAGGGATCTATATTCACATTTAGCTTGCCAATAGCTTCTGGTCAGAAAGAGGGCGCAGATACTAAAAATATGGCAAAATATAATAATACTTATCAAGGACCTCTTAGTACTCCAAAGGTATTAAATGTGAATGGGGAATACACTATTTTAGTTGTAGATGATGACTATACAAATCTACAATCCCTTATAAATATTTTATCCGTAGAAAAATACAATATTATTGCTGTTTCTGATGGCACTAAAGTCCTAGATATAATTTCAGAAAATAAAAAAATAGACCTCATTATACTAGATATTATGATGCCTAAAATTTCGGGACTTGAAGTTTGTCAGAGTATTAGGAAAGAGAAATCTCTTTATGAACTACCTATTATAATGTTAACTGCCCAAAGTAATCCCCAGTCCATTATGACAGGGCTTGAGGCAGGGGCAAATGATTTTCTATCTAAGCCCTTTGATATTAGTGAGTTAAAGGCCCGTGTTAAAACCTTATTACAACTTAAGAAATCTGTACAATATGCAATAAATGCAGAAATGGCTTTTTTACAAGCACAAATCAAACCCCATTTTCTGTATAATGCACTAAATACAATTATTTCATTCTGCATAAACGATGGCGATAAGGCAGCACAGCTGCTTATAGAATTAAGTAACTATCTGAGGGGTAGCTTTGACTTTGCCAATGTTGATAGGTTTGTCACTATAGAAAGAGAAGTTGATTATATTAAATCCTATTTGATAATTGAGAAGGCCCGATTTGAAGAAAAACTACAGTACCAGTTTGATATTGATGAAGGTATCAATATAATGGTTCCACCATTGATTTTACAACCTTTAGTAGAAAATGCGGTGAAACATGGGATATTAACCAAGGATACATATGGAACAGTGAAGATTTCCATCAAATCAGAAGGGAAATATATAATAATAAAAGTAATTGATGATGGCGTAGGTATTTCTGATGAGAAGCTGACAGAAATAACAAAATATAACGAAAATAAAAGGGTCGGAATTAAAAATATAAACAAGAGAATGAAACATATATATGGATATGGAATTGATATAGAAAGTGAAGTTGGAATTGGAACAACTGTGAGTATCAAAATCCCTAGTAATAAATTTGAAGGGGTTGTATCATAAAAGAATTCCATGAGCTGAGCCAAAGGGAGAGTCAGAGTGAATTTAAAAGAGTCAATTTGAGAAGGTTTATCTCAATTGACTCTTTTATGTTTTTATAATTTAAATAGGTTATAATATTACTTAGAATAATAATTTCTAGGATTAAAAAGTCCTATGCTTGGCACAAGGATTTCAATCAGATAAATATATGAGATAGCATTTTGGAGGGGAAAAAATGTCTATAACAATAAAAGAAGCTCTTGAGATGGAATGTTTTAAGGATTTCAAAGTGATAGCTGGAGAAAAAGGGTTATCAAACAGAGTAAGAAAAGTTGGGATTCTAGATTATGAAATAAAGGAATTAATAGAGAAGAATTTTGTAGAAGGTGAATTTACCCTTACTACACTATTAAATATAAAGAATAATATCGAGGAATTGTATGAAATTGTTGAGGCCTTGATTTCTGTAGGTGTAAGCGGTTTAGCTATAAAGGATATCTATTTTGATAACATACCCGATGAAGTTATTAAACTTGCTAATAGAAATTCATTTCCAATATTTATGTTTAGTGCTGCGTATTTTGAAGATATAATTACCAATGTTGTTGAAGCAATAAAGGGAAAGAATGAGAATGAAGTATTAGTATTAAAAATTGATAATATCCTGTATAGTGACTTAAATAATATGATGATAAAAAAAATAGCATATGAAATCAATAGAGACTTTAGGGATAGAAATATAATTGTATTTTGTAAAAGAAATAGCAATAAAAATACAATATCTCCTATGATAGATTATGATAATATCCTTGATCAATTTAATAAAGTTATTCCATACAAAGAAGGACATCTGATAATAAATACCTTTGAAGATATAGACAATAATGAAGTAAATGAAGTCATTTTAAGAAGGCTAGAAATTTTAGGATTTAGTACAAAAGAGTATAGCATTGGTATCAGCAGTTTACACAATAGGTTAGATGAACTAAACTACTCTATCAAAGAGAGCCTTTATGCATTTCAGCATGGGATTACATATAATAGAGAGGTGTCATTTTTCAATAATATTGGAACTAGTAAAATATTATTACCGTTAATTGATAATCCTTGGGTTCAAAGATATTATGATGAGATGGTAACCCCACTTTTAATTTACGATAAAAGAAATGATACGGAACTATTAAAGACTGCAATTATATATATTGAAAACAATGGCGATATAAAAGCTACAGCCAAGGATTTGTTTCAGCATAGTAATACAATTAGATATAGAATAGATAGGATAGGTAAGATTTTAAATAATAGCTTTGAAAGCAAACACTTCTATGAAGAGCTTGCTATTGCCATAAGAGTACATAATTTGATGAATAGAGTCTTGTAAAATATCCAATCAGGTCTTCCCACAAATTTCAGATTTTCCAAAACAAAGATGATGACGAATAATGTATCATATTATCTAAGAGTAAGTCATCGTCATGAAAATCGACTTAAGGAGGGCTAAACATGTCAAAGCAATTAAAGGCCGATATAGCATTATTTCTTGTTACTATAGGATGGGGAGCATCCTTTATACTAACAAAAAATTCTTTGGCTGAATTACCTACATTTAATTTTTTAGCTATTAGGTTTTTTATAGCATTTCTCGTTTCTTCTGCAATTTTTATTAAGGACATGATTAAAATCGATAAGAAAACCTTTAAGTATGGGATAATTCTTGGAATAATTTTATATGCCATGTTTGGATTTCAAACAATGGGACTACGATATACAACGGCATCGAAATCAGCATTTATTACGGGCTTTAATGTAGTATTAGTACCAATTTTTTCTACACTTATGATTAGGAAAATGCCAAATAGAAAAACAGTTTTAAGTGTTATTTTAGCTTTTACAGGTGTAGCAATGTTATCACTGAAAGGAAGTATATCAGAAGTAAATATTGGAGATGTGTATACACTTATTTCTGCAATTATATTTGCAGCATATATAATACTTGTTGGAAAATACACATTAGATTCCCAGTCAGTTCCATTAGCAGTTGTGCAAATAGGAATTGTTGGATTCTTAAGCTTACTAACATCCTTCACAGCAGAAAATCCTACAATACCGACAAGTGGTCAAGTCTGGATTAATATAATAATATTAAGCGTAGTTTGTACCTCAGGAGCCTATATAGTTCAAAGTGTTGCTCAAAAATATACCAGCCCAACTCATACGGCACTAATATATACTGCAGAGCCAGTCTTTGCAGCTATGTTTGGATATATTATTTACAGAGAAGTATTAAGCCCAAAGGCCACTATAGGAGCAATACTTATATTAGCTGGAATGCTGATAACAGAGGTGGATTTTAAATTGTTACTTAATAAAAAAAAGATTGAAGAGGTTGAAGCCAGTAGTTAATAACTACTGGCTCATCTTGTTAACAAAGTTAACAAGATGATAGACTGTTAAGAAATTTGAAGTTCGAGGCGTGTTGAATCGAAGAGACCGTAGCGTATAAAGATATACGTAAGGGTTCTTCGGTTCAGCAACAACGAAGAAATTCGGGTTTGTTAACAGTCTCAGCCAGTAGTTAATAGCTGTTGGCTCTATTCTTTATGATATTCAAATTCTTTATAGTTATGGAATACTTATCATAATCAACAAGTCCATCCTTTTTCATTTTATTTAATTCCCTAGATAAAGATGTTCTCTGAACGCCCAGTCTTTCAGCTAATTCCTTTTTTGTCATATTCAGATTTATTTTAGTAGAGTTATGGGAATAGTATTCATAGCTTAAGAAATCTATTATAGATTGTCTTAATGACTTTAGAGAAATAGATTTTATTTTACTCGTTAGAATAAATGTCTTATCAGAAATGGACTTTATAAACTCTACTAAGAAATTTTTGTTGCGTTGACAAAGATCTAAAATAAAATCCTTTTGAATGTGCAAAATAGTAATATCTGATTTAGCAATTATAGTCATTGGATAAAGGTTGTTGTTTGTAAATAATAAATTTCCACCAATAACATCACCGATATTAAACTCTGTGATAGTAAGGACGTTTCCATTTTCATCGATCCTTTGAATTAAAACTACACCCTTTAAAACAATATCCAACGTTAGGCATCTTTCACTCTCAAAATGAACGATACTATTTTTTTTATATTGACTGATTTTATGATTGCTATCATTAAATAGACCTAGGAGATCTTCCCTGGAAAAACACTCAAATAAATTATGTAATCGCAAAATTTCAATATATTTTTTTATATCCATAAAAATCTCCTTTTTTGAAAATTAGTTACCATGGTAACTGCAAAAGTATATAGAAAATTATAATATAGTGTTAACAAGATTAAAAGGAGGAATTCAAAATGATAGAAAAAATTTATAAATATCAAAAAATAAATGAGAAAATTATTGAAAAAATTGTTGATGATGAAAATGTTGCACTAAACCATATGGTACTTACAAAGGATACGGGACTACCAGAGCATTACTCAAACTCTCATGTGTATATGATAATAGTTGCTGGGACAATGACTTTGAAATTAGGTGATCAAGTACCTCAAAAATATCAAGTGGGAGATATTATAAATATTCCATATAATATTAAGATGAATGTGAATAATTTTGATGATGAAGTTTTAGAATTTTTTGTAGTAAAGGCTCCAAATCCTAGACATTTCAAGGGTGAGTAAAAATGGATGTTTTTACTCTAGCCCTCTGGATTGTAACAGGTGTAGCTTTTATAGTATCTATTAGAAAAGATAAAAAGAAGACACTAAACTCAATGAAAATGGCTAGGGGTATGATGAAGAAAATGATAGGCCAAATAGTTGGAATACTATTTCTTATAGGTCTAATCCTAACATTTATTCCACCGGAAGTTATCAAGAATGCCTTAGGAAAATCCAATCTCTTTGTATCCACAGTAACGGCAGCTATTGTAGGAAGTATAACCTTAATACCTGCATTTGTGGCATTTCCACTGGTAGGCTCCTTTGTAAATGTAGGCGCAAGTATAGTTCCAGCTGTTGCTTTTTTAACTACCCTTACTATGGTAGGCTTTGTAACATTTCCATTGGAAAAACAGGAATTTGGCTTAAAATTTACATTAGTTAGAAATGGATTAAGCTTTGTATTTGCTGTTGTTATTGCACTTGTTATGGGGGTGATTATATGACTATGATAAAGGCCCTTAAAAAAAACAAGTTAGCAGTAGGTGTGTTTTTGACATATATATTTCTATTTATTGCTATGCCTGATAAAGGAACACAATCGGTAAAAAATAGTATGTACTATGTTAGAGAGATGCTTGAAATAATCCCTGTGGTTTTTCTGTTAACCTCTTTAATTGAAGCTTGGGTGCCAAAGGAGGTAATTATCAATAGCTTTGGCGAAAAATCAGGCGTAAGGGGAAGTATACTGTCTTTAGCTCTTGGCAGTCTCTCTGCAGGGCCAATCTATGCGGCATTTCCTGTGTGTAAGATGCTTCTAAAAAAAGGGGCAAGTATTTGGAATATTGTGATCATATTAAGCGCATGGGCAGTGGTTAAGGTTCCTATGCTGGTCAATGAAGCAAAATTTTTAGGCGTAAAATTTATGATAGTAAGATGGATATTAACCATAATATCTATATTAGTTATGGCATATATAGTATCTCTAATAGTTAGAAGAGAAAATATACCCTTTGAGCCGGAAGCGGAGAAAAGGGATATGAATAGTATTAATATCAAAGAACAATATTGTATTGGTTGTGGACTATGTACAAAACTATATCCTGATCTATTCGTGATGAATGATGGAAAGGCAAATCTAATTCAGGGAAAAATTGCAGAAAACTCCGATTTAGATATATTAGAAATAGTGGAAAAATGTCCTGTAAAAGCTATACAATTATCTTAAACAGCCTTTAATAAAGGGCTGTTTTTCTTTAGCTCAAATATTAGATAAGTACCAAAATCTTGAAAAGATATACTATTCTGTGTATTATAATTAGTAATACTCTATATAAAGAATATTTTCTTTATGATAAAAAGGAAGATGGTTATGAAAGAACAATTAAACTTTTTTCAAAGATTTGAAAAAAGCAATAAAGAGTTAACTAAAAAACAATATATGGTGGCTGAGTATATTCTAAAAAATTATAAAACAGCTGTGTTTTTATCTAGTATTGAATTAGGAAAAAAAGCTAATACAAGTGAAGCTACAGTAATTAGGCTTGCAAATGCCCTCGGATACTCAGGATATTTGGAGATGGTAAAGGATATTCAGGACTACATACGAAGAGAAATAACGACACTTGAAAAGGTAGAGAAAATTGAAAACATATATAAGGATAAAACCGTTCTAGATGAGATTATTGATACTAATCTGCTGATGGTAAAATCTATAAGAAAGTATATTAGTAACGATGATATATTAAAAATTGTCACTGACATCTCAGAGTATGAAAAGATTATGGTCGTTGGATTCGAAAGCTCATCGGGGGTAGCGGAATACATTGGCTACAATTTATCTAGAATAGTTTCTAATGTAGAAGTGATAAATCATAGTTCTAGAGACTTGTTCAATATAGCAAGTAAGTTTGATAATAAGACCTTTGGGATAATAATATCATTTCCGAGATATTCAAAGAATACGGTGAATTTAGCTAAACTACTAAAAAGGCAGGGAGCGAGAACGTTTGCTATAACCGATAGCATATTATCGCCTGTTAAAGAATATAGTGACTATTCAATAATAGTACCACTACATGATAGCAATAAGTTTTATCCCGATGTAACTATAGGTGTGATGACTATTTTCCAAGCGGTATTGTTGCAATATATTACAGACAACTATAAAGCAGCTCAAAACAGACTTAAAGGTTTAGAAGAATTTAATGAAGTATATGAATCTTTTAAAAAATAGTAAGAAGATAGGCTTTTGGATAAGTCTATCTTTTTATTGAATTTATCAACAAATAACTCTTGAATGTAATATATAATACGTTGTAAAATAATTATGTAATATATATTACGCAATCAAGGAGAGAGAATATGTTTGATGTAATCATTAAGAACGGTACTATAATGGATGGGAGTGGTGGCGCATCATATAAAGCTGATGTTGGAATTATTAAAGATACAATAGTGAAGATTGGGGATCTTAAGGAATATAATTCAGTTAAAGAGATTGATGCAGAGGGGTTAATGGTTTCACCGGGATTTATAGATATTCACAGTCATTCGGACTTAGGCCTATTGATGGCGCCATTTGAAAGTAACAAGCTTATGCAAGGGGTAACTACTGAGGTCGGTGGACATTGCGGATATTCACTTTATCCAATACTTAAGGATAAAAGACCAATTTTGCAAGAGGTAGTGGAGTCGTCAAATTTAAATATTGATATTGATTGGTGTACTGCCGAGGATTTTCTTAATAAGCTAGAAGAAGATGGAATAGGGGCCAATTTTGTTCCGATTGTTGGACATGGTGTACTTCGAATGAATGTAATGGGATTTGAAGCAAGAAAGGCAACTACAGAGGAAATTGATAGGATGAATGAGTTATTAGATAAGGCAATGGAAGAGGGAGCCTTTGGATTAAGTACGGGACTAGGATACCCTCCAGGATGCTTTGCTGACACTAATGAATTAATCGAATTATCAAAGACTATATCTAAATATAAAGGAGTATATGCTACCCATCTAAGGAATCAGGGAGACGAATTAATAGAATCGGTTAATGAAGCCATCGGAATTGGGAAGTTAGCTGGAGTTTCAGTAGATATTTCTCACTTAAAGGCTAGTAAAAAACGTAATTGGGGTAAAGTTAATGAGGCACTTAAGCTCATTGAAGATGCTCGAAGAGATGGAGAGAAGATAATTTGTGACTTCTATCCCTATGATGCTGCCGAGGGGCCTTTGAGTGCATTGTTTCCCAACTGGCTCCACGAAGGAGGCGTGCCTAAATTAATTGAGCGGTTATCTTCGGAGGAGATTAGGGAAAAGGTAAAGGGGGAGATGAATTCCGATGATGACTATTGGAGTAGAATAATAGTTTCGGATATAATGTCAGAAAAAAATAAGAAGCTTCAAGGAAAATCAATAAAAGAAATAGCCGAAATTAGGAGTGAGGATGCCTTCGAAATTGCGGTTAAGCTGCTTATAGAAGAGGGAGGAGCAGTTAGTACGGTTTGTAAGATTATGTCAGAAGAGGATGTTATACAGGTAGCTAAATATCCATATGCAGCGGTGGGGTCCGATGCTCTTGCACTGCCAGATAACATTAAAGATTTTAAGGGCCATCCAAGGAATTTTGGAACTTTTCCAAGATTTCTTGGTAGATTTATTAGGGAGAAAGAGGTTATGTCTTTTGAAGAGGGGATCAGAAGAATGACTTCGTTACCGGCAGAGTTTCTTGGTATTGGGAATAGGGGACTAATCGAAGAAGGAAAGTATGCCGATATTGTTATATTCGACAAAGATAAAATCATTGATAAAAATAGTTTTGAGAATCCTTCGTTATACCCAATAGGGATCGAATATGTAATTGTAAATGGACATATTCAGGTTGAAAAAGGTACACTCAACAAAATACGTTGTGGAATGGTAATTAGGAGGAATAGTATATAGGTTGCTACTAGGGGGAAACATTATGAACGGTTATTTGGATATTGCCAACAGCAATTTGTTGTATATTTGGGGAGGATTAATATTAAGCTTTATTTTAATACAGTCGATTTTGTTTATAAGGTTATCTTGGAAGGAAGGAAAGCGGATCGGATTGACTAACAAGCAGATGTTTAAGAGCCTTAGGGCTGGAATGATATCTGCAATAATTCCTTCTATTCCTATAGTAATTACCCTCGTAGCTATGTCGCCTGTCCTTGGGATTCCATTCCCCTGGATAAGACTTTCGATAATTGGATCGGGACCATATGAGCTATTAGCTGCTGGAATAGGGGCAATGACTATGGGAGTAAGTGGTCTGGGTGGAGATGGATATACAAAGGCGGTCTTTGCCAACTCTGTATGGGTAATGACTATTGGAGCTATGTGGTCGGGTTTAATTGTCTTCTTTTTCCTAAAAAAGATCAAATCTAGCTATGGAAAAATTGAGAAGCGTGACCCGAGATGGATGTCGGTAATTACAAACGCTGCTTTTTTCGGAGTAATATGTGTTTTTATAGCTGAGCCAATAACAACTGGAGGACTGGCACTAATAACACTACTGGCGGGGGCAATAATTATGATGATTTGTGCAGTATTGATAACTAGATTTAAAATGATATGGCTTAGGGAATTTGCCTTAGCTATTAGTATGATAGGAGCAATGGCTTGCTCTGTGATTTTTTCTAGAATTATTTAGGGGGAATAGAAATGAGAACGGAGGATTCGAAAATTTTTTCACCTGAAGAGCTATATGAAAAGAAGGTTCATACAATAGGTAGAGTAACTATTTTGACTGGGATGGTCTTATCACTATTTGTTCCAGTATTGTTGTGGATATATTACGGTGTTTTTCCACCGATAGGTAATTTACTAAAGGGAATTCTTACTGTTTCATCATTTATGATTCCACTTTCAATTGCAGAAATACTTTCGTTCTATCCAATATTGGGCTCAAGTGGTATATATATGGCCTATACCACTGGAAATATTGCAAACTTAAAGCTGCCAAGTGCTGCCATAGGAATGGAAGTAGCTGATGTAAAGCCCTCAACAAAGGAAGGTGAGGTAATATCAAGCATAGCTATGGCTGGATCAGTGATAATGTGTGAGCTTATTTTGGTATTAGGTGTGGTATTATTAGGGCCAATTTCAGCTAAACTAAATAACCCTATGTTAAAGCCAGCCTTTCAACATATTCTTCCGGCTTTATTTGGCTCAATTGGAGCATATTATATTCTAAAGGATTGGAAGCTTGCAGTTGTTCCAATGATAATAGGGATACTGTTTTCTGCCTTCAATATACCTACATCGGTAGCAGTACCTGTTTGTGTTTTATGTTCAATATATGCAGCAAAATTTCTATACAAAAGAGGAAAACTTTCGTTATAATAATAGGATATAGGACGTAAAATAGGGGGACGGAATCGTGAAGGGGCAAAAGCGAATAAGGGACTATGGAATAACTATTGGTGAAATGGAGACAGGGAAGAAAAATGCCATTACAGATGTTGAAGGTGTTAAGGTTGGACAGGTTACACTAAATAATGATTGTATAAAAACAGGAGTCACAGCAATACTCCCCCATGGAGGAAATCTTTTTAAGGAGAAGGTTATTGCTGCCAGTCACGTTATAAATGGTTTTGGGAAAACCGCAGGAACTATACAAATAGAGGAATTGGGGAATATTGAAACACCATTAGTTCTGACAAATACCCTCAGTGTTGGTGCTGCCCATGAAGCTTTGGTGGAGTACATGCTAAGGGATAATGAAGATATAGGCGTCACAACAGGGACCGTTAATCCAATAATTTGTGAATGCAACGATGGGTATCTGAATGATATTAGGGGAATGCATGTAAAAAGTGAACATGTCTTTAAGGCCATTGAAGATGCTGAGGAAGAATTTGATGAGGGTTCAGTAGGGGCTGGCACGGGAATGTCATGTTATGGACTGAAGGGCGGAATAGGAAGTGCGTCGAGACTAGTTAGGGTTGGAGATGAAGTTTTTACACTTGGGATATTAGTGATGTCTAACTTTGGGGTGAAAAGGGATCTTATTATAGATGGTATTAAAGCGGGAAAAGTAATTACTGAAGTAGGGGAAAGCAATGTGCTTGAAGAGGACAAGGGATCGATAATAATAGTTCTAGCAACGGATATTCCTATGACCCATAGGCAGTTAAAGAGGGTTTGTAAAAGAACCGGAGCAGGGCTTAGCAAAACGGGATCATTCTTTGGAAATGGCAGTGGTGATATTGTTGTTGGGTTTACAACGGCTAATAAAATAAAGCATTATGAAGAGGATGCAGTAGTAAATATAAAAATATTTAACGAAAATAAAATTAATTATGTATTCAGAGCTGCTGCAGAAGCAACGGAGGAAGCTATATTAAACTCCCTTATATGTGCTGAGACTATTAAGGGAAGGGATGGACATACGAGAAAATCATTGAAGGAATATATTGATTTAGTCCTAAATCACGCTAAGAAGTAATTTTTGTAAGAAGTTGTTGCATAAAACACATCCATAGGATTTTATTTCCAAAAGAGTATTGTATAACAATTCAGATATTTGATATAATCTTGATATTAAAGAAAAATATCTGTTTTTAGAGGGAGATAACTATGGAATCAGGGAAAAATGCATTGACAATCATAAAGAATCTATATCCATCCATGCATAAAATTGAGAAGAAAATTGCAAAGTTTATTTTAGATAATCCTAATGATGTAATGAATATAACCGTTGCTAAAATGGCAAGTGAATTAGATATTGCGCAGTCTAGTATAATACGTTTTTGCAAAATAATTGGATTTAGTGGGTTTTCAAAATTAAAGTTGAATTTAGCTCAAAATCTGATTAAGCATGAGAATTTAATCTATAAAGATATAAAACTAGAGGATAATATTAATACTATAACTACGAAGGTTTTTTCAAGCAGTATTCAGACACTAAGGGAGAGTTTGCAATTCATAGATATAAAACAATTGGAACTAGCAGTAAATGCTATTTTATCGGCTAAGCGGGTGGAGTTCTATGGTGTTGGAACTTCGTCAACATTGGCCCAGGACGTATATTATCGTCTAATGCGTATCGGCATTCCTGCCTACGCAATTGTTGATCCACATGTGTTTAGGATATCGGCTTCTATGTTAAATGAAGACAGTGTTGCAATGGGAATCTCTTATACAGGAAACTCAAGGGATACAGTTGAAGCTTTGAAGATTGCAAAGAGTAAAGGAGCAAAGACAATTTGTCTAACTTCGTTTTTTAAAAGTCATATAACTGAGCATTCTGATATTGAATTAGTTGTTCCGACCCAGGAAACTAAGTTGATACAGGAAGCAATATCTTCACGTATTGCTCAAATCGCTGTACTTGACAGTATATATACATGTATTGCAGTAAAGAGATTTGACACAACAGTTGAGCATATAGAAAGCATGAATGAGATTTTAAGTAGTCTAAGATTATAATCAGATGAATTTATATGAGAGAAAACGACCCTTTTTTCAGGATGAAAATAGGGTCGTTTTTATATTTGTTTCAAAAAAGGATTTGATAAGAAATTCCCATCTATATCCAAATGGCTATATGAAGCGGTTTGGAGGGGGCTAGTAAAAATGTTAATGAATTTTATTCATTTTATTAAAAAATATATTGAACTTTATTCATTGATTTGCTATAATCAAATTAGAAAATAAAATAAATTAAATAATTTCTAAATTTTCTAAAAGATATTAATAAAAAATGTATGTAAAAATGAAAATTAGGGAGAGATGAGAAATGTATGTTAATCCTTATGAGAATTTTAACAAAGAAGGAAAATGGTTAAAGGGTAATTTCCATACCCATACTTCATTTGATGGATGTGGTACAAAGGATATAGAGGATGTAATTTCAGCTTATAAGGATGCTGAATATGATGTTCTTTCTATAACGGGTCATGACAAATACATTGATGGAAAAGCCTATGAAGAAAAGTATGGAATAAGATTAATAAATGGTTATGAATATAGTTCCGGTGAACACATGTGTTGTATAGGTGTTAAAGAACTGGTAAAGGCTGATACACACCAGAAAGTTATTGATGGATGTCTAGATCAAGGTGCCATTGTGGTTATGAATCATCCGAATTGGGATGCCAGACAATTTGGATTTAACTATATCCATTGGGACTGGAATGAGCTTGAGAAACTCCAAAGATATACAGGCCTTGAAATTTGCAACCTAGGCCTTGAAAGATGGGGTGGAGGTAATGGACTAGCAACTGACACTTGGGATAATTTACTTTCGAAGGGTAGAGTTATTTGGGGTTTTGCCAATGATGATATGCATTATTGGGAAGATTTCGCTAATGCTTGGAATATGATTTATTCCGAGGGAGATGACGAAGATAGTATACTTTCAGCAATTCGTGCTGGAGCAGTTTATGCATCTACTGGCATATACCTCGATGAATTTGATTTTGATAATGATAGTAAAATCTTAAGGATTTCAGCAAATCTCAATAAGTCCCACGTAAATGAAAATGAATATAAATTTATAGGCGAAAATGGAAGTATACTTCATGAAATTATTGGCCCTTCCGCAGAGTATCAGCTATCAGGTGAAGAGTTATATGTTCGTGTAGAGGTTAGAAGTAGATGTGGAGCAATGCTTTTCACTCAACCAATTTACAGAAAAATAAACATCAAATAATTTTGGAATTTGACGAAAGGAAGTTGACATGAGTAGTAATTTATTAAAGAAGTGGCAAACTAGAACGTTTATACTTTGTTGGCTAGTTTATGCCAGTGTATATTTTGGAAGGGTTAATATATCAGTGGCTATACCGGAGATACAAAGTGCCTTTGGATGGAGTAAAACGCAAGTTGGCTTAATAGGAAGTGTATTTTTCTGGACCTATGGTATTGGCCATCTGATCAATGGATATATCGGAGATAAGGTTTCAAGTAGAATATATATTTTTGTTGGAGTTGTCTTGATTGCAATCACAAACATATTCTTTGGATTTGGAACAAGTCTGATTCTAATGACGATACTATGGGCTCTAAATGGATTTTTTCAGTCTATGGTTTGGGGACCTATGATAAAAACACTCTCCTATTGGTATGAAGGTAGTAAAAGAAGTAAGATCGCTACTGCTATATCTACATCCATGGTAGGTGGATATGTCTTGGCATGGGGAGTAGCAGGTAAGATCCTTGAACAAACAAACTGGAAGTGGGTTTTTTGGGCTCCAGGAATATTCTTACTCATCTATGCAGTTGCATGGTATATAGGAATTCGCAACCATCCTAAGGATGTAGGGCTTGAAGACCCAAATGAGAATAATTTTGCAGAGGAAGCCAAAGAAGATAATTCAGAATATAGTTCTATGACATTGTTGCAGATAATCAACAAGTCCAAGCTTTGGTTCATCGTTGTTGCTTGTGCTGCAAAGGGAATAATGAAGGAAGGAATATCTCTATGGGGACCAACATTCCTAATGGAGACTCAAGGATTGAATTTAAAGTCTACAATTGGATTGATTTTACTTATTCCATTCATGAATTTTGTTGGAATGATGTTTGCAGGATGGCTAAATAAAAAGTATAAAAATCAAGATCAACTTACTGTTATTACACTTTTACTGATATCAATAGTAACAAATCTATGTTTAGTTAAAATCGGTCAAGTAAGTGCCATACTTGGATTACTGTTCTTAGGATTATCTTCAGCTATGATGTATGGTTCAAACACGATACTATTGGGTTCTATACCTATGAAGTTTGCTAAATACAATAAAACATCATCGGTGGCAGGGTTCTTAGACTTTACATCTTACTTAGCTGCAGGGCTAACTGCCCCGTTAACTGGATTGATTGTAGATAGATTTGGATGGAATGGAGTTCTGATATTATGGATATCTGTAGCTACACTAGGAATAGCTGCAATGTTGATAAATCAGCATTATGAAAAGGTACAAAAGAAAGATATTGTAAATGTCGAAGGTTAGTCAATATTAGTATAGGGTTTATAGAGAGCCTGTATAAGCCCTATGTCATCTAATAAGTATTTTGCTTCAATAAAGTTACGAACAAGAAACTATAATTCCTCAAAATTTCTTATTTAGTTAGTAAAAGTGCAAATGCAAGGTTTGTATTGGTTAACAATGGGAGCTGCTTAATAAAATTAGAGGGGAGATTGTATATGTTGTTAAAACGTAAACCTACTTTTTTTGAAGCTATTTCATGTCTTGTTGTAATGGCCCTTTTAGTTGGTGGAGGCTATGGAGTTTTAAAGTTAAGAATTGAGATGATGCTTATAGCATCAGCTGTGTACACTGGATTTATAGCAATGAGATTAGGAATGACGTGGAAGGATATGGAAGGCGCGATTGCCGAGAAGACAGCTAAAATTATGCCGGCTATATTCATTATTTTTACGGTTGGGATAGTAATAGGAACATTCATTTACGCTGGAACTATTCCAATGATGATATTCTATGGTCTCAAAATTATTAGTCCTAAATATCTAATAGTTAGTGGATTTATAATTTGTGCAATATTATCGACTGTTACAGGTACATCTTGGGGATCAGCGGGTACTGCTGGTGTTGCAATTATGGGTATTGCATATGGTTTAGGAGTTCCTCTTCATATTACCGCAGCAGCTGTTGTATCAGGATCTATTTTTGGTGATAAGCTCTCACCATTATCTGATACTACTAATCTAGCAGCTTTAAGTGCAGGTGTGGATTTATACGATCATATAAAGCATATGCTTTATACAACTATTCCGGCTTCCTTGGTAGCTATGGTCGCTTATCTTATAGTAGGATTACAGTTTTCAGGAGATCTAGTAATGCCAGAGAAGGTTACTATCTTAGTAAACACACTTGATACTATATTCAATTGGAATGTTTTCTTATTAATACCTTTCCTAATAATACTTGGAGGTTCAATCACTAAAAAGCCTACAATTCCAACAATGTTATTTGCATCATTTGTAGCAATTTTAATAGGAATGTTTTCACATGGCTTTGCTTTTAAGGATGCTATGACTGCAGCTGTAAGTGGATTCAATGTAAATATGGTAAAGATTGATGGCTTTGATCCAAATAATGTAATTTGGGAAGTTACGAGACTTATCCATAGAGGTGGAATCAAATCAATGTTTGGCGTAGTAACAATTGTATACTGTGCCTATGGTTTTGCAGCCATCGCTGAAAAGGCTGGATTCTTAGAAGTAATACTTAACTCGTTTATAGACAGAGTAAACTCAGCAGGTCAAGCCGTTGCTACATCAGTTGTTTCAAGTGTTCTACTAGTTTACATTGCAGGAACATGTTATATATCAATCATCATGATTGGTGAACTGTTTAAAGATCCTTATATCAAGAATGGATTACACTTAAAGAACTTATCTAGAACCTTAGAAGATGCTGGAACTATGATTGTTGGATTAGTACCTTGGGGATCTTCAGGAGTCTACTATCTAGGTATTTTAGGTATAGGACCATTGGAGTATGGTGCATGGGCAATACCTCTATATTTATGCCCTATACTAGCAATCATCTATGGATATACAGGATTTGGAATGGCAAAGCTGAACCAGAAGAACTCAACTAAAACTGCTTAAATAAAGTATTATAGTAAAAGTTATGTTTAGGAAGAAAACCTTTGCAGTGTAGTGGTAATAAAAAAAGCAGCCTCTGAGAGTCATGACTACGCCGTTAAAAACCTGTTTTATGATGTAATGTGAGAGAAAAACAGCCTTTTAAAGGTCGCAGTGATGATATTTCAGTGACTACTTCTGAGCAAAAGTAAATCATATAAATAATAAATTATAAAACCTTTATTATCTATACATTTTGATGCAGCTCCCATTTATTAAAAGTAATAATAATTTTTATCTAAGTTAAAAAATTATCATACACAATGACGTATTATATCATAGCTTTTTATATAAATCAAGTATATAAATTTTATATAAATTACTAAATTAAAGCTTACTTTGAAAGGAGTGATGTGGCGAATAGAGGATAGAATGTTTTTTCATTGGGATGCTACTTAAATATATTAAAAACAAATATTTTAGAAGAGGTGATAGGAATGGAAAAAGGAAAAGAAATATTGTATTTAACTCAAAAAGATGTTGAAGAAGTTAATCTAGGTATGGGAGAAATAATTGATATCTTAGAAGAAGCATTTGTTGAAAAAAGCCACAAGCGTATAGAAATGCCGCCAAAGCCAGGCATTCATACGGCAAACAATGCATTTATTCATGCTATGCCATGCTGGATACCTAAGTTAAAATCCGCTGGTATCAAATGGGTAGGAGGATATCCTGAAAATCAAAGTAAAGGCTTGCCATATATTACAGGACTACTTATTCTAAATTGTCCTGAGACTGGTGTACCATTAGCTATAATGGATTGTGTTTGGATCACAGCAATGAGAACTGGAGCTGCATCAGGATTATCTGCAAGATATTTTGCAAATCCAGAAAGTGAGATCCTTGGCGTTTTAGGTTGTGGTGTTCAAGGAAAAACTAATCTTGAAGCTGTATTGGCAGAATGTAAGAACATTAAAAAAGTCTATGCATATGATCTTTATCCAGAGGTTGCAGAGGCATACGCTAAGGAATGCTTTGAGAAATTCAATATTGAGATTATACCAGTAAAGGATCCTAAAGAAGCTGTAGTTGATAGTGATGTATTAGTTACTGCTGGACCAATTGTTTTAAATGAGGAAATTGGTGTGATTGAAAAGGAATGGTTAAAAGAAGGAGTTACTATTACACCTGTTGATTTTGACTGCTTGTTCAAGCCAAAGCAATTAGAGGAATCCGTTGATAAATATTATACAGATGGAATAGGACAATATTCTAAGTTTAAGAGCATGGGATATTTCCCAAATGGACCAGAAAATCCACCGGAAATATGTGATGTAATCACTGAAAAAATTGAGGGAAGAACTAGTAAGTCTGAAAAGATTGTAACTATGAATATAGGTATGGCATTAGATGATATGGCTACAGCTATAAGAATCTATGAAAGAGCCTTAGAAAAAGGCATAGGAACAAAATTGCCACTTTAGTTAAAAAATTAACAAAAAAAGGGGCTATGTTATGAAAAAAATCTCATTAGTTTAGCCCTGGGGTGTTTCAGAATGAAGTTCAAGTCTTTGAAATTCATAGTTATGAGGCACCCTTTGCTAAAAATTTTTAAGATAATTATTTCAGTAAATTGCATATTTATTACTTGCGCAAAGTATGCCACTTACATTGATTTAATAACTATGCAATTTACTAATTTCTAAATAAAATCCATAGAGCTACTATAGTTACAATGGATTCTATACTTCATTTTTAGAAGGTTGATATTATGAATAATAGTAATAAACAAAGAATTATACAGGAATACGTACCGGGCAAACAGGTTACTCTGGCACACTTGATAGCTAACCCTCAGGGAAATATATATAGGAAGCTTGGAATATCAGATGACTACAATGATGCAATAGGAATATTAACTATAACTCCAAGTGAAGCAGCAATAATCGCTGCTGATGTTGCTACAAAGGCAGCTGGGGTAGAGATAGGATTTTTAGATAGATTTAGTGGTTCGTTAGTGCTGGTTGGGGATGTTTCAAGTGTAGAGTCGGCTTTAAAAGAAGTCTTAGAAGTATTGACTAACGTACTGTCATTTACTCCTGCAAAACTCACAAGATCATAGGACTGATAATATGAAAAGGATTATACTTATAGGCCGTACTGGAAGCGGGAAAACCACATTTACTCAAGAGATAATCGAGAGTGAGAAGGAATATAAAAAAACTCAATCAATTGAATGGCACGATAGTGTTATAGATACACCTGGAGAATATATAGAAAATAGAAGATTTTACAATGCTCTCATAACAACATCCTTTGATTGTGAAATAGTTGGATTAGTTCAAGATTCCATCGATGAGGGGTGCATATTTCCTCCAGGATTTGCGGCAATATTTAATAAGACCGTGATAGGAATTATTACAAAGATAGACAATAGAGATAAAAATATTGACTATGCAAAGGAATGCTTGTTGAATGCTGGTGCACAAGAAATTTTTGAGGTAAGTGCCTTTGACGGAAGGGGTATGAAGGATATTAAGATGTTTCTGGATTTATAATATCCAACGAACATGAGGTTGTTTAGACAGAAATGATGAATAGTGAAGGCCGTGTTTAATAGATAAAGGGGCGAATGGACTGGACTAATAAAATTTTAGTCTTTTTGTTTTAGCAATAAGGGGGCTTTCGAAGATGAGGGAACACATTTTGAGCGTAGGAATAGATATAGGAACCTCCACTACCCAGCTTGTATTTAGTAGAATAACAATTGAAAATACAGCTTCAATAAGTTCTGTACCTCGCATAAAGGTTGTAGATAAGGAAGTGGTATATAGAAGTGGGATACACTTTACTCCTCTTATATCTTCTACAACAATAAATGGAAAGTTGGTAAGAAATATAGTAGATAATGAATACAAGAATGCCAATGTAAAACCTGGGGACGTAGGAACTGGAGCTGTGATAATTACCGGTGAAACCGCTAGAAAAGATAATGCCGAGGAAGTTTTAAGGACTCTTAGTGGTCTAGCTGGTGAATTTGTAGTAGCAACGGCCGGCCCCGATCTTGAAGGGATTATTGCTGGAAAGGGTGCAAAGGCCGATGAAATATCAAAGAAAAAAGGATGTACTGTTGCAAACATTGACATTGGCGGTGGAACAACAAATATAGCAGTGTTCAAAAATGGTGATGTTATAGATACATCTTGTCTAGATATAGGCGGAAGACTTGTTAAGTTCAGAAAGAACACCCTAGAAGTATCATATATATCTCCAAAGCTTAAGGAGCTTGCTAAAAGTATAGGAATAAATGTATTTGAAGGTGTAAGGCTCAGCAAGGCAGATATCGAAGAGATAGCCTTAAGAATGGCAGGGATACTTGAGGAAGCCCTAGGAGTAAAGAAAAAGTCTAATGAGTATGAACTAATGATTGCGGATAATGACCTCAAAGGGGATTACGAAGTAGACCATATCTGTTTTTCCGGCGGCGTTGCCGATTGCATAGGTTTGTCGGAGGGAGAGGATGATTTCAAATATGGAGATCTTGGAATTATACTTGGACAAGCAATAAATAAATCGAGACTTGTAAGGGAAAAAAATGTATTGAAATCTGCAGAAACCATAAGAGCTACTGTAGTAGGTGCAGGTTCACATACAACGGAAATTAGTGGTAGTACAATAGCCATAGCAGATGGGGTTTTGCCTCTTAAAAATGTTCCAATATTAAAGCTTAATAGAAAAGATGAAGAGCTGCCCTTTGATGAACTTGGCAGACTAGTAGATGAGAAAATAAAGTGGTTTAATTTAAAAAATGATAGGCAGCTTATAGCCCTTGCCTTTAAGGGCAAAAAAAATTTTAGCTTTAAAGAGATAACCAAATTGTCAGAGGTGATTGTAGAAGGCATGAAGGAAATAATAGAGTTAGATTTTCCATTGATAGTAATTGTAGAAAATGATATTGCTAAGGTACTAGGGCAGAGTATACGGACAAGGCTAAACTTCAATAAGGATGTGATCTGCATAGACTCTGTTAAAGTCGAAAATGGAGATTACATCGATATTGGTAATTCTTTGGCTAATGGAAAAGTAGTTCCTGTAGTAGTTAAAACCCTATTGTTTTAAAGGAGAGAAAAGAATGAGACTCAAAACAAAGCTTTTTGGAACTATTTATAGTTTTAAAGACATAAAGGAAGTATTGGCAAAGGCAAATGAAGAAAAATCAGGAGATAAATTAGCTGGAATTGCGGCTGAGTCTGTAACAGAAAGGATAGCCGCAAAGGAAGTACTCAGCAACTTAACTCTAAAGGATATTAGAAACAATCCAGTAGTACCCTACGAGGAAGACGAGGTAACTAGGATAATACAGGATGGATTGAATGAGAGAATATATAACGAGATAAAAAATTGGACGGTTTCGGAACTAAGGGAATGGATACTTAGTTATGAAACAAGCTCGGCTGACATTAGAAGAATTAGTAGAGGACTTACTAGTGAAATAATAGCGGCAGTAACAAAGCTCATGTCTAATTTAGACCTTATTTATGGCGCTAAAAAGATAGTTGTAACTGCCCATTGTAATACGACCCTTGGATCTCCTGGAACCCTGTCCTTTAGACTTCAACCAAATCATACCACAGACGATCTAGACGGGATCATGATATCACTTATGGAAGGTCTAAGCTATGGAGCAGGTGATGCCGTTATAGGTCTTAACCCAGTAAATGATACCGTAGATAGTGTTTACAATATACTGAATATGTTCGAAGAATTTAAGAAGAAATGGGAGATCCCAACTCAGAATTGTGTTTTGGCCCATATTACGACCCAGATGGAAGCCATAAAAAGGGGAGCACCTGCTGACATGATATTTCAAAGTATAGCTGGAACAGAAAAAGGAAATACAGCCTTTGGAGTTTCAGGAAAACTAATTGAAGAGGCACAGGAACTAGTTTTAAGACAAGGAACTAGCACAGGTCCAAATGTTATGTACTTTGAAACGGGGCAGGGATCGGAGTTATCATCGGAGGCTCACTATGGTGTAGATCAGGTTACCTTGGAGGCAAGATGCTATGGATTGGCCAAGAAATACAATCCATTCCTTGTTAACACAGTAGTCGGATTTATTGGACCAGAATATCTATACGATGGAAAACAGGTTATAAGGGCTGGACTCGAGGATCATTTTATGGGGAAGCTTACTGGAATCCCTATGGGAGTTGACGTTTGCTATACAAACCACATGAAGGCAGATCAAAATGATGTTGAGAATCTGTCGGTTCTGTTAGGCTCTGCGGGATGTAGCTACGTAATAGGTATACCAGCAGGAGATGACATAATGCTTAACTATCAATGTCTTGGCTATCATGAGGCTGCAACTCTAAGAGAATTACTTGGTTTAAGGCCTATAAAAGAGTTTGGAAAATGGCTTGAAAAAATGGGAATCTATGAAGATGGAAGGCTGAGTAAAAGAGCAGGAGATGCATCCATATTTATTAAGTAACAAATAGGATTTGTATCAGATTGCTGATAAAGTCAGTAAGATGGTAGGCTTTTGAAAAAGCCGAAGTTCGAGGCGTGCTGAAAGCAAGAGACCGTAGCGTATACATACATACGTAAGGGTTCTTGATTGAAGCAACAACGAAGAAATTCGGGTTTTTCAATAGCCTGTAACAAATAAGATTTGTATGGAGGGAATTGTGTGATTTCTGAAAGAGATCTAAAAAATATTATCGAAAAAGTTATTTTCGAAATGAGTAGTGATAAGGTAACTTCTAAGGAAAAAAAGTGTACTAGTGAGGGTAAATTTGAAGCATCTACAGGAGAAGATATACCAGATCTAACAAGGGTTGAGATAAAGGATGAGCTTCTTGTTCCAGAGCCAGCAAACAGAGAGGCCTATATGAAATTTAAAGAAACAACTCCAGCAAGGGTTGGCGTATGGAGAACAGGTTCTAGATATAAAACCCAGACACAATTAAGATTTAGAGCAGACCATGCAGTTGCTCAAGATGCAGTATTTAACGATGTTTCAAAAGAATTCTTGGAAGATATGGGCCTGTTTTCAGTAACAACTATGTGCTCCGACAAGGATGAGTATCTAACAAGACCTGATTTAGGAAGAAAATTTCATAAAGAAAATGAAAGTATAATACTTGAAAATTGTAAGAAGAGACCAAGGGTTCAAATATATATATCCGATGGACTCAGTTCTACGGCTATAGAGGAAAATGCACAGGATACCTATGGAGCCATAATTCAGGGATTAAAGGGCTTTGGAATAGAAGCTGGAACACCATTTTTTGTAAAGCACGGAAGAGTACCTGCTATGGATGCAATCACAGAAATCCTTGATTCCGAAGTGACTGTAGTGTTAATAGGAGAGAGACCTGGTCTGGCTACAGCAGGAAGTATGAGCTGTTACATGACATACAGAGGAAAAGTTGGAATGCCGGAATCGAATAGGACGGTGATCTCCAACATTCACAAGGGAGGTACTTTAGCAGTAGAAGCAGGAGCGTATATAGCAGATATAATCAAAAAAATGCTAGAGGAGAAAGCAAGTGGGTTAGATCTTAAATTATAAAGTGGAGGTTTAGATATGAGAGACGATCCATTAAAAACCACGGTACTAAGTGTTAAGCTAATACCAAATGTAGACTCGGCAATTGCCAGAAAGCTAGAACTTGAAAGTGGGCATAGAAGCATAGGTATGATAACCACCGACTGCGATGATGTGGGATATACTGCCATTGACGAAGCAACTAAAAAAGCGGAAGTAAAGGTGGCCTATGCAAAATCCTTTTATGCTGGAGCAGCCAATGCAAGTACAAAGCTAGCGGGAGAATTCATCGGAATTTTATCAGGTCCTGATCCAGCAACAGTTAAAAGTGGCCTAAATGCGGCTATAGATTTTATAGAAAACGATGCTTGCTTCTATAGTGCAAATGATGATGATTCTATAGCCTACTATGCCCATTGTATTTCAAGGACAGGAACATTCTTATCAGATCTAGCTGGAATACAAGAAGGTGAGGCAATAGCCTACCTAATTGCACCACCAATTGAAGCAATGTATGCTCTAGATGCTGCCCTAAAGGCAGCGGACGTCAAAATGGCAGAATTTTTTGGACCTCCTTCAGAAACTAATTTTGCCGGTGGATTACTGACAGGAAGCCAGTCAGCGTGTAAAGCTGCATGCGAGGCCTTTGCCGATGCAGTCAAATTCGTTGCCGACAATCCTATCAAATATTAGGCTGGTGAAGAAGATGATAAATAAAGCACTTGGTCTAATAGAGACCTATGGATATGTTCCCGCGGTAGAAGCCTGCGATGCATGTTTGAAGGCGGCAAATATAGAACTGATAGGATTTGAATTTGTAAGTGGAGGTCTTGTAACTATAAAGATTTGTGGAGAGGTTAGTGCTGTAAAGGCATCGATTGACGCTGGAGCAACTGCAGCCAAGGAATTAGGACGAGTTATATCTGTAGATGTCATAGCAAGAACAGGGATAGGGTTGGAGAAGATAATATATCCTCCAGAAAAGATTAAGGCTACTCACCTTAACAATGAAACACTGAGAATGGAAGAGCTGAGATCCAAAGATTCAATAATAAAAAAAGAGCTTGCACATAGTGAGAAGAATTTAGTAGCTAAAATATCAGAAAATATTAAGGTGCTAAAGGATATGAAGGTGGTTGATCTAAGGAAAATTGCTAGACAAATAGACGACTTTCCAATGATCAAAGGCGAAATAAAGTATGCAAAGAAAATGGAGCTTATAGAGGCGATAAAAAATTACTTGAAAAATAAGGGGGAATAGATGGTGATTAAAGACAAGGATCTTCAATCTATTCAGGAAGTAAGAAATCTAATTAGAAGTGCAAAGGCAGCCCAAAGAGAACTTGAGAAGCGTGGCAGAGAGTTTATTGATAAATTAGTATATCAACTTTCAAAGGCTGCTTCAAATGAAGCAGAATCATTGGCAAGGATGGCAGCAGATGAAACTGGCTTTGGAAAATGGGAAGATAAGCTAATAAAGAATAAAGTAGCTAGCGAAAATTTATATGAATATATTAAGGAAATGAAGACCATTGGTATCATTAATGAGAATAAAGAGAAAAAAATAGTTGAGATTGGTACGCCAGTAGGTGTTATTGCAGGACTTATACCATCTACAAACCCAACATCTACAACAATATATAAGGCTTTAATAGCTTTAAAATCAGGTAACTCAATTATATTTAGCCCCCATCCTAGTGCCATAAACTGTATATTGAAAACCGTAGAGGTATTAAATAAAGAAGCATTAAGGTTTGGTGCTCCGGAAGGTCTTATTAGCTGTATGTCCCTTCCAACACTAGAGGGAACAGATGAGCTTATGAAGCATGATGATGTATCTCTTATACTTGCTACAGGCGGTTCCGGAATGGTAAAGGCTGCCTATAGCTCAGGAACTCCTGCATTGGGGGTAGGTCCAGGAAATGTACCTGCATTTATTGAAAGGTCTGCAGATATTGGGCTAGCAGTAAAAATGATTTTAGCAAGTAAGACCTTCGATAATGGTACTGTTTGTGCTTCAGAACAGGCGATTGTTACTGAAAATTGCATAGCTGATTACGTTAAAAATGAACTTAGAAATCAGGGAGGATACTTCCTAACTGGTGAAGAGATAGATAAGGTAGTTAAGATAATGGAGAGACCAAATGGTAGTATGAATCCTAAGATTGTTGGAAAATCTGCTCAGGATATTGCTAACATGGCAGGAATAACTATTCCGAAGGGTACTAAGGTCCTAGTTTGTGAAGAGAAGGGTGTTGGTAAAAATTATCCATTCTCTAAAGAAAAGTTGACACAATTGTTAGCCTTCTATAGTGTCGAAAATTGGTCTGAGGCCTGTGACCTGTGCTTTGCCTTACTAAAAAATGGAGGTATAGGACATACCTTGGCTATTCATTCAAGGGATGAAGAGATTATCAAGGAATTTGCACTGAGAAAGCCGGTTTCAAGATTCTTAGTAAATACTCCGTCTACCCAAGGTGCCATTGGATTGAGTACAAACCTAGCTCCGGCATTAACACTGGGCTGTGGAGCTGTTGGAGGGAGTGCTACTTCAGATAACGTTGACCCTAGGCACCTAATAAACATAAGAAGAATGGCCTATGGGGTAAATGATTTAGGCTTAGAATCAAAGGCTAAAAATGGAAGTTCTATAAATGACATAAAGAATGTAGATATAGAAACTATCTGCAAAATAGTTATGGAACAGCTAAAACAATGTTAAGATAGGTAAATCAAAAAAATCTCAAAGAACAACCTAGAAATTTAAGACTTATAACCATATAAAATAAAGGAGGAAATAAAAATGGCAAATATGAATGCACTTGGAATGATTGAAACAAAGGGATTGGTAGGCTCAGTCGAAGCGGCTGATGCGATGGTAAAGGCAGCCAATGTAACACTTATCGGAAAGGTACATGTAGGTGGAGGTTTAGTTACAGTAATGGTTAGAGGCGATGTTGGTGCAGTAAAAGCAGCTACAGATGCGGGGGCAGCTGCGGCAGAAAGAGTAGGAGAGCTAGTATCTGTTCACGTTATACCAAGACCACACAGTGAAGTTGAGTTAGTGCTTCCGAAGATAGAAGGATAGTTTTAGAGTTCTAAGATAAGGGTCATTCTCTATGGATTATATCCAATAAGATGATGTAATAAGTTTCCTGTAGTAAAGAGAATGCCCCGAGGTCTTAGAATCGACCACTAATAGAATATAAGTTCAAACTTTTATTAGTGAAATTTTGGATTAAGGTTTTGTTTTAAAGACCTAAAAAAAGTGACAGAAATAAGAGCCAGAAGCTAGCAGCTCTATGGGCATTTACCGCCATCTAAGGGGAGTGAGCTAATGAAGGTTTTGACCGAAGTTATACTTCGAAAAGAGTTTAAAGAGAAATTACCGGATAAATATTTCGTAGCTAAAAATATAATTATAACACCTTCAGCAAAACAGTATCTAAAGGAACAACAGGTTGAACTGATAGTTGAAGAAACTACTACGGATTATGAAAAAGAAGATAGTAGGAAGAAGGCAAATAAATATAAAGAATTTAAAACTCCCACGGAAAAAATTGTACCTAAGTATACTTCATACTACTCAGGAGGAGCCTTAGAACAGAAGCCTGAGCATATGACCCAAATCTATGGAAACAAGTTAGTTTTTAAGGATGACCCTAAGATAATATTTAGGGGAAGGCTCGATAGTCTTCAATCTAATATAATGGCTCTACAATTGCTTGTAGCCTCTAAGAAGATCGCAGTACTAGTAGAGGAACTTGATGAGGTTCTAGATTATACAAGGGAGATTCTGAAGTCTGAGGTTTTAGAAGTGGAGTTAAGTTTAGGAAGTTTAATTGGACTAAACGAAGGAGAACTAAGAGAAATGTCCCATCATCCTAAAAAGTATTTTGGAATAAATCATATACTTCCAAACTATCAAATGGGAGAGATACTAGTAGGTCTTAACTCATTAAGGAGTAGCGTAAGGGAAGTGGAACTTATAGCAATCAGTGCCTTTAGAAGGGATTTCGAGATTAGCAGAATTGACATAATAAAGGCGTTAAATAGATTAAGCAGCTGTATTTATATAATGATGTGTAAGCATAAAGCTGGTTTATACAAGTAAAAGAGGTGAGACTTTGCAAGAAGCATTAATACAGGAAATAGTAAAAAAGGTAATGGACACAATATGCTGCGATAAAACAATACCCGTAGAGGCATCGGCAAGGCATGTACACCTGAGTGTAGAGCATATAGAAAGGCTCTTTGGCAAGGACTACGAGATGTCAAAAAAGAAGGAACTATCACAGCCTGGGCAGTTTCAGTATAACGAAAGGGTAACACTAATAGGTCCTAGGGGAGTATTGAAGGGAGTCGCAATATTAGGCCCAGCTAGAGATAAAACCCAAGTAGAAATTTCTAAAACCGATGCAAGAGCCCTCGGAATTAATCCACCAGTCAGGGAATCGGGTAAACTAGATGGAAGTGGAAATATATATATAGCGACGGAGAAGGCTGTAGTAGAAGCTAATGAGTCGGTAATCATTGCAAAGAGACATATCCATATGACTCCGGATGATGCTGAAAGCTTTGGTGTTGAGGACAAGCAATTGGTAAGTGTGAGGGTTAAAGGTGATAGAACGGTAGTTTTTGAAGATGTTGTAGTAAGGGTTAATAGGATATATAAGCTAAGTATGCACATAGATTTTGATGAAGCAAATGCATGTGGACATAAAGATGGTGTGGTAGGAGAAATTATCATTTAAAATAAGCAAATTTAAAATCAACTTAGTGTGCTAGTTTCTACCAACCGGGCTTTTGATATTTTCTTTTCGTTCATGCAATGAACCTGTTTTTTTTATGTTTATTTGAAGGTGAAAACAGATTCATTGAAATCACTAAAATAAAATATCAAAATCCCTTAGATTTTATTTCGCTCTATTGTTGGTCATCAATAATAGTAAAACAAGTTAAAGCTAATAAATGTTGCTATGTATAAAAGGAGATTTTTTAATATGGATTTTACAAGGGCAAATGACCTTATATCGAGAGTTGAAAAAAGTTTACAGGAAACTGGAGAATTTAATAAATCAGAAGAATTACTAGTTGGAGTAGACCTGGGGACAGCATATATAGTTTTAGTGGTATTAGATAAAGAAATGAATCCAATTGCCAGTGATATGCAGTTTGCTCAGGTTCTTAAGGATGGTTTAGTAGTTGACTATATAGGTGCATCAAGGATAGTTAGAGAGCTTAAGGCTAAGCTTGAGGAAAGGCTAGGAGTAGATCTATTAAGGGCAGCTATAGCCGTACCACCAGGAACTGGGGAGAAAGACAGCAAAACTCACAAGTATGTAGTAGAAGGAGCAGGGATGGAGGTTACTGCAATCCTTGATGAACCTACTGCCGCAAATGCAGTTCTTGGGATAGAAAATGGAGTAATTGTCGATATTGGTGGAGGAACTACAGGCCTATCAATATTGAAAAATGGCAAGGTAATTTACACAGCCGATGAAGCTACAGGAGGAACCCATTTATCCTTAGTTGTATCAGGAAACTATAGAATTAGTTTTGAAGAAGCTGAGAAAAGAAAAAAGGATAAGAAAATACAAAGAGAGATATTTACAATTGTGAGACCTGTAGTTCAAAAAATGGCATCAATTGTTAATAAACATATTGAGGGACATAAAGTAGAGAATATTTACCTAGTCGGTGGAACATGCTGCCTTGAGGGAATTGAAGGTGTAATTGAAAGTGAAACCGGTATACCGACCCACAAACCAGAAAATCCTTTTTTAGTTACACCACTAGGAATTGCAATGAACTGTAGGCCATAAGGAAGTGATATTAATGAGTACCGATAGCTTAATTAAAATTATAGCTGAAGAGGTATTGAAGAGAATAAAAGAATCGCAGGATTGTATGCACATTGTTAGTGATGAAGCCACACTGATTTTAGATGAGGATTCCCAAAAAAACCGTAATAAATATAAATATATTAATTCAAATGGAAATAAGATTAAGTTTTTAAATGAATTTTGTATAGAAGATATAACCTCACTTACCTATATAATTGCTCCTAGCCTATCAAATATAGATATAGGAAATATAGCCCTAGGACTTGGGCAAAGTGAAGCCTCTAAAGTCATAATTGAAGGAATCTTAAGGGGCACAAAAGTTATTGTACTAGATGAAGGAATTGAGTATAAGAAATTTGCAAAAACAGCGAATTCAAATTTCATTAAAGTCTTTAGAGAACATGAAGAAAAACTAATTGAATTTGGTGTTGAAATATTAAGCAACGAAGAGCTTCATAGGGTTTTTCAATATAGAAATCTGGAAACCGATAAAAAGGCTCAAAGAAAAACCAAGGAAATGTTTTTAAGCGAAGCAGCTATAAATAAAAAGGCAATTACTGAAAAGGATATGTATGACGCCCATTGCAAGGGCTACAAAACAATCTACATCGATAAAAAATCAATAATAACGCCCCTTGCATTGGATTATATAAAGCTTAATAGTATTAATATTGCTAGAACTTAACTAGAAAATGAGAATAAAGGAAGGTAGGTATATATGATTATTGGCAAGGTTGTAGGAAACGTTTGGGCTACGAGGAAGGAAGAGCTATTGAATGGTCTTAAATTGTTAGTTGTTAAGCCAATAAACTATTATACTAAAGCAGACCTTGGTACATTTGTAGCAGTAGATAATGTTGGTGCTGGGATTGGCGAGACCGTTCTTATTGTTAGAGGTAGCTCTGCTAGAAAAGCAATCCATAGGATGGAGGCACCGGTAGATGCTACAGTTGTTGGAATCATCGATGAAGTAGAGATAAATAAAGAAATTGAAGTTTAAGAGAAGGGGGGAACAATATATGGAGCTAATACAAAAGATATTTGATGCAGGAGTTGTTGGAGCTGGAGGCGCAGGCTTCCCCACTCATATAAAGCTAAACTCTAGTCCGGAATTCCTAATTATAAATGGAGCTGAGTGTGAACCTCTTCTAGAAACAGATAAATTTCTAATGAGGACAAAGAGTATTGAAGTAATAAGAGCTATGGAAGAAGTAGGTAATCATATTAAGGCTGAAAAATTAATAATTGGACTCAAAGCCAAATATGAAGAGGAAGTGAAACAGCTAAGCAAGGCTATTGAAGATCTAAACTCGAAGGTAGAGCTCTTCCTACTTGACAATTTTTATCCTGCTGGAGATGAGCAAATATTGGTATATGAAATTACAAAACGATCTATCTCTGCGGGAGGAATCCCCTTAGACGTAGGGGTAGTTGTATCAAATGTGGGAACTATGAAAAATATATATAGGGCTATCAATGATAAGCCAGTGACTGATAAGTACGTTAGTGTAATTGGTGAGGTAAGGCGTCCATCTATCATAAAAGTTCCAATAGGTATAAGTGTGGCTGAGTGTATTGAAGCTGCTGGTGGAACAAACCTTGAGGAGTTTAGAGTAATAATGGGTGGACCCATGATGGGTGGAATTATTCATAAGGATCAAATCGAAGAAAAAGTAATAACTAAAACCGTTGGGGCCCTTATAGTAATTCCTAGAAATCATTATATAGTTACAAGAAAAGAAACTCCTATGGGACATATAATTAATAGAGCTAAAAGTGCCTGTATTCAGTGTTCCATGTGCACAGATCTATGTCCAAGATATCTAATAGGACATAATCTTAGACCACATAGAATAATGAGAAGCATTGGATTTTCTGAAATAAATGGAGAAGTATTAAAAGAGGCTTTGATATGTTGTGAATGTGGAATATGTGAACTATATGCTTGTCCAATGGGACTATCACCTAGGAGTGTAAATGAACATCTAAAGAAAGCCCTCAGGGAGAATGGGATTAAGTATGAAAAACAAGAGGGTCAGACTATTGCAAGGGAAATGAGAGAATATAGAAGAGTACCGGTTCCAAGATTGATATCAAGAATAGATCTAACTGAATATGAGGGAAAAGATATTGAAGAAGTATCTGATGTAGAAGCAACCGAGGTAAAAATTCCACTAAGTCAACATATTGGGAAACCCGCTAGTCCTATAGTGTCCGTAGGAGATAGGGTGTTTAAGGGACAGTTAATAGGTAAGGTCGAGATAGAAGAATTTGGAGCAAATATCCATTCAAGTATTGATGGCAGAGTATGTGAAGTGTCTGAAATAGTAGTTATTAGAAGCGATAAGAATGAGGTGACTTCATGATAAGAACAATAGGACTATTAGAACTTAATAGCATAGCTAAAGGTATTGAAGTAGCTGATAGTATGATTAAGGCAGCTGAAGTTAAACTAATAAAGGCCAATTCAATATGTCCAGGTAAGTACATTGTTCTTATCTCAGGAGATGTTGGAGCCGTTAAAGCTTCAGTTGAAGCAGGTCTAGAAATAGGTAGAGAATTTGTTGTTGATAAACTGGTGCTTCCAAGTGTCCATCCACAGCTAATAAGTGCTATAAACGGGACAACCTTTGTAAGCGAACTTAACTCACTAGGAGTATTAGAATTCTTTAGTATTGCTACATCTATAGTAGCAGCAGATGCAGCGGCTAAAGCCGCAACTGTAGAGTTGATTGATATAAGGCTAGGTTTTGCCATAGGTGGAAAGGCCTTTGTTACCTTGACTGGAGATGTAAGTGCAGTTAAAGAAGCCATCGAAACGGGCGCAAGGGTAGCAGAAGATACAGGAATGCTAGTAAACAAGGTAGTAATTCCATCTCCGAGGAAAGAATTGTTTAAGGAATTATTGTAATGAAGAGAATCGAGTACGGAGCAAATATGAGGAATAAGAAATCGATTTATTATAGGGAGGTAATATAAATGGCAAGAATGGAAGCTTTGGGAATGATAGAAACAAAGGGCTTAGTTGGAGCTATAGAAGCAGCAGATGCCATGGTAAAGGCAGCAAATGTAACATTAATAGGTAAGGAACAGATAGGTAGTGGACTAGTTACGGTAATGGTAAGGGGGGATGTTGGAGCTGTTAAGGCGGCTACAGATGCAGGAGCAGCTGCAGCAGAACGTGTAGGTGAGCTGATATCTGTTCATGTTATTCCAAGACCCCATGATGAGGTAGAAACTATTATAGAGAGTTCCAAGTAAATCTTTAAGAGTAAAAGTTATAGTCATGCAGCAGTCAAAGTGGAAGGAGGAAATTAATATCATGGATGAAATAAGCAAATCGGTAATAGCGGAAATGGTAAAAAAAGTTGTTATGGAACAATTAGAGAAGAGTAAGAATGAATTTGTTAAGCATGTAGATGAGAGCGGAATAATATCAATAAAAACAGAAACAGTAAAGCCTAGAAAATTTGATACAGGGAAGAACGACGCCGAAGTTTACCTAACCGATGTTGTCACTGTAGAAGAGAGCCCAAGACTAGGCTGTGGAATAATGGAAATGAAAGAAACCTCCTTTGATTGGACACTTAATTACGATGAAGTTGATTATATAATAGATGGAACACTGGAAGTAATTATTGGAGACCGAAAAGTTGTTGGAAAAAAGGGTGACATTATTTTAATCCCTAAAAATAAATCAATTAAGTTCAGCACACCAGAATCCTGTAGATTCATGTATGTTGTATATCCTGCACTTTGGCTAGAATAAATGTAATATCAAGAAAAACTAAGGAGAGCTATGTCTATTATATTATGGATATAGCCTTTTCTATATAAGCAGAAATAAATATTAACCTTTGTTATATTAACTTAAATACTTTTTTACTAAGGAGGGCAATTTATGAGCAGAAAGCCAAAAAAAACGGTAGCCAAAAAGATGATTATAAATTTATTCATAGTGATGATTTTAATCTTTACATGTATTGCAATTTTTTTCTTCAACCATGCTAAGCAAAGTTTGTTAAAAGAAATTAAAGAAGAAACTCAAATGACGGGAAAAAATATATCTTTACAGATAAATAGTTATTTTGAAAAGAATAAACTAGTCACAAATCAAATGACGACCAATGAACAAATCACAACATATCTAAAGGAAGTAAATACATATGAGGATGTTATACAACACAGATACTATGAAGACGTTAGTAAAACCTTAGACGTAATTAGAGATGCAAATCCATTTCTTAAGTACACTTGGATTGCCAATGATAGAGCCAATTTTTATATAAGTAACAAGGGAACAGTTTCCAAGGAAGACTTTAAATGTGAAACAAGAAAATGGTATAGATTAGCATTGGATAATAAAGGTGTACAATTCAGTGAACCCTATGTTACTTTAAAGGAAGGAACTTTGGTAATTACAGCTATAACTGCAGTGAGAGAGAATAATAAAGTATTAGGCTTTATATCTTCGGATATGGCCCTTGATTTTATTAAGGAATTTATGAATAAGGGAATAATAGGAGATAAGGGTAAGAGTTTCTTAATAGATTCACGAGGCGTATATTACTATCATGAAGATCAAGAAAAACTAGGGAAAGAAAATATATTAAAGGAAGATAATGATCTTAAGAATATTGGAGAAAAAATGATTAATGGGGAAGAGGGAATAACTGAAATAACAATAGATGGGAAAGCAAAGTACATAACCTACTACCCCGTAGAAGCTAATAATTGGGCCGTTGGCTTAATAATCGATAAGGATGAAGTGCTGCAGGGATTAAATCAATTCAAAATAGTTACAATTATAATATTTATTGTAGGCTTAATAATTATTTTAGCAATATTCTTTTTCTATATAAAATCTACACTAAGGCCTATTTCAGTTGCCACAGAATATGCTAATGAATTATCTAAGTGTAATTTCCAAAGTGATGTATCAATGTCCTTATTAGATCGTGAAGATGAGATAGGAAATTTGGTAAGGGCCCTAGATGGAGTTGCAAAAAACATTCGCGTACTCGTAAAAGAAATCATTGACTCATCTAATAATGTTTCAGAGTCATCTCAAGAATTAGCCATAGCATCACGGGAATCAACCATTACCTCAGAACAAATAGCCAGAACTATTGAAGATATAGCAGTAGGAGCTACTGAACAGGCTAAGGGCACAGAAACTGGTGCGGAAATGACAACGGAGCTTGGAGCTTTAATTGAAGGAAATCAGCAGGACTTAGAATACTTGAATAAATCAGTTAATAAGGTTGAGAAAATAACCGATGAAGGTAAAAAAGTTTTGAACAATCTAGTGGAAAATACGAAAGAGAGTAATAGCTATTCAAAATTAGTATATGAATCCATAGTAGAAACCAATAGAAGCACAGAGAAAATAAATGAGGCTAGCAAGGTGATTGCATCTATTGCAGAGCAAACAAATCTTTTAGCACTAAATGCCTCCATAGAAGCAGCTAGAGCAGGGGAGTTGGGTAGAGGATTTGCAGTTGTAGCCGACGAAATTAGAAAATTAGCGGAACAGTCCACACTATCAACGAAGGAAATAGAGAGTGTAATTAAAGATTTACATGTAAATTCAAACAAATCTGTAAAGGCCATGGAAGATGCAAATCAAATAGTAAGTAAACAATTTGAAAATGTAGAATTGACTGAGGAAAAATACAATGAAATTATTAAATCCGTTAGGGATTCAAAGGAGATAATTAATAAACTAAATAAATCAGGTAGAGAAATGGAAGAGAAGAAGGAAAGCATAGTAAATATGATAAAGAATCTAGCTGAAATTGCTGAAAATAACGCTGCCAGCACAGAAGAAGCTGCTGCAAGCACAGAGGAGCAATCTGCTTCTATTATGGAAATGAATAATGGAAGTGGAAGTTTAGCTGAGTTAGCTGAAAAACTTCTAAAGGATGTAAAGAAATTTAAAATATAATCAAAAATTAAAAGGGCTTTTGATCCTGAAATGTAGGATTAAAGGCTCCTTTATACTTCTGCTGCTTAAAACTTTGATTAAATATACAAAATGATTGTCTTAGAGGAGGATTTCATTGTCTATTGACTAAACAAAAATAAATTTTTATAATTAAAATATACAGATACGGGGTATGAGTATAACGAGGTATTTTGAATCGTATGAAAATTAAGGGGGAAACAAAATGTTTAGCAAAAGAAAATATGAAATACTTATTGAGAAAATGATTGATGGGAGCTTAGAATCAAAGGATTATGAAGGAAATGATAATAGAGTAATTCAAAAACTACTATATCTGAATGACACCTTTCTAAAGGAAAAAGATGATACAAAGACACTGATGAAATACATATTTTCAATTGCCATAGACATAAGTAAGTTTGACTTAAAGCTCGACCATGAATCTCAAAACATTACTAAAACAATAGGTGGATTGAATGAAGTGTCTGATAATACCTTAGCAGCATTTGAAGAAATATCTGCTGGAATATCAGAGGTAGATAAATATATGCACAAATTTGTTGAATCAATAGATGATATTTCAAATGAATCTAAAAAGTTAAATGAGAATACACTAAATAGTAATGATAAACTAGATAAAGTAATGAAAGAAATAAATAATGTCACAAATTACTCAAATACCATGGGTGAAAATGTAAACGAGCTAATAAACTCAGTAAATAAAGTAAATGAGTCTTTAGCAGCCGTTAATCAGATTGCGGAGCAAATAAATCTATTGGCATTAAATGCAAGCATTGAAGCTGCAAGGGCAGGAGAACATGGAAGAGGATTTAACGTTGTGGCTGAAGAGATAAGAAAGCTTTCAAACGATACTAAAGAATTAGTAATCTTGCAGAGTGAATTATTGAAGAATGTTAATAATGCATCATCGAATAGTTCAGATAGCGTAAAGGAGTCTGTAGAAGGTATAAACTACGTTAAAGAGGAGCTTGAGAGTATTAGTACTATATTTAATGAAAATCAAAACTCAATTAATCAACTGACTGATGAAATTCAAAACTTATCACATTTTAGTCAGGAGATCGGTGGATCTATTGAAGAAATAAACACTTCTGCCGAGAATACAGCTTCATACATTGAAAATATAACCGATATTTCGAATAATCTTACAAAGGTTGCCTCAAAAATAAGTGAGGTGTCTGATTCTATTGAGGCTGTTGATGAAAAGGTAAGTAAGGCAGCAAAATTATCAGGGAAGTTGGGCCTTAGCAGCTTCACGAAAATTTCAAATAGTGAGTTTATAGATACTTTAATTCCTGTAATTTCAGCCCATAGAAATTGGGTCAAGCTTTTAGAACATATGGTGGATAATATGACAGTTGAGGCAATACAAACTGACTCCCATAGATGTGCCTTTGGTCATTTTTATCATTCCATAGAACCAAGAGATAAGAATATACTGAAAACATGGAAGGATATAGACCGCTATCATGAAGATTTACATAAAGGGGCAAAAATAGTAATTGAATGTATAAACAAAAATGATAAAGAGAATGCTTACAGGCATCTGGAAAATGCAAGAAGTAATTCGAAAGTATTAATAGATATGTTAAATGAAATGATAGAAAAAACTAAAGTAATGGAAGACGCTGGTGAAAGTGTTTTTTAATATAGTTCAGTAGAAGACGAATTAGAAATCTTTAAAATAATGGGGCTATCTCATAAAATTATATTATGAGCTTAGCCCCCTGTACTTCGCAATGTTATATATTTGCTACACCTCTCCAATACATCTTAAATCCAATCTCAAGATATTCGTCATTAAATTTTTCAGGAGACTCATATGCAAAAGAGATTACAGAATGAGTAGAGCCAAATGTAAAGCCAACTATTAGAGTCTTATCTATATCAATCAAAGAGCCGTCATTAAGACCTTCTTCAATAATAGCAAAAAGGAATTCAAAGGATCTAACCCCTTCTTCTCTGCTTACAGAGTTTATAAATGGAGAATTACAAAACTGTTGAAAAAAAGCGTATTTGTCAGGGTTCTCAATAGCCCATTTTACGTAACTTATCCAAATATGTTTAATCTTTTCTCTAGTAGTCCTACATTCATCAAGGTTATAGATCATATAGTTTCTTAAATGTTTTTTTACATTCAAATAAAGCTCGTTTATAAGGAATTCCTTAGTACTAAAGTAGTGGAATAATGTCCCATTGGCAACTCCTGCTTCCTTAGCAATTTTTGATGTTGGAGTAGCATGAAAACCGTCCTTTATAAATAATTTTAGAGCAGCCTCTAAAATCTTATCTGATTTACTCATAAAATCACCTCCTAATAGAGCAATGACTCTATAATATAATTAGCAGAGTTCAACAAAAAAGTCAAGGTAAGCTGAGTTACAAAGAGAAACCTACTAGCTTAATTTACATGGACTCAAGCCAAGCATAGTCACTTTATTTTAAAAATAAAATCATAAAATAATAAATAAGCTAAATACTATATAAGTTACGAAAAATCTATTACATTTCGAAGATTTGTCATCTTCAGAAACGTTGGCTGTCAAATCTCCAGAATGCTAGATGTTATCGTATTATATATAATTAATTGTCATAAGCGAAAGATAACACATGTACACCTAATTGTCAATTGCTATGGAAATATCAATTACTCAAATATAGAATAATTTATAAAAAATTATAAAAAACTCTTGAATAGATACCTAATATATGATATCTTTAAAAAAGAATTAGAGTGACTAGTCAATCTGAATAAGCATATTTAAAATATCTATTTGCAATTACACTATGATAGTCTTGTATAATTCTAAGGTTTAAGATCTGATGTTAATTCTAAAGTTGAAAATCACATACCCACATAAAGTAAATGGTCTATACTTAATTATATAGATTGTAGAGTGATTAGTCAATCAATCACACGTTATAAATGTAAATACTATTTTGTAAGGAGGATGAGTATGTTATACAGAAAAATGGAGAAAACCGGTGACGAATTATCTATTTTAGGTTTTGGTTGTATGAGACTTCCTACTAAAAATGGGAGAATTGATGAGGCTTTAGCAACAAAACAATTAAGGCATGCAATCGACCAAGGAGTAAACTATGTAGATACAGCATGGCCCTATCATGGTGGTCGAAGTGAAAGCTTTCTAGGTAAGGCTCTTAAGGACGGATATAGAGAAAAGGTTAAAATTGCTACTAAGCTGCCACAATTTCTTTGTCACTCAAAGGATGATATGTACTCCTTTTTTAATAAGCAATTAGTAAAATTGGATACTGATAAAATAGACTACTATCTTATCCATTCTCTCAACGGGGCGGGCTGGGAGAAAATGAAGGAATTAGGTATTTTTGAATTCATGGAAGATATAAAAAGCTCTGGTAAAGTCACTAATATTGGCTTTTCTTTTCATGGTGTACGTGAAGATTTCAAAACAATTGTTGACGACTATAATTGGGATTTCTGCCAAATCCAATACAATATTTTAGACGAACACAATCAAGCTGGCAAGGAAGGCCTTATGTATGCAGCTGAAAAGGGTCTAGGTGTTATTATCATGGAGCCTCTACATGGTGGTAGTTTAGCAACAACTCAGCCCGATAAGGTAAAGAAAATATATGATAGTGCCAAGGTTAAGAGAACAAATGTTGAATGGGCTTTAAGGTGGATATGGAATCATCCAGAAGTTACTGTAGTACTATCTGGAATGAATAACGATGATCATATAAGAGAGAATATTGAGATAGCTTCTAAGGCTTATCCTAACTCTTTAACAGAATTGGAATTGAAAATTGTTTCTGATGCTGCTAATACCTATAAAAGCCTCAGAAAGGTAGGATGTACTGGCTGTGGATATTGTATGCCCTGTCCTGCAAAGGTAAATATTCCTGGGGCATTTGAGGCATATAATAATAGACATTTATTTAATAAAAAACTATTTTATACAGCTACCTACTTAGGTGGTGCAGGTGGTCTTATGGGTGGAGATACCAGTCTGGCTAGTCAATGTATTAATTGTAAAAAATGTGTCAAGGAATGTCCACAAAGTATCAATATACCTGAAGAACTGAAAAATGTCTCAAGGGAATTTGAAGGGCCTATTAATAAATCCTTACTATTTTTAGGCAAAAAGTATATGGGACTCCAAGCGCGAAGGAAAAAGAAAAGATCAAGCTAACAAATTAACCTCTGAAGGGATTATTACGAGCATGAAAAGGAGGTGGTTTGAGAAGTTAACGTATTATATATATGAATAAAACGACATCTAGGATATCAATAAAATATTCAAGTTTATAAAGGAGGAAATATTGTGCTATACAGAAAATTCGGTAAAACCAACGAAGAGGTTTCAGCTTTAGGATTTGGAGCTATGAGGCTTCCTGTGATTGATGGAGATCCAACAAAGATTGATGAAGAAAAAGCAATTGAGATGATTCGCTATGCAATTGATAGTGGAGTAAATTATGTGGATACAGCCTATCCCTATCACGGAAATGATTTTACGAAGGGCGGTCAAAGTGAACCATTTGTAGGAAAGGCACTACAGGATGGATATAGAGAGAAAGTAAAGATAGCTACTAAGCTACCTTCTTGGTTGGTTCAAACAAGGGAAGATATGGATAGATTATTAAATGAGCAATTAGAGCGTCTTCAAACGGACCATATAGATTTTTACTTAGTTCATACATTAAATAAACAACTATGGCCTAATTTGAAGAGATTGGGAATAGGTGAATTTTTAGATAAAGCAATTGAGGATGGAAGAATAAAATACGCAGGATTTTCATTCCACGATGATATTGATACATTTAAGGAAATAGTGGATTCATATGATTGGTCATTCTGCCAAATACAATACAATTATCTCGATGAGAACTATCAAGCAGGTAAAGAAGGGTTAGAATATGCTGCAAACAAAGGCTTAGGAATTTCTATTATGGAGCCCCTAAGGGGAGGTAGCTTGACAAATAAACTTCCAAATGAAATTTCAGACATTTGGAATGAAGCTGATGTAAAAAGAACACCGGTTGAATGGGCACTTAGGTGGATATGGAACCATCCAGAGGTTTCAGTTGTGCTAAGTGGAATGACTGAAATGAACCATGTTGTTGAGAACATTAAAACAGCTGGAGAATCAGAAACAAATTCTCTAACAGAAAAGGAACTTGAGTTAGTTGAACGTGTAAAAAATGTTTTTAAGGAAAAAATGAAGGTGAATTGTACAAATTGTAGATACTGCATGCCATGTCCTGTAGGAGTAGACATTCCACAAAACTTTGCCGTTTATAATGATGCATATTTATTTGATGATATGGCACGTGGAAAAATGATGTATGGTATGTTTTTATCTACTGAGGCTAAAGCATCAAACTGTGTAGAATGCGGAAAGTGTGAAGGACATTGTCCACAAAATATACCGATTCGCCAGCAATTGAAAAACGTTAAGGAAACCTTTGAATAGAAGTCAGTGTAAATACTTAACATAAATACCCGCGGGCTGAACCCAAAGAGTACTCTTATGAGGGCAGCCTCGGGTTTAAATCAAGCTTAATAAGTATTATGTATAGAGTAGAAATTTAAAAGGAGTAAAATAATATGCACATACCTGATAATTATATAAGCCCATCTACCTGTGCTACATTAGGTATAGCAATGGTACCAATATGGAGAAGGGCCAGTATGAAGGTTAAAAAAGAATTAACTAGGCAGAAAATGCCTCTCCTTGGAATATGCGCTGCGTTCTCATTTTTAATTATGATGTTCAATATACCATTGCCTGGTGGTACTACTGGTCATGCAGTAGGAGCAGCCCTTGTAGCTATTTTACTTGGACCCTATTCTGCAGTTATTGCTGTTACCATAGCTCTTGCAATTCAAGCCCTGTTTTTTGGTGATGGTGGGATTCTAGCTTTAGCAGCGAATTGCTTTAATCTGGCCTTCGTAATGCCATTTACTGCATCCTATATATTTAAAATAATCAGAGATATCTTTTCTAGTGAGAGAGGCGAATATATTGGGGCCTTTGCTGCAGGATATATATCCTTAAATATTGCAGCCCTTATAACAGCAATAGAGTTCGGTATCCAACCATTACTGTTTACAGACGGAGCTGGGCTGCCATTATATAGTCCATATGGTTTGGAGATAGCTATCCCGGCAATGATGATTCCACACTTATTAGTAGCAGGAATATTGGAGGGCTTTGTAACTGCCGCCGTGTATGGATATGTTAAAAAAGTCTCACCGGATGTAATATACAGAGGAAATTATAAAAAGATAAGACCACTATATCTGTTGATAATATCTCTAATCTTACTTAGTCCTCTGGGACTTTTAGCAACAGGAACTGCATGGGGTGAATGGAGTCCAGAAGAGATAGGAGAGCTTACAGGATTTATACCACGGGGAATGGAAAATGGGTTTAGCTTTAATGCTGTGATGCCCGATTACAGCATAATAGGTATTAGTGAGCTTGCAGCCTACATCCTTTCTGCATTAGCGGGAGTAGTACTAATATTTATGGTTATTAAATTATTAGAAAAAACTGGCTTAAGAAGTAAGACGCAGAAGGTGAGTAAATGATTAAAGAGTGGCTGTTAGCCGAGGATGAGTATATACCTGATGGTGGAAGCAACGGTTTTATAGATAAAAGTATTTTTTCTTTTTTAAAGGTATTTTCAAATATTAGGCGAAACAGGAATAAGGAAAGACTTATCAATAAGATTAATCCTACATTAAAGGGAATCCTTACAATAGTAAACATACTTCTCATATCACTATCAAGGAGTTTTATCTATTTATTTATAGTGGATATATATATACTAATAGGTATTTTTCTCACTGACCCTGAGGAAAGAAAAAATATTATGGCAATAAGCTTTATTTTTCCACTTGTAACTCTGATAATTTTGATTCCATCTATGCTTATGGGAAATATATATAACAGTCTTATGCTTTTTCAAAGGATGATATCTAGTGTATTATTGGCAAATATTCTATCTCAGACTACCAAGTGGACAGATATAAGTAGAGCTCTTAAATTATTGTTTATACCGGACATATTTATATGGGTTATGGAGATAACACTAAAATATATTGTCTTATTAGGAGAATACTCTACTAACCTATTATATGCTTTAAAGCTTAGATCCATTGGAAATAACAAAGATAAATACGGTTCAATTTCAAGAATAATGGGCAATTTGTTTTTAAAATCCTATAAAATGAGTGAGGAAATGTCCAGTGCCATGGAGTGTAGAGGCTTTGTGGGAGAGTACACAGTGGATACAAAATCTAAGCTAGAAAAAATAGACTACCTATATGGGTTAATTAATATACTTTTGATTGCTGCATTTATAGTGACAAATCTAAGATAAAGTCAATGTTACTATGCTAAGGGGAATGAAGATGATTGAAATAGAAAATGTAACATTTAAATATAGAGAGAAAACAGCCCTTGATAATATCAAGGTTCATATAAAGAAAGGAGAATCAGTTGCGATTATTGGTCCTAATGGCAGTGGAAAGTCGACCTTTTTAAAACTAATAAATGGTATAGCTTTTCCTAGTCATGGTAGATATTTCTTTGATAAGGATGAGATCACTGAAAAGAGTCTAAGGGATAATAGATTTTCAAAACTGTTTCATAAAAGATTGGGATTTGTATTTCAAAACTCCGATACTCAGCTATTTTGCTCCACTGTATTTGAAGAAATAGCCTTTGGACCAACTCAAATGGGGCTTTCAAATGAAGAAATAAATAGAAGAGTAAAGGACTGTTTAGGCATATTAAATATTGAAAAGCTAAAGGATGAACATCCCTATAATCTAAGTGGCGGAGAAAAGAAAAGGGTAGCAATAGCCAGTGTATTGGCTATGAATCCAGAGGTGATAGCCTTGGATGAGCCTATGAATGGTATAGATCCTAAGGGAAAGAGATTTTTAAGAGAACTTTTCATTAAATTAAACAAGGCTGGTAAAACAATTATCTGTGCCACCCATGATTTTGAGTATGTACACGACCTTTTTAAACGTGCTATAGTATTTTCAGAGGATCATAAAATCGTGAGGGATGATATATACGAAGAAGTTATAAAGGATGAGGAATTTTTAAAAAAACATAATATCAAATAGAAAAGCAGGGGAGAGTTAAATATGAAGGTATTATATTACGATTGTTTTTGTGGAATAAGCGGAGATATGAATTTAGGAGCGCTTATTGATCTAGGAGTAGATGAAGAATATTTATTGAAAGAAATTTCAAAGCTTAATCTGGATTCGGAATATGAAATAAATGTTAAAAAAGCAATTAAAAAGGGTATAAGTGGAACCAAGGTTGATGTGATATTAAAAACTCAAAACAAAGAACATGATCACCAACATGAGAATAGTCACGATCATGAACATGGCCATAATCACGACCACAGCCATGACCATGCTCATTCTCACCACCATGAGAGCAACCATGGTCATCACGGACATGATCATCATCATAGAAATTTAAATGATATCGAAAATATAATAAATTCCAGTGAATTAAGTGATAGAGTAAAAAAGTTAAGTATAGATATATTTTTAAAGGTAGCCGAGGCTGAGGCAAAGGTCCATGGCAAACCATTATATGAGGTACACTTCCACGAGGTTGGAGCTATCGACTCCATTATAGATATAGTAGGAGCAGCAATATGTATAGATTATCTAGATGTAGATAAAATTATGGCATCTGAGGTACAAGTCGGGGGAGGATTTGTAAAATGTGCCCATGGAATTATTCCTGTACCGGCTCCAGCAACTGTTGAGATACTAAAGGATATTCCAATAAAAACTGGTTTAGTAGATTTTGAGACAACTACACCTACGGGAGCTGCTATTTTGGCCGCTAACGTAGAGAAGTTTACAGATAAGTTAGGATTTTCAATAGAAAAGATTGGTTATGGAATAGGAAATAGAGAACTGGAAATCCCGAATGTACTAAGGGTTTATTTAGGAAAAGAAGAGAAGTCCGAAGAAATAGAAGATCAATATATACTTGAAACAAATATTGATGATATGAATCCAGAGCTTTACAGCTATGTTGAAGAAAGGCTTTTTGAAGAAGGTGCATTGGATGTATTTAAGACACCTATTGTAATGAAAAAGGGAAGACCGGCAATAAAGTTAAGTATATTGGTTAATGAAAGAAGTGAAAAAGATGTCCTTGAAGTAATCTTTAAAGAAACAACTTCTATAGGAATTAGAAAATATAAGGTTGAAAAAATCATGCTTAAAAGAGATTTTGCTAGGATACAGACAAAATATGGGGAGGTAACAATTAAAAGCTCCTACTATCAAGGTGAACTAGTGAAATTCAAACCAGAGTATGAGGATTGTAAGAGGCTTGCTAAGGAGAATAATGTACCGATTGCACAAATCTATAAAGAAGTAAATAGAATAATAGAGGAGATATAGAAAATGATAAATAATGAGAAATATTCGAATCTAATAGATTATTTAAAAACGCTAGATAAAGTAGTTTTAGCATTTTCCGGTGGGGTAGATAGTACATTTCTACTTAAAGCAGCTAAGGAAGCCCTTGGGGAGAATATTAAGGCTGTAACGATATTGTCGCCCTATATTCCTAAATGGGAAGTAGAGGAAGCAAAGGAGTTAGTTAAGGAATTGAATGTCGAATATGAAATAGTAGAAGTACCGATTATAGATGAGATTAAGAGTAATCCCGAGGATAGATGTTATCTTTGCAAAAAGGCTGTATTTAGTATGATACAAGATATAGCTAAAAAGGAAGGCTATAATTATGTTATTGATGGAACTAACTTTGATGATTTAGGAGATTATAGACCTGGATTAAAAGCTCTAGGAGAACTAGATGTAAAAAGTCCTTTACTTGAATGTGAGTTGACTAAAGCAGAAATAAGAAGTCTATCTAAGGAACTAGGACTTAACACATGGGATAAGCCTCCATATGCATGTCTTTTAACAAGAATTCCCTATGGAAATGAATTAAAGGTAGAGGACTTTGAGAAGATAGAAGAGGCTGAAAAGTATATGATGAGCATAGGATTTAGGGCTGTTAGAGTTAGATGCCATGGAGACTTAGCTAGGATTGAGGTTAATAAAGAAGATAGAGTGAAGCTATTTGAGGAAAAAATTCTTGATGAAATTTCCTGTAAGCTAAAGGAATTTGGATTTAGCTATGTTACTATGGACTTAGAAGGCTATAGAGTAGGAAGCTTCAATGAAACTATGAAGGACAAATAATCTGGTATTGTAGGAGGGAAAATAAAGATATGGATTCTAAGGAGATAAAAGCATTGCTTGAAGGTATAAAAAGCGGTGAGATTGAGATAGATGAAGCTATGACAAAAATTGAAGATTTGCCATTTAAAGACTTGGAATTTGCCAAGATTGATAATCATAGAGAGATAAGGGTAGGATATCCTGAGGTTATATACTGTGAAGGAAAAACCGTGGAGCAGGTAAGGGATATCATAAAATTTATGCTTACAAAGGATAATAATATATTAGCCACTAGGGCTAGTGAAGAGATGTACAATGCAGTAAAGGAAATATGTAAGGATGCAAAATATAATAAGTTAGGAAGAACAATATCAATTAGAAAAAAAGAAGAAAAACTAACAGATAGCTATATTGCAATCGTATCAGCAGGAACCTCTGACTTGCCTGTAGTAGAAGAAGCCGTAGAAACTGCAAAAATCCTTGGAAATAGGGTTGAAAAGATTATTGACGTTGGAGTAGCAGGTATCCATAGACTTATTGCAAGACTTGAGCTCATAAGAGGAGCAAAGGTTATTATTGTCGTGGCAGGAATGGAAGGGGCCCTTGCAAGCGTTGTAGGAGGACTCGTTAATAAGCCTGTAATAGCTGTACCTACAAGTGTAGGGTATGGAGCAAATTTTGGTGGACTTTCATCCCTATTATCAATGTTGAACAGTTGTGCCAGCGGTGTTAGTGTAGTAAACATAGATAATGGCTTTGGTGCGGCCTATAACGCAAGCATTATTAATAAGTTATAATGTAGACTAGATATGTTGTAATAATTTTGTAACTACTTTCCTATTAAATTCTATTATAATAACTTATGAGAATAGAACTTATGGGGAGGTCACACGATATGAAACTAAAAAAAGTAGTTGTATCTGTACTATTAATTTCAAGCATTGCATTTGTAGGATGTGTGTCAAAGGAAAAACCAGTCAATAAGACGGATGAGATTAAGAATGAAGAATCAATTGACAATTCGCAGGAAGCAGAAAAAGGTGAAAAAGAAGAATCTTCATCCTTAGACTATGAAATAGCTAAAGATGTTATAGAGGTTAAAGACAAAAAGATAAAAATATTCTATCCACAAGTTAATAACTATCCTGGAGAACTCTTAATGGATTATATGAATCAAAGCCTTATAAACGCTGTTGAGATCTATAAAAACGAAGATCGATATACTGACGTTGAAATAGATTATAAGATTACAAAAATGGATGAGAATGTCTTAAGTGTATTGTTTGAAGGGACAGCTACTGTTGTAGATTTTGGTCAAATAAAAATTAAAAATAGTGTTAACTTAGATATGGCATCTTCAAGCAATGAGATAACCTATGAAAACTTTATAAAAAGCGATGAAGACTCTAAAAGCAAAGTAAAGAAGATACTAGATGAAAAGGCTAAGGAAATAGGCATAGATGAAGGCTTAGAAGCAGAAGGAATACGAATATACTTTAATGATGAAAATGTAGTGTTCTATTATATGCCTTTAGACGATAGCGCAAAGGACTTTGTTGAATTGAGTGTACCATTAAAGGAAATAAAAGAATATACAAACACTGAATTTGGTGAAGCACCAGCTAGTTAATATGAAAAGAATATAGTTTTAAAGGGGGTGTCTCAGAATGGCGAATTTCTGCGTTATTTGAAATATTCACCGACTTGGCACGTACGTCAGTACTAGCCAAACCGTTGAAATTTCAAAATCTTGAACTTCACTCATTCTGAAACACCCCGGGGCTGTACTCATAAGAAATCTTTATGAGACAGCCCCTTTTCTATTTTTGAAGAAATAAATTTTCTTTAAAGGAATCAATAGAAGTGACAGTAAAAAGACTAGGAGCCAGTAGCTAGAAACTAGCGGTTAAATATCTTTGACATCTATTTTTGGATATGATATATTAAAATTAAACTTTATTTATTAACTAAAGAAAGTCGTGATCTGATTATGAATTATAATAGAGCTGATAAAAAACTTATTAAAAAGATAAATACAATTTCGATTTTAAAAATAATAAGGGAAAAGGGACCTATATCTAGAGCTGATATCTCGAAGATGATAGGATTGAATCCAGCTACTGTTTCTAGTAACGTTTCTGATCTTTTGAAAAGAAAGTTGATCAAAGAGGTTGGAAGTGGAGAATCAAGTGGTGGAAGAAAGCCTATACTTTTAGAGCTTAATAGTAGTGAAATCTATGTTATTGGTGTGGATATGGGAATAAAGAAGGTTTCTGCTGGACTTGTTGATATTGACGGAAACATTATTCAAAAAGTTACTCTACAATATCCTAGAGAAACCGAACAGGAAAATGTACTAGAAACAATAAAAAACTCTATTTATGAAGTAGTAAAGGGAAAAGATGAGGATTTTAATAAAATAGTTGGAATAGGAATGGGTATCCATGGTATTGTTGATACAGAGAAAGGAGTATCCTACTATGCTCCAGCCTTTGATTGGCATGATTTAGATATAGTATCTATATTTAAAAGCCAATTCAATACACCTATAATCATTGACAACGATGTACGGGTTATGGCTCTTGGTGAAAAATGGTTTGGAAAGGCTAAGGATGCTCAAAACTTTGTACTTTTAAATATCGGAACAGGCATAGGGGCTGGAATATATCTAAATGGCAATTTATATAGAGGAAACAATTTTGGTGCTGGTGAAATAGGTCATGTAAGCATTTCCGATAAGAAGATAAAATGCAAATGTGGTGAATATGGCTGCTTTGAGGCCATTGCATCTGGAACAGGTATAGTAGCAAGATTTGTTGAGGAATTAAACCAAGGAAGAGAATCTAGCATTTTAAATAGGATGGATATTTGTAATCTTACTTCAGAGGAAATCTACAAAGAAGCATTGAAGGGTGATAAGCTCTCCATTCAAATATTAAAGGAAACAGGAAATTATATTGGCACTGGAATCTCAATGCTTATAAATGTGTTGAACCCAGAGATGATACTGATTGCAGGTGGAGTATCGAAGGCAGGAAAATTCATTTTTGAAGGAATTCAAAGGGTTGTTTCAAAGAAAAGTATAAATAATAATTTGAAGTTTTTATACATAGGAGAAACAGACCTAAAAGAAGATGCAGGTATAGTAGGGGCTGCTACATTAATTATTAGAGATATTTTTAGTGTGTAACATGCACTATAGTTCTACTTGTAAAGTTAAATTACTCAAGTAGTCACTGAGAATCCTTTTGGCTCATGCTATGAACGTGTTTTAAATTGAAAATAGAGGTTAAAACACATTCATAAAAATCGCTCAAAAGGAAACCTCAGAGTCTACTTTCGTTCCTTAAGTTTTATTATAGTAGAACTATAATCTGTAGACTTTATTTATTAACTAAACAAAGAAAGACTGTATAGATTAAATAACTTTTTAAGGGGGACTAATTGTGAGTCTTATTGAAGGTTTAAAAGCGGATTTTATGGGGGTATTTGGTGAAGGAGAAGAAGTAAGAACTTTTTTTGCACCTGGACGTGTAAACTTAATAGGAGAGCACACTGACTACAATGGAGGATATGTATTTCCATGTGCATTGAGCTTTGGAACCTATGCTATAGCAAGGAAAAGAATAGATAATAGAATAAGACTTTACTCAAAGAAATTTGAGGACATGGGAATAGTCGAGTTCACAATAGATAATCTAAAATATGACGAAAATCACGGATGGGCAAATTATCCCAAAGGAGTAGTAAAAATATTTAAAGACAATGGATACGATGTTAACGAAGGTTTTGAGATATTACTTTATGGAAATATACCAGGTGCAGGTCTGTCATCCTCTGCTTCAATTGAGCTAGCAACTTCTGTAATGTTAAAAGGATTATTTGAACTAGAAGTAGATATGTTATCAATGGTACAGATGAGTCAAAAAGCTGAAAATGAGTTTATGGGTGTAAGCTGTGGTATTATGGATCAATTTGCTATAGGTATGGGTAAAGAAGGTAGTGCAATTTTATTAGATTGCAATACTTTAGAGTTCAAATACTCAAGACTAGATTTAAAGGATTCATCAATCATTATAACAAATTCAAATAAAAAAAGAGAGCTAGTAGATTCGAAATATAATGAGCGAAGAAGTGAATGTGAAAGAGCACTGTCACAGCTTCAAAAAAATCTAGATATAAATTTCTTAGGTGAGTTAACAGAAGAAGAATTTGAGGAGAACAAACACCTTATTGAAGGTGAAGTTGATAGAAAAAGAGCTAAGCATGCAGTTTATGAGAACCAAAGAACAATAAGAGCTGCAAAAATTTTAGAGGAAGGTAACTTGGAGGTCTTTGGAAAGTTTATGAATGACTCACATAAATCCCTAAGAGACGATTATGAAGTAACCGGAAAGGAACTAGATACCTTAGTAGAACTATCATGGAATCAAGAAGGTACAATAGGATCTAGGATGACAGGAGCAGGCTTTGGTGGCTGTACAGTGAGTATAGTAAAGAACGAAATGATTGATGAGTTTATTTCAAATGTAGGTGCTGCTTATGAAGAAAAAATCGGGTATAAAGCTGACTTTTATATAGCATCAATTGGTGATGGCGCAAGGGAATTATTATAAACTATAAAGGGGTGGAATTATGATATTAGTATGTGGTGGGGCAGGTTATATAGGGAGTCATACTGTATTTGAACTGATAGATAGAGGTGAAGAGGTTGTTATAGTAGATAATTTTCAGACTGGTCATAAGGGAGCAATACATCCAAAGGCTAAATTATATGAAGGGGATATAAGGGATAAGACCTTCTTAGATAAGGTATTTAGTGAAAATGATATTGAGGCAGTCATACACTTTGCAGCTAATTCATTAGTTGGAGAGAGTGTGACAAAGCCTTTAAAATATTATGATAATAATGTTTATGGTACAAAGGTATTACTTGAGGTCATGACTAATCACGAGGTAAAAAAGATAGTATTTTCATCGACGGCTGCTGTCTATGGAGAGCCTGAGAATATACCTATATTAGAATCAGATAAAACAGAACCTACAAATCCATATGGTGAAACAAAGATTGCGATGGAAAAGATGTTTAAATGGGCTGACAATGCATATGGAGTAAAGTATGTATCTTTAAGATATTTTAATGTGGCTGGAGCCCATAAAAGTGCTACAATAGGAGAAGACCATAATCCAGAAACTCATTTAATACCACTAATTTTACAAGTACCCCTTGGGAAAAGAGAATATATTTCGATATTTGGAGACGACTATGATACCGATGATGGTACATGTGTAAGAGATTATATCCACGTGACAGACTTAGCTGGTGCTCATATACTTGCTTTAGAAAAATTGCGTAGAGAAGAAAACAGCGCCATTTATAATTTAGGTAATGGCAAAGGATTTTCTGTTAAGGAAATGATTGAGGCGGCTAGAAGTGTGACAGGTCATCCAATTCCTGCAAAGATAGACAAGAGACGCCCAGGGGATCCAGCTAAGCTTGTGGCTTCATCCCAAAGGGCTGTAAAGGAGCTTAACTGGAAGCCAAGTTTCGTAGATGTAGAGGATATTATTAGAAGTGCCTGGAATTGGCATGAAAATAAACCAAATGGTTTTGAAGATTAAAGGGAGGAACCAATGGCAATTAACATTTATTTTGAGATAGAAAGACTAGTAAAATATGCACTAGATAAAAGTCTGATTTTTGAAGAAGATAGAGTATACAGTAGAAATCAGGTTTTAGAGGTTTTAGGTCTAGAAGACTTTCAGGAAGTAGAAGCAGTGGAGGAAAGCCTAGAGGTACCTACCGATATTCTAAATAATATTTTAAACTGGGCATATGAAAAGGGGGTACTAGAGCACAATTCACCTGTATATCGAGATCTTTTAGATACAAAAGTAATGAACTGCTTTATGCCTAGACCATCGGAAGTAATAAAAGACTTCTATGAAAAATACTATATAAATCCTATAAAAGCAACTAAGTATTATTATGATTTAAGCATAGCTTCAAACTATATTAGAACCGACAGAATAGCAAAGAATATGGTTTGGAAAGCAGAAACGATGTATGGTGAGCTTGATATAACGATCAATCTTTCAAGGCCAGAAAAGGATCCGAAGGCTATAGCAGCCGCTAAATATATAAAGTCAACTTTATATCCCAAATGTCTATTATGTAGAGAAAATGAAGGATACAGCGGAAGGATTAATCATCCGGCTAGGCAAAATCATAGGGTAATACCACTAGAACTGAGAAATGAAGAGTGGTTTTTGCAATATTCGCCCTATGTGTATTACAATGAACACAGTATAATCTTTAAGGGAAATCATGAACCAATGAAAATATCGAAAGAAACCTTTGATAGAATATTGGAGTTTGTAGAAAAGTTTCCCCACTATTTTATAGGTTCTAATGCAGATCTTCCGATTGTAGGCGGATCGATTCTTTCCCATGATCATTTCCAAGGGGGGAACTATGAGTTTGCCATGACTAAAGCACCTATAGAAACTAATTTTGAGTTTGTTGGATATTCTGATGTTGAAGCAGGAATTGTAAAATGGCCTATGTCGGTGATTAGATTAAGGGGTAGAGATAGACAAAGGGTTTCGAAGCTTGCAGAGATTGTATTTGAAAAATGGAAGGGCTACAGTGATGAAGATGTCAAGATAATATCCCACACTGGAGAGATACCACATAATACGGTTACACCAATTGCAAGAAGATCGGGTGAACTATTTGAAATAGATTTAGTTCTTAGAAATAATAGAACCAACGATATTTATCCATCGGGGATTTTTCATCCTCATCCCGAGGTACATCATATAAAGAAGGAAAACATAGGACTTATTGAGGTTATGGGTCTAGCGGTACTTCCGGCTAGGTTAAAAGAAGAATTGAAAAAACTAGCACAGCATCTTATAAATCCTAAGCTTGATATTGGGCAGGAGGAATCCTTAGAGAAGCATATGGATTGGTTTGAGGCTATAAAGGAAAACTACTCGGATATCACTGAAGATAATGTCAATGAAATTATAAGAAAAGAAGTAGGAAAGAAGTTTATGTCTGCCCTAGAGTATGCTGGTGTATATAAAAGGGATGAAGAAGGAAAGAGTGCATTCATTAAGTTTTTAGAAAGTATAAATGAATAGTAACTTGAGGATATAAGTGTATGGATTGTAAGGATATACTGTGCTCAAGTAGTCTCTGAGAATCCTTTTGGCTCATGCTATCAGCCTGTTTTTCTATATAATTTTGAAGGAGAAAACAGACTGATAAAAATCGCTCAAAAGGAAACCTCAGAGACTACTTTCGCTCCAACAGTTTTATAGTCTAAAGAGGTTACATAGGAACTTAATCCGGGTTAAATAGGAATGGAGTTGAAACTCATGAAGATTGTTAAAGAGGGATTTGGCACCTTGAAAAGCGGTGAAGAGGTTAATAAGTACCGTTTAAAGAATGATATGGGACTTGAGGTAAATGTACTGAACTACGGTGGAATAATAACAGAAATACTAGCTCCAGATAAAACAGGAAAATTTGAAAATGTTGTACTGGGATTTGATAACATTAGAGACTATAAAGAGAAGTCACCCTATTTCGGTTCTGTAGTTGGAAGAATTGCAGGTAGAATATCAGGAGCCTCGTTTGAAATCGATGGAGAGGAATATAATTTAGCTAAGAATAACGGAAGAAATAACCTTCATGGGGGAGAGAAGGGCTTCGATAAGGTTATATGGGAAGTAAAGGAAATAATTAGAGAAGATTATATTGGAATTGAACTAAGTTATTTTAGTCCCGATGGTGAGGAAGGTTTCCCGGGAAATTTAGATGTGAAAATGGAGTATCTATTAAACAACGACAATGAATTTGAAATAAAATATAGTGCGGTTTCCGATAAAAAGACAATTATTAATCTTACAAATCACTCGTATTTCAACTTATCCGGCGATTGTAAGGAAGATGTATTAGATCATAAATTGACGATAAACGCAGACCGTATAGGATATGTAAACCATGAAGTTATACCAAACGGTACGATTGTAGCTGTAGAAGGTACAGTCTTTGATTTTACAGAGGCTAAAAAAGTAGGAAAAGATATTAATCAAGATGACCAGCAGCTTCTATATTGTGGAGGGTATGATCATCCCTTTATATTAAATGAAGATGAAAATCCTGCTGCAAAGCTTGAAGATGAGGAAAGTGGAAGGGTATTAGAAATAATAACAGACCAGCCAGCAGTAGTATTTTATTCGGGAAATGGACTTGGAGAAGATTTGATTTTAAGTGGAAATAGAAAAGGTAAAAAAAACTTAGCTTTATGTCTTGAAACCCAAGATTATCCCGATGCAATAAATCAAGAAAACTTTCCAACTAAAATATATAATCCTGGAGAGAAGTATGAAGCCTATACGAAGTATAGGTTCAGATTGTTGACAAAGTCAACAAGATGACAGGCTGTTAAGAAAGCCGAAGTTCGAGGCGTGCTGAAATGAAGAGACCGCAGCGTATAAAGACATACGTAAGGGTTCTTTGTTGAAGTAACAACGAAGAAATTTGAGTTTGTTAGCAGCCTCAGCCTATGCGAAATATAGATTTTATTAGATTGTTTTCCCCTACATTAATATATATAAAAAGGAATTAGGTAAGAAATATTCTTATCTAATTCCTTTTTGATATTAAAACGTATGATTTACCATTTCTTAAACACAAGGGAAGCATTATGTCCACCAAATCCAAAGGAATTACTTAGGACATATTCAAGATCTACTCTACGTCCTTCGTTTACAACATAATCAAGGTCACAGTCTTCATCCTTGACATTATATCCAATAGTACCATGAATATAATTTTCTTCTAAAGCCTTTATCGAAGCTATGGCTTCAACTGCTCCAGCGGCCCCTAAAAGATGACCAATCATAGATTTTGTTGAGCTGATTGGAATATTATATGAATGTTCCTTAAATACAGCTTTAATGGCTTCTGTTTCAGCCTTATCATTATATGGGGTAGATGTTCCATGGGCATTTATATATGATATATCATCAGGAGATATTGACGCGTTTTCAAGGGCTAGCATCATTGACCTAGACCCGCCTTCTCCCTTTGGAGCTGGAGAAGTTAAATGATGAGCGTCGCAGGTTGATCCATAACCGACTATTTCACCATATATTTTTGCGCCTCTCTTTAAAGCATGCTCAAGTTCTTCAAGTATTATGATTCCTGCTCCTTCTCCCATGACAAAACCATCTCTGTCTTTATCGAAGGGAGTTGAAGCTTTTAAAGGGTCATTTTTTAATGATAATGCATTAAGATTAGTGAATCCTGCTAAAACTAAAGGTGTTATACAGGCTTCGCTACCGCCGGAAACAATTATGTCAGCATCACCATATTGTATAGTTCTAAAGGCTTCGCCTATAGCATTTGTACCTGCGGCACATGCAGTTATAACAGTATTGGCTATACCCTTAGCCTTTAAATCTATGGCAATGTTCCCAGTAACGATATTTGGAATTGACTTTGGCATTAATAGAGGTGAAACCATTTTCATTCCACCTTTTAGAAGCTTTGTAGTTTCTTCTATTATAGTAATTATTCCACCAACTCCATTACCGATAATCACACCTAACCTATTTCTGTCGATATCTACATTTTCTAGTCTCGCATCATTGTAAGCTTCTCTTGCAGCGACTATTCCTAGGTGGGAGAAACGATCAAGCCTTTTGAACTGTTTTCTATCAAAATGATCTCTAGCATCGAAATCCTTAAGCTCTGCTGCAACCTTTACCTTGGAATTCTCAATATCAAAGGACTTTATATAATTAATGCCACATAGACCTTCTTTAGCATTACTCCAAAACTCATCTACCGTATTTCCTATTGGTGTAACAGCACCAAGTCCAGTAATTACTACTCTTTTTTTCATAGTACCTCCGGTTTACTATAGATAAACAACATTAACATTTAAAATAAATTTTGAAGAAAATAAGTAAAAACTCAGGGACATCGAATCCCTTCGGTTTTGGTCAGATTTCTCTTCGAGAAATGACCTTAATGAACGTGTCTACATTTTTTCTTTGAAATTTATTAAACCTTGAAGTTGTTTATCTTTAGCTAATTTTACCTTCAACATGCGTTACAATATCTTCAACTGTTTGAAAGTTTGCTATTTCATCATTATCTATATCGATTTTATAAGCATTTTCTAAGGCTATAATAATTTGAGAAATATCTAACGAATCAGCGTCTAGTTCATCATACAGATGGCTTTCTAAAAGAATTTCATCCTCTGGTATACCCATTATATCCATGATTGCATCCTTTGTTTTTTCAAATATCATTTATATAACCTCCGTTATTCAACATTATTGTTTCTTACTCTATATATTATATATTATTTGTTTACAATGTAAACCTGATTTTTTTAAAAGGTTGACAATTGAGGTGGGTTGATATATTTTTATGATATATAGAAAACTATAAACCTATTAGAATGGTAGATAAACTCTATAAGATAGGAGAAAGAATAATGGAGAATATTTCTAAAACGCTATCTTTGATAAAAAAGGAAGGCCTATATCGTGATTGTAGATACTTAAGCTCCCAGCAAGCTCCTAAGGTAAACATTGAGGGGAGAGAAATAGTACTACTAGGTTCAAATAACTATCTTGGCCTTTGTGATGATATACGGCTTAAAGAAGCTGCTAAAGATGCAATTGATAAATATGGTGTGGGTTCTGGTGGTTCTAGATTGACAACTGGTTCTTATGATTTGAATAGGGAGCTAGAAGAAAAAATAGCAAGCTTTAAGGGAACTGAAGCAGCCTTAGTTTTTAATACAGGATATATGGCTAATTTAGGGATTATATCTGCCTTATGCGATAGAAAATGGGTTATTTTTTGTGATAAATATAACCATGCAAGTATAATAGATGGATGTCTATTAAGTGGAGCAAAGCTTGTTAGATATAAGCATTGCGACATGGAGGATTTAGAAAGAAAAATTGAGATATATAAAGGCAGCAATAATTTGATTGTAACTGATGGGATTTTTAGCATGGATGGAAATGCTGCCCCACTAAAAGATATTGTGAGGCTAGCTAAAAAGCACGATATAATTACAATGGTTGATGATGCCCATGGAGTAGGGGTACTAGGGGAAAAGGGTTCAGGGACTGTATCACATTTCAATTTAAATAAAGAAATAGATATACAGATGGGGACCCTAAGCAAGGCAATTGCTTCTGTGGGAGGATATGTTGCTGGCAAGAAGGATTTGATTGAGTATATCAAAAATACATCTAGAAGCTTTATATTTTCAACAGCATTGCCGCCTTCTGCTATTAGGGCTTCATTAAGGGCAATTGAGATAATTCAGGATGAAGAGGAAAGACGAAATAGACTAATAGATTTATCTGAGTGGTTTAAAGAGGAATTAACTCAGTTAGGATTTAGAGTTACCAATACAATTACTCCTATAATCCCAATTATAATTGGAGATGCCGAAAGGGCTGTAAAATTTAGTGAAAGTTTATTAGAAGAAGGAATCTATGTGCCTGCCATAAGACCTCCAACGGTGCCAAGAGGGACCAGCCGCCTAAGAATTTCCCTTATGGCTACCCATGAATATGAGGATTTAAAACATGTACTTGATGTAATTGAAAGCCATGGAAAGAGATTAGGAATTATTTCATGAAAAAAAACTTGGTAATACTATCGGGCTGGGCAGTGGATAAATTTGTGTGGAAGTCAATTATAGATTTGCTTGAGAGTGATTTTCAAATATTTATTATTGATTGGGATGATATACTATCATTAGATGGATTTAAAGAGAAAGTAATAGATTTTTTAGATAAGAAAGAAATCAATAAATTTTCAATAATGGCTTGGTCCTTAGGTTCACTAGTGGCCTTTGATTTAATTTTAAGGTATTCACTGCAAATAGAAAACTTGATTCTTTTTGGTCCAACCTGCAAATTTGTAAGGAACGAGGAAAGCCATTATAATATAGGTTGGCATGAAAAAATCGTAAAAAGAATGATTTCGATGCTAGAGATTTATCCTCAGAAAACTTTAGATAGCTTTTACAAGCAATTATTTACTGAGTTAGAAGTAAATAATAGGTACTATGACAAATATATAAAAGAGGTAAAGAAGTTGGACAAAGATTACTCTGTAAAATCACTAGCCATAGGATTAGAATATCTAATTAATAAAGATTTTAGGGAGAGTTTAATAAATATAGATATAAAGGCATTAATTATACATGGTGAGGGTGATATTATTTGCCCCCTGCAATCAGGAGAATATTTATATAGAAATTTAAAGGAATCAGAATTGATAGAGCTTAAAGGAACTGGACATATGCCTTTTTATACAAAACCAGATGAATGCTATGATATTATAACAGACTATACTAACTAATGACGAAGAGGGACGATAGAATGATTGATAAGGATAAACTAAAGAGACGCTTTAGCAGAAATGCAAAGCAATATGATGAGTACGCCAGGGTTCAAAAAGTGATGGGAGATAGTCTTGTAGAAAAGATTAAAAAGGATAAAGTTGACCCTATTAGCATATTAGAAATCGGATGTGGCACAGGATACGTAACAAGATTATTAATAGATAATTTTCCTAAGGCTAAAATTACTGCCGTAGATATAGCTCCTGGTATGATTGAATATGTAAACTCCACAATTGACAGTGATAATGTTAGACTTTTTTGTGGAGACATAGAAGATATGATATTAGAGGAAAAATATGATTTGATTATATCAAATGCAACATTCCAATGGTTCAATGACTTTGACAGGACCTTAGATAAATTAGTTAAACAGCTCAATCAAAATGGAGTTTTGAGTTTTTCAACCTTTGGAAAAGGGACTTTTTCTGAGCTTCATCAGACCTTTAAGAAAATTAGAGAGTTATTAAAAATCGAGGAAAATATTTCTCCAGGTCAATCCTTCTTGTCACTTAATGAATTACAAAATATTTGTAGCGACATTGTGGAGAAAAGCGGCCTAGGGTCTATTGAAATACATTCCTCCCAGACATATGAATATGAGTATTTTGATTGTTGTAAGGACTTTCTATTTTCTGTTAAAAAGATTGGTGCCAATAATAGTCAAAGTAATAGAAAAAGAATGGCTCCCGATTTTATTGAAAGGGTTATGGAAACCTATGATAGTGACTATAGGGTAGATAATAAGGTAAGGGCAACCTACCATAACCTATTTGTTTATATGAAATATAATTAATAAAAAATGAGGGCTTAAGGCCCTCAGGCTTTTGAGAAACCTGAATTTTTTTGTTGTTGTTTCAATCAAGAACCCTTACGTATGTCTGTATACGCTGAGATCTCTTGCTTTCAGCACGCCTTGAACTTCAGATTTTTCAAAAGCCTACCATCGTGTTGACTTTGTCAACAATCTGAGGGCTTTAGGCCCTTGAATTTTTTTCATAGCTATTAAGAATTTTGTAAGAATTTATTAATTGTTATGTAAAATATATGAACTATTATAATAAGTAGACAAAGGGGAGGGGGGAAAGCTTAGGTGTCTAATATTATAAAGACCAAGAACTTGACAAAGTATTTTGGTACTATAAAGGCTGTAGATAATGTAAGCTTGACGGTGAGAAAGGGAGAAATATATGGCTTTTTAGGTAGAAATGGTGCAGGAAAAACAACTACCATAAAAATGCTACTAGGGCTTATAAAGCCCACTAGAGGGGAAATAGAAGTTTTTGGTGAGGATTTGGAAAAGTCCAAGAGAGATATTTTAGAAAGAACTGGATATGTAGCAGAATTTTCTGGTTTCTATCCTAATCTCACAGGAGCCGAAAACTTGAAAATAAATTTAAAACTTTTAGGTATTCAAAAGAAAGATGCAATTGAGGAGGCATTAAATATAGTAGGTATATGGGAGGAAAGAAATAAACTCGTAAAAAAGTACTCTATGGGAATGAAGCAGCGTTTAGGAATAGCAAGGGCTATTCTACATAACCCTGAATTACTTATATTTGATGAGCCTACAAACGCCTTAGACCCAATAGGGATAAAGGAAGTACGTAGGTTAATAAAATCCTTAGCCGAAAAAAGAAATATTACTATTTTCATGTCAAGTCATATCTTAAGTGAAGTACAGCAGCTTGCCAATACTATAGGAGTAATTCATAATGGGAGGCTTGTTGAGGAAATATCATTTGGTGATTTAAGAAAGAAAAATAGAAAATATATTGAGATAAAGGTATCGAATGATGGCAAAGCATCTATGTTGTTAGAACGAGAATTAAAGATTTATGATTATGAAGTTCACGAAGATAACACTATAAGAATATATTCTCACTATGATATGATCAGTGAAATTAATAAAATGTTTATTATGAAGGATATAAGTGTTACCAAGCTAGGATTAAGTGAAGATAATCTTGAAGATTATTTTATTAAGCTTACTGGGGGGGACAGCATTGTTTAGATCATTGTATATAGAGGTAATTAAGTTAAAGCGTTCTACAATGTTATTAGTAAGTATGTTAGCTGTAGCTGTAGCACCTTTTTTAAATTATCTAATATTTTTAAGCTTAAAAAGTAATCTACCCTCTGCAATGAGTGTAGAAAGATATTTTGAACAAGGATATATTTTTTTAACAGCACTAACTGCTACTATAATTTTTACACTTATAGCTACATACGTTTTTGATAGAGAGTATCAAGAAAGAACCCTAGAGAATACATTAACCATCCCTATTGGAAGGACAGAAGTAATCATAGCGAAGATGATAATCCTTCTAGGATGGATCATCTTTCTAATGATATTTACCTTTGTGCTAACAATAGTGTTAAATTATATGGGAATATTTATTGAATTAAACTCTGCAATTCTAATGAAATATTTGAAGATTTACATTTTAACGGGAGTACTTCATTTTGCTTTGACGCCAGTAATAATATTTATAATCTTAGTATTTAAAAGTTATATATACTCAGTTGGATTCAGCATTTTTGTTACTATAACAAGCTTGGTTATTACGAATACTAAATATGGGGAATTGTTTCCATGGTCATTACCCTATCTTCTCGCTGCCTATAAAGGAGATCTTTATTATCCTGTATCCTATCCAATCATTTCAATAATATTAACTTTTATCCTTTCCTTAACCTTGTGCATAGTATATTTTAATAAGGAAGATATAGATTAACCTAGCAAATTGCTATAATAAATGGGAAATAATTAGATATAATATAAGGTAAATGATATTACTCAGAATTATTATAGAAATCAAAATGTAGATTTACAAGTACATTCTATACAAAATATTTTGATTGGAGAAATCTAATCCCAGAATAAGGGTCTAGATGACTTTGGGGGAGATAACTGTGGATATAGTAAAGAAAAACATCATTTTATTTATGATTGAAGAAATAAAGAGTAGGTTTAAATATCATAATATTTCTGCCTATGGAGCACAACTAGCTTACTTTTTTTTATTATCGCTTTTTCCTTTTCTAATTTCTCTTATTGCTATTCTAAGCATTTTCTCGATCTCTTTAGATGGGGCCCTTGACACTTTAGCAAGGGTAGCACCTAAAGAAGCAATTATAATAATCAATGATTATGTAAGAACCTTATTACCTTCCAGAAGTATGAATGTATTGTCAGTATCTTTTTTAGCAACGATTTGGTCTGCATCGAGGGCTGTTAACGCCTTGATAAATGCCTTGAATAATGCCTATGAAGTTCAAGAAACTAGGGGATTTATACGTAAAAGAATACTAGCAATTTTTTTTACAATCCTAGTGGCTTTTGCTATTGTTTTAGCCCTAACTATACCTACTATGGGAATGGATTTCTTGCTATGGGTGTCTAAATATATAGCATTATCAAATGCTTTAATTAAGGCATGGTACTATTCTAGATGGCTAATAATTACTTTTATACTGTTCTTGGTTTTAGGGTCACTATACTTAGTAGCACCTAACAAAAAAAATAGAATTTCTGAAATAATTCCTGGAACTATTTTTGCTATTTTTGGTTGGATATCTATCTCACTGGGTTTTTCATACTTTGTAAATAATTTTAGAAATTATACATTGGTTTATGGCAGTTTAGCTGCAATAATAGTCTTGATGATATGGTTGTATTTAAGTGGAGTGATTTTGATTATGGGTGGAGAAATGAATTCTCTATATAGCATTTATAAGCAGCTAAATAAGAGAGTTAACTTAAACAAATAAGGGGATAAAGGAAGGAGAGTAAAACATGAAGAGAGTACTAGTACTAATTATTATTTTACTAATGGTTGTATCTCTTGTATCGGGGTGCTTAAACAATAAGAATGAACCAGAAGGTGATAGTGAAAATAGATCAAAAAATGAAGATCAAGTAGAAACTACTGAGAATAATGAGACTGCAAATAAGAGGATTTCTCAGACGGGTATTTACACTGGGCAAGTAGATAACAATTTTATTGAAATCAAGGTAGATAATGGTCCTATGGTTTTAATGTTGACTGAGGAAGTACGAAAGTCAATGGAAGAAATCAATGAAGGTGATGAAATTGATTTTGTATATTACAAAAATGAAGATGATCAATATATATTGGTTAGTATAATAAAAAAAGATATTGATGAGGAAGTTATAAAGACTAGTACAGGAGTATATGTTGGGCAGTTAGACAATTTCTCCATAGAAATTGAGATAGACGACGCTTCTAAGGTGTTCATAAATTACGAGATGAACAAATTATTAAAAGGGGTTGAACAGGGAGACAAAGTTGAGGTAAAGTATACCGAAAATGAGCAAGGTCAATTGGATCTTAAGAGTTTGAGAAAAGTGGAATAACCCTTAGTCAATTTGGGTTATTCCGTATTTTAGATTACGACTATACTTGTAAATTCTTTTTAGGACTCTTTCTTTTTCACTATCCTTTAAAATGTCTGGCTGATAATTGTTTATATCTTTGACCGATGATAAGGAGCAGGGAATGATATTTTCCTTGCTCTTTATTATTTTTTTATCAATGAGGGTAAATTTATTCTGAAATATAAATGTATCCTTGTCCCTAGGATTTTTATTGCCCCCAAAGGAAAAATTGCCTAGACTATATACTATATATTTTTCCTTATATTTTTCTATACCCTGCATGACATGGGGGTGATGACCTACAACAACATCGGCTCCCTCATCTATAGTGAATCGACCTAATGAAATCTGAGTTTGATTTGGATAATACGTATATTCATTTCCCCAATGAAAAGATACTATGACAATACTTGCCTTCTCTTTAGCTTCTTTAATATCCTTAGCAAGGTGTGGTTTGATATTGGTTGACCAGCCACGATAGCCTATACTAGCTATAGTTATATCCTTAACGGTGTAATATTCGATATAGCCCTCTCCGGAGTATAATACATCTGCTTTCTTTAATGTATCTATTGTCTCTAAAAAACCTTCATGAAGATAGTCATATATATGATTATTAGAGATGTTCACCATTTCGATGTCTCCTTCTTTTAGAATATTTACATATGAAGGATCTCCTTTAAACCTAAACTTCTTATTAGCTTTTTTAACCTTGGCTGTAAAAGTAGTTTCCAGATTTACTAGTGTTAAATCATCCTTTTCAAAGATAGGTTTTACTTTACTAAAAAAGTAGGCATAATTGTTCATTTGTTTTTCTAGTACAAAGGGGAAGGAGTTTGTATATGGAAAATTTTCATCATAACCGATGGTACAGTCACCTGCAAAGGAAATAGTAATATTTCTTTTTCTCTGTTTTTCTCTTTCTTTAATGTATTTCTTTTGATCTTCTAGTTCTTGTAAAGTATTTTTTAATGACAAGTGTTGTTTACTGTTCTGGAACCTATTACTTTTTTCTGTAGATTGCGTGGGAATAGAGCTTGAAACAATCTGAATATCATTGATCTTAGAAATATTGTAGGGATGAGGAGAAAAGAATAGAGTAGTTACAGAATTAAAGAAAGTTATAAGAATTAATAAATAAAGTTTCACAAATCATAGCCCCCTTTGAATCTCTACAAGCAATATATGACTAGTTGGACAAATTTATACTAACTATATATAGTTGCTTGTGAAACTTAATTTATACATATCAAAATATCCGATGATTCTGGGGAGTTTTGATATGTATAAGTTAAGGTTTTCACTGGAATCTCTATAAAATAGGGGTTCAATTTTTGTGGAAATGTTACAGTTATGTTACAAAATTAAAAAGTTGTTGTAATTTTTACCAATATAACATATAATAATTTTGAGCTAAAGATAGCTTAAGAAAATTGAAAAATAATAAACTATTCAAATATATAAGAAGGAGGTCGTGCAAAGTGATGAATAATAGAAAATGTTTATTAAATCAGTGTGGCAATGTACCATCTAGAAACAATAAAATTAAATATTCAATATGCACGACTTATAATAGTGTAAAACCATAATTGTTGATGTTTCGTATCGTTAATTAAACAATGAGAATCGGTGGAGCCATAGGTTGTGTATATCATGCCTATGGCCTTTGTATTTTATTTAGAATATTATTGTGGTTTGTTTGTAAGCTGCGTATGACTAAATACTATACAGCGCCCTATTATGAATAGAAAAGTGTTCAGTAATTGAGCCATAGGTATAAAACCTATGGCTTTTAATTTTGCTATAAACCTTAAATGGATTACATAGATATCTTTGCATAAGGAGGTTAAAATGATGATTATTATTACAATGGTGATTAAAAATTAACTTAGGGAAAGAAATGGGAGTAGAAAAAATCGGAGGTGGACGTAGTGATAAATAGAGCTGCTGTGAATACGTATAACAACTTTGGAGTGATTGATAAGGCAAAAATCAGGGAGGGAATTAGTATGACTGTATTAAATATGAGATTAAATATAGGATATTTCAATATCAATATTAACATTGGTAAAAACATAAAGGAACAAGAAGAAATAAGCTTAGAGAGAATTAAGCTTGATAAAAAGATGAAAGAAACAATAGAAGAAACAAAAGTAATAGCACAAAATTTCCACAAACTTAATATATTTTAATAGTGGGGATAGAGATTTAGACTTTGATGAGGAGATGAGAATATGAGCCAATATATAACTATAGATGAAGGAAATAAAGATGTTGTTTTAAAAAGTAACTTAGATTTCAAGGAGGAGTTAAAAATGTCGTTGATAAATATGGCTATGAACATAGGATATTTTAAGATCAAGATATCTGTTAATAAAGATGAAGAGTTAAAAAGAGAGAAAATAAGAAGAAGAATAGAGCACGAACAAAGAATTAATGAAGCTTTAGAAAAGAGAGAGAACTTAATATTTTATTATAACATGCAAGATCCTATGATGTAGAAAGATAAAATACAAAAATAAGAAGGTGGAAAAATTCCATCTTCTTATTTTTTGTGTGTTCATTTTTTGAAGAAAAATCTAACTAAAACTTAGGGATTGAAGCCCAGAGTTTCTATTTACTTTATTTTTAATAACCTAAATCTATTTAAAGTAGCGATAATTTCATACTTTCGAGGTAACGCTAAATTACCTGGATGTCCCGAAAATGTTGAGAGGGTGTCTAGACCTTTAGCTTCTATGATCTCATATACTCGATTGATTATGTCGTATGTAGCGAGATTATTATTAGCAAAATTTTTAGCTATATACTCTAGTATTACAGCAATGCAGTTTGTCTGGCTGCTATCTACTAGCTGTTCTAAATACTTTAAGTCAATTCCAGTTTTATTGTAAACAATTGTATCTATGCCCTTAGCTTTGATTCTAATACCTTTATGGGTCTTAGGAAAGCTAGATTTTAAGAGAATTCTTTGGGCTTCACTGTTAAAAGTGACAATAGATTTATGACTATTATTAGAACTGATTTTTTTGACAATTTCCTTAGCCCTATCAGTAACATCATATGGAATATACTCATCCATCATAATTACATTGTCAGCTACATCGAAATAGTCACCAGAACTACCTGCTACCATAACCGTTGATACTCCTAAATTTTCGTACAAATATCTTACTCTATCAATAAATGGAGTTATGGGCTCTTTATCCTTCTTAACGAGTTCCTGCATTTTTCTATCTCTTATCATGAAGTTAGTTGCACAGGTATCTTCATCGATTAGTAGGAGATTAGTACCGATTTCAAGGGACTCAATTATATTTGCAGCTTGAGATGTACTGCCGCTTGCATTTTCCGTTGAAAATATTTTGGTATCTTGACCATTTGGAAGATTATTTATGAAGGGAGATATATCTACCCTTTCTATTCGTCGCCCATCCTCAGCCCGTATTTTAACGGCGTTGCTGGTAGTAATTACAAACTCCCTACCATCACCCTCGATGTGATTGTATACACTTCTCTCAAGGGCTCTAAGCAATGTAGACTTTCCATGGTAGCCACCGCCAACGATCAAAGTAATTCCCTCAGGGATACCCATTCCTCTAATCTTGCCCCTATTAGGTAAATCAAATATGGTTTCAAGACTCTCGGGACTTTTGAAGGGGATAGCATTATCTTTCAAAGGCTTATCAGAGATACCACTTTCTCTTGGCAGTATAGCATCATTTATAATAAAAGCCGCTAAACCTCTTTCCTTTAGCTGATTTCTTAAGTAATACTGATCTTCAGCTAAATTAATACAATTTCTTAAAGCCTGTGTATTTATATTTTTATAATAGAGTGCTTTGTCAACAATTTGAGGAAGGGCATTAAAGAATATCTTTATAGCTTCTCTACCTAGAATTCTTCTGCCGGAAGCGGGAAGTCCTACTTCAAATCTTGCTTCTAAGAACTTTTCATTTATTACTATAGAGGTCCTAAGCAATACTTCCTGACCTGGGCGGTCAATAGTTAATAGTCCGCTCTTACCAGAACCCTGTACTTTATCATAGTATTTGAATATATTTTTGGAAAAAAGCCTTGTAAGAAAGTCGCATGCAGCAATATTTTTATGGGGATTGTCAAATAAATCAGCAGGAAACTTGGCAATATCCTGGGATACTATAATTCTTGCCTTAGATGGGGAAGCGAAAGGGTCCCCTTGAACTGAATCGATAGACAAGGTATAGTTCTTAAAATCATATTTTCCCTTTATATCCTTATAAGCTTTATAGCCTCTGCCATCGATTTGTAAAAGTAATCTATGTAAATCTTTCTCTGTTTTCAATGTGAAAATCCTCCTAATTGACTATTCTTTTGTTCATTATACATATTTCTTCACACAAAAGTAAAGCCCCCCTATATGAGATATAGGGAGACCAAAAGTACTAGATAAATAATATGTATTTAACAGTTACCCAACAATTACGTCGTGAACTTCTCTACCTTCTTTAAACTGAATTTCACCAGGAGTTATACATCCTTCAATTGGACAGATGTTCATACATAAGTGGCAACCAACGCAGTTGTCATTTATTTCTGGACGACGCTCATCTTTATTCCAATCGATTGCTTGATGAGCACCATCATAGCAGGAGATGTAACATCTTCCGCAACCAACACACTTATCTTCATCAATCTTTGGAATTATTTTGAAATCACGGTCAAGTTCTTCGGCAGGTATGATATTTTCAAGGGCAATGCCAACCATTTCATCTAATGAATCGAATCCTTTTTCTTCCATGAAATGTGATAGACCGCTAATCATATCTTCAACTATTCTGTATCCATACTGCATTATAGAAGTAGTAACTTGAAGATTTCTAGCTCCAAGCATTATAAACTCTGCTGCATCTTCCCAGTTCTCGATACCACCCATACCACTAAGAGGTACATTAGCTAATTTAGGATGTTGAGCCATTTGAGCGATGAAACGCAGTGCGATTGGCTTTACAGCCTTTCCAGAATAACCAGATATAGAAGATTTACCATTAACAACAGGCATTGCTGTTAGATGATCAAAGTTAACTTGAGTAATGGCCTTAATTGTATTTATAGCTGAAATACTTGTAGCTCCACCTTCGATAGCAGCAATAGCAGGAACTTCCATATTGCCTATGTTAGGTGTCATTTTAGCTATAACAGGAAGATGAGTTACGCTACTAACAGCTTCACTATACTTCTTAACAAGCTCAGGATTTTGACCAACGTCTGAACCCATAGCGTGAGATGTCATTTGTGGACATGAGAAGTTACACTCAATGATATCTGCGCCGGCTTCAGTAACAAGCTTAGAAAGTTTCTTCCATTCCTCTTCATTTTCACCCATGATAGAAGCTATAAGAACCTTATTAGGATAGTTTTTCTTTAGCTTAGCCATCATTTCTAAGTTCTTTTCTAATGGTTTGTCAGAAATTTGCTCCATATTCTTAAATCCTAAGAAAGGAGTACCTTCCTTACGTGTATTATCAAATCTTGGAGAACATTCATCTGCAATGAATACACCTATTGTTTTATATACTATTCCACCCCAACCAGCTTCTAGGGCTTTAGAACACATATCATAATTACTTCCTACAGGTGAAGAAGATAGGAAGAATGGATTTTCACATTTAACACCACAAAACTCTATCGATAAGTCCTTATGTTTTGCCATATTACTTCACCCCTTCCTTCTCAGCAGCTACTTCAGTATCAGCTGTATTGGCTTCTCTCAATGAAGTCAGATATTTATCAATACTTTCTGCAGCCAACTTACCTGCAGCAACAGCTTCTACAACAGTCTTTCCACCGTTTACAACATCACCAGCTGAGAAAACATCCTTAGCATTTGTCTCGCATGTTTCTTCGTTAGCTAAAACAAGATTTTTGCCGTCAAGGGAAACTGCTACATCGGCGATAGGCTTTGGATCTTCTGCTACTTGTCCTATAGCAAAAACAACCTTATCAGCCTTCAGTTCTAAGAGAGAATCATCTTTAAAGCCAATAGCCTTAAATCTAGAAACCTTTCCATCTTCTCCAACTATTTCTTCAGGCTTAAATCCATAGAAGAAGTTTACTCCAAGTTCGCTAACATATCTTACTTCTTCTTTATTTGCAGGCATTTCTTCATAGGTACGTCTATATACAATAGTTACTTTATCGGCTCCGAGTGATCTTGCAGTAGTCGCACAATCCATTGCAACATCTCCACCACCGATTACTACAACGTTATTTCCAACATCTAAATTTCCTTCAGTTGGTTTAGCAGCAGCTAAGAAATCAACAGCATTAGTTACGCCACCTAATTCACAACCAGGTATATCTAGTAATCTAGGACTTTGCATACCAATAGCTAACATGAATGCAGCATAGCCTTTAGACTTTAACTCGTCTAATGTAACATCTTTACCAACTTTACAATTAAGCTCAAATTGTACTCCAAGGTCTTTAACGTATTGAATTTCTTGATCAACTACGTCTTGAGGTAAACGTGCAGGAACGATTCCATAAGTTAGAACTCCACCAGGTGCTGGTTTTTCTTCAAAAATTGTTACAGGATAGCCTTCAAGAGCTAGCTTTGCAGCTGTAGCTAATCCAGCAGGGCCAGAACCTATAACAGCAACCTTTTCCTTGGTAGCTTCAGGAGCTTCTAAAACCTTCATGCCAACGGCTCTTTCGAAGTCTGTTGCAAATCTTTGAAGTCTACCTATTTGAATAGGTTTATCGATTCCGCATCTGCTACAAGCTTCTTCACAAAGTCTGTCGTATGGACATACTCTTGCGCAAGCTCCACCTAAAATATTAGCCTCTCTGATTGTTTCTACAGCGCCTTTAACATTTTTAAAACGCAATGAGCGAATAAACTTTCCAGGGTCGGTTCCAGCTGGACATCCTTGGCTACATGGAGCATCATGGCACAATAGACATCTTGAAGCTTCCTCCATAGCTAGCAGTGGAGTAAAAGGTTCAACTGCTTCAGTTAAGTATCTTTTTTTATCGTCCAAAATTCATTCCTCCTCTTTTCTTTTTGAGCTATGCAAACTACATAGTTTATCATATTGTAATTAATGATTAATAAGATAAAGATTACATATTTAGTTAATATGATCTTGCTGAATAGGTTATTAAAAAAATCTAAAGCTTACAAATAGAAATAAATTATGCAATCTGCTGAAGTTAAATTTAGTTTTTTCAAAATGAATACAACAATATTAACTTGCAAGTAATGTGCCAAAATATGATCAATTTGAAAAAAGAAGTAACATTATTGATTATTTTAAGAATTTACCTAGTTTCTTCTTTAATTATATATATAAGTAAAAAAAATGGTATTCGAAAAAGACATAAATGGATGCTTAAAAATATAGAGCATATTGATATTTAAGCTCATAATAGCTAAAGAAAAAGCATTAAAAACAAGTCTGATACAAATTTGAATCATAAAGATTTTTTTATATAAAAAACAATCAAAATCAGAAAATGTAACAATTAAGATAAAATTCGGAAAATTTCAAAATGAGTAAAAAATCTTAAAAGGGACATGGGTGATACGAAAAAGAATCGCGATATTAATGTTTAATTTCCAAGGGGTTTGAGGTATAATGCTATGAAAATGCAATGTTTCGACAAAAACATCGATACAAAAGTAAATCGATTTGGAGGTAGATGAAGGATGTGAGATGAAGAAAGTTAAGAAAGTTGTCGAAAAAATATTGCATAGTAACGAAAATTTAGAATTTACTAAAAATTATTATTGTTTTTTCTTAAATACAATATGGGTGTGGTTTATTTATTCGTTATAAAAATGAAAGTTATGGCATGAAAATTGCAACAAATTAATTTGGAGAGGTTTTGATTTGAAGTAAAATTACAAACGTTATCTTTATAATATTTTTTTGTATGCTTTAAATATCAGGACCTATTTCGAAACTATTACTATATATGTTAAGGGAGGTGGATAAACGCATACACTGTCTTTTCTTCATAGGTCATTTCACAAAGTGGAATTAGACCAAAGCGAAAGGACTATGCGTCCTTGAGGTTTTATTAATACTTATAAGTTTATTAAATGGAGGTGCTTATTAGTGGCTGGTAAACTCACGACCCAAAGAGAAGTAAATGGACTTTATGAGCTGACGGAAAATGCACGGAAAAATCTAGAAGGGAGTCAATATTATAACGAGGACTTAGCTCCGACGAAATTGAATGAAAGAACTTGGACAACCTATAATATTGCGGCTTTATGGGTAGGTATGTCAGTATGTATACCAACATATATGATGGCATCAGGCCTTATGGCAGCAGGTCTTTCATGGTGGCAAGCAATACTAAATATCTGTTTAGGTAACTTAATTGTTTTAATTCCAATGCAATTAAACTCACATGCAGGAACGAAGTATGGTATACCATATCCTGTATTTGCAAGACTAGCATTTGGTATTAAGGGTTCACATATTGCTTCCATTGCCCGTGCAGTGATTGCAGCAGGTTGGTTTGGTATTCAATGCTGGATAGGTGGTGGAGCACTGAATGGTGTTATATCTGTTATAAGTCCAGCTTGGGGAGCATGGTCAGGCGGTATTTGGATTTCGTTCTTTGCTTTCTGGGCATTAAATGTATGGATTGCATATAAAGGTGAAGAGGCAATTAAGTTTATGGAATCTTGGGGAGCACCTATACTAGGTATCTTGTCATTTGGATTAATGGCTTGGGCTCTTATGAGCGTTAAAGCAGCAGGTAAAGGCGTAGGAGATATATTAAATATGCCTGCAACCTATGAACCAGGTAACTTTTGGCCTATATTCCTAGGCGGATTAACAGCTAATATTGCTTTCTGGTCAACACTAGCATTAAACATTCCTGACTTCAGTAGATATGCTAAGAGTCAGGATGATCAGTTCAAAGGACAGCTTCTTGGTTTACCTACTACAATGGCGGCGTTCTCATTTGTAGGTGTTTTTGTAACAGGAGCTACTGGAGTAATATTCGGTGAATTTTTATGGGATCCGGTTGCAGTTATTGCAAGAATAGGAAGCCCTTTTGCTGCGACACTTGGAGCAGTTGGTATTGCTGTTGCTACACTTACAACAAATATCGCAGCAAACGTTGTTGCGCCGGCTAATGGTATTTCTAACTTAAATCCTAAGAAAATATCATACAGAATGGGTGCAATAATTACAGGTATCGCTGGTGTAGTTATAATGCCTTGGAAGCTTCTTTCAAGTGCTGGGGCTTATATCTTCGGGTGGCTAGGAACCTATGGTATCTTCATGGGACCTCTTGCAGGTATATATATTGCTGACTACTACATTTATCGTAATAAAGTAATTGATTTGGACGGTTTATTTAAAGGGGAAGAAAGTCGCTACTGGTACGGCAATGGTTTCAATATGCAGGCAATTTATGCTTGGATAATAGCAGTTATCCTACCTGTACTCGGAAAATTAATTCCATCAATGAGCTTCTTTGCAGAAAACGGATGGATTATTGGTTTCCTAATCGCACTATTTGCGTATCCAGCTATGATGAAGAAGGATACATCTTCACTTGTAGATGAAAGCGAAGAAAAAACTATGACGGAAAAAGTAAAGGCATAGAAATATAAGTTTATAAAGAATAGAAAAAGAGTCAGTAGATCTGACTCTTTTTTTCTTGAAAATAAGAGTTTTTTTTCAATTTTGGTATAAATGTTGCATGTAAATATACATAGTTATATAGTGGACAAATTTTACTAATATCTAAGGAGGGTATTTTAATGGATTTAATTATTAAGAATGGAACAATAATTACTGCTTATGAAACCTATCAGGCTGATATAGGAGTTAAGGACGGAAAGATAGTTATGATTGGAGAAAGTCTTAGTGATGAATCAGCTGAAATAGTTGATGCATCTGGAAAATATGTAATGCCGGGAGCCATAGATGCCCATACTCACCTTGAAATGCCTTTTGGCGGTACAACATCTGCCGATAGTTATGAAGGTGGAACCCGTGCTGCAGCTTGCGGTGGAGTTACAACGGTATTTGATTTCGTTATTCAAAGAAAGGGTCAAGGCTTAATTGAAGCAGTTGAAGGAAGAAAAGAATTGTGTGATCCTCAAGCTTGTGTTGATTATTCATTCCATACTGCAATAACCGATTTAACACCAGAAGTGCTTGATGAATTTGAGAAGTCTGTAGAGTATGGAGTGCCTAGCTTTAAGCTTTTCATGGTTTACAAAAAAGAAGGTTTAATGGTTGACGATGGTGTTCTAGCAGCGGCATTAGAAAAATCTAAAGAGGTAGGTGCTTTAATAGCGGTACATGCCGAAAACCCTGATCTTATAGATAAGAAAATTGAAAAATTCCTTAAGGAAGGAAAGACTTCTGCTTGGTATCACTATGAAAGTAGACCAGAATTTGTCGAGGCGGAAGCAGTAAAAAGAGCTATCCACTGGGCAAAGAACCTAGATGCACCTTTATACATAGTTCATCTAGCTGTTAAAGAGGGCCTTGATGAAGTTACAAAGGCTAGAGATGAAGGATATGAAATTTACGCTGAGACTTGCCCTCAATACCTATACTTTACAAATGAAGTATATAAACGTGAAGATGGTAGAAATTGGGTTTGTTCTCCTCCGATTAAAGGGCAAGAAAGTCAGGATGCACTTTGGGCAGGTATAAAACGTGGTGATATTGTGACTGTTGCAACTGATCACTGTCCTTTCCAAAGCTATGAGAAGGATTGGGGTAAAGATGATTTTACAAAAATTCCAAATGGATGTATGGGGATAGAAAACCTTTATCCATATTTATTAAGTGAAGCTAATAAGGGTAGAATTACATTTAATAAAGCTGTAGAGCTGTGCTCAACAAATGTTGCAAAGATATTTGGGTGTGCTCCTCAAAAGGGTACTATCGCAGTTGGTAGCGACGCAGATGTTGTGATCTATGATCCAAATAAGAAATTTGTTGTATCTAAGGATAATATGCATTCTGACGTAGACTATACAATATGGGAAGGCGCTGAAATGACAGGGTATCCAGTTAAGACTTTCCTAAGGGGAAATTTGGTTTATGACGATGGTAACTTTGTAGGTAAGCCTGGTGACGGAGAATTTGTAAAATGTCTTGGTCGTAAATAAATAAGATAGCAAAAAATAAAGTAACAATAAAGGTATTGGGATTTTTATAGCCTTAAGAGCAACTCCAGAGGAGTTGCTTTTACTTTGTGATATAATAGTATAGAAAGGAAAGTGATTAAGAGGGGAGGAATACTCATAGAAGCTTTAAAGGGAATATTAAATATCATAAATATTGGAATCGCAATTACTAATAAAATGGGAAAGATATTTTATTCAAATTCAAAGGCTTCAAGTATATTAGAGGAATATGAAGAGGGACATAGGATTAAAAAACCTGTTTTAGAGCTATTGAAAAATGTTGAGATAGATAATACAAGTAAGGTGTCAATTAGCCAGGAAGAAGAAATAGTAGTACAGATTCATGAGTTAGACCTTTCTAGAGAAGAACCCATCTATGGAATTATATTTTGTGATGTAGCCTATATAGAAAATATCAATTTTAATATCAGTTTCGATGACGTTAAGGAGTTATTAGAGTACACAAATGATGCAATTTTTATTGATGATATGAATGGGAAAACCATATGGGTAAACAAGGCCTGTGAAGAAATGTATGATATCAAAAAAGATGATGTAATAGGTAAAAGTATTGATTTTTTAGAACAAAAAAGAATATTTTATCCATCTGTAGCAAAATTAGTTTTTGAGCAAAAAAAGCAGGTTACCATATTGCATAGTAATAAAAATGGAAAACAAGTTCTTACAACAGGTACGCCTATTTTATTTAAGAATGGCAACATCAAAAAAGTTGTTAGTACATCTAGGGATATTACAGAGTTAATTACATTAAAAAACCAGTTGGAAGATGCCCAACACAGGTTGGAAGAATATAAAGAGCTCCAAAAAGACGTATATGATGATTTTATAGTAAAAAGTAAAAAAATGACCGATGTAATTCAACTTTCAAGAAAACTGTCTCAGATAGATTCAACCGTGTTGATTACAGGTGAATCAGGAGTCGGAAAGGGGAAGGTTGCAAAGTACATACATAAACTAGGAATAAGAAAAGACAAGCCTTTTGTAAAGGTAAACTGTGGGGCTATACCAGAGATGCTTATTGAATCAGAGTTATTTGGTTATGAGCATGGAGCTTTTACAGGCTCAAGTAAACGAGGGAAAATGGGATTATTCGAGTTGGCTCAAAATGGAACCATTTTTTTAGATGAAATTGGAGAATTACCACTAAATCTTCAAGTTAAGCTATTACAGGCTATTCAGGACAAGGAAATTCAAAAAGTTGGTGGAATTAAGACCATTAAGATAGATGTAAGGATTATAACTGCTACTAATAGAAATCTAAAGGAAATGGTTGCGAGAAATGAATTTAGAGAAGATCTGTACTATAGGTTAAATGTAGTACCTATACATATACCTCCAATAAGAGAAAGACACGAAGATATTATCCCGTTATCAAGGCATTTTTTAAAGATATATAATAGTAAATTTAATGTTAAAAAAAGAATGGATCCAAATACGATCAACTGTTTAATGAAATATTCTTGGCCAGGAAACGTACGTGAATTAGAGAATATTATTGAAAGACTAGTTATTACTTCTAGCCATAATACAATTCTACCTGACTGCCTACCAAATCATATAATTGAAAACAAAGAACACGAACATGTTATTAGTATTCCTAGTTTACCGAACCTAAAGGACATAATGGAAAATGTTGAAAAGCAAATTATTAACGACGCAGTTACAAAATATAAAACCACGAGAAGTGTAGCTAAGGCTTTAGGCGTAAGCCAGCCGACAATTGTTAGAAAGATGGGTAAGTATAATATAAAGTACTCGGAAATGGATGAAGTTATCCAATAAAAAAGTAAAATATGATCTATAGAAAGAATGAGAGATTAGATGTCTCTCATTTTTTTATTGTACAAATTTTTGAAACCTACCTAGAAAAAACTCCAATAATATAAATTACATTTCAAAATTTGTAGATTGGCATAGAAATTGCTTATTAAACTAATTAGATTCGAAATCTTTTTAGTTTAATTTTTCCAACTATAGATATCCGAGCTTACAATCAAAAATGTTCAGTAGAAAATAATGAATACTTTAACATTTTTTCAATGAATATCTTTTCCTTAAAGTTGGTTATCTAAAAAATTGACCCCTATACAATTTTGGAAAGATTAAGCAAATATATATCTGAACTATTTAATGAAAAATTAAAGGAGGATTTATGATGAGTTTAGAGGTAAACAAAGAAGCTAGAGAATATGTAGCATCCCTTGTTGAAAGAGCTAGAAAGGCTCAGGAAGCAATTGAAGATTATACTCAGGAGCAGGTAGATAAACTGGTAGCAACGGTTGTATGGAATATTGTTAAGGATGGACCAGCGCAGGAGATTTCAAAGCTGGCAGTAGAAGAATCCCATATGGGTAACTTTGAAGGTAAATACAACAAGCTTATGGCTAAGGCAAAGGGAGCCATGAGAGACATGAAGGGAAAGAAATCCGTAGGAGTTATCGAAATAGACGAAGAAAAACAAATTATGAAGATAGCAAAGCCAGTTGGAGTTATAGGTGGACTCGTTCCTTGTACAAATCCTGAAGCAACACCAACAGTAAAGGTAGCCCATGCATTAAAGGGAAGAAATGCAATTATATTATCACCTCATCCACGTACAAAGAGAACAAATACATTTATAGTAAACATAGTAAGAGAAACATTAAAGAAGTTTGGAGCACCGGAAGATTTAGTAATAGGAATTGAAGAACCAACAATGGATATAAGTAATGAAGTAATGAGACAGTGTGACATGGTATTAGCTACAGGTGGAGCAGGATTAGTAAAGGCAGCATACACATCGGGAACTCCAGCCTATGGTGTTGGTGCAGGTAACGCAGTAGTCGTTGTAGATGAAACAGCTGACCTAAAGGATGCAGCCCATAAGATAATGCTAAGTAAGACTTTTGACTTTGCAACAAGCTGTTCTGCTGAGAACTCATTAATAATTCAGGAAAGTATCTATGATGAACTTATAGAAGCATTAAAGGCAGAGGGCGGTTATTTAGCTAATTCAGAGGAAAAGGATAAGCTACAAAATGCTGTATGGGTTGATGGACATTTAAATCCTAAGATTATAGCACAATCGGCAGGAACCATCGCAGAAATAGCTGGTATGGATATACCAGAGGGTAGAACATTTATGATGGTTGAAGAAACAGGAGTAGGAGCAGATCATCCATTCTCTGGAGAAAAGTTATCAGTAGTAGTAGCGCTTTATAAATTTGATAAATTTGAAGAAGCAGTTAATAGAGTAAACGAAATAACAAGATACCAAGGAATGGGTCACTCATGTGGAATACACTCCTTCAATGAAGACCATATAATGGAGCTAGCTCTTAAAACTAAAGTTAGCCGTATGAATATAAACCAAGGTCAGGCCCTTGCTAACACAGGAAACTGGTTTAATGGAATGCCGTTTACAACAAGTCTTGGATGTGGATCTTGGGGAGGAAACACAGTATCAGAAAACATAACCTGGAAGCATTTAATCAACACAACATGGGTATCTAGACACTTTGCACCAGTAGTACCTACAGATGAAGAATTGTTTGGTGATGTAATGTTAGAGGATCTTGCAGCTAGTAGTGCTGAATAAGCAAAGAATCTTTTATATCAAATATACAGGCTTCAGATGGAGAATGCTCACTATCTGAAGCCCAAAATAGTGATCCAGAAAATTTGGTTAAATGGAGGGGAATGAAATGACTGTTGCTGTAGCTAATTGTGGACAAAAAATAAAAGAGGACAGTTTGAAATATAACCTACATTCATGGAGTGTACAAGGGGAACTAGACCCTAAGGTAATAACTAGAGCAGAAGGAATATACTTTTGGGATGCAGATGACAAAAGATACTTCGATATGTCATCTCAACTTGTAAACGTAAATATAGGTCATGGAAATCAGAAGGTAATAGATGCTATAAAAGAACAGGCTGAAAAGCTACCATTTATAGGGCCAGCTTTTGCAGTAGATGTAAAATCTGAGGCAGCAAGAAAGATAATAGAAGTAGCCCCAGACAATATGGAAAAGGTATTCTTCACTAATGGTGGAGCAGAGGGAAATGAAAATGCCATAAAGGTTGCCCGTATGGTTACAGGAAAATACAAGATATTCTCAGCCTATAGATCCTATCATGGAGCAACCTATGGAGCTGCAAACCTAACAGGAGAAAATAGAAGATTCCCAAGTGAACCAGGTATCCCGGGTTTTGTAAAGTTCATTGGACCATATACCTATAGAGCGCCGGTAGAATTCAAGGATGATGCAGAGGCTACAAAATATTATCTTACGCTTTTAAGAGAGCAAATAGAATTTGAAGGTCCTGATAAGATCGCTGCAATATTCCAGGAGACAGTAGTAGGAAGTAATGGAATACTAATACCTCCAGAAGGATGGATGCAGGGAGTAAGAGAGCTTTGTGATGAGTATGGAATAATGATGGTTTGTGATGAAGTAATGGCAGGCTGGGGAAGAACGGGAAAATGGTTTGCAATAGATAACTGGAATGTAAAACCAGACATAATAACCTTTGCTAAGGGAGTAACCTGTGGTTATGTACCACTTGGTGGAATAATAGTGAGCAAAGAAATAGCAAAGCACTTTGATGAAAATAAACTTTGGTGTGGACTTACTTATAGTGGCCATCCTATGGGATGTGCGGCAGCATGTGCAACAATAGATGTATATAAAGAGGAAAAGTTAATAGAAAATTCACAGGAAATGGGCAAGGTATTAGGAGAAATACTTGAGGGATTAAAGAAAAAGCATCCATGTGTAGGAGACGTTAGATATATAGGACTATTCAGTGCAATAGAACTTGTGAAAGATAAGGCGACAAAGGAGCCTCTAGTACCATATGGAAGAGATCCTGAAGGGACAATGAAGAAGATATTATCAATACTAAAGAGTGAAGGCTTCTGGAACTATAGCCATGACAATGTATTAATAATTGCACCACCACTTACCATTAAAGAAGGTGAGCTTAAAGAAGCTATGGATATAATGGATAAGGTTTTAGATTTTGTTGATGAGATGATTAAATAAAATGAAAAATATAGGGATTTAAGTAAAGACTTTAATTTATACATGTCCATAACTCCCGAGACCGCTGAGTATTTGTACATGTATAAATTAAGTTTTACTATAGACTCGGTTTATTCATAAGGATTATAAATAAAGGGAGGGACTAAATTATGTATTATTGTGATTTAGAGAGAATGGAAGACAAGATCAAAACCTTTGCAACCTACGGCGATACAGGGAATGGAGGAATTACCCGATACTCATTATCGCCGGAAGCTAATCAGGCCAGGGAAGAATTCACAAAGCGAATGAAGGCTATTGGTGCTGAAATAACTATGGATGATATGGCAAACATGTATGCTACTATTCCGGGTTCAGATCCCAACGCAAAACGAATTGTTATGGGATCTCATGTTGACTCAGTTAAGAACGGGGGCAACTATGATGGTATCTTGGGTGTTATAACAGCCATGGAAGTTTTAGAAACTATCGTAGATCAGAAAATTCCTCACAAGCATCCGATTACAGCTATGATTTGGACAAATGAGGAAGGATCATTATATCCACCTGCAATGATGTCATCAGGCGTAGTTTGCGGAAAATTTGACAAGGATACAATGCTTGCATCAAAGAGTGTATTGGACGGGAAGACTACTTTTGGTGAAGCTTTAGCAGCGAGTAATTATGTTGGGCCGGAAGCAAATAGGCTAAACCCTAATGACTATGAGTGTAAGTTTGAACTTCACATTGAACAAGGTCCAATCCTTGAAAATGCCAATAAGGATATAGGTGTTGTAACTTGCGTACTTGGTATGATTAACTACAGAATCAGAACTTATGGTCAAGCAGATCATGCTGGTACTATTCCAATGAAGTACAGACAGGACGCTCTTTATGCAGCTGCTCAGGTTATTACTTATCTGCACGATGAATTAGATAAGCTTGACCCAAATCTTGTTTACACAACCGGCGAAATCAAGTGTCATCCATGTGTACATACAGTAATTCCTGATTTTGTTGATTTCTCAATTGATTCAAGACATGAAGACCCTAAGGTAATTGAACAGGTTGTTAATGTTATTAAGAACATGCCTAAGGAAGTTGCTAAGTGTAAAGTTGACTATGAGAGAGCTTGGGCTCGTGACACGGTATACTTTGATAAGGAATTAGTAGAGTTCGTTAAGGCAAGTGCTGATGAAGCAGGTATTTCTAACCAGTACATCAACAGTGGAGCAGGACACGATGCTCAGTTCGTATCAGAAATGATTCCTACTACCATGATATTCGTTCCTTCAAAGGACGGTCATAGCCACTGTGAACCTGAGTTCACATCTGTTGAGCAGTGTACAAACGGCGCAAGTGTAATGCTGAATGCAGTACTTAAGGCAGATGCAAAATAGAAATATTAGCCTGGTTTAGTGAGGAGGGTGTATTAGTATGTTTGAAAAAATTAATGAAATTGCAAAGGAATTAAAGCCGGAGGTTGTAAAATTTACGCAAAAACTAGTACAGACACCAAGTATGAGCGGAGAAGAAGGACCTTTAGCAGACCTACTGCTTGAGGAAATGAAAAAATTAGGATATGACGAAGTTTACAGAGATGATCAAGGGAATACATTCGGAATAGTAAAGGGCACAGAAGATGGACCAACCATAATGTATAATTCTCATATGGACCATGTTAGCCCTGGTGACCCAGCTAACTGGGAAGGCTACGATCCATATGGTGGAGAGATAGATGTTTGTGAAGTTGATAATCAAGACAAGACCGCAAAGGAAAAGGTAGAGTGTATCCATGGTCGTGCCGCTTCCGATGTAAAGGCCGGAGAAGCTGCTCAAATATATGCTGGAGCAGTACTGTTAAAGCTTCGTGAAATGGGTCATAGCTTTAAAGGAAACTTTATGTTCCAAGGCTGTGTTCAAGAAGAGCCGGCAGAAATGGTTGGTATGAAGCATCTTATAGATAAAACTCTCCCAGCAAAGGGATGGACTTATGATGCTATGGTTTCTTCAGAAGCTACTTCATTAAAATTATATCTAGGTCATAGAGGCCGTATTGAGATGTTGGTGACAGTTTATGGTCGTACTTCCCACGGTAGTGCACCATGGCTTGGTATAAATTCTATCTATAAAGCAATGCCATTAATTGCAAAGATTAAAGATGAGCTATATCCAAGTCTTCCTTCTGATCCGGATCTTGGGCAAGCGTCAATTTCTTTAAATATAATTGAGTGTTCACCAGGAGCATTATCAATAGTTCCTGATAAGTGCATGCTTTCCCTCGACCGCAGGACGATTCCTGGAGAAACAGTAGAATCAGTTTTAAAAGAAATTCAAGACATAATAGATGAGTTAGCTGCAAATGATCCTGAATTTAAAGCAGATGTTAAAGTAAAGAGTGCACTAGAAACATCATATACAGGTGTTCAATATGATGCTGAGAAAGTTATGCCATCTTGGAAGACTCCTAGAGATCATGCATTTACTAAGGCGGCAATCGAAGCTTTAGAATCAATTGGTCAAGAAGTTAAATTTGGTCATTGGGATTTCGGAACCGACGGAAGTAAAACTGCTGGTATCGATAGAAAGCCTACTATTGGTTACTCTCCAATGCAAGAGCAATACGCCCACACACCATATGATAAGGTGCGTACTGACTACATAGAAAAGGCTGTAGCGGGAAATGCTGCTATATTCTTAAAGGTTACTGAAGCAGGACCAGAAGCATTAAAAGCTTTAGAGTGGTAGTTTTTAAATAAATTTATTGAAATAAGGCATAATTATAGAGGCTAGTAAGAGAGGGACTAGGTGTTTATAATTGTGAGTTAGAGAGATGGTTTATATAATACAAAACGTGCTGTATAGGGTTTTACAGCACGTTTTGTATTACAATTCTTTTTATGGAAATCATAACAAATCTTTTGCACTTGTATTCTAATAAAATCCGCCGCCAAATGGACCGCCGTAACCACCGAATCCACCATAGCCACCATATCCGCCGAAGCGTCGTCTTCTTCTAAATCTTCTACGTCTTCTACCCAATAATGATCCTAACAAAAGTATTCCAATTAAATCTCTTCCGATATAACCGTTATATCTTGTAAGCTGATTGCTTTCAGCCGGAGCATCTTCTACTCCGTAATCTTTTTTGTACTCTTCGTATATCTCATCGGTCATTTGATCTACAATTTCTTTGCTAGGAAATGGATTCATTCTCTGATCGTACTCATTATCCATTGCTTCAACTTTTCTTTTTACATATGGATATATCCTATGATACGACTCTGGATACATCTTGTTTGCCTCAGCATGGCAGTGGTACATATAATTTTCATCGTACTGATACACCTGCAAATCCTCCTTATGGAAATAAAATAGTAAACCCTGATTATTTATGGAAAGTTTGAAATGGTGTAAGTAGTTTTGAATTTTTCATGAATAATCTGGGTAAAACATATACAATATCATAATATGTGTATTAAATAAATTGGTGAGGAGATTTTGTAAAACATGTTATAATAATATTAGAAATTTGTGGGATTTAAGTCCTAAACTAAGGAGGAATGAAATGTCGAACTCTCTTACTAATCAATTATATAGTAGAATTTCTCAGAACTTATTAAATTCGGATTTAGTGGATAATAAATCAGTACTACCAACTCGAATCAAAGAATATATTAATTCCCGTAGCTTTAAAGGGAAGGTATATGAAATAATGATTAACAAGGAATATTCTTGTAAGGCAGTCCTTGATCTCTGTATAGACTTAATGGAAGAACTAGCGGTGCATAAGGTGCCTGAGGATTGGCTGCTTTATACTTATCAATATACACTTAGCAAATCATTTCCAGATGCAGTAACCATAAGGTTATATAGCAGTCTAGATAAAGCTTGTACATTATATTTAGAAGTGCTAAGGTCTGTTTTGGAAATACAGAAGATATCAGGAGATGATAGCTGGGAAAGTAATTATCCTCTCAACTTTTTAACTGAGGATGAAGAAAAAGAGCTTGAGAATATAGAAGAATATCAAGCATTTAAAACTGCTTTTAAGGAAGAATACATATATGAAATGATGAAGCTTAACCAAGAGGTTATGGGATATAGCTCACTTCAACATATTTCTGGTGTACATTACTTGGCAATGTTCATAGGACGTCAATTAAAGGAAGCAGGGCTACCTATAGATTTAGGAAGGGTATCGGGCTCTGCTGCTGGTCATGACATTGGGAAGTTTGGATGCAAGGGCGCAGAAGCTAAAAGAGTTCCATATCTACACTATTATTATACTGATGTGTGGTTTAAAAAGCATGATATCGTATACATCCGAAACATTGCTGTTAACCATTCTACTTGGGACTTAGAGCTTGAAAATCTATCCCTTGAGAATCTAATATTAATTTATTGTGATTTCAGAGTAAAGAAAAAGGGCAAAAAAATGCATATTTACAACTTAACTGAATCCTTTAAGGTAGTATTGGATAAATTGGATAATGTTGATAAGGCCAAGGAGATGAGATATAAAAGGGTATATTTTAAGCTTAAAGACTTTGAACTATATATGAAGGGATTAGGAATTGATCTAGATGTAGAGCCTAAGAAGAAATACCCACAGAAAAAAGAAATAGAGAAAAAATACTATTCTCTAATGCAGGGAAATGAAATAATTGAAAGTCTTAAGAATCTTTCTATAAATCATAATATTAATCTGATGTATAAATTGAGAAATGAATTTTCTCTAAACTCCATAATTGAATTGGCTAGGAGCGAGGATGACTCAAACAATATTAGGGGATACCTAAGTGCGATTAAGGAGTATTCAACATATCTTACACAAAAACAAAAGCTGATTACAATGAAGTTTTTGTATGAACAATTAGTCCATCCAGAGGATGATATTAGAAAGGAATGCTCAGAAATAATCGGTACTTTGATTGGGACATTTGACCAAGTGTACAGAAAAGAAGTTCCTCCAAATGTGACCCTAGAGCCTCCAGGTTATGCCTCCTATGAATTGTTTGATGACTATTTGGATTTATTCCTATTTCCTAGCAAGCAGATTATTCCGGCTCATAAAATATGGATAGGAAATAGTACTAAGACCATTATTTCGTCTCTATTTGCCAGCTGCCCAGAAAACCAAATAAAAGACTTTATAAAGGTATTAGTAAAATATTATCAAAAGCAATCGAACCAGGGTAAACAATTCAAACTAAATATGCTAAACATAGCTAAGAATATTCCAATACATAAATGTGATAACGAAGTAATTGAGATATTGTTTAAATACATAAAGATGGTATTCTATGAGGAAAGCAGTGATTTAAGGCTTTCTGCCCTTGAAACTGCATATAATCTAATATCGAAAATTGATAAAAGGCATAGAATATTATCCTCCGTTAGAGAAGAATTCTGTAAAACCTTAGAATACTCTGAGTTGGCAGTAGAGAACTTTTTAAAGCTAAAGCTAGCAAGACTTTTAGAATTAGAAGATCATATTACAAAAAAGCTAGAAGACTTCTGTATGAGGGATAATGAAAAAATATCTCATATGTTTTTGAGTAATCTTAAAACAGCTACGGACTGGGTAACAAAAAAGTATCAGGTAGAACTAATAATGGAACATACTCTCAGAAATCCAGAAGGTATGGGAATACATACTGCTATGCATTTTTGTAATCTACTTAAGGTTAGTGCCAGTGAAAACGTAAGAAATAAAGGTGGAGAGGCATTAATTAAAATAGTTCCAAATCTGTCCTTTGAACAGAGAAATGATATAGTTGTAGAGCTTCTAAGGGCACTAGAAATAGAAGGGCATCAATTCACTAAGTATATACCTAATTACCTTGGAAGGCTTATGCTCTATTTACGTCCTGTAGAATTAGATGAATTAATTTCAGATTTCATTGAGAAGATAAGGCAATCAAGTCCAAAAGTAATATCATTATTACTTAAGACCATTGGATTGACAATAATAAATTATCCAACTTACAAGGATTCCTTTGAAGAAACTGAAGAATCCTATAATGAAAGATTTGTAAAGATGCTTGGGATATTATTAAATGGACTTGTAAACAATAATATTCAGGTTAGACAGGTGGCATCAAGTGTTATTGGTATAGATATCTTTGGTTCAAAGAATTTAAGCTTAGAGGAAAAAAATAATATATTTATCCTTACGGCGAAAAAGATTTTGACTCTTTTATCCGATAGTAAAGAGACTAAAGAATTGTATTTCCTAACTAACTCAGCTGGATTAAATCACATATATAGATTTATTTCAGATTATAAATTTTATAAAGGTCCGATCAAAATAGAAAAACACAGGAAGATTGCATTCTTCCCAGGAAGCTTTGACCCATTCTCACTAAGCCATAAGGAAATAGCAAGGGAAATAAGGGATTTAGGTTTTGAGGTTTATTTAGCTATTGACGAATATTCTTGGTCAAAGAGAACGCAACCTAATATTATTAGAAGAAATATTATAAAAATGTCTATAGCCGATGAGCTGGGAGTATATTCATTCCCTGAGGACATACAAATTAATATTGCTAATACCAATAATCTAAGAAGGCTTCGAGAAGTTTTTCCAGAATGTGATGTGCATATTGTTGCAGGCAGTGACGTAGTGCTAAATGCTTCTGCATATAGAAACAAGGAAGAGGACTCTATTGTATCCTTTTCACACGTAGTATTTGAAAGAAGAAGCCTATACGTATCGAAAACTGATGATGTTAACCTCGACGAGATCATTAATAAAATAGATGGAAATGTTATAAGATTAACACTAGAACCACAATATGAGGATATAAGCTCCACCCAGATTAGAAGTTATATAGATCAGAATAGGGATATATCCAGTTTAGTTGATCCCCTTGTACAGAAATACATATATGAAAATGGTCTATACAGAAGAGAACCCCAATATAAGACCCTTATTCAAACGAAATCAATTTCTGTAGAAGTAGTAGATGATATTACAGATGATTTATTGATTCAGCTTACGGCATTTTTATTGAAATATAATGAAAAGGCCTATGATATATTAAAGAATATTTCTAAAAAGCTGTGGCCAAGGGTTATGATCCTAAGAGATATAAAAAACAATGGAAAAATTTTAGGGTTTTCAATTTTCCATTGGATACGTTCTAACACACTGTTTATGGAGTTCCAAGATAACACTGTATCGGAATATATTCGTAAGAACTATATCGGAAGAATAATAGTAATAGATGGAATATTTATAGATAGAGATATAGAATTTTCAAATTTAGAGCAAATGATTCTTACGGAAACCCTTGCATTTTGTTTAGCTAAGGATTATACCTATGGTGTATTTAGAAATGTAATAAAGGGATACTCTACCAATACTTTACATGAAATATTAGAGATCCAAGGATTTGAGATGGTGCCGGGCTGCGATAAAGGAAACCCAGTATTTGCTGTAAACATGACAGCGCCTTGTACATTATATTTGGGTGTTGACACCTTTATAAAGGAGCCATTTATAAGCAATTCTAAGGTTATCGATACTATAAATCGTTGTAGAAAAAAATTGCAAAAAGCCATTGTGGATCTGTACCCGGGTAATCTTGTGTTAGCCATAGATAAGCAAATGGTGTATGAGAATCTGATAAAGAAAATATGTGATGAAAATAATGTATCCACAACACCAGTGAAGCCAAGAAAATTAGGAGAAGCTATGTGTGTACCCTTTGGTCAGATATTAAAAGGGTATATAATACCTAATACAGTAACAAAATCAATGCATACAGAGAAATTCTTTTGGCCAAGTGCTGAAGAGTATGAAATAAAGGCTTATCCATACTATATGAATCTTGATAATCAGGTTAAGATGATTCGTTCATTCAATAGACCTGTAATCCTAGTAGATGATTTATTACACAAGGGGTACAGGATAAAGGCAATCGACCCGATTTTGAAAAATGCCGATGTTGAAGTTAAAAAGATTATTGTAGGTATACTATCTGGTCGTGGTAAAGAACTTATGGATATTCAAGATAGAGAAGTAGATTTTGCTTACTTTATTCCAAAACTAAAGGTTTGGTTTAATGAGAGCTCTATGTATCCATTTATTGGTGGAGACACACTTTGGAGAGGGGTTTATCCAAAAAGAAACCTTGTACCTTCAATTAATCTAATATTACCATATACTTCACCGACATTTATAAAGGGTACCTCCAGAGAGGCTATATATAATCTATCGAAGGTTAGTATAGAAAACTCTATAGAAATATTAGAGACTCTAGAAGCAGAATATCAGAAGATGAATGAGAGAAGCTTAACCTTGGCCCATCTAGGAGAAGTGTTTATTTCACCAAGATGTTCGGACCATGGAGAAAATATGAATTATGATTTAAAGATAAATCCTTCTAGCTACTTGAAAAATGATTTGACCATATTAAAACGTCTTGAACATACATTGGCAAGTGAGTAAGGAGATGAAATATGTTCTATTATATATTGGATGATAAAATTCTATTTTCAAAAATAAAGTATGATGATTTAGAGGCTACCACAGAGGATGCTGCTAAAGAGCATAGGAATAAAGTTTATTTTTTAAAGAAAATGAATCCATTAAAGTCACGAAGGAGTTTTTCCCTGTCAGATCCATCACTAATGGATATTGACAAAGAGGAACTTAACCTTCTTGAAAAAGGAAAGACAGTTGAAAACACAAATCTACCAGAGTGGATAATCGATAAAATTGATAAAAGACAAGTTACCTGTATAAACACTGAATATCCACGATGGAAGGAGGTTTTAAATCATTCCTATCCGGATAAATGGAAGGTGAACGTTTTGGGGCTTGGAGATGTAGGTGGAACCTTAATCACGGGTCTAAGATTATTAGGTGGAGATTGTATTTCTGAAATAGGAATCTATGACAGAAATGAAAACAAGAAGGTGAGATGGGCCCTTGAAACAAATCAGATTCTTTCGGCCTTTGATAATAAAAGCTATCCGAAGGTCAAAGGTATTACTGCAGAAGAACTTTTTGATTGTGATATGTTTGTATTTTGTGCAAGCGTAGGGGTTCCTCCCGTAGGTCAAGAAGAAAAGGATGTTAGAATGATCCAGTTCGAAGGGAACTCTAAGATACTTAGTAGTTATGCTAAACTAGCTAGAGAAAAGGGTTTTACAGGGAGTTTTGCTGTAGTATCTGACCCGGTTGATCTGTTATGTAAATCTGTTTTTATAAACAGCAATCTAGGCGAGAATGGTGAAATGGACTATTTCGGATTAGCTCCTGAGCAGATTAGAGGGTATGGACTTGGGGTTATGCATGCCCGTGCGGCCTATTACGCTGGTTTAAATAGAGATACTGATCATTATGTATCACAGGGTAGAGCCTATGGACCCCATGGAAAGGGACTTGTAATTGCCGATAGTATAGAAAATTATAATGAAGAGAAATCATTGCTTTTGACAAAAAAAGCTAAGGAGGCAAACCTTGAAGTAAGGGAAGCCGGCTTTAAACCATATATCGCTCCAGCATTATCCTCAGGAAGCCTATCACTTTTAGCTACAATACGAGGAGAGTGGAATTACAGTACAACGTATATGGGCGGAGCTTTTATGGGCGCAAAAAATAGGTTGATTTCTTCTGGATTAGAAATCGAGAGACTAAACTTACCGGATGAGCTTTTAAGTCGCTTAAAAGAGACATATGATAGTCTTAGGAGTATTATATGAATGAAATATATCTAGTAATGCCCGGTGAGATATCCGATAAGCTCTCTAAAATGGTTGAGGCTGCTACTTTAGGATTAGATAGACATATAATAACTAATCCAGATAAGATTCCTGATCTTAGAAATAAGAAAATAGTTTTTGCCGTCCAGCTCGATGACTTAGGATATAATATTCCTCTTTTTGAAATATTGTCGAGGATCTCAAAACGAGGAAGAGATGCTCTAATTGGGTCTAGTGGGGTTATAATAATTAATAGTCCTAATGAACTATACACAAAAAGTGTATCGCAAGATATAATTTTTAAGGCTAATCAAATGGGGTGTCGCTTTCCTGGGCACCCATTGGTCGAAAGTATAGAAGAATTAAAGAATTTTCGAACATGGCAGAAACATCTAAACTTGCCCTTAGATGATATTGCTATACAGATGTGTACAAAGCTACGTAAAAATTTTCTAAAGGATAATCCAAAGACAATTAAAGACCCCAAGGTCTTAGTTCTTCATGCTAGTTCACATAAGACCTCTAATACCTTAATGCTTTGGAATATGATCAAGGGGCATATTAACAATTGCACTATAGAGGAGTATCACGTTGAAAATGGAACTATAGTTGACTGTAAAGGCTGTCTATTTACAACCTGTATGCATTATAGCGAAAAGCAATCGTGTTTTTATGGGGGAGTTATTACGAAGGAGATTTTACCGGCCATCGAAAGAGCAGATGCTGTCATATGGATATCTCCAAACTACAATGATGCAATATCAGCTAAGCTTACTGCCGTAATAAATAGAATGACTGTTCTTTATAGGAGAATTAAATTCTATAATAAAACAGTGTTTGGAGTAATAGTATCGGGCAACTCTGGATCAGATTCTGTTGCTAAGCAGCTCATAGGGGCCATTAATATTAATAAAGGCTTCAGACTACCGCCGTATTTTGCCATATCAGCCATAGCAAATGATCCTGGCGATATAATGAAGGTAAATGATATAGAACATATTGTAAAGGAATTTGCTGAGAATGTTATGAATGAAATTAAAGAGGATGTCTCAGAATGATGAATTTCTTCGTCTTTTGAAATTTCATTCATCCTGAAACACTCTGGGGCTATACTCATAAGACTTTTTATGAGATAGCTCTCAAAGTCAACAGGATAGTGTAATTTTTTTTCACATAAAAAAAAATTTTTCTTTTTTTTGGAACTTTTTATACTATATATAAGTCTAATATATATTGTAGAAATTATAATTCATATGCTGTAATTAACTAGCTTTTAGACAGATATAGCCAGAGAATGATTTCTATAAATATGATAGATGAATACTTAATCCAAGTAAAATTAAATAGAGCTTGTTAAAAATAGAACTACTAATTTATTACAAAATCAATTATAATAGACTTTGGGTGATGGGAAATGAGAAAAAATATAATAATTTTAGTAATGGCTACTCTTTTATTGACCTCCTGTTCGCAGGACGAAAGCCAAGTAGTCTTAAAAAATCTTGAGTCCGATAATCAACTCTTAAAGGAACAAGTAAAATCTTTAGAGGGGGAAAATGAACGTCTAAAGGAACAGAATGAAGAATTAACTAGTGAAGTAGAAAAACTCGATGAAAGAATCGAAAGAAGAAATGACAAAATAGATGATTTACGATATGAAGTAAAGATGCTGGAAAAAAGTCAGTCATTTATCATAGATGATAACGATGTCGACACAAGAATTATGAAGGAAGTTGACTTAAATAATGATGGCAATAGAGAGCTTATTAAGCTTGAAAGCAGTGAAGATAGATTCTTTAAACTATCTATTAATCATACTTCTTTAAGCGGTATGGTAGAAAAAATTGATAATAGCTTTGAAGTAGTTGATTTAAATGAAGATGATGAAATCAAAGAGATTGCCATTAGTGAATTAGACTCAAATAAAAATTTTAATACTAAGTTCTACAGATACACTGCAAATAGCATATTCTATGTAGGAAGTGTACCAGGTCACATTAAGGATATTGAAATATATGAAGACGGAAGCCTAACTACATCATCGGATGGGAAAATCCTTCATTCGTGGACCTTTGATGATAAATATGTACTAAATTCAGACCATATGCTGGTGAATGAACCACAAGAATCATATGAGATGAATCAAAAAGTAAAGGTGCTTAAGAGTATCCCTTTGCTAAAGGCACCTAAAGAAAAAGAGATGGTTGCAGCTCTTACTGTAGGGGAAGAAGTTGTTATAATTTCAAGTGATAATAAAAATTGGTGTAAAGTTCGAAAAGAAAATGGAGTTGAGGGTTGGTTTGAAGTAGTAAACTTTGATAAAGTAAAGGGAACTGACTCAAAAGCTTGTGAGATCTTTGAAGGATTGAATGTAAAGGAATAAAATGAATAGATTTGAGATAGAAAACCTATTAGTTTAAATACTAATAGGTTTTTTTGTCTGGTAAAAATATGAATTAAGATAATATTTAGAAAAAATATGTAAAAATTTACTGGGGAAATTAAACATAATACAATTTTTGACAACCTTTTTTTGAAAAATATGGTATAATATTTATTAATTACATTTAATATTATAAAATAATCTGTCGGAGGGTGTTATATGATACAGGATTATTTGGCGGTTGCAATATTTGTATCTTTTCCTGAAGTGTTATTAATGCTTTTAATTGGCTTCAATCTCTGTAACATTAGAAATATCAAGGGATCAAAGCTTCTAATTGTAGCTGCTATTCAAGCCGTAGTTGCTTTTCTGATTAGAATGTCAAATATATATTTTGGGATGCATACAATAATTTTGACAATATCACTGTATATTCTAGTAGTTATATTTTTTAAAATTAAATACTATAAAGCCATAATTCCAGTATTTATAGGTATGTTATCCCAAGGACTTCTGCAAGGTATTATATTTGGAATAATTGAAGCAATTTGGAACTTCGAAATGACTAATCTATATTTTACTCATAGTAAACTAATAATATGTTCTATTCCTATTTTTATAGTATCGTTAATTTTACTAGCTGTCATAAGAAATACTCATTTTTTCTTATGGGATATTAATGAATTAGAGGGTGAAGAGTTTGCAAAATAGAAATAAATATATAATTTTGTTTACGATGCTTGTTCAATCAATAATGATAATGATATTTAGTACGGTTATTTTTATAAAGCCTTCAGTAGATTTCATTAAAAAAAGTGCTCCGTTTCTTGGGATATTTGTATCCATAATTACCATTTTTATGTTTATATCTGTAAAAAAAATGAGCTATTATGAGAAAAAAGAAGCAGAGTTTGAATTAATGAAGGCTAATATGGAAAACACAGAGGAATTGATAAGCTTATTACATACACAAAGGCATGAATATTTAACCCACATACAAACTATTGGAGCTATGCTCTACCTACAGGAATATGAGGAATTATCCAATTATTTAAGAGGAATATCAGAGGAATATAAATTTACCCATGAAACTGTAGGATTTGGACATCCTGCATTAACAGCATTGATTAATGCAAAGCGAGAAATGGCATGGAAAAAGGGTATATTCTTTTACATTAACTGTAAGAAAGAAATAGATTCAGTAGAAGCTGACCCTTGGGAGCTATGCAGTTTAATCTCCAATGTAGTAGATAATGCTATAGAGGCTGTATCTATGCTAGAAGGTAAGAAATGGATAAAGATAATTGTCGATTATTCTGGTGGGAACTTTATATTTGAAATTGAAAATAGGGGATATATAGAAGAAGATATCATGAAAAGATTATTTCAGCCCGGCGTTACATCTAAAACATCCATTGGAAGAGGATATGGATTACATATAGCCAAAGAAATTGTGGACAAGTATAAGGGCATTATTGAGGTTAGAAATACAGACAATGGAACGGTGATAACTGTCATCGAACTACCAAGGGAGGGAGTTAGCAACGGTGAGAAGGTTAGCTGATAATATTTCTAACTATATATCTAGAGAGATGCACTATAATGAGGAGAAAACCGAAGTTCTTTCCTATGGTCTGCAGATATTTCTTGGAACTTCAATAAGTATAATTAGCGAATTAGTCTGTGCTTACTTTTTTAATATCTTTCAATCCACCCTTATAGTAAGTATATCCTATACTATTTTCAGAAGACTAGTTGGCGGTAGCCATTATGAAACACAGAGTAGATGCTATTTTATGGGGCTTATCATGATACTTTCACTAGGAAAATTAGGTGAAGTTACTTCACTAACCTCTATGGGGACATTAATATCAACTATTTTGATTTATTTTCTAGCCCTAACAGCAACGATCCTATGGGTTCCCGCCGGAACGGAAAAGAAGATGATTAAAAATATAGATACAAGAAGAAAGATAAAGATTAAAGTGATTGTAATTCTTACTATCTGGTTTATAATATGTAGCCACTTGAATATGTTAGGTATATCTAAATATGTTATCTCAAGTGCATTGGGCGTTTTTCTAGCATTTTTCTTTGTAACGCCTCTAGGATATAGATTCACAAATTTAAAGCTTTTTTAATCTTGATTATATAAGGAGGAGATTATTATGTTAAGAAATTTGAAAAGATTCTTATTATCAACATCTGCTTTTGTATTTACATTTATTGCCTTGAGCGGTGTTAGTACTAGATGTATGTGGAGAACCCATGAACCTGATGTTCCTGAAAGCTTAAAAAGAGATTTATAATCATTATAAGTTAGATACATAATTAATGTATGGATTTGAATTGATGGCAATTGCAATAGAAAAATGCTAGGTCCAATGATATATAGAAATGAAAACATAAACAATGTACTTTATATTTTAGATTCAATATACTAAATAAAGCATTAGGCATATTAGAAAATGTTAAACTATAATAAGAAGCGACAGACTGTTTAAAAACAGTCTGTCGCTTTCTGTTTATTACTAAATATATAACTGGATTTAAAGCACTCAAAAATTACATGCATATATGTAAAAAACTAATAGTGAACAATGAATAATTGTTTTTTATTTAAGCAAATATTAAAAAAATTTGTTAAATAGTGTCATGTTTTAGAAAACAATGTTATAATATGGATGTAATAAATATAAGATATTAAGATTAATGGGCTAAAAAGCAATTAATTTGAAATACATAAAAATATTTAATTATATAGAGTCCACACAGTAAAATTTATTTTATTCATAGATAAATACTCGAGGTTTTATGAGTTTTATATATGTATAAATCAATAGTTTTCTTTGAGTCTCTATATTATAGGAGTGACACAGGTGAAACAAACAATGGAACATGAGAACAATTCTGAACCTACAAAACGCTCTGCTGACAAAGAGAATGACGAGATAGACAGTTTATTCAAAAGAAAAAAATGTAAGCAAATTAGTATTGCTGTTGGAAGCATAAAAAAATATTATAGAGAGATATTTCAGAAAAACAATGTAGCAATATTGATTGTCGATGGTGATAACGGAAATATTGTAAATGCTAATTTGGTGGCATGTGAGTTCTACGGATACAGGAAAAATCAAATAAAGAAATTAAAGATTACTGAAATAGATTGCTTATATAAAAATGAAATAACTGAAAGGCTGCAGAAATCACTTGATAAGCATTTTCAAAAGCTTAATTCAAAGCATCGTTTGGCCAATAATGAAATCATAGATGTAGAGATTCATTCAGGGCCTTTAAAGATGTTAGAGAAAAAATTTGTCTATTTAATCATAGAAGATATTTCTGAAAGAGTTAAACTTGAAAATGAGCTTAAGAGAAGAGAAACCCAATATAGAGAACTATTCGAAAACGCAAGTGAAGCTGTTTTCTTTGGTGCGGCCAGTGAAGATGGGATCCCCGAGCGTTTTATTGATGTTAACAACAGAGCCTGTAACTTACTTAAGTATTCAAAGGAGAAAATTCTCAAAAAATCTCCCTTGGAAATTTGCTTCTTTAAAGATTACAAAAACAAATTTCTAAATGACTCTGTTAATAAAGTAACAAAAAGAGCAGTATTTGAAACAAAAATTATTGTTAAGAATGGAGTTCCTGTTTTAGTAGAGATAAGTATACATATTTTTAAGTTAAAAGAAAAAGTGGTTTTCCTGGCGATTGTAAGGGATATTACTGAACGTAAAGCAGTGGAAGAAAAAATATTTCAAAATTCAAAGTTGCTCGAGGGAGTTCTTGAAGGAATTACAGATATTATTGGAGTATGTGACCCCGATAGTAGAGTAATGTTTTATAATCGAGCCGGTTATGAATTTTTTCAAATAAATCCTGAAGATATTAACGGTAAGAGATGTTTTGAAATATTACATAGAAATAAAAAGTGCGATAATTGCCCTATTGAAAAAATAATTGAAACAAGGAAAATTGTACGAACAGAAAAGTATATCCCAGAGTTAGATAAATATTTAGATTGCTGTTGTAATCCAGTATTAGATGATTCTGGTGATGTAATATATATTATCAATCAATTAAGGGATATTACAGAAGAAAAAATTCTAGAAAAGGCCATTAAGGAAAGTGAAGAAAGATATAGGCAAATAGTTAACCTTTTACCCGAAGCAATGGTTATTACAGTTGATGGAAGAGTTGTTTTAGCAAACAAAAAGGCATCTGAATACTTTGATAATATTATTGGACAAAAAGTAACCGAGATCCTACATGGTTCTGAAAAAATTATTGAAAAGAGGATTAAGCAGATAATAGAAGACAAGGTAGATAAAACAGTATTTGATTACAAAACTTTGGTTAATGGGAGCAAAATGATTGATATAGAAATATCCTCAAACTACTTAAATTATCAGGGTAAGCCGGCCATTATGTCAGTGATCAGAAATGTTACAAAGAAGAAAAATGAGTTGAATGCTGCAGCTAGAATGCAAAAGCAACTCTTTAGGAAGCCATTTGCTATTCCAGACAGAGCTAAGATGGAAGCGCTTTATGTACCGGCCAAAACCGTCAGTGGAGACTTTTTCTATCTAAGTAAAAAAAACGACGATGTACTTATAGGTGTGGTAGGGGATGTAAGTGGAAAAGGAATTACTGCTGCTTTGAATATTTCTGCATTCAACGTTCTTTTTCATGAAGCAATTTTAACTAGTGACCAACCTAGTGAGATACTTATCAATTTAAATAGAAAAGTAGGGAACTATCTAGGAGAACGCTATGTAGCAGCCTGCTGCTTTAGATTTGACTTCAAAGAGGGAGAAGCTAAGATAGTAGGTGCAGGTATAAATCAATTTATCTTTCAAGATAGAGAAAAGAAGTGTACTAGAAAGATTATTAAAGGATCATTCCTTGGAATGTTTGAAGATAGTATTTTTGATGAGGAGATAATTCAGTTTAACACTGGAGACAGATTTTACTTTTATACAGATGGATTAGATTTCATCTTTGATGATGATAAAATGAATGATATCATGCTAGAAACACCTAGAATATCGAGATTTACTAATAATCTCAGGATTTCTTTAAATGAAATGCTAACTGATGTAGAAGGAATACAGGATGATTGTACATTAATTGCTATGGAAATCAAATAAGGGTGAGGGTTACTGAAAAATGAAAAGAAATGAATATATTTTATATGGTTTAGAAAAGCATAAAGAAATTATTGAGGAGATTATTAGCTATATAGATAATCGTGATTACGATTTTGATATAAGGCTGATACTTACAGAGGCTTTAACAAATGCCTTTAAGCATGGAAATAAGAATGATGCCCATAAGCCAATATATTTAAGGGCAATTTACTATGAGGGTAGTATAGAGTTTGAAATTCAGGATAGTGGACCTGGTTTTGAAAATGTGGTTGTTCGAGAAAGTATATCATATGATAACTTATTAGATGACTATGGACGAGGATTGTTTCTTATAAAATCTATTGCCGATAAGATAGAGTTTAGAAACAGTACTTTGATCATACAAAAAAACTTATAGGGTTTTAGTAAGGACTTTAATTTATACGCATCAAAACCTCTCAGAAACATTGAGTATTTTGATACGCCTAAATTTTAAGTTCTACTATATAAACTCTATGCAAATGAGTAAAATGACTTTTTAAAAAGGCAGAGGGGGGTACAAAATGAAAGTAAGCTTAAAAATGAAATTAATAACCATGTTCTTTATATTTATTTCTGTTCCAATTATTGTCTTAGGTATTTTTTCCTACACTAAGACTTCAAATTCAATGCAACAGATGACCGAAGAGGAATTAAGGGATGTTACAACACAGACTGCCGAATTAATTGACCAGACTGTGAACTCTGTTAGCAAGTATGTAGGGCTTTTGAGCCATAATGAAAACTTAGCCCAAGCTGCAGATGGCGATGAGTTACTAAGAAATGAGGCTTTTAAATATTTATCTGATGTCCAAAAAGAGAACAGCAGTGAAATAGAAATGTTAGTTGTTACAGATAATAAAGCTAGGGGTATTATTACTAACGGAAAGAAAAGTGCCAATATTGACTTAAGTAGTCGTGCATATGTAAAAGAAGCTTTAAAGGGTAAGGCGAGTCAGAGTGATGTAATAATTTCAAAGGCTTCTAATAAGCCCGTAGTAGCAGTTGCCTATCCCCTTAAGTTAAATAATAGAATTGTAGGAACTGTTATCGGAACTATTGATTTCCAAACAATTTCTAAGCAAGCGGCAAAGGTAAAGGTAGGAGACAACGGTTATGCCTATATGTTAAATAAAGACGGCGTTTTTGTGTATCATCCGAATAAAGACAAAATAATGAATGAAAACCTAGGAGATACAGATAATACTGAGTTAAAAGCATTAGTGGAAAGAATGAAATCCGGTGAGCCTGGAGAAGGATATTATACATACGAAGGAATATATAAATTTACTAGATTTGTTCCCGTGAATGATTGGGTAGTTGCAGTTACTGCTAATTATGAAGAATATATGGCTCCTGCATTTGCAATTAGAAAAAGCACAATAATAATTGCATTATTCTCAATGGCTGTAGCGATGATGGCGGCCTATTTTATGACAACAAGAAATATAATAAGGCCAATTAGGATATTAGAAGGTCTAATGATCAAGGCTGGTGAAGGTGATCTAACTGTTAAATCTACTATAAATACAAAGGATGAGATAGAGACGTTAGGGGAAAACTTCAATGAAATGATTAATCACCAATCAGAGATAATTGCACATGTAAGAAAGGGATCCCAGGAGCTGGCAGCGGCTTCTGAGGAGTTGGCTGCATCTTCTGAGCAGATAAGTGCCTCAACTGAGCAAATTGCAAATACTACTGCAGAAGTTGCGTCCGATGCAGATACCCAAAATAACTTGGTTATTGAAACATCTAAGGTGTTAGTTGAACTTTCTAGTTTAATTCAAATTGCCCAGAGTAGAGCTAATACGGCAAAGATTAACTCCGATGAAACAATGAGCGTTGCCAAAGAAGGACGTAAAAATGTTAACAGAACAATCGAAGCAATCGAAAATATCAGTGAAGTATCATCTGAAACAGGAAATATACTAAAGGTTCTAAATGAGCTTTCAAATAAAGTTAGTGGGATCATTAGTACTATTAATAATATTTCAGATCAAACAAATTTATTAGCCTTAAACGCAGCAATAGAAGCCGCAAGAGCCGGTGAACATGGTAAAGGTTTTACAGTGGTTGCCGATGAAGTACGTAAGCTTTCAGAACAAACCGGAATGGAAGCAAATGAAATTTCTTCTCTAATTAATGAGATGGTAATTCAAATAAATAAAGCTGTAGAATCAATGAACTCTGGAAGGAAGGTTGTTGAGAACGGAGTTATAGTAGCTAATGAGACTGATAAATCATTTATTAGTATTATTGAAGCCGTAGAACAAATTTCAAAGGATATTGAGAGAATAGTCGATGTTACTAAAGATGAAGTGGCAAATTCCGATCAAATAGTAAAACTGATAGACTCTGTTGCAACTATTACTGAGACTACTGCGGCAAGCAGTGAAGAAGTTGCTGCTACTACTGAGGAACAGTCTTCAATAATTCAAAACTTAGCTTCAACCTCAGAGGAAACCAGTGCCATGGCTAACAGTTTAAATGAACTTGTAGAAAAATTTAAAATATGAGGTGGATTAAATGAAAGAAATTAGTATGATGATATCTGAAAATTTTGCTGTAGATGAAGCCGATGAGTTTAGAGAAAAGTTAAATCATCTAATGAAAAAAGGTGAAAAACATTTCGCACTAGATTTCACAAACTGCTCATTTATTGACAGTACAGGGCTTGGGGTCCTTGTATCCATATATAAGAAATGTATGGAGATAGGTGGAAGTCTAAGACTGCATTCTATTAATAGCTCTCAGGTTATGAGGGTTTTCAAGTTAACAAGATTAGATAAGGTATTTGAAATATAGTATATTAGGGACTGTTTCATAAAGAAATCTTATGAGTATGGCCCAGGGGTGTTTCAGAAATTTGTCATTCTGAAATACCCCTTTTTCAATTTGTTTATGAAGAAAAGAGGAAAAAAACAAATTTTCTAGAATTAATATTAAACCCGGATTTAAACTACTGTAATATAGAGATTCCAGTCAAAACTTTAATTGGAACTCTCTATAGAAAGAGAGAACATTCTATGTACAAGCTAAAGAAAATGCTTTATATAGCAATTTTAGTTTCTATTGGTGCCCAGTTTTATTTGAACTTTTTTGTTGAGGGCTTTATTATATCCTTTTCAACTATTTTGTTACCAATTCTTTTATACAATAATAAGAACCTAAATCCAATCACAACCTGCGCTATAACTGCTGTAGTATCTCCATTATTTAGAACTCTAATAATGTTTATGTCAATCAAAGATTTTAGCCATGCCATTTCCATTGTTGCACCGGATATGGTATTTTATCTAACATATGGCCTTGTATTTCATTATCTATACACTAATTATGAAAATAAGAATCTAACAAGATTTGCCTTTACAGTTCTTATGAGTGATTATTTGTCTAATGTAGCTGAAATAAGCGTTAGAACACAGATAATTGGATTAGAGGGAAATATAATTAAGGGACTATTTATTATAGCATCCATTAGGACTCTGATAGTTATTATAATTATAATAACACTAAAAAGATATAAATCACTTTTGTTTAAGCTAGAGCATGAGGCTAGGTATAGGCGGCTCATGCTTTTAACCTCGAGCTTTACCAGTGAAATATACTTTATGAATAAGAATATGAAGTATATTGAAGATATAATGAGCAAAAGCTTTAAAGCCTATAAATATTCAACTACTAACGATGATGTTCCAAAAGAACTGCAAGATATTATTCTTGACCTATCTAAGGATATTCATGAGATTAAGAAAGACTATATAAGGGTTATTATAGGATTAGAACAAATTTTTGAAAATAAGTTTAAGTTTGAGAAAATAAGTATTAAGGATATGGTGAATATCTTAGCCATTAGTACTACAGAATTCTTGGGAAAGGAAAACTTGGATGTTGAATTTAAACATAGGATAAAAAGCAATGTTCTAGTAAAGGATCATTATCATTTAATGTCTATCCTCAGAAATCTTATAAATAATGGAATAGAAGCCTGTAAGGATTCACCAAATGCTGTTGTAGGATTAGAAATAGAGGAGATAGATGAAAAAGTTAAGATTTATGTTTCGGATAACGGTAGGGGTATTAAAAAAGATCACATGAACTATATTTTCAATCCAGGGTTTTCAACAAAGTTTGATAAAGAAACTGGAGAAATAAACCGTGGTATAGGATTGACACTTGTAAAGGACCTGATTAAAGATCATTTTAACGGAGAAATCGATGTTGAATCAAGCTTTGAAAAAGGTACTACATTTATAATCAGCATAGATAAAATTAACTTAGAGGGTGTGGAAAATTGAAGTTTTATATAGTTGATGATGATATTAATATTGTAAAAATACTAGAGGATATTATTGAAGAGAAGAAGCTAGGAACAGTAGTGGGCTATGCCTATGACGGAGACACAGCTTTCAAGGAAATAATGGAACTAAAGCCGGACATTGTATTAGTTGATTATTTAATGCCGAACAAGGATGGATCGAGTCTCACCAAGGAAATAAAGAAGACCAATCCTGGGATTTACTTTATAATTATTTCTCAGGTATCCGATAAGGAAATGATTGCTGAATCCTATACTTCTGGAGTTGAATTTTTTATAAGTAAACCAATTAATATCATTGAAATTGAAAAGGTTATTAGATCTGTATCGGAAAAAATTGAAATGGCAAGAGCGATTTCAAATATTAAAGGTATGCTTCAGATTAATTCAAAACCTACGGAAATCATGAAACCCAAGAAGGTAAATCAAATTAATAAAATAGAGTATATCTTAAGCAATATTGGAATACTGGGAGAAAAAGGATCGTACGATATACTCAAAATTTGCAAATACTTAATTGAAGAAGAAGATAGTAAATATATAATGCGTGATTTCAAAGGGATATGTAAGAGGTTTGGAGAAAATCCCAAAATTATGAAACAAAGAATAAGAAGAGCAGTAATCAAAGGTATTAGAAATATTGCTAATGCTGGTATTGAGGATTACATGAATGAAAGCTTTGTAAAATACTCAAACTCACTATTTGATTTTGAGAGTGTTAAGGCTGAGATGGACTATATACGGGGTCGTAGAACCTCAGGGGGTAAAGTAAATGTTATTAAATTTATTGACAATTTACTTATCCAAAGCAAGATTGATTAGAACATCAATTGAAAAAATTCAAAAAATTCAAAATAAAAAATAAATAAATTTGAATCAACATGAAGCATTATGAAACTCCTCCGTAAAATTATATTAGACTTATAAAAAGGAGGAGTTTTTTTTATGGAGAATGTTGTAGAACATTATGGAATGCTATCATTGATTCCCCCGTTAGTAGCAATTATTCTTGCTTTTACAACCAAAAGGGTACTACCGTCATTATTTGCAGCAATATTTGTTGGAGCTACAATTATTTACAAAGGAAACATCTTTTTAGGCTTTACTAAGACTATTGAGAAGTATATTGCGGGATCAGTCGCAAGCGAATGGAATGCAGGAATTATAGTATTTGACTTGGCACTTGGAGGTATGATTGGTATAGTCGCAAAGTCAGGTGGGGCAAAGGCTATAGCTGAGTGGCTGGGAAGTAAAGCAAAGTCAGCTAAAAGTGCTATGGTAGCTACATGGGCTATGGGTCTTGCTATTTTCTTCGATGACTACTCAAATACATTACTAGTTGGGACAACCATGAGACCATTGACTGACAAACGCCGTATTTCTAGAGAAAAGCTTGCATTTTTAACCGATGCAACTGCAGCACCGGTTGCAAGTATGGCATTTGTATCAACATGGATAGCATATGAATTAGGTCTGCTAAAGGATGCCTTTGCATCTATAGGTGTTGAAATGAATGCATATGAAGCATTTATTCAGTCTATCCCTTTTAGATTCTACAGTTTGATAATGCTTGGATTTGTACTTATGATTGCATTTACAGGAAGAGACTATGGTCCAATGTTAGCTGCTGAAAGAAGAGCTAGAAAAACTGGAAAGCTTGTTGCTGATGGATCAATACCGCTAGCATCTAAGGAACTTACTGAGATGGAAATAAAGGATGATATTCCTTTAAGAGCATTTAATGCAATTATTCCGGTTTTAACTGTTATAGTTATGGTAATTGTAGGATTATATATAAATGGACGTGCAGCGGTAATGGCTGGAGATGACACTGCCTTAATTGAGTTTGTAAAGGCAAACCCTTTATCACTTAGTGTACTTCGTCAAGTTATTGGTAGTGCCAACGCAGCTGTTGCAATGATGTGGGCGTCATTCAGTGGTACAATAGTTGCTTTTGCCCTAGTACTATGTCAAAAGATACTAACCTTCAAAGAAACCATGGATGCATGGATTGATGGTGCAAAATCATTAGTAATAGCAATTATGGTACTAGTGTTAGCATGGGGTATAGGAAGTATGTGTAAAGATCTAGGAACAGCGAAGTTCTTAGTTAGCGTATTAGATGGAAAGGTTTCAGCAGGTGTAATTCCGATGGCAGTATTTTTACTAGGTTGTATTATAGCCTTCTCAACAGGAACATCTTGGGGAACTACTGCAATACTTATGCCTATAGCCGTTCCACTTGTGTACCAATTAAGTGGTGGAGATACAGGAACAATTCTATTTGCAACTATGGGAGCTGTATTTACAGGGGCTGTATTTGGTGACCACTGTTCACCGATATCAGACACAACTATCATGAGTTCCATGGCATCTGCATCAGATCATATTGATCATGTAAAGACTCAAATACCGTATGCACTAACATGTGCTGGTATAGCTCTACTAGTAGGTTATCTACCAGCAGCGATTTTTGGAATGAATCCTTTTATATCGCTAATTATTGGATGGGGATTAGCGTTTGCTATAGTTAAGTTCTACGGTAAAGAAGTAGAAGCGCCTGAGATTATGAGAGAAAAAGCTTAGAAAATTAATTAAATATTAAGAGCTATACTGAATGCAAGTTATACTAACTACAGGGTAGAATTCACTTCATCCCTGTAGTTTTTATGTATATTTGATAAAAATGGTACATGTGATAAATTTTAACTCAAGGATGCGTTCGAGGTCATATATGTATACTCAGAAAAATAAAAAGAGCCTGTTTTATAGATATATCCTATGAGTTTGGTCTAAAGGGGTCTCAGAATAACGCAATAATGCGTCATTCTAAGAGGCTCCTTTATATTTGTGAGTACAAAATTTTAATAACAATTATAATAATTTGCAAGATTGAAAAACTATAAATGGTATAATGTTATATAATTAGTTAAAAGAATGTACATATGATTTTAGGGAGTGAACCTATGACTATGAATAAAGGAAATTATGATACCATTACCATGGTTGATCGAGCAGTCTTGATTCTTGAAGAATTATTTTCGGCTGATGAGTATATTGGAGTTTCAGAAATTGCTCAAAATCTTGACTTACCAAAAGCTACTGTTTATCGTATCTTAAATACATTTTATCAGAGAAATTTTGTTGAAAAAGATAATGAGACAGATAGATATAAACTAGGTCTGATATTTATCCAGTATGCAGAAAAGGTAAAGTCGAAGCTAAGTATGAAGAGAATTTCAGAACCTTATATGAAAAAACTTTCACAGGATGTAGGTGAAACTGTTAATTTAGGTATTAGCCACGAAGGGAATGTTTTGAATATATTCAGCATTGAAGGAGAAACTTCAGCTTTAGTTTCAAAATTAGTACCCATTGCTCCTCTTTACTGTGCTTCAACAGGTAAAATATTCTTATCCCAAATGAGTGATGAAGAAATAAAAAATTACTTTAATTCTCATGAACTTGAAAAAAGAACTATAAATACTATCATAAAATATGAAGATTTCAATAAAGAAAAAGAACAAATACTTAGAGAAAAGGTTGCCTTCGACAAGGAAGAGTATGAATATGGATTAACTTGTATGGCTTGTCCAATAACTAATTCAAAAGGAGATACTGTAGCAGCGCTAAGTGTTTCGGGGCCAACAAGCAGATTAAAGGTTAAAGGAATAGATAATATTATTGAAGAGCTTAGAAAAATTAGTAAAGAAATTTCTGAACGATTAAAGGAGGCACATTTATAAAAAAATTAGAAGAGCATAGAATCGTATATAAAAACAAATAAAAATATATTTGAATTTTTTGAAAAATATGATAAAATAAAAATAATTAGAAACAATGTTTCTAATTATTTTTTATTTTATCATATTGAAGCAATGTTTCTTCTAGGCGAGTTATAACATTATTACTTAAAGAAATAATATTATAGAGAAATATTCGACATATAATTAGAAATTATTTTTTTAGAAACGATATGAAACAATGTTTCAAAATATGTGTAGATATTAAAATCAAGGTGATGATTATGTTGAAAATAAGATATTGGAGTTAATGTATTACAAGTCGATGAGATATACCTAGACTATTTATTGAAGATGCTGCAGCAGTTACAATAATAAGTTCTAAGCATATTTATAATTTAACTCCTTGTTCATAACCTTTTAAAGGTTTTGACTCCCAATTCTGTGTCGAATATATATTAAGTGATTCAGCCACATACATTACAAGAGTATTAAACTACTTAATATATATTCGATAGTATCTTAAATTTATTAAACAAATAATAAACTATATATAAGAGCTTATAAAAGTAGTTTCTTAAATAGTTGTAGAATTCTAAAACTGATTAAAAATAAGAGAGCTTTAATGTATATAAAGCAAATATTGGAGCGTGATGCATGAGGATCACAAACTGTTGCACTGTAAACAAGATTTAAGAAGTTGTTTGATGATTTCATTTAATATATGAAAAAAAGAGAGGGACTATAATAATGAAAGAAATAACTATGAAATATGGGAAAGAAAAAGTTAAGTTTTCATTACCAGAGAGAAATGTATTAGGTGAAATAAAATGTCCAGATGTAAATGAAGAAGAGATAAAGTCAGAAAAAAAAGTTATTATAGATGCCCTTAACAACTCAATAGGAAGTCAAAAGCTTAGAGAAATAGTTAAATCAAGTGAAAGAGTATGTATTGTTATTAATGATATAACTAGAGCCTATCAAAGACCCCATGTATTCCTTCCCTATATTGTAGAAGAATTAAACGCTGGTGGAGTAGAAGACAAGGATATAGTATTTTTAAGTGCTACTGGTGCCCATAGAGTCCATACAGATGAAGAAAAGGAGACTCTCTTAGGTGAGAAACTTTCTAAAAGATTTACAATTATAGATCATAACTGTAAGGATGACGATAATTTAGTTTATTTAGGAGCCACAAGTAATGGTACTCCTGTGAAAATAAATAAAATAGCTGTTGAATGTGATCATGTAGTTTTAACAGGAGGTATAATTACTCATGATTTGGTAGGATGGGGAGGCGGAAGAAAATCTATTTTACCAGGAATAGCAGGGTATAAGTCTATTAAAGCTAATCATTCTCTCGCTTTTTCAGAAACAATAGGTGAAGGGCTTAGAGAAAATATTGGTTCAGGTATTATTGAAGGTAATGTTCAGCATCAAGATATCCTTGAAGCATCTGAGATAGTAAAACCATCATTCATGTTTAACGTTATAATGAACAAAGATGGGAAGATAGGGAGTGCAGTTGCTGGAGATTATATAGAAGCCCATAAAGAAGGATGTAAAATAGCTAGAAGTAAGCTTGAAGTGAAATTGAAGGAAAAAGCTGACTTAGCAATAGTCTCTTGTGGAGGATATCCGAAAGACATTGATTTATATATAGCTGGTAAATCTTTTGAAAATCCTACTTATGCTGTTAAAAAAGGTGGATATCTAATATTTTTAGCACAGTGTCCAGATGGTGTTGGATATGGTGAAGTTGAAGAGGTAATTAAAAATTTCAAAACAAACTGGGAAAGAGAAAAGTTTGTTAGAGATAACTTTACAACAGCAAGACTCGGAGGATATTTAACTACAAAACTTATTGAAGATTTTAATACAATATTTGTAACTGACTTAGAAGAAGAGGTATTTAAGAATACAGACATAAGAGTAGTTAGAGATATCCAATCAGCCCTAGATATTGTTTATAAAGAATTTGGAGATGAATTCAAAACTTATTTGATGAATGATCCAGCAAATGTATTGTTATGTATTGAAGAATAAAAATAGTTAAAAATTTGTGATATTTTATAGAGATCAATTTTTTTTAGAAAAAATATGAAACATTGTTTCTGAAAATTAAAAAGGGGGAGTATGATGAGGGGACCATAAAAAATACTTAATTTATAATTTTCCACACATCTTAAGCAGAATGAACTTTGTGTAGATATATAAAGTTGGATATAATAGAAAAAAGTTCAAACTGAAAAACTAACATAAAGGGTGATATATATGAGTAAACTGACAGTTACATTTCCAAACTATACAATCGGTGAAGACTCTTTACAAGATTTAGTGGATATATGCTTGCATTATGGAAGAAGGGCCTTGATAGTAGGCGGTAAAACAGCATTAGAAAAAGCTAAACCTAAAATTGAAAGTGCACTTGAAGGTAGTGCATTAGAAGTTGTTGACTTTATGTGGTACGGTGGAGAATGTACTTTTGAAAATATGGGCTTAGTTGCTAAAAAGGGGAGCGATGAAAAGGTTGATATGATAATCGGTGTCGGTGGAGGGAAAGCCATTGATACTGCCAAGGGGGCAGCTGATAAGATAAATGTTCCTGTATTTACTGTTCCAACCATCGCAGCTACTTGTGCAGCTACTACTTGTTTATCAGTAGTTTATAATGAAAAAGGAGAATTTGATTCATTCTACTTCTTTGAAAAACCACCGGTTCATATATTTATGGATAGTGAAATAATAGCAGAGGCACCTGTTAAATATTTGTGGGCTGGTATTGGAGATACAATAGCGAAGCATTATGAGTGTACATTAGCATCTAGAGGTGATAAGCTAGACCATAGCTCTGGAATGGGAAGAGAAATCAGTGCTATGTGTGTTAAACCGATGTTTCAATACGGAGAAAAAGCTTTACAGGACTGTGAAAAAGGTGAAAGCTCATTTGAAATCAGCCAAGTTATCTTAAATAATGTTTTAAGTACTGGATTAGTTTCTATGCTTGTAGAAGAAAAATATAATGGTGCACTTGCTCACTCATTATTCTACGGGCTTACTATATTAGAGCATATAGAAAAAAATCATTTGCACGGTGAAGTAGTTGCATATGGAGTTTTAGTTCAATTAGCTATGGATAATCAAGAAGAAGAATTAAAGAAACTACATGATTTCTATAAAAAAATAAAACTTCCAACATGCTTAGAAGACATTGAGGTTAAAAATGATAGGGCGTATTTAGAACAGGTTCTTGAAAATACAGTAAATAGCCCTGATATGGAATATCTACCATATGAGGTAACAAAGGATATGGTTTTTGAAGGTATTCAGAAGTTAGAAAAGCTAAATAGCTAAAATTAGATATAGTTATCAGAGTATTATAAAAAATACTGTATAGGACATACATTTAAATTAAGAAGAGTACTTAATAAGTTTAAAGATTACTTTAGTTTAATTATTAAATTAAAAGGGAGGGACTTGAGGGCGGTAAATAAAATAAGATAATTTCAAATTACCTATAGTATAACAATATAATAATATTAAAAAATTAAATTTTATCACAGCGTCCTTGAAAAAGTATGAATACTAATACAAACAAGAATTTATGTGAAGATAAAATTATTGAATTAAACTATAAAAATGTATTAAAGTTTCTTATACCATCTTTAATTGGTGTTGCTTTGTTTATAATGCCGGTTAAATATGAAGGTAATATTACAATAATACTGGGTATTATATCGGAATGGTTAGCAGATATCTTAAAGCCGATTTCAGGACAATTTATTACTTCAATAATGGTTATTTCAGCAATACTTTCTACAATAGGGACAATATTTAAACCAAAGTTTATTACTGAAAATAAATATTTAGAAAAATATTTTGTGACAAGTGCTTTTTTCTTAGTATTTAGAATTATGGGAGCAGTATTTGGAATATTAGTATTAAGCAAATTGGGACACGAGTATATATATTCTGCAGATACTGGTGGCCTTATGATTGGACTAGTTGCGACATTGATTTCATGGTTTTTAGCAGCAGCATTCTTGATGCCATTACTAATGGATTACGGGATCATGGACTATACGGGAACAGTTTTAAGAGGAGCTGTAAAACCATTATTTAGGTTACCTGGGCGTTCAGCTATAGATTTAATAGCATCTTGGATAGGCAATAGTAACGTTGGAGTTCAATTAACCAGCATACAATACAGTTCTGGATATTATACCGGTAGAGAAGCAGCAACAATAGCTACATGCTTTTCTGCTGTGTCATTACCTTTTTGTTTAGTAGTTGCAGCATTTTTAAAGGTAGATCATGTGTTTATTCCGTTATATTTAACTGTAACATTTGCAGGTACTGTTTGTGCAATAATTCTAGCAAGGATATGGCCGTTAAATAGAATTGAGGATAAATATCATCCAGTTGTTGGCAAACAGATTAATGAAGTTGCCCCAGAAGGTTTAAAAACAACACAATGGGCTCTTCAATTAGCTGTCCAAAGAGCACAAAAAGCTGATTCAGTACCAAAACTATTAGGAAGAGGATTAGACATATTTTTAAGTATTATATTTACTCTTTCTTCACTTGTCATGGCCTGGGGAACAATTGCGTTGATTATAGCAACTTATACTCCTGTATTTGATTGGTTGTCATTACCTTTTGCTTATTATCTAAAAATATTAGGTGTACCAGAAGCATTTGAAGCTGCACCAGCTACGATAGTAGGGTTTGCTGATATGTTCTTACCTGCAATCCTAGGATCAAGTATAGCATCAGTCAAAACAAGGTTTGTTATTGCGGCAGTATCTTTAGTTCAGATAGTATTCATGACTGAGACAGGTACGATAATTTTAACTTCAGATATACCAATTGATTTTAAGGATTTATTGATAGTTTTCTTACAAAGGACGATTATTAGTTTACCAATAATTGTATTCTTCGCAAATATGATAATAAAGTAATGTAGATTTTGTTGACTTAACTCTTTGGCATAGGACCTTGGTCCTTATGACCGAGGCTTATGCCATATAAGGTTTTAAAAACATTTTTTTCTAAATTTGTTGAAGCGATGTTTCTGATTATTAGATGTATGATTATATTACTAATAAGAGGGGGATTTGAATATGAAACATAGATTTGTATCAAAACGATATTGGAATGATATTTCTACACCTATGGGAGAAAGTGGACGCCTAGCAAGGGAATATGACGATCTTATTAATTTCAGCTTAGGAGACCCAGACTTAACAACTGATGAGAGAATCATTAATGCAGCCTTTGAGGATACAAAAAACGGACATACACACTATACAGATTTTTTAGGTGATTTAGAATTGAGAGAAGAAATCTGTAAGTATTATAAAGATACCTATAATTATGATGCAAAACTAGAAGAATGTATGATAACTACAAGTGGATGCCATGCCATGTGGCTTGTTTTAGAGGCAATATTAGATGATGGAGATGAAGTAATAATACATGAACCTTGCTTTACTCCATATCCACAGCAAATTGAACTAACTAGAGGTAAGCCAGTTGTTTTAGAAACCTATGAGGAAGATGAATTCCAAGTTGATACAGAGAGATTAAAAGGTCTTATAACTAATAGAACTAAGGCAATAATTATAAATACTCCTAATAATCCAACGGGTACTTGTTTTAGCAGAGAGACCCTAGAGGCTATAGCAAAGGTTGCTATAGAGTATGATCTTATAGTTATTGCAGATGACATATATACAGCACTCAGCTATGCAGAGCCCTTTATTCCAATTATAACCCTGGAAGGAATGAAGGAGAGGACAATTACAATAGGTAGTTTTTCAAAGGATTATTGTATGACAGGATGGCGTATAGGTTATGTATTAGCCCCCCATTTTATAATAAAGACTATGAAGGATGTAAATGAAAATAATGTATTTACGGCTCCTTCTATCTCTCAAAGAGCTGCTTTACATGCACTCAGAATGAGGGATGAAGTACAGCCGTCTATGGTAGAAGAATACAAAAAAAGAACTTTCTACGCATATGAAAGAATTAAGAACATTCCAAATATGTCTGTTTTACCTCCTAGAGGAAGTTTATATTTATTTATTAATATCAAGGAAACAGGATTAAGTTCAATGGAGGTTGCTGATAAAATTTTGCGCGAAGCTCATGTATTAGTTCTTCCTGGAAATGCGTTTGGAGCTTGTGGAGAAGGTTACATTAGAATCGCAGTTACTGTGGGCTTAGAAGACTTGAAAGAAGCCTTTGACAGAATAGGAAAGATGGAGATTTTTTCAGAGGTAGTAGAAGTTGAATGTAAAATAAATTAATAAATATCTGCACATATATGTTCGTAAGTATGACCTTTCTGAAGAAGAGTGTCATAGGAAGATAAAAGATAATTTAAATTAGCTTACTGAGAGTTTCCTAAAGCATCTTTGATATAGTATATTTTTCTCATATTTTTCCATTTATTCTTGACTCCGTCTTTGGAGGTGTTTTTTGATGGTACTTAATACTGTAACTCTAAATGGAGTCAGGAATTGAACTATATATAACTTAACAGAAGTTTTGGGATAGAGAGGGGGATAATAATGCAAAAAAGAGCTTTAAAGCAATCAACTCTAAATATAATTTTAGGAACCGTGACTATAGTATTGGTGCTATTATTAATTGGTAATGCTTTACTAGTTAAGGATGCTTATAAAAAGACACTTATTGCACAAGAAAAGAAAACTGAATATAAGAACATTACTGTTAGGATTAGTGAATTTAATAATGATGTAATTAATGATATTAGGAAATACGCACAAACTGAAAATAAAGTTCACTATGAAAACTATTTAGAAAGAATTGATAATTATATTGAAAAAAAATATAAAGAAAGATTACATGATTTAGGTTTAGTCGAAAAAGAAATTGAACTTCTTAATGCCATTGGAGAATGTGGTAAGTCTTTATATGAAATTGAAGATTTAGCAATAGCAGCGGCTAAAAAGGGTGATTTTGCAAAGGCACGCGATTTGTTGTTTGGAAAAGAATATGAAGAAAATCTAGATAAATATTGGGATGTAATAAATAAATTTGAGGAAGAAGTAAACAATAGAAGCACTAAAAAATTTGAAGAAGCATCTAACAAATTAAATGAATTTATCGCACTAATAATAACTCTTGTTGTTATAACAGGTATTGTCAGTGTAGTTAATATTTTAATATCAACTTTTAAAATAATTAGACCAATAATAAAATTAAAAAATGGTATGTTATATATGGCAAATGGTGATTTAACTAAATCAATAGATGTCCATCACGACGATTCAGAAATAGGGCAATTATCTAAATCAATTGATACTACAAGAGTAAATTTTATGCACATAATAAACAACATTAAAAACACTTCAAGCAACGTAACTAACTACTCAAAAAATCTTCTAAATGGCATGACTGAAACTTCTATATCTATAGATGAAGTAGCAAAGGTTACAGATGAATTAGCAATAGGAGCTTCAGAACAAGCAAGAAATGCTGAAGAAGGATTTAATAAACTTAATATGCTTACTGAAGAAGTGAATATAGCTGTAAATAACTCCATACAGGTTAAAGAATATATCCATGAAATTATCAATGTCAATAAAAATGGAAATGAATCTATTAATGAGTTACAAAATGCAATAAACAGTAATAATGCTATTGTAGAAAGAATAGCATCACAAATAGATATATTAGAAAGCAATTCAACTTCTATTAGCCAAATAACAAATACTATATCATCCATTGCTGACCAAACTAATTTACTAGCCCTTAATGCTGCTATTGAAGCCGCTAGAGCAGGAGATGCGGGAAAGGGATTTGCAGTTGTGGCTGATGAAATACGAAACCTTGCAGAAATGGTTACGATAAATGCAAAGGAAATAGAAAAAATGATAAATGATATTCAACAAGAAGTAAATGTTACTAAATCACAAATGAAAGATGCAAAACAAATTGTAGAAAAAGCAAATCAGGTATCAAATGATACAGGAGAAAAGTTTGAAGTTATTGACAAAGCGATTAATAACATTGTTGGAAAAATAGAAATCCTTATAGAAAATATAGAAAATATTAATAGAAATAAAGATATAGTAGTAACATCTATAGAAGGAATATCATCGATTACACAACAATCTATGGCGGCTACAGAAGAAGTTTCAGCTTCAGTTAATGAACAAGCATCTTCTATAGATGAAATAAACAAAACAACCGGGGACATGCAAGTAATTGTAAAACAGCTAGAAGAAATAATAAGTGAATTTAACGTTTAAATTCGGATAGAAACTAATACAATATGTAAAAAAGGCTTATAGATTCAAGACGAATCAAATTATGAAGTTTTTAAACTACTTGAGTTGTAGAAATTTCAAATTAGTGGTATGACCATATTACCAAAGGAGGATTTTTAATGGAAATAATTGTTTGTATTAAGCAAGTTCCAGGAACTTCTGAAGTAGAAGTTGACGAAAAGACCGGGGTATTAAAGAGAGACGGTATTGATTCTAAAATGAACCCATATGATCTATATGCAATTGAAACTGCAATGAAGATAAAACAGGCTAATAGAGCGAAGGTTGGTGTTATCAGTATGGGCCCTCCACAGGCTGCAGAAATAATCGAAGAGGCCTTTATGATGGGTGCAGATGAAGGAGCATTATTAACTGATAGAAAATTTGCTGGAGCAGATGTTTTAGCTACAGCGTATACCCTTTCACAAGGTGTAAAAAAGCTAGGCAATCCAGATATTGTTATTTGCGGAAAAATGACTACTGATGGAGATACAGCACAGGTAGGTCCTGAAATGGCTGAGTTCTTAGGAATACCCCATGTGGCAAATGTAAGAAAAGTAATTGAAGTAAAGGAAGCTTCTATTGTTGTAGAAATGGATATGCCGAATACTATAGAAATAGTAGAAATAGAATATCCTTGCCTTATAACGGTAGAAAAAGGAATATTTCAGCCAAGACTACCGTCATTTAAATTAAAGATGGCAACAAAGGATAGAGATATTCCATTCTATAGTTTAAAGGATTTTGAAGATCTGGATGAAATGAAATATGGATTAAAGGGCTCACCCACTCAGGTTTTAAAAATATTTCCTCCTGAAGGAAATAATGACCATGAAATGTGGAGGGGAACAGGGGAAGAAGTAACAGAAAAATTATTCAACAAGTTAGCAGAATTAAAGTTTGTGTAGGAGGAGGGATACAATGGCTAAGATAATAATAAACCAAGACAAGGTTTCAAATCCTGAGGAGCTTATTAAACTTTGTCCCTTTAATGCTATTGATTATATCAATAAAAAACTCGAAATAAATGCAGCCTGCAAGATGTGCAAAATATGTGTTAAAAAGGGACCGGAAGGTATATTTGAATTTGTCGAAGAAGAGACACCTAAAATAGATAAAGACTTATGGAAGGGTATAGCAGTATATGTAGATCATGAAGATGGAGAAATACACCCCGTTACTCTTGAGCTTATTGGAAAGGCTAAGGAGCTTGCAGAAAAAATAAATCATCCAGTTTATGCTATTTTCATGGGACATGATATAAAGGATAAGGCAGAAGAAATACTTCACTATGGAGTAGATGAAGTGTTCGTATATGATGATGAAGAATTAAAGCACTTTAGAATAGAGCCATATACAGCAGTATTTGAGGATTTCATAAACAAAACAAATCCTACTATTATATTGGTAGGAGGGACTACTATAGGAAGATCCCTTGCCCCAAGGGCAGCAGCAAGATTTAGAACAGGACTTACAGCCGACTGTACTATCATAGATGTTCAAGAAAATACAGATTTGGATCAGATAAGACCAGCCTTTGGTGGTAATATAATGGCCCATATATATACGCCAAATCATAGACCACAATTTGCAACAGTAAGATATAAAATATTCTCAGCTCCAGAAAGAAGTCAGAATACGTGGGGAAAAATTATACTATGTGAAATTGAAAAGGAAAAACTCAAGTCAAAAATTACAGTATTAGATGTGAAAAAGAAAGAGAAAGTTGAAAGCATAGAGGATGCAGAGGTTATAATAGTTGCCGGCAGGGCAATAAAAAAAGAAGAAGACTTAAAAATGGTCCATGAACTAGCTAATTATCTTGGCGGTCAAGTTGCTACTACGAGACCACTAATAGAGGCAGGATGGGCTGACCCAAGAAATCAAATAGGTCTTAGCGGTAGAACAGTCAAACCAAAGCTTATAATTGTCTGTGGTGTTTCAGGCGCAATACAATTTGTAGCAGGTATGAACAATTCAGAATGTATAGTAGCCATTAATAAAGACGAAAATGCCCCTATATTTAAGGCAGCCCACTATGCAATAGTTGGAGATATATATGAAATATTGCCAAAGCTTATAGAGAAGCTGAAGGATAAGGATTGTAGAATAGACAATATTAGGGAACTATTGGCTTAATCTTAGGATGAGGAGGGTTTGTTGTGAAATATAAAAGGATTGAGCAAAAGGACATAGATTTTTTAGTGTCAGTTTGTGGAAAAGACAGTATTTTTGTTGGAGAAGAAATAAATGAGGATTTTAGCCATGATGAACTGGCTGGCATTAAGGAATTTCCAGAGGTACTAGTTGAAGTAGCAAGTACCGAAGAAGTATCTAAAATAATGAAGTATGCATACGAGAATAATATACCCGTTACACCTAGGGGACAGGGAACTGGTCTTGTTGGTGCTTCTGTAGCTATTCATGGAGGTATAATGATAAACCTAAGTAAAATGAATAGAATACTTGAGATTGACGAAGAAAACTTGACTTTAACAGTTGAACCTGGAGTACTACTTATGGAAATATCAAAATATGTTGAAGAACAGGACCTTTTTTACCCACCGGATCCAGGTGAGAAAAGTGCTACCATTGCCGGAAACATAAACACAAATGCAGGTGGTATGAGGGCAGTAAAATATGGAGTAACTAGAGACTATGTAAGGGGGCTGGAAGTAGTACTACCAAACGGAGAGATAATGGAGGTAGGCGGCAAGGTAGTTAAAAATAGTTCAGGATACAGCCTAAAGGACCTAATTGTAGGCTCGGAGGGTACTCTATGCATAGTGACCAAGGCTATATTAAAGCTATTACCATTACCTAAAGAGGCCATAAGCCTGCTAGTACCATTTCCTAACCTAGAGCAGGCAATTGAAACAGTACCTAAAATAATCAAGTCAAAAGTTATACCTACTGCCATAGAGTATATGGTTAGGGATGTAATATTGGCATCAGAAGAGTTTTTAGGAAAAAGATTTCCCGATAGCTCATCAGATGCCTATCTACTGCTTACCTTTGATGGAAATAGTAAAGAAGAAATAGAGAATGTATATGAACAAGTAGCCCATATATGTTTAGAAGAAGGGGCTATTGATGTACTAATATCAAACACCCAAGAGAGACAAGAATCAATTTGGTCAGCTAGGGGAGCCTTTCTTGAAGCAATAAAGGCATCGACAACAGAAATGGATGAATGTGATGTTGTTGTACCAAGAAACAGGATTGCTGAATTCGTTAAGTTTACAGATGAGCTTCAAGATAAATTTGATATAAGAATTAAAAGCTTTGGACATGCAGGAGATGGCAACCTACACATATATGTTCTTAAGGATGGCATTTCTGAGGAAGAGTGGCATAAAAAGCTGAACGATGTTTTTGAATGTATGTATAGTAAGGCAAAGGAATTAGGTGGTAAAGTATCTGGAGAGCATGGTATTGGATATGCAAAGATGCCATTTCTTCAAGAATCAATGGGTGAAAAAGGAATAGAACTTTTAAGAAACATTAAGTTAGCCTTTGATCCAAAAAGTATTTTGAATCCAGGTAAAGTTTGCTAGGTATAATTGAAATTAGCTGACTATGAGAGTTTAATTTGATAATAGTTAAATAGAGAATTTTGTAAAGAAAAAAACTATGAGTAGACTAATCGAAAAATCGATTATGAAATAGCTCATAGTTTTTTTTCTTTATAAAATTTGAAATAGGCTGAAAGATTTATTAAAAATAACCACTCTTTGTCCAAAGAGTAAATAATATGACTTTTATAGTAATGAAAATTTTATAAAATAATTCTTATAGAGGAAAATGAACACGAAAAAAGAACTATAATTAATAAATGTTAAGAAAAAGTAATAAATGAGATTACACTTAAGGACGTGGATTGATGAACAGTAGTAGTTTTTTATTGGGCTTGCCATTTAGAACTTGGTTTATTGTAGGTGGATTATTTATTATTTCTACCCTAGCACCGTCGATAGTCGCACTTATTCTAAAGTATAAGAAGGTGATTTAATAAGATGAACAAAAGCTTAATGTATCTAATATACTTTGCCTTTTACACCTTTGTACTTCTATGGTTTGGTAAGGGAGGCTTTAAGAGAACGAAGGATAATAGAGACTTTTTTGTTGCTGGAAGCAGTCTAGGATTAAAGGCAAGTATTTTTACCTTTACAGCAACATGGTTTAGTGCTGCTTCCATGCAAGGTCTCACGGGAACCCTTTATGCCTATGGATATTCAGTTATATTATATTCAGTAGTGGGGTGGTTTTTAGGAGCAATTTTTTTAGTATTCATGGCTGCAAAGCTAAAGGATTATGATATTGTGACTGTCCCAGAGTACTTTAGGATCAGATATAATAGTAGGCTACTCCAGGGACTTGGTGGACTAGTAATAGTAATCTGTTATATTTTATATATTATAATCCAGATTCGTGGGTTTGGAATTGTTATGTCGGAGCTTCTGGACATAAACTATACCCTATCAATTTTTCTTGTATATCTATTCGTTATATATACTACCTTTGGAGGACTATTCTCAGTTACAAGAACCGATGGACTCAATTTCATTTTACTATTTATAGGAACAATTCTAGCCGCATTTATTATATTAAAAGATATTGGAGGAATAACTCTCATGAACCAGAAGGCAGGCCTGATAGCCACAAAACCCTTTCCCGACTTTCCACATGTAATAGAAAAAGGAGGTCTTTTAGACCCGTTTTGTAATGGCCTTCAGAGACCAAGCATGATATTTACTGTCTGCCTTGCATGGGGTCTTGGCCTTGCAGCAAATCCACAGTATGCCATAAGAGTATCTTCAGCAAAGGATAAGAAGACTGCTGTAAAGATGATAAGTTTTTCGGTATTGATATTAGCGGTTATATATGTAGGAATATTAGTAATTGGTATTGGTGCAAGGGTATTGGAGCCATCGGTTGCAAGTATAGCCTCAGTAGATGAGATTTTTCCCTATATAATTAACAATGTAATTTACTCTCCACTAAGTGGATTTATATTGATAAGCATAGCTGCTGCAGCTATATCAACTGCAAACTCACAGCTCCTTATATTAGCAAGTGGATTTAGTTATGATATATATAAGAATTTTATCAATCCCAAGATAAGTGAAGAAAAGCTATTGAATCTCAATAGGCTATCTATATTTTTAGCAGGAACTATATCATTGATACTTTCTATTAAGCCACCAACAAGTCTTTTAATCTATGGAAGTTATATTTGGGGAATTTTTTCAGTGACCTTCTTACTGCCATTGTATGGTGGGCTATATTGGAAAAGGGCAACCAAGGAGGGTGCTATGGCTTCCTTTATAGGTGGATTGATAACAATAAGTATATTTTTTGCTATAAACACTCTTATAAAACCATCGGACATAGTTATCCATCCTGTTTTGCCGGCAGTAGTAGTATCATTAATACTATTTTATGTAGTTAGCAAAAGAACTTATGACAAGAAAAAGGTGATTGATAATGAAGTGGGATATAGAAAATAAAATGCTCATTCCATTTATGATATTAGTAATATTGCCAATTATAATTTTAGGTATAGTATCATACTGGAATGGATATCAATTACTTCTAAATAATAAAACAAAAAACTTTGAAGATAATCTTGATGACCATATGGTATTCATTAATATGGTGGATAAAGAGTCCAATGGTGATGACTTAGCCAAAGAAAGGGTTATCGACTACTTTAAAGAGCTTAATAAAAATGGTTTGGTTGTCTTCGAAAACAATAAGCTAATCTTAAATAACCTTAATAGAGATAGTTCATTTGTTGAGAGAATTTTGAGTGAAGCTATTAGAACTAAAACAAATGCATATAGCGATGAAGATTTATTATTTGTATATCGAAGCTTTGATAAGTGGAAGTGGACTATTGGATATGGATTAAACAAGGATATCTTTACAGATGAACTAATTGAGATTCAGAAATATACCCTTTTATTAGCGATTATATTCTTGGTCTTTTCAATGCAGGCTACTATCTTAATATCCCATAATATCTCAAAACCCATGAAGATACTAGCCGACATGTGCTATAAAATTGGTAAGGGAAATTTAAATGAGAAAATAAATATAAATAGAGAAGATGAGATAGGAATATTGGCTGAGGCCTTTAACAACATGGTTAGAAAGCTTAATAAGAATACAAGAAAACTATTAGATATGAAAAAATATAACGAGGATATTCTTAGAAACATTTCTATTGGGATTATAACAACAGATAAAAAGGGGAAGGTTCTGTCGATAAATCAAGCTGGAGAAAACATATTAGAATATAGCACAAACTCCTCTGAAGAAAAAGAAAAGGTCCATAATACTCTAATGAAACAGCTAAATGAAACCATCTTAAAAGAAGAAAGTAAAGAAGCGGTAATAGTTTTTAATAGAGCTGTCGATGGCAATAAACAGTATTTAGATATTACCACGTCTCTTTTAAGAACCGATAATAAGGAAACAAATGGAGCAATATGCAGCTTTAGCGATATCACAAAGAGAAAGAGGATTGAGAATAATATTGAGAGAATAAATAGGCTGACATCAGTTGGTGAGCTAGCCGCTGGATTAGCACATGAGATCCGAAATCCTCTAGCTGGAATGAAAATGAGTGTTCAGGTTTTAAGAGGAAGGCTGTGCAACGAAGATGATGAATCAAACCTGAAACTTTTTAACAGTACTATATATGAAATTGATAGGCTAAATAATCTTATAACTGAGTTATTGGATTTTGCAAAGCCCCATTCACCTAAATATGAGATAACAAATATTTTAGAAATCTTAAATATGTCATTGGATCTTACAAAAAAAGATATGAGGGAAAAGGATATAAAGACAAATGTGTATATAGAAACCAGCAATCTTTCAGTCTTTGTGGACAAGGCACAAATTGAACAAGTATTTATAAATATAATAAAAAATGCCGTGAGGGCATCAAAACAGCAAGGAAAGCTTAACATTAAATTGAATATAGTGTCTAGGGAAAAAGAGAAGTTATTATGCATTAGCTTTGAAGATAATGGAGAAGGTATTAAGCAAGAAAATCTTGAAAAAATATTCAATCCTTTTTTTACTACTGACCCTCAAGGAACTGGACTAGGTTTATCCGTTGTTCACAAGCTAGTTATTGAGAATAATGGAGAAATTGAGGCCAAGAGTATTTTAGGGAAGGGCACTAAATTTGAAATTAAATTTCCTATTAACGGCGGTGATATAGATGAATAAACGAATACTAATAATTGATGATGAGAAAACCATCTGCTTATCTTTAACCGAGGGGTTAAAGGATCTCGGATATGAAGTAGATTCGGCATTTGATGGTAGAGACGGTCTAAGAAAGGTTTTAATCTTCAAGCCCCATGTAGTATTTCTTGACATGAGGTTAGGTAATGAGAATGGGATTGAAATACTGAAGAAAATCAAAAGAGATGATAATGATACTGAAGTCATAATAATGACTGCCTATGGAAATATCAAGACTGCAGTTGAGGCAATAAAAAATGGAGCATTCGATTATATAAAAAAACCCTTTGATCTAGAAGAAGTGCACATAATAATATCAAAGGCCCTTGATAATTTAAAAATGAAAACAAAACTATATCTATTAGAAAAAGAAAAAGAATATGATAGCAATTCAATGATAGGAAAGAATCCTACGATGTTAGAAACATATAAACAGATTAATATACTGTCTCAAAATGATGGGGTAACTGTACTTATAAGGGGAGAGACTGGGACTGGAAAGGAATTGGTAGCCGAGGCGATACATAATAAAAGCGACAGAAGTAAGGCACCAATAGTAAAGATAAACTGTGGAGCTATACCAAAGGAACTTGTGGAGAGTGAATTATTTGGATATGAAAAAAGTGCTTTTACTGGAGCAGCTTCTAGAAAAAAGGGGTTATTTGAAGTTGCGGATGGAGGAACTGTATTTTTAGATGAGTTGGGCGAAATACCTATGGACATGCAGACAAAGTTATTGAGATTTCTAGAAGATCGCAAATTCAAGAGAGTGGGGGGGCTTCTAGATGTAAGTGTTGATATAAGAATAATAGCCGCAACCAATAAGAATTTAGAAGAAGCCATTAAAGAAAAGAAATTTAGGGAGGATTTGTACTATAGATTAAATGTAGTTCCTGTTAATTTACCTCCTTTGAGAGATAGGGGCGATGATATATTATTGCTTGGGAAATATTTTTTAGCTAAATATAATAAAAAGTTTAATAAGACTATTGAAGGATTCAGCAGAGACGTGGAATTAAGGCTACAGTCATATAGCTGGCCTGGGAACGTTAGGGAGTTAAAAAATGTTATAGAGAGAATAGTTATATTGTACAATGTTGAGTATATTGATGTTGGGCATTTACCCACGGAAATTAGAGAACATGATATTGATAAAATTAATATAAATGATATCATGTCCAATGACTTTCAAGAAAGCTTTGACGAAAAATTTTCTCTAGAAGATGAGATACAAAGCATTGAAAGAAGATACATAAATAGGGCTCTGGCCGATACTAAAGGAAATCATTCTAAAGCAGCAAAACTATTAGGTATAAGTAGATTTGCCCTAAAAAGAAGAATAGAGAAATATCTTCTATGAAGAAATGAGCGACTTCGCACAAATTTTGCGAAATCGCTCATTTTCTATGTTCGAAATCGCACTATTAATGCTGTGAACAATATCTAAACTATTCACAATATAGAGAAAATAACAAAAAAACCTTGGCATACATATTGCAATATAGGTAAGAGAAGTAATATATTATTCTAAGGAGGTATAGCATGGAAACATCAAGAACGAAGAAAAGCTTCATGGAGAGATTGAAAACAATGGGACCTGCTGCCATAGTAACAGCAGCCTTTATAGGTCCAGGAACGGTTACAACCTGTTCATTGGCAGGAGCTGGTTTTGGCTATTCATTGCTTTGGGCAATGGTATTTTCAGTATTTGCAACTGTGATACTTCAAGAGATGTCAGCTAGACTAGGTATAGTTACACGAATGGGTCTAGGAGAAGCATTAAGAGAGCAGTTTGAGAATCCATTAACCAAGTATATAAGCATTTTCTTAGTTATATCTGCAATAGGCATTGGCTGTGCAGCCTATGAAACAGGAAACATTTTAGGTGGAGCCCTAGGTCTTCAATCAATTACAGGAATATCTATGAACGTTTGGGGACCGGTTATGGGTATTGGAGCATTTATACTATTATATACTGGAAGCTATAAATTAATTGAAAAAGTACTTATTTGCTTAGTTGTTCTTATGAGTTTAACATTTATAACTACAGCAATAGTAGTTGGACCTGATTGGGGACAGATCCTAGCGGGAATGTTTGTTCCAAAAGTACCAAAGGGATCGGTATTTATAGTTATGGCATTAATCGGTACTACGGTAGTTCCATATAATCTATTCCTTCATTCCTCAGCTGTTCAGGAAAGATGGAAGGATTCATCGGGCCTCGGAGAAGCAAGATCAGACATTTTTATATCAATAATCCTAGGTGGATTAATATCAATAGCAGTAATGATAACGGCTTCAGCGGCATTCTTTGGAACTGGAATTGGGATAAAGAGTGCTGGAGATATGGCGAAACAGCTTGAACCTTTACTAGGTCAGTGGGCGAAATATTTCTTTGCCTTCGGGTTATTCTCTGCGGGACTTTCATCATCAATAACAGCTCCCCTTGCAGCGGCATATGCAACAGCAGGAGCACTAGGATGGGAAAGGAACTTTAAGGATAAGAAATTTAAGGCAGTATGGATGCTAGTTTTAGCCATAGGTATTGTGTTCTCTGCTATAGGATTAAAACCTCTTTCAGCAATTATATTTGCACAAGCGGCAAATGGAGTATTACTTCCAATAGTAGCTGTTTTCCTTTTATCAGTAATGAACAATAAAAAAAGATTGGGTAAATATGTTAATAGTAGAGTTGTAAATATATTAGGAAGTATAGTTGTTCTTGTAGCCATTGGACTTGGACTTAGAAGTATACTTAAGGTTTTAGGCCTTATGTAAGATGTTAACATACCGGAGGGTCAAACCTCCGGTTACTATTGTTGAAGGGAGGCAAGAAATATGCTTGAGTTGTCATTTGAAAAACCTTCAAAGGTAAGAGAACAAATTAGAAAAGGGATGATTCAAGGACCTACTGCAGGATTTTGTAGGGGGTATGCCCAGGGAAATCTAGTAGTTTTACCTAAAAGTCTAGCCTATGATTTTTTACTTTTTGCCCATAGAAATCCTAAACCATGTCCGATTTTAGAAGTAACTGATATTGGAGAGAAGGAGTTAAAAGTCATCTCCAAAGGTTCGGATATAACTACTGATATATCTAAATACAGAGTATATAGGAATGGTCAATTAGAGGGAGAATATTTTGAAATACAAGAGCACTGGAGAGATGATTTTGTAGCCTTCGTATTGGGGTGTAGCTTTACATTTGAATCGGCACTAATTGATGAAGGAATTCCAGTTAGGCATATAGAATCTAGGAAGAATGTACCAATGTATATAACAGATATTGAATGCAAATCTGCGGGCGTGTTTTCAGGACCGATGGTAGTCAGCATGAGACCTATACCGCTAGATAAAATAGTGAAAGCTGTTCAGATAACTTCAAAATATCCAAGGGTACATGGTTCACCAGTTCATATTGGGAATCCAAAGCTAATAGGAATAAAAGATATACATAATCCTGACTTTGGAGATTCCGTAGAAATAAAGGAAAATGAGATACCGGTTTTTTGGGCATGCGGGGTTACTCCTCAAGCTGTGGCAATGAATGTTAAGCCGGAAATAATGATTACCCATGCACCTGGTCATATGTATATATGTGATGTAAAAAATGATGAGCTAGCTGATTTGTAAAAGTAAGCCAATGAAGAAATAAAATTAGAAGGTGATGATATGTTTAGGGTAGATTTAAATTGTGACCTTGGAGAGAGCTTTGGAAACTATGTCATAGGAAACGATGAAAAAATACTAGATTATGTAACTTCAGTAAATATAGCTTGTGGCTTCCATGCTGGGGACCCTGTTGTGATGGAAAGAACAGTAAGGTTAGCCATAGAAAAGGGAGCTAGTATAGGAGCGCACCCTGGATATCCTGATTTGATGGGATTTGGGAGAAGAAGCATGAATATAAGTATGGAAGAAGCCAGAGCATATATGATTTACCAAATTGGAGCATTAAAGGCCTTTGTCGAAGCCTGTGGAGGAAGACTTCAACATGTAAAGCCCCATGGGGCCCTTTATAATGCAGCCGCTAAAGATCATGAGCTTGCGAAGACCTTGGCCCAGGCAGTTTACGATGTAGATAGAGAACTAATATTTATGGGACTAGCAAACTCTGAAATGATAAGGGCAGCAAAGGATATAGGACTTAAAGCATCAAATGAGGTATTTGCCGATAGAGCCTATAATAATAATGGAACCTTAGTATCAAGAAAACTCAAGGGTGCAGTAATACATGATACAGAAACTTGCGTTGCTAGAGTTCAGGGTATGATTAAAAAGGGAGTAGTTAAATCCATAGATGGAATGGATGTGGAAATAAAGGCTGATAGTATTTGTGTTCATGGTGATAATGTGATGGCCCTAGAGTTTATAAAGAGTCTAAGAGAAAAGCTCACAAATAATGGAGTGGAACTTACAGCTTTAAAGGATATAATTTAATGGGTTGTCTTGACTAACTAGAAGGGGTTGCTGGCTATGTATAAAAAAAGTAAAATTCTTGCCTCTGGAGACAGCGGAATAATTTTGGAAGTTGGCGATGGGATTTCTGAGGAAGTAAATAGAAAAATAAGAGCTTTGTCCTATTGTATTGAAAGGATGCAGCTAAAAGAAATTATTGAGATTATTCCTACTTATACAACGGTTTTAGTATTATACAATCCCCTTGAAACCTCATATAAGGAGCTTGCAAAAAGATTAATGGATATAGAGGAATCTATAGACGATATAGAGCTACCTCCAAGGGAAGTAGTTCATATTCCGATATTATATGGAGGTGAGTATGGTACTGATCTAGAGCATGTGGCTAAACATAATAAGTTAACCGTAGAAGAAGTTATAGACATCCATAGCGGAACAAATTATTTAGTATATATGCTGGGATTCACACCGGGTTTTCCTTATCTCGGTGGAATGTCTGAAAGAATTTCTACTCCAAGATTAGAGACGCCCAGAGAAAAAATTACAGCAGGCTCTGTAGGAATCGCAGGTAATCAAACTGGGATATATCCAATAGATAGTCCCGGTGGCTGGCAGCTGATAGGACGAACACCGCTAAATCTATTTGATGCTAAGAGAAAACCATCTGTTCTTTTAAAAGCTGGACAATACTTGAAGTTTCAGCCAATTTGTAAAGAAGAATATGAAGTAATATGTAAGGAGATAAAAGAAAGTAAGTATAGCATAAAAAAGACAATGTTTAAGGAGGGCGAATATAATGTGTAGTATAAGGATTCATAATCCAGGCCTCCTAACAACTATCCAAGATGCTGGAAGAATAGGTTATGGCCAGTATGGGATACCAGCCGGTGGAGCTATGGACACATTGTCTTTACAATTTGCAAACATATTAGTCGGTAATGATCGATATGAAGCTGCTATGGAAATAACCTTTATGGGTCCTAAAATTGAGTTTGACTCAAATTTAATTATATCCATTACAGGAGGGGATATTTCTCCTAGAATAAATAATAAAGAAATAGAAATGTATAGTACTGTTTATGTGAATAGAGGTGACATCTTAAGTTTTGGACAGTTGAAGAGGGGTTGTAGATCGTATCTAGCAGTATCGGGAGGATTTAAGGTAGAAAGCCTCATGGAAAGTAAATCCACATATCTAAGAGGAAAAATAGGGGGATATAAGGGTAGAAAATTAAAGATAGGGGATATTGTACCAGTTGATATAGAGAAGAGTAAAAAATATCTAGGGGTTAGGAAAATACCAAAGGAGCTAATACCAGTATTTGATAGTCAATATATAGCTAGAGTTATAATGGGTCCTGAGGATGAGAGATTTACTCAGGAAGGTATAGATACGTTTTTAAATAGTGAATATACACTCACAAATCAATGTGATAGAATGGGATACAGACTAGGTGGACCTAAAATTGTACATGAAGACGGAGCAGATATAATATCAGGGGGTATTACATTTGGAGCCATACAGATACCTGGTCATGGAGAGCCAATAATAATGATGGCCGATAGACAAACCACCGGTGGATATACTAAGATAGCAAATGTAATCTCTGTTGATTTACCATATCTTGCTCAGCTTAAAACTGGCGATAGAATAAAATTCGAGAAAATAAGTATAGTTGAAGCTCAAAAGCTTATAAAAGAAAGAGAAAGAAAGTTGATTAGATGCATTGAGGATATGAAAGAAAATACAATAATAAAAGATGTAAAGCGTATGAGTAACTATTTAATAACAATAGATGGGAAAGAGTTTAATATAGGTGTTCAGGAGTTTATCTAGAATTAAAAAAAAAGTATCTATTTTCATAAAATTCATTATGTATAAAAATAAAAATGGGGTTGTCTCATAAAGCAATCCTATGAGTACAGCTCCAGGATGCTTCAGAAATTCATCATTCTGAGACACCCTGTTTAAGTTATTATGTGAGTAATAAATATATATAGTGTGCTGATATTCCAGCGACCAATCCGCCAATTGTATGACTTGTTATAGCTGCTGAAATAAGTTTTCTATGCTTTAATGCATCCATCATTCCGACATGTGTACTTAGATAACCGCTCCAACACATCCCCATGGCAGTAAATACCGCAATATCATTTCCACCTATTATTCCTAGGTCTAGAAATTTTGGAACTAAACTAATTGCTGCTCCAACAGCACCTAGAGAGGTGATAGGAAAAGCTATTGCTTCAGGACTTGAAAAACCAAATAGAGGCTTAATGATTGGGGCTAAAAGATTTCCTAGCTTAGGTAGTAATGCAACGCCTTCAAATGCAAGACCTTGGTAGCCTATGGTTGGGTCCTTAGGGCCAAAGGTCAATGTCATGATTATAGTACACACGAATAGTAGACCTGGGATAATCGCTATTCCCATTTCTACGCCATTTTTACCACCCTCAAGCATTGCAGTCATAAATCTTATAAAGAAAGAGTCTTCTGAATTATTGTTTGACGATTCTGAAGTATTTTCCAAATCATCTTTAGGAACTTCTCTCTTTTCAGCCTTTGAAAAATACCCTTTTTGCTTAATCTTATATGACATTATACGAACGCTGACAATACTACCAATAATTGCACCTAAATTTCCTATTAAAGCTTCCTTGAAAAATCCAAATCCTATCATGAATGTAGTAAGTATCAGTCCCATACCGAAGGATGTTCCTAAATTACATAGGCACGGAACTTCATCTTCATTAAAATATTCAAGATAAGATTTATCATTTGCAAGGGTAATAACTGCAGGGTTATCGGATAAATAAGTTGTTACGACACCTAGAAAAGATGCACCTGGAAGATTGTAAAGTGGCCTCATAAATGGTGAGAAAATGTAATTTAATATTTTCACAACACCAAACTCTGAAGCAAGATTGCCAGCAGCTCCCATTATAACAGATATTGCTAGTATATAGAAAGCAGTCTCTAGCAATAAACTATAGGCAGTTTTCATGAGTGATGAAAATAAATTCGATGTATCCATACTAAAACTCAAATAACCTATAAAAAGACCTGTAAGAGATAAGAATGCTATTGTAAATAGTGCTTCTCTATGACTTTTCCTTTCCATACTGATCATATTGATACCTCCGAATAATTATTTATGAATTCCTAAATTCTTAAATAATTATATAGTTTGAAGGCTTATTTCTCTATACAGTATTTCAGATGATTATTAGCAGAATCTCAGTTTGGATAGCTCTTTTATCTGGTCAAGAAGAGTCTAAATAATAGCTTATTACAATATACTTCTTAGGGATAAAGATACTAGGAATTCAACTTTCTATACTCAGTGGGATTCATATTTTCTAATAGCTTAAATATCCTACAGAATGACGAACTGTGATCATAACCTACTTGATTAGATATTTCACTAATACTATACTTTGTTGTTAATAAAAGCTCTTTAGCCTTTTCGATCCTTAATCTTTGAATATAGTCTCTCGGCGTCATTCCTGTTTGCTTTTTAAACCATTCAGTATAGTAATTAACATTATAATGCTCTAGTGCTGCTAAATGAGATACACTTATACTCTCGTTATAGTGTTTATTGATATAATCTATTGACTTGGATTTTTTTCTTTCAATAATCTTATCGTATAAATAGAAAAATAAATACTTAACTGATTCAGAATCTGGATTTTCCTCAATTTCCTGAGTAATTAGACTAATCAATAATGAAATTCTGTTATCAATCAAAGTCTTGCTACTTGATTTCAGTTTTTCCATATCTGTCTTTTTAATCATGCTATTAGGAATATTAATTACTAATGATTTTTTTCCAGATTCGCTCCTATATTGATGATAACAATTAGGTGGTATAAAACCTAGAGACTTATCGTCGATTTGAAAATTTCCATAATCTGTTTGTATATAGACATAGGACTCAAGAGGAATCACTATCTGAGCATACGAATGGTTATGACAGCTCATTTTCCTTGAAATCTCTACAATGCTACAAGTTATTTTATTGATATAATCACCTACTTTTCACCTTTCGGATATTAAATGTTGTAAAATATAACACAATAAATACTATAGTTAGTAGAAAAGTAACCTTTGATAAAATTCAACCCGAATTTTTTATGAACAATTCAGATTCAATATAATCATTCTAGCAAATTTTAGTATTTATATTCAAGTAGGTATCAAGGGTTTTAATAAAAATACAATCTGGTGAAAAGAAATTGTGATATTTTTATAAGCTTTGAAAATAGCAATACTTTTTAGTCCATAGAAATTGCTTTAAGTTAAGAAATTAACTCATCAATCCATTCTTTATTTTCATATAAAGCACATCCACCTTGTGATTCCTGCAACAAATGATGGTTATCTCTTATCTTTTTTAGCATATTAGATTTTAAAGCATCTATTAAAGATTTTTCTTTCAAATTAACATCAGAAATTGGAGCAAAAGGGCACGCTTCTACATTACCAGTACTACTTATATGCAAGAAACCTCTACCTGCTGCTAAACAACCACCAAAAGCTTCCTCGTCTCCAGGTAAGGGGATAGCCAACATAGAATAATTCTTACTGAGTGTACTTATTTGCATAATTAGATCTTCTTTTTGTTTCTCGGTCAAACATAAACCTTTATCACCATTGCAAGGTACATATTCTATTAAAAATACTGCTCTACAGCCCATTTTTTCTAAATTAGACAAATAAGAATCGTTAATAACTAAATCATAGTTTTTACTTGTTAAGGTTATCGATGTTCCGAATATAATTTTACTGTCATCAAGTTTCTGCATAACCGACATAACATTTCTATACACACCGTTTCCACGTCTCTCATCGGTAGATTCTTCGTCACCTTCTAAGCTAAATGCTATTATCAAGTTCTTAATGTCTTTTAGTTGCCTTGTTACCTTATCATCTATTAATAATCCATTTGAAAACATAACAAATAGAGTATCACTGTACTTTTTAGGAATATCTAGGATATTCTTTTTTACGAGGGGCTCTCCACCAGCTATCATAATAATACTTACTCCTAAATCAATACCTTCTTTGACTATATTATCTATATCATCAATAGTCATCTCATCGTCTTTAACTCTGTTTTGAGCACAAGCATAGCAGCTAGCACAGGATAAGTTACAATCATTAGTAACGCTAATAATCAATATAGGAGGAACAGTAACATCATCACTCGCCAATATTTCTGCCCTTATTTTCTCTTGCTTTTTTAGTTTTACAACAGCCTTTGCATACGACGGTAAATAATTTGTTCTACCTGATAAGAATCTTCTATTTTCTATTAGATTCTTACTCATCGCATTATTAAATAATTTAACCCCATCCATTATATACACCTCACAAAAATTATTAATAGAGCAAATTGCATAATTACAATCCTAAAAAACTTACTACTATATATAGTCTTAAATTCCACAGAGCTATACCATATTTATTATGCAATTTCTTCAATTACTTACTTAGCTTCTAAAGAAATGCATCAGGCTCTTTTCTTTTATCTCTATATTTAACTACATTGTCTACGGATTTAATCAATGCTGGACTCGCAGACTTTATTGCCTTTTTAGGACATGCGTTAGCACAGCCATAACAACCAATACACTTATTTATATCAAATTCTATATTCCCCTTTAATGTAATTGCTTCCGTAGGACAGTGCTTTACACATTTGCCGCATTTAATACATGAATCAGACACAGATAGCTCTTTCCATGAGTTTGGAAGTTTCACTCCTAATCCTGGTAGGGCTGAAATTAGAGCGCATTTAATAGTTGAAAATGCACCTTCATCTGGCCAGTCTATTTTTAGTTTTCTATTAAAACTAAGATCCTTTAGAATTACTACTTTCTTATAGATGTCTTCCCCAAACTTAACCTGTATTCTTTCGTCCTTTGCATCGGGTCTACCTGTTGCGACATTTGATGCAAAAGTGTGTTGACCGATAAATCCTCCACCGGCTACCATTTTAAAGCCTCTTTCTTCCATTGCCTTTTTCATTACAATGAGAGCCTTTCCATAATAACCATTACCACAGGTAACAGTTCCAACAAATGGAGTACCATTTCCATTTAAGGTACCAATGATTTCAGCTGGTAGACCAAATAGTTTAGATGCTGTCGGCATTCCAAGTATCACAAGGTCGTCTTTTGAGAAGTTATATGTTTTTTCTCTGTTTTCTTTTCTTAGCATATCATGCTCTATGATTTCAAGATCCTTCATGCCCTTTGCAATGTTTTGTACTGTCTTTTTTGTTGTACCGCCGGGACTAAAATAAATTAAATGTACTTTCATTTTATCGCCTCTTTCATATAAAATTTTAAAAGATTATCTTAAAAAACACTTCTGAATATCATATAAATTTAGCATTCTAAAGAAATATTAGAGTTACTGAATTCTAATACTTTACTATATTTCTCTCTGCTTTCATTATTTATCATGCTATAGCCTATGATTTCATATTGTTTACTATATCGCGGATTTATATTCCGTGGAATATAAACATAATATCATACACGTTATTATGTGTCAAGGAATATATATATGGTTTTATTAGGTTGTAATTGCCAATGATATTGCCTTGTATTATCTACCTTGAAAGTTGAGAAAAAATTTTGAAAAAAGTGTTGACAATTGTTATTAAGGACAGTATACTTATAATCAATCATAAAAGTGAATAATTAATCTCTTATCAAGAGTGACGGAGGGATCTGGCCCTATGATGTCCGGCAACCGGTACTATATGTACAATGGTGCTAATTCCAGCGGTAGTGATACCGACAGATGAGAACGCTGAGTTTATTAAGCCTTTTCCACTGTTGGAAAAGGCTTTTAATATTTTATATATAAGTTACGAAAAATCTATTACATTCCGAAGATTTAACATCCCCAAAAACGCTGGCTGTCAAATCTCCAGAAAGTAAGATGTTTATCGTATTATATATATCAAAACTAAATATTCTTCTTATCAAGAGTGATGGAGGGAACTGGCCCTATGAAATCCGGCAACCTGTACTCCGTGTACAAAGGTGCTAAATCCAGCGGTAGTGATACCGACAGATGAGAATGCTGTGATTAAAAGCCTTTTCTCTGTCAGAAAAGGCTTTTTTAAATATTTAGAAAATTAGAAAACAAATAATCAATAATTATCTAAGGGGGAATTAATGTGGCAGTGAAAAAATCCTATGAGGAGATTAACGAAAAGATAAGAAATGGTACAGCTGTGGTAGTTACTGCTGAAGAGGTAATCGATATTGTTAAGGAAAAGGGGATAGAAGAGGCTACAAAATATGTGGATGTTGTTACTACAGCAACCTTCGGACCTATGTGTTCTTCGGGAGCTTTTCTTAACTTTGGGCACTCAGATCCGCCAATAAAAATGTCAAAGGTACATTTAAATGGAGTACCTGCGTACTCAGGACTTGCAGCTGTTGATGTATATATAGGAGCAACTGAAGAATCGGAAGATAAAGGAATGGAGTATGGCGGAGCCCATGTTATCTGTGATCTAATAGATGGAAAGAAAGTTCATCTAATGGCAACGGCCCGTGGTACAGATTGCTATCCATGTAAGGAAGTAGAAACATATATCACTAAGGAATCCATCAACGAGGCATACTTATTTAACCCAAGAAACTGTTATCAAAATTATAATGCAGCTATTAATACTTCTGATAGAAGGATATATACCTACATGGGAATATTACAGCCCGATCAAGGAAATATAACATACTCAACGGCAGGTCAACTAAGCCCTCTTTTCAATGACCCGCTATATAGAACTATCGGTATAGGCACAAGAATATTTCTAGGTGGAACCGTTGGATATATATCATGGCAGGGTACACAATTTAACTCCGCATGTAATAGAGACGAGAATGGAGTGCCACTAGGTGGAGCTGGAACATTAGCCGTAATAGGGGATCTTAAGAATATGAGCACGGAATACATTAGACCGGCAGTTTTCGAAAATTATGGTACATCAATATTTGTAGGTATAGGTATTCCTATTCCAATACTTGATGAAGAAATGATGAAGTATGTATCCGTTGAAGACAAAGATCTTCATACAAATATAATTGATTATAGTGTCCCAAGAAGAAGCAAGCCGAGTCTAGGTAGAGTAAGCTATGCAGAGCTTAGAAGCGGCAAAGTAACTGTTGATGGTAAAGAAATCAAAACGGCACCGCTATCAAGTCTTCATAAGGCCCGTAAGATTGCCGATGAGCTGAAGGATTGGATTAGGAAGGGTGATTTCCAAATACAAGAACCGGTGCAGCCATTACCATTAAATAATAAAGTGAATTCCCTTGAAATAGTAGAAGAAGAGGAGGCGTAGGATATGAAAAAATTATTACTATTATCATTCCCAACAAATTTAACGGGTGAACCTATTACATACACCCTTATAAAAAACTATGATTTAAAAATAAATATCCTACGAGCGTCGATAGATTACAATATTGAGGGGTCCTTATTCCTTGAAGTAGAGGGATTAGAAGAAAAAATCGATCTAAGTATAGAATATCTAAAAATTGTAGGTGTAAAGGTTAAAGTAATAAAAACCGCAATAACTATAGATGAAGATAAATGTGTTAACTGTGGAGCATGTACATCGATCTGTGAAGTAGGAGCCCTTACAATGAGCGACGACTGGAAGATAGAATTCCATAAGGATAGATGTCTTGACTGTAAACTATGTATAAAAGCATGTCCAGTTAGGGCCATAGCAAGCATCGTTTAAGTAGGCGTGATGATATAAGACAGAGGTTATTTGGGGATGGTGATTAAATGTACGAAGAAAGATTTTATAGAGAATACATGAAGGCAGACAATTTCATAAATTTCACAGTAATTGATAAGGAATCGGATCTACACATATCCGCCAAAACTAACCTTGTGAAGGAAGCAAAACAATATCTTGAAAAGTATAGAACAGCCATTAAGGACTACGGTGATAATGATACTGAGTTCTATAAAAGTTTAGTACCCTTAGAAGTTTCAAAGGATGCTGATGAAATAGTAAAACATATGGCTGAAGCAGCGAACCATGCTAATGTAGGCCCAATGGCTGCCGTTGCAGGTGCTGTATCACAATACGTGGGCCTCGACCTATTGAATTACACAGATGAAATAATAATCGAAAATGGTGGAGATATATTTATAAAAACAAATAAGAGAAGAAAAATACTAATTTACGCTGGTAATTCTCCATTTTCAGAGAAGATTGCATTATCAATATCTCCAGAAGATACGCCCCTTGGAATATGTACCTCGGCAGGTACGATTGGACATTCCATAAGCTTTGGAAAGGCCGATGCGGTGGTTGTTTTATCAAAGGATACCCTATTGGCAGATGCAACTGCAACGGCTATAGGAAATATCATAAAGGACCCAGATGACATAAATAAAGGAATAGAATACGGAAAGGCCATCGAAGGCATTGAAGGTATTTTAATAATTATAGAAGACAAGATGGGTGCATGGGGAAAGATAGAGTTAGTTAAACCATAAATATTAATTAAAACTGGAGGGATGACTATGTTAATTAGAGATAAATTTAAAAATAAAAGTCCATTAATTTCATTTGAAATTTTTCCACCTAAGAGAGAATATCCTGTAGAAACTATATACAATACAATAGATGCTTTAAATGATATGAAACCTGACTTTATTAGTGTAACCTATGGTGCAGGAGGAAGTACAAAGGATACTACTGTAGATATAGCTTCCTTTATTAAAAATAAATATGACCTATCGGCTTTAGCCCATCTTACATGCCTAACATCTACTAAGAACGAGGTTGAAGAAACATTGAATTCCCTTAAAGCCAAGGGTGTTAGAAATATACTTGCACTTAGAGGAGATTATCCAGACGGAGCTGGACCTGACTATATAGGTCCTGATCATTATAAATATGCAAAGGATTTGATTGCACACATTAAGAAAAACGATGATTTTTGTATAGGTGCAGCATGCTATCCAGAGAAGCACTTAGAATGTGAAAGTCTAGATAAGGACCTACTGTACTTAAAGGAAAAGGTAGATGCAGGAGTAGACTTTCTAGTAACTCAGTTATTTTTCGATAATGAAACCTTCTATAGTTTTAAAGAGAAAACCGACAAACTAGGCATAAATGTACCTATAATAGCAGGGATATTACCGGTACTAGGTAAAAAGCAAGTTGAAAGAATTGTTTCACTATCAGGATGCAGCTTGCCTAAAAAGTTCCTTCGTATATTAGAAAAATACGAGCATAAACCAGAAGCCCTAAAAGAAGCTGGAATCGCCTACGCAATAGAGCAGATTATTGATCTTCTATCTTGGGGAATAGACGGAATCCATGTTTATACAATGAACAGGCCGAAAACAACAAGAAGGATTATTGAAAGCATCACTAATATAAGAGGAGTATTGACTGATGACAAGGCATCTTGAATACAACATGATTAATAAAAAGGATATAGACTTAGTAATTGATAAAAATGAGGTCTTACGTTACCTTGGATATGGCAAGAAAGAAGCCGATGAGATTACCGATGGTATTATAGATGAATGTTTAGAGGAAATATCAGAAATAGCAAGGACCAACTTTGTGTATAATATCTATGAAATCAAAAGAGAAGAAGGAAATATCTACTTTAAAAATTCAAAGTTCAAAATAGAAGGAAAAGATATATATAAGCATTTACAGAATTCAGAAAAATGTGCTATTATGGCTGTAACCTTAGGTAATGAAGTAGATAAAAGGATTAGATATTATAGTAAGGTTAATCTAACCAAGAGTGTAATATTTGATGCCTGTGCTACGGCAGGAATAGAAGCTTTGTGTGACAGAGTAGAATCGGAAGTAAAGAAAATCGCAATAAACAATGGATATAATATTACATCAAGATATAGCCCAGGATATGGAGACCTATCAATAGAGATTCAGCCAAAGATACTAAACCTTTTAGATGCTCAAAAACATATAGGGCTTACCGTTACCGATAGTTATATATTAATTCCTCGAAAATCTGTAACTGCCCTTATAGGTATTGGCGAGGAAGTAAAGGTTGTAAAATTAAGTTGTAAAGACTGTAGATTACATGATAATTGTTTATTTGCAAAGGAAGGGGATAGCTGTGGAAATACAAAAACTGCTAGAAAATAATTTTCTATTCTTTGATGGAGCTATGGGAACTATGCTTCAAAGAGAAGGCTTAAAGGGAGGAGAACTTCCAGAAGGCTATAATGTTCACTCTCCAGAAGTTGTATATAACATTCATAAAAAATATCTTGAGGCCGGGGCAGATATTATAACTACTAATACCTTTGGAGCAAATAGATTCAAGCTGGAAGACTCTCCATACACTGTGGAAGAGGTAATCAAAGAGGCTGTAAAGATAGCTAAAAGGGCAGCTGGAGATAAACTAGTGGCCTTAGATATAGGGGCAACAGGAAAAATGATGGAGCCCTATGGAACATTAAGCTTCAATGATGCTTACGATGTATTTAAAGAGCAAGTAGTAGCCGGTAAAGAAGCAGGAGCAGATATTATATTAATAGAGACAATCTCAGATCTATATGAAGCTAGAGCTGCTATTTTAGCTGCGAAGGAAAATAGTGATTTACCTGTTTTTTGTACACTGACCTTCCAAGAAAACAAACGTACATTAATGGCTACCGATGCCATTACGATGGTTCAAGTGTTAGAAGGCCTTGGAGTAGATGTTTTAGGGGTAAATTGCTCATTAGGACCAAAGCAGCTTCAACCAATAGTTGATGAAATTTTAAAATATGCCACTATTCCTGTAATGATACAGCCAAATGCAGGACTTCCTAAGCTAAGGGATGGAAAGACCGTATATGACTTAACAGCACCGGAATTTGCTGAAGAAATAAAAATAATGGCTGGCAAGGGTATATCAGTCTTTGGAGGCTGTTGTGGTACAGACCCTGACTTTATAAAGGTAGTAAGGGAAAAGCTAACGGATTTGAAACCTCAAAAATTAGATAATCAGAAATTAACTACAGCTTGCTCATCCAAAAAGACAGTTATCATTGGAGAAAGTGTAAAAATAATTGGTGAGAGAATAAATCCTACTGGAAAGAAGAAGCTTAAGGAAGCACTTCGTAATAAGGATATTGACTATATAATATCTGAAGCCATAGCTCAAAAAGATACTGGATCAGATATATTGGATGTAAACCTAGGGCTACCAGAAATAGACGAAAAGGAAATGATGAAAGAAGTCGTTATGGAGCTTCAGTCTTTGATAGACTTGCCATTACAAATAGATAGTGTAAAGACCGACGTAATCGAGGAAGCAGTTAGAATCTATAATGGTAAAGCAATAATAAATTCAGTAAATGGTAAAGCTTCAAGCATGGAAAAAATCTTTCCAATAGCCAAGAAATATGGTGCATGTGTCATAGGTTTAACATTAGATGAAGATGGATTGCCAAGGACCGCTGAGAAAAGACTTGAGATAGCCTCAAAGATTATTGAAACAGCCAAAACCTATGGAATACCAGAGGAAAATATTCTAATAGACTGCCTAGTGCTTACGGCATCAGCTGCCCAGGAAGCCGTAATGGAAACACTAAAGGCTATACCAATGATAAAGGCAAAATATAATGTGAAAACTGTACTTGGAGCTAGCAATGTATCCTTTGGACTTCCAAATAGAAAGATTATTAATGCTACATACCTAGCACTTGCAATGGGTTATGGACTCGATGCACCAATTACAGACTCAACTTCGGAAATACTAATGGATACGATAAGATCCTTTAGAGTAATCACAAATCAAGACAAGGAATGTAAGGAGTATATTGCAGCCTATAGTCAAGAATCAAAGAAAAGTGAACCTAAAAGGGATAAGAAGGAGAAGATAGAAAAAGATTTAAATCAAATAGTTATAGACGGAATAAAGGACGAGGCAAAACAAAAAACCAAGAAGCTTTTAGAGACTAAAGATCCAATGGAAATAGTTGACTCCTACTTGATTCCTGCCTTAGATAGAGTGGGAGAAAAGTATGAAAAGCAAGAAATATTCCTACCACAACTTATAAGAAGTGCTGAAACAGTTAAAATAGCATTTGAAGTAATAAAGGAAAAGTTGTTGGTAGAAGGACATGAAAAAATATCAAAGGGAAGAATAATACTTGCAACGGTGAAAGGCGATATCCATGATATAGGTAAAAACATAGTTAAGATACTCCTTGAAAACTATGGTTTTGAGGTAATAGACCTTGGAAAGGATGTACCTATAGAGAAAGTAGTAAACACAGCAAAGGAAGAAAATATTAAACTAGTAGGACTCAGTGCCCTAATGACAACTACAGTTCAAAGTATGCAAGAAACGATAGATGAGCTAAAGAAGTATGAGATTGACTGTGAAGTAATGGTAGGTGGAGCAGTATTAAATAAGGAATATGCTGATATGATAGGGGCACATTACTACGGTAAGGATGCTAGACAATCTGTAAATATAGCTAAGAATGTATTTGGAGTATAAATATAATACAAGGAAACAAGGATAATATAAAAATATCCTTGTTTCAGATTGTAGACAAAGTCTACAAGATGATAGACTGTTGAGAAATCCGAAGTTCAAGGCGTGCTGAAAGCAAGAGACCGCAGCGTATACAGACATACGTAAGGGTTCTTGCTTGAGGCAACAACGAAGAAATTCGGGTTTGTCAACAGTCTCAAACAAGGATAATATAAAAATATCCTTGTTTTTTTCATATGAAGAGGAAATCTCATATTAACAAAGAAACTTATTATAAAAAGACTTTGAGATTATAATACTACGGATTAGAAGGAGATGACTCTATGTCCATAACTATTTCTGAGGCTTTGAAATTAGATAATTTAAAGGATTTTAGGCTTGTAGCTGGTGAATGGGGACTTGACAAAAAAATAGAACAGATGGGGATATTAGACCATGAGATAATTGATAAAAGCGATAACATCGAAGTAGCCTTTGGCAAAGGTGACTTTGTACTAACTAACTTTACTGTTGCAAGAAATGATGATGATTTGCTTATTCAGTCTATTAAGGAGTTGATTAAAGCGGGGGTTACCGGTTTAGCAATAAAAAATATATTTTACTCCGAACTGCCTAACGAAATAATTGAATATGCCAACGAAAAATCATTTCCAATATTTATTTTCGCCAATAAGGTATACTTTGAAGATATAATAACCGATGTTATTGATGCCATTAGAGATAGTGATAATTATGAATTACTGGAAACTAAAGTCGATATAATAGTTAAAAATAATATAAGCAAGACAATGATTAGAGAACTAGCACTAGAGATAAATAGTTCATTTAAAGAAAATTTTATTGCAGCCTATTGCAAAGAGAAAAAGTATGTGAATAATACAAACATAATTAAATTACTAGAAAGATATAAGAGAAGTAAGGACAAAAGTATCTATAACGCAGTATTTAAATATAGATCTGGTATACTAATAATTTTCAGTTATGAAGATATGAATGAGAGTAGTGCTGTGAAAAGTATAAATAAACTAATAGGTGATATTGGTATTGATGACAACAAATATATCGTTGGAATAAGTAATAATCATTCAAGTTTAGACGAGTTAGCTAGGGGGATTAATGAAGGCCTGTATGCCGTTGATACAAGTGAAATCTCCGATGGTAGTATAACCTTCTATAAGGATATTGGAATATATAAGGTGATAATGCCACATGTGAATGAAGTATGGATTAATGAATTTTATCAGGAGATAATTACACCACTTAAAAACTATGATAAAAAATACAATACTCAAATTCTGACTACTGCAATAAAGTACATCGACAATGATGGAAATGTAAAAAGAACCTCCGAGGAGCTTTTTCAGCATGACAACACTATTAGATATAGAATTAATAAAATGAAAGAAATTCTGGGCATGGAGGATTTGGATGGGAGTTTCTATGAACAGCTCTCCATAGCAATTAAGATATATAAAATTTTTAACCCGAATTATTCATGAAAGGTTTGAAAGGACGTAGCAGAGTTTTGAGTTTTTTATGAATAATTCGGGTTTAATAAGGCATGATTATTAATGCATTTGAAGAAAGTACAAATTGGGCACCCTTCTGTTCTAACATATTACAAAGGAAAATATTATTGGAAAAGAGAATTGTTAAATTAACTGAGTTCACTATGAACTATATATAGAGAATAGAAAGTAAATGGGGGATATGAATGACTAGACAATTGAAGGCAGACTTAGCATTGCTATTTGTTACTATAGGTTGGGGGGCATCCTTTATATTGACAAAGATTGCTTTAGGAGAATTACCAACATATAACTTTTTAGCAATTAGGTTTATACTGGCTGCAGCTATATCTTCACTCTTTTTCATTAAAAATATGATGAAGATAGATAAAAAGACATTAAAGCTGGGGATACTTTTAGGATTTATTCTGTATTTACATTATGCATTTCAAACCGTAGGATTACAGTATACTACAGCATCTAAATCAGCATTTATCACAGGAATAAACGTAATATTGGTACCAATATTTTCGCCCTTGCTATTAAAGCAAATACCAAAAAGAGCCTCTATATATGGTGCTGGACTAGCTTTTATCGGTATGGCTTTATTAAGCTTAAATGAAGTTACATCAATAAGTAGTATAAATATTGGAGACATCTACACATTCTTGTGTGCAGTTGTATTTGCATTATATATAATAGCAGTCGGTAAATATACAGCCGAAGTAGAGTCCATATCCTTTGCCGTAATTCAGGTGGGGGTAGTAGGCCTACTAAGTCTAATAACATCTTTTGCAATAGAAAATCCTATAATGCCTACAGGGAGAAGTTCTTGGATTAGTATATTAATACTGAGTGTAGTCTGTACGTCGGCAGCATATATCATACAAAATGTTGCTCAGAGATTTACAAGCTCAACTCACACAGCCTTAATTTATACTGGTGAACCGGTTTTCGCAGCTATGTTTGGCTATATTTTCTTTAGGGAGCTGTTAAGTGGGAGAGGAACTTTAGGTGCTATTTTAATTTTAACTGGAATGATTACAGCTGAGATTGACTTTAAGAAGCTGTTTCAAAAGAAAGAACTAGTAGAAGAATCCTAAAAATAATATTAAAAAGCGTGTTATACACGCTTTTTTCAGTTTTTGCAAAATTCATTATTTAAACTAAGATATGAGCTTTTAGGAAATCACAAAAATATGACCTTGGGTTATAGAATATCACAAAGGAAAACTTTCTGAAAAAATTGAATTTATTAAGTAATAAGGTGAATCAAAATAGCATAGTCATACAAAAGAATGAGGAGGAGAAAAAATGTCTAAAATTAAAGTATTTAATCAAGAGACTATTGAAGAAATCCTAGATATGAAAAAGGTGATTGAAACAGTTGAAGAAGTTTATACTCTAAAAGCCGAAGGACAAGCAGAGCTGTTTCCAATGGTATTTCATGAATTTGAGAGAGGCGTAGCCGACATGGATATTAAGTCAGGACATCTTAAAGGTGCAGATATATTTGGACTTAAGCTTGTCTCATGGTTTGGTGAAAATCCCAAAAAGGATTTACCTGCATTGTTTGGAACTACAATGCTATTTGATGGTAAAACAGGTATGCCACTAGCTATATTAGATGCGGAGTATATAACAGGTATGAGAACTGGAGCTGCTGGAGCAATCGGTGCAAAATACCTAGCAAGAAAGGACTCAGAAAATCTATTGATGGTTGGTGCTGGGCATCAAGCGATGTTTCAAATTGCTGCTACATTAATAGCGATGGATAACATAAAGACAGTAAGAATATATGATGCGATGAACTATGATAATGCGCTAGCTTTAAGTAAATCGATCAAAGAGAAAATAATGGATAAGTTCTTATCTATGTATGAAGAAGGATCAGAAGTATACAAGGAACTTTCTAAAAAGTTTGATGTAAAATTTGAAGCCGTATCCGACATCGAAGAGGCCGTAGGATTAAGTGATGTTATTATCTCGGCAACACCTTCTAGAAAGCCTATGATAATGAAAGAGTGGGTGAAGAAGGGAACTCACTTCAGTTGTGTAGGAGCCGATATGGAAGGCAAGCAGGAGATAGATGAAAATATCTTTAGCATAGCAAGGGTATATGTAGATGATATAGGTCAAGCAGTAAACGTAGGAGAAACTGAAATTCCTATAAAAAAGGGTGCCATAACAAAGGAAGATATTATTGCGGAAATTGGACAGGTGATAATAGGAAAAGCTGAGGGTAGAAAGAGTGATGACGACATAACTGTCTATGACTCAACTGGTATTGCGCTTCAGGATCTATTAACTTCTAAACTTGTTTTAGACATTGCTGATGAGAAGGGCTTAGGAGTAGAAGTAAATCTATAAAAAAGTCTCCGATAAAGATTTATAAGGTTGACTTTTTTGAAATACATGTACGGAAATTATATCTATCTACAATTTTTAGAGGTTTATAATTTCCTATGTATTATAAAAAAAATAATAGGGGGCGAAACAACATGAAAATTAGAGATTTTGGCGTTGAAATTTGGATGAATTTATATGAGAACAACTGTGAGTACAATTTAGCTGAAACCTGTGTGGAATCTTTAACTGTCAATGAGCTTTTAGATTTCACAGATAACAAAGAAGAAATAGTTGAAGACATTTTAAAAATGCAGCTTACCTATGGAGACATAGAAGGGTCTGTTAGGCTTCGTAAGGGAATAGCAGAGCTTTATGAAAACATCGATATCGAAAATATTACAATAACCCATGGTGCAATTGGAGCAAATGCACTAACGATTTTCACCTTGGTTGAACTTGGAGATAGGGTTATTTCAGTACTTCCAACATATCAACAACACTACTCTATCCCAGAAGCATATGGTGCGGATGTAAAAATCTTAAAACTAAAACCAGAAAATAATTTTCTACCTGACCTAGATGAGCTAAGGTCCTATATCAATGATAAAACTAAGCTTATTTGCATAAATAACCCTAATAATCCAACGGGAGCACTAATGGATGAGGAGTTCTTAAAGGAAATAGTAGAAATTGCTAAGTCCTGTGGAGCCTATGTTCTTTGTGATGAAGTTTATAGAGGACTAAATCATGAAGGAGAGAGGTTTACTACTTCAATTGCAAATTTATATGAAAAGGGAATTAGTACTGCAAGTATGTCAAAGACCTTTTCACTAGCTGGACTGAGACTTGGTTGGGTAGTTGGACCAAAGGAATTTATAGGTGAAGTGAATAAACGTAGAGACTATAATACTATCAGTTGTGGGAAGATTGATGACAGATTAGCAGCAATAGCAATGGAACATAAGGAAGAAATCTTAGAGAGAAACTTAAAAATAGTAAGAAACAATATTGAGATATTAGATAAATGGATTGAGAAAGAACCTCTAATAAGCTACGTGAGACCTAAAGCAGGAACAACAGCCTTTTTGAAATATGACATTGATATGCCTTCCGAGGAATTCTGTATAAAATTATTGCAAGAAAAGGGTGTTATGCTAGTACCAGGTAAAGCCTTAGACATGGAAGGCTTTGTGAGAATTGGATATGCTTTTAGCCCTAAGATATTCCAAGCTGGTTTAGAAAAAATGTCAGAGTTTCTAAGGGAAATGAAGAAATAGGAAGTATATTTTGTAGGGGCTGTCTCATAAAGGAATATTTTGAGGCGGCCCTAATAAGAAGGTGGGCTAATATGTTCAATTACAATGATGTGGTGGAAGCATACAAAAGAATTAAAGATAAAATATATATGACTCCATTAGAAAAATCAATATACCTAAGTAATGAAAATACAAACTATTATTTAAAACTCGAATGTTTACAGCCTCCTAAAAGCTTTAAACTAAGGGGAGCACTAAGTAAAATGACTACTCTAACAGAGGAAGAAAAGAAAAAAGGTGTTGTAGCTGTATCCTCTGGGAATCATGGGGCAGCGGTCAGTTATGCATCTAAGCTATTAGGAATAGATAAGGTATTAATTTTTGTGCCCAAAGTAACTCCAAAAAGTAAAATTGATAAAATCAAATATTATGGAGGAGAAGTAAAAATCATAGGTGACAACTACGATGAAACCCATAGTATTGGTATGGATTATGTAAAAAATCATGATATGACCTATATAGACCCTTACTATGGAGACCCACTTGTATATGCCGGACAGGGAACAACAGCCCTTGAAATATTAATACAAAATCCAGATATTGATACAATAATGGTTCCAATAGGAGGCGGTGGACTTATTACAGGAGTAAGCGTAGCTGCTAAGGCTATCAAATCTTCAATTAAAATTATTGGTCTGCAAACGGAAGCCTGCCCTGCTATGATTAAATCCCTTGAGGACAATGTATTTTATGATGAATACCCTATAGACGAATCAATCTGTGAGGCTCTAGTTGGTGGCGTGGGTGAATTAGCCTATCAAATGGCGAAGGATTGTATTGATGAAATTATTGAAGTCAAAGAATCATTTATTGAAAGAGCCGTATCCCATATGATAAAAAAAGAGAAGATAGTAGCGGAGCCCTCAAGCTGTATAAGTATTGCTGCTCTTATGCAAGAACCAGAGAGATTTAATGGGAAGAATGTTGCGTTAATAATTTCGGGGGGGAATATTGGAGAAGACTTGATGGTTGAATTATTGAATAAGTACTAATTTGGATTATAGTAAAGAATTAGAGGATATTAGTAAGTATATATTTAGATATCTAAATATATACAAAAAATTACATTCGTCAATTAAAAAGGAACCTAACTAAAGATAGATTAAAGGAGGAAACAAGATGACAAAGAAAAAAATCTTTTTGATTATGCTTGCCTTTATTCTACTCCTTTCTACTACTACTCCAGTTTTAGCAGCCTCTGAAGGAGAGGATGTCGTGAATTTTGGTTGGTTAAGCTTATTACCACCACTCATCGCTATTGTTCTGGCATTTGTTACTAAGCAAGTTGTTCTATCGTTATTTATAGGTGTATTTACTGGTTCTCTAATGTTAAATGGATGGAATCCCTTCTATGGATTTTTACGAGCCCTAGATGAATATATGATTCCTTCTTTAGCCGATTCATGGTATGCGGCTATTATCATATTTACAATTACAATAGGTGGTATGATAGGTATTGTAACTAAAATGGGAGGCACTCAGGCAGTAGCAAATTATTTAATAAAGAAAGCAAAAACTCCTGTAAGTGCACAAATTGTAACTGGAATATTGGGTTGTCTTGTATTTTTCGATGATCTTGCAAATCTTCTCATTGTAGGTCCAACTATGCGACCACTAACAGATAAACTTAAGGTTTCTCGCGAGAAACTGTCCTATATTGTTGACTCAACCGCATCTCCTGTAGCTGGTCTAGCCCTTATTTCAACTTGGATTGGGTTTGAGCTAGGTCTTATCAACACTGCATTTGAATCATTAGGAATAGATGTCAATGCATATGATGTGTATTTCAGAAGTATTCCCTATTACTTTTATAATATTTTTGCTCTAGCTATGGTGTTTTTACTAGCCTATATGGGCAAGGACTTTGGGCCTATGTATGAAGCTGAAAAGAGAGCAAGACTAACTGGGAAAGTGCTGGCAGATGATGCATCTCCATTATCAAGTAATGATATAGAAGCGAAACAAGCCGATTCTGATAAGGAATATAAAGCATATAATGCAATAATCCCGATTATGACATTGATTGTAGTTGCTTTTTGCGGTCTTTGGTATAATGGATATCTAAATAGCGACCCAGGTGTTGATCCCTTTACAATAGAAGGGATTAGAACTTGCTTCGGTAATGCAGATTCTAGTGTTGTTTTAGTTTGGGGTGCTGTTACTGCAAGTATAGTAGCAGGTATACTTGCAAACACTCAAAAAATTCTAAATCTACAAGAGACTTTTGATGCTTGGTTTGAGGGTGCAAAGGGCTTATTAGATGTAAGTGTAATCCTAGTATTTTCTTGGTCATTAGGAAGCGTTATTCAAGGTGTTGGAACTGCAGATTTCTTAGTGGGAATTGTAGCCAAGAGCAATATGCCAGCAGGCTTTTTACCGGCCCTTGTTTTTACAATATCTTGCTTAGTAGCCTTTGCAACTGGTACATCATGGGGTACTATGACCATAGTGGTGCCTTTAGCTGTTCCTCTAGCGGCGTCTCTTGTATCGGTAAACCCTACAGAATCACCTATAGTTTTAGCTTCACTTAGTGCAGTTTTAGCAGGGGCTATTTTTGGAGATCACTGCTCACCAATATCAGATACAACCATACTATCCTCAATGTCATCTGGTTCAGATCATCTTCACCATGTTAAAACCCAGATTCCATATGCATTGATAGGAGCAGGATTGGCCATAGTAGGTTTGCTTCTAGTTGGATTTATGAATCTGACACCTATAGTAATCATACCTTTAGGTCTAACGGCTGTTTGGGCAATTATTCATTTCTTTGGTAAGAGCACTAAACTAGAAGATTTAAAGATGATTGAGGAAGATGGAAAAACTTTATAATGTATATATCGAAATGAATAGAATAGCCAAACCATATAATAGATTCATCTAAACATTTATTTATACAATATAAATATTCATAGACTATCGAAATTGTATTTCTCTAATTCTTTACTTAATCTATTTATTCATAATATAAAACCCAGATTCTCAAGATTTAATTAGATGATCTGGGTTTTATTATATTAATAATTAGTTTAAATTACAGAATTAGACAGGAATATTGAAACTTTTATAGAAATATTCCAAATACATGCACACTATTATTATTGATGGAGATGCTTAAGATGAGAGTTAGAAAAATATTAATAGCTTGTCTACTATTTTTAATATTGTTTTGGTCCTTAAGCTACCTTCCAAGGCCAACGGGTTATGTGTTAGATAAGAATTGGTCTTTGACAATTGATAATAAAACGATAGAGATTGAACTTCCCTATTATCAATTTCCAAAAAAGTCAGGACTGGCTGAGTTCAAAACTTCCTTTAACAAGCCAGAAGGGGATACTCTTGTAATACCGAAGATAAGCTGCTATGCGTTCAAGGTCTATATCAATGATTTTCTGATTTCACAGGCTGGAGATTTTGATAGCCCTACTGCAAATATTTGGAATTACGCACAGGTTATAAGTATAGATGATAAAATTTTAAAAGAAAAGAATGATCTCCGGATTGAGACGTATTTATTAGATGATGTAGGTATGCATATTCCTCCCTTCATTGATTTAAAGAAAAATGTTATAGGAAGGATTAGTGTGTTTAACTTTATCAACAATGATATACATCTGATTATGCTAGGAATCAGTATATCAATTGCTTTTATAATGATTACTATCTCAATATTCAATAAAGAACATAGAATTATGTATCTATGTTTAGGTTTAAGTACAATTTTAGTATCTTTGTATTCCTTCGACTGTCTGTATAGACTCTATTCCGGCGATATTAATACCTTTCTATTTATTAGAAAAATACTATTTTCAAGTTGTTATGGGTCCGGAATATTTTTGATCTGGGGTATAGAAAAGTATACTAATCGAACTCTAAAATTAAGAAGGCTTATATTTTTGAGTGTTGTTCTAGCGATTATTCTTGTAATGACAAGTGAAGACTTTATTACCCTGAGAAGTAGAATAAACATCTTAAATGTAATTACGGTAATTAGTCCTATTTATACAATTGTGCTATTTTTCAAGCACAAAATGGCACCGTTTATTTTTCCAATGAGCTTTGTAACGCTTACTTTAATTTACACGGTTTTATCAGTGATATTAAAAGGCAATACCCCATATATGTTCCCCTATGGGATCATTGTATATTCAGTAGGCTTAGGCTTTACAATTATACTAGAGTTTACAAATATATATAATGAAAAAATTAAAATATATGAAAAATCTGTGACAGATCAACTGACCGGTGCATATAACAGAAATATCCTTGAAGATATACACATGAATATAGATGATACTCTTATTCTGATAGATGTAGATAATTTAAAGTACTATAATGACACCTATGGTCATAGTCATGGAGATGCTCTACTAAGTGGAGTAGTTACTACAATAAAAAATCATATAAAAGAAAATGATTTTATTATACGATTAGGTGGGGATGAATTTCTAATTGTTTTGAAGAATACAGAGGAAGCAGTAGCTAAAAAAATTATTGCTAGTATCCGACAAGAATTTAAAGAGAAGATTCAGAGTAAGAAAGTTGACATATCCTTTGGCATTCTAAGATATCAAGCAGATTTTGAGAGTTCGTATAGTCAAGTAGATAAGATTATGTATAAGATGAAAGCAGATAAAAAATATAGTAAAGCAGAAGATAATTTACCTGATTTCAATTTGTAAGTCAGTTCAAATAGAGTTTATGAAAGCATAAAATAACTAGACAGTATTAAAAAATCAAATTTAGGAGAGCGAGCTTTGAAAAGAATAATAGATTTCATTTTAGCCTTTTTTAAAAGTATAATTAATTTAACAGTTACTCTTTTTCTTATAACGTCCTTAATTAACGTATTTGTACATGGTGGATACTTTAACCCATTTCAGGCCTTTATAGAATATTTAATGAAAATGGATAAGATATCACATATAATGTATTTTTTACTGGGAGGTATTGTGGATACTTTTAGAAATATACCTGCAATAAAAATATATCAATCCAGTAAGCCATATGATTTATTAAAAGAAATTGACCGAGAAATAGGGGACAAAGCAAAATATAAAATAGACTTAGACGAAGGAAGTCGTAAGATTTATATACCCAAAAGAATATCTATTTTTAGAGATAAAATTATTGTAAGAAGAATTGGAAAACACATAATTCTTAAAGGCAAGAGTAGTATAGTAAATAAGGTAGTGGATGAAATTGAGGAGTTAAAAAACGATGCTTCAGAGCAAGAAATTTCATATAAGGTTTTAGATAAAAAAGAAGTTAAGAACATCAAGAATCAGTACTGGGTTGATTTCGAAAATGAGCTATTGTAGTAGGTTATAAGATAGAAACATTAATTAAGAAAGGGATGAAACAATGATTAAAGACGGTATTTTTATAGAGTTTCCAGTAATAAAAACAGAAAGATTGACATTAAGAAAGCTTGAGAAAAATGATGTAGAAAAAATGTTCAAGATATTTTCAAACGAGAAAATAATGCAGTATTATGGTAGATTCCCTATGACGGAAATAACTGAAGCAGAGGAGCTTATGAGTAAATTTTCTCAAACCTTTGAATCAAATGAGGCTATAAGGTGGGGGATTGAGTTGAAGGATAGGAATATATTTATAGGAACATGTGGGTTTCACAATTGGAAAAAATCACATTCAAGGACTGAAATAGGATATGAGCTAGCAGAGGAACATTGGGGCTATGGATATATGAAAGAGGCAGTTGGGGCTATTGTAAAATATGGTTTTGAGCAAATGGATTTGAATAGAATAGAGGCAGTAGTATATCCAGAAAATATTGCTTCAGAAGAGCTATTAAAAAGATTAGGTTTTCAATACGAAGGGCTATTGAGAAAATATGCATACTTTAGAGAAATGTATCAGGACTTAAATATGTTATCTCTTCTTAGGCAAGAATATAAATAGAAAATTTATAAGTAAAGGGGCTGTCTCATAAGAACATCTTATGAGTTCAGCCCACAGAGTGTTTCAGAATGAGTAAATTTCAAATAACGCAGAAATTTGCCATTCTGAGACATCCCCTTTTATAGATATTATTTTAACTCAAGATACATATCATACCACTTTGCGCCTCCATGCTGAGACTCTGATACGCCTTCATTAACATAACCAAATTGCTCATAATAACCTATTAGATGTTCTTTACATGTAAGTAAAACTTTCTCTCTATCACTCTTTTTTGCTTCTTCAATAAAATGCAGCATTAATTCCTTAGCAAATCCTCTTCGTTGATATTTTGGATGAACATCTAGACCAAAGATTACTAAATTCTTTCCAGCATCCTTATGTAGTTCCATGTTTCCAAAAAATTCATCTTCTATATGGCTCTTGTCAGTTGCACCACCGTTAATAAAACCGATAATCTCATTATCTAGCTCAGCAACAAAAAATCCTTCTGGAAAAACTAATATTCTATTTTTAAAAGCATCTCTTGGGGCAGCTTCAGCAGCAGGAAAACAAGCAGCCTCTATTTCTGTAACATGCTCTAAATCACTAGGTAATACATTTCTTATCTTTAGATTAGACATCAAAATCACTCCATGAATTATAAAGTTCTATTTCTTATTGGTTTTAGAATAACAACCTTTACAAAAACTGCAATCGTATAAAGATAAATGATTTCTCTGTAAAAGAGTCACATTGTTTAATATTCTTGCCAATGTCGTACGTTCAGTTTCATCCATAATGAACTCAACTCCATACTCAGGACGATTTTTTTCTTCAATAGTCCTCACAATTTTCCCTCTTAGGTTAAACTCATGTCCCAAAAGCGTTAGATTAAAACTATATGTAACAGCCGGATCGATTGGAAAATCAAGGTGATTAGAGAATTTCAACCCACCTAAACCAATGTTTTTTACACAGATTGAGGCTGCGGAAGCATCAACGGCTTTATCATTAATCGTTAAAATTTTAAGCTTGGAACATACCGGCTGAAAAAATTTTACACGGAAATATTTTCGTCTTTTATCGATTTCATAGAATGCTTCACCATTTATATTGTCACAAAAGTTGTCAATTACTTCATCGGAAAGCTCTTCCTTTTTATCCTTGATATCGCTAATAAACTTTCCAGCTTTAGAAATATCATGTACAACTAAAAGTACATACTTACTTGATAAAAGCATAGTTGTAATATTAGCATAGAGAATGGATTTATCCTTCCTTATATATCTCTTTACTATGGAATATTCGTCTATTTCCCTACTTAAGAGTTTATATATATATGACTTAGATTTATCAAAGTCCTCAGGATGTGTTAAATCCTTAAAGTTTATTGAATTGATTTCTTCTTCTGAATATTGTAAATACTCTCTAAGAGTGTCATTCATTTTATGACAGCGATATTGTAAGTTCTCGATATTTAATATAGCTACACCATATTCAGTAGTATTGAAAAAAGTCTGAAAATCTTTGTCTAAGCTCATTGTGCCACCTCTTAAGAATAAAATAGTCATATATTACTATTTTATTATATTAAACTTTGACTTTCTTTTCCAATACTTTTTACAAAAAACATATAAATATTATAGATTATTCATATCTTAGTTCGTTAATGGCTAGGGATAGTGATGATGATATTGTTTTTGCCATCTTATATATATCACCTAAACGTATTTTATGATCATATATATCAGTTAATTCTCCATTTTCCAAGGTTGTGCCTACTATAGAAATGTGTCCAACTTGAGGTAGATTTTTACGAAGTCCCTTACCTGGAGAAATAGGATGATCTAGGACTTGAATTTCTCCAACCCTAGCACCTTTGTTGGCATCAATTGCGATAACGAGTTCATCCTTATCTAGTTCTCTTTTAATTCTTTTTTTCATATTTAACGCATGGAGAGGAGATTCTAGAGTTCCAATTATTTTTATATCATCTAAAACTATGTTTTCAGATAATATAGTACCAATCATAGGACCTAAACTATCGGGAATTATTCTATCCGTACCAATACAAAGGATACTGATCTTTTGACCTTCTTTAAGTAGAAGCTTTAAATGGTTTGCCAAATATTCAATAGACTTTTTATCATACATATTTATTAAAAGTTTGTCCATATCCCGAGCCTCGCTTTGTTAGAAAGTTAAAATTGTCATCAATAATCAGCTTGGATTGCACACTTGGATTATAATATACAATTATTATAACATATTAAAATATCTTGATAAATTGTTTTTGAAATATTAAGAATATTGACCGAAGATAAAAACTTCAGGTTGAAGGACTAGAAAATAATATACAAGAAGTTAGTGTATATAAAAATGACGATTCTATTGAAGAACCGCCATTTTATAGATGTTCCTAACTATAGAGTTATAACTCAGAAACTTGAGTAAGTTTAATCTAGCAATTAGGAATCTACACTATTCATTTTCTAACATTTCCTTAATTTGCTTTGCATCCTTATCTCCTCTACCAGAAAGGTTTACAATAATGATTTTATCCTTTGGTAAAGTCTCAGCCAGCTTCATTGAATAGCTTAGGGCATGGGAGCTCTCAAGAGCAGGAATTATGCCTTCGGTCTTACTAAGAATTTTAAATGCATCTAAGGCTTCTTTATCAGTAACAGTCACATATTCAGCTCTGTTAGAGTCTTTATAAAAACAATGTTCTGGGCCAACACCTGGATAGTCAAGTCCAGCAGCTATAGAATGTACTGGCAAATCATTGCCATCTGCATCCTGAATTGTGTAACATTTGAAGCCGTGAATTATACCAACACTACCTGTAGTAATAGAAGCGGCATGATCCTCGGTATCTAATCCAAGACCAGCTGGCTCTACACCAATGATCCCTACATTTGCATCATTATAAAATGCATGGAAAAGACCTATAGCATTACTACCTCCACCAACACAAGCTACTAAGTAGTCTGGAAGCCTTCCTTCCTTCTCTAATATTTGCTCCCTAGCTTCTTTTCCAATAATACTCTGGAACTCCCTTACCATAATAGGATAGGGGTGGGGACCAACTGCAGATCCTAAGAGATAAAAGGTTGTATCACAGTTTTTAACAAAATCATCTAGAGCAGCGTCAACGGCATCTTTCAAGGTTTTTCTACCACTTGTAGCTGGAACAACCTTTGCACCTAATAATTCCATCTTGAAAACATTTAAGCTTTGTCTTTCAATATCCTTTTCGCCCATATATATGGTGCAATCCATATCAAATAGGGCACATACAGTTGCGGTTGCAACCCCATGCTGACCCGCTCCAGTTTCAGCTATTATCCTCTTTTTACCCATTCTTTTAGCCAACAACACCTGGCCTATAGTATTATTTATTTTATGGGCACCAGTATGGTTTAAATCTTCTCTTTTCAGATATATTTTTGCTCCACCAATATTTTTAGTCAAGTTTTCAGCATAGTATAATGGATTAGCCCTCCCAATATACTCTTGTTGATAATAACGAAGCTCTTCCTTGAAGGAATCATCTTCAATATATTTAAAAAATGCCTTTTCAACTTCTCCTAAGATTTCTTTTAACACATCAGGAACATAACAACCACCAAATTCTCCAAAATATCCATCTTTATTTCTCATAATATTTCCTCCTTAAAGTTAGGGCTAAACAACCCTTGAACCCGAATTATCCATGAAAAATTCAAAACTCTGCTGCGTCCTTTTGATTCTAAGACATCCATCAAATTCTCGACGTACTGTTTGAGTATGCCTTCGAACTTGATGGAAGACTTAGAATACAAAATTACTTGCACCCTTTCAAACTTTTCATGAATAATTCGGGTTAAATTTTATCTTCTCTTTAAATACAACTCTTTGTAACTTTCATGTTCATGTATTTTTCATGATTGTCAGCCCTCCTTTCAAAAAGAAAATAAAAATAAAAAATCCCCTATATGCTTATGCATATAGAGGACGAATATATCGCGGTGCCACCTCATGTTTACAATGATAACAAGATTTTAATTATCATAGCAATCTTCTTTAGATACGGGAAAAGATCCGATATCCTATCTCTATAACGGGAGAAGCCCGTGTCGCTTACTAAAATTTCAGCTTCAACTCATGAGTCCATTCAATTTGCTTTATAATATTAGACTCTCACCAACGTCTAACTCTCTGTAATTAATCCACAAATCTACTACTCTCAATCAATGATTTATAAAATATTTAATTGAATAGCATAAGAATAATTATTCGAACTTCTGAATAATAATTTGAATTAAATTATAATGGTAAAGAAGACATATGTCAATACCTTTTTTAAAATTATTAATAATCCGGGATTATACGGTAATATAAACTAAAAATCTAAAAGTTATCTCTAATAGGAGTTATCACTGGTTTTCCATATTGATCCAATAATACAGTTAAACCACTATTATAAGAAAGCAAATAATTCACTCCTGTTTTAGTATCTACAACAATTCTATAATGTGGTAATGAATTCTGTTTATATACAACTCTAAATCTTCCGCTCTCGCCAGCCTTATTAAGTCTATAGAATATTAATCCCACTACGATAGCTGCTACTAGCAAAGGAATTATAGGTAGTAGATAAACTGCTAGAGGCATAAATCATCATTCCCTTCATATGTATTCACTAACAATTATACCATGGACACATGAGTTTTATTCATTTCAAATAAATAAGGTTAAGTAGAATGGAGGATTTGATGTATTATATCTAATATTAGAAAATTGAAAAATAAATTGATCAATGATATATTTATGATATAAAATTGGACCTAATATATATAAACTAAGCCTTACTATGTGAAATCCGTATAAATAACTAAATAAGGAATGATTATATGAAGAAGTCTATATTGTACGGCGAAGATGATAAACGCTATAGAGATATTGTAAAAGCTTTTTTGAAAAAAAATGAATATGAAGTGACTACTGCTGTAAACGGTATGGAAGCATTGGAAATATTCACAGATAACCCTAATTATGATCTAGTTATTTTAGATGTTATGATGCCCGAAATGGATGGCTTTGAGGCCTGTGAGGAAATTCGTAAAATTTCTGACGTTCCTATTTTGATGCTTACCGCACTAGGAGACGATATAAACGAAATTAAGGGTATGGATATTGGCGCTGATGATTACATATCGAAACCCTTTTCGTATCCTCTATTGCTTGCCCATATCAAAGCTCTTTTAAGAAGAAAGCATAAGGAAGAGAATCAAGTCTTAGTTTGGGCTGGAATGGAACTAGATGAAGACAGGCGAAGGGTTAAGTTAAACGGAGAAATTCTAAACCTTACACCTAGAGAGTTTAACTTACTTATATATTTAGTAAAAAATAGAGGGCAGGCATTAAGTAGAGAACAGATTTTAGATAGAGTATGGGGTTATGAGTATGATGGAAACCTACGAACCATAGACACCCACATAAAAAGCTTAAGGTCTAAACTTGGAAAACTAGGGGATAATATTAAAACCATTTATCGTTATGGCTATTGCTTTGAGGAGGAAAAATAGATGAAATCTATTAAGGCCAAAATATTTGTCATCTTTTTATCCGTAGTGGTTCTAGCCGTGGGACTTATTATACTGCTGAACGCAACACTTCTATTTAAGTATAGTATATATCAAAATGAAAAGATTTTTATGAAAATAGCCTATGATATAATTCCCTATGCGAAAGGAAAAGAAGATGTAGAAATTATGGATTATTTTCGTGATAATTACATAGAGACAGGTATTGAATTTCTAGTGATACCAGCGGGGAGGCGAAGACCACCTCAATTTCATATGAGCCCGATTAGACCTATTGCAAAGGCTGATTTACAGCCTGATAATTCTAGATTTCAACCCAATAGGCCTAATCCCCTGCAGTATCAATCTTTAAAGAAAGCCACCGTGTCGGAAAATGAGTTGGACTTTGGAATTACATTAAGCCCTTCAGGACAAAAGAAAAATCTTGAATTGAATATAAAACTAGTTGATGATAGAACTATTATGCTTATAAAGCCTATAGGGATACTGATTGAAAATGTACAAATCTCTAATGAGTTTATAATGATGGCTAGTGCTATTGCTATTATTATCGGTGGTATTTTTGTATATTTTCTAGTAGATAGAGAAACAAAACCTATAATATCACTCCATAGACAAACTGAAAAAATTGCTAAGCTAGATTTTACCGATAGGTTTGATGCAAAGGGAAGGGATGAGATATCTAAATTAGGAGAGAACATTAATAATATATCCGATGAATTGAGTAAAAATATTAATGCGCTTCAAATGGCAAATGATAAACTGCAAAGTGATGTAGACATACTCAAAGAAGTTGAGGAAATGCGTAAACAGTTTATCGCAGCGGTATCCCATGAATTCAAAACACCTATTGGAGTTATCAAGAGTTATGCAGATGGGATAAAATATGATATAGCCGATAATGATGAAGAGCGTAAACGTTATATAGATGTTATCCTAGATGAAAGTGATCGTATGACAGGCATGGTTAAGGACTTAGTACAGCTTATGAAGATGGAATTAAATGAATATAAAATTGAGAAAAAAAGTGTTGATCTAGCAGATTATTTATCTGAGATTCAAAATAGATATAAAGGTTTTGTTAAGGACAATAATATATCACTTACTGTAAAAGAAGCACCTAAAACGGAAGTGAAAATGGATATTTCCCGGATAACCCAAGTAATAGATAATTTTATAAGTAACGCTATAAATAATATGCCAAGATACGGGAGTATTACTATCTGGGCTGAAGAAGTAGATGAGGGTATTTGCATAAATGTAAAAAATACAGGTAGTCATATAGATGAAGATAAACTACCTTATATTTGGGACAGCTTCTATAAAATAGATAAATCTAGAAATAGAGACATGAGTGGGTCTGGTTTAGGATTATCTATAGTAAAGGGGATAATGGAAGGACATGGAGGAAAGTATGGTGCCAAAAATACTGATGATGGAATAATATTTTTTGTGATTATCTAATTTAACACAAGTCCATCACAAGTTCTTGATATTCTATTAGTAATCAAAGAATATTGGAGGGAAGATGAAATGAAAAATAAAATGATGAAAAAGATACTTGTAATGCTAATGGCTGCAGTAATAGTATTTTCAGGATGTAGTTATCTTGCTTCAGCAGAGTATAATAAAGGTACGATTTATCAAGTAGAGCCAAAGCCTACATATGGCAATAGTCAGAACAATATGATGGGCAACTCGCAGAACACGATGAAGGAACAAATGGAAGCTGCACTTAAGCAGCTTGTAGAAGAAGGCGTATTAACTGAAGCTAAAGCAACTGAATTAAAAAGTTACCTTGAGAAGAATAGGCCAGTAAAAGGAAGTAAAGGTCAAAGCAAAGGAACTCAGGATCCAATACGTGGTGCTATAGAAGCTGGTATAATTACACAAAGTCAAGCACAAAAACTTGGAGAAATACTGAGACCAACAGGAGAAAATAAAGAGTCAGGTAAGAAGCAAAGACCAGGAAATAATCAAGTACCAGGGAACAATCAAGGGACAGGAAATTCTCAAGGACCACGCGAACAAGTTAGCTCAATTGCCTTTAAAGAGGCTAAAGCTATTGAAGCTAAGTTATTAAAAGATGCAGGATATTCAGCAAGTAAAAGCGGATATCCAATAGTTGATACAGGTCAAGAAGAATTTTATAGCGATAGAAGTGAGATTAGTGAACCAGATGAAGATGATGATTTCTATGGGCAAGATGGAAATTATGAAGGAAACACACCAGACTACACAGATAATGGCGATGGAACAATCACAGACAATGTTACAGGTCTAATGTGGCAACAAGATCCCGGTGAAAAAATGACATGGGAAGAAGCTGTAGAGAACATAAAGGATTTTGAACTTGCAGGCTATGATGATTGGCGTTTACCAACTATAAAAGAGCTTTATTCATTAATCCAGTTTAATGGTATTACAGAGAAGTCGGCAGATTCGTCAACACCTTATATTGACACAGATTACTTTGAATTTGAATATGGAGATGTAACAGGTGAACGTTTTATTGATTCTCAGTATGCAACTAGTACCATCTACGAAAGTACCACAATGAATGGAAATACAACCATGTTTGGTGTGAATTTCGCAGATGGTCGTATAAAAGGATATGGAATAAATAGCAAAAAATTCTACGTTATGTATGTACGTGGAAACACAAATTACGGTATGAACGACTTTGTTAATAATGGTGACGGAACCATTACCGACCTTTCAACGGGTCTTATGTGGCTTAAGTATGACAGCGGTCACTTTGAAGCTGGCCAAGATGAAGATGGGAAAATGGATTGGGAAGAAGCACTTGAGTGGGCTGAAGATCTTGAATATGCAGGTTATGATGATTGGAAACTACCGGATGCTAAGGAGCTTCAAAGTATCGTAGACTATACTAGATCTCTTGATACAACAAATTCCGCAGCTATCGACTCAATGTTTAAATCTACATCTATTGTAGATGTCAATGGAGAGAAAAACTATCCATTCTACTGGACTAGTACAACCCATTTAGAGGGACGTGAATTAGGCATAAATGCTGTATACGTTGCATTTGGTGAGGCACTCGGATATATGAATAATGAGTTTATGGATGTTCACGGTGCAGGAGCCCAAAGAAGTGACCCAAAAACAGGAGATAAAGAGGAATATCCTCAATATAAAGGTCCTCAGGGCGATTCAAGAATTGTTTACAACTTTGTAAGAGCAGTAAGAATAGCTGATTAAAATTATATATGTATAAGCATAATGTTTAGAAATTAAGGCGGGTTGGTAAGTACTAATGTAAATACCAATCCGCCTTAATTTTAGATAAGTCAGAAGTTCATCATTATGAGATATTTAGTCTAAATTCAGATTATAAAGGTCTAAAAGCTACAATATCTTCTCCTTGAATAGTAGTGAGTACACCGCCATTGTTTAAAACAACTAGATCATCAGAACCGTCTGATACAGTTCCTGTAAATGTAAATCCGCCCAATGTATTGATTTCAACATCAACTCCTTGGAATTGATTTCTAATAATATCAGCGATAGACATAAATAAGATCTCCCTTCATAAGATTTTTGATATATTTTTTCTTTTGAGATACAGGCACCTTTTATCTCGGTACATACTATTCTTGTCTGCAAAAAAGGTGCAATAAATTATGTTTTTATGAAAATAAGTAGAAATTTTAAATTAAACTCCGAATAATTCAATGTCATTATAAAAGGGAATTATTGTGGAATATAAAAAAGGGTGTCTCAGAATTATGAATTTCAAGAACTAAAATTCAGTTACTCTGTGACACCCATAGATTAAACTTAAAAGATGCTTTTAAGAGGCATCCCCCTGGTTACTATATTATAAAGGTCTAAAAGCTACAATATCTTCTCCTTGTATAGTAGTGAGCACACCAGCATTGTTTAAAACAACTAGATCATCTTCTTCAGAACCATCTGAAACAGTTCCGGTGAATGTGAATCCACCTAGTGTATTAATTTCAACATTAACTCCTTGAAACTGATTTCTGATAATATCAGCTATACTCATAAATAAAATCTCCTTTCATAAGATTTTGATATATTTTTTTCTCTGAGATACAGGCACCTTTTATCTCGGTACATACTATTCTTGTCTGCAAAAAAGGTGCATAAAATTATGTTTTATGTAAAATACATAGAAATTCTAAGTAAAGCTTTAAAAATTTTAAAAGTACAAATGAAACGATAAAAGGGCTGTCTCATAAAGATTTCTTACGAGCTCAGCCCTGGGGTGTTTCAGAAATTCGCAATTCTGAGACGCCCCACCTTAATTTTATAAATACTATAAAGGCCTAAAAGCTACAATATCTTCCCCCTCTATAGTAGTAAGTACACCGGCGTTGTTTAAAACAACTAAATTATCAGAACCGTCTGACACAGTTCCAATGAATGTGAATCCACCTAATGTATTGACTTCAACGTCAACCCCTTGAAATTGGCTTCTAATAATATCAGCAATAGTCACCAATGAAACCTCCCTTTATAAGTATTTTTCTATTAAGAACAGATGAAAATTTCCTCCGTATATAGTATTCTTAGCGCAAAAAAAGGTTCATGAAATTATGGCCTGAAAAAGGCAAGTACTTATGTAGAATGAAGGTGGTAGAAGAAGCAAATATTACAAATAGCACAATAGAAACCTACAATGGAGTATTGATAGGATTGTATTGTGCTAATTATATAAGCAATGATGAAAATAATTGTGAGTCAGACAATATAGTAGGAACTTAATAGACTTTCCTAGAACTGCTAGTTTTAGAACTATCATTTTGTGGATTATTCTTTTTAAGACTATTATTATTTTTAGGATTAATGTTTTTAAGGTTGTAATACTTACAATTAATAATTGAATCGTAGGCAATTTGATAAGCTTTTTGGATATCATCTAACTGTAGCAATTCACCGCGGAGTTTACCAGAAGCTATTCCATTACCTACGGCATTTATCCATGCCACTGTTATTTCCGTCGCTAGTTCCTGATTTGACTTAGGCATTTATTACTATCACCTCACCATCTAAGCCTTATCTATAACAAGTGTCTTACTTTAAATAAATTAGATATCATATACCATGTAGAAGGGAATGGTTGATTAATAAGCCAATAGAAAGTACCTCTTAAACCATACTCCTTAACCAATTCATATTTATAGTAGTGACTAAGGGCATTTTCAAACCATATTCGATGCTGACTGTTGTTATAATCTATATAATTCATATACGGTTGTTTTGCTTCATCGTCAAAGTGTATTCTAGCATTATACTTTATTCCACGATCCCATACATGAGGTAGTGTAACAGTAGTTGCTACGTTTTCAGGAGTATTGGGAAGCTCCCAGTCATAGCCGTAAAGCGTCATACCCATAAGAATCTTATTTGCTGGAATACCATTTGCAATAGCATAGTCTAGGGACCGTTTTACATAATCAATAGGTGCAGTTGGTCTTGGAGGACCCTCACGCCAACCCCATTCATAGGTCATGATAGCGGCAATATCGATATATTCACCTATGGCATTATAATCAAAGAAACCCGCCCAGTCTCGATCAGGCCAATCGCCCCACTTTGGAGCAAGATTTACGATAAGAATTTTATTTCTATCACGTAGTGCTTGAGAGAGTTGACGAATAAATCTAGTAAATAAATTTCTATCTGCTGGATATAAATTCTCAAAATCTATGATAATGCCACCAAGATCATATTTTTCAAGTAAAGCGACTATATTACTTATTAAATTATTAAGATTAGCAGTATCTGAAAGTACATCTCTAGCAAGTTCAGGACTAAAACTTCCAAACCTCAAATTTGTTAAGACTGGTAGGGCCATAACTCCCTTTTCACGAGCGGCCTTTAACATATCTGGATCTAGTTCACCTAATATTTCACCTGATGAAGTTATTGGGAAATCAAAGACTCCTAGGTAAGTAAGGTATGGTCCAAGGGTATCAATCATGAACAAATTAGCCTGTTCTGTAGTAGGTCTATAATAACCTAGAGTTTCAATAACTGGTTTTTGTTTTTGACTGTCATATATAACAAGATTTTGACCAGGATATATTAGGTAAGGATATTGTAGGCCGTTAAGGGCTATAATTTGGGAAGCTGTTGTATTGAAGCGTTGAGAGATAGACCAAAGACTATCGCCATATCTTACTGTGTAGTTAACGTTTTTAACTGGTATTTGCAATTTCTGTCCAACAAATAGTGAGTAGGGATATTTTAAATTATTAAAGCTTGCAATATTTCTATAATCAACATTAAATTTTTGACCAATAGACCATAAGCTATCCCCAGATCTTACAATGTACAAAAACGAATCTACAGGAATAACTAAATCCATTCCAATAACTAAATTGTTAGGTTGAGTTATTCCATTTGTACTAATAATTGACTGCATGGGTACACCAAACCTTTGAGATAGTGACCATAGATTATCCCCAGGCTTGACGTCATAAATTATCATAACATCACCTCTAAAATGCATCTTATAATATAATATGCATGATAAGGAATTTGTTGAATGTTTTGTTGAAAAAAACGCATTTTATGAACTTTAATAATAAGATATAAAATATACTTTGAGACATAGCGAAAGCACTTGGCTAAGCCAAGTGCTTTTATATTTTAGCTGCTTTTTTAGGTGTTGTATTTGCTCTTTTTTGTACAATCCTCATAGAACGATGTAGCTTTATATAAAAAATTAAAAAAAGTGTAGCAACGAGTATAATTATTCCAAGCAAGAATCCTTTTCCATTCAAAAGATATACTCCAAGACCAAATAATATGATTCCTAATATAGAAAGCATAATCTCTTTTATAATACCAGACATATTACAGCCTCCTCATTATTGAATTATAATAGGTAATATTTTAATTATAGCATTATTTACGAGATAAGAACAGAATTGAGTAGTTATTTCAAGAAATTAGAAAAATAGAAAACCACAAGGATTTCCTACTTAATAAGTAAGATTATATTAGATGTTCAGAGCTAACAGGCTGCTCAAGGTCATTGATGTTAACAGACTTTATAGAAAATTTATAGCCTTCATATACTGCTAGGGCATAAAAAACTAAATCCATAGGTGAGAAGGTAAATTTAAATATTTCAAATATAACTTGAACATTTATATAATTTAATAATTCAAAAAGTGCAATACCTTCTACTCTTGAAATAATAATGAAAGTAGCCAATAGATTTCCTAATAAACATCCTATAAGCGAGAATGTTGCACCGATTATTCCGAAATGTGAATCTATTCCCTTACCGCAATAACCAACACTTTTTCCAACTATAAAACCAACCCCTACGGCCATCCAACCGATTTGAAAATCTGTTATAACTGTTACAGCTGCCCAAATTATTGCTCCAATAAGACATCCTAAAAATCCACCTAAAACTCCCAGCCCAACATTTTGATTTAATCTTAATTCCTCAATTTTATAATCTAAATTACCGGTGATGCTTTCATATAGATTTTGACTCTCCATAAGTTCTGTCTCCTTAAATTTACATATTTTTCTTTCGTAAGTTTTTGAATCATACTTATAGAACTGTATAATTTCTTTAGGCTGATTCATAGAAATTCTACCACATTTAGATTGTAGGAACAATAGGAAAAAATGGAACAAAATTGAATTTGCTAAATATTACCTAAGCATAATGAAGAATGAGATAACTAAAGCGAAGAGGGGATAAAACTCTGAAATAGACAAAACTAGATAAAAAACGACAATAATAGTCAGAGGGTTTTTACAAAAATTGCATAATTAGTAGAGAGAATGATAATTTGGGTTTGATTCTCGGAATAAGTATGTGATTAAAAATTAAAAACAGGAGGAATTAAAATGGCAAAGATTTTAGGGTTTAGTGGAACAGCTATCAAGTCTGGAACAATTGAAAAAGCTATGGAGCATGTATTGAGATCGTCTGAAGCAGAGTATGAGATGATTCGTCTAAGTGAACTTGATATTAAGCCTTGTATGGGATGTTTAGAATGTGCAAAGGATAATCGATGTATTCAAAAAGACGATATGAACCAACTATTGGATAAAATTCTAGAGGCAGAAGCATTGGTGTTTAGTGGTTTTCCAACCTTTGGAACATTAAATGCATTGACTAAAACCTTCCTTGAGCGACTATATCCAGTGAGACATAAAGTAATGTTAACAAAGGGAAAGATAGGTGCAGCAATCGCTGGAGGTATTATCAATAATGATGCCATTGAAAAAGATTTATGTGGGTATTTTGGATGGTTAGAGATGGAATGTGCAGGATCGATAAAAATAGATGGCAATGTTCCATGTCTTTCTTGTGGATATGGTGAAACCTGTGATCAGAGTGTAGCAGCTATGATGTATGGCAAGGGAACAAAAATAACGCCCGAGCTATTTTATAGATTTGAAAATGATGAAGAAACTAAGGAAAAAGCAACGGAATTAGGAAGAAAATTAGGGGATGCCATTAGAAATAAGTAAGTTAATCATAAATGTTTCCATGTCATCAAAGCTTATACGAAAAAATTGACTTTTTCCATAATCTCAAGATATTTTTATAATATATGGGTCACTATCATGTTAAACCCAGATTATTCATGAAAAATTCAAAACTACTTGAACCCTTTCAAACTTTTCATGAATAATCTGGGTTAAATAATGTTTAAAATATTTCCACATACTAATATTACTCTTGGTAACTATGATAGTAGATGATTATATATTAAGTAAAAATGGGAGGACAGGGAATGTCAAGAATGCAAGATGCAGTAAGGGAAGTTATGGATACACTAGAGGCTAAGGCAAATGCCCAAGCTATCAGTGGAACAATGACTGAACACGCAATTAAAGATATTGTTAGTGAAATGGATCCAAATATAACAACTCCTAGTCAAGCATACGGTATCATGAGAGAAATAGACAATGGAGACTTTAGAGAAGCGGCAAGGATTTTACGTAGAAGTAATAGAGAATAGTATTAAAAAATTAGTTAGCTACTAGCTACTGGGTAATTGGGTTACGTCAATTAGGCTTTAAATATCTAATGGAATGGCCTCGAAACTAGTAGTTAGTAGCTAAAGCATGTCTATATCATATCATTAAGTGAGAAAGACTTTTTCACTTTTCCATTCAATTCACATGTACTTATATCTTGCGATCCAGAATAAACCTCATATCATAATCATATATTTTACTATATTAATATATATTGGAGGTTGATATGGTAATCACACCTGATGTTCCTATCTTACCGAGTATTGTAAAAAATAATGTTAGATACTTTGAGCTCATAGCAGAGCCGGTGAAAAGAGAAATCCTGCCAGGAATATTCATAAATGCCTGGGGCTATAACGGCTGTACACCTGGGCCCACTATATTTACTTATCCAGGTGAGGAAGTTTGTATTAGAGTCTATAATAGACTGCCTCAACCTACCAGTGTTCATTGGCATGGACTAGATATACCAAATAATATGGATGGAGTTCCAGCTGTAGAACCATCGCCTAAGATTGATCCTGGGTGTTATTTTGATTATAGATTTAAAATAACTAACCCTCCGGGAACACATATGTACCATTCGCACTTCTATACTATTATGCAGGATCTGATGGGACTTGAAGGCGGATTCATCATTTTAGACCCTAATGAAAAAGATATACAAAGGGATTTCTTTATTATGCTAAGTGCATATACTGTAGATATTAAGGCTTTTTCATTGGAAAAGGGAGTTTATAATACCAACCCCTTCTCAATGGATGAGAACTTCTTTATGATGAATGGAAGGTGCTTCCCCTATACAAGTCCACTAAGAATAAAAGAAGGGGATAATGTAAAGATAAGATTTGGAAATATTGGACTTAGAAATCATCCTATTCATTTGCATGGACATCAATTTTCAATAGTTGCATCCGATGGAAATACTATAGCAAAAGAGAATAGGCTTCTTAAAAATACTATATTAATATCCTCAGGAACTACATGGGATATAGTGTTTAAAGCAAACAATCCAGGGTTCTGGCCCATGCATTGTCATATTCCACATCATGTTAGTAATAATAAAACACTTCCCCTTGGAGGAATGACTACTGCGGTTGTTTATGAAGGATTCGATCCAGCTAAACATATGAAGAAGGCTACGTGCCTCTACTAAAGACAGGCAACTCAGAGCTTTAATAAATTTCGGAGAAATATAGAAAAACTGATTGAACTATCAATCAGTTTTTTATCTTATCAACTTATAAAATCCTCATAAACGATTTTTTTATACTTGGCTTTGTCCACATACATAGCTTTATCGGCTTCAAACAATAATTTTTCTGAAGAGATACTGGCATCATAGCGTATTGCATATCCTATCGAAGGCTGAGGGCCTTTTATTTTTGTATTTTCATTAACAGAAATTTCAGTACTACTGCATATATCTTTAATTTGCTTAATTAATTTCTGGATTTTCAATTCATCGTGATTATATAGGAAGATTAGAAACTCATCGCCACCCATACGTATCAATAATTTATCATTGGAAAACTGTTGAAGAACTTTGGCAAATGACTTAATAATCTCATCTCCTGCTTGATGTCCGTATGTATCATTGGTTAGTTTTAAATTATTCAAATCCATCATAATAAAAGCCTGTGGATATGGATATTGATCTATTTTTTCTTCAAGTGAATTAAAAAACAGCCTGTTATTGATGTTAGTAAGTGGATCAGTATACATTAAATGCTCTCGTTCCCTAAGTATTTTAGTCTCAGCTTTTTGATTGGCTAAATCTCTGACTATTTTAACTAAGACAAGAAATCCTACTATTAAAAAAACAATAGCTATGATTAAATACATACTCAGTCTTATATTTTTGATATTTTTTAGTGTAGGAACCTTTTCAATACCCCTATATTTAGCCTTTTCATAATCAACTAATACTAAGGCCTTATTGAAGATTGTTGCTAAGGCTTCATGTTCTTTATTAATTCCAAAATACAAAAAAGAATCAGCAGAGGTAGTACCTTTTTTTACAATATCAGTATATCCTAATCCTTCTATATAGTATTCGGCAACAGAAGGATTCTCAATAAAATAATCTACTTTATGATTATCTATTAAAGCCAAGGATTCTTTAATATCTTTTGTATATATAATTTCTGATTCTTTTAAATTCTTTTTAAGATAATCTTCGTGCCAAAATCCCTTTATAACTGCGACCTTTGAACCTTCTAAACCATATATATCATAAACCTGAGGTGAGGACTTTAAACCATAAATATTATCTCTTTCTTTGCTGAAGGCATTGGTAAAGGAAAAAATTGCTTCCCTCTCTTCACTTCTTGCCATATTAAGAACATCGATTTCATTGCTTAATGCTTGTTTATAAAGTGTATCAAAGGAATCCGGAATGCACTCAACTTCAATGCCAACTAAATTAGCGACTTCAGAAAACATCTCTCCTGCAATTCCGGTATAAGTATTTTCACTAGTAAAATGATCAATAGGTAAGTAGTCAGTTGGGATTCCTATCCGTACAACATGTCCTTCTTCTAGCCACTTAAGTTCTTTCTCAGATAAACATAATACCTTGCGAAAATATTTTACATTAGATCTATGAATCACTTTATCGATATACTCACTATTACTTATAATAATTTTGTTCATAATATTGGTTAAAGCTTTATCTTCCTTGCGTGTAGAAAATGTCATTTCTGAGTAAACATTTTGAATATCTGCAATATGCTTTATTTGAGGAAATTGATATAAATATTCATACATTACTCCACCGGTAGTAATAAAACCATCTATATCACCATTAATCATTCCTACTATAGCATCGTATTGATCAAGATATGTTTTCATATCATAATCAATATTTTCATAATTCTCATTAAAAAGCTTAATAATCATATCATCTTTAATAAAACCAATTTTTTTCTTATCTAAATCACCTATTGTGTAGATATCACTGTCCTTTAAGGTGAAAACTGAATACTTATTATCATAAACACTTTTGGTAAAGGTCAAGTATTTCAGCCTTTCTTCAGTAGGGTTTGCTCCAAATAGTATATCAATTGACCCATTAAGCACACCCTGATATGCTTCTGACCATGCCTTACTTTTGTCAATTTCTATATCTAAGCCGGTTTTATTTTCAAATAATTTTACTATATCAATTAAATAACCCTCATCATCTCCGTTATTATCAAAAAAATCCATTCCTGAATATGGATGTAAACCAACCTTTAAAACTCTGTTTTTATTAGACTCTATCCATTCCTGCTCTTCCTTAGTCAACTTTATAGGCCTTTTAGAGGGAGTTTCGGCATAAATAAAACCTAATGAAAAAGTAAACAAAATAGTACAGATAGATATTATGGATATAATTATTTTCCTCATATTATCACCTTATTCATAATATTACATTTATTGTAACATGTGAACTCACAACCAAACAAGCATAGGTTGTTACAGTTTATAAAGTTTGTAAATCTAGAGTTAGAATATTTTCAGTTTAAATAATTGGGAATGCTAGTTGGCAAAAATAATATTGAGAAAAAAATAATTTTGTGATAACATGTTGTTATAACAAAAAACGGAATAGAGGTGAGATGATGGCGGATATAAATGAGCTTATAGAGCTTAAGAATATTAACTTTAAACCAGAAGCAAAGGATGATTATGCAAGAATCAGAATCTCAAAGAAACAAAAAAAGGCTTTAAAAATGATGGCGAAAGAACGGAAAATGACAGTAACGGAACTTATACTGAGATTGCTTCAATACGAAAAAGAGACAAATGTTATATTGAACAAGGTTTTAGATGAAGAATTAAAAGTAGAATGAAAAAAAGAGGGGATATGGTTGAATGTTTAAAGGGACTGAAAAATTAAGTAAAGTTCAATTGATTTATTTTTGTATCATTGCCTTAACCGCACTTAGTTTAGGATTTAGTCATAGTGTAATGTCTAATTATTTCAAAGATGCTTATCAAATTACAGCTTATCAACGTGGGCTTATTGAGTTTCCAAGGGAATTACCAGGTGTACTTGTTATATTCATTATTGCAGCATTATCATCATTTTCGGATGTTCGTATCGCTATTACAGCTCAATTGCTAAGTATAATAGGTATAGGTGTACTAGGATTTATTACACCTCCATTTACAATTATGCTGGTTTTCATTTTCATCAATTCCTGTGGTATGCACTTGTTTATGCCGCTAAAGGATAGCATAGGTATTTCTCTGATTAAGGATGAGAATATCGGTAAGAGAATGGGTCAATATAAAGGCGTAGCAACGGCCTTTACCATGATAGCTGGAATACTGGTTTTTATTGGGTTTAGGACGGGATTATTTGACTTTACAAGCAAGGTAAAGTGGATATTCATTATATCGGCTTTATCATTAACAATAGTTCTTATTTTACTTTTACTCATAGGAAGATTAATTGAACAGCCAATAAAAAGCAATAAGAAATTGAATTTTGTTTTTAGGAAAGAATACAAGTACTATTATACCCTGGTAGTTATGTGGGGTGTACAAAAGCAGATTATGATCGTATATGGACCTTGGGTGCTTATAGATATATTAAACAAGAAAGCTGATACCTTAGCAATTCTAGGGATAATTGGTGCCTTCATAGGTATATTCTTTATTCCTGCTCTAGGTAGATGGATTGATAGATTTGGTATTAAGAAGCTACTCTACGCCGATGCCTTATCCTTTATCTTTGTATATTTGGTATATGGACTTTTAAGTGCAGGGTTTGCTTCTGGAAGATTACCTGTCATAGGCGTTCCTGTATTACTAGCCTATATGCTGTTTATAGTTGATAGGATGTCTACTCAAATGGGTATGATAAGAACTATCTACCTACGTTCTATTGCTGTGGATACTTCTGATATTATGCCTACACTATCCTTGGGACTTAGTTTAGATCATACGGTTTCAATTATATGTGCTTACTTAGGAGGAATCGTTTGGAGCCTATGGGGTCCACAATACATATTCTTTTTAGCAGCATCTCTTTCATTGGTGAATTTATATGTTGCTAGCAAGGTAAGAGTAGATCAATAGAAGAAAAACATTTAAGGTGTTTGTTTATAATGAAAAGGAAGCAAACTATAAAATCTACGGTTATTGTGAAATTATCAATAACTGTAGATTTTTTTTTGAAGATAATATATTAAAACAATTTAAATGACTATTTAAGTCAAGTTATATATTTTTTATTCTGAAATAGGATCTTTTGGAATTGTAACAGAAAAAAATAGTTGACTCAGTCAAATAAATTCTATATAATTAATATAAAATTCTGATAATTTAAAGAGGGGATTTTAATGAAAAACGAATCGATAATTTTAGAGATAAGAAGCTTTAACCGTTTTTACACAAAAATATTAGGATTGATCGATAAACATATACTCGATAGTCCATTTACTCTTATGGAAGCCCGTGTTCTTTTTGAAATTAGAAATATCAAGGATTGCACCGCAAATATTTTAACTGATAAGCTAGACGTTGATCCGGGACATTTGAGTAGAATATTAAAGAAATTTGAGTCCAATGAGCTTCTTTACAAAGAAAAATCTAGAGCCGATGGTCGAGCATACTTGCTCTACTTAACAGAGAGGGGAAAAGAAACTCTTTCTAAGATTGTGGAAAAATCCAACAGTCAAATCCAACAGCTAATAGGGCATCTAAACAAAAAAGAACAGGAAAAACTGGTTAATTCAATGAAATATATAGAAGAATCTCTAACCTCAGATATTTCGCCTATTAATATTAGAACTTTTAAATCGGAGGATATTGAACATATTATTGAAAGACATTTAGAACTGTATAGTTCTGAATATGAATTTGATGATACATTCAGGGTTTACATTACTAATGGTATATATGATTTTGTTAAATCCCATGACAAGGAGAGAGAAGATATATGGGTTGCAGAATTAGATGGGAAGATAATAGGTACCATAGCCGTTGTGAAAATAGAAAATTCTATAGCAGAACTTCATTGGTTCCTTATTGACCCAGATATACGTGGTAGAGGACTAGGAAAGAGATTGATGAAAACAGCTATGGAGTTTTGCAAAGAAAAGAACTACAGGAGGGTCTTTCTCTGGACTCTTAACAATCTGAAAGCTGCTCGTCATCTCTATAAATATTATGGATTTGAATTAACTGAAACACGTGAACATGATCTTTGGGGAAAACATTTAATCGAAGAGCGTTGGGATATAGAATTGTAGTTTAACCTTAAAAAGAGCTGATAGTTAGAATCCAGCTCTTTTTTTCAAATAGATTATCTCATGTTCAATAAGTAACATAAAAAATATATCATATAGGGAATCATAGTAGAAATCACCAATCGTGATGAGATAACTATTCATATAATTTATAGGATTTTATTATTCTGTTTCTACCATGGAACTAGACTCTAAAAAATGTGAGCAATGATGAAATTTGAGCTTAGCAACAACTCCAGCATGATCTGATGGCCAAAGTCCACAAGGGGTTCGATCTCTTTGCCTATCACCAACCCTATTAATCCTTTTAACATCAAAGCTATCTCTAAAGAGAATAAGATCGATTCTTTCACTTAGAGTAGAGATTGGATTAAGTAAATTTCTAGCTTGAGCAGATGTAAAACCAGGACCTCTACCTTCGATATCCCAGGCATCGGTGAAACCAGATTCAATTAGCAGGTCATAGGTTGGTGATTCATCAGACTCTGCATCGGAGTTGAAATCTCCTATAAAAAGAAGAGGTAGATCTGTAACTCCAGGACCATTTAACAACTCATTTGCTTGAGCAAAACGAATCTCAGTTGAGTTTGCCTCTAAATGAGTATTGACTAACCTAAACTTTTGGTTATATAGACATATATCAACAGAAGACCAACCCCTTAAAACTGTAAAAGGCTGACCTCCAACTGGAACAACTAAGTTTGTCTCAAAGTTACTTTCTTGAATATTAGAAAATTTCAATGGAGATTTTGAACTTGTAAGGATAACATCACGATCCAATATTCCAATCATGTCATCTGTACTGCTTGGAAGTCTACTTTTAAAATTTCTATTTATAGCTACTATATTGTAGTCTAAGCCTAGTTTCTTTAAATCTCCAAGAAGAATATCTAAAAAATCAATTACATCTAAACTTGTTGGCGATTGAACTGTCCATACGGCTACCTCCTGAAGACAAATAATATCGGGCCTTGCCTTACATATCTGCTTTGCAATAGACTTGGCCCTTGCTGGAAAGTTTGTTTGCTTAAATTGATTAAATACTTCAGTTACAGCCTCAGGAACTTCTTCTGGAGTTGTATTAATGAGTGGATTGAGATCTGCTCCAAAATAAATGTTCCAAGTTATAATTGATAGACGCTTCCTTCTAAATCTTTTACTGGACATAGTGTCACAGACTCCTTTTTGGTTTACTATATGAAAGAAAAAGTTTTTTGGTGTATTTGATATAATTATTGAAAGAGGGGAGAGGGATAAAATGAAATATGTAGATGTTATTGAAGATACTATTAACCATAAAGAGGATAGTTTAGAGAGTGATATAGATTTGGAATCCCTAGCAAATAGATTCTATTTATCGAAGTTCTACTTCCTCAGGATTTTTGTAGCAGTTTATGCTTAGATAGATGTACCACCTTTGGTTCTTATTTTATTGAAAAAGATGAAAAAAATCAGAGAAATGGATAAACTAAAATCTAAGATTAAACAGGGGATTGGTAAATAGAAACACTCTTTTAAGTGTATCTATGTACCAGTCCCCTAGTTATAGAAGATTACAGGCTGTTTGAAAATTTAGGTTTGCCGTTAGCCTAAAAGATATTATTTACTCATAGCTTTTTCAATACTATCTAATCTATATACCACTTGCTTCAACTCTTCTAACATTGCAGGCAAAAGAGTTTGAATCTCGTTGATTTTTTGCTTTGCTTCATTTCTTTCTGCTTCTAACCTATCGTGATTTTCTAAATAAGAGTTTGTGTAAAAATTAGATGACATAAGTAATTCCCTCCTTTCTGGTTATAAATTTTCTATATCCTTATACATGCAAAAATTGTTATATTAATAATCATACCCTTATATACAGTGCTGGAAATCGATAAGACTAATATAAAAGGGGTGGAATCTTGCTTAACTAAGTAAGACTATTTACCTAAAGATTATCACAAATTATCTGTAATGAATATAAAATTGTAATGATTACAAATTTATTATATTTCCATTTTGTGATTTTGTCAAGTTTTTCTAGAAATTTATCTATAAATCTTTTGAAATTTCCGTTGACAATATTAAGCAATTAAACTAAAATGAAATTAGTTAGTTTGAAACTAATTAAAAAGAGGTGGATAACAGTGCTAAAAAAAATATTTGAAGATATATATTACTATCTAGATGATGAGTTAACAAAAAAGGCTATGGCACAGTTTAATATAGAGGATCTATCCAAAATCAGTATTAATCATTTGGATTACCTAGAGGTTATCAATAAAAAAGGAAAACCGACATTAGGAGAAATTGCTGCAGAATTAGAGTATGCCAAACCTTCTGTCACTACAATGGTGAACAAATTGATCAAGCAAGGATTTGTAAGAAAGGTACAATCCGATGAGGATAAAAGGGTATTTTATGTAGAATTAACTGACTTAGGCAAGGCCTTAGTAGAGGTACAGTTAAGTGTGTATCGAGAATTTGCTAATGATCTTGAAAAGATCTTAGAAGAGGATGAGGTTGAAAGATTGTCAGTTTTATTAAACAAGGGGTTAAATGCAATTAAGAGAAAATAGGTTTGAAAAAATAAATAGTTAGTTATTAGCTAACTAAATAAAAATGGAGGATATCTAAAATGCATTCAGACATGAAATTTCTAGTGGATTTAGTAATAATTTTGATTGCAGCAGGTGCAGGAACACTTATATGTAGAAGGTACGGTCAACCGAGAATTTTAGGACAGATCTTAGCGGGAGTTTTAGTTGGGCCTTCAATATTTGGTCTTGTAAGCCACAGCAGTTTTATAAGTAACCTAGCTGAAATCGGTGTAATTCTTTTAATGTTCCTAGCGGGACTTGAAACTGACTATAACGAATTAAAGGAATCCTTTGAGAAATCTTCTTCCATCGCAGTAGGTGGAATTATAGCTCCCTTTGCATTGGGGATGCTAGGTATCTATTTAATAAAGGATAACGTCGAAATTTCAGAAGCCATTTTTGTAGGAGTAATCTTAACTGCAACTAGTATGGGTATTACTGTCCAAACCCTAACGGAGATGGGAAAATTAAAAACTAAACAAGGAGTAAGTATTCTAGGAGCAGCAATAATTGATGATATAGTGGGGATTATTATTCTAACTATAGTTCTTGGAGTCTTTGGTAAGGGACACACTAGTGTAACAATGCTTATATTAAAAATACTTGCATTTTTCCTTATATTATCTATTGTTGGAGGAATGCTCTCTAAGTTTATATTAAAGAATAGAAAGATAATTAGAAAAATAAAACCTATATATCTGCTCAGTGTATCGCTAATCTTAGCATTACTATTTGCTAGTTTTGCCAGTGAATTCGGTATGGCTGCTATTATCGGATCATACTTCATAGGTGTTGTTATATCCACTACTCAATTGAAGGGTCGAATAACTAAGGAAGTATCTAGATTCGGATATGGATTTTTCATACCTATATTCTTCGTAAACATAGGGTTAGGTGTACAGCTTCAAAAAGTATTTGGAAACCTGGGAATTGCAATTACCATAGCTGCTATTGGAATAATCAGTAAGATCTTAGGTTCAGGTATTGGTGCTAAGTTATCAGGCTTTACAAAAAAGGAGTCACTGCAAATTGGTATAAGTATGGTTCCAAGGGCAGAAGTAGCCTTGATAGTTGCCAATCTAGGAATGAAGACGGAATTTATAAAAGATGATATCTTCACTTCGATTATACTACTTGTGATTCTTTCAACAATACTAACACCTATAATGCTTAAAAAGGCCTATGACTAGAAATTAATAACGGATTATATATATTTGAAAAAATGTTAAACAATAAAAGATAGAAAAGGGGGTAATATTATGTACGGCTTAGTTTTGGAAGGCGGAGGAGCTAGAGGAGCATTTCAAATAGGATCTTGGAAGGCTCTGAGGGAAATAGGCGTAGAAATTAAAGGGATTTCTGGAACCTCTGTAGGAGCACTAAATGGTGCGATGATTATACAGGATGACTTTGAAAAGACCTATGATTTATGGTATAACCTATCTCCATCACAGGTGGTTAATGTCGAGGACGAGATGGCAGAAAAATTAATGAAACTTGATATAAAATATGATGAGATAAATTATTTAGTAAAAGGACTAAGCAAGCTGTGGAATGATATGGGGATCGACATAACACCTTTGAAGGAGCTTTTAAAGGTAAATATTGATGAGGAAAAAATCCGAAAATCCGATATGGATTTTGGTATAACAACAATATGTCTTACAGATATGAAGCCCTTAGAATTATTTATTGAAGATATAGAAGAAGGCAAGCTCATAAACTATTTACTTGCTAGTTCCAGAATGCTCGTTTTCAAGCAGGAAAGGCTAGATGGAAAGCTGTTTATAGATGGAGGGTACTATAATAAACTTCCAATTAACTTGCTTTCATCAAAGGGTTACAAGGATTTAATTGTAGTAAAACTAGATAAATATGAACCTATATTTAAGGCAGTAGAGGATAATCTAAATATTACTTATATAAAACCATCTGAAGAACTGGGAAGAATGCTTGATTTTTCACAGTCAAAGATTAGAAGAAATATGGAGCTTGGATATTTTGATACCATTAAGACATTTCATAAATTAAAGGGCAGAAAATATTACGTAAGGCCAAAGGGAAATGAAAGTTATTTTCTAGATTACTTTATGAATCTAGATGAAGACACAGTCCTTAGAATGGGCAAAATATTAGGAACTCCAGATATGCCATTTAAAAGAATGTTATTTGAATATATAATCCCAAGGCTTGCAGAGCTACTTGGACTTCAGAAGGATGTTAACTACGAAGAGATCGTTTTGGCTATATTTGAAGAAGCCGCTCAAAGATATGATATAGAGAGATTTAAAGTATATAGTTTTGAAGATTTAGAGGATGAAGTTCTAGAAAAATTTAGACCTTGTAAAGAAAGTGTATCGAATAAAATACCTAGATTTTTGAAACAAAGTGATTTAGTTTTAAAAACCTTCAAAGATGATATTCTAAATGAGATTATCGATGAATTATTAGGTAGCATAGCATGGGTAACCTCTGTGTAATAAAAAAATATTAGAAAGACTGACATAATGGTGTCAGTCTTTGTTTGTTATACTCAAATTACCTTACAGATAAAATAAGAAAATTTAGGGGGATGGATAATGAAATATAATAAATTTATTGACGTGGATAGAGCTATTGATGCTTTATATGAAGAAAAGAAATATGAAGAATCATTGGAATTACTTGAAGAAGCATTAAAGGTTTTACCTAAGAATGAGATTAAGGATAATTATTTTACGATTATATGGGTAAAAACAGTTTTATACACCATGTGTAAAAGGTATGATGAATGCTTTGAAGAAATCAAACAGATCGTTAATGAAGGCTATGCATTTCCTATACACTTCAAGCGTTTTGAGCCTTTAAAGAAGAAAAGTGGATACGAAGAATTAAAAGCAAAGAATGATAAAATGCTTGATAAGCTTAAAGCCAATACAAAGGCTAAATATGTTGTACATCTTCCAGCAAACTATAACTCAGAGAAGAAGTATCCATTATTTATAGCCTTACATGGAGATGGCATATCCAATATGCAAGAACTAAGCGGATATTGGAAACCCGATGTATTTATAGAAAATAACTTTATATTTGCATATATTCAGTCTTCACAGGTAGTGTGTCATAACGGACATGGATGGCTTGATGATACGGAAACTGCTAGACGAGACATAAAAGACTGCTATGACTCTATAGCTAAGAAATATCTAATAGATGAAAGCTCAATATTAATTGGAGGATTTTCTGGAGGAGCTATTACCTCTGTTGACTTTACTATGTCCCATATCTTTCCGATAAAAGGATTCATTGCATTATGCCCAGAAATAAAGCCGGAAGCTTTTACGAAGAAGAATGTAAGGCTTGCTGCCCAAAGAGGGATAAAGGGAGTGTTTATGGAAGGCGAGCTTGTGCTGCCAATGGAGAGCGAGGAAGAAATGATTAAGACCTTTGATGAAGTAGGTCTTCCCTATGAATACTATATCAATAAAGGAGTAGGCCACTGTGCACCTAAGGATTTTGATGACAAATTGAGAAAGGCACTTAAGTTTATTCTTGAGTAATCAATTACAGAAATTATCGATTTATGGTTAATTATGGTATAATTGATATGCAATACATATTACTAAAAAGAAGGAGACACAATTATGTTTGACAAAACCATAAGAATCGATACTGAGAGATTAACAATGAGGCCATTTACACTAGATGACAGGGATTCAATTTTTAATATCATGAAGGATAAAGAAATGTATCTATATACTCCAGATGAACCATGGAGTGGTGTTGAAAGTGCAGAGGAATTTATTAAGATGGTTTTATGGTTATATGATATGAACCATCATAATTTCCGTCACTTTTTTGCTATGACAATAAAGCAAAGTGGAGAAATAATCGGATTCTGTGGTATTGGTGGGATTGCGTATGATAGAAGTAAGAATGAGGTTTTTTATTCTATTGGAAAGGATCACTGGGGCAAAGGATATGCAACGGAAGCAGCGAAAGCAATGCTAAAATATGCCTTTGAAGAACTTGAACTAGACAATATAATTGCTGCCGTTCATCCTGAAAATATAGCATCAAACAGAGTATTACAAAAGATTGGACTAAAGAAAGTCGGAGTTATAAGTGGATTACCAGAGGAACATGCCTTCTTCAATGACGAGTATCTATATTCTTTAGATAAAGAGGAAATAGTTTAAATCTATCTTATATAGACCTTGATGATAAAAATTAAAGATATAAAAATATAACAAGGGACCTGACGTGTTTGATATGTCAGGTCCCTTGTTATATAAATTTAGCTATCTCTTTGTGAATAGTAACTCATAATAGCCTCAGCAATGGCCTCTGCGCACTTAAGCCTGTTCTCTTCGGACATAAGAAATTCTAAGTCTTGAGGATTGCTGATATAGCCTAATTCAACTAATACCGATGTAGCATTCGTATTTCTTAAAACAAAAAGTTTCTTATCGCTTTCATATCTAAGACCTCTATCCCTTGTATAGTTCATAGCTGAAAGCCTACTGTTGATCTCAGTAGCAAGAATTGCATCCTCAGTATCCTTAAATCTACACCAGATTTCTGTACCATTAACCTTACTGGATTTAGGAAAATTGTTAACATGGATTGATATAAAAATATCGGCATTTGATTTGTTGGAGATTTCAGACCGTCCTTGTAATGATTCTCTTTGAGTTGTCCAAGGTATCTTATCTTTTTCTCGAGTATATATGACCTTTACATCCTGTTTCTCTAAAATCTCACCCAATTTTAGAGAAACATCTAGCACTAGGTCTTTTTCATTAACCTTAAGGGTTTGGTTCATGGCACCGGGGTCATAGCCACCATGGCCTGCATCTATGCAAATAGTAAAAATATAATTTCGTGAAGACTTCATAAAAATAAATGTAGTTAAAACAATAATAGAGATTAGTACCGTCAATGCAAATAAACGCCTATAAAAACGTCTTTTTAGAAAGGCTTTTTTTCTTGGACTTATGGTCATAAAGTTAACTCCTTCTTAAGAATGTTCTAGTTTAATATATGCGCACTTATAGTAGGATTATATCAGACGATATTTGATAAATAATGACATTATATTTAATTATACAACATAAATTTATGACAGGACAGATGACTGAAAGAAAGTAATAAAAAATTAAAATTATCGACAAAACTAGTCAAAGGATATATATCGTTTATATTTTTAATATGTTAGACATGGATCGACAAAGGGATTAAAGAAAAAGCAAGAGATGGACACACAAAGAAAGAAGTGGATTGAATTAAACCCAACCCACTTCTTTCTTTGTGTATCTTATAAAATTAACAAGGAAAGTCTCTAACTCATTATAACTCCAAGACTTAATGCGGCAATAATTATCACCATTAACATCAATAGAAATTTCCATACAAATCTTAACCATTTATCGTAGGATACTCTTGCTATAGCTAAGCCACCCATAACAACGGCGCTAGTAGGTGTTATTAAATTAACTATACCTGAAGCAGATTGATAAGCAGTTATAACTATATTCCTCGCCACTCCAGCAAAATCCCCTAGTGGTGCCATAATTGGCATTGAAAGTGTTGCCAGACCAGATGTCGAAGGAATTAAAAAAGACAAAGGTATATAGAAGATGTATGTCAATATAGCAAAGGCTATAGATCCCGTTGCAGAAAGGGTACTTTCGCCTAGGTTTAAAACCGTATCGGTGATTTTACCCGCATTCATTACTACGGTTATACCGCGAGATATACCTACTATCAAGGCTACTCCCAGTAGATCACGTGCTCCTGTAACGAAGGAGGATACTAACTCCTCTTCATTCATTCTAGCAACTATTCCTATTAAAACTGCTGAAACTAAGAATAGGGCAGTTAATTCTCCAAACCACCATCCTAAAGTTGGGATAAAAGTAATTCCAATATCCTCAAAGGGGATAACTCCAATTACCATTATTATGAAGGTTAATCCAAATAGGAATAGAATACTCTTTCTTTTACCTGTTAATTCTGGAAAGTCACCTTCACTACTTTCAGCTAGAAAATGTTTCTTATTTTCTTCCCTCATATCATATACTAATGATTTTGAAGGATCTTTTTTAACCTTATTAGCATATCTCATAACATATAGAATAGCTGCTATTTCACCAACAACTAGTATTATCACTCTTAAAAAAATACCTTCACCCAGTGAAATCCCAGCAAAACCAGAGGCTATACCTGTAGCAAATGGATTTACAGTGGAGCCTAAAACTCCTACTCCCGCCCCTAAAAGCACAACAGCAGTAGCCGTTATAGCATCGTATCCGGCTGCAATAAAGACCGGTAGTATTAAAGGATAGAATGCTATCGTTTCCTCAGCCATACCAAAGCTCGTTCCTCCAAGTCCAAATAAAATCATTAGAATCGGAATCATCACGTTTTCTCGACCCTTTAGCTTTTGAGTTGTCCCAGCTATTCCCGCATCAATGGCTCCGGTTTTCATGATAACACCCAAAAATCCACCAATTACTATAATAAATAATGCAACATCTACAGCATCATAAAAGCCAGTTACAGGTGCTAAAACAACTTCCTTTGGTCCCTGGGGATTTTGCTCAACAGTATGATATGTACCAGGGATTGGTTCTTTTTTTGAAGCATCTGGATCAACATAATCATATTCTCCAGCAGGTACAATCCAGGTTAATATTGCAACAGCTATAATTATTGCAAATAAAATAGCATAAGCAGTTGGCATTTTAATCTTTTTCACTTTTTACACCCCTATTCTGAAATATACTATCTTTGCTCTTATATTAGTTATTTCCTAAATTGCACATAAATATATTAATTAAAAAAACAGAGAAAAAAATTAACATTTTCGACGGTGATTTTTAACAATTCATAGATAAGCTGAATATTATGAAATGAAACATAAAAAATATCGAGGTGAATAACTTATGTACGATCCACTATATAGAAGGTGTCCAGGAGGATCAATTCCATATATGATTAGACCGGGAGACAGTTTTTATGAAATCGCCCGAAAATTAAGCATTGACATTGAACTGCTCTATGATCTGAACCCAATGGTAGATCCTTTAAATTTAGCCGTGGGAGATGTTATTTGTATACCTGTCCAATGTAAGAATGGACAATATTATTATATCCAGCCCGGTGATACCCTATATGCATTAGCAGAAAAGTACAATACAACTGTAAGGGATATATTGATAGCAAATCCAATGATAGACCCATATAGGTTATTTATAGGTCAAATCATTTGTATACCAGAAAAGGAAATACGATGCCCGGAAGGATTTACCTACGAAGTACAAGTAGGAGATTACTATTGGAAAATAGCAACTAAGTATAATTTTTCATACGAAGAGTTTAAGAAAGCCAACAAAAACTATAATGATATTCTAACTCCAGGTCAAACCATATGTATTCCATTAAAGGATGCCTATGACAACTGCAACACAGGGAAAACCTATGTAATAGAAGAAGGAGATACACTGACATCAATTGCCGAAAACTTCGTTGTAGGTGTAGGGGATTTACTGACCTACAATCCTAAGCTTACACCATGTGATTTTGTACCTGGAGTAAAGATTTGTATACCTCCAGAGGTACAAGTATAAAAGGGATATAAATAGAATGGAGATGTCTCATAAGGGTTTCTTATGAGACACCTCCTATTTTATAAGAAAATATATATTATAGAGCAATTTACTCAGCTGTTAAAATATCATAATCAATCTCTATACAATTAGGCGTAGACAACTGCACAAGATAGTTTTTTATATTTAATATAGAACTGTCATCAATGGATATAATCTCAGCGCCTGTCCTTGATGGTACACCCATAAAGATAATTTGATTATTATACTTGATCACTTTATCGACTTCAAAATTATAAATCAGAAAACCTACTTCGTTCTTATGAATAGGAGAATATTTTTCAAAAAAGCCTAGCTTGCCAAGTAAGTCAGATTGCTTATGAGGGTCTCTTGGAATACTAAACAATGTATGTAGGTTTTCACATATCTTATCAGGAATATATGACCATCCTTTTTGAACATTCTCTTTCCATGCAGGATGATATATGGGCCTTCTATATTTCTTGTTCTGATAAAGTATCTTATATTGTATCTCTGCACTATTTTCACATGCAGAGTCTATACTGAAGGTCTTTCCAACCTTATAAAAACCAGGCCATGGTCGACATTTCTTCTCTGTGATTATTTCTTTATCTTCTATTGGGATGTATTTAGATAATTCCTCTCTTAAGACCTTATTTTCATTTTTCAGTTCCTCTAAAGTAAGCTCTTCTTTTAGAGATGTAGCTGTTGGACTTGCTTTAACAGTATGTTCTTGAATATGTTTCATTAAATCCTCATACTTCATAACATGCTTTTCATAAATGAAATCAACCTCATATCCTCCAGTAGTAGAAAGCTGAATAAGGAAGCTTCCCTTTCCTTCACCTTTAGGAAATAAATCATCCTTGTTAACAGCGATAACCTCCACACCTCTTCGTTTAGGCCTTCCTACAATGGCGATCTGATTTCCCAATTGTTTCACTTCTTCTACATCAAAATGATAAATGAGAAAATTGATATTTCTGTGGACATCGACACTAGGGCTGCCATCAAAACCTAGACTTCCAGTAAAATCGTATCTACTGCTTAAGCCTAATGGAAAAACAAATAGACGATGCTGAGCTTCTTTTACCTTATACTCTAGATCAACCCATCCACGATAGTAGGCTGCTGCCCACATTGGATCATAAATAGGACGCAGGTATTCTGGAATCTTATACGAAACTTTAAAGGGTATATCCTTTCCACTTTCGATTACTTTCTTCAAAGAAGTTGACTCAACTGTAACAGTTTGGTCTCTATAAAGTCTGTATGGATTTTCATATAATACCCTTTGGTCCTTTGGCAATATACCCTTAAGCATATCCCTTAGTCGACTATTCTCCTTAGCTAATTCCTCAGTCTCTTCATTTCCTAGAAATTCAGATACCTGTATGGCGTTCCAGAAACCAATATGCATTAAAAGCAAATATGTTAATATACCGACAAGTATTAGCAGTATTAATATAGCCAATATCCTTCTGTAGCTTGTAACGATCAAGATTTTACCCATATCCATCGCCTCCAATCTATGTATATTCAGTGGAAAATAAAGATAGAATATCTTATAAGATATGTGTTGTAGTCATTGAATTTAACTATATAAATATTTTCCAAATATACCCATAGACTTGACATAGAGAACAAATAGGAATATAATAGACTTACAAGTCTAGACTTTGAGGTCTAGACCTATAAGTCTAAAAGAAAATTGTATTTCTTTATATAGAGCACACTTAAATGGAGGTAACAAACATTGAGTATAAGTAAGGAAAAGAACTTTAAAGGAAAACAAGAACTGATAGAAGTAGCTTTAGAGCAATTTAGTAATAGAGGATATGTAAAGGCATCCATTAATGATATTTTAAGGGATGCAGGAATGAGTAAGGGTACCTTCTATTATCATTTTGAAAATAAAGAAGACTTATATCTATATTTAATAGGAATTCTTATTGAAAAAAAGAAAAATCATTTCACAAGAGAGATTAAAGCAGAAGACTATAAAAACAATGACTTCTTTTCGCTGCTAAGATTATTAACAAAGAGCGGAATGGAGTTTGCTAGAGAGAACCAAAGCTTCTACAAATTCTCTGAAAGGTTTATTAGAGAACGCGGAACAGATATTTATGAAACTGCATTAAAGAAATACAATTTTCAAGACAATGAGTATTTTGAATATTTAGTAGGAGATGCAATAAAAAGAGGAGAATTTCGCGAAGACCTACCTGAAGAATTTATAAAGAATATAATCAACTATCTATTTACTCATACTGTAGAAATATTAAACAACATGGAGATGGACCAATATGAGGAAGGATACGATTACTTTTTTAAGTTTCTTGAAGGTGGTCTAAAAAGAAAGTAAAAACTCATAATAGCTATGAAGGGAGTGTAAAGAAATGAGAAAATTTAACTTTCCAGTAGGTTATTATACTATGCACAAGACTAAGATTATAGATTTCCAGTTGAACAGATGGCATTCCTTTGGTTATACGCGTTTAGAAGATATGATGGAAGCTGCTAAAAGAATAAAGAAGCTCGATGACTGGAAAGAAGAAATGATAAGACAGGCAGAGAAAGCTCTTGAAGAAAAAAGAATGATGAATGCAGCCTTTTACTATAGAGCCGCTGAATTTTTTACTCTTCCAAATGATCCTGATAAAATAAAGCTTTATGAAAAATTTATTGATCTTTTCTATAATACTGTTGTTGTAGATGATAATATAAATAGAGTCTCAGTACCCTATGGAGAAACCTTCTTACCAGCAATTAAAATACCATCAAGTAAAGATGAGAATAAGGGGACTATTGTCATTCATGGTGGATTCGATTCCTTTATGGAAGAGTTTTATTCTATGGCATGTTATTTCTCTAACCTAGGATACGAAGTAGTCATGTTTGAAGGGCCAGGACAGGGAGCTGCATTAAAAAAATACGACATTCCATTTACCCATGAATGGGAGAAACCTGTGAAAGCAGTTCTTGATCATTTTGGTCTGGATGATGTAACATTACTAGGGATTTCTATGGGAGGTTGGCTATGCTTTAGAGCAGCTGCATTTGAACCGAGAATTAGTAAGGTTATAGCATCCAGTATTGCCTTTGATTACATGCAAATACCTCCTGCTCCTGTGGCGGCCTTTGCAAAATCTCTTTTCCGTTTTCCAAGATTAATGAACTATTTAGGAGATTTAAAAACTAAAGTGAGAGCTCAGGAAAAGTGGTCACTAAACAACCTTATGTATATGACCAAGAAGGATACACCGATGGATGCTAGCTGGGTTATACTAGAATGTAATGAGGAGAATCTACATTCCGATATGGTAAAGCAAGATGTGCTTATACTGACAGGGGCAGAAGATCATTTTGTTCCTCTAAAAATGCACTATAAGCAAGTCGCAGCCCTTACAAATACCAAATCAATTACTGAACGTATATTTACCAAAGAGGATCAAGGACATAATCACTGTCAAGTAGGAAACTTTGGTCTTGCCTTAGACGTTATGACAAAATGGCTTGAAGAAAAATCATAATATGGTAATAAATATAAAAAAGTGACATAGCGGTTAATAATAGAGCATACCTATGAGTGTAGGTCTCCGATTAACTAGCTGCTAAGTCACTTTTTCAATAGATAAGATAGCATATCCTCTGGAGCGGTATAAAATTATCTCAAAAGAAATAGTGCCAATTTTATTGGTCTTTTATGAAATACATATATCTTTAGACTTTAAAACTATCATAATATTGAAAGTGGGGGACTTGTTTTGAAATTACAATTCAAAAGAGTAAGTACAACTGGTGAAAGATTAATTTCATTTCTTCTAGATCATCTTATAGTGTGTGTACTATTTATGATAGGAATAATAGGAATAATTAGTATTTTTGACGTTACTTCCGATGAAGCTAGTTGGATTTTCGGAATACCTCTGTTTCTAGGTATACCATTAATTTATGGACTAAAGGATATTTTTAATGGAAGAAGTATTGGCAAGAGAGCGTTTAGCTTAGGAGTAAGGTGTGTAGAAAACCCTGATGAAGTGCCTGATAAGTGGAGACTGTTTTTAAGGAATATTACAATAGTAATTTGGCCAATTGAATTTTTCATTATAATATTCAATTCAAAAGGAATGAGACTAGGCGATATGCTGGCAAAAACAATTGTTGTTAAGCTTGAAAAAGAGTCAGGTGAGTATAACGAAGCACTAGAAGAATTCAAAGCAAAATATGAAAATACTAAGCCAATAAATAATAAAAAAGTAATAAAAATAATAGTAGTGATTGTAGTAATATTTGTAATTATGACAACTATTTTGATTAGTGGAATATTTGGTATTTTGAAGAACAGCGGTGCATATAAAGCTACGATTACACAAATCGAGAATGATCAAGAAGTAGCCCTTGAAGTTGGAGAAATTAAAGGATATGGCGTTTTTCCAAGTGGCTCCATTTCAACGTCGGATGGGTATGGAAAGGCAGAGTTCGTAATAAAAGTTAAGGGCGAGAAAAGAGATATTAAGGTTAAATCAAAACTTCATAAAGTTCCAAATTCTGAATGGAAAATAGATGAATATTATATTATGAAATGATATAAAAGATAGATGATATCAATAAAATTAAGGCTTCCCAAGAGGAAGCCTTAATTGCTTGCAAATACTTTTTTGCTTGAGTATCGGGGATGTGGATATAGAGTGACTTAAGATTATTTTAGATAATCGACAAAAATAGTCAAAGGAATTATACAAAATTCGTCTAATTTCTTTTTAGTCGGTTTAAAACATGAGCAAGTATAATATTCTAAGACAAAGGGTGATAGACATGGAAAAAAAGTGGCTAGCGATTATCGGCAGTCCAAGAAAAGGCCAGAATACTGAGTTATTAACTGACTATGTAATAGAAGGGTTAAATGAGAAAAATATAAGTGTAAAAAAATACTATTTAGACAGCAAAAATATCTCGACTTGTAATGCCTGTGAGTATTGTATAAAGGAGAGCGTATGCAATATTGAAGATAGCTTAGGAGAGATCATTAATGAAATGAAATCAGCCGATGGATACATATTAGCCTCACCATCATACAATTACAATGTAACAGCACAGATGAAAGCACTGCTAGATAGAACATTTTCGTTAAATGATTATACCGGTGGAATATGGAGTAGCCGACTTTCTCCTGATAAGAAAGCTATTATAATAGGAGTATGTAAGGGAAAAACCGAAGAATCCATGGGGTATACCATGGAAGCCATGCGTAAGTCTATTGACGAGCTAGGTGTAAAAGTGATTGACATGATAGGTTATTACAATACAAAGTATAAGCCTGTCGAAGATAATAAGGAAATAAGAGAAGAGATAGTCCTAAGAGTGAGGAACTATGTAGAGCTTTTAGATAATAAATAAAGCTGATAGTAAAAGCTATACATTAATATAGAGATTCCAGTCAAAGCTTTAATTTATACACATTAAAAATCCCTAGAGACATTGGATATTTTGACATGAATAAATTAAGACTTGCTTGAAACTCTATATAATAAAATTAAAGGGGAGATAAAAATGGATCTTGAAAACAATAAAAAAGGTGATGGTTGTAGACCTTTTCTTATTGGATGTGGTGCTATATTTGGAATAATAATTCTTGCAGTAATTTTATTTTTTGTTTGGATTGCAGGGCAGCCAGAGGGTGGGGTATTGTTTAGTAATGAGATAGAGGAATATGCCTTAGAATATATTAAAGAACATAATATTTTAAATAATACTGAGGAACTTATAGCTTATTATGACTGTACACTTTCTTTAGATGGGACAGAGGCTGCACTACTAACAAACGAACGTATTATATATCATAAGAAAGGATCAACAAATGCACTTAATTTAATCGATGTTGTCGATGTTAAGCATCGCTATGAAGATATAGATGGAGATATTATTGAAATTACTAATAAAGACGGAAAGTTATTAAAAATAGAGATTGACCCAGATAATAATGGAGAATCTTTCTATAATGCGTTAATAGGTACGTTGGAAATAAAGGGGATAAAGATAGAGTAAGAAATTTAAGGAGGCAGTTGAAAAAAATTTTATAGTTAAACAGAATTAAATTTTGCAATTTTTAGTAAAAATTAATTATAATATTAAGTACATATAAAACTTTATGAAGGAGGATCAGATGATTCGAGAATTTTGTCCTAAATGCAACTCCTTGACGGATATGAAAATGACCCAAAGTGAAAGATCTGAGAAGGATTCAGAGGGTAATAATTTAACAATAACAACAAATAGTTACCACTGTGTGTTATGTCATACTTTTGTTCGAAGTGAAGATATGAAAGATATAGATGCAAATTAATTTATGAAAATAGAAACAGTTACTTTTCCTATATACAAGACCATTCGATAGTGAATGGTTTTTTTATTTGCAAAAATGATAGCCTCGGGTTTACCCTTAAATTTTATTCAATCTTTAAAGATGAGCCTTACTTTTTTATTCTATTTCTCTCTTACCATTAACATTAAGAAATTCTTAAGATTTGTCTTTGGAATTTCTTAAGAAATGCTTGTTATCATTAGCTTATAATAAATAGTAGAGGGTGTGAGATAATATAATAAAAAAACTTTTATATAAGAGGTGAGCGGAAATGAATATATTAGTATGTGATGATGATAAGGAAATATTAGACGCTATAGGAATTTATCTAAAGAACGAAGGATACAAAGTGATTAAAGCATCCAATGGAATAGAAGCTCTTGAAGTAATAGAGGAAAATGAAATTCATCTCATTATAATGGATATAATGATGCCTAAAATGGACGGATTAAGAGCTACTATGAAGATAAGAGAAGATAAAAATATACCAGTTATAATGCTCTCGGCGAAGGTTGAGGATACTGACAAAATAATGGGATTAAACATGGGAGCCGATGACTACATTACTAAGCCCTTCAATCCTCTGGAATTGATTGCAAGGGTTAAATCTCAACTAAGAAGATACACAACCCTAGGAAGCATGGAAGCAAAAAGCAATGTATACAAAACTGGTGGTCTTGAGATAAATGACGAGACAAAGATTACAACCGTTGATGGGGAGGAGATTCAGCTTACTCCAGTGCAATACAAAATATTAAAGTTACTGACTTCAAATGCTGGAAGAGTATATCCCATAGATGAGATATATGAAAGGGTATGGAAAGAGATTCCCGTTAACCCAGAAAACACAGTAGCAGTTCATATAAGAAAAATAAGGGAGAAGATTGAAATAAATCCTAAAGAGCCAAAATACTTAAAGGTGGTGTGGGGAATTGGATACAAAGTCGAGAAGCTATAGCCATTCAATCGTAACAAAGGTTATTGTCTTTATGATTACAATATTTTGTTTTACTAGTGCAGTAACGACGTTTACAAATATAATAGAACAAGAGAAGGTTAACCCTGAGATTGTCCTTGAAGGTAGCTACTACAAGAGTCAAGACTTTATGTTCGAAAGTCGAGATATCATAAGAACTTTAACAAGAATAATGAAAGAATATAAGAGTAAAGAATATATTTTAAGTGGTGGAACCGTTTCAGAGGATGAAATTAGTAGAAGCGTGGAAGAACTATTTCAAAACTATAGATCTGAAAGCTATGATCCAGAGTTGAGTAGTGATAAAAACTATGAAAAATTCAAAGAAATGTATGCTGAAGAAATAGCACAGATAAAGAATGAACTAATAGAACAAGACCTAAGAGAATATAATTTGACCTTAGAAAAGATTAAAGAATATAAAGGTGTTATGTATTACGTTAGTGACGGCGTTAATACATATACAAATAGTTCTAAAAAAGATAAAGAGCATTTTAAATCCTACCCATCATATATAATATTTGATGAGTCTAACCAAGAAATATACCCAAAAGAAATCATGGATAGCAGATATTATTATAGAATTAGTGAAACCTCCTATGATATAGATAATCAAAATAGTGCCATCTACATTTCCTTTACCGATGAATTTCTAAATCCAAGAATTAAAGAATGGAAAGAGAATAAAGTGATTGTCACTAACAATATATATAGGGTAGGGGTTTACCTACTTGGTTTGATACTATCGCTTATATATTTACTATTAATTATAGGTAGAAAATCGCGTAAGGATAAAGAAGTGCATATGAATTTTATTGACAAGCTATATAATGAGTTCAATTTAGCAATATGCATTTCATTAATAGCCCTATGGTTTGAAATTATGAGTTTTTTATTTTATGGTGATCTTCACCGATTCATATTTCCAGTTACCATGGTAATTGGTTCTCTAGGACTGATACTTGTTCTATCTCTATTTAAACATATTAAAAATAGAACAATCATAAAGCATACATTAACCTTTACAATATTCTATAAGCTGTATAGATTTTTAAAGGATATATATGATAGTGGAAGTGTAGGAGTAAAGATTGTCGTAATAGTAATAGGATATCCGATCTTAGTAGCCCTAACATTCTTTATGTTTCCAATAACCATAGGAATAGCGGCGTGGTTGGCCCTTAAGAAGGTAAAGGAATTTAAGGCTATAAAAGAAGGTGTAGAGAAGATAAAAGATGGAGATATTCATCACACGATAGATGTACAAGGCAAGGGAGAGTTTTCAAAACTAGCCGTTAATATAAATAGTATAGCCGATGGACTCAACAAAGCAGTAGACAATGAACTGAGAAGTGAAAGATTAAAAACAGAGCTAATAACCAATGTATCCCATGATATAAGAACACCCCTGACATCTATAATCACCTATGTAGACCTATTTAAAAAGGAAGAAGATATATTTAAGAAAGAAGAGTATATGGATATAATTGAGCAAAAATCTCACAGGCTAAAGGTACTGACCGATGATTTGTTTGAAGCTGCTAAGGCTTCTAGTGGAAGTATCCCGGTAAACTACGAGAAAATAGATATTGTGTTCCTAATAACTCAGGGGTTAGGGGAGCTTAATAATAAAATTGAGGAAAGAAATCTAGAATTTAAAGTTATTCATCCAGAGGAGAAACTATATGTTAAAGCAGATGGAAAACTACTATGGAGGGTCATAGAAAACCTATTATCCAACATATTTAAATACTCCCTTCAAGGATCAAGGGTATATATAAATATCGAAGAGCTAGACCATGAGATTATGATAATCCTTAAAAACATATCTGGCGATGAGCTGAATATCTCAGCTGACGAACTGATGGAGCGTTTTAAAAGAGGTGATGAATCTAGGAGTAGTGAAGGTAGCGGGTTGGGACTATCTATAGCAAAAAGCCTTATTGATGTTCAAAAAGGAAGCTTTGATATAGAAATAGATGGAGATTTATTCAAGGCCATTATCAAGGTTCCTAAGCATAAAGATCAATAAATACTAATATATCGTAAATAAGAAACAGAAGCTCGAGTATAGGGTAAAGCCTATACCATAGCTTCTGTTTTTATATTAAGAAGGAAAAATATTTGTTTATTTACTAGAGTCTTTTAGATTAATAACATATGGAATAATATGCTTAACCTTATCATCGGTTATAGAGTCGTAGTATATCTCTATTTTATCGCCTATCTTAAGATCCTTTTTATGAGAGTTTACCTTTACTCCAGGATCAATTGAAGTAGTGTATGTTTTTCTATCAGAAGTCTTGCCTTTAATAGTAATCAATCCATCTTCATTAATAAGTAATTTTTCTACAGTTATCTCGATTCTATTTCTAGCAGGATAACACTGAAGCATAACAAGCCTTTTACCGTCTTCTAAAACATATTTTACCTTGAGAAGTTCTCCTTTTTCATAATCATACTGCATCATACTTTGTAATGTTAGCTCTTGCCCATCTATATTGAGAGTAATAGTATTAGATGTACTGCTTATATACTTTGCGTCTACTGAGAATATTTCCTCACCGATAATAGTAACTTCATCGGGAAATCTAACATTATTTATACTCCCTACTACAAACTCTTGCTTACCCATACTACCAGGAGCGATCTCGTACTTAGCAAAAGCTACTACAATGTCACCGTTTTCATTTACATAAAAGCCTCTATCTTCATGTATTTCTACTTCTCTAAACCAATCTAAGTTATATACTAAATCAGGATTTTCTTCCATACGATTTATTATTTGCTTTTCTACACTTTCTTTTACTAAGCTAGCGTAGTCTTCTCCTAAAAGATTTTCTAAGGTTACATTTTTTCCTGTCTTAAGATTGATATTATAATAATAGTTTTCATTATATGCAGGGGCTAAGGTTTGATATTTAAATATTTCAAAGGAAATAACATTGTCCGATGCATAATATAGTTTATAATCCACAGTCATTTCTATCTTGTTGAAATTTTCCTCCTTGCCTCCCGTTTCTAAATACGCTTTTTTGTACTCGGCATCAAGAATAGCTTGCTCTTCTAATATTTCATTAACTTTTTTATTTATTGTATCGTTAATAAGCTCTTCAACAACTGTGTTTTCGATTTCCACATTTGGTATAGTTACCTTCTTGATCGATGTCTCATTTTCAACAACATATTCTCTGAACGTCATCATCTTAGCTAACTCCCCAATTACGGGAATTTTATATATCTCCTCAGCAATGCCATAGCTTGAATTAACGGTTAGACCAATGACTAACACTAAAGAAGCTGCTGTTATACTTATGGTCTTAAATATTTTCCTTTTCGTTTTTTTCATTACTACCACCTTGTTATCCCTTTCTCTATTAATGGCATCATCTATTACTCTATCTAAATTGTCAGGTATTTTGATGTCATTGTATAATTTTTCAAATTCATTTAATTTTTTATCCACTATTATTTACCTCCCATAATTAATTTAAGTTTATCAACTCCTCTTTTAAGCCGGGTTTTTACAGTATTACTATTCATATTTAAAATTTCTGCAATTTCATTTATTCGCATTTGCTTCATATATTTTAGGATTATCACAGTCTTGTATTTGTGGGATAATTTATCCAATGAATTGTAAAGATCTAAAATTTCATCCTTATCTAAGACATCTTCTGTAATAGTTTCTATAAATTCTGTATCATAAACTATGGTTTTATTTTTCCTTACCACAGCAATACTTTCGTTTATAAGTATCCTATAAAACCAAGTTTTCATATATTTTCTTTCTCTTAATTTATTTAAGGAATTAAGCCCTTTATATGTAGCCTCTCCTACAATATCCAGAGCATCTTGCTCGTTCTTAACATAGCTATAGGCAAGCCTATAAAAGTCTTCTTTATTGTCTTTGACCATATTAATAAATTCTTCTTCCAGCTGGTTAGTCACTATTTCCATTCCTCCCTTCGACCTTTACATCTATTAGATAGATTTATCTGGTGAAAAGTTTCAAAAAGATTATACCCGTTATGAAAAAAATTATAAAGGCTTGAGCTAAAGGATTAGAATAATTTTGTGTTTAGATCTTAAATATATGTGACAATATTCTTATCAAAACTTACTCAAAGGTATACATTACTAAAGAAGTTGAAAATGTGACATGGGGACCGACACATCTGACACGCGCTCTTTTTAGGGTGTCCGGGTGTCTGTCACCGTGTCATATTTTCCTAGATTAAGTGAAAAAACTGAATTCTTTAGTAATATATAGTGATATAATCTTTGTAGGAGCTAAGTCATAATACTTGAAATATGACTTAAGTAATAATAGGGGGAATAAGTACGTTGAAAAACGAAAATGAAGAAAAATATTATCAAATTGGTCAAGTATCAAAAATATGTAATATACCCATTAAGACTCTACGTTACTATGATGAGATAGGGCTACTAAAGCCAAAAAAAGTAGACTCAAATAGTAACTACAGGTACTATTCACATGATCAATTATCAAATATAAATACCATTAAGCATTTTAAAGCAGCTGGATTTTCACTTAAGGAAATTGGAGTATTGGTAGAAAGAAATGACCTAGAATACAATAAGCAAATGGTAGAGACAAAATGTGAAGAGATAGAGAAAAACATATCTGAGCTTACTATTTTAAAGAATAGATTGAAGCTATATACTGAACACATGGAATGCAATGAAGAAAATCCAAAACACTCTATAGATATTGGAGTAAAAGAAATCCCTGTTTCCTATGTCGCATACTCTAGATATAAAGGATTATGTAATCCACATGAATTCTATTTAAGATTTACTAAACTAAATAATCTAGTAGAAAAAAATAAGCTTTATATGACGGGTACAATGATGGCCGTTTATCATGATGACTATAGATTCTTTGATTACTCGAACGCAGATATTGAAGTTTGTGTAAATGTTTCGGAGAATGAGGAAAAAGAAGGTATGGTAAGAGGATTTGGAGGTTTTTTAGCGGTAATATCATATCATTATGGAAGCTATAGAACAATGAATGAGACCTATAAAAAAATGCTTAAATGGATTGAAAACAATGGATTTACATTTTTAGGTGGAGCCATCGAAAACTATATTATTGATGTCGTTACCACAATATGTGAGGATGAATACGTTACAGAAATTATTTTGCCTGTTAAAAAGAATATTTAAAACTCCTATTGACCCTACAGTTACTGTAGGGTTTATAATTGTCTTAAATTCTTTGTTGGGAGGTAGAGCAATGGAACATTTAGTTTATACCGATAAAAAAGCTAAGGTATTATCTCGCATTTTAGATGGTACAAAAACAATGATAATTAGAGGTGCAGCTGGAAGAAAGTTACCATATGGTAGAGTTTTTAAAGGGGAAACATTATACTTTATCGAAAATAATGGCAGTGGATTGATTAAAGCTAAAGCAACAGTTACCAGTGTATTTAACTCAGAAAAAATGACAGAGGAACAATCAAAGCTACTAGTGAGTGAAAATCAAGACAAGCTGCAGCTTACCAATGCTCAGATTAAGAGATGGGCAGGTAAAAAGTATCTATGTCTAGTTGAGATTAGTAATGTTGAGGAAATAGAACCCCTTGATCTTGATAGACAAAGGAATATGGATGACTGGATAACCGTTGAGGATATTAAATCTATAGTAGAAAATGAAGATAGTCCTTCGAAAGAATATAAGATAGTTAAACTTACAGATGATAAAAAGTATCTTCAAAGATAAATAAACAAACCACCCGTTCATTCAACGGGTGGAATAGATTTTATAGTACAAAGTTAAGATGAAGTAGGGGAAGACGGGTTAACATATCTCCGTAATATGGCATCAACATTCTCCCTATTTGCATGTACAACCTTTACTTTTTCTTGAAAATCACTTAGCATTAATCCTTTAGCTTTAAACTTAATAGTGTCTGAAGATATCCATTCATAAGAATAGATTTTGCTCCAATCATAAAAACCTCGATCAAGATAAATTCCCTTCTCTCTTATATTAGAGTATTTAATAGCCCTTAAAATGTGTACAAGAGATATAAGAATCCACAGCAATGGGGTTAGTAGATCAGAAAAATCTCTATATTTATCAGGTCTAGACTTAAGAACTAGTAAATAAATAAAAACAAATAAAAAGAGAACAGAAAGAACCAAGAGACCATTCCTTTTTCTTAGCTTTATAATAAACCTTCCATAGGTATTTCTGATATCTATAAGTCTAAGAAGATGGATAAGCAAGAAAGAACTTACAATAAAAAACAGGCTTAATACTATTATCATGCAATCCTCCAATTATATATATTAACAAAAGTCTACCATATAATTACATTGAGTAAAAGATACTTTGAAAGAAACAATAGGAAAGCTATCTATAAAAGTAACTAGAGAAAGTCAAAACCTTAAACTCTAAAAATACAAATCAGCTCTCCTGTCCTTAAGAAAATAAGGATTTCTCATATGACCCTTTTTTTCACTCCTTATATCATTTAATGTATTAATATCGACATCGAAAAATATCATGTTCTCATTTTCCTCTGTATATTCTTTTACTAGATCCCCAAAGGGGTTCCATATACCAATGCCGCCTCCAAACCTTTTATCACCGCAATCTCCAACTAAATTGCACGCTGCCAAATAAACCCTATTGTCATAAGCCCTTGCTCCCATATATTTTTTCCAAACTTCTAACCTTCTTTCACCTGAAATAGGCGAAGCGTGGGGAGCAAAAACAATTTGAGCACCCTGTAAAGACATACTTGCTACAACCTCCGGAAAATGCAAATCATAACATATGGCAACACCAAAATTAACGGTCTCTGCTTGATGATGACTATTCTCCATTTTGAAAACAGGTAGATTTTGTCCAGGGGAATATATTTCCCTTTCATATTTTCCCAAGTGGGTTTTTCTGTATCTTTCAATTCTTCCATCGGGAAAGGCTATGACATGAACTATATATGTATTATTTCCATCCCTCTCAAGCATACCAGCCAGTATAACAATACCCTTGTCCTTAGACATTTCTGATAATCTTTGAGATGTATAACCCATTAGGTCTTCTGATAAGGATAGAGAAAGATTTCTATCATACCCACATGTGGAAAGCTCAGGAAAGCAAATTACTTTGGCTTTCTTTATTGCCGCTGCATTTACAAACCTGCTTATTTTTTGTAGGTTTGACTCTTTATCTGATGGTATAGCATTCATTTGTACTAAAGAGATTCTAAAATCGCTCATATAAAAACCTTTCTTTCTCACAAGAAATATTAATGTGAAGATAGATTTATTTTTTCAATATTGTACCATAAAAACTATTCAGTGTTACTATCTATTTTCAAGAGGAGCTCAGGCATGATGAAATATAATTAATTATAGTCTAGGATTTTTTCCACTTTCTAAATTCTATAATTGAATTATATAGTAGTCCTAAAATTATCGGAATCAACCAGTAATGTCCAATGGTATAAACTCTATTGGTTCCATAGATTTTCATTTGGAATATAGATAGTTCTACACCTTTTAATGATTCAGAGAGAATTATTGAACTAAGTGCATATTTAATTTGCCTCATAACTGCTGCAATTGCAATTAATGTATAAAGTAAAATGAAGAAGTTCTTATTTTTTCCCATTACAATGCTCCTTTAGATAATCTTTAGCGCTAGTATTGACCACTTTCATATAGAATACCCGTAATCAATAACTTATAAGCCTATACATGTTGCACCTCTTTCAAAACAGCAATGTCCATTAGTATATGAGGTTGAAATAATGTGTAGACCTTAGTTTGAAAAAAAATTTCCAAATTATAACACTCAATTATTGATTTTGATGGTCCAATGGGTTAAACTCAAATTGTATTTTAATGAATAAAACTATGGGGTGAGAATAATGAAAAAAGAAAAGATTGGGATTTTAATAGGAAGTATAGCCACTATTATTCTTGTTGTTTTTGGTTTGACATTTCTTATAAATGGAGAAAAGACAAAGGTACATAGAAATGTAGATGACGATAAACACACTAGATATGAGAACCGATTTGAAATTTACTTAGTAAAGAATGCAAGTACACAAGCTGCTGTAGAGATGGATATAAGCGATTTAGAATTAGATGATACTCCTATAGTCACTGAAAAGGACTTTAAATCATATAATTGGTTTAACCATTCACTTGAAATAAGTGAAGAGGTCTATGATAGAATTCCTAAGGTAAGTGTTAGTGGTCTTCCCTTTGTTGTAGTGGCCGATGGAGAAAGAGTATATCTAGGTGCTTTCTGGACTAGTTTCTCATCACTTTCTACAAGTCTACCGGTAATAGATATAATTCAAAAGCCATTTGCAATAAGACCAGGTTATCCATGGGATCATGAGGAATCAAATGATCCTAGGAAAGATGAAAGAATCTATAAGACATTGAATGAAATAGGTAAATTATCTTCTGATATACAAAAGCATTTAACAGGGGAAAGAGAAGGAGCTCTAAAGGTTATTCAAGAATATTTCCATGCGTTCGCCAGAGAAGACTACAAAACAATGATGGACTTAGCTACAGAAAAACATAACAAAACCTTTGTTCACGATGGTAATGTCTGGGGGATGAAATGGGCTGAGATTAGAGAGATAGAGCTTTTGGAGCCAAAAAAGAAAGAAAAGGATGATTCGACTCTAATATTTCTTGTAACTGTTGATATGGAGACCGTAGAGACCTCGTCTCAGTATCCAGAAACAGAAGGGGCCTTCTGTATTACTCTAAGAAAGGGTGAAGATGGTATTTGGCGTGTAGATGAATATAACAACGGATAGAAATTCGTAAATATATTTCTTAATATAAAAAAGAGCTCTACATGTTTTGTAGAAGCTCTTTCTATCATGTTCTGCGTTTAAATTTTTATAATAAATCATCTAGTCTATCTTTATCAAATCCTACTATATCCTCATCATCTATTACGATAACAGGAACACCCATATAGCCTTTTTTAATTAATTCCTTCCTTGCTACAGGATCTGTTTGGATATTTTTCTCAACGAAACTTACACCTTTCTCCGAAAGGTACTGCTTAGCAGTTACACAATGTGGTCAAGCATTACTAGTATAAAATATTACATTTGTCATTTAAATCATCCATTCTTTTATATTTTTCATTTATCCTATTTTAGAAGGCAACTATAAAACAATTAGCTCTAATTTGGGCTTGATACTAACTAAAACTGGAGACTTTGATAAAGCAATCTCTGCAATCTCGTTTACCTGTTCTTTTGTAGCAGACGTAACAGTCTTTAACTTAATAATTGGATTTACGATTCCTCCATTACCTTCTTCAAGTCCTAAAAAAACAGCTGCGTTTAAATCTGCTTCAATGTCTACTTCAACCTTTTCCAATTTTATTCCTTGTTGGCTTGCCAGAACCTCAAATGTGATTGCAAAGCAGCTACCTGCAGCTCCTAGCAAATACTCTACAGGATTAGGAGCATTATCAGTGCCACCCAGTTTGTCAGGTTCATCTGTAATTAGTGGTTCGAAATCACGAATGGCTATTTGGTTTTGAACGCCATCTTGCCAGCTTATGTGAGCAGCCCATTTAGTCATGGCTAACTCAGGATTCTTTTTCATAGCATCGACTGTTTGTTGAACAGCATCAAATGAAATATTATTCATATCTTTACCCTCCATTACATTGAGTTTGGTTATGTTTCTATATTAATATAAAGGTTTCTCGATGTATGTAAGGAGGCTTACATCTGTGAAAATTATTTTATAAAGTTATTCTTCAATTTGAATCCAGATTCTATTTTGATGTTGACGGATTACGCCAGTTTTTATTAGCTTGTTTACTAATAGAGTTACTGTTTCGCGAGTTGAAGCAACCATTCCTGCTAAGTCTTTATGAGTAATGGAAATAGGAATAGGATACCATCCATTATCTTCTTCATTTGATGCAGCTAATTTTTTTAACAAAAAGATAAGACGTTCTTCAACTTTTCCATAGGCAACTTGTATCAAGATGTCTGTTGTTTCCTGGTATTTTCGAGAAAAATAATTTATTAGAGCCATTGCTAATGATGGTGTACTTTCTACAACTCTTCTAATCTCATCTTTAGGAATAGCAATAACTGTTACATCAGTCAAAGCCTTTGCAAATACACTACTGTGATCTTGAGTAAAAACATCCAATAAACCGATAAAATCGTCTTGAGACAATATGCTTAAAATACACTCTTTACCATCAACATGAATATGAAATACACTTACATTTCCCGTCTTTATGAGGTAAATATTACTCAAATTCTTTTCAGGCATTGTTATCAATTCACCCTTGTGAAAAGATAACTCCTTTCCATGTTTCAGCCATTCTTGAACATGATTTTTAGGAAAGAGGTCAATAATTTTCTTCTGATGAATCTGATCAGTATAAAACATTTATATCCTCCTATTTTCGTATAGATGGAATAATCGTGCTAATGCTAATATACTCCTATTGTAATTTAATATATAGGCAATATCAATTTATTTTAGCAATCTACAAAACTAGTCGAAGGAATTATATAAAATTTGTATAATTTCTCTTTGATGAGAGAAAAGAAAATTATCATAGATTATCAATAGAGTTATAATATTGTAAAGGCCGAGCCCTTACGGGCTTGTAAAAAGAGAGATTGTAAGGAGGAGTACCAATGAACTATATTTTAAAAGATACTACTAAAATGCGAGGATTTACAGATATGAGAGTGATTTTTGAAGCACTTAATGGACTTCAAAACGATTATAATTGGTTAATAACAGATATAGAGTGTTATCCTGAAGTAGATGAGATAAAGGAAGAAGCTTTTCTGTCTGGAGATGATTTAACGGACGTTCTTAAACAAGAAGATATACAATTTATTTGGGCAGTGTTTACGGGCTTTCGAAAAGATATTGAAATAGATGTTAGTAACTTAGAGGTTATACCAAATATCCGCGATAATTATAACTTTTGGTCAGAAACAAAGATTCAGCATTCACAAGCTAGCATTGAAATTGATTGCTGTGATAGTAGCTACGCTGTATTTCTGAGTAAAGATGAAATAGCATCTAAAAAGTTCAAAGAATATTTTAGTGAGGCTATTGATTTGGATGAGTATAAAGAGAGATAAAGTAATATAAAAGGAGCTAGTTAAAGAATCGCTTTATATTTGAAAAATATTTTAAATTGGTTAACTTTCTTCACAGAAATTTCACATTTATAATTTAATATTTAAAAAGAGTTTCTGTAAGGAAGAAGCTCAAATTTTTTTAGCAATATACAATGACGTTCAGTCGTTGAATAAAACTTTTGGAGGAAATCAGATGAAAAAGAGTGTTTCTTTATTATTAGTACTTATGTTATTGGTTACAGCATTAATATCAGGTTGTTCTCAAGATAGCGGACAAAGCACTTCTGGAGAAGGTTCAGGTGGGAAGATGTTTGTCACTATTGCTACCGGTGGTAGTTCAGGAGTATACTTTGCATTAGGTGGAACTATATCTAATCTACTAAATGAGAAAGTTGAAGGAATTAATTCATCAGTACAGTCAACAGGAGCTTCGTCTGTAAACTCAACATTAATTGGAGCTAAAAAAGCTGAAATTGCTTTTGCCATGAATGATGTAGTTAGTTATGCATATACAGGTACAGAGGTATTTAAGGAAAAGGGCAAAGTTGAAAATCTAAGAGGTATTGCAGCGCTGTATCCAAACTTTGTTCAAGTTATAACTGTTAAGGATTCAGGCATTAATGATATAAGCGAGCTAAAGGGTAAAAGAGTTGGAGTTGGAGCACCAGGAAGCGGTACAGAGGTAAATGCTCGTCAAATATTGGCTGCCCATGGGATTACATATGACGATATAGATGAAGATTTCTTATCCTATGCAGAATCCGTAGAGCAACTTAAAAATGGTGCAGTTGATGCAGCATTCCTAACTTCTGGATTACCAAATGCAACTATAATGGATTTAGCTACCACCCATGATGTGAAAATAATTCCTATAAAGAAGGAAACAGTTGAAAGTTTAGCTAAGGAATACCCTTTCTATTCTTCTGAGATGATTCCTGCTGGAACATATGATAACGAAGAAGACGTAGAAACTGCTGCCGTAAAAACTTTACTAGTTACCAGAGAAGATTTAAGCGAGGAATTGGTTTACAACATAACAAAGACAATATTTGAAAATCTGGATGCTTTAGCTGATACACATAATGCTGCTAAGCAGATCAGCATAGATAAGGTTAAAGAAGGCATGTCAATTCCGCTACATCCAGGAGCAGAAAAATATTTTAATGAGAAGAGTAAATAAAAAGTTTTCAGGGGCTGTCTCATAAAGGAATCTTATGAGACCACCCCTAGCAGAAAGGAGGAAAAGATATGGAAATAGGGGAAGAGACAGTAATTGGACATGAAGAAATATTAGAAAAATACGATACCGAATCTAGATTTAGAAAATTTGATAAAAATAGTTTGCCAGGAATTATTGTATTTATTGTTTGCATAGGATTATCACTATTTCATCTTTTTACGGCATGGAGAGGACCACTGGTTACGTTGATGCATAGAGGCGTTCATATATCCGTTATAATGGCTCTTGTATTCATACTTTATCCCTTTGGAAAAAAGTCTTCTAAGAAGAAACCATCTATTGTAGATTGGCTTTTGGCTGTGCTGTCCCTAAGTTTAGGTGGATATATTATTATAAATTATAATCAATTAGTTATGAGAGCGGGAATGCCTAACGATATGGACATTGTTTTTGGGTTTATGGCCATATTACTAGTTTTAGAAGCAGCTAGAAGAATTACTGGAAAAGAGATTGTAATTTTAGCAATAATATTCTTGCTATATGCTCACTTTGGACCTAGTCTCCCAAATATTATTGCCCATAGAGGCTACAGCTTTAGAGATATTGCTGAGTACATGTATCTTACAACCGAGGGGATCTATGGAATCGCAATAGGAGTCTCATCGACGTATATATTCTTATTCGTTCTTTTCGGTGCATTCTTACAAAAAACTGGTATGGGACAATTTTTTAATGACTTATCCATGGCTATAGCTGGAGGCGGTAAAGGCGGACCAGCTAAGGTTGCAGTAATATCCAGTGGGTTTTTAGGCTCAATAAATGGTAGTGCCATAGCAAACGTTGTTACTACAGGAGCTTTCACGATTCCTTTAATGAAAAAGATAGGCTATGATAAGGAGTTTGCAGGAGCAGTTGAGGCTGCGGCTTCATGTGGTGGGCAGATATTGCCTCCTGTTATGGGAGCCGCTGCATTTATCATGGCAGAATATCTGGGAATAAAGTATATCACCATTGCTAAGTCTGCAATAATACCTGCATTACTTTATTACTTAGGAGTCATTATAATCATACATCTAAGAGCATCAAAAAAAGGTTTAGTTGGAATATCTAAGGAAAATTTACCGAAGGTATGGGAGGTTCTAAAACAAAGAGGACACCTTCTCTTGCCACTAATAGGACTATTATACTTTTTAATTAGTGGTAGAACTCCAATATATGCAGCATTTTGGTCAATAATATTAGCTATCTTTGTAAGTTTCTTAAGAAAAGAAACGAGAATGAGCTTTAGAGATATATTAGAGGCTTTAGAAAGTGGTGCTCGAACAGCACTCGGAGTTGCCATGGCATGTGCTGTTGTAGGTCTGATAATTGGAGTAGCGACTTTGACTGGCTTTGGACTAAAATTAGCCGGTGCAATTCTTTTCCTTGGAAAAGGAAACCTATTGATTACTTTAATACTAACAATGGTAGCATGTATAGTTTTAGGAATGGGATTGCCTTCGATTCCAGCCTATATAATTACCGCTACTATGGCAGCGCCAGCTTTAGCTAAAATGGGAGTACCTTTATTAGTTTCTCATATGTTTGTATTCTACTTTGGGATGTTGGCCAACTTAACTCCACCGGTTGCCTTGGCAGCCTTTGCTGGAGCAGGTATAGCTGGAGGAAAGCCTGCACAAACTGGATTCCAAGCAATAAAACTAGCCTTAGCAGGCTTTATAGTACCGTATATATTTGTTTACTCTCCATCCTTATTACTTATAGATACTACGGTAGTAGATATTATATTAGTTTTAATAACGGCTGTAATAGGGGTAATAGCCTTAGGCGCATCGGTTGAAGGATATTTAAATAGAAACTTAAATATAATAAATAGACTTCTATTATTTGTATCTGCTTTAATGCTAATTAATCCCGGGATTTATTCCGATGGAATAGGGGTTATAATATTTATTTTAATCTTTATTTCTGGGAAAATATCTGGTAAAAAGGTTTTAAGCAATGCATAGAAAAGAATCTGATTAAAGACAGATTAAAAAAAACTTATATTGTTAAGCTAAGAAATAGCCGCTTCAGATTGAAGCAGCTATTTTAAATTTGAGATATTTTATTATGTTTATATCTAATGTATATATTCTTATTATGTTCTCATCTCCAACAAGCTCATACAATTTTAATTCTTTATCTCTAAAATAGAAGGCATGCTGAGCAAGATTAGAGGCTCTATATTGTAAATCACTCATAGGTTTGTTTATATCGCTAAAGACTACGTACCCATCTTTTACTTCAGTTTTTTTACCAGCATACGCCGGCACTCCAGCTCCAAAGGATTTAAATCTAGTCCTATCTAGTATTATATTATAATCTGTATTTACTTTAAAAACTTCTTCCCATGGCTGTAACTCAACAGAATGTATCCATTGCATTGTAAATTCGTCATTAGCAGCAATTTTCTCTAGAAAGACAATCTTTTGATCTGTCAAATCTTCTAGAATCAATACACGTATATTTGTAAGCAAAAGAATAATAACTAAGATTCCTAAAATAGTAATAGAAAAAATTTTCTGTGATTCTGACATTGATGATTACTCCTTACTAAAAGTTTCTATTTTCTATTCATTCTAATTCTCTGTACTCCCCCATAAATAAAGCACAGCCCTAAAATTAATGGAGCTAAAAAGAACATATCAAAAGTTCTGTACAGGACCATAAAAAGAATTGTAGGGACTTCGAAAAATAGACCTATTACTAATAGAAAAATAGGATATCTTGCTAATCCTGAAACTGTTGTAGGAGTCCGACCTGTTCCAATATAGTGACCAGGATTATATTGATTATTTTGCCATTCGTTTAATTGTTCCATTTCTTTTTCAAACTCATTATTATTCTTATTAGATGACATTCCTTACTCCCTCCAGTCTTTCTACATGCTATTTTATTATTCTTTCTATAAATATCTAAGATTACCTCTAAAAAATGATAATTGAGGTGGCAATAGATGAATAGAATAAAAAAAGAAAGAGGAGTAATAATAGCATATTTTTAGGTTATTATTTAAATTACCAATTGTTACCATGTAATGGTATAATCTTAATTGACAGTGACATTTATTATATATTGCGGTCCACATTAAAAATATAAAAATTCTGGAGGGAAAGAATGAAAAAATTAATTGTAATTATCTTTATTATAGCTTTAATTTTTATTGGAGTATTTGCAAAAAATTATAATCCAGTAATTAATGAAACTGAACTTAAAAAAAATAAAGTTGAACTTGCAAAAAATGGGATAATAGAATTAAATCTTGGTGTAACTAATTGCTTTTTGATAAAGAATGGAGATAAATACGTTTTAATTGATACGGGTTATGAATATGAATGGGACTTATTTAATGAAAAATTGAAAGAAATTGGTGTTAGTATATCAGATATTAGTTATATTATATTAACACATCATCATGATGATCATTGTGGACTTTTAAATAAACTAACTACAGAAAATAATGATATTCGGGTAGTTATGTCAAATCTTGCAAAGGAATTAATATTAAATGGACAAAATGATCTTAATCATAATGGGGGTTTTATTAATAAGAGAGCAAAACAAATAAAGTATTTAAAGAATAAATTTGATAAAGAATGGAATGAATTAAAGTTTACTCCTTATCAGGTTCGAGAAAAAGATATTTTAATTACAGAGGATACTCTACTTAAAGAGATTGGAATAGAATTAGAAGGTAAAATTATTATTACACCTGGACATAGTAAAGATTCTATTTCTGTAATATTTGATAGTGGTTATTGTTTTGTGGGAGATGCTGCGGCTAATATGCCTATTTTTCAATTGGTTGGGGCTAAGTATTGTGTTTTGGTTTTAGAGGACTTAGATAAATATTATGAAAGTTGGAAAAAAATAATTTCAATGAATGTTAAGTACATACTTCCTGGTCATGGTAATTTAATTACAGTGGAAAAATTGAAAGAAAACGTCGGTAAGAATAAAAAAGAAGATATGGTTTCTAATAAGTAAATGAAATTGAGGATTAGAAGAATTAAAAACTTTGGTGAAAGAATGAAAAATTTGAGCCAGCTACTACGTCATATAACACTGTGCTTATTGCTTATGATACATAGGAACGGTTTTCTGATGCGATTAAAACCGTTTTTTTTTGATATGTTAAAGAACGGAGTGAAATTATGCTTTTAATAATTGATGAAGATAGTTACACACTTGAATTAGGCTATGATTTTGAGTTTACAGAACAATCTTATTTAGAGATACTATGGGATGTAGTTAATTGCTTTTGTGACAATGATGAAATGACCTTATTTGGTTATACAGAATATGATAAAGATTTAAGTGAATGTAAAGAAGAGATGACTAGCGGGTATTCAGAGGAAGAATTTCAAGAGCTTATTAAGCCAAGGATAAGTTTTATTAGCACGGAGTGGTATTTTCCACCAGAATACTCATTACATTTTGAGCAGCCAGATGATTTTATAAGAACATTGTGGGTCAATTTAAAAGGAAAATCAGAAGTAGTTAAATGGTTAAATAAAGACAGTTGGTTTATTTGCATCATTTTAGAGAAAGGCAAACCTTTATCAGAATATAACTATTATTTAACCTATAAAGAAATGGAGCCTGAACCAACAATGGTTTTAGAAATAGTAGAAAGAAGAAAAGGACATTTTATGAATATCGTACTTCCAAGATTGCAAAAAATATTTAATAATCAAATTAAAGGCGGACAGTTTCTATAGACAAACAGACTTATAAAAAGAGTATGTAAACTGTAGCTTGATAGCAGTCCTATGGCCCTATATTAGTATAGGACTGCCCCAGGTAATCGACAAAGTTAGTCGAAGAAATTATATAAAATTCGTCTAATTTCTCTTCTGTGAAAAGATATATCAATGGGTAGTTAATGATACCTAGAAGACTACAATGAAAGATTGAATATTACCTTACTATCCCACAACCTTATTTAATACAAGTTAGCTATTTGCAATGGGTATAGTACTGATAATTATAATTGGATTAGAAAAATAATAAAAAGAAAAGTTATTAAAAATCCTAAGATGATATAGAATTTTAATTTAGCTGTATGACATAGATATGCCTCTATTCGACATACATACTTTTAAAGAAACTTTGAGAACAGATTCCATTAAGTGGTGTCTGTTCTTTCTGTTTTTCTAAAAAATTATAAAATGAAACAAAACTAGAAAAAAAAGGACAACCAGTTTCTACAAAAATTTTTTTATAGGTAATTTATAATGAGAATGTAAATAAAAATACATGTTTTCATTTACATTTTAAGAAAAGGAGGTGTTTAAAAACCAAGAAATCACTATTTTCAACTCAAAGGTTATAGAAGAAAACAACCAGATGAAAGGGGTAGTGGAAAATGAATAAAAAAATATTATCATTTGCCTTAGTTTGTACTTTAGTAATTAGCTTATTAGCTCCAGTTAACACAATTAAAGCTGAAGGAGCAAGCAAAGATTTTGATACCTCAAGATATGGAGATGTAATTGATGTTGGAGCTAAGATTAGAAAATTAGCAGACGACGAAGAATATAATGCTAAGCTTGATAAGAAGATCAAAGAAATGGGATCTAAGATCAATCTTAACGAGGAAGAAGGAACTTCAGAGGACAATGGCAATGAAAACTTTACCTTTGATGGAGGGACAAAGGTATTTGTGGCACTAGATGACCTATATGGATATTACTTAAAGGATTTTACTTTAAGAAGTATAGGTGAGAATGTAGAAGTATGGGTAGCAGAAGACTTAGCATTCTATGATGAAGATGATAATTTGATAGAAGATCAACCAGCTCACATAATTAATCAAGAGCAAGTTGATAAAATAAGAGACGTTTTCGATAATAATATTTACATTAAAGACACTGAATTCTTTGGAACTCCTGACTCACATACTGGTGAAGATGCAACATTACCAGAAATGATTGGTTTACCGCAGGATTACTATGAGCCTGAAGACGGAGAAGAAAGAATAATGATTATGGTAGATAACGTTAGAGATGATCAGTATTATGATCCTAGTTATCCATTTTTTATAGCTGGATTCTTTTCACCAACTCTTGAGCGTTATACCGATAGAAATATTATAACCTTAGATTCAAAGGATTGGGAAACTAGGCTAGAATCTACGTTCCTAGGGACAACTGCCCATGAATTCCAACATTTAATCCACTCCGACAATGATAGTCTTGAAGAAACTTGGATTAATGAAGGTATGTCAGACTTTGCAGAATATCTATGCTTTGAAGAACACCCATGGGGTCATGTGAATTTCTTCCTTGATCATCCTGAAAATTCACTAGTTGAGTGGGATGAGCATGAAGATGCAGAGACTGGACCAGAAACATTGGCTGATTATGGACAGGCATATCTAATGCAATTATACTTAAATGACCACTATGGTAAGGATTTCGTTAAAGCCTTAGCACAAGATAAGAGCCACGGAATTGAAAGTGTAAATAAAATTTTAGAAGAATTTAATGCTGAAATAGACTTTAATGAGTTGTTTAAAAGATTTACTCTAGCAGTAGCTATGGACAGTCCTGAGCCAGACGATGGAATATATAATTTTGATAGTATAGACTTGAAAATCAACTATGAATCAGCTCTTGAGTATGACAAAGACGGAGTCCCAGCATGGGGTGGAGATTATAAGGTAATAGAAAAGGCTAACAAGATACAAAACATCGTTTTTGATGGTATAAGCTTCCTACCTACGCCTTGGAATGTAGTAGATGATCCTTTAGATTCAGATGACAAGGTTCTATGGGGAAACACTGGAAATGAGGTTAATAACAGTCTTATATTAAAGACTGATTTAAGCGATGTTGATTCTGCAATTCTTAAATTCGACAACTATATTGACATTGAAGAACAATGGGACTTTGGTGTAGTTCAAGTGTCAACTGATAATGGTGAGACCTGGAACAGTTTAGAAAACGAGAATACAAGAGACGATGTAGTTGATGAAGGTTATCCGGACATTAAAGATAGTATGCCTGGGTTTACTGGACATTATAATGATTGGATTCAAGAAGAATTTGACTTAACACCTTATGCTGGAGAAGAAATCCTAATTAATTTCCGTTATATGACGGACTGGGGAACTGTTGGAGCAGGTTGGTATATTGATAATATTGAGATACCTGAAATAGGATATTCGAATGATGGTAGTTCCTTAGAAGAGTTTATGAGTATTGATGAAATAAATGAAGTATACGTAGATTATGCTGTATCATTTATAAATGAGAAATCTAAAGGGAAAGGGAATAATAAGCAACATTACAAAGTATTAAATATTGACCCATTCAATGTAACAGAAGCAGATGCAATCCAGTTGAAGCAATTCTTTAGTGGGGGAAATAACTATATGGTTGTTTGGTATGCAGCACCTTCAGGAACAAAAGGAACAGTAGATTACACATATGAAATTATTAGTAAAAAGGACTACAACAAGAAAAAGAAGAAATAAGCAATAAACATATAATCAAAGGTGGTTTCATGATTTAAAATAAGCCCTAATACTTGACATGAAGTAGTTTGTCAGTTATTAGGGCTTTTCATTATAATATTGACAATGCTTGTTTTATCTGACTTATTTGCATTAATTCTATAAAAAGCAACTTAAACTATATGTTTTCCAAAAGCGATTTATCAAATTTATTCCAGTGTAGTATATAAGATTTATAGTACTTTAAATATATGGAATAACATAAAGTCAGAACTTAAGATTAATAACTGCTAATCTTATAGTTCTTTGCCTTTCGTTAGTTGAAAAAGGAGCAGATATAGCTACTTCACCTTGAGGAATCTTTGTAGCAATTAAACTTTCGTTAGAGGACTTTTGAACAGTATGTTCATTTCCAGTACTAGTAGTAACTGACTGAATTCTAGCCTCTGTAGTGTTAACTGATTCAATAGTATATAAAGGACTGTCTACTGCGATAGCTGTATTAGCTGCGGCAACTGGCACAACAACAGTTTCGTAAAGATTAAGATCAACCATAAAAACACCTCCTTTCCTTAAGCTACTAGATATATATGTGTTAAGGCTCAGTTGTGTTACAAGCCTTTAGGAGATATTAGAATCGTTACCAGTCTCCTTGTTTTCTCTAATCTTTAAATGGACGGTTTCTAATGATAAATCGAAACCGCCCATGTGATATATGAGATTTATGGTAGTTTAAATATATGGAAACTCTTATAACCTTGATTTAAGAAGAATAACTCCTAACGGCTGAGCTACTTGCCTTTCATTAGCTGGAGCAGAAGTCAATATAGCTACTTCGCCTTGAGGAATCTTTGTAGCAATTAAACTTTCGTTAGAGGATTTTTGAACAGTATGTTCATTTCCAGTACTAGCAGCAACTGACTGAATTCTAGCCTCTGTAGTGTTAACCGATTCAATAGTATATAAAGGACTGTCTACTGAAATAGCTGTATTAGCTGTGACAACTGGCAGAATAACAGTTTCGTAAAGATTAAGATCAACCATAAAAACACCTCCTTTCCCTAAGCTACTAGATATATATGTATTAAGATTCAATTGTGTTACAAGCCTTTGAGTTAATTGGGAAGTGCTTTAGAAATAAACAGCCACAAGTGAGATGATGAGACGTATTCCACACAACGCTAAAACTCTTTAAACCTTTTATAATTGCCGATTGAAACTGACATGGAATTATAAATACACGTGTTTTGTCAACAAGACATATTGTATAGTGCAAAAGGACATGGAGAGTATAATTTTTTAAGAGTTATATTTAACAGATTTTGCCTTAATACAAAAATTAAGGGGTGTCGAAATTGACAGAGCATAATAATGAAGAGTGTAACAGAAGAGCGATAGGAGAGTGTTCAGAGGCAGAAGGATGTAATACAACAGCAATAGGAGAGTGCTCCCATGCAGAGGGCTGTAGTACAATAGCGGTAGGTGACTGTTCTCACGCTGAGGGATGTAACACAATAGCAGTAGGAGGATGCTCCCATGCAGAAGGATTCGGCACAAGAGCAATTGGACTTGAATCCCATGCCGAGGGAGAAGAGACTATAGCAAGTGCAGAAGCAGCCCATGCCGAAGGACTTGGTACTACTGCAAGTGCCAATGAGGCCCATTCAGAGGGGTTATGGACAAAGGCAAGTGGCTTTCAAGCTCATGCAGAGGGACTTAGATCAGTAGCAAGCGGAGATCATGCCCATGCGGAGGGTACAGACACCATAGCTAGTGGAACTGATTCTCACGCAGAGGGAGATCTAACCATAGCAAGCGGAGTTCAGAGCCATACAGAGGGATTTAGAACAGTTGCAAAGGGATTTGCTTCCCATGCCGAAGGTTTTGATACAATAGCTAGTGGCTTTGAAGCCCATGCCGAAGGGGAAAAAACATTAGCAAGTGCCCAAGCAACCCACGCTGAGGGTTTTGGCACTATAGCATCAAATAGTGAGGCCCATGCGGAAGGGGCTTTGACAGAAGCAAGTGGATTACAAGCTCATGCCGAGGGATTTAGATCAATAGCAAGCGGTGATCGTTCCCATGCAGAGGGTACAGATACAATAGCTAGTGGAACTGATGCCCATGCAGAAGGAGATAGAACAGAAGCAAGAGGACCACAGAGCCATGCCGAAGGTTTTAGGACAATAGCAACTGCATTTGCATCTCATGCAGAAGGATTGTTTGCAATAGCAAGTGCACCTTACTCCCATGCAGAGGGAGAAGGTACGATGGCAATAGGACTTGCTTCTCATGCCGAGGGATACGAAACCATTGCAAGGTCTAGTGAAGCCCATGCCGAGGGTACCCTAACAGAAGCAAGTGGATTTACATCCCATGCCGAGGGTGTCATAACAGAAGCAAGTGGATTTACATCTCATGCCGAGGGTTTTGGTACTTTAGCATCAGGTAGTGTGGCCCATGCAGAAGGGTCTATTACAACAGCAAGTGGGCCTCGGTCCCATGCAGAAGGAGTCTTTACTGAAGCCAGTGGAAGTCAATCTCATGCAGAAGGGTATAACACAGTAGCAGAAGGGGACTGTTCTCATACAGAAGGAATGCTTACTAGAGCTAGCGGAGATTACTCCCATGCAGAGGGTCTTGCTACAAGTACAGAAGGATTTAAAGGTGCTCACATTATGGGTAAATTTGGTGATGCCTGTGAAGACTTTGGATGGTTTATGGCAGGCGGTACAGATCCCGATAATAAAGCTGTTACAGCTTGTATTAAGAATAATGGAGATGCATTCTTTAACTCAATTAACCTAGTAAATCCTTGCTGTGCAGACTATGCAGAAATGTTTGAAACAGAGGATGGAGAGTATATTGATTTTGGCTATTTTGTAACATTTGCAGAGGGAAGTGATAAAATACGAAAAGCAAATTCATATGATGATTATATATTAGGTGTCACTAGTGCTACTCCAGCAATATTAGCTGGATCAACGGATTATTACTGGCATAACAAATATATGAGAGACAAATGGGGACAGATTAAATATCAAGAGACAGTTATCCCAGAAGAAAAAGACGAAGAAGGCAACATTATTACTCCAGAGCGCAAAGAAAGACAGCCAACTCTGAATCCGAAGTGGAACTGTAAAGAAGAATATATCCCTCGCTCTCAAAGACCTGAATGGGCTGCAATAGGATTGCTTGGTCAAATACTTGTCAGAGATGATGGAACATGTAAGCCAGGAGGATATTGTATGCCGAATGATGATGGTGTTGCAACCGACTCTTACAGTGGATACAGGGTATTAAGACGTACAGATGTTGATCAGATATTAATATTATTCCGCTCCTAAGGGAAAATACAATAAAGGTTAAAAAATATCCTAGTTATTTATATGACTAGGATATTTTTGCATAATTATTCTATGATTTATTATTATATAAGATATAAGGACAAATGATATTACTTTATTATTAATTATGGAGTGGAAATTATGAAAAAGACTACAATAATATTCTTACTGATTCTGACAATAATCTTAGGTTATTTTATTTGGGATTCTCTTGAGCTTAGAAGGTTAGAGACGGCTGCTAAAGAAATTAGTCCATTAGCTAAAAGAACTATTGAATCGTTATATATGGGTGAATCCAAATTTATAAATGCTATAAGTGGAACAGATGAAGTAAAAGGTGTGCTGCAGGAAAGAATGAAACACTTACAGAATATAGATGACTACAGTTTAGATGTAATGCAAACTATGGTGGAAAAGATAAATGTATATGAGATAATTATACTTTCAACAGTTAAAACAGCAGAAGCTTATGCAGAACTTTACGAGTATAGATTAAAATTTAAGAAGAAGCATAAGAAGTGGATAATAGTTGATTTCAAATATAGGAGATTAAATTAAACCTTTACTTTAAATCAGAGGGAAATGTGTGATCAAAATAATGAAGGGACTAATATATGATACAAAAAAATGCTAGAGAGATCATTAACGAACGCGCTGTATTACATCCCAATGATCCTGTAGTATATGAATATTGGGATAGATTGACTAAAATATTAAGCATTGATTTAAAAGAAACGATAAAATTTCTTAGAAGTTGCAATGAAGAAGAAATACTTTGGATTAGTGAAGTATTTGAAGACGTAGCATATAACTTACAGAGTCAAGAGTATATTAACTGTTTAGAGGAGTTGGATGAAAAATATCCTCATTTAAACCTTACATCTGATATAAAAATTGCAAAAGATTTTATGAAGTAGATATCAAATGAATTGTTAACTCACTCTAGAATCGTACTATTTAATACATGGAAACTTCAAAAGGAGACAGTATAATCACCACCTGTCTCCTTTCTGAGATTTACACGATTTTAAATATACTAAAGACATTAAGCTTGTGCCTTAAGAAAAACGCCTGCTATTCTTTGCGTTGTTTGTCTTCCAGTAGCTGGAATAGAAGTCAATAAAGCTACTTCGCCCTGAGGAACCTTTGTTGCAATTAAACTTTCATTAGAGGATTTTTGAACAGTATGTTCATTTCCCGTATTAGTAGCAACTGACTGAATTCTAAGTTCTGTAGTGTTAACTGACTCAATAGTATATAAAGGACTATCTACAGAAATAGCTGTATCAGCTGTAGCAACTGGCACAAAAACAGTTTCGTTAAGATTAAGATCAAACATAAAAACACCTCCTTTATCTAAGCTACTAGATATATATGTGTTAAGGCTCAATTGTGTTACAGGCCTTTGATTTAGCTGGAACGTGTATTATGTTTATTTGTTTCTATGTATTCGTTAATGTTATAATAAACATTATAAAAGTACGGAGCGGGAATGAAATGAGGCTATATACATTACTGATACTCTAAGAAGAGATTATTTGATTAAGGGGGAGAGAGCATATGAAGGACGAGACTAATAAGAATTCTTTAGAACAATCATCATTAAAAAAAGGTTTTGGGGTTAATGATTTTAATAAACCTGAGCAGCAGTTGATTAAAGAGTTGAGCGAAGGTTGTAGCATGGAAGAAGATGAAGTTATCAGAATACTTCTTGAGAATGAGAACTTAAGTGCAGGAACCAAAGCGACATTATTAGAGAATGGAAATCTAAAAATCCTTAATATCTCTCCTGAATTTTACAAGCAAAAAACATTTGATAGCTTAAACTTCTTACCTCATCTTGAGGAATTTTACTTGTCTGAGGATTATAGAAAAACAAGAGAAAATCGCATCAAAAAGATAAACTTGTCTGACTGTTCTAGTTTAAAAGTACTTGCTATTAGAGCCAGTAAGCTTGTAGAACTGAGTGTCGATTCACCTAATCTACATACCCTCATATTACGGACACCAAAGCTAAAGAAATCTGAATTTCATAATTTAACCCAGCTGAAGGATATTCAACTTGATGGTATTCTAGAGCTTGACATTAATCAATTAGATATAAATTGGAATCTACTTGAGACTTTATCTATTATGAGGATGTCTCAAGACATACCAATTGAAAAATTAACAAATATTCAAAGGCTAACACTTGATTACTTAAAAGATGTTAGTATTGACCGATTTGATAAGAAAAAGATCAGTATAGAAGCTCCTAATCTAGAGCTTGTTGACTTAGTGAATACCAATATTAAAGAATTATATCTAGAGAAGTGTCCTAAACTTAGAGAGTTATTATTAACAGAAAAAAATTTGGTGAAGGCTACATTTGAATATAAAAACATTGAAAAACTCGACCTAAATGTTGGTTGGCAATTTTTAGGCTCAGATCAATTAAATAAATGTAAGCAATTAAAAGAACTTAGATTAGTAAGCTATCGTGGTTTGACTTTGAAAATTCAATTAGAAAAATTGCATAGGATTTATTTGCTGGACCCAGAAATCAAGACTTTGGATGTAACATTATGCCCCGAATTAAAGTATTTAGGTATTACTGGGAGAGCAGCTGATGTTGAGCAGGTTAGAACTCATTGTGAATATACTGAGCTTTTTATAAACTATGCTAGTGTAAAAACAATAGATATTTCAGCAAGCCAAGACAGTGCTTATTTAGAATATAGTATAAATGGAATAGATTCAGACACAATAAGACTAATCTGTAGAGATACTCAGCTTGAACGTCACCACTGGCTTAGAAAAGACTTTTCTAATATTAAAACCATTAAAAGCAGTAGCGAAGATTTAGAGAAAATGGTTAATAGTTATAACTATGATCAAGGTAATGCATTCTTGGAATGGGTTATTGAGCATCCTAACTGCGATAAAGGGACAGCTTTAAAGATATACTGGACACTTGGGGTAGGATGGTACACTCAATATGAGGACGAAGGTCAAATCCCTAGTCACGCAAAGGAAGATTACAAGCTGATAAAAAAAATTGAAAAATTATATACATCGGGCTATTTTAAAAAATGTGATATAGCATTTGATCCAGGTAAAGAGCATGTTAATACCTATGCTGATGTGATGGTTAAAGAGAGAATACCAGAGGTTATGTTTCTTCCAGTAACACCAAAGGGAATAAAAGCCTTATTAAAAGGGTGGTTGAAATCATAAAACAAATGAACATCGCTGGGGTGGTTCTTTTGAGATGAAGATGATAAGTTGGAACTGTATGAAGCTGTTGAAACAGTGTAAATCATTGTTGAAGATGAAAATGTGATATTGGGACTGAAATGGGCGGTTTCTAATTACAAATGGAAACCGTCCAAAAGTTATGCACAAAAAAACCCCCGCATTTGCCAGAGGTTTCAAACTATTTTTTTAATCTCATTCCAATAATATTCTAAACAGTTTTTTATTGATTAACTAGCAATCCACACAGGATCCCTGAACTTCAGCTGTTATAACTCCTTGGCTAATAGTACTACCAGTACTAGACACTGTTGCTTCAACAAGTTCAACTATATAGGAGCAACTTCCTCCAATGCAATTATTTTCAAAGTCACAGAATTTAAAACAGAAAGAGTCTTCGGAAGCACCTAAGCTATCTGGTCTTTTATAAACAACTTTTTTTACTACTTTTTTAGTTATATTTTCACATTCTTTAGATAATGCAAAAGTAAGTTCAGTTGATATTAATGATGGAGAAAAAATAATTGAACAAAATTCGATTATTACCAATGGATTAAATAACACTGATGGATCAATAGTAACCCTTGCTATTTCAACCGTAGGAGCTGGAATAGGAATATTATTATTAATGTTTATGGTGTTATTCTGATTTCCGCATGCTAATATTACGCCTCTTTGATTTGGATGGGTTTTACATGGTGAACATCCACATTTTTTCTTGAAATCATTATCCTTTTTAATAATAATAACTTCTTCTTTTCTATTGTCACAATTCTTCCTTTTATAATTCCTATCATAATCGGAGCACCTTGGATCTCTAGACATATGGTTAAATCCTCCCTTCTATTTTTTTATCTTCTATACTGCGGAACTAATCGCTGCATGCTCCTTGTGCATTAGCTGTTATGACACCTTGACCTATTGTTGCAAGTCCTGCATCTCCTCTAGTTACAGAGGCAAAGGTAATCTCAACTATATAAGAACAACATCCAGTGCAACTATTGTTGAAATCACAAAAATCAAAACAGAATGAATCGCTAGTATCAGTATCATCTCTTCTGAATTCAAAGGTATCAATCGTATGTTTTGAAATTCCCTCACATTCCTTTGAGAGTGAAAGAACAAAGGTAGCTGCCTGCACATCAAAATTCAGAGTAACAATAGAGCAAAAGTCTATTACTACAAGAGGATTACATAAACAAGATGTATCAATAGTAACTCGGGCTATTTCAACAGGTAACTCTATTTCTTCTATTCCAAAATCAATGTTCCTAGCTTGCGTTCCACATGCAGCTATTACCCCTCTTGGCTTAGGATGCAGCTCTTCATTAGTATCACATTCGTAAATTTCCTCAAACTCTTTATCTATATAAATGACTTCTTTCATGTCGCGATGACAATCTGGTATTTTTATATAACCTGACATGGTTTAATATCCTCCCTTCTACTTTTAATTCAATACCTCTTAGAATTCATCATCATATACTCTTTGAGATTTTGCAGTAACAGTGGCTCGGCTGATTGTAGAGTCACCAGTTGAAAAATTTGTTGTATCAGTCTGAACTCTAGTAAGTTCTATTGTATAGAAACAGCACCCTACACAAGTATTATTAAAGTCACAAAATTTGAAGCAGAATGAGTCACTTGAAATATCGAATGGTGCTGTTCTCGTAAATGTATATACTGCCAATTGCTGTTTTGGAATATCGTCACATTCCTTAAACAATGTAATTGTATAATTTACAAAATCAGCAGTTTGACCTAGATTTAGCTGAGGTACTGAAATCGTACAGCAAAAGTTTAAGAGAACCAATGGACAGCATTGCAAAGTAGTATCAAGGGCAACACTTACTATTTCTATTGGTAAAGTAGCGGATATTGGCGGGTTTAATATATCAATTACAATATCCATATTCTGCTTACCGCAGGCCAAAATTACTCCCCTTTGCTTTGGACGTTGTGATTCACATGAAGTGCACTCATAATATTCTTCATAGTAATCTTTATCTTTCTCAATTATAATGACTTTTCTTTTATCACAGTCACAATCAGGAACCTTCATATAACCTGACATTGAATTAAATCCTCCCTTCTTTTTATATAAATAAACACGAGGGTATATAACCCTTCTATTATCGGTCAGTTTTTACTTTGTGAAATGAACTATAGCTCTTACATACAAAATATTAGGAGATTAAAGTTATCTCTAATTATCACTTTATACTATGTCTCATATCAAAATTTGTTACATGCATTCGATTAAAGAGAAATTTTGTACTAGATACTAACTCTGTATTACTTTACTTATATCAATGGGACGGTTTGAAGTGACCCCTGGATATGGTCTTTATTTTTAAATTCTCTAATACTTCGTCCTTTATTGATTTGTAATAGTTTAACAAAATTAATTAATTTTGTTAAAAAACAAACAATTTAAATGTAAAATATGATATAATATGTTTTAATGTAGGAAATATTACAAAAAAAGGGAGATGGTTTTACATGAGAAGAAAAATTTCAACTATTACTCTAATAACTTTGATAGTTTTAATGTTAACGACTATGAGTTTCGCTGGTACGTGGTTTAAACTAAACTTCTCTGAAGAGAGAATAGGGACAGGATGGGGAGCTAATAGCACTTCTTATACTACTGAGGCAGTTGTTACCAGCGGAAACCCTTCTATTAATTTTAGAGTTTATGGAGGGTCTTACGGTGATATAATAAAAGTTGAAATGCAAAAAAAGGATTATGTTGCAGGACAAGGCTGGGTTTTCAAAACAGTATCGACTTATTCAGATAAAATACATTCCAGTAATTCATATGTATCTTTCTGGGATAGTTCAGTGCGTTTTTCAAATGATGAGTGTAGATTTATAATAACACCAGACTCATCATCAGTGAATGTTGAGGGATATGTTCATTATTTTAAAAACTAACAAAAGATATAATTATTTCCTGCATTAAGACTGAAAGGCCTAAGAAGCCAGAGGATTATAAGTAAAGTAGTTTAAATACATACAAATTACTTTGATAATTATTAATTTTTTTATCAATCCTAGAAAACAGAAAAATAGAAGACATAACAGCTTTACCTTTGTTATGTCTTCTATTTTTATTTCTTTTCAAAAAACTTGGAGAGAAATTCTTTAAGAGTTTCTCTTAATTTTTTCCATTGTGATGTATAAGATTTATAGTATTTAAATTATATGGAAAATCTTAAAGTCACAACTTAAAACGAATAACCGCAAGCCTTTCAACAGGTTGCCTTTCATTAGCTGGAGTAGAAGTCAATAGAGCTACTTCGCCTTGAGGAACCTTTGTTGCAATTAAACTTTCGTTAGAGGATTTTTGAACAGTATGTTCATTTCCCGCGCTAGTAGCAACTGACTGAGCTCTAAGTTCTGTAGTGTTAACTGATTCAATAGTATATAAAGGACTATCTAAAGAAATAGCTGTATCAGCTGTGGCAACTGGCGCAACAATAGTTTCGTTAAGATTAAGATCAAGCATTGAGACACCTCCCTTCCTTAATCTACTAGATATATATGTGTTAAGGCTCAGTTGTGTTACAAGCACTTGATTTACTAGAAAGTGCTTTAGAAATAAACTCAAGGATAATATCTGAATCTGTTTTATACGGTATAGAGAAGTGAAACGATTTAAATTGAGTTGTAAAATGGGAAAGTCAACTTTTAGTACTTTCCTATTTTTAGACTTGAGTTAAATTATAAGATTGAAAATCAAGAAGGAATTGCAGGGGAAATATAGTATGTAAAGAATATGTAGAATCTTGAAAAAGAAAAGACCTTTTTAATGAACTGACAAACTCTAGGGGGATTATGATGAAAAATGAAGATAAACTTGATAAGCTTAAAGAAATAGCGAAAGATGAGATTTTAGAATTAAATAAACTCAATATGAGATTGAATAAAGAAAGAGATAGGCGTGGAGAGCGGGACGAATTCCAACGTGACTATACAAGAATAGTTTATTCTTCATCATTTAGGAGACTACAAGGAAAGATGCAGTTACTAGGAGTACAAACTGAAAAGTTTTTTCGTAATCGCCTTACACATAGTTTAGAAGTATCTCAAATAGCTAGAGCAATTGCTGAAAATCTCGGATATAAAAATACCTATGTAGTTGAAACGGTGGCTTTAGCCCATGATATGGGTAATCCACCATTTGGACATTATGGTGAAAAAATTTTAGATAAATTATGTAAAGGCGTTGGTGGATTTGAAGGAAATGCTCAAACATTACGAGTGCTAATGAGAATTGAGAAGAAGAATCCCGAAAGCCGAGGATTAAACCTTACACTAAGAACTTTGCTAGGTGTTACAAAGTATTATAAAACAAGGAGTATTGACTCCAATAAATTTATTTATGATGAGGATTTTCAAGAACTGAAAAAGAACATAGACAAGTATGATATAAAAGTACGTACCCTTGATGTTCAAATTATGGACTTAGCAGATGAAATAGCATATGGGGCTCATGATCTTGAAGATGGTTTAAGCCTTAGATTATTTACAATTGATGAATTGATTTATGAATATAGGACAAAAGTAAAAAACGATGATGATGTAGGATATAAAAAATTTATTGAACTAGTAAAAAAGGCTAGGGATGTAGCAGGTCAAGCTAGTAATTTAAAATCATCTGAGGAATATGCCTTTTTATTGAGAAAAGAATTGTTGGGGAATATTGTAAACACGCTAATAAATGATATAGAGTTCTGCAAAGTTGAAGAAGAAAAAAGGAAAAAGACGGGTACCTTACGTGATGAAGAACTAGATTTTCAAACATTTGGTAGTATGGCAAAAACTTTAAAGGAAATTACATTTAACTGTATCAATCGTAGTGATATGATTCAAATCTATGAAAAACGGGGAGAAACAATTATTAGATCACTATTTGAATTATATATGGATGATAATTTTAATAAGAGAAATGGCTTGCTTCCTCCTGAATATAGAACTGAATTAGAAAAAGAAAAACCAAGGCTTGTAGCTGACTATATCGGTGGAATGATGGAGTCATATGCGATAGCAACATATAGAAAGTATTTTGGAGAACAAGCATTGGACAAAATATATCAAGCATACAATGAGTTAAATTATAGACCTTAAAATATATTATATAGGAGTAAAAGAATATGATTAAGATTATCGCATTTCTAGGACCTAGTGGTTCTGGGAAATCAACACTGCAAAACTTACTGGGATATAAACCAATTATCACCTGGACATCAAGGCAGCCACGTCTAGGTGAGACTAATGGTATACACTATAATTTTGCTACTAGAGATCAAATCTTAAATATGCATAAAGAAGGTTTATTGCTTGAGTATACCGAGTATAATGGAAATCTATATGGTACAGGTTTAGACTCTATAAAGAAGTTAATAGATTCAAATGATTATGGTTCAATAGTAGTTGATGCTAATGGCGCAGAAAAATTGAAAAACAAGTTTCCTGACTCGGTTTTAATTATAGGAGTGATTGCACCATATGAAGAATGTAAAGAGAATCTTATCAAAAGAAAAGATAAAAATACTAAAGAGAGATTGAGTACATATTCAGATGAGATTACTTCTGTAATGAATTTAAGTGATATTATAATAAACAATTCTAAATCAAATTGGGAGAAGTCATGTAATATATTAAAAGTATTTAAAACAGGAATGCAAAAACATAAGAAAGAAAAATAATGTAAAGTTTAAGATAAGGACAGAGATAAATTGAGATTGTACCTTGTCTGCACCACCTGAAGATTGCCCATGTGGTATAAGGTATATAGATTTGTGGAAAAAGGAGTTACAGAACTATGGAAAAGAAGAAATTAGATAATTTATCATTAACATATGATTTTAAATACCGAGATAGTGCTGAGATTGTAAATGATATTTATAAAAATGTAGAGGATTTAATTTATGAGACATGGGGCCTTAACGTTCCATCAAAATATAAAATCTTTGTGGTAGATTCTTATACATACTTTGTATTTGCTGCTGCCCCATGGTATTTGAAAATAGCTTTTGGATTAGTATTTCCTCTATGGTATTTTAGCGCAAGAAAAGTGTGGAAATTTGCTGGGGGAATAACCCTTCTAAAAGTAAAATACTCACCGATAGTTATTAAACCAATGGAATTACTGACTAAAGCTGATACAAGCATTGGAGATAAGATATTTATAAGAGATAAGGATTTGAGAAAGAAGTTACAGCATATTATCTGTCATGAAATAGTACATGTATTTTCTTCGAAGCTTAAACTACCGATGTGGCTAAATGAAGGAATTGCTATGGTAACAGTTGATAAATTATTAGGAGAGCAGACAGTTCGTAACGATACAACTCAAATGTTTTCTGATAATCAATATAAAAAGTTAACCTATAAAAAACTGTCAAAGGCTGATAAAAATACAATTGCCTATAATTATGTCTATGGTTATTGGGCTGTTATGTATCTAGAAAAAGAGCATCCAGGATTTTTGAAGGAATTATTTAAGAAAGGTAAGGTAGACTTCGAAAAAGAAATAGCAAAAAAGTTAGGAATAGATAAAAAGAAGCTTTGGAATGAATTTAGAGATCTTATGCTAAATTATTTTATTGACAAAACATATGAATAGGCTAGCTAATTAAAGCTGACGATTCTGATTATAAATCGGAACCATCCCAAAGGTATATAAAAGGTTTGCTTATTTATTTCATAAGAAGATATGATAATTGGAGTGGTAATTGATGATTAGAATTAAAAAACTAAGTATATTGTTACTATGTATGGTTTTATTAACATCATGTTCAATCCCAAAGGATTTTCAAATGGCTGAGAAAGTGGAAGAATCAAATAACGAAATATCGAGGAAAGCTGAAGCGGGCCCACAGCATGATAAAGAAATTCAAGTAGATGAAAGTCTTAAACAATGGTATGGTGAATGGGTAGGTGCTAACTCAAGCTATCATAGAAGATCTCAACTGAGTATAAAACCTATATCAGACAACCTTATCGAATTTAATTTAAATGCTTACAATGGTTGTCGTACTGGAGGTTATGATGATACTACAAAAATCGTAAATGGGAAAGCTATTCATAAAACAGAAGATGGTGTAGAATTTATATTTAGCTTAGATAAAGAAGGTAGAATTCAGCTTCAAAGTAATAACTATACCTACTACTGTGGTGCAGGTGTTTCATTCGATTCAGTTTATGTAAAGGAGCTTAATATTCAACCTCCTACTGCTATTGAGGCAGGCTTAGTAGATACAGATGAGCAAGAAAAAATATTTAAAGATCTGACAGGCGACATGTACGACACTTTTATAGATTATGCTCAATTTTATTTTGATGAGGAAAGTAACTATAAGAACTATAGAATTAGAACATTTGGTTTGCTAAGCTGGAGCGATATAGCAGTTGTTATGCTGGACAATAAAAGGAATCATATCATAGCAGCTATAGATTCTGGTGAGGGTGTTCACTACTATACCAATGATAAGGATTGGCACAAAAAGCCGCCAAAATTTATAGAAGAATGGTTAGGTGGTAGACATATTGTCAATATTGAGACGGAAGAGTTGTCTAAGTAAAAATTAATGAGGGAAGATTATTGAGTATATTAGTGTTAATAGCTATTTTACTTATGGTATCATTTGGTACATGGTTTAAGTTTTGCCAGAATTCTAGTCACATAGAAAGAATAACAATTATCTTAGCAGGTATAGAGTACAATATTGTTATTAGGTCATGAACACATCATGGTAAATTGGAACTGGTCTGCACCCCTAAAAGTATACAAAATAGGGACGCTAATATATACTTTTAATAAGGGGGTTGTGCTCATGAAAAGAAAGTATTCTGATGAATTTAAACTATCTGTAATCAAAGATTATTATAATAGTACTCTTGGTGTTAGGGCAATCGCATCAAAGTATAATCTTCCAAGCAAGAACTATGTAAACAAATGGGAAGATCAACTAAAGAAAAAAGGTCTGCTACCTCCTGATTCAACTAAACCTAACAAGAGTGTAGCTAGGTCCAAGGAATCAGTCCTAAGAGAAGATACAAGAACCCCTAGAGAGAAGCAATACGAAGAAGAAATTCAAGCTCTAAAAGCTAAGGTTGCATATTATGAAGGTTTGGATCATATGAAACCCTTTATTAAAAAAAACTCAAAATCAGAGAAATAAAATATAAAGTAATTATGTTATTAGAGCTTGATTACCCTATATGTCTACTGTGTGAAATTGCAGGTGTGAGTAGGTCATCTTATTACAGATATAAAAATAAACCATTAAATAGGAGTACCAAGATTGACAAGTTAATTATAGATATATACAATAAATCAAATAAAAGAGCTGGGTACAGGTCCATAAAAGCAATACTTAAAAATCAGTATGGTCTTACCGTCAATCATAAAAAAGTACAAAGAATAATGAGAGAGAACAATATTCACTCAATAGTAAGAAGAAAATTTAGAAAACCAAAGGATAAAAGCATAATTAAAGAAAACGTCTTAAACAGGGACTTTAGTTCACCCCAACCAGGTAAAAAGTTTGTTACAGACATTACTTATATTCCTACGAGAAGAAAGATGATCTATCTATGCACGGTAATAGATCTGTTTAATAATGAACCTGTAGCATGGAATATAAGCGATTCTCAAGATAAGAATCTTAGCATAGATACAATTAAGTTATTATCTAAAAAGTTCGATCTTAAAGGAAGTATTATTCATAGTGACCAAGGTGTTCATTATACTAGTAATGCTTATGTTGACTTACTAAAAGAACTTGAAGTTATCCAAAGTATGTCAAGAAAGGGTAACTGCTGGGATAATGCCAAAGCTGAAAGCTTTTTCAGCCATTATAAATGTGAGACTATTCATATCATGAATAAAAAAATTAAAGACTTACATGATGTAAAACAAATAACTGAAGAATACATGAATTATTACATAAATGCTAGACCTCAAAAAAATCTTGGGGGACTACCCCCAAGTATCTATAAAAAGAAACATCTATGTTCATAAAAAATCTTATAAATTTACCGTACCCAAAGTGTGTACTAAAATGGGGTCACTCCAAACCGTCCCCTATGTATACAATTAAGTTATTATCTAAAAAATTTGATCTTAAAGGAAGCATTATTCATAGTGACCAAGGTGTTCATTATACTAGCAATGCTTATGTTGACTTACTAAAAGAATTTGAAGTAATACAAAGTATGTCAAGGAAGGGTAACTGCTGGGATAATGCTAAAGTTGAAAGCTTTTTCAGACATTACAAATGTGAGACTATTCATATCATGAATAAAAAATTAAAGACTTACATGTGTAAAACAAGTAGCTGAAGAATACATGGATCATTACATAAATGCTAGACCTCAAAAAAATCTTGTGGGATTACACCAAAGTATCTATAAAAAGAAGCATCTTTGCTCATAAAAAAACTTATAAATTTACCGTACCCAAAGCATGCACTAAAATGGGGGCACTCCAAATTCGTCCCTATATACATGCAAATGATTTTCTTGGAAACCTTCTGTATTTTAAATAGGCATAAAGAAAAAGATAACTTATGGGAGTTATCTTTTTCTTTAAATAAAATACATATTTATCTTACCCACTACATTAGGTAAGCTGTAAGGGCTATTAAAACTTCCTTACCATTTTATTATATCATATTTATAGTAATAGTCTACCTCAATTTACAATTTTATAAAAAAATTCAATTTTGTACATAAGTATGTACAAAAATTTTGAATAATATATTATAATAATACTAACATCTTATTACAATATGTAATTAAATTTTGGAGGAGTTGAAATTATGAAAATCCTGTTTTTAATTGGTGGCTTACTTATCGTATTTATTGCAATTTTCACAGTTTTCAATATTAACTTAAATATTGATACTAAGCATTTTAAATTCAAATCAGAAGTAACTAAAAGTGATGAAGATTAAAAAATTGATTCTGTTAGTAATAACAGAATCAATTTTTGTTATATAATGCAAATGATTTGCTAAAGATTAGATGTAGATGGATTCAAAGCTTTGACATGTCTATGGCTTTATCTAAAAGATCGAATAACCATTCTTTCTTTTTATCAGTTAATTCTTCGCCATTGGCAATTATGCCCTTTTTTATTAGAAGCTGAATAATATCATTGCCTATCTTCTCTTTCTTTGATTTCTTTGCATATACCATAGATGCATCCAATAAAAACTCAGCTGAAACTTGGAATAAATCAGAAACCTTTTTCAGTGTTTCTAAATTTGGCTCTAATTTTCCATTCTCATACTTAGATATATTAGCCTTGGTTAGATTTAATATATTACCAAGTTCTTCTTGTGTTAAACCTTTTCTTTCTCTAAGTTCGCGTAATTTCTTTCCAAAATTCATTATTTCCTCCATACGACTAAGGTATATTTACTATTTACATTTAGAACTATCTTCATTGTATAATATCTGAAATGGAAACAAAAGTTTAGTATCTATAATGGAATATTAATCTAGAAATAGAACTTGACAATTTCTTTAACGGAAACTAAAATATGAGTATAGAATATAGAAAATTTTGGAGGTGATGACTATTTTAAAAGAGAGATTAAGTAAAATAAGAAAGGAGCAAAGAGTTTCTATAGAAACTATAATACAAGCTTTAGGACTAAAGACAAAAGCAGCTTACTATAAAAAAGAAAACGGTACAACTAGATTTACGTTAGTAGAGGCAAAAATTTTATCTAGATTATTTAATAAGTCTATTGAAGAAATTTTTTTTGATGATTAAGTTTCTGAAATGGAAACCAAAAATGTTTTTATAGTATGTATAGTTTCATTAGAGACCTAAAACTATGCATATAACCTTAAAGTTACATCATTAAATCATTAGAAAACAACAAAACCAAGGGAGGCAAAAAAATGCTATTAGGAATACCACTAAAAGACAGAATAATTGGACTAGTAGCTTGGACAATAATCCTATTAATCATGCTTGCATACAAAAAACTTAAAAAATACAAAAAGAAAAAATCTAACAAATAGCCAAACCACACAAAATCTAGTCCCAAAATCCGTTAAGAAAAAATTCATAAAATATAATACAGGAAATCAAAGATTTACGAAGAAATATTTCGCTACTAGGGAATAGACTTTATACAAGAAAAGAGGCGATACACTATGGAAGGATTAAAGCTCGGCCAAGTAGAAGTTGGCTGGACCTTTATATTTCAAATAATAAACACAATACTAATAATAGTAATAGCCTGTGCAATAGGATATGTTATATTCAAAATACCTTCACTATTCAGACTACCAAAAATGATCAAAAAACGTAATGAAAAAATAGACATGCTAGAGCAGAAAATAGATGAATTAGAAAAGAAAATAGGTGAAAAATAGTGCTATATCTCAGACATCGGCCCTTTAAGAAGTCAAATTTCTTAAGGGGTTATTTTATTGTAAAAAATAACTAAAAAAGATACAGAAAGGACACAAAGAGTACACACCGATTAGATATAATAACTTGTGTTAAAAAAGAAGGGGGTATTAATATGAAGAAATTAATCGTTGTAATGTTATGTATTTCGTTATTTACGGGCTTAACTGCCTGTGGTAAGACTGAGGTATCTGAGGTGAATGAAGGTGAGCCACAGATAGATGCAGCTGATACAAATGAAGGGTTTGATGAGAATCCTGTTGCTGGAAAGAAGATAGAGGAATTTTCTGCTGAGGATTTAGATGGGAATGTTGTTAGTAATAAGGTTTTTGAGGAGAATGACTTAACAGTTTTGAATATTTGGGGAACCTTTTGTGGACCATGTGTCGAAGAGATCCCCGAGCTTGAAAAGATACAGAATCATTTTAAGGACAAAAAAGTTAAAGTGATTGGACTTGTTACTGATAAAGAAAAAGAAGAAGCCAGCAATATAATGAAGGAGCTTGAAGCTAAGTACACTAACATTATTCCTGATAAGGTATTGGAGGACGATATAGTTAGCTCATTTGATTATGTACCTGCGACTATATTCGTTAATTCAAAGGGAAAAGTACTTAAGACTTTTGTAGCTGGTGGAAGTGAATTTGAAGATTTTAAGGGGCTTATTGAAGATATATTAGCTGGTAAGAAAGAATAATGGTTATAGGTGATATTATGGAAGGAAAAATCTCTAGGATAGGTCTTTTGGTATTGGGATGTCTATTTATAGTGATAGGTATATCCAGGGGAGAGGTAGGTAAGCTTTTTACAAAGGCAATAAATATTTGTTTGGAGTGTATTGGGATTGGTTAGGGTACATAGAAAGATAGTTCAAGTAGTCAGTGCATTGATTACTAATGCAAATATAAAGGGATTTTTTGAGGGAAAGATATATAGGGGTTATTCTAAAAAGGTATGTGTGCCTGGGTTGAATTGTTATTCTTGCCCAGGTGCTGTTGGTTCTTGTCCAATAGGGTCGCTTCAGGCTGTAATAGGGAGTGCTAAGTATAAGATATCGTATTATGTATTTGGTCTATTGATACTGTTTGGTGTTACCATGGGAAGGTTTGTTTGTGGGTTCTTATGTCCCTTTGGGTTGGTGCAGGAGCTGCTGTATAAGATACGGTCTAAAAAGTTTAGTCTTCATAAGTGGAGTAAGTATGTGAAGTATGGTGTGTTGGTTGTGTTTGTTATACTGCTTCCTATGTTGTGGGTTAATAAGGTAGGTATGGGTAATCCGGCTTTTTGTAAGTATATTTGTCCAGCGGGTATTTTAGAGGGTGGAATACCGTTGGTGCTGACTAATAAGGCCCTTGAAGATAGTGTTGGGGTTTTGTATGCTTGGAAGATGGGGATTCTTGTGGTTACTGTTATGGCTTCGGTGATGATATTTAGGCCGTTTTGTAAGGTGTTTTGTCCTTTAGGGGCTATATATGGGTTGTTTAATCCTATTAGTTTTTATAGGTATGAGGTAGATAGGGATAAGTGTACGAGTTGTGGGAAGTGTTCTAGGGTTTGTAAGATGGGTGTTGAGGTTTATAAGAAGCCTAATAGTGCGGAGTGTATTAGGGGTGGGGAGTGTAAGGGGGCTTGTCCTGCTGAGGCTATTGATGGGGGATTTAAAGGCTTTTAGAGGTTCGATATGGGTTAGAGTTTGGAAAATATGACAAGGGGACAGGCCCACAGACACGCTGGGAAGAGCGCATGTCAGATGGGTCCGTCCCCGTGTCACATTTTTGGCTGCGATCGGGAGGTTTACGTTCATGTTTGTGGTATAGTTTTGATTTTAGAGAAACTTGTTACCACCCAGTATTAGCAATATGTGTTATAATATGTAATGGGAATTTTGACTAATTGGGAGGGTAACGGTATGAAGAAGAATGTAGCTTATATCATTATAGGAGTGTTAATTGTAGGGGTTTTAATAAGTAATTTTAGATTGTACTCTTTGATAGCTGATATGAATCGTGATATGAGAGATATGGAATATATAGTTAGGAATATAGATGGTAATATGAATAATATAGAGTCAAAGGTTTATAATTCGGTTAATAGGTTGATTGAAGAGAAGAGATGGTTATATGATGTTGAGACTAGAGTGAAGGATATAAGTGAAGATTTGAAGGATGCTACAGTGGCCTTGAGTTGGAGTGTTCGGGAGCTTGATAAGGATGCTGGGATGTATTTGCTTTATGGGGTTGAGAATGAGAAAAGTAGAGAGGTAACTGAGTGGAAGGAGATTAGTGTTCAGGACTCTGGTGATCTGAGCTATCGGGTAGAGTTGAATCTGCCATTTGTGAATAATTATCGGTTTAAGGTGTTAGCGAAGGGGAAGGATAAGACTATTAGTCAGGAGCTTGATGAGATCGATTTTTTAGATACAATAGGTGAGAGGTTGGATATAGATCCTCAATTCAATAGTAAGAGTGCTATTGGGAATCACGTAAATTTAGGGTTTTCCGTATATGTGAGGAATAGATATGATTTTAATTATTGGAAGGGTTCTGTTGAAAGCTTCGATGTGAATATATTAAAGATAAAGAATATCAAAGTAAGGGTTTATAGTAATGAGAGGTTGAAAAAGGAGATTGAGATATACAAGGACGGTAAGGTAATTGATGAAAACGCTAGCTATAGTGATCCCTATAAGGGAGATAGAGATATAAAGCGTGAGGAAATAGACTATGATGTAAATATTGAGTTTGATAGTGTAGAGGATAGTTATGAGATGGTTGAGGTTATTGTGGAGGATTATTTAGGTAGGACTTATGTTGAGAAGAGTCATAGGATGTAGAGATTAGGAGGTTAACTTTACTTCTTAGTTTGAAAAATATGACAGGGGGACAGGCCCACAGACACGCTGAGGAGAGCGCATGTCGGATGGGTCCGTCCCCCGGTCACATTTTCACTTGAGTGGTGAGGTTAGACTTCTTATTAAGGATTTTGGTGATTATGTTTTTAGATAGTTGCTACCTAATCTAGTGTATTTTTTATGTTGGAGATATTGCATTTCTTTGTTTCTCCTGTGGTCATGAATTTGATAGTTACTTCATTTGATGATATTTCGTTTTCTCCTATGATTATTACGTAGGAGATGTTGTTTTTGTTGGCGGTGGTTAGGATCTTGTTTAGTTTTCTTTTGCTCATGTTGATTTCTACTCTTAGGCCGTCTTTTCTTAGGGTGTTGGCTATTTTTAGGCATTCTTTTTCTGTGCCTAGGGGGATTAGTAGTAGGTCTATCATTGAGGTTTTCTGGGATTCGGTTTTCATTTTTAGTGCTGTGTAGATTACGTCTAGACCGAAGGATATACCTACTGCTGGGTATTCGGTTCCATTGTTTAGAAAACCTCCTATGATCTTATCGTATCTTCCGCCGCCTCCTATGCTGGAGCTTATGCTACCGTCAGTTAGGAATATTTCGTAGATGGTTCCTGTGTATATTCCTAGGCCACGAGCTAGGAAGGGATTAAATTTTACCTTGTCTAGGAGCTCTAGACTGTTTAGGTAGTCGTTGAGCTCTGTAAGTTCTTCAATGCCTTCCTTTACTAGGGGGCTGTCGAAGTTGTTTTGGAAGAACTCTAGGATGTTGTCTTTTTTTGTGTTTAATATGTCGTAGAATTTATCGATGATTGGGTCATCGATTTTCTTTTCTTGGAGTTCTTTTTTAACGCCATCCCAGCCTATTTTTTCTACTTTGTCTAGGGTTAGTACTACACTGCCTAGGTCAGCTTCATCGACTCCTATGGAGGAGAGTACTCCAAATAGGAGTTTTCTGTTGTTATATGATATATAGACATCTAGGTCAAGCCTTTCAAAGGCTTGGAAGGCCATGGACATTAGCTCGGCTTCTGCCAGCATGGATTTTATACCTACTACATCGACGTCGCATTGTATAAACTCCCTTGATCTTCCTGTTTTTACTGGACCATCTCTAAAGACCTTTCCTATTTCATATCTCTTGAAGGGCATGGGGAGATTGGGGTTCATGCCTATGACTTTGGCGAAGGGTACTGTTAGGTCGTACCTTAACCCCAGTTCACGGTTTCCTTGGTCTTTGAGGGTATAGACCTCCTTTAGTATTTCTGCGCCACCAGCGTATTTTGAGGCTAATAGGTCGTATAGGCAGATTGTTGGTGTTTCTAGGGGCATGTAGCTAAATTGTTGGAAGGTTTCTTCTAGGGTGTTTCTTATTTTGTTTCTGAGTTGTTGTTCCTCGGGTAAAAAGTCTTTTGTTCCTTTTAGATTTCTTAGTTTCATGATTATACCTCCTAAATTTTTTTTGATTATATAGGTTTATAAATGGGTTCTATATAGCTAGTTTTTTGGCTTGAGTTTGGAAAATATGACACGGGGACGGGCCCACGGACACCCTTAAAAGAGTGCGTGTCAGATGGGTCCGTCCCCATGTCACATTTTCACTCTTAGTAGCAAGGTATATCTTTTTATTGCTGCCACATCGAGGACCTTTGTCTTGGTCAGGTCTTTCTATGAGAAATAGTCAGAATGAAAACTCAAAGACATTGAATCCCTTTGTTTTGGATAGATTTCTCATCGAGAAATGACCTAAATAAAAAAGCCATATAGGCTTTTACACCTATATGGCTTAAGATTAAATTCAATCACCATTAGATGCGAGCCCTTTAATTGAAACACAATTAGAGCTCGCATCTATGGTTATATGTCCATAGTTACAAACTCTGCTCTAATGATGATGATGAAGTTGTGAGAATTGCTTTATTATGTTTAGGTTATTGTTGCTCATGATTCATCACCTTTGCTTAAGGTATTTTTGAAATATTTTCATTAATGCTATCACATATTGAATATTATATCAAGTGGGTTTTCAAAAAATCATTTCTAAGCCTTGGAGAAGTGGGTGTCTCCTAAGAGTACAGCCACGGGGTGTTTCAGAATGAGTGGAGTTCAAGGTTTTGAAATTTCAACGGTTTGGCTAGTACTGATGTACGTGCCAAGTCGGTGAACATTTCAAATAACGCAGAAATTCGCCATTATGAGACACCCCCCATCTACTTGTAGTATATGATTGGTTTAGAGGGACTGTGAACAGCCCAGTTCATAAAGTTTTACAACTATATGTAAAAAAATAGGGTAATAGAACTATTTTATTATGCATAAATTATTTTTATTATATTAAATAGAGGATTTTATTCATTTAGGACGAAGAATAATATATAGACAATCATCTATAGTGAAGTTCCAATGAGGCGGATTGTGTGTTATTATTATAAGAGTAGTTAATACAGGTTATGAATTTAACTATGTGTCTATTGTAAATAGAACTAGATTACTATACCTATATGTTCTTTTCTTAGTTTTATGTTAATTGGGTGTGAAGATATGATACGGGGACAGACCTCCGGACACCCTAGAAAGATCGCGTGGCGGATGAGTCAGTCCGTATGTCACATTTTCGTCTGCAAATGTAATACATATGTTTAAAATGCTTATATACAGCTCTTAAGACACACTTGGAAGAGTGTGTGTCTGATAGATAAGTTTCTATGTAATGTTTTCTTTTGGCAGTAATCTATTGTTTTTCAGATGTACTCTGTTCTTTCTAGAATTCTATATTATTTTTATAAATTGATTAATAAATATTATGTTTTTCCATAAACAATGAAATCTAGGTGAAATTTTTTTAGACACTTCTGTTTTTCGTATATGGACAATAGGGGGTGTCTTAGATTTTTTTAAGAGTACTATAATAATTTATTATTGTCGATAAAATTCGACAATCTTTATGTGTGAAAAAGTATATAATAAATCTAAATATAACTGATGGTTAGGTGGTTCTCATGATTCTTTATGAAAATTTATTTAGCAATGATTTCTTTGATTTGCTAGAGCGTGATAGTGAAGTATTTATAAAAGTTAATATGGCTGGATTTGATATGAGAAGCTTTAACGGGATTTTAGAAGAGAATCCTCGTGTGATGCTGACGAATTTTATGGGATTAAAAAAGGCCCTGGATACGGCAAGCAATCAAGAGGTGAAAATCGGTGCATTTAGACCCCTAATTGAAGTTATTTTGGCTAAGGATGAAATGACTTGTAAGGTTAGGGTAAATCATCCTACCAATTATGTAGTTGAGAACAAAAAGGATATTATGACCGATGTTCTTATCGAACTAAATAAGAATGGTATCAAAGAGGGAATTATCTCCGAGGCCGTTAACGGCGATATTCCATCATATCAGGAATTCTTGGTGGCTCAGGGGACATTGCCGATCAATGGTGATGATGCTCAGGTGAAATATTATGAGCTTTCTGATCGTAAGCCTCAGATTAGACAGGATGGAACGACGAACTATTACGATCTTAACTTAATAGATGTTGTTTACAAAGGTGACTGGCTGGGTGAAAAGATACCGGCTACAGAAGGTAAAGATGGAATCACTGTTACGGGGAAAAGGCTGCCTCCTAAAAAAGGGAAGGACAAGCTTCTAAGGTATGATACGAAAACTATTACCCAGCAGATTAAGGATAGAAAATTTGTTTTAGAGGCCTTAGTAGATGGTGCTGTTGCCTTTAAGAAGGGGAAGATATGCGTAGAAAACCATCTTATCCTAGAGGGCGATGTCGATTATTCCAGCGGGAATATCGAGTTTGATGGATTTGTTACTGTTAAGGGAACTGTAAAGGATGGATTTTCAATAATGGCTAAACATGATATTTCTATAAATAGTCCAATGGGTATTGGTGCTACAGGTAAAATCCAATCCACCAATGGAAGTATTTTTATTAAGGGTGGAGTTAACGGAAAGCTTGTAACTGAAATCGAAGCCAAAAGAGATGTCTACGTTAAATATTGTAATGAGACTACCATTACTGCCGGTGGAAAGATAGATATCGGTTATTATTCCATAGATTGCGATTTGAGGGCAGAAAAAATATTGATGGATAAGATAACGGGAAGATTAATTGGCGGAAACGTATATGCTGGAAGCCAAATTATTACCGGAACTATTGGGAATAAATTTGAAAAGAGAACAAATGTAAATGTTGATGGATTTGATAGGGTAGCTATTAAGAAGGAATATGAAGAAGTGTTAAAACAGTATAAGACATTAGTGGTTCATGCCGAGAAGTTAAAGGCTGATTTAGAGATATTTGACCTAAACTTTTCTATCAATGAGGACGAAAAATTAATAGAGGATTATAATAAGCAGCTCAAAAAGTACGATAAGCTAATTGAAGCTGTGGCTCAGCTCGATGAAAGAAGGCTATTACTTCAAGGAATACTTAAGTCTAGGGGTGAGGGCCAGGTTTCTATATCGGCCGGTGCATACCCAAAGACCTATATAGAGCTTAAGAGGGTAACGAGAAGAATAAATTCCCTGGTTAAAGGAACCTTTTATATAAACGGCAGAGAGTTGTTTTTTGATGAGGAATAATGAACTAGGATAAATGCTACTGAAACATTTAGGGGGAAAACTGATGAACAACAATGGTGACAAGACAAAAAAGCTTTATAGGCATGAGGCGTTGCTCTATGCAATTGACTTCTTTTCTCAAGGTTTCAATAGGAAGCAAACTGCCAAATATGCCTTTGATTTTGTAAATGAAATATTAACTCTTAATGCAAGTGCTATATTTTTAAGGGAAGATGACAAGTATGTTTTACATAGATCTAGGAAGTATAATCTAGAATCCTATAAAATAGATGTTTCAAAAAAGCTTGATGATATTGGAAGGTTTCATGGAAATATAATAAAGTCCAACTTCCCACAGTTCCTAGCTCCTAAAGAGATAGAGGTTTTTAACCCTAAACTTATAATTCCACTTATTGTTCAAGATAGAACCTTAGGCTTTATTATTTCGAATGGAAAGGCTATGGGAGAGTTTAATAGTGGTGACTTTAATATTGCTACTACTCTTATGAGACTTATAAATAGCTCCTTTGAAAATACTCTTTTTGCTAAAGAAGTGAAGGAAAAGAATAAGGAATTGGATCTACAGATTTTCAATCTTTTCTTTATAAATCAGACTACGAAAAACCTGCTGTCGGAATTGGATATTGAAGAGGTATATACATTATGTACCGACATTATAGGTGAAGTGGCTTGTAGTAAGATAACTACCTTCGGTCTATACGACGAGATAAGTGAAAACATTGTTATAAGAAGCTATAGAGACATTTTTAGCTTTTCAAAATACTATACGGAGTTTGAATTATTAAAAGATGAGTATGATAGCAATAATATAATCCTACACTATGAGAGGGATAGAGAAACGATTAAAGGTATCTTCAAAAACTGGGAAGAGTTTGAGAAGCTAGATACAGAATATATTATATTAATAGTAAGGGACAAGGTACTTGGCTTTATAACTATCAGTAAGCCCGTGAATGATAGAGAATATAATAGTATGATGTTTGACTTAATAGAAAGTTTATCGTCGATCATATATATAGCTATTAATAATGCAAAGCTATTTAAGCGTATAGGAGAGCAAAAGCGTAATATTGAAAAGAAATTTAATATTGTTCAGAGACTAGGTAAAATTATAAAGAGTATAAACTCAAGCTCCAGTGTTGAAGAGATTTCTAACAGGGTTATGAGAACTCTGAATATTGGATTTAATATTCAAAAAGGTTTTATGGTTTTTAAACAAAATGGAAAATATGAAATAATAAATAGAGTTGGATTTGATACTGAAATCAAGGCAATAGATAAAACCGACGTATGGAATGAAATAGATGATAAGGGGATTATTTATGAGTTTTCCTCAGCAAACAATGAAGAATATTTTGGTGAAGAGTTATGTAGGGATATAGGAGATAGCAATTGTATAGTTATTTCACCCATAATGATAGATAATATGAGCTTTGATAGGGAAGAGAATATTTTAGGATACATAGTGGTATCAAAAACTAAGAAAAGCCTTGAGCCAGAGGAGATAGTTTTAATAGATACAATAAGTGGTAGTATAGCTCCTGTAATTAAGCAGCTCAATTATACTGAGGAGATAAAGAAAGAGTACATTATCAATCAGCAGGAGATGTTCCTAAAGGAATTAAAGGAAAAGCTGTACAATAAAGAGAATTATTACATAGATTTTAAGGTGTATTATAAGAAAATAGTTAAAAAGCCCTTTGAAGACATAGATCTTTCAGCCTACGCAATATTTAAACATTATTTCTTTGATAATTATCTTTTTGTTTTAAGTGAGTATGAGCTATGTGAAGAGGACTTTGATGGTGATTTCGAACTTAATACCTTTGACGAGGTTTATGAAATCTTTAATAAAATTTAATAAAAAGGTCGATATTTGATCCTAGGACTAATACTTGGTCTTAGGATTTTTCTATATCTTCAATTAAGATAAAAATAAACAAAAGTATTTTTTTGATAATTAAAGCAGGAAATTTTAAACAAACATAGAATTAAGACAAGTGGAAATTGTTGAAAAAAATCGAATGAGGGAGGAATTCATAATGAGAGGAAAAGGACTTTTCAGTAAGGCACTGGCGTTGGTAATGATATTTACATTATTAGTTTGCCCTATTATTGCAAGTGCAGAAGGTCAAGACTTCCATATCGTTAAAGAAGGCGATGTACTATGGAAGATAGCAGAAAGCTTTGGCGTAGAATGGCAAGAGCTTGCAGAATTCAATGGTATAAAAAATCCAAGCTTAATCTATCCAGGACAAAAGCTGTTAAAGCCAGTTAAAGAGGTGGCAGCTAAAGAAGAAAGTGTACCAATGGTAAAGATAGAGAAACCGGCGGTAAAGGAAGAGGTTAAGGAAGAAGTAAAAGAAGAAACACCTGTGGTAGAAGCAGAAAAGCCAGAGGTTAAAAGCAATATTACGAAAATAGACATATTAACTACTAACGATTTCCACGGAAAGCTTGAAGGCGGATATGAAGCCGGAGCTGCTAAATTAGCTGCTTATATGAACCACTATAAGGCGATGAATCCAGAGGGTACTCTTATCTTAGATGCTGGGGATTCATTCCAAGGTACTCCGATGTCAAACCTACTTAGAGGAAAGCCTGTAGTTGAAATGATGAACATGATAGGATACGATGCTACTACTATCGGTAATCATGAGTTTGACTGGGGAATAGAAACTGCATATGAATCTTTTGAAAATGCAGAGTACAAGGTTTTAGTTTCAAATATATACAAGGATGGAAAATTAGTTGATTGGGCTAATCCATATGCTATATTTGAAAGAAAAGGTTTAAAGATTGGTGTAATCGGATTCTCAACTCCTGATACAGCAACTACTGCTCACCTTGACTTCGTTGGCGACTATACTTTTGAAGATCCAGTTAAGATAGCTAACGAATTAATTCCTAAGGTTAAAGAAGAAGGTGCAGATATAGTTGTTCTTTTAGGACATATACCTGCTAGACAAGATAAAGAAACTAAGGAAATCACTGGAGAATTAGCTGATTTAGCTAATGGAGTTACTGGTGCTGCAGCTGCTATAGGTGGTCACAGTCATCAAGTAGTAACTGGTGTTGTTAATGAAATACCTGTTGTTATGGGTTACAAGCATGGTAGAATGATTGGTCATATCACGTTAGACTATGATACTGATGCTAAGAAGGTTGTTGCTAATAACGTAGAGGTTATAGAAGTTAGAAAAGGTACATTAGAAGTAGAGCCTGTAGCTGAGGTTCAAGCTATGGTTGATAAGTACAATGAAGACCTAAAGCCAATCTTTGGTGAAATTTTAGGTAAGGCAACTGCAGACATCATGAGAAACTATGATAAAACGTCTGCAATGGGTAACTGGTTTACAGATGTAATGAAGGAAAAGGCTGAGGTGCAAATCGCATTCACTAATGCTGGTGGTATGAGAGAAGATATCAAAGCTGGAGATATTACAGTTGGAAATATCTTTGAAGTAATGCCATTTGATAACACTATAGTTACTGGTGAAATGACTGGTACTCAAATAAAAGCATTATTAGAGCAAAGTGTTACTCTAAAGAAGGGTATGCTTCAAATCTCTGGATTAAGCTTTACATATGATTCTTCAAAGCCAGAGTATGAAAGAGTTGTAGATATAACTTTAGCAGATGGTACTGCTATCGATATGGAAGCTACATATACAGTTGCTACAAATGACTTCTTATCAGGAGGGCAAGACGAATACGTTACTCTTAAAGAGGTTAAGTGGACAAACAACTATGAGTTATTAAGAGATGCATTAAAGGAAGATATCAAGACTAAGGGAGAATTAGCTCCTATAAATGAAGAAAGAGCTAAGGACATTAGTGCTGAAGTTAGCTTTAATGTATTTGAATTTAAGCCAGCGGCATAAGCTATAAATTTAATTCATTCTGAAACATCCAAGAGCTGTACTCATAAGATTTTTTATGAGACAGCTCTTTTTATGCCATTTTTAGGGAAAACTGATTAAAATGAGTGTAGTCGATGTTCTTTAGTTCTAATTTGCATTTATAATGGTGAACGTATTCTTAATATTTTATTAATAAAGTGTGAATAGACAGGAATTCGAAAATTTATGAAGTATAATTACTTGTATAGCTCCAAACAGAAAACCCTATAATATGAAAAAGTGTTTTAGTTGTATTCGATTATAACCCATAGGAGATTATAAATTATTTTGGTGTGGATAAATATAGTTTTGCCTATGTGTTTTAACAAAGTCCACCTTAAAATCTTTATAAAAGACTTTGTTTTAAGAAAGGAAGATATAAAAATGGCTAAAGAAATAATGGAATGGATAAAGACTATAGCAGTATCAATAATAATAGCATTACTTATTACAACCTTTATAGCGAGACCAACCTTGGTAAAACAGCCATCAATGTATCCTACGTTACATGAAAATGATTATTTGATGCTTGATAAGCTTTCATATAGGTTCAAGAAGCCAGAAAAAGGGGATATTGTAGTATTTAAAACGTTTTTAAAGACAGCAGATGGAACCGACAAGGACTTAATCAAGAGGGTAATTGCAGTAGAAGGAGACACAATAGTTGTTAAGGATGGAAAGGCCTACGTTAATGGTGAGGAATTAAAGGAAGACTATATAAATGGCGATTATGATCGTGGAGACGTTGAGATGGTAATTCCTGAAGGCATGGTTTTCGTAATGGGAGATAACAGACAAATCAGCTATGATAGTAGAGATTTAGGCCCAATTGAAGTCAATTCCATAAAGGGTAAGGTATTTATAAGACTATTTCCATTTAGCAGGATAGGAATGGTTGATTAAGGTTATTTCTCATATATAGTAACTTAATGAAGCCAGTAGAATATATTAATACTAGTTCGATATACGTTAAAAATAAAAGGAGTAATGTATATGGAGAAGCTTTCAAGAAATGATTTATGCTGGTGCGGAAGTGGTAAGAAGTATAAAAAGTGTCATTTGGAAACCGATAATCTTCTAAGAAAGTACAAAGAAGAAGGATATAGAATCCCATCGAGGAGCTTAATAAAATCTGATGAACAGATAGAGGGAATAAGAAAAAGTGGGGATTTAAATAGAATGATTCTAGATTCCTTAGAGGAGTATATATTCGAAGGAATTACTACAAACCAAATAGATGAATTTGTTCACGGACTTACTGTAACAAATGGAGGAACTCCAGCTACTATAGGATATAATGGATTTCCTAAAAGTTCATGTACTTCTATAAATGATGTTATTTGTCATGGTATTCCCGATGAAACCGTATTAAAGGAAGGTGATATTGTCAATGTAGATATCACAACGATTTTAGACGGTTACTATGCAGATTCCAGCAGGATGTACACGATAGGCAAGATATCAGATAAAGCCGAAAGACTAGTAAAGATTGCTAAGGAATGTTTAGAGATAGGAATAAAGGCTGTAAGGCCCTATGAAAGTCTAAATAATCAAGGAATAGCAATAGAAAAACACGTTGATAAGATGGGATACTCTGTTGTGAGGGATTTGGGAGGCCATGGGGTTGGACTCAGCATACATGAGGAACCTCATATTCATCATTATGATACCGATGAAAACAATATTATCGTAGTTCCAGGAATGGTATTTACTATAGAACCAATGATCAATGAGGGACTATTTTTCTGCAGACTAATGGAAGACGAATGGACTATAAAGACTATAGATGGCAGTTTATCAGCCCAGTGGGAGCATACAATTGCAGTCACTGAGACCGGGGCAAGGATATTAACTTGATATATAGACGTGATAAATTGAATAATAAACGAAGCTTTAAGGCTCTTTTATATGGATCAACATGGTTCGTATAAAAGAGCTTTTTATTAACCTAGATTATCCATAAAAACTCAGAGCTAATTGCACCTTTTCAGACTTTTTATAAATAATCTGGGCTTAATCTTATAAATCGAAATATTTTGAAAAATATTTTAATAATATAGAATTTAATGTTAATATAAGATATCGGTATCAATAAGTTGTAAGGGGGTATTTAGGTGAGGGATTTAATTAGCATAAGAAATTTAAGCAAGAATGAAATAACTGGATTGTTGGACTTTGCAGATGATCTAAAAAAGAAACATCAAAAGGGTATAGACTATAAGCCTTTACTTGGTAAAACGGTTATCACATCCTTTCCTCCAACGAGCCTGAGGACGAGAATATCCTTTGAGGCAGGAATATTTCAGCTTGGAGCCCAAGCTATAAATATGCCTATAGATTTTGAAGCGAAGGAACCTTTGGAGGATAAGGTTGGATATTTAAATTGTTGGATTGACTATCTGGTTATACGTTATGGCCGCCAGGATATAATAGAAAGAATTGCGGAGCTTTCGGAGTTTTCCGTGGTAAATGCAATGTCAAGAAGTAGCCATCCTTGTGAAATACTAAGTGACCTACAAACTATACGTGGGATGAGGGGAAATTTATCGGATTTGAAATTTGTATTTGTAGGTGAAGGAGCAAATATATCGAACTCATGGTTTAATGCAGCTGCGAAACTTGACTTAAATCTAATACAGGTATGTCCCCCTGGATATGAAGTAGATGAAGAAATATATCAATATGCAAAAAATAATTCTGCTGGAGAGATAAAAATAACCCATGAGATAGACGAAGTATTAAAGGGTGCAGATATAATACTATGTGATGGATGGCCTGTAAATAAAGAAGATGGAGAGAAATTTGAAAAATTCCTACCATATCAGATTACCATGGATAAGATAAAATTGGCTAATAAAGACTGTATATTAAATCCTTGTCCGCCATTTACAAGGGGTCATGAGGTTGTGGATGAGGTTATAAAATCAAAGCACTTTATAGGCTATAAGGCTAAAGAGAGTCTACTACATATGCAAAAAGCTATACTTAGCAGCCTGTCAAAATAATTACAAATTTTTACACACTTTTTACACATTTATCACAAGATTATTCCTAAATAGAGATCTATAATAAAGATGAAAAGAGGGGTAAAAAAAATAAACTAAGGAGTGTGATTAATGTGTTAAAAAAGTCAAAGCTAATGAAGGGTATTTTGGTTACAACTTTGGTGGTATCATTATTGGTTCCAACCTTTGCCTTTGCAAATGAAGAAGGAGAACCTGCTTCTGAGAGAAACGGAATATTTAAGGAAATGAAAGAGAAATACAGCGATGTAGACCATGGGAGATTGCTTGCTATTGTTGAAATGTATGCTGAAGGTGATCTAGCAGATTGGGAAGCAATGTTTGAAGAAAGAGCAGAATTAAAGGAAGAGTTAAAGGTATTACGTGAAGAAATTAAGGAAATGGTTGGAGATAAAAAAGGAGATAAGAAAGAAGAAATAGCTGCCTACAGAGAGGAGCTAATGGCTAAAGTTGAAGCTGAAGAAATGACTAAGGAAGAAGCAAAGGAAGAACTTAAAAGCTACATAGAAGAGTTAAAGGGCGATTTCCAAGAGAAGAAAGAAGAATGGAAGGCTGAGAAGCAAGAAAAGAAGGAATTATGGGAAGCTAAAAGAGAAGAAATGAAAGAGCTTAGAAAATCTTTAGTAGACGCAGCTAAGGAAGATGATGCTGATACGGCTAACGAGATTTTAGATGAGATGTTTGAAATGTATGAAAATCATACTGAATGGGTTAAGGAGAAAATAGCATTTCTAGAAGAAAGACTTGCTGAAAATCAATAATAAATAAATGATAGGGGCACAGCTTACGCTGTGCCTTAGTTGTGCCATAATTGTTGACAAAAAACGCATTTTCGAATATAATCCATAGGATATTATAAAGAGACATTTGCTCTGAAAGGATATATAGATTATGAAGCTGTCAATTGATGTAGAGAACAGAAAAATTGAATTTGATGTTGAATACAGGAAAAGAAAGACCATGTCAATTCAAATAAAAAGAGAGGGCATGGTTTTAGTAATTGCGCCAAAGGGGTTATCCAAAGAGACCATAAAGGAAGTAGTTAAGTCAAAAGGTAAGTGGATATGTAAAAAGCTTGATGAATTTAAGGAGATAGGCTATAAGCCTGAAAACCGAAGTTTTGTGGATGGAGAGCTTTTTATGTACCTTGGGGAGAAATATCCACTTAAAATAGAACTTCATGATGGTGGTATTAAAAGGCCTGATGTAATGTTTTTCCAGGATGCAATATATATTAGAACTTCCAAGGACGATGCTGAACTATTAAAAAAGGCCATGGAGAAATGGTATAGAGAAAGGTGCCTTGCTACGATTACTGAAAGGGTGGAGTACTATAAGCATCTGGTAGGGAAAGAACCTAATAAGATTAGAGTTAAGGAACAAAAGAAGAGATGGGGAAGCTGTACGTCTAGGGGTGACCTTTTATTCAATTGGAGATGTATTATGGCTCCGCTAGACATTATTGATTATATTGTAGTTCATGAAATGTGTCATCTTATTCATATGAATCACTCTAAAGAATACTGGAAAACAGTGGAGGCTGTAATTCCCGATTACAAGGAAAGAAGAGAATGGTTAAAGAAATATGGAGTTTTTTTAGATATATAGGATACATTGATAAAGCTACATTTTATATAGGATTTTGACTATGTCAAAAATAGGAAAAGCCATTATTGAGAATTTTGTGAATATTTCACTGGATTTATGGTATAATATAAATAAGAAGAGATACTTCTTCTTGTAACAGATTCTAATTCACTTTTGTAAAATGATTTAATTAGGATTTGTGTAGTTGAAACAGTAACATTAGAGTTTGGAAGTGTATTTAATTGTAGTGTTGTAGTTAACAGCTTTTAGAATTATGACAGAAGTTTTAAGGTAGTATTGAATAAGAAGCAAGAAGCAAGAAGCAAGAAGCAAGAAGCAAGAAGCAAGAAGCAAGAAGCAAGAAGCAAGAAGCAAGAAGCAAGAAGCAAGAAGCAAGAAGCAAGAAGCAAATAACCAATAACCATTAGGCATTAGAAACATTAAAGATGTGATTAAGAAACAGTGATAAGTGTACAATATGATATTAGAAACGTGGAAATTGAAGTAATGTAACAGTGTACCAGTTGTTTGCATGAAAGGAAAGGAATGAGTTAGCAATACAGTTAGAAGATACAGTGTTTTTAGGTGAATTAGAATCTGATTGATAACCGATTCTCATTGATTATATGATGAATCGGTTATCTTATTTTTTGAGTAAAGACCAGTTATATATTTTACCACTACTTTAGTTTGAAGCAGACTCATAAACTACAGCGGTGATATTTTGATTTCTTACTTTTATTTGAGGCGATATTGTATTGGTATTAATCTTTGAGATAAATGCGTCAGCATTTGCAAATAAGGCCGTCTGAAAAGCGCCAATAGTAGTTGGGAAATCTCTTGAACCAGTAGTTCCCACTACATAGGCGTTGCCGTTATTATCTGATGTAATACCCTCGCCCCTATCACCACTACTTCCCCCGAGGTATGTGGAATAAATGAGAGCTGAGCCAGTAGGATTTAGTTTTGTAACAAATGCGTCTTGAGGTCCAGTCAATGTTGTCTGAAAAGCTCCAGGAGTAATTGGAAAGTTAAATGAAGCAGTATCACCAGTCACATAGGCGTTACGGTTGTTATCTATCGATATACTACAGCCTACATCGGAGCCATTTCCACCAATGTATGTGGAATAGACAAGAGCTGAGCCAACAGGATTTAACTTCGTAACAAATACATCAAAAGACCCACTATGTGTTGTCTGAAAAGCCCCAGGAGTAGTTGGGAAATTTGATGAAGCAGTATTCCCAGTCACATAGGCGTTGCCAGTGGTATCTATTGCTATACCCTCACCTTCGTCAGTACTATTTCCCCCAAGATAAGTAGAGTAAATGAGATTCGAGCCAGCAGGATTTAGCTTTGTTATAAATGCATCAGTACCTCCTCCACTGAATGTTGTTTGAAAGGCTCCAGGAGTAGTTGGAAAATTTACTGAACCAGCATTTCCAGTTACATAGGCGTTACCAGCATTATCGACTGCTATATCATTGCCTATATTAAAGCCAAATCCTCCAAGATAAGTAGAGTAAATAAGAGTTGACCCTATTGCATTTATCTTTGTAATGAATGCGTTGGAACTTCCACCAAGGGCCATCTGAAAAGCTCCAGGAGTAGTTGGAAAATCTCCAGATTCAGTTGTTCCTATCACATAGGCACTACCTGTACTATCTATTGATATAGCATTGCCTTCATCATTATCATTGCCGCCAAGATAGGTGGAGTAAATAAGCATTGAACCAGTAGAATTTAGCTTTGTAATAAATGCATCAGAATTTCCAGCTAATGCTGTCTGAAAAGCTCCGGGAGTAGTTGGAAAATCTCCTGATGAAGTCTCACCAGTCACATAAGCATTGCCGGCACTATCTATTGCTATACCTCTGCCATCATCACTACTATCTCCGCCAAGATAGGTGGAGTAAATAAGAGCTGAGCCAGTAGGATTTAGCTTTGTGACAAATGCGTCAGAATCTCCACCAAATGTTGTCTGAAAAGCTCCAGGCGTAATTGGAAAGTTTACTGAACTAGTAAATCCTGTTACATAGGCATTACCAGAATTATCTATGACTATATCACGACCAAGATCATTACCACTTCGACCTAAATAAGTAGAATAAACAAGACCCGGATCTATGATAATAGGGTAGTCTGGATTATAGCTCTTTTCAATTGTAAAACCGTATATGCTTTCCTTATTGTCCTGTTTTTTTAATGTGAAGCTACTGTCTAATGTCACTCTCTTTCCCTTGATTGCTTGATAACTTATAGGGCGTTCGTCAATTAGAATACCAAGCTTGCTTTCGATTAAAATATTACCTTCCATGTCTAAGGATATATCATCTGCACCTTTATATCTTAGCTTGATATCCTTAGGTGATGAACCAGGATGTAGAATGAATTCGTATTTTAAGTGGTTATTTGCTCCATAAAATACTAAATCTATGCCCATCCATAAATCTTTATAGACTACTTTTTCATAAGTAGATAAATCTGTGAACCATTTTTGGGGATCATTTCCCTTAAGGTAATTAATTTTTCCAGTACCTCTCAGCTGGCCTTCTATTTTTACATTTGGATTAGCATCAATAAACTGTAGGGCTAGAGCTACTCCAATTTGTGCATTTTCTTCTTTTGAATGATCAGTTTTACTTGAGTTTCTATTGAGATTATCTTTAGAAGTTTTCTTAGTAAAGCTTAGCATTACTTCATCTCTAGTGAAGTAGAATCCAAAGTTTCCGCCCTTGGCATAATATTTAACCTTTGAATCAATTTGTCCGACATTTATGATAAAATGAACAGGCATTTTGTTTAAACTACTCAATATACTATCCTTTTCAGCAGTAGAAATTGTATTAGAATCATTAGAATTCTGTTTTTGCGATGTGTCTTTGAATATAATAGGCATTGAAACTCCCTCCCTATGCTTCTATATCGTACCACTTATGCACTTTATACTATGCAACAGCTAAAATTATGTGAAGGTATAGGCTATTTGAAAATATAGAAAATAGGAGAGCTGAGGATTTCTGAATACAATTAGAATGTTTGTAAAAAGGCCCAAAATCAGTACTGATACATATATAAAAGGCCTATGGCTTAACTTAATAGTTAAGCCATAGGGCTTTTTATCGAATCAAAATCTTTATAAAAGATTTTCTACTTATAAGAACTAACTTCAATATCGTCCAACCAGATAGGAGAAATAAAGTCCTTGAATACTAGTTCGATTTTATCTATATCTTTAGAGGTATCACTTATTTCAACCATTTCCCAGGTGTTAGTCTCCTTAGGAACAAAGGAAACTACCTTAGAAAATTGAATCTTGTCATTTTTATATCCCCTTGCTGTTATGCTAATCTTATCCTTGGAATTAGAGGCGATCCACATGGAAACTATGGGCTTGTTTTCAATATTTATATTGTTTAAAATTATTTTTTCAAAGTTATTTTTGCCCTCTTGACCAAGTCTGAGGGAGTAGTTTCCACTTCTAAAGGCTTCGTAATCTTTTACAATGGTACTACTAGAATAGGTAATACCTAGATTATCAAGTTTTTCTTCGGAGCTGGCAGTATTTTTCAACTGATCAATCTCGATTTTGTTGTTAAAAACGATGTTTTCTTTGTATACATCGGTGTTGCCGTATTTATCCTTTATACTTAATACTATTGTATATTCTCCCTCGCTTTTAAACTTAATTTCTATACTTTTCTTACTATCAACCCTTTGATTAACTTCTTCGAGAACCTCATCCCCTTTTTGTATCTTCCAAAGGACTTCAGCAAAACCATTGTCTTCTCCATAGATCTTACTCTCGTTTGTAACGAAATATGAATCAGCAATTTTTTCATATACGAAGTAGGCTTCTGGCTTAGCTATTTCTGCTTGGGTAGAGCCTGTCTTAAAGGAGCTTAGAATAGGCTTACTTAATTTTAATGCTCCATATGAGAGTATGGATAGAAGAAGTATGGCTATAGCTATTTTTACTGCGTAACCCCGACCTTTACCTCTAGCAGCATCATCGTCATCGGATTCATCTAGTGGATCTTCCTTTCCGATAAGGATTTCATTCATACTTATGGCAAGCTCGTTGTCACTAATAGGGCTGTCCTTGATGGTTGGTTGCTCGTTAAGCTCTTCTTCTACAGTTTCAACCAGTTCTAAAGGTTCATCATGGTCTTGATCATTATGGGTTTCATTATCCATCTCAGTTTTAAGTTCAGTTACTTCGTTTTTAAGGTCAACAAACTCATTGTGTTCTACGGCTTCAGATATTAGGGTTTCCTTTAGGGGGATAGCAAAGGTCTCGTTAGAAGGTTCCTCATCATCGTCGGGTACACTTTCATCCTCCATAAAGATTTCATAGATATATATCTTTCTAAAGGCGTTATAAACGGCGTGGATGCTTCGATAGGTATGATCGCCGCTCTTCAACTTATTGATAAGTCTTAAGATACTTTGAGATGCCCGATCGTTATCCTTATCTTCTTCAGGCTCTAGAGAGAATACAATTTTTTCAATTATTTCTCCTAATTTTGAAGCAATAACCGTAAACTCTATAGGTTTACCAAAATCTTCATCGAGAAACATTAATTCATTAAAGTAAAGATCTTCATCCTTTATTAATATCTGAGATTCATCGATAAGTATTTTCTTTATTGAATTATGAAAGTTATCGTACTTAACCACTCTAGTCAAGAACTCATAAACCAAATTAATCTTATGCTTAACGGTAGTGTCAAAAAATTTCAAATAGGACTCAAGGGGAGTACCATCTTTATATTCTGTCACTACGACTAAATCACCATCCCCCTCCTCTAAGTGAATGAGATTATTAAGACCCTTAGGGAATTGTGATTTGGATATGGTTTTTGATACTTTGTCCTGGTGCAGGACATTTATAACAACAACTTCATCATCATTTTTCTTGTCAGAACCTATTAAGACCCTTTGTAACTGATCTTCTTTAAAGGTTTTAAGTACTTCATATTTAGTTTTGTATGAATTACTCATAATAACTACCTACCTCTTTAAAATATTATGGTTTTAGAAAGTCAAAATCATCAATAATAAAGGAATTCGACATCCATTAGTTTTTATTTCACAAAATCTACAAATAGATACAAAAATATCGAGAATTTTGTCTAATAGAAAGAAATTCTTCATTTGTCTTTTAATTCCTGCAAAGATATAAAATTTTATTCTTATTTGATACAATATAGGTATAAAACACTAACAAATTTAGCAGCTATATCTGGAGGGATTAAAATTGCTTAAATTTTTACATATAGGGGACGTTCATTTAGATACAAGCTTTTATTCTAAAAGCGAGGAACTTAGAAAGAAGTTGAGGGAGGGAATTAGAAGGGCCTTTAGTAGAGCTATAGATATATGTATTGATGAAGGGGCCACGGCTCTTCTTATTGCAGGAGACTTATTTGATAACGATAAGCTGTCATTTAGGACAGAGCAATTTTTAGTAAATGAATTCAATAGACTTAAGGAAAAGAATATTAAGGTATTTTATGCTACTGGAAATCATGACCCCGGTCATATAAGCTACAGAGCAAATTCAATTAAGTGGCCCGATAATGTTTACTTATTTAAAGAGGACAGGGCCAGAATACTTGATATGACAAGCCATGATACAGGTATCCCCTATAGAATCATTTCATGTGGCCATAAAACTAATAATGAAGGAAGAAATTTAATTAAGGATTTTCCAGTTAAAGATAGTAATGTGATCCATGTTGGACTAGTACATGCAATGGTTACAAATGCTAAGGATGTTAGTAAGCACGACAGATATCTACCTTGTACTACAGATGACATGGAGATGAAGTGCTATGACTACTGGGCCTTGGGACACATACATAAGAGACAGAGGGTTAGTGATAAGTCTCATATATATTACCCGGGGAATATTCAGGGCAGGCATCCAAGGGAGACAGAGAAAAAGGGCGGTCTGATGGTAACCATAGATGAAAACTATAATACAAATGTAGAGTTCAAGAACCTTTCAACAATTGAGTGGCATACATTAAATGTAAATGGACTAGCTGAGATTAAGGAATATATGGAGCTAAAAGGGTATATTGCGGGACTAATAAGGGAGTATATTGAAGAAAATAGTTTATCAAGCAGGGACCTGATATTACGTATTGAGCTGGAGGGAAGGGCCTATTTAAAAAATGAGCTCAGCTCAAAGGAAAATATAGATGAGATGGCTGAAGAACTGATCCTTGATTTAGACCTATTGGATTTAGAGATCAAGGCAGACAATCTGTTAGCATCAATAGATATCAGTGATTATGTGGATGGAAACCATGTACTTTCAAAGGTACTAGAGCTTTTAAAGGATGTAGAAGGAAATGAAGAGCTTTTGGACAGGCTTATGAAAACACCTTTATCAAGGAAAGGGATAAGAAGGAATGATGAAAGGTTATCTTATATAGGGCAGCTCTTAAATGGAAGTGAAGAAGAAGTCTTGAATTATATGGTAGGTGATGTCGATGCAAATAACTAAGCTTGAAATTAAGGACTTTGGTAAATTTACAGGAAACAAAGTTATAGAGGATATGGATACTAAAATAGTACTTTTATATGGTATGAATGAGGCCGGAAAGACGACTATATTCAATTTGCTTAAGTCTGCTTTGTATGGTTTTTTTCCAGCACAGGCCCAGTACCACCCCTACTCTTCATGGGAGAATGGTAGAATAGAATTTACTACATATTTAAAAACTGCATCCTGTGATGAGGCTATAGTATACAGGAAGCTATTAACCAGGCCCCAGGGAAAATATATCGTTGGAGAAGATTTTATTGATATAAAGAATGAACCATTGCCTATCAGTAAACACGTATCTCCGGAGATATATAATAAAATTTACTCTCTTCAGGTTGAGGATCTTACCCAAATACAGGGGAAGGCTTGGGAAGAAGTAGAGGATAAGCTCCTTGCAGGCTATGGGACCTCCGTTATAAGAAGTACAAGGGATGTGCTAAAGAACTTAAGGGTAGAACATGAGAAGATATGGCGTGAAAGCGGGAGAGGAAAGTATCTTGTTAAGGAGCTTGAGGAAGAAATTAGGGAGCTTAGAAAGCTAAAGAAAGAAGCCTTTACAAGGGAAGAAGAAATAAGAGGAGCCGACAATAGGATAGATAATATTGATATAGATCTGAAAAAGCTTAAGGAAAAGAAGATATTTATAAAAACTTTACTTAGCAAGAGTAAGGAACTTAACCCTATTAAGAAGAAGCTTGAGCAATTGGAAGAGCTGGGTAAAAAGCTAATAAATGAAGAGATAGCCCTTACTCTGCCCCAGGATATCAGAGAAAGGAAAAGAGAGAACGTTTCAGAATTAAAGGACATTAGGGAGAAAATAAATAATAAGCAGCAATTGCTAGAGAAAAAAATAAGTGAAAGGTACATTTTAAGCGAAAGGGACAAAGTGATATTGGAAAACAAGGCAAATATTAATAGCTTTGCTAAGATGCTTCCAAGGATCGAAGCCCTTAAGGAAAATATAAGTAAGGCAAAATACAATAGAAGAAAAGTGAAAGATAGAATAATCCATGAAGCAGATAACTTTTTAGCGGAAAAGTGGGACGATAGAATACAGTTTCGGTTTAAAGTGCTAAATAAATCAGAGCTAAAAATTATTGTCAGCAAATATAGAAATACTGCTAATGAACTTCATGAGGCTAAGCTCAAAAGAGATGTTAAGACAACCCATGAAGTTAATCTAAGCCCTTCAAAGATATACATAATTTCATTAGTGTTTGCATTGGTCTGTGCCGGGGCGGGGCTTGCAACTGATATCAGTGCATTGAAGATAGTCGGTCTTGGAGCCTTTATCTATGGATTAACGGGTATGCTCAATTATATTAACTTGAAGAAGACCCTAGAGAGGAATAGGGAAAGGAACGGATTAGGCGAATTAAGAAATAGGGTTAGGGAGCTGGAAAAGAAGCTTGAAATAGATAAAGGAAATTTAATGAATTATTTGGCCGGTATACCGATCTCAGATCTTATGATAGACAACATGGATGATATGTTTGTGGTAGGACTTTTAAAGATTAAAGATATGGTTTATGAGTTTGGAGAGCTTGAAAGAGATCTTGATACTTATGAAGGTGAATATGAAAAGGAAAAAATGAAGCTGGACAATTTTCTAAATCAATTTTCCTTTGAGTCCTTTATAAATGAAGATGAAAAAATATTTGTCTTAAGAGATAGTTTAGGGGAATTGGAAAAGAAGATTTTATTGGATGAGAATAGTACAAAGGAAATAATAGAGCTTAAAAAGGAGATTAGCTCCCTTAGGGAGGAAGAAAAGCAGATAGAAGGCATTGTTCAAAATTATAGAGAGAGGTTATCTGAAATAGGTGAGGGAAATATAGAAGAGGCCTTGAATATAGTTGAGCATAATTACAGCTTAAAGACTAAGATAGATACTTTAATGGATGAGATGAATGAAAGATCTGATATTGATATTCTCGTCAAGGAAATAAAAGTATATGAAGAGGAAAATGGATGGATTTTTCAAGATTATGAAGTACTAAAGGCTGAGGATGAGCTTGAGGATATAAACCATGGAATCAATGAGTTAGCCGTTGAAAAGGCAAGATTAGAAGAGAATATAAGCAAATTATCCGATGGTATAAGCTTAGATGAGATAGAAAGTAGACTCAACATATTAGAAGAGGACCTTCAAAGAGCAACTATGAAGAGAGATAGGTTGGCCCTGTTATCTGAGGTGATTAGATTTGCAGATCAAAAGTTTAAGGAAGAGAATCAACCCGATGTATTAAAGAATGCAGGAAAATATTTTAGTATTATTACAAATGGGAAGTATACTGACATCTTTATCGATGAGGATGATGAGGGCAATGCAATTATGGTAAAGGAGCCTGGTAAAAATATTCCTAAAAAGGTTTCGGAGACATTTAGTAAGGGAACTTTAAATCAATTATACCTAGCCCTAAGGTTATCATTGATAGATTATTTAGATAGAGATAAAGAAGCTTTACCTATATGTTTTGATGAACTCCTAATTAATTGGGATGATCAGAGACTTGATAGCAGCTTAAGATTGTTACAGGAGATAAGTGAAAGGAGACAAATATTCATTTTCACCTGCCACGACTGGATGGCAGAAAAGGTGGAGAAGTTTTTTAATACAAAGAGAATTGCACTGTAGATTGGGGTGTCTCATAAGAAATTTTTATGAGACAGCCCCTTTATTGTCTTCAAAATTTAAGGTTCGTTCTTGGTATTTATATTTATAAATTAGTATAGATCGACTATAACAGGATAATGATCCGAAAAATGGAATCTTGGTACATTATAGGATTTGACAAAGTAAGTTTTGGGAATTAATACGTAGTCGATTCTAGAATTATACTTCTTATTTTCAAAGGTTGTGATATGAGCTTTGTCTTCAGCCTCCGCAGGGTCTTTTAGGATTAAAAGTAGAGGTTTCAATTCATTGATATCACTTGCATTGAAATCACCGGCTAATATTGTTGGAAGCCTGTTTTGTAAAATCCAATCTCTAATAATCTCTATCTGTTTCTTTCTCACATCTCTCGAAAGGGATAAATGGGTGTTGATGACGTTAATATTACCTATGGGGGTTTTCACGGTTGCCAGTAAGGCGTTTCTCTTATATTTAAAAGATGGAAGGCTCTTGTTTTCTACATATAATATTGGATAGCGGCTCAGGATAAGGTTACCCGTCGTTCCAGGAGCTAGACTATCGGTTTCTCCATAGGCTATTTCCATTGATAGGTCTTCATTTAGCTTACTTGTCTGGTCTAAAAATAAACTTCTTATTGTATTTCGATCAACCTCTTGTAAACAAAGGATGTCAGGAGATACTGCGGAAAGAAAGTCGGATATTATAGATATAGCAGGTTTACCATTGGCACTTGCACCGAAGTGTATATTATAGCTAACTATACGAATAGAATTTTTAGGTGTTGAAGCAAAGCTTTCATATGAAAAAGAAGGAGAAGTATGTGGATATAACTGCATATAAATGATATATATAAACAATAAATAGAAAAGTAATCTCTGCTTCATAAATAATTGCCCCTTCTATATAGAGTTCATATAGCAAAACTTAATAGTTTTACTTGAATCTCTATAGCAATATTGTCTTCAATGTAATAATAATTATTTCTATATATTTAGAAAATTACCTTTAGGTAAAATATTCTAAACCAGAATTGAATTAGTCGGTAATCTTTTAAAAGATCTAAAGGTAATCTAAGGGTTTATTTCCAGTTTCTGAGTTCTTAGTCACATGCCGCTAAGGCGTTTACACTATAAACTTTATAGGACTTTTGTACTATATTACAAATTTGAGTTAAAAATACAAATTTTGTTGAATAATATTGAAGGAAAAAGAAGAATTTTGTAGAATCAAGTTACTCAAGGAACAAGGAGGGGTAAAGTTGGGTAGTTTTTCATTTCAAGATAAAGAGTTTGAAAGAAATAAAAAAGAAATACTCAGGCGAATGACGGCAGCTAATTCTAATTTGGCAGTACCAAACAACAAACTAGATGCTGGAAATGGGCAGCGTAGATATAATGACAATAGAAAGTATGCTTGGGAATATGAGATAGAAGAATATAGGAAAAAGAAAATTAGAGATAGATTTTATAAGATCGGTGCTCTAGCAGGAGTACTGAGTTTAATCATAACTCTTGTAGATAAGTTTACACCAATCAAGGATCTTACATATACTGCTTTTAATTATATATTCAAATAGACTTGAAAAGGCCTGGGAAAAGGTCTTTTTTTATTGAGATTATTTTTCAGAAAGACGTAAGTATTTTGTAAGGAATTTTCTTAGTAGAATATGTTATAATTTACAATGGTTAACTGAATAGTCTATAGAGGATTTTTAGATTCTGTTATAGAACTAATATGGATGAAGGGGGGAATAATACTTGGCACTATTAAAATTAAGTGAAATACATCATAGCTACAAAATGGGACAGATAAAAGTTGACGTGTTAAAGGGTATCGATTTTCATATCAATAAGGGTGAGTTCGTCTCTATAATGGGACCATCGGGTTCAGGAAAATCTACCCTTCTCAATATATTAGGATGCCTAGATATTCCTACATCTGGCAGTTATGAGATAGATGGAAATAGGATTGAAAAGCTGGGCGATGGCAAACTAGCCGATATTAGAAATGAGTTTCTAGGATTTGTGTTTCAACATTTTCACTTATTATCGCATCTAAATGCAAGAGAAAATGTCGAATTACCATTAATATATAGAGGGGTATGGGGGCCTGAAAGGAAACGTAAGGCCACTGAAGCCCTTGAAATAGTTGGATTGGGTGATAGGATTCATCATCTACCATCACAATTGTCCGGGGGGGAGAAGCAGAGAGTTGCAATAGCAAGGGCTATCACGATGGAGCCTGCTGTGGTACTTGCCGATGAGCCTACTGGAGCACTGGACTCTAAGTCTAGTAACAATATAATGAACATTTTTAAGAAGTTGAATAAGGAATTAGGTATGACAATAGTTCAGGTAACCCATGACTATGATGTTGCGTTGCATGGACATAAAATATATCACATATTAGATGGAGTAATAGAAAAAATAGAAGAAGTTAAATCTGGGGGTGTTGCGTAGTGTTTCAACGTGTTGCTATGATAGTTATGTTACTGATAATTGTACTTGGTGGAGGTTTTTATGCATATAATCAACTCATGCCAAATGAGGTAGAAGAAGCTCAGGGACCAATATATTCTACAAAGGAAGTTGTCAAAGGCGATATTTCTGTTGGAGTTGAGGTTAAAGGGTCTTTAGATTCTTCAAGGGGTAGTGGTATTAGAGTACCTGGCGAGAGAAGATATGATGGAGGATCAACACAATTTGCAATAAATGAGGTTTTAGTTGAAGAAGGAGATGCTGTTAAAAAGGGCGATGTAATCGCAAGACTCGATTCTACAGAAATTGAGAAAAAGGTCGAGGAAAAAGAGGATCTTTTGGATCAAAAACTAGAGCAATTAGCAGATATGACGGGGGTAGATGTTTCTGAGGTTGAAGGGATCAACCCGTTAAAGGGAATTACCCTACGTGCACCTATTAAAGGAAATATTGTAGACCTAGACGCTTCAGAGGGTAAAGAATTAGACCTTGGACATGTTATTGGTCGAATTGTAGATAATACAGTATATGAAGCTAAGATAAAGTTATCACCGATTGAATTTGGTCAAGTTAATGTAGGTCAAGAAGTTGTTCTTACATTTGATGAGTTCGATGGATTTTATGAGGCAAAGATTACTAAGATAAACTCTAATGCTGTACCAAATACAGGTAAAACCGATGAAGATAATAAGAGTGATGATTTTGCCAAGGGATTTGTACATATGGCTGAAATAGAGGGTGTAAATCCAGGATTGATACAAAGTGGGATGCAGGTAAGGGTAGGAGTAAAGAGTAAGTATGACAGCAATGTGATTTCCTACTTTGGCCACCGTGCTGAGATTAAAGGATTTGTAAAGGAGAAAAAGGTATTAAATACGATTGAAGCTGTAATTACAGAGGTTCATGTTGATAATATGGAGGAGCTAGAAGAGGGTGACAAAATAGTTACCATGGCCAGTAAGGAGATACAGGATACTATAGAAGAGAAGCTTGATGAAATAAGGGATCTAAGAGATGAGCTTAGCGATTTTAGAACTAAGCTAGGTCAACTTGAGATTACAACTTCAGTAGACGGTATAATAGCTTATTTTGAGAAACAGGTAGGGGATACTGTAAGGTCTGGTCAGTGGATAGGTAGTATATTCAATGTAGAATCTATGCAGATGTGGGCAAAGATAGATGACATAGATGTAATAAACGTAAAAATTGATGCTCCTGTTAGGGTAACTGTTGATGCTGTACCTGGTGAGGTTTTTGAAGGTACAATAGCACAGATTGACATGAGTGGTGATAGAGAAAATAGTGGAATAACAAAGTATGATGTCTATATAGACGTTAAGGGGAGTTCGCAGCTGAAGCCTGGTATGCAGGCCAAAGGATTCATTGATGCTGGGAACGCAAAGGATGTTTTACTTGTGCCATTGGAAGGAATCTTTCAAGAGGAAGGCAGATATATGGTCGAATTGCTTGACGAAAGTGGAAGCCCTAAGGTAGTTCCTGTTAAGCTAGGCTTAATGAATGATAAAATAGCTGAAGTTAAGGAAGGCGTTAAGGAAGGTGACCTAGTTGTCACAGGCAGTAGTGCAGATCTGCTTCCAAGTCAGCATATAGGTTCAAAGGATAGCATCTTACCAAATATGAAGAACAAAAACGAAGAAAGTAATAAAAATAGTGAAGAGAATTAAATAGCCATTTATTCTAATAAGGGAGGTACAATTTATGCAAATTTCAAAGAAACGAGGCTCCTTGTTAGTAAGATGGTGGTTTACTATAAAAATGGCTTTACATGGGATTTTGGCAAACCCTCTACGTTCAGCCCTCACTATACTTGGGGTGGCCATAGGCGTTGCTTCTGTAGTAAGCTTGATGGGAATTGGAGAGGGTGCCCGAAGAGCAGTAGTAGAGCAGTTTGAGAGCTTAGGAGCTAATGTAATCACTATTACAGCCCATGATCCCACAGTAGAATTTGAACCTAAATACAGTGATGAATTGGTTGAAAGGGTTCAGGGACTTGAGGCAGCTACTCCAGTTGTAACTGATAAGGTTTCTTTAAGATGGAGAAGGACCAGAGGAAAAATAAATATTTTAGGTGTAAATAATGACTTTCCCTTTATAAGGGATCATAAACTAGCAACAGGTCACTTTTTTACAGGCCTTCATGTACAGCAAAGATCACCGGTTGTAGTTTTAGGGTATAATGTTGCAACAAGCCTTTTAGGTGGAAGAAGCCCCGTAGGTAGGTCCTTAACTCTTAACGGTCAGACCTATAGGATTATTGGAGTTCTTGAGGAAAAGGGAGCCGGCAAGGCAGAGGATATTGATAATAAAGTAGTTATCCCATATACCTCAGCTTTAAAAATGGTGGAGAAGAGAACTGTTACTGCTATATGGGGGAAGGCAGGCTCAAAGCAAGAGGCTGATTTGGCCATTGTACAGCTTGGTAGAATTATAAAAAGAAGGCTAGGAATCGATGACAAAGCGCCTACATATAGTTCTGGCGGTGAAGGTGAAGGCGGAGAAGAAGGTATGGAAGAAGAGGGTGGTCCAGAGCCATCGGATTCCGGAGGTTCTAGTCCAGTATTGCCATCTGCAGGAGATGATTTAATAACAATTACTAACTTAAATAAACTTGTTCAAGAAGCCGATAAGGCAAATAGAGTTATGACTCTACTTCTTGGAGGAATTGCGGCGGTGTCTCTTTTAGTAGGGGGACTAGGAATCATGAACATAATGCTTGTTTCAGTAACCGAGAGACGTACCGAAATAGGAGTTAGAAGGGCACTAGGAGCAAAGCAGACAGATCTGCTCTTACAGTTCCTTTTGGAAGCGCTATATGTAAGTATAATAGGTTCTATAGCTGGTATCACTGCAGGAGTTTGGGGTCTTAACATATTTGAAGGGCAAGGATTCCAAACGGCAGTCAGCTTTAAGGCCATAAAGATAGCAACGGTAGTAGCATTATCATCGGGACTTCTTTTTGGTGTGTATCCTGCGATTTCAGCATCGTCGGTACCTCCAGTTGAAGCACTGAGAAGTCAATAAATGTAAACACAAATTTAATGGAGGCTGTACTCATAAGAGAACTTTATGAGTCAGCCTCTTTTTTATATGAGTTTTAAATTAATTATTATTTGTTATTGAATAAGTTGATTAATTATTATATTTTATAGATAATTGAAATAGTGATAATAAAAGAAAGGAGGTATGGCTTTGAATCTAGAAAGAAAAAGATTAGAGAATATATTAGCTATTTGCGTTGTGACAGTTTTTATGGGACAAGTATATATTAGTCCATTTTCCCAATGGTTTAGGTTTTCCCTTGCGGTATTAATTTTATCTTTACTTCTCATATATTTTAAAGATGTTTCTATAATGGCAGTATCATCTAGTATAGCCATATTGATGTTCTTGTTTAGGAGCTTCGTACACTTCATTGGAAATAATGATATAACATTTTTAAAAACATTATTTCACTATTCTCCCGTGGCTATGTTTTATTTGGTATATGGACTGCTATTTAAGATTTTGAATATAAGAAGTAAGCTTGATAAGCCTCTAGTTTTTATTTTATACCTATGGGTTTGTGATAGTGTAGGAAACATGGCAGAGGCTGTCTTAAGAAGCTTTTGGACAGACGTTATTTTTGATAGAGTAATATTAGTTATTATTCTTGTTGGACTTTTAAGATCCCTTATAACATGCTTTATTTATCAGATAATCCTTTATTATAAAAGTAGCTTTGAAAGAGAACAGAAAGAAAACAAATTTAGGGAATTGTTACTATTTACTGCAAAGCTGAAAACGGAGCTCTTTTTCCTTAAGAAATCAATGGTTGATATTGAGGATATGATGGAGAAGAGTTATGAATTATATGAAGAACTAGAAGAACCAAGACTACAGGATAAGGCTTTAAATATATCTAAAAATATTCACGAGATAAAAAAGGATTACCTAAGGGTAGTTCTGGGCATGGAGAAGACTCTTTCCGAGGAAAATGAAAATCTATATATGAGTATAAAGGAAATTTTTAAGATAATAAACGATAACACACAGAAGCTTATAGAAATACATAAGAAGAATATCTCTCTAGAATTTAGGGTGAGACATAACTTTAAAACCAGCGATTTTTATCCATTAATTTCTATTCTCAACAATCTTATAATCAATGCAATTGATGCTATTGAGGAAGATGGAAGAATAGTAGTCGAACAGTTTAAGAAGGGAAAAAACTATATATTCAAAGTGTCAGATAACGGAGCAGGAATAGAAGAGGATGGTAAGGATCTAATATTCGAGCCTGGTTTTACCACAAAATTTGATCAGACAACTGGTAAAATGTCAACGGGAATAGGATTATCCCACGTAAAACATATTGTGGAAAATCACTATAAGGGTAGGATATATCTTAAGGCTGGAGAAGAAGGCACCACTGTGTTTGAAATAAAAATCCCCGCTGAGGAAATCGAAAGGAGGTAGAAAATCCTTTGAGCGCAGACTTTTATATTATTGAGGATGATAAGGTAGTTCAAAATATATTGAAAAGAATAATAGTGAAGAATAATCTAGGCGATATTGTAGGGATTTCCGACGATGGAATGCAGGCTATAGATGAAATAAAGAGGTTAAATCCAGATATTGTCCTAATAGATTTATTATTACCTAGGATTGATGGTATAAAAATAGTTTCGGCTATCAGAGAAGCAGGATGTAAGGTTAACTTTATAATGATATCACAGGTGACTTCTAAGGAAATGATTGCAAAGGCTTACAAAGAGGGAATAGAATTTTTTATAAACAAGCCTATAAATGTTATTGAAGTAATTGCAGTTATTGAAAAGGTTAAGGAGAAAATAAGAATGGCCCAGGTTATTCAATCCTTTGAAAACGCTATAAAGGGTATTCAAAGCTTTAATGAGTATACTTCGAATAAGGGTAAGGAAAAATCTGGAGACAAGGATAAGGTGGAAAAGGTTTTAGCTAGATTAGGCATATTAGGAGAAGCTGGGACTAATGATATCGTCGAGATCATTCTTTGGTTATTAGAGCAAGATGGAGATACTGAAAAAAGCCTTAGAAAGTATAGGTTGTCTAATTTGTTTAAGGATTTAAATGATAGATATAATAAGGAGTATGCTATTTCCAGTAATGTAGCAGCCATAGAGCAAAGAGTTAGAAGGGCAATAACTAAAGCTCTTAAAAATATTGCTAATCTAGGTATAGAGGATTATGGTAATGAAATGTTTATTAAGTACTCAAGTTCTTTATTTGATTTTAGGGAAGTGAGGAAACAAATGGATTTTGCAAGGGGCAAGTCCAGCGTTCGCGGAAAGATTAGTGTAAAGAAATTTATTGAAGGAATTATAGTAAATATTAAAAATGATATATAGATTTTTAGATAGTTTTTGTATGGGGTGTCTCAGAATGGCGAATTTCTGGAACACCCTTTTTTTGTTTGGTTTAGAATTTTTAGAATTTTTAAAGTATTATTTGCTTTTATTATGTCTGAATAAGTAGGGGAAATGTTAATATAATGTAACAAATAGTATAAAAAAATAAAAGGAGGAGTAAGCATTGAAATTAACGACCAAAATACTTATTGGCTTGGCAGCTGGTATTATAGTTGGACTCTTACTAGCAGGTAATCCAGCGATAGCCACTACATTTATCAAGCCCCTTGGGACATTATTTATCAATCTTATCAAAATGATTATCGTACCATTGGTATTATCATCATTAATTGTAGGTGCAGCAAGTATTGGGGACATTAAAACCCTAGGTAGAATTGGCGGCAAGACAATAGGATACTATCTTATAACTACAGGATTTGCAGTATCAATAGGACTTTTATTAGGTAATTTAATTCATCCTGGTGCAGGATTAAGTATTCCAGTAAACGCAGAGGTTGCTGCAAAGGAAGCACCATCTTTAATATCTACACTACTAAATATTGTTCCTAAAAATCCACTAAAGGGATTAGTTGAAGGAAATATGCTTCAGATAATAACCTTTGCAATTTTCCTTGGTATAGGAGCTACATCCTTACCGGAAGAAAAGGGTAGACCATTTATCAGCTTCTTCGACAGCTTAGCAGAGGTAATGTATAAGATAACGGCACTTGTAATGGAACTGGCACCTATAGGTGTGTTTGCATTGATAACTCCAGTGGTGGCGAAAAATGGGCCATCGGTTTTGATACCATTAATAAAGGTTGTAGGAGCAGTATATCTAGGATGCGCACTTCATGCCATTATAGTATATTCTACTGCAGTAAAGACATTTAGCAAGATTAGTCCAAAGAAGTTTTTTAAGGGAGTATTGCCAGCAGCTGTTACGGCATTTAGTACTACAAGTAGTTCTGGAACCTTGCCGGTGACAATTAAATCAGTTAAGGAAAACCTAGGAGTATCAGACAGAATAGCAAGTTTTGTACTTCCTTTAGGAGCAACAATAAACATGGATGGTACCGCATTATATCAAGGGGTATGTGCACTATTCATCGCTCAAGTATATGGAATAGAGCTTACAATGGCACAGCAAGGTATAATCATTCTTACAGCAACATTGGGATCAATAGGTACAGCAGGGGTACCAGGCGGCGGATTCATTATGCTTTCTATTGTTTTACAATCCGTTGGATTACCTCTTGAGGGCTTGGCGTTAATAGGAGGTATAGACAGAGTATTAGATATGGCAAGAACATCAGTAAATGTTATTGGTGATACATCAGCAGCAGTTATTGTAGCTGCTTCTGAAAAAGAAATAGATTACGATGTAGCTAACTCAACGAAAAGTGCATAATATTTAAAAGGAGATGTCTCAGAATGGCGAATTTCTGCGTTATTTGAAATGTTCACCGACTTGGCACGTACGTTAGTACTAGCCAAACCGTTGAAATTTCAAAACCTTGAACTTCACTCATTCTGAAACACTCCAGGGCTGAGCTCATGAGAAACCTTTATGAGCTCAGCCCCTTTATATGGACTACTTAAAACCAAAGTGACTTTACATATTGCTTCAAGCCATCAACATTTTTAATTGTAATATGCTTGTTTTGAACATCTATAAGGTTGTTTTCCTTAAAGAAGTTTAATACATTTGTAACTGTGATTCTAGAACAGCCTAAATACTTTGCCAATTCTTCGTGGGTATAGGTATATCTGTACTCTATAGTAGTATCGTTCTTTAGTTCACCTTCTTGCATAGCGGCAAAACGTAACAATGTGCTTGCAAGCTTTCCCGTTGAGTCATTGAATTTATCATCGGCCATTTTCAACATTAGTAATCGGTATTTTCTTGTAATACTATGGATGAAATATCTATAAATTCTTGGATGTTTTGCTAATTCTTTTTCTAGAACATCACGATGAACGGAGCAAACTACACTTTTCTTAATAGCCTTCATAAGGACGCAGGTTCTGTAGCCATCAAAATAATCCATCTCTCCACCTATAGTACCCTCAGGAAGTCTGAAAAAACATATTTCATCACCTTCGGTACTATATAAAACTTCCTTTAAGGCTCCTTTTATAACTATATATATTTCATCGGCGTGGGGAGGATTGATTTCCTCGCCCTTCTTATAGGTCTTTAATATACCTAGCTTTGATAGATGATTTAGGTAAAAAGAAGTCATTTCCTCTTGTAGTTCCAAATCAAATAACTCCCTATACAATGAAAATCCCTCCAAGTTCTAAATAATATTATTATATCAGAAGTTTGAAGGGGTTTATACGTGATTTGAAAAAATCCTGTGATTTTGGTCTTAAACTAATATAAAGCATAAACAAACTTTCAACCTCTGAAATCACTGCCTCCAGCTTAGGAGTTTCTTTTCAATATATGCAACGCCTTGATACATTAGACCTGCAAGAACTGCAAGAATAAGTACGCTGGTCATAACTAGGTCTAGCTTGAAAATCTGACTTCCATATACTATGAGATGACCTATGCCGGCCCTTGATACTAGAAACTCACCAACGATAACACCGACCCAGGATAGACCGACGTTTATTTTAAGGGCGCTAATTATAGTAGGTATACTTGCTGGGATAATTACTTTTTGCAGTATTTGATATTTAGTTGCACCAAAGGTTTGAAGCATCTTTATCTTATCTTGCTCGACTTCTTTAAAGCCCCCATATACTCCTAAAATGGTAACTACTAAGGATACGGCCAATGTCGTTAATAACAAGTAAGAAGAACATACTACTTTCCTTTTAATTTAACGTCTTTCTACAATCGTCTCTCTAAATATAAAAAGGGCAAAATAGGAAGTCATTATTCCTATTGCAATTCCAGCTAAGGTGTCGGAAGGATAATGAACCATTAGATATATTCTTGAACTAGCGATTAAGACAGCTAAAATAATCACCAAAGCTTTATAATGTAGTTCCTCTATCAATTCCATAACGACCCAAGCCGTGGAGAAGCTAGATAAGGCGTGACCCGATGGAAAAGAATATGTTGTTGGGGGAGAAATATATATACTTAAATAATCTAGTTCGTGGAATGGTCTAGGCCGTGATATCAAGGGCTTTAGAATCTGAGCACCTATTAGCCTGCTCAGTAGGAAGGACATAGCAGCTATACAAGCAATTTTTCTATGCTTTTCAGATAGAAACATAATGATAATTAGAATAATCCAAATGAATCCATATTCTCCGATGGAGGTCAAAAATGCCATTACTTTATTTGCCGTCTCATGTTGTAAGTTGTAATGGATAAAGTCGATAATGTTCCTGTCAATTTGTTGTATAAAATCTAGCATTCTGTATCCCTCCCTTTCATATAAAAAAGTATATTCATTTGCGGAGGAGGATATAACATAATAGGACAAAAATACAATAATTTGGTAAGGAGTATTCAAAATAGGAGCAGTTACTACTGCTCCTATCAGATTGTTGACAAAGTCAACAAGATGAGAGACTGTTGAGAAATTTGAAGTTCGAGGCGTGCTGAAAGCAAGAGACCGCAGCGTATACAGACATACGTAAGGGTTATTGATTGAAGCAACAACGAAGAAATTCGAGTTTGTCAACAGTCTAAAAGGAGCAGCTACTGCTGCTCCTTTAGCTTTTGTTCTTTCTGTTTCTTAGCTACTCGTAGGGTGATCTTCAGCAATAACTTATATAAATCTTTCATACTAGAGTATATTCAACTCTAAATATTCCATTCTATTTTTACTGAGTCCGTAACAATTATTTTTTTTATGAGTAGATTTAATATCTGTTTTTTCTCATCAGTCGTTGCTTCATCCCATATCAGATTAAAATTTTCAAAAATATTTAATAGTATGTGTAATGGAATGTCGATCTTCTCAGTATTTTGATTAGCCACGCTTTTTTCAATATTTTTTTCCAAGGCTTTCTTTTCTACATATAATTCTTCAATCCTTTCGGAGATGGTTTGGAAGGGTATTTTGTCTAACTGAAAAAGTGTCATGAGTTTATCTATTTGCTTTTGTAAGTCTAATACTTTATTTTCTAAAACATGTATTTCTTTAAGTATACCCTTCCGGTCACTACTGTAAAAATTGTGATATTCATCAATAAACATATTTTTATCGAATTGATATCTTTGAACTTCCCTAAGGACAATTTCTTCAAGGTCAGACATTTTCCAATAATGGCCATGGCAATTCGGGTCTTTTACCATATGCAGGGGTGTTTTTGATACAGAATAGCAGAGATAATAATAAAATCTTTTTCCCTTATTACCTGTAGTTGAAAAGGAAGACTTTAGTCTTGCGCCACAATATCCGCACCATAAAAGGCCTCCTAACAAATATTTTGATCGAGTTACTCTTGGCTTAGATCTAGAGTTAACTACCTTTTGAATCATGCTAAACTTGTCCTCGGTAATAATTGGCTCATGCTTACCTTGAAAAATCTCATCTTTATAATGAACCATACCAATATAGATAGGATTTGAAACAATTCTACCAATGCTTTTCCCTTTCCAGTCTCCATATTTTGTCTTGTAGCCCATTTTATTTAGTATCTGGGCAGTTTTATTTTGGCCATGGTTTTTGTAGAGCTCAAAGACCTTTCTTATCTGCAGAGCTTCAAATTCATTTACTATCAATTGCCCATCAATCAAGTCGTAGCCTATCGGAGCTGGGCCGCCATTCCAATAGCCTTCCTTAGCCCTGCGCTCCTTACCAAGCTTAGTTCTTTCTATAATAGTTTCCCTTTCAAGCTGAGCAAAGACTGCCAGTATACCTATCATTGCCTTACCGAAGGCAGAAGAGGTATCAAAGCTCTCCATGATAGAAACAAAATCGATACCATTAGCTAAGAATTTTTCTTCAACTAGATGCAATATATCTTTTTGACTTCTTGATAGTCTATCAAGTTTATAAACTAAGACTATATCAATATCTTCAAGGAAACCTAGCAGCCTTTCAAGCTGTGGTCTATCCATATTGGTTCCAGAGAAACCACCATCCACATAGATATCCTGAATAGACCAGTCCTTGAGTCTGCAAAAGGACATAAGTTTATCCCTTTGAGCTTCAATAGAGTATCCTTCGGAAGCCTGTTCCTGGGTACTAACACGTATATAAAGAGCTGCTTTTTTCATTACATCACCCTTTAAGTATTGATTATTATAAGTATATGAAGAAATACTAGTTTCTTGCTAATTGAAAAATGATGATATAGAAAAAGGGGCTGTCTTATAAGGAAACCTTATAAGTTCAGCCCCGGGGTGTTTCAGAATGAGTGAAGTTAAACCCGGATTACCCATAGAAAATTAAAAACTCTGCTACGCATTTTTGATTCTAAGACCTCCATCAAGTTCTCGACGTACGGCGTAGGTATGCCTTCGAACTTGATGAAAGTCTTAGAATTCAAAACTACTTGCACCCTTTTAAATTTTCCATGAATAATCAGGGTTTTAGGTTTTGAAATTTCAACGGTTTGGCTAGTACTGATGTACGTGCCAAGTCGGTGAACATTTCAAATAACGCAGAAATTTGCCATTCTGAGACACACCAAAAGTTAGAATAATTAATTGATGCCTAGTCATTTAAAGCAGTTTTTCGGCTAGTCTTGAAATATCGTCTTCAGCGCTTCCATCACAAATAATAATTTGAACGTGTTCTTCTGTAAGCTCAGTATCTGAAAGGGTTTCTAGATCTTTAACTTCTTGTGTAGAACTCTCATCGATAGCCTGTAGAGATTTGGAATCAGATAAAATGTCATTGGAAAAAGTATAATAACCATTTTCGAGATAGCCTTTAAGAAAGGTCTTTCTTATCAACCATTCACATCCAACAATAAGCTCTAAAGTATCTCCAAATTCGGAGAAGTATGTAAGGTGTTCATAGGTGTTCTTAGGAAACTCATTCTTATACTTATTTCTTAGTGACAGCTGTTCGCACCTATTATAGAGTTTAGTTATATCATTGTAGACTTTTCGCTCATCCTTGAGTAGTTCGTACGAGAGAATGTCAGATGCCATATTAAACTGAGACTCTGACTCAATACTGCCTAATTGTAAGCTAATCCTGGGATTAAGTAAATATACGCTTGTATAGTTAATAACACTTGGTAATAGAGGAGGTTGATTTTCATATAAATTGCACCATGTAATGCCTAAGGTATTACATTTTTTTATTGCGGCTTTCTTGAAACCTGAGTAAGAAAAAATGATGCCAGAAGTTGCAGAGGATGACTTTAATGCTTGATGAAATTTGTCGATATGACTTACGGTTAACTTATCTTTATAGTGTAGACATCGAATAAGTATTTTTATTGGAAATAATCCAACCCTTGTCTCGATTAAAGTATTTTTATCCACTTCTAAACTACTATGGAGATCAAATTTTTTTACGGTATAATTTGAACTACCCACAGGGTGTAATGCCTTAATAAACTCATTTACAGCCTGTTCATACTCTAACCAGTTCTTCGCATTCATAATTATATTCTCCTCTCAAAATGTTGTTTAATATATTACCAATTTCTTGCATGTTTAAACCAAATAAATTAAAATATTCTAACTCTGGGAATATTAGTATAGACCATATCGCGTGTCGAAACATAGCCAAATCAGGCGAATATTACCAAATTGCTGAGAATTTTGTAAAAAGATTGCATATTAATATAAAGCCAAAGGGGAAAAGTTGTTCTAATATTTTTTGGCAATTAAAAAAAGCATCTTAAAAAAGATGCTATATTATAATAATATTCATTTGTCCTATATATATTAATATTTTAATATACTTATAACATTTTCAAAAAATCATCCTCTGATATAATTTCAATCTTGATTCCTCGTTCTATATAGGAATAAGCCTTTCTCAATTTAGTAGTTAACTGATTGCTGCTTAGATTCTTGTAATCTCTGATGCCTACCACTAGATAATTTGTATCCTTTGTAATACCGTAGCCATTAATCCCTCCAAGACTGGCGACTTTTTGATTAGCTTGTGCACGGGACATGGAACGTAAAGGTCCTGTAAAGATGACCTTCTTATTATGGAAGGTATCTGTATTATCAGTAGTTTTCAAGGGTTTTGAACTATTGAGCATGACCTTGTCAAAGCTTGCTTTGCTTCTATATTGTTTACAAGGTTCATAACCAGTTCCGTAGATTCGACCCAATTTAATTCTAGAGTTATTACAGAAATCTTCAATACTATTTGATGAAGTTATCTTTAAAGCCTCTAATAAAACCTTAGCACAAGCAATTGCGTCATCGCATGCATCATGGTGTTTAAAATTTATGCCTAACATATTGGCTAAGGTATCTAGCTTATTATTGGATTGTCCTTGCCAAGTAGACTTTGCCGCAGATACTGTACATAAATAGTTAAAAGTAGGGTATGGAATGTCGTACTCATCTAAAACATGTCTTAGGACACTCATATCAAAGCTTGCATTGTGAGCTACAACAGTTTGATTCTCTAAATAGGGTTTAATATCTTTCCAGATTTCATTGAATTCCGGTTGGTTCTTAACATCATTTGCAGTTATTCCATGTATATAAACGTTTATCTTATCAAATCTAAGTACCTTAGGGCGTATTAGCCATGATTTTATATCTACTATTTGTCCATTCTTTACGACTACTAACCCCATTGCGCAGGCACTAGACCTCTTTGAGTTGGCAGTTTCAAAGTCAATTGCTACAAAATTCATTTATCTTCCTCCTAGCTTTGCTCTGTAGAAATGATTCTAATTTGATTTTATCATATTCTAGAACCTTATGCAGTAGATTAAACGATATATGGTGATATCCAGACTTTGTGCAAATTACTTTTATAATAGTAAAGCTAGAATGTAATACTATAACAAATAGATCAAATTCTTATAATACTATGCTGGAGGAATTTGGGTGAAAAAGGAAGTCATCTCAGAGAAGCAGGGAATATCTCTTATAGTTATGTTCATATTGGGGTCATCGGTTATTGAGGTATCTGGACTAGAGGCTGGAAAGGACTTTTGGATAGCCATTATTTTAGCTATATTGATGGCTATACCCCTAGTTCTAATTTATGCAAGGATACTTAGTATTTTTCCAGGTAACAACTTATTTGATATCATTGAAATTTGTTTTGGAAAATTTATAGGAAAAGGAGTTATGATAATATTCACCCTATTCATTTTTGAGGAGGGTGCCGAACTTTTAAGAAATATTGGGCATTTTATAGTTTCTTCATCCTTGACCGAATCTTCTTTAGTAATGGTGATGCTGTATATTGTTATTTTATCTATTTGGGTAGCAAAGCTAGGGATCGAGGTATTAGCTAGATGGGGGGAGTTCTTTCTCATAATATTAATTACATTTGTATTTTTTTCAATATTACTATTAACCCCAGATATGAATATAATCAATGTTTTACCTGTATTTGATGAGGGGATAAAACCAATTATAACAGGAGCCTATGAAGTGTTTATATTTCCTTTCGCTCAAACCTTTACGTTTACAATGATATTTTATAACTATAAGAAAAAGAGTTTTTCATATAGAGTTTATATTCCAGGGTTGTTGATAGGCGGTGCACTGCTATTCGCCATATCTGTGAACGGACTTTTGGTTCTAGGGATAGATGAGGCTTCAAATGCATATTATGCTTCCTATGAGGCAATTAAAAGGATGAATATCGGTGGGTTTGTTCAAAGGATAGAAATAATAATTGCTACTATATTTATACTAGGCGGATTCGTTAAGGCAAGCATATATCTTTTAGCAACAACTGCCGGAGTTTCAAAGATATTTGGAACTGCTGATTACCGGTTCATAGTAATTCCCATTGGGGCATTAATGTTAAATCTAGCACATTTAGAGTTTGATAATATGATTCATTACTTTAGATTTGCTGATGTTTGGTATTTTTACGTTACGCCGTTTTTGGTTATACTACCAATTATTATATGGATTATCGCTGAAATAAAGGGGAAAAGACTAAGCAAAGGGAAAAATGAGTGAACTATTAATTAGCGCTATAGGGTATTAAAAGGCGGTATTGCTATAGGGAGTTGTTATCACAATAATGTAAAGCAAATTGACAACAAATAATCCCGAAAATAATTCCTGCCAAAATATCAGAGGGATAATGAAATAATAAATATAGCCTGGAGAAGGAAGTAAAAAAGGCTAACAAGATAAGTAGAGTTTTATAAAAGCTGCTATCAATTTTGTTTAATAATACACAGACCGTTGCAAATGAAGAAGTTGCATGTCCTGAAGGGAAGGAATAGTCTGTTGGTCTTGGAAGATTGATCTTTAAGTAGGATAGTTCTTGAAATGGTCTTGGTCTTCCAATTAAGGGCTTAAGTATGTCTACAGTAATTCTACTAAGAAGAAAGGCGCAGGCAGCTATGCAGCCAATTTTTCTATATTTTTTTGATATAAGAAGGAGGCAGATTAAAACCATCCAAATAAGTCCATCTGATCCAGCAAAGGAGAAGAAGGACATTATTTTGATTAGAGCTTCATTTTGTACGGTACTAAAAAAATCAATAACACATTTATCTATAGCGTCAATATATTCAAACATAAAAAACCATCCTTTATTTATAATCTTGATTAATAAAGAGTATTCTAAAAATATAAGGAATATGACAATATACATAGATGAAGTGTACATAAAGATTAATTAAAAAAGTGTTTATAAGTAAGTTAAATAATGACTCGGAGGATTCGATAGTGAAGAAAGAAGTTATTTCTGATAAACAGGGGATATCTATCGTAATTTTATATATGTGTGGCACTTCCACCATAGTAGTTTTTGGACTATTAGCTGAAATGGATATATGGATAGCTAACATTTTGGCTGTGTCTTTGGCAATCATAATGGGTCTTTTGATAGGCTATATACAGTCTGTCTTTCCGGATAAGGATATCTTCCATATCTCTATAAAATGTTATGGGAAATTTTTTGGTGCAATTGTAATTCTTCTATTTGCTTGGTTTGCATTTCATGAGGCGACACTGGTTGCAATCAATATGCAAACATTTTTAGGTGAAACGGCTGTAACAGATACTCCATATATAATGTTGATAATACCATTTATTTTTGTATGCGCATGGGCAATAAAAGAAGGAATTGAGGTAATAGGTAGATGGTCAAAGTCTTGTGCTATTATCTTTATTATTTCTATAGTTTCTATAGTTATATTATTGATTCCTGAAATGGACCATAGTAATGTACAACCCATATTGTATAAGGGGATAAAGCCAGTTTGGGATGGAACCTTTGCAGCTTTTACATTTCCATTTGCTGAGATAATGATGTTTCCCATGTTTCTATATAACTTTAAGACGAAGAAATCATCATATAAAATATATACCTTAGGTTTATTGATCTCGGGAATTATTGTAATAATGACTTCACTAACTACTGTTTTAGTTTTAGGGATAGATATAGCTACTGGTCTATATTTTCCTACTTTTCATGCTGTTAAACAAATAAGTGTTGGAGAAACACTACAAAGGATGGAAGTGTTAGCGGCACTAATATTTATATTGGGAGCATTTCTTAAAATAAGTGTACTTCTGTTGGGGACATGTAAAGGAGTAGCCAGAATATTTAACTTTTCCGACTATCGTTTCATAGTAACACCTATGGCTTTATTAATGATTAATCTTTCACACCTTGAGTTTAGTGGTAGAGTAGCATTTAGTAGTTGGGTTTTTGAAATATATCCTATTTATACCTTCTCCTTTGAGATAGCTCTGACATTGATAATTCTGATACCAGTAGTAATAAAGAAGAAACTTAGACGTACACCTGCTGCATGAAGCGTGTCTATATATTTTGTTACTTATGACATTGGCTACCATCAATGCTGTAACAATTATACCGGAGATTCCTGCTCCAGCCCATACTATAATTATTGGAGCAAGTGCAGTTTTTGGTAAGGCATTTAAAATAACCATGTAGGGGTCTAATACCTTTGATATGAAATCCGACCACCACAAGAGAATAGCTACTAATGTTCCCAAAACTGTTCCCAAGACAAAGCCAACCACGGTTTCAAAGACACTTATACCTATATGCTCAAATAAGGATCCATCAGCTGACAGCTTTAAAAATAACTTCCACATCTGAGATGGATAACTTGTTAAAAAGGTGTCTATAAGTTTAAATTTAGCTAGCAATTCCCAAGCTATAAAAAATATGACAAGTATAGATATTTGAGTAATAAGAATTACTCGTTTCTTTCTTTTAATACTTCGCAGAAACTCAATATGTTCCTTTGAATAATTATTATTAGACATGTATATCGAGCTCCTTCCAAATCATATTAAAATACTCTCTAAACTCTGGGGCTTCTCGTGAAGTCAAAGGGCTTCTCTTTACATCAAGTGTTAATTCTATTTTGTGTTCAGATTTGACCTTTGCTGGTCTGTTAGAAAGCACTATTACTCTATCAGCCATAGATATAGCTTCTGCTATATCTATATAAAGACAGAAAATAGGATTTGGAGTTAAAAAATTAACAAAATTCACTCTTGTGAGAAATGTGTAGAATAATAGCAAAGTTAGGAGAATTCAATGAAGTTCTTATAAATAAATATAAGTAAACCTATTTTTAAATATAAACTTTATGAACAAAATGACCAAAAGCCCCATATTCATTGACAATAATTTGACATAAAACTATAATCGATTTATAATAGATAAGCAATATTAAGTTTCTATGAAAACCGATAATGGATTTTACATATTTTTCATAGAAATTTACGGTGTTTTATAGTTGTTTATCTTTATTTCACTTAAAGGAGGACGTAATAAATGAAAAAAATATTAAATTTAGGTGTGGTGCTTGTTTTAGTATTAGCCTTATTAGCTGGTTGTGCTGGAAGTAAACCTGCTGACCAACCTGCTGAAGATCAACAAGAAAACAAAGAAGCAGCTCAGACTGAAGAGCCAAAGGAAGAGGCTAAGTATGAAGATGGTGTTTATTTTGCAAAAGAAGATGGATTCAGTGAGAATTCAGGTTGGAAGGACGTTGTAACGATTGAGGTAAAGGATGGAAAGATTGCTACTGTACAATGGAATGGTGCCCATAAAAATGGCGGTGTAGATAAGGTAACTGCGTCAGAAGAAGGAAAGTATCCGATGGTAGAAAAGGGTGGAGCAAAGGCACCTTGGCATGAGCAAGCTGAAAAGGTAGAAGCATATTTAATTGATACTCAAGATACAAATGCTATAGAATACAAAGACAATGAAGGTCATACAGATGTAATTTCAGGTGCAACTATGAAGGTTAAAGGATTTTTTGGCTTAGCTGAAAAGGCTTTAGCTGATGGACCAGTAGATAAAGGACAGTATAAGGACGGAGCATATCACGCTGAAGAATCAGAATTTAATGCTGAAACAGGATGGAAGGCTACTGTTGACTTAACAGTTATAAATGGAAATATAGTAGCAGCTAACTGGAATGGGATTCACAAAGATGGTGGTTCAGATAAGAAAACTTTATCTGTAGAAGGAAAGTATCCGATGGTAGAAAAGGCTGGAGCAAAGGCACCTTGGCATGAACAAGCTGCTGTAGTAGAAGCATACCTACTTGAGAATCAAGATCCAACTACTATAGAATATAAAGATGACAAAGGTCATACAGATGCAATTTCAGGTGTTTCAATTGCTGTTAGTCCGTTATTTAAGCTTGCTGAGGAAGCTTTAGCAGAGGCTAAGTAAGAGCATAAAATATAGCTAAATACAAATCATAGAGTATGATATATTTTATAAGGCTTTAGAGAATTGTCTCTAAAGCCTTAAATTTATGTGTTTATGTGTTATAATGTACTGAGAAAAAATGAATGTGTTTAGACGGAGGAAAATTCATGGCAAATAAAAGAAAAACAATCGCATTGTTATTTATGGTAATGTCTGTCCTACTAATTGTATCGGCGTGCTCAAGCAAGATTGAAGAACCTAAAAACGAGCCAGTATCAAAAACGGAATTTGTTTTAGGGACTGTGGCAACGATTAAAATCTATGACGATGTAGATACAAGTGTAAAGGAAGATGTATTTAACAAGGTATTTAGCAGGCTCAGAGAAGTAGAAGATAAGATGACTATTAATGCCGAAAGCAGTGAGGTCATAAGTATTAATTCAAATGCTGGTAAGGATTTTATTAAGGTATCTGAGGATACTCTTTATGTAATAAAAAGAGGTAAATACTTTTCAGAGATCTCAAAGGGAAGATTTGATATTTCCATTGGACCATTGGTTAAGCTTTGGAATATTGGTACAGAAGAAGCTAAAGTTCCTTCAAAAGAGGAGATAGAAGATAAAAAGGCCTTAGTAGATTATAATAAGGTAGTTTTAAATGAGGCGGATTCAGAGGTTATACTAAAGGATGAAGGAATGGTACTTGATCTTGGAGGAATAGCTAAGGGATATGGTGCTGATGCTGTTGTTGAGATACTTAAGGAAAATAATATTAAACACGCAATAATTAACCTTGGTGGGAATGTGTTTGCCTATGGAAATAAGATTGATGGAACTCCATGGAAGGTAGGGGTTCAAAATCCCAAATCATCTAGGGGAGAGTATCTTGGTATAGCTAAGGTTGTAAACCAAACCGTTGTGACTTCTGGAATATATGAAAGATTTTTTGAAGAAGAGGGTAATAGATATCATCACATATTAGATACTGATACGGGTTATCCAGTTGAGAATAATCTTACTGGAGTGTCAATAATAGCTGACAGTTCAATAGATGCAGATTCTCTATCAACTGCAGTCTTTGCATTAGGTCTTGAAGAGGGTATGAAGTTTATTGAAGAGATCGATACTGCAGATGCAGTGTTTGTAACAAAGGATTCTGAGGTCTATGTAACATCTGGTCTTAAGGAGAAATTTGAGTTAACCGATTCTAACTTTAAGCTAGTTGAATAGTGTAGATATCTGATAGAGAAGTTAGACTAACTCAAGTTTTTGGACAATACACTATATATAGAAATTGTGATTTGAAATGCAATGAACCCCTGTAAGAAACAATCTCACAGGGGTTCTATTTATTAGAATAAAGAACTCATAGTCTCATCGAGCTCCCTTAATACGAAGTCTACATCATCCTCAGTAATAACAAGGGGAGGTTGGAAGGCTAGTACATTTCTTCCTAATCCATTTTTGCCGAGTAGGATTCCCTTGTCCTTTAACATTTCTAGAATTATGTCAGTTTCCTCGGAAGCAGGCTCACCATTATTCTTTAGTAGTTCGGCACCAAGCATAAGGCCTATTCCTCTAACATCATGTATTATTGAATGCTTATTTTTTAGTTCTATTAGTCCTGATTTAAGCTTATTTCCAAGCTTCTCAGATTTTTCACAAAGCTTATTCTTCTCGATATAATCAAGAACTGCAATGGCAGTACTTGATGATACTGGGTTTCCCCCTAATGTAGAGGCTGAGGGTTTAGTAAATGATGCTGCGATCTCATCGGTTGTGCAGAATGCTGAAATAGGCATTCCGTTGCCCAGGGCTTTTGCCACCGTTATTATATCAGGAGCGATATCATAATTTTCGATTGCGAACATTTTTCCAGTTCGTGCAAAGCCAGTCTGAACTTCATCGATTATCAAAAGAATTCCATTTTTTTCTAATAGGTCTTTTAACTTTTTGAAGTACCATCTTGGAGGAGTAATGATTCCTCCATTTCCTTGAATAGGTTCAGCTATTAAGGCAGCTATTTTGTCAGCACCCTTAGACCTTATAACCTTCTCTATTGCTTCCAGTGATTCAGTAGCAGCTTCTTCACAGGTTTTATCATTGCTATAGCAGTTAGGAACAAAGCTAATACAGTCAGGAAGATATGGATCCGATCGCCACATAGGAATAGCTGTAGTACCCATGGTAAGATGAGTTCTTCCGTGGAGACTTCCCTCTAGGGAGATGAATTCATTTCTTCCAGTATGAAGCCTAGCAAGTAATAGGGCACCTTCATTTGCTTCTGAGCCTGTACAGCAAAAGAAGGAGCGATTGATATCTCCAGGTAGTACCTGTGACAGCTTTTCTGCAAGGTTAACTATGGGCTCAGTTAAATATATAGTAGTTGTATGCTGTAGAGTCTTCATCTGCTCTATTGTAGTCTCAATGATTTCAGTATTGCAATGACCGCAGTTCATAACTGAAACCCCTGCGAAAAAATCAAGATATTTTTTACCATGGGAATCGAATAGATACTGCATTTCCCCCCTAACTATTTGGGGTGGATTTTTATAAAAGTGGTGAGAGCAAGGGAAAAGAAACTCCTTTTTCCTTTCAATTATATTTTCTGGACCGATATAATTTTTCATAGGTGATAACCTCCTTAAATCCGGATTGAATTCCAATAATCTAGTCAAATTGTAGAGCACCTAGGGTAAAACCTGCATGGGTAGGAACTAGAGATTCATACAATTCATTACATTTTGCTAAATCATTTAAGGCTATTTTATAGGTTTGTAGAATGTTTCTTAAGGCGTCTATACCATAATGACTTCCTTCAATTCTAAAACTCTTTACACCTAAAGCCATGAGCTCCTTTAAGAAAGGAAGGTAGCAGAGATTCTTATATGGTATTAAGTGATTTCTCCCCTTGTTATCGCGGTATACTGGATGTTCATAGCCTTTATCATCAACTAAAACTAATGTACTGTTATCAACGTAGCAGTTGTCTTCTCTGCCAATAGGAGATAGATTAGTAGTATTTGCATATAGATCATGCTCTAGATACATCATCACCGGTGCACCATGGACTATTACTTCTATAGGAAGAGGTGATTTTGTAATTGTATCCTTTGTATCTAATAAAGGTGCTTCAACCGAAAGAGTAGCAGAGGATAACCCCTGGTTTTTATAGAATTTTGCCGACTGATGATTATAAACATTGAGGCAATAATCACCTATAAGCTCTAGTCCTAGTCCCTTAAATCTATTGATAGCACCTAGATTTGTAACTAATAGACCATCTATGCCTAAATCATTTTGATTGAGCAAATGGCTGTATGTTGAAAAATCCTCTTCGTACATCATCCTAGGAAGGGAAAGATATATCTTGCTGCTTTTTTTGTTTTTAGTTAAGTTCAAAATTTCTTTCTTACTAAAGGGGAGGCTTGGCTCAAAGGTTTCTCCCGAGAGATATATAGCATCAACTTCCTCCTCTAATGCAAGCTTTGCTTGTTCATAGGAATTAACCTTTACACTTAAAATAGTTTCTTGAGTAGGGGAGACTTCATTATGCAGAGTTCTTTTTATTTCATGTATTCTTTTTGAACTTATTTCTATTTCTTCAATAGGCTTACTAAATACCTTTCCTGTACTATAGAATTTGCCTGTACCTTCATATCGTCGATTTATGTTGCTAAGACCGGGCTTTCCAAAGGCATAGCCCGTGGACAAGTCCCTTTTTCGACCTTCGTATATGCTTTGGGCATCCTTCTTTCGATCATAGCATATAGGATCATCTATGTATCTGTTGATGGCATCACTATAGAAATTAATTAGATTAACGAGATAGTCTGAACTTCTCATTCTTCCTTCAATCTTAAAGGAAACTATTCCTGCTTCAATCATTTCAGGTAGATGCTCATACATGTACATATCTTTGACGGCTAAGGGATATTCTGTGGGATATATAAATCCATCCTTTTTTATGGTAAAATTCCAACGACAGGGCTTCATGCAGAGACCTCTATTACTGCTTTTACCAAAAAGTGAAGCACTATAGAGGCATTGGGCGCCATGGGCTACACACATATCGCCATGGGTAAAATATTCAAATTCCATATCACTTTGTTTGTGAAGGGCATATATAGTCTTTAAATCTATGTCCCGTGAAGCAACGATTCGCGTTACGCCTAGCTCTCTTATGGCTTTAATTGTTTCTAGATTATGTACGTTCATCATCACAGAGGAATGTAGATTTAGACTCAATCCTAGTTCATTTATAAGTTCTAGGATGCTTAAGTCTTGAATGATCAAAGCATCGGGCTGTGCTTTTTCCAAAAATACTAAAAACTCCCTTGCATCCTTTAAATCTTGCTGGCTGAAGAGATTATTAACGGTTACATAGACTTTTTTATCAAGGGAATGGGCCAGGGAGATCGCATCGATAACTTCGTCGTTGGTGAAGTTGTAATCCTTTCTATGCATACGCATATTCAATTTTTTTCCTCCAAAGTATACTGCATCGGCACCGCTGTTAATGATATTTTTAAAAATTTCAAAGTTACCGGCGGGAGCTAATAACTCAACTTCTTTATTACTAAAAAATCTACTCATATTTAACACCTTTTCCTTATAATGTATTTCTCTTATATTTTGTGGAATTAATTTTTTCATATACTTAAAATGCATTAATAAATTACTTTCGCAAATACTAGATGTATATATCATATGGAGGTGCTTAAATGGATTTGAACTTAGATGTAATCAATGATTGGGACAAGTGGAAAAAAACTCTTTCAAGGGCTGTATCTATGGGTGAGACAGTGGGTTTATCCGATGATGACATTAAAGATATAGGAGTAAAAGTAGGTGAATTTCTATCTTCGAATGTGGATCCAGATAATCATGAACAACGTGTATTAAAAGAGCTCTTTGAAGTTGGCGATAAAAAGGAGCGTGAAGCTCTAACAAACATGATTATAAAAATGGTTAACCATGACCATTAATAATCTAGGTTTGTGTCAATTCCTATTGTAAAAGCTACTATAATGTAAGCAACAATAGGAATTGACTATTTTTCTTATTCCACTTCAAAAAATGATTACAAGCCTATATTACTTAGAATTAATCCTAATTGTTCATGAATAATTAGGGTTTAATAAAGTTCTTATCCGATAGCTCATCTAGGGTGTAATCGCTACTTGTTAGATCCTTAGATTTTAGCCAATCTAAAACCTGTGTGAATTCTTCTTCCGAAGGCATAGAAGCTTCGACATAATCAGGAAGAGTCAAGGTTTCTTTGATTACACCAGGAAAACCAGCCTCTTCAATTAAAACATCAATATAGCTTTCTAAGGATTCCTTTTCTAGATACTCAACAGATTTATTGTAGGCCCTATAGAGTGCCTTTAATTCATCGGGCTTAGTCTTAATAGTTTCCTCAGTAAATAGCATTATTCCAGGATTAATACCCAGTTTATCAGAACTACTTAAAACCTTACCACCCTTGGATGCAGCTACACTTGCTAGGGGTTCCGGTAAAGTTGCCATATCTATCTTCCCATTTTCAAGCATTTCTAAACGGGTGGGTATTTTAGGAATTGCCATCTTTTTAGGTGAATCAACATCTATATTAGAATTTTCCATTATTCTATCGGTTAAGTATTCAATAATAGTATTTTTTGATATTCCAATACTTCTATCCTTAGGATTTTCGAGGGTTGAAATATTTGAATCCTTAGCTGCTATTAGTTTGAAGCTTCCATTTGTTTTTGAAGTAATCTTTACATTGAATTCGTTGTCATTTAAAAATACTACGGCAAGCATGTCGGATATTGCTCCGTCTATATTACCGGTTTGTAGAGCGGTATCACGATCCATTGCGCTTTTAAAGTGTTCAATTTTTACATCTAAACCCTCATTTTCAAAATAACCATTATGCTTAGCAATGATGAAGGGGATTGAATCTACATCAGGCATTACACCAATAGTTAAGGATTGAAGATCCTGAGAAGCTGTATCTTGAGACTTTTCCTTAGAGCATCCTATTATAGCAATGCTTAGAACAAGAATTAAAAGAGTTACTAGTACCTTTTTATACATAAAAATACCTCCTAATATTAAAATTTTTAATATAACCTATAGTTCTACACTTGTAAAGTTGAACTTACTCAAGTAGTCACTGAGAATCCTTTTGGCTCATCATATCAACCTATTTTTCTATATAATTTTAAAGGAAAAAAAGGTTAATAAAAATCGCTCAAAAGGAAACCTCAGAGACTACTTTCGTTCCTTCAGTTTTATTGGTGTAGAACTATATAGTATAGAATTTACGTAGTAAAACTTAATTTATACATATCCAAATGTCTGATGATTTTCGGGTATATATAAATTAATAGTTTTACTTGAATATACTAGAGTAGCTTTATTGAAAAAAATTATTTGTTTTGTTAATGAAAATTTTAAGGAAATAATTGATTAGAGTTTTTAAAGAGTAAGTAGAGTATTATATAAATTACGAAAAATCTATTACATTCCGGAGATTTACCACCCACAGAAGAGTTGGCTGTCAAATCTTTTGAATGTGAGATGTTTATCGTATTATATATGGATGAGTTTTAGACAGTTATTAATTATACCACAAATAAATTTGAATAATAGGGATGATAAACAAAAAATTAACATGAACTAATTTTAATCATTTTTTTAGGAATATAAAGGGCTTGAATCTGTGAACAATATTAACAAAATGTATTATTAATGACCAAAAATTTAATATGTTCAGGCACTATGATAATATTTTATCTAAGAGAGTAAAAAAAATGGATGAGGAAATATATTAAAAGATTAGATATGGAATGTTTTGTTAAAAAAATGATAAATTCCAATTGTTAACATATAAAAACAGACAAAGGAGGTACTGGTATGAGCGGCAAGAAAAAAATTGTCTTGCTTGGCGGCGGATATGGTGGTATTTTAACGGCTAAGAAGCTTGCTAACAAGTTAAAAAAAGATAGTAATGTAGAAATAACTCTTATAGATAGAAATCCATATCATACTATGCTTACTGAGCTCCATGAAGTTGCTGCAGGTAGAGTATCAGAGGATTCTATTAGAATTGATTTAAAGAAGGTATTTGCTAAGAGAAGGGTTGATGTTGTACTTGATGAGATAACTAATATAGATTTTGATAGTAGGATTTTAAGATCAGAGAAGAACTCCTATGAATATGATTATTTAGTTATAGGTACAGGGTCTAAGCCAACTTTCTTTGGGATAACGGGAGCAAAAGAATTCTCTCACCAGCTATGGTCCTACGATGATGCAGTTAATCTCAAGGAACATATTTTGGATATGTTTAGAAAAGCTGTGAAGGAAACTGACAAAAAGAAAAGGCAGAGGATGTTGACCTTTGTTGTAGTTGGTGGTGGTTTCACAGGTATAGAAATGATCGGTGAGTTAGGGGAATGGAAGAATAGGCTATGTAAGGACTTTGATATAGATAAAAAAGAAGTGAGTCTATATGTAGTTGATGCACTGCCTAAGATTTTACCAATTTTTCCTGACAAGTTAATTAATAAAGCAGAAAGAAGATTAAAAAAATTAGATATTCAAATAATAACAAGTGCTCGTATTACTGAGGTCGCAAAGGACTCCGTAACCCTTGGTGATAAGGGAAGCATTGATACAAATACGGTAATCTGGGCGGCTGGTGTTGAGGGCTCAGATGTTGTAGGCGATATGAATATTAACCAAGAGGGAAGAAAAAGAGTAGTAACTAATGAAAAGCTTCAATCGGTGGATCATAAGAATGTATATGTTGTAGGTGATAACATATTTTATGTTCCAGAGGGTGAGGAAAGGCCAGTTCCACAGATGGTTGAAAACGCAGAGCATTCAGCTAAGTTAGTGGCCCATAATATCTACACCGATATTAAAGGTGGAGAAAAGAAAGCCTATAAACCTGCCTTTCACGGGGCTATGGTGTGTATAGGTGGTCGGTATGGAGTAGCTCATCTTGGAGCACCGGGTAAATTTTTTACTCTATCTGGATTTTTCGCAATGTTTGTAAAGCACTTTATAAACCTAGTATATTTCTTCCAGGTTGCTGGATTCAATAAATGTTGGTCTTATTTAATGCATGAAATTTTCCATATTAAAGACAAGAGAAGTCTTGTTGGTGGACATTTTGCTAAGTCGTCACCAAACTTTTGGTTAGTACCCCTTAGACTACTTGTAGGTTATAAATGGTTAGCGCAGGGATTAGAAAAGTTACCTAAGATAATAAAGGATCCTTCACATATTTTCCTAATACCGCCTCCTGCCGCGGCTGACGCAACCTCTGCTGCATCAACAGCAGCTCAGCAGGGAGCAGAAACGGTAGCACAGGTAGCCGCTGACGTAACTAGTGTTGCATCGGCAACGGCTGCACAAGGTGCTTCGGCTGTATCTCAAGCGGCAGCAGCTACTGTAGCCGATGCTACAAGCGCAGCAACAGCAGCTGCCGATACTGCTTCAAATGTTGCAGCAGGTTTACCGGTACCTGAGTTTATACAAGAGATAGTTGGTTGGTCTATGGAGACCTTCTTCTATACATCTGATGGTGGTTATACTGTATTAGCAGAAATTTTCCAAGCCGGTATGGTTATAGCTGAGGTAATAGTGGGTATATTATTGATAATTGGATTGTTTACAGCAGTTTCCTCAATCGTTTCAGTTGCTATTGGAATGATGGTTTGGTCTTCTGGAATGGCTTCCTATGAAATGCTTTGGTACCTAGGTGGAGGTATTGCATTAATAGGTGGTTCTGGAAGTGTATTTGGTCTAGATTATTATGTATTACCGCTTTTGAAGAAGCTGTGGAAGAAAATTGGTATAGTTAAGAAATATTATTTATATACAGATTAAGAGAATTAACGTTTAAACTCCCCCCCCCTTTTTATAAATGTCCTTTTAAAATTTTTAAAAGGACATTTGTTTTATAGCAGTTATCAAAGACTTTTTTACTGTCTTTAGGGTAATATTAATATAGAAGAACTTTAAAAATAATACATATACTTCAATTAAACAATTAAAAAAGGTGATAGAATGAGCAAATTTTGGACTGATTATCCTGTTATTATGGATGAACTAGCAGATGTAAAAGAAATTATTAAGAAGAATATTAAGTCTAGAGAAAGATACCTAGAGGAATCTATTTATCCAATGATAGATGCAGGGGGTAAAATGTTAAGGCCTGCTTTTCTCTTGATATCAGGAAAGTTTGGGGAATATGATTCGAAAAAAATGCATAATCTTGGAGCTGTTATAGAGCTGCTGCATCTTGCCACTTTAATCCATGATGACATTATTGATGATTCTAAGCTTAGGCGGGGTGTGGAAACTGTACAGTCAAAGTATGGAAAGGAATACGCAGTTTACATTGGCGATTTTTTATTTTGCCAATGCTTTATGATGTTGTCAGATTATGATTATACTACGGAAAATCTTAAGGATATATCTAAGGTTGTATCGAGAATATGTATGGGCGAAGTAACTCAATATCACCTAAGATATGTCAATAGTATGAACTTAAGAAAGTACATAAGGATTATATCGGGTAAAACGGCTGCCTTATTTTCTCTTTGTTTTTTTATAGGGGCTAGGGAAGCTAAGTGTGATGAAGCCACCCAAAAGATTTTAGGGAGAATTGGTTACCACATAGGTATGGCCTTTCAAATTATAGATGACCTATTGGACTACGATGGGAATACAAAGGTGTTAGGAAAAAATGCTTTAAAGGATTTAAAAAGGGGTTATTATACATTACCTCTTATATTTGCATTAGAAAAGGATAAAGACAATGAGATTTATAGCTTTTTAAATAAGGAATCTATATGTGATGATGATATAGATCAAATAATTGGTCTAGTGAGAAAGTACGAGGGTATTGATAGGGCTGCAAGGGTAGCAGATAGATATAATAAGAAGGCCATGGGCCTCATTGACAAATTGCCGAATTGTGAGAGTAAGGAAATTCTTATTGAGATAGTACCAAAGCTGCTAAAACGAAATTATTAGGGGGAGATTTTTTGGCTTTCAAGGATTTACAGGACTTTATTATGCATCTGAAGAAAAAACAGCTTTTAGACGAGATAGAGATCGAAGTTGACAGCAATTTAGAGATTACAGAAATAGCCGACAGAGTTTCTAAAAAATTTGGAAATGCACTATTATTTAAAAAGGTAAAAGATTCTCCTTACCCCGTTGTAATAAATACTCTTGGAAGTTATGAAAGGCTTAACATGGGTTTTGAGGTAGAGAACCTAGATGAGATTGCAGATACTATTATGGATTTCATGGATGTAGCTAATTATGTTACCCTTGTGAATAAAATTAAGTCGATCCCTAAATTAGCTAGATTGGCAAATATTTTTCCGAAGAAAGTAAAAAAGGCTTCGTGTCAAGAGATAATAGAAGAGCCAGATTTAGACAAGCTTCCTATATTAAAATGCTGGCCAGAAGATGGAGGAAGATATATCACACTTCCCCTAGTTATAACAAAGGACCCTGAAAATGGGCAACAAAATGTGGGAATGTACAGGCTACAAGTCTATGATAAGAAAACGACTGGAATGCATTGGCACCTGCATAAGGATGGAAGAGAGATATATGAAAAATATCGAAAACTTGGAAAGAGAATGCCTGTATCTGTTGCTCTAGGCTGTGATCCTGCAACAATATATGCAGCTACTGCGCCTCTACCTAAGATGATCGATGAAATGATTTTTGCAGGCTTTTTAAGGAAATCTCCTGTAGAACTGGTAAAATGCATTACCAATGACATTTATGTACCGGCTAATGCCGAGTTTGTCTTAGAAGGATACGTTGATCTAGATGAAATGAGATTAGAGGGACCCTTTGGTGACCATACAGGGTATTACTCTCTAGCGGATATGTATCCGGTCTTCCACATCGAGAAAATTACAAGAAAGAAGAATCCTGTTTATCCAACTACCATTGTTGGAAAACCTCCTATGGAGGATTGTTACTTGGGGAAGGCTACGGAGAGAATTTTCTTGCCACTCATAAAGGTTCAGTGTCCAGAAATAATAGATATGAACTTTCCATTAGAGGGAGTATTTCATAATTGTGTAATCGTTTCTATTAAAAAGGCCTATCCAAAGCATGCCCAGAAGATTATGAACGCCCTATGGGGTCTTGGACAGATGATGTACACAAAAATGATTATAGTTGTTGATGAAAATGTGAACCCCCATGATTTATCAACTGTTGCATGGAAGGTGTTTAATAATATCGATGCTAAAAGGGATCTAGTTATATCTGAGGGTCCCTTAGATGCTCTGGATCATGCTTCAAATACGGCTCATTTTGGCCATCGATTGGGGATAGATGCTACGAAAAAATGGACTAGCGAAGGTCATGCAAGGCCGTGGCCCAATGATATAGAGATGTCAAAGGAAATCAAGGATTTGGTAGACAAGAGGTGGAAGGAATATGGTATTCGATAGGATTAAGAGCTACGGAGAGCTAGTCATGTTTTCACATACATTGTTCTCCCTGCCCTTTGCCTTAATAGGAATGTTTTGGGCTGCTGAAGGTTTACCTTCTCCAGAGGTTATTATTTGGATATTGGTGGCTCTGGTTGGAGCTCGAAACGGAGCTAATGCCTTGAATAGATTGGTAGATAAAGAGATTGATAAGAAAAACCCTAGAACAGCAAATCGTCATATGCCCAGAGGAGTTGTAAAGGATATTGAAGTATGGGGAATTACTATATTTTGTTTTTCTATTTTTATCCTTGCTGCCTATAAACTTAATCCTCTTTGTTTTAAATTAACGCCCCTTGCACTGTTCCTATTCATAATATATTCCTATACAAAAAGGTTTACATGGGCTTGTCATATTGTACTTGGTATTGCCTGTGCTGGAGCACCAGTTGGAGCATGGCTGGCGGTAACCGGTAAGTTCTCCCTGCCACCATTCATTTTAGGAGCTGTGGTTGCTTTATGGGTGGCTGGCTTTGATATAATATATGGAACCCAAGACATTGAATTTGACAGGAAGAGTGGGTTATTTTCTATACCAGCACGATTTGGATTACAAGGTGCACTTCTAATAGCTAGAGCATTTCACTTCACTATGATTCTGCTTCTAGTTGCGTTGTATTTTGTAATAGGTACAGGTTTTATCTATTTAATAGGTATTTTTATTAGTGCCTTTCTTTTAATCATTGAACATTATATTGTATCACCATCAAACGAGAAAAAAATGAAGATTGCAGCATATAATATTAATCAAATAGTAAGTCCATTGATATTGCTATTTACTGTTTTGGATATGTTTATATAAGTTTTTAAGAGGTGAGGGTCTTGGCAAGATTTATAGTAGGAATAACGGGTGCTAGCGGAAGTATTTATGGAGCTAGGCTCATTGAAGAACTATTGAAGCAGAGAAATGAAGTATACCTGATTATTACTGAGAATGGAAGACGCGTTTTAGAATTTGAATTAGAGCTTAATTTTCGAAAATGGATAGATAAACTAAATAGGCTGTATGGTGGACTAAATCTATGCAACATAAACGATATGTTTTCTTCAGTAGCAAGTGGTTCCTTTAAGACCGATGGAATGGTTATAGCCCCGTGCTCAATGGGAAGTTTAGCAAAAATAAGCAATGGAATTACCGATAACTTACTTATAAGGGCAGCCGATGTAATAATAAAGGAAAAGAGAAAATTGATTCTAGTTCCTAGGGAAACTCCATTTAGTTCAATACACCTTAGGAATATGCTTATTTTAAGCGATTTAGGCGTAGCTATTTTACCTCCCATGCCTGCCTTTTATAATAAACCTAAAACCATAGATGAGATTGTGAATAATACCGTGGGAAGGGTTTTAGCGAGCTTAGACTTGGAGAATACCTTGTATAAGGAATGGAATGGTGTGAGGTAGTTAAATATGATAGAGATTAAAAATTTGGGGGTAAAATATAGTAGTAGAGATGGAGATGTTACAGCTATTAAAAATATTAATTTAAAAGTACCAAATGGTGATATTTGTGTAATTATCGGACCTTCAGGGGGAGGCAAATCTACTCTGCTAAAGGTTCTTGCGGGAATCATTAAGGACTATGAGGGAGAAGCGCTAGTAGACGGAAGAGAAATTAATCCCAAGACCAATAGAATTGGATTTATTCCTCAAAATTATGGTTTAGTTAAATGGAAGACAGCTGAGGAGAATATATTCCTATCGGCAAGAATAAAGGATGGTAGGAAATGTATTGACATAGATTATTATGAGAAAATTTTAACGAAGCTAGGGATAAGGGAATTGAAAAATAGGTATCCTAGTGGACTTAGTGGCGGGCAGCAGCAGAGGGTATCCATAGCTAGAGCATTTCTATTAAAGCCTAATTTGCTTTTAATGGATGAGCCCTTTTCAGCCTTGGATGCTATGACTAGGGAAGAGGTTCAAAAATTATTTTTAGAGGTTTGGAAGGAAAGCAGGGTTACGACTATATTGGTTACCCATGATATTAGGGAAGCTATATACCTAGGAAAAAGAATCATTATTCTTTCATCGATTACTGGGAGGATTTTAGAGGTGATAGACAATCCTTTCTTTGGAAAAGTTCACAATGGATTAGATAAGAAGTATGGGCAATTAAATAATAAAATCATTAAAGCTTTAAGGGGTGAAGGGGCAAATGAGATTGAAAGAATATAAAAGCATTAGCTTTGTCTATGCTTTTGTATTGATATTTATACTGTGGCAGGTTATAGGTGTTATTTTAAATAAATCCATATTTCCCACTCCCGTAAAGATAATAGTCAATATGGGAAAAACCTTTCAAAGTCAAATAGCAATCCATGCCATATACAGTTTGAGGAGAATTGTGTTTGGAATTTTACTTACTTTGCTACTAGGGATACCCCTAGGTATATTGATGGGATACTTTAGAAAAGTGGATTCAATACTTTCACCAATTCTATACTTTAATTACCCTATACCTAAGATTGCTTTGCTACCGATAGTAATGCTTATATTTGGACTAGGTGAGCTAACAAAGGTTATTATGATATTTATGATTACATTTTTTCCAATTGTAATTAATATCAGAGATGAGGTTAAAAATATACCGGAGGAAGTATTATATCCTATGTATTCATTAGGAGCAGGTACATACAGAATTATCAATGAGATTATTTTACCTGCAACAATCCCTGCGATATTGACATCTCTTAGATTAGGGATAGGTACAGCTATTTCTGTATTGTTTTTTACTGAAAACTTTGGTACTGAGTATGGTATGGGTTATTTTATAATGGATTCATGGATGCGTATCAATTATATTCAGATGTATTCAGGTATTTTAACTTTGAGCGTCATAGGACTAATTTTTTTTATTACCATAGATATATTGGAAGTTCATATATGTTCTTGGGATAAATAGCTTGGTAGGAGGCTAGTAAAATTGAGAAATGTAAAAATTACCATTCTTATTACTTTATCGATAGTTGCTCTAGTAGCTCTAGTAGCTTGTGGGCCTAAGAAGATACTATATAAAGAAGGCGTTTATGAAGGCTATGGAGAGGCATATCATGGATATATAAAGGTTATAGTAACTACGGATCAATATAGTATAACAAATATCGAAGTAATAGATGATGAACCGGTGCCGATAGTTGGGGAAATAGTTTATAAAGAAATTCCTAAGAGAGTTATAAAGAAGAATAGCGTAGATGTGGATATAATAACAGGGGCTACCTATACAAGTGAGGGGCTTCTTGACGCTATAGAGGACGCATTAAAAAAGGCCAAAGCAAAGCCGAAGAATGAGATTTAGAGGTGATCTATTCTTGAAATTACAATACAAAATTACTTTATTTATAACAATTATTCTAATTGTGGTAATAGGTGGGATAGGAGTATTAACCCTCGAACAATTAGAAGATACCGTTGAAAGTGGAATGGGGAACAATGCTATGGATTTAGCGGTAACTATTGCTTCCATGGATATAATACAAGAAACCCTAGGAACTACTAAGGATTATAGAATGATTCAGCACATCATAGAGACATTTAGAGAAAACACTAGATTTCAGTATATTATTGTCATGGACATGGAGGGTATTCAATACTCATATCCCTATGAAAGGGGGTTGGGTAAAAGGTATAAAGCTGGTGGGGAGGAGAAGGTGTTAGAAAAAGGGGAGTCGTATATATCTGCATTTAGAAACCCCTTATTTTCAAATATTAGAGCCTTTGTACCTATCCATTATGAAGGAAAGCAAGTTGGTGCTGTTAAGGTAGCAATTTTAACTGATAGAGTCTATGAAGAGACTAGTCTATACCGATCTAATATTTATCGATCTTTGATTGTGGGTCTTTTAATTGGAATAGGCGGCGCTTCATTGCTATCATTTACTATAAAACGAACCATTTTTGGATTAGAACCTAAGGAGATTGCATTGCTTCTGGGACAACGTGATATAATACTCCATAGTTTTAGAAACGGAATTTTAGCTGTAGATCAGGATGGTGAAATCATATTTTTTAATAAGACAGCTAAGAAAATTTTGGGTTTTAAAGACAGGTATAAAGGGAAAAATATATCCAATTTCAACTCTGCCTTTACTGATCAAATCCTAAAGGTATTAAAGGAAAAGGAATCTATATACAACCATGAGATAAAGATATGCCCAGGCAAGATATTGCACTGTAGTCACAATCTATTAAGAGATCACAAGGATGAGGTCATTGGTGTGGTGTGTAGTTTTCAGGACTTAACAGAGGTTAAGCAAATGGCAGAGGAATTGACTGGCATTAAGAAGCTAACATGTGCACTCAGAGCTCAGAACCATGAGTTTATGAACAAGCTGCATACAATTTCGGGACTGATACAATTAGAAGAATACGACAAGGCTGTGGATTATATTTCATATATATCTGAGGAAAGGAAGGAAATCTCAGGTATTCTAAGCGATAAAATAAAGGATGCCCATGTATCGGGGCTGCTTTTGGCAAAATATCATAAGGCATCGGAGGCAAAAATATCCTTAGAAATTGATCCGGATTCAAACCTAAAAGAGATCCCTGAAAATAATATAACTGCCGATGAAGTTTGTTCAATCATAGGAAATTTAATTGAAAATGCTATTGATGAGTTAGTTAAGATTGAAGATGGAAAAATCTTAGTAAAGCTAAATTCAGATAAAGAAGGATTGAGGATATTGGTTCAGGACAATGGGCCCGGAATGAGTAAGGAAATTAGGGAAAGGATTTTTCAAAGAGGTATTACAACGAAATCAGGCAATAGGGGATTTGGTATGAGTATAGTGAAGGAAATAGTTGATAGTACTGGAGGAACTATAAAGCTTTTACAGAATGGCGGAACTATATGGGATATATTTATCCCGCTAGAAAGGGGAGCATCAGATGATTAAGGTGATTATAGTTGAAGATGACCCGATGGTAAGGGAAATAAACGAGAAGTTTTTGAAAAAGGTTGAGGGCTATGAACTATATGACAGCGTTAATTCTATAGAGAAGGCTAAGGAATCTATATTAGAAGGTCATCCAGACTTAATATTATTGGATATTTTCTTTCCTCAAGGGAAAGGGCTAGAGCTTCTGAAATGGATACGTAGAGAGAATATAAAGTGTGATGTTATACTAATTACAGCTGATAAAAGTATGGAAACTGTTGAAGATGCATTTCGATATGGAGCAGTAGACTATTTAGTAAAACCCTTTGTATTCAAACGCTTTAATGAGGCAATGATTCAATACAGAAACAGAAAAAGCAGCTTTGGAAGTATTGAAAGTGTAGAACAAGATATAATTGATAGATATACCTTGAAGGAAAAGAAACCGCAATCATCAAAAAAGGATGATATTAGCGAAATCAAAGGATTTAGTCAACATACCTATGAAAAAATATTAAAGGGAATTGAGGATATGAAGGGGAAGACCTTTACATCTCAGCAGCTTGCTAAGGAAATAGGAATCTCTAGGATCACAGCAAGAAGATATTTGGATTACTTAGAAAAGGAAAAAAAGCTTGTTATTGAGCTAGAATACGGAAAAGTGGGTAGACCTAAGAATAATTATAGGTTGAAAGAAGAATAAAAAAAGCTACTAGCTAATGGCTAGTAGCTTTTTACTTAATTAAAATAAATGAATAAATAGGAATGATCAATATGCTTAAAACCGTTGTAAAGCCAACCATGAAGGATACATATTTTGAGTTCACTCCATAAAACTCCGATACCAGTGCCGCTTGAGTTATTATCGGCATGGTTGCTTCTACGATAAAAACGTTGTTTAGAATGTTTGGTAGCTCAAATAGTTTAAGACATAGGTACATCATAAATGGAGCAATAATAAATCTTCCAGCTATTATTAAATAACTGGGGACATCCAGTTTTATTTCTTTGAAATCAATTGAATATATTACAATACCAATGAAAAACATCGACAACGGGGTCGTTAGGTTTCCTATGTATCTAAAGGAGCTAACAATAAAAGAAGGTAATTGTATTTCAAGAAATACTAAAGTAAGTCCAACAATAAAACTGATTAGTGGAGGAGAAAAAATCTTTTTTATGGATTCCATTTTGGAGAATTTCTTATCTACTTCAGAACTGGTCTTACGTATATTATATACAGCTAATGTCCAAAACAAGCTAGTGTTAGCAAGGTAAAAAAGAAAGACATATGTAGCGCTCTCTTCGCCGAATAACGAAACATTTATAGGAAGTCCAATAAATATTGAGTTTGAGAAAGCAAACATGGCGTAAAAGACTCCTCTTTTACTTTTTTCTACTCTAAAAATACGAGCTATTATAATTGCAAGAATATAGGTTATGATAATACTTGAAAAAGCTACAAGTATTCCACTGGCTGAGCCAATCAGTTTTTCCTTACTAAATCTCATAGGTATGCTTACTACCATCATGAGTGGAAGAGATACCTTGATAACAAGCTGAGAAAAGAGCTTGCTAGTTCCTTTGGTAAAGAAACCCTTCTTTGCTAGAATAAATCCTGTACCAATCATAATAAAAATAGTTAATACACTGTTTAGTCCATTTAGCATTTGTATTCCTCCTGTATTAAAAACCTTTTAAAGTACAATAAAGATTATAACATATTAACCTTCTATAATGTTGAGCTGGAAAGCTTTATTTCTAAAAGATTACCATCCCATATTATTTTTTCTACTAAAGACCTAATAAATCTTTTCTTTTCATCAAAATTAAGTGTATCAATGATATTTATAAGGTTTAAAATTTCATTTGAAATAGTTTTTAGATTTTCTGAAGGTTTAATAGAATCGTCCTGTATTTCTAGCTGACCTCTTAATTCTAAAATTTTTTCGTCAAATGCTTCTATTTGCTCGATGATATATTTTCCAGTATTACTGTACTCAAGCTGTGAAAGCCTTAGGGTTAAATTATTTATGTAACCCTCATAGACTTTAATTTCTTTTTGAAGCTCATCTTTATTAAATTTAGGTTCTAACATTTTTCTCATTTCTTTAAATTCATTACAAAGATGAAGGTATAGATTTTGTTTATAAGAGCTTATCTTGGCGATTTCGCTAATTATAAGATTATCAGCAATTCTTCCATTAATATTATTTATATTGCAATCTACACCCTTGGACCTTTCCTTTGTTAAACATTTATAATAGTAATAAATCTTATTATTACTTCTAGATACAGAAATCCGCATCTTAGATCCGCAATTCTTACATCTAAGCAAATCGGTGACAAGACCTATTTTTCCCGTACCTGATCTGGGAGCTTTTTTTCTGTTCTCCCTTAGTAGGTTTTGTACTTCTATCCAAGTTTCAGATGGAATAGTACCGGGATGGAGTCCGACTGCGACTATCCACTGGGATGGATCTTTCTTAATAACTCTATTCTTTTTTTCTTCATGTCTATTGTAAACCATAAGACCTTTTTTACCATCAAAATCTTCCTTATAATTAGATATTTTAGAGTTTAGAAGAGAAAAGTAATTGTACATTGAAGGATCTGCAACTGCATAAACGGGATTAGAAAGTATAAACTTCAATATGCTTTTATCAAATAATTTACTGCTCCTTGTTTTGATATCATTCTTTTTAGCCCAAACCTCAAGGGCTGTCAAAGAGCCTAGTTCAAGATATTTATTATATAAGGTTGTAACTAATTTAAGTTCTGAGGGCTTTGGAGAAAGCTTATATAATTTCCTTTTAGAACTGACATTATCAAAATACTCTACTTGCTCACTAATAAATCCCATAGGAGTCTTGCCTCCGAGCCATCTTCCAGACTTTGCTAAGCTATACATGTTGTCCTTTACCCTTTCTGAGATGGTTTCTCTTTCCAATTGAGAAAAAACTGATGCGATGAACATCATAGCACGGCCCATAGGTGTGGAAGTATCGAAACTTTCTCTAATAGATATGAAGTCGATATTATTTTCACTAAGTAATTCTACAAGGGATGTAAAGTCAGAGATATTCCTGCTTATGCGATCTAGGCGGTAACATATGAGCACATCAAATTTATGAAAAATTGCTTTTTCTAGCATTTCTTTATATCTGGGGCGATTTGTATTACTGCCGGAGTAACCTTCATCCTCGAATATTAGAAACTTCTTAACATCATAATTCTTTGCTGCATATTCTTTACATAGCTCTACCTGATTTTGAATAGACTCACCCTTACCGGTAAACTTTGATTTTCTTGAATATATAGCTATAACTGAAATAGCTATCACCTCTTTTGAAATTATACTGAATAATCCGAGTTTAAATATCTTCTATTAAATAATACAGAGGACGGATAGATATTATTACATAAAGAGAATAAAATTAAAAAAATCTTAAATTTTCAATATAGCTCCTTTATTCGACAAAATTTTTGAGTAAAAAGTAATAGAATAATTAATAGAGTGTCTAAATACGGCGGGATACAAAAAAGCTCCTCAAGTATATAAATTAAAAAAGAACATTATTATGAACGGATAAGTGATTTAAGGGGGAACCTGAGTGTGAAGTACAAATTGGAGGATTTAATAGATCTTGACAAGTTTCAAGAGCTTATGAAGGAATTTTATAACATAACTAAAATTCCACACGGACTTCTTAATGCTGAAGGAACTATTTTGAGTGGTATAGGCTGGCAGGATGTATGCACAAAATTTCATAGGGTGGATATAAAGAGTGCTTTAATGTGTAAAGAAAGTGATTTGGCGGTTTCAAATATGGCACTTGAGGGTGAAAGATTTGTGCTTTATAAATGTAAGAATGGACTAATGGAAGCAGCCGTTCCTATTATAGTTGAGGAGAACTATATGGGGATGCTCTGCTTAGGTCAATTTCTTTTTGAAGAGCCCGATCTTAAGTTTTTTCGAAAACAAGCTGAAATGTTTGGATATGATCAAGATTCATATATGGAAACAGTTTCTCAAATACCAATTTTTACAAGGGAAAAAGTTGAAGCCACTATGGCCTATTTTTCTAATTTGGCTGATATGCTATCGAGTATGGGATTAAATCGACTAAGACAAAAAGAAACAGAAAATTTACTAATAAAGGCAAATGAAAAACTAGAGGAAAGAGTTATAGAGAGAACAAGAAAATTAGCTATAGCAAACAAAAAGTTACAAATTGATATAAGAAGACGTAAAATCATTGGACGAAAGCTTAAGATAAGTGAAGAAAAATACAGGAAGCTAGTTGAAATAATGCCCGATGCTATTGTGGTCCATGATAAGGGAACTATTATCCTTGCGAACCATGCATTTTCTAAGCTTGTAGGTATAGAAAGACATGAGGATGTCATTGGAAGAAATATATTCAATTTTATTCACCCAGAGGATAGAAGCCTTGCTCTTGAGTGTGCTAGATATGTTAATGTTGGAAGAACATTACCTTTAACGGAACAAAGACTGATTAGCATAGGTGGCAAATCCATTGACATTGAAGCGACTGGTACTCTTTTTCCCTATGAAGGTAAAACAGCAATTTTAGCTGTTGGGCGTGATATATCAGAACGGAAAAAAATCAAAAAAATGCAGAGTAAAATTGAGGAAGAGAGAAGAATTTTAAATGAAGCCAGAGAATATGAAAAATTAAAAACTGAATTTTTTGCGAATCTATCCCATGAATTTAGAACGCCATTAAACTTAATATACAGCACTATACAACTCTTTGAAAAGGATTTAACGGGAAGGGTAACCAGAAGTGAGAGGTCATATATAAATAAGTATTTGAAAGTATTTAAGCAAAATACCCATAGGCTCTTAAGGCTTTGTAATAATCTTTTAGATATTACAAAAATAGATTCAGGATATTTTGAGCTAGAGATAAAGAATATTAATATTGTAAATGTTATTGAGGATATAACTATGTCAGTAGCTAGGTACGTACAGCGCAACAACATTAAAGTTATATTTGATACGGAGGTTGAGGAGTTTATTGTCGCAGTCGATGTTAATGCCGTTGAAAGAATTATGTTAAATCTATTATCTAATGCAGTAAAATTTACGGAGCTTGGTGGAGAGATAGTAGTTGAAGTGTCTACGACAGACAAGGCGATATGTATTTCTATAAAGGATACGGGAATAGGGATTCCGGAAGACAAGGTTGCTATGATATTTGATCGTTTTAGACAGGTGAACAAATCTATTAGGAGAAATCATGAAGGAAGTGGTATCGGCCTATCATTAGTTAAACTGCTGATGGATTTACACGATGGAGATATCGAGGTTAAAAGTAAATATGGAATGGGCAGTGAGTTTATTTTAAAGTTCCCTATAAGGCACGTAGAGGACGATGTTAACATAGATGAGCTAGCAAAGTCATTAGAGGTTATAAGAAATAATATTGAAGTTGTAGATATTGAATTTTCCGATATATATGGTTTTAATGAGATTGGTTGAGAACCTTTAAAGCTATTATGTCTTTTTGTAGATATAGCTTCTGCTATGTCGTGCGTCACCAATATAGCCGTCTTTTTTTCGTTCTTAAGTATTGTTCCAATCTCATCTGCTACGGCAGAACAGATAAAGTCTGTAAATCTAAGGTTTTAGAATATATAATATGTATTGTAAATTAAACAGGAGGGATAAGTATGGATATTATTTTTAGACACACACAGCTTTACAAATTTTTAAGGTATTGTAACGACGAGGGATTAGAGAAGGTTGTACTAGATTGCGGTGCTGGTGGAAACTGTCCTCCATTAGCACTCTTTGCTACAAACGGATATAAAACTTTTGGTATAGAATTCGACGAAGGGCAGTTGGATAAGGCCAATATGTTTGCTGAGAAAAATGATCTAGAGCTTAACATTGCCAGGGGTGATATGAGAATGCTTCCATTTGAAGATGCATCAATGGATTATGTTTACTCATATAATGCTGTATTTCATATGAACAAAAAGGACATTTCAAAGAGTGTTGATGAAATGAAGAGAGTTTTGAAGCCTGGGGGATTATGTTTTGTGAATTTTCTTACTGTAAATGATTTCCGATATGGACAGGGTGAAGAATTAGAAAAGGGAGAGTTTGTACAAGCGGAAGACGATGGAACAGTTATTCATTCATATTATGAAATCGATGAAGGCGATGCTCACTTTAATGATATGGAAATTTTAGTTAAAGAAAACAGGGTTCTTGAAAGAATATTTGAGGGTGAAAGAATTAGACAAGGATTTGTTGATTATATTGTTCGAAAGAAAAAATAAGAGAATTTATATATTTATATATGGAACGGTTATATATGCAGCCGTTCCATATTCTATTCCTCAAGAAAATTAATAGTTGGTGGTGTATTTTTATAAACAATTATTGATTTTATAAAGCCCTTCAAAATAATTTTTCTTTCACTGAGGGTAGCATTTTCCCATATGCAGTCGAAATTTTCAATAATCAATTTTAATTGATCTGCATTAGTATCATTACTTTGAGCTTCATTTTTTAACTGTGATAGAGAGGCTATTTGCTCTTGTATATTTTTTTTCTTTTTTAAAGCAAGCTCGATTCTATTATCAACTTCAGTAAAATTCATATGCCCCTTTCCGTAGGCATCGTACCATCGAGACAATTCTGTATTTACCATAGTTAGTTCGTTTTCAAGTCCATTTAGAGAAGTTTTATCCATACTAGTTGTATTTAACTCTAAGATGTCCTTTATAAAAGGAGTCAATATAGATTTATCAATCGGCAAACAACCTAACTGTGATATAATCTGGGCTTCTAGCTTTGAAGCATTTATATATCCCAAATTACAGCTTTTAGCAGTTACCATATGGGAAGGAGAGCCGTGATAGGTATAGCAAATATAATATTGATAATCTCTGATATTCCTTCTAAACATTTTAGATCCACATTTTCCACAAATTAAAAGACCTCCTAAGAGTGAATCAGAAGTTTTACGATAGGAAATACTGCGTTTTTTCATAAGGGACTTGGCCAAGTTGAAGGTTTCTATATCAATTATAGATTCATGGGAGCCATTAAACTGCATATCTTTGTAGGGGATCATCCCAACATAGAGTGGATTATTTAGATAGGTCTTTATTTTAGAAACTGTAAACTCTGCACTATGCTTACTTCTATAGCCCTTGGAATTTAGTTCCTTACAAATGCTGTCCATGCCCAGTCCAGCTATATATTTTTGGAATACTAGTCTGATTATATTAGCTTCATATTCATTTATCATGAGGCTTCCATCGATATAATCATAACCGAGGGGAACAGGTCCACCACGCCATTTACCTTCCTTTGCTCTTCTTTCCTTGCCTAGTTTAGATCTCTCTACAATAGTATCTCTTTCAAGCTGCGAGAATACGGCCAATATACCTAACATTGCACGACCAAAGGGTGTAGCTGTATCGAAAGACTCTAAAACACTTACAAAGTCGACATTGTTTTCTAGAAATATATCTTCAACTAAGTACAGAACATCCCTTTGAGATCTAGATAATCTGTCGAGCTTATATACAAGAACTAGATCAATATCATCCATATGTTCTAACATTCTTTTTAAGGCAGGTCTTTCAAGGTTTGTTCCCGTATAGCCATCATCAATGTATACGTTACTAACTATCCAATCCTTCGCCTTTGAAAAAGATAAAAGTTTATCCCTTTGAGCAGGGATAGAATAGCCCTCTTTAGCTTGTTCTTGTGTGGATACCCTTATATATATGGCAACTTTTTTCATAAAACCACTCCTATAGCAGTTATATGCAGGGAGTTTATGAAAAAGACTGACTTAGAGAGAAAGATCTAAATAAGCATGGCTTGAGGATTTTATACTATCTATGTATACTTTTTCTTCTTCTTACCGTCACAAAGCTTGTTAATAAGTTCATACTTAAGCTCTGAATTCTGCTGGCCCCACGTACACATCATCTCGAGTATAGGAAGCAAAGTCTTGCCCTTTTCAGTTATAGAGTATTCGACCTTAGGAGGAACCTCTGGATAGACCTTTCTTTCTACAAGCTTATTTTTTTCAAGCTCTCTTAATTGATTAGTTAAGGTTTTATGGGTTATTTTTGGTATGAACTTTCTTATTTCTCCAAAGCGTTTTGTTCCTGTAGTACCAAGATACCATATGATAAGGGGTTTCCATTTGCCCCCAATAACTGCTAAAGTAAGCTCTATTTCACAGCTAACCTTTTTTATGTTATCCATTTCATTACTCATTCTATCAACTCCAAAACAATAGTCTAAGTTACATATTATTATATATACTATCATCAAAGACACTATATATCTAGGCTGTTAATTCTACTATCAATATGTATATATAGTATCATCAAAGATACTATATATCAACAAAGTGCATACTTTACACTTTTTTTGTTAAGCCTTATACTAAATAACATAAGAGGGATCCCGAAACCATCTTTTGAATATATAGGAGGAATTTAAAGAATGAAAAAATTAGTAGTTATAACAGGAGCGAGCTCAGGTATCGGTAGAGCAACGGCTATAAAGCTATCAAATGAAGGGTATCCTCTATTATTGTTAGCGAGAAGAAAAGAGAAATTAGAAGAGTTAAACCTTCCAAATACAATTTGTAGAAGCGTAGATGTGACTAACCTAGAGTCATTTAAGGCTGCTATAGCTGAAGCTGAAGAAAAATTTGGCAAGGTAGATTGTTTAGTGAACAATGCAGGGATCATGCTGCTTGGTGAGGCTCAAAACCAAGACCCTAAAGAATGGAAAAAAATGCTTGATGTAAATGTTATGGGAGTACTAAATGGTATTCACGTAGTACTAGATGATATGATAAAGAGAAATGAAGGAACTATTATAAATACAAGCTCTATTGCAGGAAGAAAGACCTTCCCAAATCATGCTGCATATTGTGGAACTAAATTTGCAGTACATGCAATTACGGAAAACGTAAGGGAAGAGGTAGCAAAGCACAATGTAAGAATGGTAGTGATAGCTCCAGGGGTTGTTGAAACAGCACTACTAAGTCACACAACTTCTGATGAGATAAAGGATGGATATACCGATTGGAAAAAGGAAATAGGTGGTGGACTTCAACCAGAAAATATAGCTGATGCAATTCACTTTGCTTATTCACAACCTCAGAATGTATGTATAAGAGAAATCGTTATTGCTCAAACTAGACAAGATTCTTAAGGAATAGTAATATTTTAATTAATTAAAAGGCTACTTACATGTGTAAGTAGTCTTATGTTTGATTTAAGGAGGTAATTGGTGTGATATATACAGAGAAAGTTGTTTTAATAACAGGAGCCGCTAATGGAATAGGGAAAGCCATAGCAAAGGCCTATTGCGAAGTAGGAGCCAAGGTAGTACTTGCTGATATAGATGAAAAAAATGGAACCGAGCTTGTAAAGGAATATAAAACTCTAGGATTTGATTCAATCTTTTATAAGGTTGATTTGAAATCTCCAGATGAAATAATCGAGATGATTGAATATGTTGTAAATGAATATGGAAGTTTAGATATACTTATTAATAATGCTGGGATTAGCAAGTTTAAGTCATTATATGACTTAACGATAGACGAATGGGATGAGATTATAGATGTTAATTTGAGAAGTTTCTTCATTACATCACAACAATTTGCTAAGACTAATAAAAATACCTCCTATGGGAGAATAATAAACATAGCTTCAACAAGATATCTCATGTCTGAGCAGGATTCTGAGGCCTATGCAGCTTCAAAGGGCGGAATAGTTTCCCTAACCCACGCACTAGCCATTTCGCTGAGCAAAGAAAATATAACGGTTAATTGCATTAGTCCAGGTTGGATTCAGAATGATAATTATGAGGATTTAAGTTCTTTAGATCATGGACAGCATCCTTCATCAAGGGTTGGAAAGCCAGGGGATATAGCTAGAGCATGTATGTTTTTCACAGATGAAGAGAATGATTTTATAAATGGAGAGAATATTGTTATAGATGGTGGGATGACAAAGAAGATGATTTATATATAGGTGTGTCATATATATAAGTTACGAAAAAATAATTAAGTTGAATCATATCTAATACTCCTGTATAATTGTACAAAAAACTACAGGATTTAATTAGGAGTTGATATCATGGGAAAACACATAATAGATGAAGCAAAACGATGCCTGCAATGTAAAAACCCTAGGTGTCAAAAAGGTTGTCCAATAAATACGCCAATACCAGAGGTTATAGACTTATTATTGGAAGGAAATATCAATAAAGCCGGCGAAACATTATTTAAAAATAATCCCTTATCCGTTGTATGCTCCTTGGTTTGCCCTCATGAAAACCAGTGTGAAGGACATTGTATTCTAGGAAAGAAATCAAGTCCTGTTCATATTAGTACAATTGAAAATTATATCTCAGATTACAGCTTAAATGTAATGGACTTAAAGCCTAAGAAAAAGCTAAAGGGTAATATAGGTATAATAGGGTCAGGACCAGCAGGAATTACAATAGCATTTGTTTTAGCGCTAAAGGGTTATGATATTACGATATTTGAAGCCAATGACAAGATTGGTGGAGTGCTTAGATATGGAATTCCTGAGTTCAGATTACCTAAGAATATAATAGATAGATTAAAGAATGAATTGATTAAGCTTGGTGTAGTAATAAGACCAAATACTTTAATAGGGCCGGTACTAACCATAGAAGACCTTTTTAGAGACGGCTATGATGCGCTATTCATAGGAACCGGTGTATGGAAGCCTAGAAAACTAGGTATTAAGGGAGAAAGCTTAGGAAATGTACATTATGCAATAGATTATTTGAAAAACCCTGAGGTTTATAATTTAGGAGAGAAGGTATGCGTAATTGGCGCGGGAAATGTAGCTATGGATGTTGCAAGAACGGCCTTGAGAAAGGGTTCTCGTGAAGTATACCTAATGTACAGGAAGGGTATGGAAGATGTATCTGCCAGTAAATATGAGGTTGAATATGCTCAAATCGATGGAGTAAGATTTGAATTTTATAAATCTCCTCTTGAGTGTACTAAAGAAGGAGTAAGATATATCGAAACGAAAAAGGTACAGGATGGAGAAGAAGCGAAATTAGTAAATATAGAGGGTTCTGAGAGCTTGTTTGAATGTGATTCCATAATTATTTCTATAAGTCAGGGACCTAAGGCAAATATAGTTTCCAACTCTAAAGGAATAGAGGTAAATAAGTTTGGTTTAGTTATAACCGATGATTGTGGAAGAACAACTAAAGATGGAGTATTTGCATCAGGTGATGTGGTTACGGGCGCACGAACGGTAGTAGAGGCAGTAAAATACTCAAAGAAGGTTGCCGAGGCTATGCATGAATATCTCTCAGAAAAGTATGGTGAAAATGAAAAATAAAACTGATAAAGAGCAGGATAGTTAGCTATCCTGCTCTGAGGCTGTTAAGAAACCCGAATTTCTTCGTTGTTGCTTCATCCAAGAACCCTTACGTATGTCTTTATACGCTGCGGTCTCTTGGCTTCAGCACGCCTTGAACTTCGAGCTTCTTAACAGCCTAACATCTTGTTAACTTTGTTAACAATCTGAGAACAGGATAGTTAGCTATCCTGTTCTTTTTTTGTTTCCTTGTTTTTATCGTCTTTAGTGTTCGATATCCCTCGCTTTCCAATAGCAATTTCATAAGCAATTTTTACAATAGTCTTTAAAGCTCTATGTTTTAAAGGGTCCATATTATAAATATATTTTAACCTGTATTATTTATGAAAAGTTTGAATCAGCAGAGTTTTAAAATTGTCAAAAATAATACGGGTTAAATGTGAAAAAAATAATAAATGAAAGTTTAAACTTTCTTGTATCGGGTATTATAAATATAGAGTCAGTAAGGAAGAAAATTCATTAACTACAATGAAATATATTTTTTAGCATTTTAATGATATTGATAATCATTGTCCACAAAAATAAATGTGTGAGTTAATAGGAGGTAAAAAAATGAAAGTAGCTGTAATAGGTTGTACCCATGCTGGAACGGCGGCAATAATAAATACTGCAAAACTATATCCCGATGCAGAAATAACTGTTTATGAAAGAAATGACAACATTTCATTCTTATCTTGTGGGATTGCTCTATATGTTGGAGGAGTAATAAAGGACCCTCAAGGATTATTTTACTCTTCACCTGAGGAGTTAGCTAAACTTGGTGTTGATACTAAAATGAAGCATGACGTATTGGATGTTGATGTAGATAGTAAAAAACTTAAGGTTCGTAATTTAGATACAAATGAAGAGTTTGAGGATACATTTGACAAATTGATTATAACAACAGGTTCATGGCCGATAATTCCAAAGCTTGAAGGAATTGATTTAGAAAATGTATTGTTATCAAAGAATTTCTACCATTCAAATACTATTATTGAGAAGGCTAAGGATGCAAAAAACATTATAGTAGTAGGAGCAGGATATATAGGTGTAGAGCTTGTAGAAGCCTTTGAAATGAATGGAAAGAACGTTACACTAATCGATGCAGAGGATCGTATTTTAAGTAAATACTTAGATAAGGAATTCACAGATGTAGCTGAGAAAGCCTTTACAGACCATTCTGTAAAGCTTGCCCTTGGAGAACTTGTTACAAAGTTTGAAGGTGAGGACGGCAAGGTTAAGAAGGTAATCACTGATAAAGGTGAATATGAAACTGATTTAGTAATCATGTGTATTGGATTTAGACCAAATACAGGTTTATTTAAAGATCAAGTTGATATGCTTGGTAATGGTGCCATTATAGTTGATGAATATATGCGTACAAGTAAGAAAGATGTATTTGCAGCAGGTGACAGCTGTGCCGTTATATATAATCCTACTGGAGAACATAGATATATTCCGTTGGCTACAAATGCAGTTCGTATGGGGACCCTGGCGGCGAGAAACTTAGTTGAACCTACTACAAGATACATGGGTACCCAAGGGACTTCTGGAATCAAGATTTATGAGCACAATATAGCTTCTACAGGGCTAACAGAGAATGCTGCAAAGGCATCTGGTCTTGATGTAAAGACAGTAACTGTTAAGGATAATGATAGACCAGAGTTTATGCCTACCTATGATGAGGCTACACTTAAGCTAGTTTATGAAAAAGATTCAAAACGAATCTTAGGTGCACAGATCAACTCAAAAACAGATTTAACTCAGTCAATAAATACTATGTCAGTTGTTCTTCAAAACAAGATGACTATAGATGAATTGGCATTTGTTGATTTCTTCTTCCAACCACACTTTAATAAGCCGTGGAACTTGTTGAACTTAGCTGGATTGAGTGCTGAATAATTTGCATACTTTGATATTAAGATTTAATTAGCTATAGAAAATTCTATTTTATTACGAAATGCTTTTACAAACGTGCTAAGTGCGCTGTTTAAAGTTAGCTTTTGAGGGTTAAAAAGTCAAAGAGAGTCTTTTAGGCTCTCTTTTTTTTGGCCAAAGAGAATGACGTTAACTTTACAGCCTGTATCATGAACTTCATTCAAGAGAGAGACTGTTCTAAGAGTTGAGCCCCAGAGCGTTTCAGAATGAATAATCCGGGTTTAAGGTTTTAAAATTCAGGCGGTTTGGCTAGTTGTATAGAGTTCTTAGTAAAACTCAACTTATACAGGTACAAATACTCAGTGTTCCTAAGAGTTTTGGACCTGTATAAGTTGAAGTTTTTACTTGAATCTCTATAACGTACGTGCCAAGTCGATGAACATTTCAAATAACGCAGAAATTCGCCATTCTGGGACCCCCTCTTTTTACAAACATTATTTTATCTGCTACTCTTAGTCTGGTCTGATAATCCAGTGCTGAAAACGGTTCGTCGAGTAGTAATATCTCTGGTTCCGTTGATAGGGTCCTTATTAGTGCGACTCTCTGTCTCATACCTCCAGATAGCTGACTTGGATAATGTTGTTTAAAGTCTTTTAGCCCATAGATATCTAAGAGCTTTTCAACCTTAGAGATATTATCGGATGTTAGGTTGTTTTGAACCTCTAGACCGATTAACACATTCTTAAGAATTGTCCTCCACTCAAAAAGATTATCCTTTTGAAACATATAGCCTATTTTCTTATCATATTTTTTTACTTCCTCACCATTGATTAAAATTTTCCCCGACGAGGGCTTGATTAAGCCAGCAATCATAGATAGAAGAGTGGTTTTACCACATCCACTAGGACCGACTATGGATACTATTTCACCTTTGCTAACGAAAAGAGAAAGGTCACTCATTGCTAAAGTTTCCCCATCTAAGGTGTGATATATCTTACATACATTTTGTATGTCCATTACTTTAACAGTCAATTCTATATCCTCCCATCAAAAAAAGTCATAATATATTTTATTCCTGAAAATTAAATTTGTGAAAAGTTATAGGTTTGTTGACCTTGGTTTAATTATTATCCAAGTTAATTTACAAATTTCTAGATATTATAAAAAAGAGATTTATAAATGAGAAAAAACTATAAAAAAAACTAAGACTTAAAGTGTGTTTTATATTGACATTGAGTATTAAAATCAGATATAATTCTTCTGATATGTGTTTAGTTAATCTAAACAAAAAGTTTAGTATTAATATGAGTTGGTGAAATTTTGATTTGCCAAAATATTAATCTGATATCGGGATATCGGCTCTCGGACTTATGTGTAGCATTTCTCTATGAGAATTCTCTACAAATTTATTTTTTCATAGGAGGTAGATAAATGACAAGAAATATCATTGAACTAAGAAATGTTTATAAAGACTATGGTGGACATAGGGCCTTAACGGATGTTAGCTTCTATGTGCGTAAAAATGAATTTATAACTTTGCTTGGTCCAAGTGGTTGCGGTAAAACTACTACCCTAAGACTTATCGGTGGATTTGAACAAGCTACAAAGGGTGAAATTCTATTTGAAGGAAAAAATATTACAGACCTTCCACCCTATAAAAGGAAGGTAAACACTGTATTTCAAAAATATGCGCTATTTCCTCATCTGAATGTTTACGATAATATTGCCTTTGGATTAAAGGTTAAAAAGATGGAAAAAAACATCATTGATAAAAAGGTAAAGGAAATGTTGTCACTAGTAAACCTTAAAGGTTTTGAGAAACGTTCTATTAACTCTTTAAGTGGTGGGCAGCAGCAAAGGATTGCCATAGCTAGGGCCTTGGTTAATGAACCGGAAATTCTTCTGTTAGACGAGCCCCTGGGTGCATTGGATTTAAAGCTTCGTAAGGAAATGCAGATTGAGCTTAAGCGCATGCAGCAAAAGCTTGGAATAACCTTTATCTTTGTTACCCATGACCAAGAAGAGGCACTAACTATGTCGGATACGATTATAGTTATGAAGGAGAGCAAAATACAGCAGATAGGTACTCCAGAAGATATTTATAATGAACCTAAAAATGCTTTTGTTGCTGATTTCATTGGAGAAAGTATAATAGTTGATGGAATTATGCATGAGGATTATACAGTTGAGTTTGCTGGGAAAAAAATCAGATGTGTAGATAAGGGTTTTATGGAAAAAGAGAAGGTTGATGTTGTAATTCGCCCTGAAGATGTCAAGGTTGTGCCTCCAGAAGATGGTATGCTTGCAGGAATAGTACAATCTGTAATATTTAAAGGGGTTCATTATGAAATGGTTGTAAAGACCGACAATCACCTGTTTAAAATACATAGTACTGAAATGGTTCCTGTTGGAGAAAATACAGGACTTAGAATAGAACCGAACGACATACATATCATGAAAAAGGAGATGGGGTCTGATGAAGAATAAATTGATTGCCTATCCCTATATGGTATGGATGATAATATTTATAGTTGTTCCCATAATTCTAGTATTATCCTACAGTATAACCATTAAGGATGATTCTGGATTATCTTTTACACTAGAGAACTATAAGCGATTTTTTGATCCACTATATATCAATGTTTTGATACATTCAATTAATTTAGCAGTAGTTAGTACCCTTATATGTTTAGTTTTAGGTTACCCTATGGCTTTGATTATAGCCAAGGCACCAATTCGTTATAGAAATATGTTGGTTATGCTTTTTGTGATTCCAATGTGGATGAACTTTTTGCTTAGAACCTATGCTTGGATGAGTCTATTAGAACGTAGCGGACTAATAAATAAATTACTAATTTTGTTACATTTACCAACAATAAATATTATGTACACTAATGGAGCTGTAGTTCTAGGGATGGTATATAACTTCTTACCGTTTATGGTTCTGCCCATATATTCAGTACTTATTAAAATAGATAATAACTTAGTTGAGGCTGCACAGGATTTAGGTGCAAATGAGCTAACAGTATTTTTTAAGGTTACTTTTCCACTAAGTTTGCCTGGCGTACTTTCAGGGATTGTTATGGTGTTTATGCCTGCTATTACTACCTTTGTAATTTCACGTTTACTTGGTGGAGGGCAATTCACTCTAATTGGAAACTTGATTGAACAACAGTTTTTGAGTACAGGAGACTGGAACTTTGGCAGCGCAATATCTATGCTGATGCTTGTACTTATAGTGTTTAGCTCAGCCGTTATGGGGAGATTTGATAAAGACAAGGAGGGCGTAGGTCTATGGTAGGTCGTTTTATTAAAAAGTCTTACAGTTTTCTGATTTATCTATTTCTATATGCCCCTATTCTTATATTGATAATATTTTCCTTTAATAACTCTAAATCTAGAGGAAGCTGGGGTGGTTTTACATTAAAGTGGTATAAAGCATTATTTTCAGATTCGCAAATAATGTCTGCCCTTTATTATACCGTTGCTATTGCAGTTGCTTCTTCGGTAATTGCAACAATTATTGGAACAGCAGCAGCTATTGGAATACACCAAATGAAAAGAAAACAAAAAAGTGTAATTATGAATTTGACATATATACCTGTATTGAACGCTGATATCGTTACGGGAATTTCCTTAATGATTCTCTTTATTTTCATTAAGCTTCAATTAGGCTTTATAACACTGCTTATAGCCCATGTTACATTTAATATTCCTTATGTGATTTTGTCGGTGCTACCTAAGCTAAAACAGCTTGATAATAATCTATATGAAGCGGCCTTAGATCTTGGAGCAACACCTTCCTATGCACTATGGAAGGTGATAATACCAGAGATTATGCCGGGAATTATTACTGGAGGGTTATTGGCCTTTACCCTTTCAATAGATGATTTCGTTATAAGCTTCTTTACAACAGGTTCAGGAGTTTCGAATCTATCTATTACTATTTACTCAATGGCTAGAAGGGGGATTAAACCTCAAATAAATGCTCTATCAACCATTATGTTTGTTACTGTTTTGGCCTTACTTTTAATAATAAATTTAAGGACAAATAGAAATATAAATAGAAAGGAAAATGCAATATGAAAAATATGATTAGAAAGACTGCTATAATTTCTTTTATTTTAATTATGGCTTTATCACTTGCGGCATGCGGTGGAGAAAAGAAGGTTACAATTAATGTTTACAATTGGGGAGACTACATAGATGAGTCTGTAATTGCTGAGTTTGAAGAAAAGCACGGCATTAACGTTAACTACGAAATGTATGATACAAATGAGGCTATGTACCAAAAAATAAAGCCTGGTGCTGTAAACTATGATGTGGCTTTTCCATCGGACTATATGATTAGTAAAATGATAAAAGAAGACATGCTACACAAGATTGATTTAAACAATATACCTAATTACAAATACATAGATGATAACTTCAAGAACCTTGAATACGATCCTACTAACGAATATTCCGTACCATATATGTGGGGAACTGTAGGTATATTATATAATAAGACTATGGTTAAAGAGCCTGTGGATAGCTGGAACATATTATGGGATGAAAAATATAAGAAGCAGATTCTTATGCAAGACAGTCAAAGAGAGACTGTAGGAGTTGCACTTCAAAAATTAGGATATTCCTTAAATACAAGGGATTTAGATCAGTTAGAAGAGGCGAAGTTAGAGCTTATTAAGCAAAAACCTTTAGTACTTGCCTATGTTGTCGATGAAGTGAAGGACAAGATGATAAGTGGAGAAGCAGCTTTAGCTGTAGTTTGGGCTGGAGATGCAGTTACTATGATAGAGGCTAATCCTGATTTAGACTATGCCGTTCCAAAGGAAGGTAGTAACGTCTTTGTTGATGGTATGGTTATACCAAAGACTTCAAAGCATAAAAAAGAAGCTGAACTATTTATAAACTTTATGTGTGAAACAGAGACAGCTCTTAAAAATACAAACTATATAGGATACTCAACTCCACATACGGAAGCAAAGAAAAAGCTAGATAAGGAAACAGCAAATAATCCAGTGGCTTATCCAAGTGATGAAGTCCTTAAGACCTGTGAAGTATATAGAGATTTAGAGGATATGGTGAAGGTGTACGACCGTATTTGGACTGAAGTAAAGGCTGCAAAATAACATAAAAAGATTTCGAACCTCCTTCATGTAGAGTGATAGAGGTTCGATTTTTTTTGTATCGTTTTTTCTTTAAAGTCAATAAAAAATTTTGTTTACTTAGAGCGGGGAATTGGGTATAAATAAATTACAGCTTTGTATGGGGCTGTATTTTTTCTTTGTTATTAAAAGAAAGCATCATTTGAGATTATGTAAAGATAGGGAGAAAATCAATTTTAATAAAATTCATTATCAAATGATAATATATATTTTTTATATAAAAAGTATTGAAAAAGCTAATAAATCAGATTATAATATAATGTGTTGCTAAATAATATGTTATCAATTGATAACGTGGGAATGGCAAATTTATCTTGATAATATGCAAATACACTGTATATAGATAAACTAATTAATACATATTATTTATGAGGTGAAATGATGAAAAGTGAAGAAAGAATCAAGATAGCAAATAGAGTATCAGTAGTTACAATAATAGCAAATGTCATATTATCGGCTGCAAAGATATTTATAGGTTTTATTGGACGAAGTCACGCAATTATTGCCGATGGGGTACATTCCTTGTCAGATGTTTTTAGTACTGTGGTTGCATTGATTGGAATAAGGCTGGCTAATAAGGAAGATGATGAAAACCATCCCTATGGGCATGAAAAAATTGAGCCTGTTATGGGAAAAGTCCTTGCTAATATATTATTACTGACAGCTATATTTATGGGCTATAACGGAATAAAGAGTATAATCCAGGGCGATTACACGATACCGGGCAAAATAACTATATATGCTGCAATCTTTTCTATAATAGTTAAAGAGTGGATGTATAGATATACGAAGGTAGCAGCAAAAAAGATAGAAAGTTCAGCCCTTTTAGCTGATGCATGGCATCACCGTACCGATGCCCTTTCATCTGTAGGCAGTTTGATTGGTGTTACTGGAGCTATATTAGGTTATGCAATATTAGACTCCATTGCTGCCGTTGTTATTAGTGTTTTTGTGGCAAAGGTTGCCTTTGATATTTACCTTCAATCTGTTAAGGAATTAATTGATTCGGCGGCAGACGAAGAAACAATAAAGGATATTAAGAAAATAATACATGGAACAAAGGGTGTTATTGATATAGATAAGTTAAAAACAAGGATTCATGCAAATAAGTTATATGTAGATGTGGAAATAGCAGTAGATAGAGCCTTAACAGTATCTCAGGCCCATGATATTGCGGAAAATGTACACGATAAGATTGAAAAAGACTTGAGAAAGGTAAAGCATTGCATGGTTCATGTTAATCCTTGTGATGGAGATTGTAAGCCTAAATAAAAAAATATAAAATAAAGAAATAACTGGATGGCATGCTTTGCTGATTTGCTTATTTTATAAGTAGGTTAGCGAAGCATGTTTTTTTTATAGACTCATATTTTATTAAAAAAGAACTATGAAATTTTGACTTTTCAAAATTAACCCGGGTTAACCTATTTATAAATCTTAATATTCTATTACAAATATGATTTCATATATTAAATAATGGTAAAACATTATAAAATTAGTATGGATAAAAAAATAGCGGGAGGGGTATTTATGCATAAAAGAAAAGCTGTTGCATTAACAGTTTCGTTAATGCTCACTTTGGGAATGGTTGTACCAGCATTTGCAACGATTGATACAGTAATAGTTGAAGAAAAAGCAGTTAGAGTGGTAGATGTTGTGAATGAAGATACTGATATGGAGCAGAAGGAGAAAGAAGCAAAAATATCAAAGGATCAGGCGATAGGAATAGCAAAGAAAACGCTAAAAGAATACTTTAACTATGATATAGATGAAAAGAAATTCGAGTCAAGAATAGAGTTTAGGGAAGATTATGGAGATAGGGGAGAATATGCGTGGTCAATAGACTGGAGCATGAATAATGACAAGAAAAGTGTAAACTTAGATGTATGGATAAATGCTAATGATGGTAAGATCAAAAGGGTAAGTAAGTATGAATTTAATCACGACGATGATGAACCGACTATAGCTCAAATAACTAGAGATGAGGCTCAGGTTATAGCGGAGGAATTTATAAAGAGGGTGAACCCTAAAGAGTATAAAGAAGCTAAACTGGAAGAAAATGATAGAGCTTTTATATATAGAGGAGGCACTAATTATAACTTTGTATATACAAGAGAGATAAATGGTGTTCCTTTTGATGGAAACTCTATACGTGTTGAAGTAGATGGTGTAAAATCAGAAGTTAGAGGATACAATTATAGTTGGGATAGTGATGTACAGTTCCCAGCTCTTGAAAGGATTATAAATAAGGAAAAAGCAGAGCAGGTTTTAAGAGATAATATTGATATGGCTCTAAGCTATATTCCGAATAGAAATAGATATGATTATAATAATGAAAAGGTTAAGGAAATAAAGCTTGTATACAGCTCAAGATTCCAAAATGGTTACTTAGTAGACGCTAAAGAAGGAACTATGCTTGATTATAGTGGAAGAGCTGTTGAAGAGGAAAAGGTTAAGAACATAAGCGATGAAAGAAAAGAAGAAATATTTAAGAATGCTAAAAGTGTTACAATACAAGACAAGGAAATAAGCCAAGAAAGAGCAAGTGAAGTTATAGGAAAATACATAAAGGAAATATATGGAGAAGGATACGAATTAGATAGTCTGAGATATGTTGAAAACGATGATTACTGGGAAACCAATGGCAAGAAAGCCTGGTCAGCAAGATTCGAAAAAGATAGTGGCTTTAGAAGACGTTATGGAGGCAAGATAACCATAAACGCTTTAACAGAAGAACTGATATCTGCACGTAGTTATTTTGATCTTGAAGATGAGATTGAAGAAGGATACAAGCCGGCTATAACTTGGGAACAGGGGTATGACAAAGCTATTGATGCTATTGCTAAATATTTCCCAGACAAGATAAAGGATATAGATACAGAGGCTAAATATACAAAGCGTACCCATTATTATAATGGCAAGGAAATGCCAGAGACGCAATATTACTATAATTTCCGAAGAATGGTTAATGGAGTATATTACTCTGATGATAATATATCTATTGAAGTAGGTACTAAGGAAGGAAAAGTAATGGAAGTAAGGTGTGAGTGGAATACTGAAGCTGATTTTCCAGAAACCACAGGAGTTATAGATAAGAAAGACGCCAAGGAAATATATTTTGAAGAATATAAGCCGGAACTTGTTTATACTAAGATAAACAAGAATGATGATTATAGAAATCCAGATTGGGAAATTAAATTGGTTTATAGAATGTCTAATAGATACTTTAGAGGTAGTAATATAGATGCGTTTACAGGTAAGTTTTTAGGCTATGATGGGGAAGAAGTAGATGAGAAAGACGATAAGTTTAAAGAAGCTATAAAAGACCATGATTCAGAGAAGGAACTAAGCATACTTGCATCACAAGGAATAATTGACACAAATGAATTCGAATTAGAGAAAGAGTTAACTATGGATGAAGCTATTAAGATGCTTGTGGATGCAAAGGGATATAGACCATATATGGTGAGAAAGGCTGAGGCACTAAAATTTAGTAATGTAAAAGCAGCCGATGAAAACTACAAGTACTTACAAATGGCTGTTCAATATGGAATACTAGAAAATAAAGAAAGTAAGTATAAGGGTGATGAAAAGATCACTAGAGAAGACTTAGCTGTAATGATGGTAAGATTACTTGGATATGAAAAATTAGCTGAAATTGATAGTATATTTAAGGTATCCTATAAAGATGCAAAAGAGATAAGTGATGAAAAAATCGGATATGTAGCTATCTGTGAAGGGTTAAAAATAATGAAAGATAATAATGGTAAATTTGAGCCAAAGAGTAATGTTAAAATGGTTGATATGGCTATAGCAATATATAATGCTCTTGGAAATCTTAGAGGTAACTAAAACAATAAGAAAGGGAATCCCAATAAGCCGGGATTCCCTTGATTTTTTTAATCTTAAAACCATAAAATGCTAAAAAAATACTATATAATTGATAAGCTTTTTACTAATAATAAATATACAGAGAAATGAAGAAAAAGGAGATTAACTTCGATGCAATTAAGAAGGCTTATTGATGAAGGAGAAAGGATAGAAGAGGATACTAAAAAAGATTCCTATGGTGGCGACACTTTTAAGGAAAAGAGTAATAAGTGGATGGGGAACAGTATTACTTATTTAAAAGAAAACTATCCTCAGAGTGTTTTAACAAGTGATTTTATATCTGAAAGTGAAAAAGCAGATAAAGACTTTCATAACATGGTAGCAATTTTAAAAGGTCTAAAGGATGTTGAAGCAGAACTTGGGTTGCTTGACGAGTAATTAATTGTAAAGGATGATATATATGAGAAAGAATGAAAGCAATGACACTGAAAGGATTCTCGATGAATACTTTTCTCCTCAAAATGTATCTCTATCCAATAGTAGTGGAATAGGGTATAATAGATATTTATCAAGGGATTGTAGGTTTGAAGGAAATGTGAAAAAGTGCAGAAGGGGAGACAGTATAGAATATTAAGATGCTATTTCATGAAAATAGCATCTTTTTTCTATTAAATCACTAATATAAGATTATATATAGAGAGAAAAAATAGATATTGTTCAACAGGTACTATAAGGTATATAATAGGAACGGAGGTGTTTTTAGGATGATAAAAGAAGCAGATTTACAGTATCTAATACATAACGGTAAAGTTTGTTCTATAGAAGAAATGAATATCGAAAACAAAGCAGAAGAAATATCGATTTATGAAGTAATAAGAATAATAGATGGAATACCTCTATATCTTGAAGAACATCTAGAGAGACTCAAAAAATCCTCAGAGCTTCTTGGTATTCAGTTAAATAAGACTGATGAAGACTTGGTTAATGAGATAGTAAAGCTAATAGAAATTAATGAAGGATACAATTGTAATATAAAGATTTTATGTAGTGGTATGGAAGCTCAGATTGATAACATATATCTATATTTTATAAAAAGCTATTATCCACCTAGATCAATGTATGAAGAGGGTATAAATACCATACTTTTTAGAAGCGAAAGAGAAAATCCTAATGCAAAGACATATAATAGGGAACTTAGAGAAAGAATAAATGAAGAACTGAAGGAAAGAAAGGCCTTTGAAGCCCTTTTGGTAAATAATGATGGAGGGATCACAGAGGGAAGTCGGTCAAATGTATTTTTTGTAAAGGACAATATACTTTTCACATCTCCTCCAAGTGAAGTGTTACTTGGAGTAACACGGACTAAAATAATTGAATTGTGTAGGCTAAATGAAGTAAAGGTTGTAGAGAAGGAAGCTTCATCCGAAGCTTTACAGGAATATGATGGAGCTTTTATAACGGGAACATCAACGAATGTGCTTCCTATAAAGACGATTGATGATATAAGGATCGCTTCATGTGAAAACGGTCTTATTATTAAAGTTATGAAAATATATGAAGAAGATAAAAATAATTATATAAAGCAAAAAAGTTAAGAAATAGATGTGTGAATGAGAAGTTTGACTAATTGAAGTAGCAAATGAGAATTTTTCATGCTCATATGTAAAATTTAAATTATATATATAAATAAATATATATAATTTAAGTTTATCTATATATTGTAGGGGAGGTCTCAAAGCCTACTTTCTTTTATAGAACTTGTGTGTCATACATCAGTATATAAAAAAGGAGATGTTTTAATGGAAAAATTAGTAGAAAGATTTTTAAAATATGTGAAGATAGATACAAAGTCTGACCCTCGTTCAGAATCGTGTCCAAGTACTGAAAAACAATTTAATCTTGCCAAGGTCCTTGTACAGGAGCTTGAGGGCTTGGGTTTGAAGGATGTTAATTTAGATGACAATGGATATGTAATGGCTACCTTACCATCTAATACCGATAAAAAGATTCCTACTCTAGGATTTATAGCTCATATGGATACTAGCCCTGATATGACAGGTGCCGATGTAGATCCTCAAGTAGTTGAGAATTATGATGGTGGAGATGTTGTACTTAATAAAGAAAAAAATGTTGTTTTATCTCCGAAGGATTTTCCAGAGCTTAAAAAATATATAGGTGAAGATTTAATCACTACAGATGGGACTACACTCTTGGGAGCCGATGATAAGGCCGGTATAGCTGAGATAATGACTGCTATAGAATATCTTGTAAACAATCCAGAAATAGAGCATGGAACTATAAAAGTAGGCTTTACTCCTGATGAAGAGGTAGGGAGAGGAGCAGATAAATTTGATGTTAAGAAATTTGATGCAGATCTTGCCTATACCGTAGATGGTGGTGAAATCGGAGAGCTTGAATATGAGAACTTTAATGCAGCCTATGCTAAAGTTAAGATAAATGGAAGGAATGTTCATCCAGGATCTGCGAAGAATAAAATGATTAACTCGATATCAATAGCTATGGAATTTAATTCTATGCTTCCAGCTAATCAAGTTCCTGAGCATACAGAGGGATATGAAGGTTTCTACCATCTACACGATATTAGCGGTAGTGTAGAAGAAACAAACTTAGAATATATTATTAGAGATCATGATAGAGAAAAGTTTGAAGAAAAGAAACAAAGAATAGAAAAAATTGTAGAATATTTAAATTCTAGTATTGGAGAGGGAACTGTAGAACTAGAAATGAAGGATCAATATTACAATATGAAGGGGCAAATAGAGCCTGTTATGCATATAGTAGAAGCTGCTAAAAAAGCAATGGAAGAGGTTGGAGTTAAGCCTATTATCAAACCTATAAGGGGAGGTACTGACGGGGCGAGATTATCATATATGGGATTACCGTGTCCTAATCTCTTTACTGGAGGTCACAATTTCCACGGTAAGTTTGAATATATTCCTATAGCGTCTATGAAGAAATCAGTTGAAGTTATACTTAAAATAGTAGAACTTTATGCAGAGTAAATTAAATTAGGATGTCTCAGAATGGCGAATTTCTGCGTTATTCCAAGACACCCTAGTACTAAACTTATGGGGCTGTCTCATAAAAATTTCTCATGAGCACAGCCCAGGGGTGTTTCAGAATGAGTGAAGTTCAAGGTTTTGAAATTCAGGCGGTTTGGCTAGTACTGACGTACGTGCCAAGTCGCCTGAATTTTAAATAACGCAGAAATTTATCATTCTGAGACACCCTATTTTGTTCTATTGAGCCATACCTAATATTACCAACTAATGATATAATATAAAGATGCAATGAGTAAACTATAGAGAAAAAGGAGCAAGGATTTATGGTTTTTCAGACGTTGAATACATATATTGATTATATCGAAGATGGGGATTTACAAAGAATTACCGAGGTATATAATTCTAACAAGAGATTTTTAGAGGCTCATATAGGTAAAGATTATGTTGATGCCAAGTGGGTTAAAAACGAAATAGAAGAAATGAAAAGTATCGAATTTAAATCCTGCAAAATCCTTTCCAAGGACAAAAATAAAATTATAGGATTTCTTGATTTTAAGGTAAAGGAAACTAGTTATCTTTCGCTACTTATGCTACATAGTGATTTTAAAGGCAAAGAGTTTGGAAAGGAAGTTTATGAGGGGTTAGAAGTATATATGAGAGATAATTCTTCAGAAGCAATAAGGATTGACGTTGTTACCGGTTATAACGAAAAGGTTACTAAGTTTTGGCTAGCTCAAGGCTTTAAAATTGTAGATGAAATTAAACTTAACTGGGGAGATAAAGAACTGCCAGCGGTTGTCATGAAAAAAAATATAGGAAAAGGAGATTTGTAAGATGAGTAAAAAGACTGCTTTGCTAATTGTAGATGTACAGGTTATGATGTTTACATATGACGATGGAGCTCTGTATGATGGGGAAAAGGTATTAGATAATATCCATTCGTTATTAGAAAAGGCAAGAGCATCTAAAACACCAGTGTTTTTTGTGCAGCATAATGGAAGTGAAGATGGCGAATTCGGTAAGGGTAAGCCAGCCTGGCAGATTCATCCCCAAATTGCACCATTAGAATCTGAGAAGGTAATTGAAAAGACAACATGCGATTCTTTTAGTGAAACAACTTTACATGAGGAACTGCAAAACCAAGGGATTGAGAAATTAATTATTGTTGGTATGCAGACTGAATATTGCATTGATACCACTGTTAGAAGAGCATTTAGCATAGGGTATGAGAGTGTACTTGTGAAGGATGCTCATAGTACCTTTGATGGGCCTGTACTTAAAGCGCCTCAAATTATAGAACATCACAATAACATCATAGATGGAAGATTTGCATTACTAAAAATGACTAATGAGATAGAGTTTTAGAGGATGTTAGTAAAACTTTAATTTTTTAGCATGCAACTTTATAATATTGATTTTATTGACATTTGTACCACCGATTTCTTTATGGTTGACTAAATTGCCTGGACTTATGTAATAAGGGACTGAACTCATAAGAAACATTTATGAGACAGCCCCAGTTTTTAAAATCTTCTATCTTATAACCAGCACAGGTATCTCGGCGTGAAGAACTACCTTATTTGTAACACTTCCTAATAAAAATCTCTTACTTCTTGACATTCCGTGGGTACACATTATGATTAAATCACAGCCTTCTTTCTTCGCAGCTTCTAAGATTGTGGTAGCAGGATCACCAAGGGCAGTTTCTGTTGTTACTTTTATTCCCGTTCCGGCAAAGGCGTCCATTCCATCCTTAACAATTTTTTCAGCTATTTTTTCAGGAGTATTTTCTTCGTTTTTAGAGACCACTGGATCATATAACCAACCGAATGGGGGCGTTAAATCCTGTGCATTAAAAATAACTATTTCCGAATCAAATTTTTCAGCGATTTTCTTTGCATGTTCATAGGCCTTTGGACAGATTTCCGAGCCATCTATGGGCAATAGTATTTTCTTCATGACTATACCTCCTTAAGAAATATTTATAATGTATATACCTTATTATTGATTAATTAAACCATAGTTATGAAATAAGTTTAGAAAACAGCTGAATAAAATTTCAGATATGATACTTATTGGATTGATTAAGATAAATACATAAAAAAATATTGGTATAATTTTCAAACTTTTTTTACAAAAAAGAAGGAATTAGGAAAAAAGTGTATAATAATCTAATTATTGAAGTAATGACACATTAAAGGTTAATTAAATTTAAGATGTCATGACCATAAAGGAATAATTTATGCTTATTTTTATCATGGAGTTAAATACAAGATTGGGGTTTGGGGGACTTATATGATTAATAATGGGGATGAATTGCGAGAATTAGTGTTATTGGTTGAGAAATTCGTAGAAATAGCCGACGAACTAAAAAGACATGGGAAAATAGATGAAGAACAACACACTTATATCACTAGCAACAAAGTGGAGTTTTTAAAAGAAGCTAGAAGAACAATGGAGTAAAGAAACTAAAAAAAGGAGGTTTCAAAATAACCAATTTCTACTTCAGTTGAAATCGATTTTGAAACACCCTAGGACTGAACTTAAAGGGATGCTTTTTTGAAAGCAGCCCTTTTTGTAGTTATGAAAATTTCAAACGGTACTTTTTAGGTGAAAGTTCCGTGTATTTTTTGAACACTTTGCAGAAATAACTTTGACTGTCAAAACCTACTGAGATTGCAACATCTAAGATGGAATTGCTTGTACTTGTAAGAAGATACTTACTTTCCTCTACTCGAATTTTCTGTACATATTCTGAAAATGACATACCAATTTCTTTTTTAAATAGAGTTGAAAAGTAAGTAGAGTTAAGGTGAACATGACTTGCAACATCATCGAGCTTGATAGAACTTCTAAAATGTTTGTTTATATAGATTATTGATTTTTTAATTATATCCGTATTTTTAGTTGAGGAGAGGTTAACAGCATTTTCTGTGTAGTAGTCTAGAACCTTTAACATCCAAAAAGAAATTTCTTCTAGGTTATGCAATTTATTTAAATCTTCAAATAGTAAGTAATTAAAGGCAAGCATGTCTTTTAAAGGTGCGCCACCTTCTATGGCAGCACGGGAAAGTAATGAGCATAATTCCATTACCCTTGCTTTTATAACCTCAATATTTCCTCCCTCTTCAAGGAAAATAAGCGCAAGTAAATCGTTCAAGGTTACCCTTGCTTCAACTATATTACCGCTCCTTACCTTGGCGAAGAGGTCCTTTTCCTTTTTATACAGATTGTCGTTACCCACCAGCATGTCTTTATATATTTGGATCTGTTCATTGATTTTACACTGTTGTACCATTCTTTTCTTCTTTTCAGCCAATAAACTTTGATAATTTTCTATTTCTTTAGAGGCCATCATAAATAGTATATTCCCTAAATAATTTGTTCTTATAGGATCGGTGATGGCGATAGAATCACAATAACTTGAAAGTTTTTTCAGCATATCTGGTGAATCTACCTTGCTTAGCATCAAGTCTTTACTAAACTGACTTTCGGGAGTATTCATTATGATTGGTCCAGCTACTAAGCCACCGAAAAAGGAATCTTTATATATAAGAGGTGCAGAAATATGAACAAAATCTAAAGGGCAATAAGAAAAATAAGGCTCACCTATGTTAATAGCCATTCTACATGCACTTAAATGTTCTTCTTTACAATTGCAGGTACGTCCAATGCATTGATTATAAAGACCGCAAAACTTATAGGAATCTCCATAGGACACTAGCGTATTACCATCTCCGTCGATTGCAAGTATGCTAACTCCAGTAGACATGAAGTAGGTTTTTAAAAGCTCATCTAGAATTTCTATAATGATTTTACCATTTTCGTTAAAAATCATAAAATTCCCCCAATGATTTAGTTGAATAATTTTTGTCAAGGTTTTGAGTGAATATAATTTAATAATAGTACAAAAAAAATTCTTTAGCAACAAAAAAGTAATTAAACCTTCCAAAAATATTACAAAAAAAGCAATAATGTCTCAAGATTCCCTTATGATTTTAATGTAATATATAAACAACGAATTCAATATATTTTCATTTTGCTTAGTCAAAAAACTTGAAAAATCAAGGATTATGGACTTTGGAGTGAAAATTTATGAGTAGAAATAAATAATTATTTATAGGGGGAATAAAAAAATGACAGGAAAAGAACTTATTTTTAGAACACTTAGACATGAAGAGACTGATCAGATTCCTTGGATTCCTTTTGCCGGTGTTCACGCGGGTAAACTTATCGGAGCAAGTGCGAAGGAAATTTTAACAGATGGTGATAAGTTATTTGATGCACTTATTGAGGTAAACAAACTTTACAGACCAGATGGCCAACCTGTATTATTTGATCTACAAATTGAAGCAGAAATTCTTGGTTGTGAATTAATGTGGGCTGAAGATGCACCTCCGGCAGTAAAAACCCACCCGCTATCAGAAACTAAAGAAGTACCATGCACATGTATTTTGCCAGAAAAAACTGATGGAAGAATACCTATGGTTTTAGATGTGAAGAGGAGAATGAAGGAAGCGGTTGGAGATAAGACTGCGCTTTATGGATTGACCTGTGGACCATTTACACTTGCATCCCATCTTAGAGGAACTAGTATATTCATGGACATGTTTGAAGATCCTGACTATGTAAAAGAGCTTATAAACTACGCAAATGAAGTTAATAAAAAAATGGCTGAATATTATATAGAAGCAGGTATGGATGTTATCGCAGTAGTTGATCCACTAGTATCACAAATTTCTGCAGCGCATTTTGAAGAATTTTTATCACAGCCGTATACTGATTTATTTAATTTTATTAAAGAAAAGAAAGCGTTTTCTTCATTCTTCGTTTGTGGTGATGCGACAAGAAGTATAGAAGTAATGTGTAAAACTAATCCAGACTCAATTTCCATAGATGAAAATATAGATATGGTAGCGGCAAAGGAAATAACTGATAAATACAATGTTACACTTGGTGGAAATATACCGCTTACAACAGTTATGTTACATGGAACTCAACAGGATAATATGAAATATACAATAGAATTAATCGATAAATTAACTCATAAAAACCTTATTATTGCTCCTGGATGTGATATGCCATATGATGTACCGGTAGAGAATACAATTGGTGTACTCCAAGCTGTACATGAAACAGAAAAGGTTAGAGAAATGGTAGCAAACTACGAGGTTGTAGAAGATGATATAGAGGTTGAAATTCCAGATTATAATACATTGGATAAGCCTTTAGTAGAGGTATTTACCCTTGACTCAGCTACTTGTGCAGCTTGTACATACATGATGGGAGCTGCTAACGATGCAAAAGATCACTTTGGAGATGATATCGACGTTATTGAATATAAATTTACTATAAAAGAGAATATAGCAAGGGTTAAGAAGATGGGTGTTACGAATTTACCAAGTATTTATATTAACGGAGAATTAAAGTACTCATCTATTATTCCAAGTCAAGAAGAATTATTCTCAGTAATCAAAAATGCTATGTAAATAAAAAGTTAAATTATAACTTAGGGTGGAGATAGTTTCCACCTTAAGTCATATGATAAAAATCAGATTACCGATACTGACTAAGGGAGAATCTTATGAATGATAAAAAAAATAAGAAAAAGCTGTATTTAGTAAGTGGATTTCTGGGAGCCGGGAAAACAACATTTATGCATAATTTCATTGACTATTTTGAAAATCAAAAACTTGCTATTATTGTGAATGAATTTGGAAAACAGGGAATGGATGGTCTATTACTAAAGCGAGATAGTATATCACTCAAAGAAATTAGTAATGGTTCTATTTTTTGCAATTGTAGGTCCGACTCATTTATTGATGCCCTAGTAAAGATTTCAGAGTATCCTGTAGATACTGTCCTAGTCGAGTGCTCTGGACTTTCAGATCCAACGGGAATGGGTAAGATCATGTCGGTAGTTCAAAAGCTAACGGAAAACAGTTATGATTATAAAGGAACAATTGCTATTGCCGACGCAACAAATATTGAAAAACTAGTGACTACAGCGCCTGCTGTAAAGCTTCAGATAGCAAGTAGTGATTTGGTCATCGTAAACAAGATAGATCTAGTGGATGTATATAAGATAAAATCCGTGGAGAATACCATACTTCAAGTAAATCCCTTGGTGAAAATTGCAAGAACAAGTTTTGGCAAAATATCTAATCAAAAATGGATAGAAGATTTAAGCAATAAAAATAGCTCAGGAGATATAAATATTACTAAGACAAAGATTATAGGAACACAAAAACTCCTTGTATCCATGAAGGAAAATTATGATAAGAGATCTTTAGAAAGATGGATAGAAGATTTTTCTGATACCTTTTATAGGATAAAGGGATTTGTACTTATTGATAATAAGTGGAGCTATGTAGATGGGACATCAAATCAACTAGAAATATACCCGACTGATATTGTTCCAGAGGACGCGAATTTAGTAATTCTAGCTTCGGGAAATCAGCCTGTAAAAAAGAAAATGCTATCTAGTTGGGAAAAATATTTTAATCATGAGCTTATCTTATTATAGGTCATTTCATGGAACGTAATCAGATTTGTAATTGAGAATTCGTAGTCAGTATCATGAGAGGTTTATACCTGTGAAAAGATACTGACTATTTTCATAAGTAAAAAAGAAGGGTGAAAATTATGAATAATAATAGGATAGAAGATCCACAAAGAGTTTCAGAGATATTAAAAAAGGCTATTGATGGAGAAAAAATTAATACAGAAGAGGCAAAGGTGCTTTTAAGTATAGATTTGCATTCTAAAGAAATGTATGAGTTATTATCATGTGCAAACACTCTTTCAAAAAAACATTTTGATAATAGCGGAGAAATATATGCACAGATTGGAATAAATAATTCACCATGTTCGAAAAACTGTGACTTCTGCGTATTTGGAGAAAAACACAAGCTTATAGTAGATAGTGTAGAATTGGATGAAGATGATATTTTAAGAAGAACTGAAGATTTTGTACTAGCAGGTGCAAAGGAAATGTTTTTAATGGCGACCGCTGACTATAATTTTCAAAAATTCTTAGAAATTGGAAGAAAAGTTAGGAAGATAATACCAAAGGAAATGAAGCTTGTAGCTAATCTAGGTGATTTTGATGTAGATAGAGCCAGTGAACTAGAAAAAGCAGGATTTACAGGAGTGTATCACATATGTAGACTGAGAGAAGGAACGGCAACTGAGATTCCAAAGGAAGAAAGAATGGCCACGCTCTCAGCTATTAAAGATTCAAAGCTCGAGTTATATTACTGTGTTGAACCAATTGGGCCTGAGCATACAATCGATGAGATAGTCGACGAAATCTTTAGAGGTTTAGAATATGATGTCTCTGTAATGGCAGTTATGAGGAGGATTCCGGTACCACATACACCCCTAGAAAATAGTGGACAAATTAGTGAATTAGAGCTTGCTAAAATTTGTGCAGTAACTCGTATTGTGTGTAATGATTCAATAAGGGCTATGGGAGTTCATGAACCCAGCTTATTAGCATTAATTGCTGGGGCTAATCAAATTTATGCAGAGAAAGGGTGTAATCCAAGAGATACAAAGGAAAATACATCTGAAGGAAGAGGTTTTTCGGTAGATAGAGCAAAAAGATTTTTGTGGGAATGTGGTTGGGAATATCTAGTTTAGAATACGGAATAGTAATAGTTATTCAACCGAAAACTTAGTTCAAAATAGTGCTAACATTGTATATAAAGTGTATAATAAAATAGAGTAAAATATTCTGTGTTAAGAAAATAACAGTTAATCTATTATAGTTTACATAGTGAATAATGTTAGGAGGCAGAATTATGGGAGAGATAATTAAAGGAAAACCAGTTGCTGACAAAATAACCGAAGAATTAATCGGTGAGGTAGAGAGGCTGAATGATAAAGGGATATATCCGAAACTTGCAATTATGAGGGTTGGTGCTAGACCTGATGATTTGGCCTATGAGAAGGGTGCTGTATCGAGATGTAAAAAGACTGGAATAGAGGCTGATGTTATCGAACTTCCTGAAGATATAGCCTTGGAAAATTTTATAAAAGAGCTAAGAAAACTAAATGAAAATGATAAAATTCATGGGATATTAATTTTTAGACCGCTTCCAAAGCATTTAGATGAAGCCGTTATCAAATACGAAATAGATCCTGATAAGGATATAGATTGCTTTAGTCCTATTAATGAAGGGAAATTATACGAAGATGACGACTCTGGTTTTCCTCCTTGTACACCTACGGCAGTAATGGAAATGCTAGATTTTTATAATGTAAAGATAAAAGGAAATAATGCTGTAGTGATTGGGGCTTCAAACGTAGTTGGAAAGCCTGCTGCTCTAATGCTTTTAAATGAAAGAGCTACTATTACAGTATGCCATTCCAAAACGAAGGATACTGCGAAGGTTGCAAGTGAAGCCGATATTTTAGTTGTTGCAGTTGGAAGGGCTAACTTGGCGAAGGAAAACTTTGTTAAAGAAGGAGCAGTAGTTATAGATGTTGGAATTAATGTTGTTGATGGAAAGTTATGTGGAGATGTTGACTTTAAAGGAGTACAAGATAAAGCGGGCATGATCACCCCTGTACCAGGTGGTGTCGGTTCTGTTACTACATCAATATTAGCAAAACATGTTGTAAAGGCATGCAAGATGCAGAATAAATTGTAGTACAAAAAAATTATCTGACTTATTATCCTGATGTGTGTATTTTAACATCAGGATTTCTAATATACATTATTCTAAATAATTGAGCAATTTACATGATTATAATCTAAAAAAACTTACTACTATATAGCCTTAAAATCCTTAAGGAAATACCACATCCACTATGCAATTGCTTCAATTAAAAAAAGCAAAAGAAATGACAAAATTTTTCAAAGATATTTACAACATTATGTTGATTTATTTTTTATAATTAAAGTAAGAAAAGGTTTTCAAAAAGGAGAAAAAATTTATAGCGTTATTATGTACACTTATATATGAAGGGGGAGCTATATATGTCATGTTTTAATGAAATATCAGAAGGAGTAATAAAAGGTAACCAAAACCTAGTAAAGGAAAAGGTACAGGAATTAATTGATAATGGAACTGATCCTTTAGAAATTATCAACCAAGGTCTAATGGCAGGGATGAATATTGTTGGAGCTAGATTTAAAGAGGGAGATATGTTTGTACCAGAGGTAATGATTGCAGCTAGAGCCATGGGTGCAGGAATAGCTCTAGTAAAGCCTCTTATAAATGATGCAGATGTCTCTAATGCAGGGAAGGTTGTTATAGGAACTGTTAAGGGTGATTTACACGATATAGGAAAGAACCTCGTGACTATGATGATTGAAAGTGCAGGGTTTAATGTTGTAAATATAGGTATAGATATCAGTCCAGAGAAATTTGCTGAAGCTATTAAAGAACATGACCCAGATATTGTTGGTATGTCAGCAATGCTTACTACAACAATGACGCAAATGAAAGAAACAATTGATCATTTGAAGAATGAAGGACTTAGGGACTCAGTTAAAGTAATAGTTGGTGGAGCACCTGTAACTCAGCAATTTGCTGAGGAAATAGGAGCAGATGGATATTCAGCAGATGCTTCATCGGCTGCGGAATTATGTAAAGAACTTGTAAGTCTTGCAAGTGCTTAAAATTGAATTTAAGAAGTAATATTGAAAAAACAAATCTCTTTTATAAGACCTTTTAGTGTGCAGAACAAGAGTTCAACGTTAATTCGAGCTTAACTCTTGTTCTGCATATTTCACATTCAATAGTATTTCTAGTTTTACTTACAATAAGTTTGGAGTGGTTTTATGAATATTATTACAGACTTTGATATAGAAATTGATAAGGATAAAGTATTTCAGATAATCGATTGTAAAAAGGATAGTCCTGTCTATGACAGAGTTAATAATATATATATTAAAGTACTTAATAAAGCGATGAAGTTAATAAAGCCAAAGGGAATCTTTAAGTTAGAAAAAACTACATCTAATTATAATTATGAAATTATGGAGAGATATAGCCATTTGGTATCATGTTTAGTAACATTGGGTGAAGATATAGGGCTTGCATCTAGTAAGGACTTTGAAAATGGGGACTATCTAGAGGGACTGCTTTTAGATACAATATCTGACCAAATATTATTTAATATTAGCAATCAGATGCGAGAGAAAATTATAGACTACACTAAAGAAATAGGAATTGGTTTAACACCTAGAATGTCTCCTGGAGAGAATGGAGTTCCTATAGAGGTTCAAAAAGATATACTTCTCAGGTTAGAAGGTAAAGAAAAACTAGGAGTGGATATTACTGTTGGATATATGTTAAATCCTGTAAAGTCATTGGCATATTTTTACGGAGCGGATAAAAACATTTCCATTTCATTAATTGATCATGACTGTAGTAAATGCGGGAGAGCAGATTGTAAGTTTAAAGATGATGACTTTAAAGACATTAAAGTGCTCTTGGGAGATGAAGAGAAAAATATAAAAGTATCAAGTAAAGAAAATCTTTTAGAGAGTTTAATTAAAAATAAAATTGTTATAGAGTCTCCTTGTAATGGCAATGGTACCTGTGGTAAATGTAAGGTTCAGATAGTTGAAGGCAGTATCAATCCAACACAGAATGAAATATCTATTTTGACTGAGGAAGAGCTAAAAAACAATATAAGACTTGCTTGTTGTATATATCCTAATGAAAGTTTAACTATAAAAATAGACAACATAAATTATAAGGATTTTGACATACTGTCAAATTATAAAAATAGTGGAAGATACAGTGATCCAATCGTACATATTGAGGAGATTGAATCATTAAAAGGTGATTTAGACGATCAAAAAAGTATAACTCACATTATTAATGAAAGGCTTTCAAATAACTACAGCTTTTCTCTTAAGGCTATAAGAAAGCTTGCTACATCTGTAAATCAAGACATTAAGTTTGATGATGACTTTTCTTTATATGATGAAGATAGATTCAATCTAATTATTTATGGTAATAAGATAGTAGATTTATCTAAATTAAATGAAACCTTGGCCTTTGGTATTGCAATAGATATCGGAACTACAACAATAGCTGTTACATTAATAGATCTTTTGAAAAAGGAAACTGTGGGAACATACACGATTTTAAATTCTCAAAGACAATACGGTGCAGACGTTATATCAAGAATACAATATAGCATCAACGATGATTTCAAGACACTTACAAAGTGTATTAAAGAAGATATCTTGAAGGGCATAAGAGAAATATGTGAAGCTCATAAGGTAGATCTAGATAAAATCTATAACGTAACCATTGCAGGAAATACTACAATGGTATATTTGTTACTAGATATACCAGCTCAATCCCTTGCTGTAAGTCCCTTTACTACTACGACTACTTTCCTTATGGAATATGATTTTAAAAAGGTTTTTAATGATCAAGAGCTTGAGTGTAAAGTGGTTATACTTCCATGTATATCGGCTTATGTTGGTGCCGATATAGTATCGGGGATGTTTAACTATGATTTTGACAATCTTAAGGGAACTACGATGTTAATAGATATAGGAACTAATGGAGAAATAGTGATAGGTAATGAGGAGAAAGTCTATTGCGCTGCTACAGCTGCAGGACCAGCCTTTGAAGGGGCTAATATAAAGGATGGGATTGGAAGTATAAAAGGAGCTGTGTGTAGTGTAGATATCAATAAGGGAACAATTTCCTATGAAACTATCGGGAATGAAAAACCCATCGGAATTTGTGGTTCCGGTGTATTGGATATTGTTTCTTCGGGACTTAAAGATAATATTATTGATCATACAGGTAGGTTGGATGAAGTCTACGAAGAAGGCTATATAGAAATCTATAAAGATGAAGATAAAAAAATATGCTTTTACCAAAAAGATATTAGAGAACTTCAGCTTGCAAAATCTGCTATACGTTCAGGCATTGATGTACTTATTAATAAGTTTGGATGTTCCTACGATGATATAGAAACGGTTTATCTTGCAGGAGGATTTGGTAACAATTTAAATATTGATAGTGCAATCAATATTGGATTAATACCAAAGGAGCTTCAAGGGAAGATCAAAACTGCTGGAAACAGTTCGTTAGGAGGAGTTGTAGACTTTCTATTGAATAAAAATGGAAAAGTGAATATAGATACAATTGTTAATAAAACAGTTTATTATGAACTTTCAACTGAAATTGACTTTAACAATTTGTTTGTAGAAAATATGATGTTTTAATCAAAAAAATATACATGTACAAGTCTCAAAAGTGTATTTTTCGTAAGAAAAACTTGTAGCAAAATGAAATGAAAAGTCTCTAATTCAACTAAATAGAAACTTAAAAGAAACGTGTAAAAAACGGCAACAACAATAATGTTACCGTTTTTTTTGTGCCATAAATATTCTAGTAGTTATTTCATTATCCTTCCATTTGGGATATAACCGCTTGAAATTTTGAGTTATCTCTTGTTGTGATCGCCCAAATGTAACAACTTTTTTAGATTATATAAGTTTTATAATTATTTGCAACTATAATAGTTATAAAAAAAAGCTGTCAGGCTAATCAATTTAGTGATTTCCCGACAACTTCTTTTATTTGTGATTAATCTTTTATTAGCTTGCTTCCAGATTGCTTTCCTCGTTCTGTAGTGAGTTATCATTGTTGCCTGCGATGAAATAAGTGATTACATAGGTGGCAACAGCGAATGGAATCCAAGTCAGACTGTATTCGGATAACCAGAGGGAATTATATATGTTTTCAAACCATGCAAGATCTAGGTTGTACGCGCCAACATAAACATGAATCATGCTCAAGAAACAGACTGCTAAGGTTACGATCATTGTATACTTTGCGGAAACAAGAGATCGACGACTCATGAATTTAGCGTTGAAGCAGTAGAATAATGCTAAAACTATTGATGCTGGATAAATTGCATCTAAGATAGGACCAATAACCGCTATGATACTGTCTAAGCCTGCAGTTGTAATTAAGGCACTAATAATACATGAAATCAAACAAAGTTTCTTATAACCAAACTTATTGTCCATGATCTCATCCAAAATTTCTGCTGCTGGAGATATGAGTCCAATTGCTGTAGTAAGTGATGCAGCAATCAGTGCAAAGTTGAAGAATATTCCTCCTGTACGGCCCCAAAGCAAGAGTACCATTTGAGTATATAATTGCGCTAAAGTTAAATCAATTGTACCTCCAAGATTGGCACCGGCAATCATATGTCCTAAATGCGTAAGTGCCAACATAGACAATCCTATAATACTGATTTTTAGTAGGTTCTTACTAATAGCGCTTTCGCTAATGTTAGCATTTCTGATACCTTCAATAACAATTAAACCAAATATCAGTGCACACTGAAGGTCGGCAACGGCATATCCCCGAAGGAATCCGTAGACGATAGGGTTTTGATTGAATGATGGTTCTGTCCATTCAGTAGAAATTGGTGATATAATGCTTTTCGCAATTACGGCTATGACAATGATGATCAGGGTAGGGAATAGGAAATCTCCAATACGTTTGACAACTTTACCCCTGTTTGACACAAACCAGAAAGTAACTGCAAAGAAAATAATACTAAATAACATAATTGGCAGTTTTCCTTCGAATGACCATCCAGTTAGATTCATTGTTGCTGACCAGGCTGCTGCACTCATTCGAGGTACCGCATAGAAAGGTCCTAACAGCAAGATGTTTAAAGCAACGAAGAAGGTCCCGAATTTAGGTGCTATTCGGCGGGAAATTTCAAGGAAGTTACCTTTTCCCTTTACGAGTGTCTTATATCCAAAATAGGGAAGTACAATACCAGATATTAATATACCAAGGTAAACAAGGAATAAAGCGGTACCTGCGTCTTTACCCCATGTAACGGGAAAAAGCATACAGGAAGCGCCAAAATGCATTGAAAATACTGCGCCGCCCATGAGTAGCAATTCTTTTATTGACAAATTCTGCCTCATATATATCTTCTCCTTTTATTAATAGATTGTGATATTTTTTATTAAACATTTAAAAAATCTGACGTTTAAAGCCTTATGAAAGTTGCTAGATGCAAAAGGTTTAGGTAGTATTACATAAGCTCTTACACCTGTTAAGCAACAAAATTTTAAAATAAATGCTATATTAATATTTTTTCGGTTTGAATTCACGTATTGTTTTTATCATATATAAAATACGGTCCCAATCTGCTTGTGGTGGAACTGAATCTGCTACATGAAGTATCAATTTTCTGCCATCGCCGCATTGTTCCAATGTGTCGTCCATGTACTTTATAAAACTCTTGTCGTCCATAGAATTTGGAAGTGCTGCAACGGACGAAATACCACCCCAAATACAAATTTTACCATCGTATGCTTTACGATAATCGGCAAGACTTAATTTGGTCATAGGAGCAGGTGCCACAGAATCTGCTACATCAATACCCGCCTTCATGTATTCCTCATTTAAACCGTCATTCTCCCCATCAGAATGTGTTAGACAGAATTTACCTTTGGAGTGCAGATAATCAGCGCTCCACTTGAGATCTGGTGTAATATGATCTGCGAAAAAGACCTTGTTAGTCGTCATGGAATCGTAATTGGCACCAACATATATGACATCACTTGGAGAATCAGCCATAACCTTTAATATATTACGTGATACACGACGAATACTCTCACTACATTCAAGCATCTCATCTAGGTGATCATAGTAATCATACCAGAATTTGGTGAAGTCACACATTTCCTTCATAAGTGCGTGCATTGCCGAGCCGCCTTCATATTGAAAACCAACAACGGTTCCCCTATCGCCTATTTCTTCCTTGATTCGGTAGTAATAATCATATCTCGGTGTAATATCAATATGGTCAAAAATGTATGCAATTTTTTTATAATCTTCAACGCTTTCTACTGCAGGCTTAGAAACATGAGGTTGAGTTATACCGGAACGGATCATATCATCATCTAAGTGAGATATTGTAGTTAGTTTGCCATGAGGTGTGTCGTAAACTGTTGTGGTTTCTCCCTTACCATTGTGAGTAATTGTATGTGCCACATCAACATGGACTTTATAAAATACAGACTTTGTCTGAAACAATCCCAAACCCACATGTGCATTGTCGTCCGGATGTTCAATTGTACTGAAGTTCGGTACAACACAATGATATCCAAGACCAAGATCGTCTACAAGTTCTGTCAAAGTAGCGTTTTTATATTTTTCAGGAAGTGTTCCTTGTAATTTGTTTCCTTGATACCATAGATCAAGCCTTGGAACAAAAGGAATTTCATCTACTGGTTTACCTTGAATTGCATCCAATATTCTCTGTTCGTGTGTAATTTTAATCAACTCCTAAATAAATACTTTTTTGGAAAAATAACATTATACGATTGTTTATACCTGAGCTGGATTTACTCACAGGCTAAGATTTGTTGCTATGCCTTTTTTAATAGATGTGTTGTAAATATCATAGCTTAGAATGATATTAAAGATTATCTTGTAGTAAGTTACAAATATAACGATTTTATAACCGTCTGTTTTATTATTTTTTGTGCAATTGCGCGTTTGCTCGTCCGAGTACTCCATTTAATTTTAAATCCAGACAAAAAGAAAAACAAGGAAGATGTTGCTCAGTTTTATAACAATATTAACTGAAATATTAAAAGTATAATCTGTATTAATCAAAGCAATATAACAAAGATGTTGCTCAAGTTTATAACAATATTGACTAAAGTATCAAAGGGATAGCCTGTATTAGTTCAAAGCAATATAACGAAAATATGCTCAGTTAGACTTTGTTTTCAATAGGTAAATGAAATCTTCATGATATATCTAAGAATTTCTTGTGTCCTGTATGGGGGTTGCGTATATAATCGCTTTATTATAAAATATTACTAATGTAAAATAGATTCGAAGGCGAAATTTGCAGTGTTTATGCTCTATAATTAAGTAACTACCAAACAGCTGGAGGTTAATATGAAGTTCCGACCTATAGTAGTGGATGATAGCATGCAGGAGCTTACCGAACATGGAACACCCGAATTCCCTGTATCAATGGATAGACAATTGGTATCGGCTGAAAATTGCGCTCAAGTACCGCACTGGCATTACGAGGTGCAAATAGCCGTTGTCACAGAAGGATCGGTTGTGTTCAAGACTCGGAGCAACTCTTATAATTTGAATGTTGGCGAAGGTATTTTTATCAACAGTGGTTGCTTGCATGAAGTAATCGCTACCGAAATACCGGACAGCGTTTATGTATGTGTGAACTTTCACCCTAAGCTGATTTACGGTGATGTTGACAGTATTATAAGGCGCGACTATGTGGAGCCACTGCTGTTTTCCAAAAGTCTGCAGACGGTTCCGTTAACGAATGATAGCTGGCACAGTGAAATAATCGGCTTGCTACAGAGATTGGCAGTAATCCAAGAAGAGCAAAGCTACGGATACGAGTTGGAAATGAAGATAATAATCAACGAAATATGGAGAATCATGGTGGTCAACAACAAAGAATTGATTGAGGAGAACAGAACCATAACCTTCTCGCAAAGAAGCAGAATTCGTGCGTTGACAAGTTTTATACAGAAAAATTATGCCCAAAACATAAGCCTTGAAGATATAGCCAACGTTGGCTATGTCAGTCGTGGCGAATGCTGCAGGCTTTTCAAAAGAGTTGAAAACACAACCCCTATTTCCTATCTGACACATGTCAGAATTTTACAAGGTACTAAACTGCTTGCCACAACGGATTTGTCCGTCACTGAAATTGCTCAGCAGGTCGGCTTCGGAAGTGGGAGCTATTTTGCAGAACGCTTCAAAAAAGAAATGGGATGTTCACCGTTACAATACCGTAAGCGTAGTTCAGAGAAGATGGCTCAGAACGCAGAGGAGAAAAGAAGCATTTAGGATGATCGACATATTTCTGTTATGAATTGACATACAAATTGCCCAATATTATGGCGCAGACCAATTTAGGTATGCGTCTTTTTTAATGAACTGAATTGTTTGTGATTTTTATTTTGAATAACTCTCTTTTTCAATATATGCTTTTAGTGTCTTCTATTTTTATTGAGGACGTTTATCGGAGAAAAACCTGGACAAAATGAAGAGGATCAATATCCTTACGTTTTAATTATTTGTAGAATCTATAGACAAAGGGTATTATAAAATAATAAAATAATATTTAATGAATGGAATTTATTTAATAACAAAGGGGCAATTAATATGGGTGAGAAGAAGATAAGATTTGCATGTCCGCTTGACTGTTTTGATGGCTGCTCAATGATAGCAACTGTAAAAGATAAAAGGATAACAGAAATAGAAGGCGATAAAGATCATCCGCTTACCAGTGGATTTGTATGTCAAAAAGGTAAAAAACATCTGGAAAGAATGTACCACCCCGATAGAATATTAACCCCAAAGAAAAAGTATAAGGGTGAGTGGGTTGAGATTAGTTATGAAGAGGCAATAGATGAGATTGCGAACAAGCTTAGTGAGATAAAGGAAAAGTACGGTTCAGAGGCTGTATTGCATTACTACGATAGCGGTTATGGGGGTCTTAGTAAATCTGTAGATAAGATGTTTTTTAACTACTATGGTGGTGCCACAACCCATACTGGCAGTTTATGCTGGGGAGCTGGTATAGCAGCTCAAAAAATTGATTTTGGAGCTAATCAGAGTCATGCTCCAGAAGATTTCCTAAATTCGAAGACTATTATAATATGGGGAAGAAATCCTGCCGATACAAATATTCATCTTATGAAGTATTTAAATGAAGCTAAGAAAAGAGGAGCCTATATTTACCTTATAGATCCAATAAGAACTAATACAGCAAAAATTGCATCGGAGTATATTCAAATAAAGCCTTCGACAGATGGCGCACTAGCTCTTGGGATTGCTAACTATCTGATAAACGAAAAACTTGTTGATGAAGACTTTATAAAACAACATGTAAAGGGGTTTGAAGAGTATAAAGAGTATGCTAAAGAATTTACTCTTGACTATACTGAAAAGATTACTGGAATAGATAAGGAAAAGATTAAGAAGTTGGCCCATGATTATGCCAGAAATAAGCCGTCTAGTATAATTATAGGCTATGGTTTACAGCGATATAAAAATGGTGGAAATAATATTAGGTGTATTGATGCACTGGGTGCCTTAACAGGAAATATTGGAATATCAGGTGGAGGAGTTAATTACTCAAATAAGCTTATTGGAGAATATATTAAAGGTGAAGTGAAAGAAAGCGATACTCTTGTGAAAAACAGAAGGACCTATACCAAAACGAAATTTGCTGAGTTCCTTATGAATGATAATAATCCACCTATAAAGTGTTTATTTATAACAAAGGCTAATCCATTAGTTCAAGTTCCTAACATAGGGAAAACTATTGAAGCAATAGAAAAAGTGGACTTCAAAGTAGTTATAGATATGTTTATGACCGATACTGCAAAGTATGCTGATTTAGTTTTGCCTACAACTAATATACTTGAAGAAGAAGATTTCTTATATTCCTCTATGTATTCACCCTATTTAAACTACTCAAATAGGGCAGTACAGCCTTTAAACAATATTATGGGAGAATACGAGTTGTTTAGAGCTTTAGCGAAAAAAATGCAGATGGACGACTATCCTGATATTGAAAGAGAAGAGTTTTTTAAAAGAGCATTAAAGCCACTTATAGAAACCTTTAATGTAAGTTATGAATATTTAAAGGAGAATTACTTCACTATAAATGATAGAGACATTCCTTGGAAGGATAAAAAATTTCATACACCATCAGGGAAGTACGAGCTGTATTCTGAGACTGCTGAAAAACAAGGAATGAGTCCGATTCCTGTACATATACCTTCTGATGTAAAAGAGAAGAATTATAATCTAAGGTTGATTACTCCTCATTTTAAGAATTCACTTCATTCACAGCATTACGCTTTTGAGGATGGAATACCAACTGCATATGTGAATAGAAGTACCTTAGAGGAAAATAATCTTGAGTCAGATAAACTGGTAAAAATCAAATCAAAATATGGTGAGCTGGAGGTTATGTTAGAGGCTAGTGAAGATATAGGAGATGGAGTTGTAATGATATACGAGGGATGGTGGCATAAGAGCGGATCTGTAAATTTTTTAACACCTGATTGTATAAGCGACATGGGAGAACAGGCTGCTTATTATGAGTGTTTTTGTAGTTTAAGTCAATAGCCGCTTTGGAAAAGAATACAATAATCTCCATTGATATATAGGACCATCTTGTTTATAATATTTAAGGCTTATATTTTTCAGGATTCTAAAACGATAGGAGGCACTAAAGTATGGCACTACATTCTTTTTCACGTACAGAGCTGTTAATAGGAAGTGAAGGCCTTGAAAATCTCTCAAAACGAACAGTAGCTATATTTGGAATAGGCGGAGTTGGAACATTTGTTGCTGAAGGATTAGCTAGATCTGGTGTAGGTAAATTCGTATTGGTAGATGATGATGATATATGTTTAACTAATATAAATAGACAAATTCATGCACTACGAAGTACTGTTGGAAAAGCAAAGGTCGAAGTAATGAAGGAGAGGATTTTAGATATAAATCCTAAAGCAGAGGTTATAACTTATAAGATGCTCTATACAGCGGAAACTGCCGAAGAGCTTTTAGATGATAGCTATGACTATGTAGTAGATGCAATAGATATGGTTAGTTCGAAGCTAGATTTAGTAGAAAGGTGTTATAAAAGAAATATTCCGATTATGAGTAGTATGGGAGCCGGAAACAAGCTTGACCCTACTAAATTTGAAGTAGTTGATATTTTTAAAACATCCATGTGTCCCTTAGCTAAGGTCATGAGAAAAGAGCTTAGAAGAAGGGGTGTAGATAAACTTAAGGTCGTATATTCACAGGAAACACCAATAAAGCCTATTGAATCAAAATCAAACTGTAAAACCGATTGCATCTGTACTAATAAGGAGAGAACCTGTACAGTTCGAAGACAGATTCCAGGCAGTATTTCCTTTGTCCCGTCGGTTGCAGGTCTAATAATAGCTGCGGAGGTTGTAAAGGACCTAATAAAATAGAATAGACAGCCAATGAAAAAAAAGGACGAGCAGGTCCTTTTTTATTGCGGTAATTTCTTGAAGAAGATGTAAAAAATTGTATAAAGGATAATGGTGAAAAATATCGAAGAGTATAGGGTATGGGTTAAGCATAGTCATTGGAAAACCATAGGACGAGCATATTAAAAATTACTGGGAAGAAAGTATTAAGTTTACATAAGTACTTGATTTGTGGTTATTTCTAGTGATATAGTTATATTAAGAGAGTTTGTCCAAAAACTACTAGGAGGTAATTTTGTGAAAAAAATCGCTATTGCTGTCATAACTTCTATTTGCTTATTAAGTTCGACTTCAACAGCTTTGGCTGGAAGCCAAAATCTTAATTATACTGTATATAAGCCAGGAGTAGAGAATGAAGATGTGAAGCTAATTCAGCAAGCTCTCAGGAGAGATGGAGTTTTTGATAGTGAGGAGTTAACTACATATTTTGGACCTATTACTGAACGAGCAGTAAAGGATTTTCAGAGAAAATACGGATTGACTGCTGATGGAGTAATCGGTGAGTCCACAATAAAGAAGATGGAGTCCCTAGGACTTTTTACATATGGCAATCTTTCACTCAGTGTATATAAGAAGGGTATAAAGCATTCTGACGTGAAGGTTATTCAAGAATCATTAAGAGAAATAGGAACCTTTAAGGGTGATGAAATAACTACATACTTTGGGTCTACGACGGAAAAGGCAGTAAAGGATTTCCAAGTGAAATATGGATTGGATGCCGATGGTGTTGTAGGCGGTTCTACAATGAAAAAAATGGTGAGCTTAGGATTGGTTACTCATAATATAGGGATTAAAAAGGTTTTGGGAACCCTTTCTTTAAATTTATATGAAAAGGGTGTATCACATCCAGAAGTGAAGATTATTCAGATGGTTTTAAAGCAATGTGGAACCTTCCATGAAGATAGCTATACTACCTATTTTGGACCTGCCACAGAAAAGGCAGTTAAAGAGTTTCAAAAAAAGTATGGATTAGATGTTGATGGAGTTGCAGGTGGGACAACCCTACAAAAAATGCAATCCCTTGGATTTGTTAGTTACTCAGTAAGTAGAGGATCTTCTAAAAGAGGATATGGAGAATATCTAGATTGGAAAGACGTTAAAAAAATACTTGTAAGAAATAAGACGATTATGACGGTTCAAGATTTGAAAACTAGTACCAAGTTCAAGGTCAAGGTTACTGCTGGATCTAACCATGCAGATGTAGAAACAATAACAAATAATGATACTGTGATTATGAAAAAAATATGGGGTGGATTTAGCTGGGAAAGAAGACCCGTATTAGTATATGTCAATGGTAGAACGATTGCTGCTTCTATGACGGCAATGCCACATGCAGGGGTAGAAAGTAAGACTGCAGGTAAGAATGTTTCTAATAGAAGTGGTGGATATGGATATGGATATAATTTTGACTTCATAAAGGGGAATGGAATGTCAGGTCACGTAGATATACACTTTAAAAACAGTAGAAGACATAAGGATAATAGAAAGGATCCAAAGCATCAGGCTAGTGTTAAAATAGCTGCAGGTAAGAAATAATTAAAAATTTATTACAAAATTTGTAAAAAGATTGACTTATTATAAATTGTGGTATAAATTAGGTATAAGGGTATGATGATTATATGTATTTGGCGATTAAGAACTAGACATTTAGGGGGTAGAGAAAGAGATGAAGGATATAAAAGCTCTAATAGTTGGAGCATCATATTTTTCAATTATTTCAGGAATTGCTGTATTTATAATGAATATAAGTAATCATGTTATTAATATAAGATAGCTTCGGCTATCTTATATTTTTTTGAGATCATTTTTCGAAGAAAAATCTGATAAAAACTCTGGTCAAAGCTTAGAGCTTGGATGGCTTCGGATTTTTGTTTAAAAAGATAATATGTTCTAGATTTGGGTTGAAAAAGCTATGAGAAGGTCATAAGAGACGATCTTATGGCTTTTTTCTTTTTTTAAATGTCTTAATCAAATATGATTTAGAATAAAAGAACATCATATAACAGAAAATATTATCAAAATACCTTTAGAACATTAGAATTTTAGAATTATAAATGCGAAGGAGGTCAATAAGTGAAAAGGCAGTTATTAAATTTAGTAGCTTTGGTTTTAGTAGTAATATTAATAAGTGTATTTTACATAGATATAGCCCAGGCAAGGACAATATACTGGGGAACCAGAGGAGAAGATGTAAGGGCAGTTCAAGAAAAATTGAAGCGATGGGGATACTATAGAGGAGTCGCTGATGGTGTTTATGGAAGGGAAACATATAGAGCGGTTACATACTTTCAAAGGAAGAATGGATTGAGGGCAGATGGTGTTGTAGGTGACAGAACGAAGAAGGCTTTAGGAATTAAAACGACAGCAGCAACAGCTAGAAGAGCCAGTACTTATAATAAGACCGTTGAGATAGCTCAAAGAAAGCTGAAACAATGGAGGTACTATAATGGTGCTGTTGATGGTATTTATGGACCTAAGACCTATAATGCGGTTGTAAAATTTCAAAGGAAAAATGGTTTAAAGGTAGATGGACACATTGGTTCTCAAACAAGAAAAGCTCTAGGGATAACTAAAAAGACTGTGAGTAGTAAATATGCGGCTTCTAGTAAAGGTGTATCAAAATCTGATGATGTAACACTCTTAGCTATGGTTATAAATGGAGAAGCTAGGGGAGAACCATATGTTGGACAAGTAGCAGTGGGCGCGGTGGTACTTAATAGGGTTAAGAATCCTTCCTTTCCAAATTCTATTGCAGGAGTCATGTATCAGCCATTAGCCTTTGAAGCAGTGGCTAACGGGCAGGTATATAAACCCATAGAAGCAAGTTCGTTTAAAGCTGCTAGAGATGCTTTAAACGGTTGGGATCCTACTGGAGGAGCTCTATACTATTGGAATCCATCGGGTAATATAACTAGTAAATGGATAAGAAGGCTAAAGCCAACTCTTACAATTGGGAGACACGTATTTGCAAAAAAATAATGGGGATGATGGGAAATGAAGAACATTTTAATAGGTATGGTTGTTTCCCTAGCAATAATATTAGGGCTGACATACAATTGGGGATATAATCAACAAAGCCAGCTTAAAAACTATAATGTATATGTTGAAAATCAATTTAGAAGAATGTTCTATGACTTAGTCGGAGATGTGGAGAACATTCAATCAAATTTATCTAAGATTATGGTTTCTGGAACTCCTAAGCAAAACGTATTGTTATTTACAGATTTGATGTATAAGTGTTATGACGCGCAGGAACAATTGACGCAACTTCCGATTGAACATAAGGATGTTAGTAAAACTCAGAAATTTTTGAGTCAGGTTGGAGATTTTTCTATGGCTATGTCTAGAAAATGTCTAAGTGGAAAGCCTTTAACTAATGAAGATATAAACACCTTAGAGGAACTACATAACTACTCCAACTATTTGTCGCAAAACCTACTAAAGCTCCAAAGTGATATCACACAAGATGGAGTTAAGTTGGCCGGTCTCATAGGAAAGACTAGTAAAGATCTCGAGAAGGTTAATGAGAATATGTTGAATACAAGCTTTTTAAATGTAGAAGAAAGAATGCAAGAGTATCCTGAGTTGATATATGATGGTCCCTTTTCTGAGCATATAAGAAATATAAAACCTAAATTAGAGGGAAAGGAGATTACAAAGGATAAAGCAATGCAGATTGCTAAGAGCTTTTTAAAGGATGGAAAGAAATATTCAGCTAAATTGATATCTGAAACTGCAAATACAAGATTTTCTTCATATATTGTTGAACTAAAAGAAAATGGTAATGACTATAATATAACTATGGCAATAACTAAGAAAGCTGGAAAAGTTATATGGATGCTAAATACTAAGGAAATTGGTGATGAAAAGCTAAGTGTTAAAGAGGCAGTCAATAAAGCTAAGGATTTTCTTAGAAAAAATGGATTTGAAAATATGATACCAACATATTCGGAAGAATATGACGGTCAACTTGTTGTTAACTTTGCATATACCGATGATGACGTGATTGTTTATACGGATCTAATTAAAGTTAAATTGAGTTTAGAGGATGGAAGTGTTATAGGGTTTGAGTCCGAAGGTTATTTGTCTAATAACCATAAAAGAGAAATTGCAAGGCCGGAGATTAGTGAAGAAGAGGCAAGAAGAATGATAAGCATTGATGCAGAGGTTGAAGATATTAAATTAGCTATTATACCTACTGAAGGATCAAAGGAAGTTTTGTGCTATGAGTTCATTGCTAAGTATAAAGAGGATAGATTTTTAATATATATTAATGCTTTAAATGGAGAAGAAGAGGACATATTACAGGTTATCACAAAGGAAAATGGTGTTTTGATGATGTAAGTTATTAGTATCATGTTTTAGATATGTGAATTGGAGATTAGCTCAGGTAAACACTGAGAATCGGAAATATAAGTAATCTAAAAGAGAGGGTCTTGTTTATGATACCCTCTTTTTTAGCGGTTATTAACCCTCGAAAAGTATAAAGAAATGCTATAGATTAAATAATAAAGATATGATAGAATAGATACTTATACAATGATATAACAACATTAGTGAGCCCTTATATGAATGTTGGTAAGGAGGCAAGTATGAAAAATTATAGTGCGTTTGAGATAATAGGTCCAAAGATGATTGGACCATCCAGCTCCCATACTGCTGGTGCAGCTAGACTAGGAAAGATTGCAGGTAAACTGGCAGATTACGATGTAAAAAAGGTACAGTTTTTACTGCATGGTTCCTTTGCAAAAACCTATAGGGGCCATGGTACGGACAGGGCCCTCATGGCGGGAATATTAGGTATGAAAGAAAGCGATGAAGAGCTTAAGGAATCGCTTAGTATTGCAGAGGAAAAGGGAATAGATTATGAATTTACTGAAGCTGATTTAGGCGAAGTGCATCCAAATACAGTTAAATTTATTATTGAAAAGTCCAATGGAGAGGAAATTAGCCTTATGGGTTCTTCTATTGGTGGAGGCAATATTAAGGTTGTTGAGATTAATGGGTTAAAGCTTGAATTTACAGGACAGTATCCAACTATTATAACTAGGCATGAAGATCATCCCGGTATTATATCTAAGATTACTAAGATATTGGCATACTACAAAATAAATATAGCATTTATGAGTGTATATAGACAGGACAAGGGTGAAGATGCCTTTATGGTTATAGAGTCCGATAATAAGCTCGAACCTAAGCTTATAGAATACATAAAAAATTCTGTAGAAGATATAAAAAATATATTTTTAATAAATTCGTTGTAGTTAAACTATATAGTTTGCTTAAAAGTGCCTCAAAGGAGAAAGGATGAGGATAATGGGCTATAAATTTAATAGCGGAGAAACTCTAGTAGAGATTTGTAAGAAGCAAGATAAAAAAATGTGGGAAGTAATGCTTCTGAGAGAGGTAGAGAATTCAGAAAAGACTGAGGAAGAAATATTTGACTTAATGATGGATAATTTGCAGGTCATGAAAAGAGCTGTTAAAAAGGGGCTTGAAGAAGATATTAAGTCTGTAAGCGGACTTGTTGGAGGAGATGCAAAGCTGCTCAAAAGCAGATATGAAAAGAAGGATACGGTATCAGGTAGTAGAATGCTTAAAGCTGTTGCTGGAGCAATGGCTGTTTTAGAAGTAAATGCTTCAATGGGGCAAGTGGTAGCAGCGCCGACGGCTGGTTCCTGTGGTATCTTACCTGGAGTTTTAATAACCGTTGGAGAAGAATTAAATATTAGTGATGATGACTTAGTTAAGGGTCTATTTACTGCATCGGCTGTAGGGCTTATTGTATCTCAAAATGCTACTGTATCCGGTGCTGAGGGAGGCTGTCAGGCCGAGACAGGAACGGCTTCTGCAATGGCTGCAGCAGCTGTTGTAGAACTTTTGGGAGGAAATCCGGAGGAAGCTTTACATGCTGCTTCTATGACTATAAAAAATATACTGGGATTAGTATGTGACCCCATTGCAGGTTTAGTAGAATGCCCATGTGTTAAAAGGAATGCTATTGGTGCTGCTAATGCATTGATATCGGCAGATATGGCATTGGCAGGGATTAAAAGCATAATCCCATTCGATGAAGTAATTGATGCTATGTACAGAGTAGGGAAGTCTATGCCAGTTGATTTGAAGGAGACTGCCCTAGGTGGATTAGCAGCTACACCGACGGGAAAAAGGATAATGGACGAGGTATTCAATAAAAATTAGAATAGAAAATCTCAGAACAACATGGAACTTAATTTATTTTGAAATACTCTAGGCCAAACTCATGAGATGTTTTTATGAGATGGCCTTATTTGTTTAAGAAAATAAAAATCACCAATAATGCACTTTATTTAATGAACAAAAATATGAAACATAAAAACAAAAGGTAACATTAGTTGTTTTAGCCATGATATGTGTTAAAATACTTATTAGGATATTAAATATTGGAGGACAACATTATGAGAGATACAAAAAGATTGGTGATGCTTGGATTGTTTGTGTCAATGGGATTAGCCCTTCATATAGTTGAAAGAATGATACCTGTACCCTTTATAGCGCCTGGAGCAAAACTAGGTCTTTCAAATATAATAACTCTTACTGTGCTTATGTCTCTAGGATTTAAGGATGCATTTTCAGTATTAGTAGTTAGAATAATATTAGGATCTATATTTGGGGGTGGGGTCTCAGGCTTTATATACAGTATATCAGGTGGGATTTTGAGTATATTGTCCATGGCACTTATTAGAATAGTCGGTGGTCAGAGGGTTAGTGTTATAGGAATAAGTGTAACTGGAGCGGTATTTCATAATATAGGCCAATTGATGGCTGCTGCATTAATTGTTAAAAATATAAATCTATTCGTATATTTACCAGTTTTACTTATAGCTGCGGTGGGAACAGGGATTTTTGTTGGAATGACTACAAAATTCCTCCTATCCTATTTGAGTGTAAGTGATTAAGCTAGAATTGTTATTGATTTTCAAGAAGTTTTATGATATTTTATTTAAAGACAGTTCGAGAGCCTCCTGTCTATAAACAAAACTAAGGCGCCCACAATCTTAAGATATATGACTTTAAAGTTTAATCTATATGAGTAGTAGATGCATATAGGTTTATTCACTATTGCCATGAATAATATGGGGTGAAGCTTTTGTGTTGCATATCTATAATTTAGTCGTACTCTACAGTAAGTATAAAAGCTGTAATGGAGATTAAGTGTAAATTAAGATATCAGGGACTGTCTTTGTTTTGAGGCAGTCTCTTTTTTTATGCACCAAAGCAACTGAATAATTCTAACTTGGTAGAATTACATAATAAATTTGGTATGGCTTTAGGCATTTAAGATTAAATATAAAAGTGAGTTTTTTTAAATGGTAATTATACAATTTGCTTGATTAATGAAGGGTGATAAAATGAAAAAAGTTGGACTTACGACAACGATACCTGTGGAAGTTTTATATGCTGCAGGTGTTACTCCAATAGATCTAAATAATATTTTCGTGACTTCTGATAGAGGAAAAGAATATATAGAAAAATCGGAAATGGAAGGATTTCCAAGGAATCTATGTTCATGGATAAAGGGACTATTTTCCGTTGCATTAGAAAATGACATCAATCAAATTATTGGAGTATGTGAGGGGGATTGTTCGAATACCGAAGCCCTCTTGGAAGTATGGAAAATGAAGGGGCTAAATGTAGCTCCCTTTGGATTCCCCAGAAGTAGAAGTATTGATAGCATAAAGCAGGAAATTGGTAGCTTGATGGAGACCTTTAGTGTATCCATCGAAGAAGTTGACGATATGAAGAGAGCGCTACATCATATCCGTGAAAGGGTTAAGTATTTAGATGAGCTTAGTTGGAAATATAATAAGGCAACTGGATTTGAAAACCATCTGTGGCAGGTGTGCTGTAGTGACTTTAATGGAGATTACAATGGATTCTCAAAGGATTTAGAGAAAGTTATTTCTCTAATTGAGGAAAGGGAGCCTAGGAAAAAAGAAATAAGATTAGGATATATTGGTGTACCGCCAATTTTTACAGATATATATGATGTCATAGAAGAGTATGGTGGAAGGGTAGTATACAATGAAGTTCAAAGAGCTTTTTCAATGGCTGGATTTAATATAGACGATTCAGTATACGATATGTATTTAAGTTTTACCTATCCTTACGGTATAGATTTTAGACTAGTAGATATAAAAGACCAAATAGAATTAAGAAACCTAGATGGACTAATTCATTATGTTCAAGCCTTTTGCTATAAAGGTATAGAAGATATAGTTGTTAAAAATAAACTAGATATTCCTGTTCTCACAATCGAAGGTGATCTGCCAGGAAAGGTAGATGCAAGGACGAGGCTAAGAATAGAATCCTTTATAGATATGTTAAAAGACTATAGGCTTTAGGAGGAGAGACATGACTTTTTTAGGTATTGACCTTGGAAGTAGAGCAGTTAAGATTGCTTTGATGGATAGAGAAGAAATAATTAATGAAAAGATTATTGGAACAATGACCTTTTATAGAGATTATACAAGCTATATTGATGGGAAGATAAATGTAAATTTTGAAAAACTATGTATTGATGATAAAGACATAGAGCTGATTACGACCGGATATGGTAGAAACAATCTTAAGCTATATAATTCAAAGGTAATAAATGAAATAAAAGCCCATGTGTATGGTGCTTTATATCAAACTAAGCTTAGGGATTTTACTCTATTGGATATTGGTGGACAGGATACGAAGATAGTGAAGGTTGAGAAGGGGATTATTACAGATTTAATACTTAATGACAAATGTGCTGCATCCAGTGGAAGGTATCTTGAAAATATGGCTTCAGTTCTTGAAATATCTCTAGAAGAGCTTACTAATTCTTATGAATCTCCAGTGGATTTAAATGCTACATGTGCGGTGTTCGGAGAATCAGAGCTTATTGGAAAGATTGCAGAGGGATATAGTGTAAGGGAACTTGCTGCTGGGATTAACCATTCATTGTATCAGAGGATAAAGCCCTTACTTAGGGATTTTAGAAACAAGAGATTGGTTTTAACAGGCGGAGTAGCTAGTAACAAGGCTATACAAAAATATCTTGAAAAAGATTTTGAGGAGTTAGTTATACCAGATCGGCCTCAGTTAAATGGAGCTATTGGTTGTGCATATTTTGCTAAGGAAAGAAGTGGAAGGAGATAAGGATGCATAATAAATATATTGACGTGACGAAAATATTTACCTTTGACAGTGCTCATAAATTAGAAAACTATGATGGTGACTGTAAAAATCTCCATGGACATACCTATAAGCTTGAGGTAACCGTAAGGGGAAAAACGGACTATAGGGGTATGGTAGTAGATTTCAATGACTTAAAAAGAATAACGAAGGAAAGTGTTATTGATAAACTAGATCATAAATATCTAAATGAAGTATTTGACTTCAACACAACCTGTGAAAATATGATTGTCTGGATATTTGATAAACTTAGCAATGCCCTAGATTGTGAAAGATACTTTCTAAAAAGGATTAAGTTATGGGAAACACCAACTAGTTATGGGGAAATAGGAAGGGAAGAGTTTTTTAATGAAGGTTAATGAGATATTTCTTAGTATACAGGGCGAAGGGGCGAGTACTGGTTATCCTACAGTTTTTGTAAGATTTACAGGATGCAATTTGAGATGTAGTTACTGTGATACAAAGTATTCCTATGATGATGGTTTTGATATGACTCCAGAAGATGTCTATGGGAAAATCAATGAATATGGATATAAAAGAATATGTATTACCGGTGGAGAACCTCTATTACAAGAAGAAATTAATATGCTATTATCTTTACTCAAAGAATATGAAGTAAATATAGAAACGAACGGGTCAATAGATATAAAGGCATTTAAACTAAGTGATAGACATAGATTTACAATGGATATGAAGGCTCCATCATCCCTAGAAAGTAAGGAAATGAAGCTTAGTAACTTTAAACATTTGCGAGAAACCGATGAAATAAAATTTGTTATTGGTTCAAGGGAAGATTATGAATGGGCAAAGGAAACTATTAAGAACTATTATGAAAAGGGAGTTATTACATTTTCATCGGTTTTTACTAAAATAGATCCGAAGGAAATAATAGGCTGGATATTGGATGATAAGCTTGATGTAAGGTTCCAGCTGCAAATCCATAAGTTTATATGGAATCCCGAAGAAAAAGGCGTTTAAATATAGTGGAGACATTATAACTAGAATCTTAAATTTGGAGGTATTTTAAATGAAAAAAGCTGTAGTTCTTTTATCCGGGGGTTTGGATAGTACAACGTGTATGGCAATTGCCAAAGATGAAGGATATGAGATTTACCCTATTTCCTTTGATTATGGACAAAGGCACAATCGTGAATTAGAATGCTCAAAAAAAGTAGCCGAGCACTTTAATGTAAATGAACACAAAATAATAAGAATGGATAATGTAGGAGGAAGTGCACTAACTGATGAAAACATTGATGTACCTGGCTATAAGGGTGACGGAGAGATACCTATAACATATGTCCCAGCACGAAACATATTATTCTTAAGCTATGCATTAGGATATGCAGAGGTAGTAGGAGCCGAAGCTATTTTTATAGGTGTTAGTGCAGTAGATTATAGTGGTTATCCAGACTGTAGACCTGAGTTTTTAAAAGCCTTTCAACAGGTAGTAAATGAAGGAACGGCAGCAGGAGTAAAAGGTGAATCTATTGAGATCAAGGCACCGCTAATACATCTATCCAAAGGGGAAACTATTAAGCTTGGTACGAGACTGGGATCGCCATACGAGTTGACAACAAGCTGTTACAATGGTGATGAAAAGGCCTGCGGAGAGTGTGATAGCTGCGTACTAAGATTAAAAGGATTTGAAGAAACTGGAACCAAAGATAAGATAGAGTATAAAAAGTAGTAAATATATTAATATATATTTCTACGCTTGTAAAGTTAAACGTACTCAAGTAGTCACTGAGAATCCTTTTGGCTCATCATATCAACCTATTTTTCTATATAATTTTAGAGGAAAAAAAGGTTAATAAAAATCGCTCAAAAGGAAACCTCAGAGACTACTTTCGTTCCTTAAGTTTTATTAGCGTAAAACTATATTCTTTTGAAAGTATTAGGCTAATTCTTCTAGTTTATCCAATAATATTGCATTGAAGGTTACCCCTTTATTTTGTTAAAGTATATAATAAAGGGGGATTTTTTATGGGAAAAGTGTTAAACTTTTTAACACGTAATAAAATGATTGGAATGGCTACAGGTATAATGCTGTTTATTGCTGGAGCACTATCAAGACTTCAATTTATTGAGAGCAACATAGCTGTAGGCTTTATAATACCATTATTATTTATTTCTCTAAGCTTTGGAATAATATTTTCAAGTATCTTCAGAAGAGAAAATGAAAATATTAATGGCTTATTTGTAAAATCTGTCCTAGCTCCATGGGCTATTGTAATTTCTATTGTAGCACTAGATAAATTTGGAATAGATTCACCTTTATTTAAGGCGGGTGCATTATTCCTAGTAAATATAGCATTCTTTGGAAAAGAAATTAATAAGGCATTTAACTAAAAAGGATAGCTTTGGGATAAAACCCTGGCTATCCTTTCTCTATTTTCTAAATATAACTATAAAACCTATTAATATAAGAGTTATTGGAAATAATAAGTCAAAATCCATAGCAAAAAGAGTGAAGGATAGAGAAACAAGTGAAAATCCCCCAATAATTAAAGATGAAACTAACACACCCCTATCCTTTGTACCGAATAAATAAAGCTGAAACAATCCGAAAGAAACACTTAAGGGGAACACTGGCCAAAGGGATTCCATTAGATGCCATCCAAGTAGAATATTAGTGTAGAAAAGTAGACCAATAACAATTAGGATACCGGCTGGAACTAAAACCCCGGAATTTTTCTTTGTGGTAAAATAGGAGATTTCCAAACATAGTCCTGGGATAATAATAAACAAAGGCCAAATATAATAGAAGTTGAGATTTACAATATTGAAATTTACAAGCAAAAAAAGTACTCCTATGATGATTATTATTACTCCAATTAGAGTATTTGTTGTTTTCATAATATCACCGCCTTATTTACATATTATGCTAAAAAAACTTAATAATCAATCAAGAACTTAACAAATTTATGAATATAAAAAATTTATGGAGAGATTCTAATTATTGATATGATAATTGACTTGAAAGGAGAATAGTAAATGGATAAAAAGTATGTGATTGTAGGAGAAAATAACTCAGTATCATCATCTATGAGTAGAAAAGAGGCTATAAATAAAGCTAAAGAATATAGTAATGAGGGAAAAACGGCTTATATAGTTTCGGAAGAAGAGGGAAAAAGGATAAAGGAAGAAGGACGTTTCAATACTCCAGAATGGAAGGAGTAAAGGACGGGGCTGTCTCATAAAGGAGTCTTATGAGTATAGCCCCGGGGTGTTTCAGAATGAATAAAATTTCAAATAACGCAGAAATTCGTCATTCTGAGATACCCACTTTTGCATATTGCTATTTTGATGCATTTGTAATAGTTACCACCATACTTATTTCTCCGCCGCTTCTATCGGCTTCACTGAACATTTTTCCAAGGCATTTAAAAACTTCTTCTTTAGTGCCTGTTATATGGGTATTCATAGAATTTACTGAATAGTGCACATTTGCACCATGTAAGGCATTGATTGAATTGTCTATAACATTAGTTGCATGGGAAGTCTTTAAAGGGTATAAAGCGACTTCTGCTGTAATCATATTTTCACCTCTTAATTAAAATTTTATATGCAATAGTAGTATGTTATATATGATGAAAAATATGCTTTTAAAATCATAGAAAAATATACCTTTAAAGCTTTAAAGTAAAACTCATAGACATCAAATCTCCTTGGAAAATAGCAAAACAAAAAGGGGCTGTCTCATAAAGATCACTTATGAGTTCGGCCCCGGGGTGTTTCAGAATGAGTGAAGTTAAACCCGGATTACCCATAGAAAATTTAAAACTCTGCTACGCATTTTTGATTCTAAGACCTCCATCAAGTTCTCGACGTACGGCATGGGTATGACTTCGAACTTGATGAAAGTCTTAGAACTCAAAACTACTTGCACCCTTTTAAATTTTCCATGAATAATCAGGGTTTTAGGTTTTGAAATTTCAACGGTTTGGCTAGTACTGATGTACGTGCCAAGTCGGTGAATATTTCAAATAACGCAGAAATTCGCCATTATGAGACATCTCCCCTAAGAATATTTTTATATACTAAAAGTGCTGTGTATTTTTTTGTGTTTTATATCAGCGATATGAAATGGCAGATAGAGTAGACAAAAAATAAAGAATAGACCTGCTACAATTACAGGAATGTAATAAGGATACGATGGTAAATAATCAAGGATTGATGAAGTTTCGGGTTTGGCCCTTAAATATGAATAATTTCCATCTACCAAGTAATTAACAGAGCCTACAATAAACAAATAAATATAGCTCCAGTTAAAGGTCTTTTTCAATGACTTTAATGTTGGTCTATAGTCATAGGCTAATATCATAAAGAATACTGCAATTACTGTCCCTCCGTGTCCAATAAAGAACTGAATGTAGTTCCAATGGGGAAATATAAATCCACCGGTATCAGGAGTTAATAGGGCTTGGGTTGCTGCGCCTAATCCCCAAAAGTAAACAATTTCAAAGATTGAGTAACTTTCTTTAATAATCATAAGGATACATAGTATGACACTTATTCTACATAAATATAAAGGCAGTGATTCCTTTAGAGTAAACATTCCTCTTTCAATATACCAAAAATGCTGAAAAAATGACTGGAGGAATAAAATACTTGCGAGAATTCTACCAGCTATTCTTCTAATGTTATCGTCCTTAAAAAAATCCTTAGCAGCAAACATAAGTATTACTATACCTAAGATAAAGCTTAAAGCTATGACATGGTTTCTAGAGAATAAATACAATTGGTTGTCTCCTATGGTTGAATTCCAAAAAGAATCTAAATTAAAGGCGCTCTTACCAAAAGATAGACTTAAGTTATTTACTATTACAAATGAGAGTAGTGACAATTTTGTCTGCCCCCCTTCACCAGAAAATGACAAAATTATACACTTTTAATTATATTACAATAATTTACATATTGGAAGTGAATTAGGGGGTACCTTATTAAAATTAAGAAATGATTAAGAAAAGAGATTATTAAAGGCTCTATAAGTCATTATAGAGATTCCAGTCAAAACTTTAATTTATACACATCGAAAATCACTGGAAGTAGCGGATATTTTGATATGTATAAATCAAGATTTACTTGGAAATTTCTATACTAGGGTGTCCAAAGGAACTCGTAATAAATTTAATAAATCCCTTGGATGCATTTGACAAGTATCGATCCCTTTTCCAGGCAAGTCCTATTGTTACATCCATTGATTTCTTTAGTGGAAGACTGACTATTCGGTTATCATTTTCAACGATTTCTTTTAACAAGAAAGAAATACCAACGCCTTGGACAACAAGACTTTTAATAGTCTGCAATTGATTTGACGATAGTACTATATTAGGAGATATTTTATGTTTTTTGAAATGCTCCATAATTTTCTGCCTATGGTAGAAACCTTCTTTAAGCATAATAAGGGGCTCATCCTTAAGGTCTTTAAACTCTAATGATTCTTTGTCACATAGGTGGTGAGTCTTATTTAAACAAACTAAAATCTCACTTTGGGATATAGCCATAGTTTCTAACTGTTTAGAGGGCTCAGATATTATTACTATACCTAAATCAAGATCACCCTTTTCTATCATCATCCTTGTTTCAAGTGAGCCTTTTTCGTATATGGAGAGTTTTATTTGAGGGTATAGATTCTTAAAATTAACAAATATATGAGGAAATAAATATGTGCCAATCATAGGAGGAATTCCTATCTTTAGGTTTCCTTTTTTAAGAAGACCATAATCCCTCATTTCTGTAGTGGTATCCTTAACCAGTCTCAAAATGTTATTTATTCTTTCTAAGAAAACTTCTCCCTCGGTTGTAGGTTTTATTTGTCTCTTGCTTCTATCCAAAAGAATAACACCCAGTTCGTCCTCTAACTTTTGTATCGCATTCGTGATTGAAGGCTGAGCCACATGAAGGCTTTCAGCGGCTCTTGTAATATTATTGAAGCGGCAAACCCTTTGAAAATATTCTAATTGTCTTAATTCCATTTTAGCCTCCTTAATTTTTGTATGAATAATCCGGGTTGAATTATAGTTTAAAACTATTATACCATAGCAATATTATATTTTTCATTTATGAATCTGTTTGATAATATTAAGTTGAAGGAGTTAAGCTCCAATCGTGAAGTTCTGTTGAAGCAAAATAAGAAGGGAGAGTGGAAGATATGGATATTAATTTAAAGGCATTAGAAGTACATGAGGAAAAGCAAGGAAAAATTGAGGTTATAAGTAAGGTTAAGGTAAAGGATAAAGAAGATTTAAGTATTGCATATACACCGGGGGTTGCAGAGCCATGTAGAAAAATAAATGATAACGTAAATGATGTTTATAAATATACTTCAAAGGGAAACTTAGTTGCAGTAGTTTCAGATGGGACAGCGGTGTTAGGACTAGGTGACATTGGTCCGGAAGCATCATTACCTGTAATGGAAGGAAAGGCAATATTATTTAAGGAATTTGCAAATGTAGATGCCTTCCCGATATGTTTAAGGACGACAGATGTAGACGAGATAGTAAAAACGGTAAAATATTTAGAGCCTACATTTGGTGGAATCAATTTAGAGGATATCGCATCTCCAAGATGCTTTGAAATAGAAGAAAGACTAAAGAAAGAATTAAGTATTCCAGTATTCCATGATGACCAACATGGAACAGCTATAGTTACATCGGCTGGATTAATTAATGCTTTGAAGATTACTGATAAGAAGATTGAAGAGGTTACAATTGTTGTTAATGGACCGGGAGCAGCAGGAACAGCTATAGTTAAGATGCTGATAAATTTAGGTGCAAAGGATATAATTATATGTGACAGAGAAGGTATTATCTGTGAAGGTGATGAAAGAATAAGCGGACATAAAAAAGAACTTGCTGTGATGACTAATAGAAGTAAGAAGCAGGGAACATTAATAGATGCAATGGCAGGTGCAGATGTATTTATAGGGGTTTCTGCTCCAAATATTGTTAGTAAAGAGATGATAAGTGCCATGAATGAAAATGCAATAGTTTTCGCTATGGCTAATCCTATACCAGAAATAATGCCTGATTTAGCTAAAGAAGCCGGGGCAAAGGTAGTTGGTACAGGACGTTCTGACTTCCCAAATCAAATAAACAATGTTATAGCCTTTCCGGGGATTTTTAGAGGAGCTCTAGATGTTAGGGCAAGTGCTATTAACGAAGAAATGAAGGTGGCAGCGGCCTATGCGATTGCTGGAATAATTAGTGAAGATGAACTGTCTGAGGACTATGTTATACCTAATCCTTTTGACGAAAGAATAGTACAAAGGGTAGCTGAAGCAGTTGAAAAGGCTGCTTTAGATACAGGAGTAGCTGAAAAGAAATAGTCATATGCTTATATAAAAACTCTCTTTGGTGCATAACCAGGGGGAGTTTTTTAGGCCATTTTTTGAAGAAAAATCTGGACAAAATGAATGGATTTAAAGTCCCTGAGTTTTTATTAGGTGAGATGATGGATAATTTTTCAAAAAACATATTGACAAATGATGACTACAGTTGTAATCTATATACATAAACTACAATTGTAGTCGAAGGGAGTAGGAGGTGAAAGCTAGTGATAGATATGCCACAAATATCTGATTCTGAGTGGAAGGTTATGAAGATTCTTTGGACAAACTCTCCAGCTACAGCAAATGAAGTCCTTGAGAATTTAGTTAAGAATACAAATTGGAAGTCTACAACTGTAAAAACGCTACTTAGCAGATTGGTTAAAAAGGGAGCTATAGGTTTTGAAAAAAGGAATAGAACCTACTATTATTATCCCTTAGTAACCGAGGATGAATGTGTCAAAGCTGAAAGTAGATCATTTTTAAAAAGAGTCTATGGAGGGGCATTGAAATCCATGATTGCAAATTTTTTAGAGATACAGGACTTGTCGGAAGCAGATATCGAAGATCTTAAGAATATTCTTGACGAGAAGAAGGACTAGAATGGGGTAAGAAGATGGAGTATAGAGAGATATTTTACTGGGTAATAAATTCGTCTATCAAGGGAAGCCTTCTGGTAATAGGTATTCTACTAATAAAGCTATTGTTTAGAGAGAAGCTAGGTGCCAAATGGCATTATTACATCTGGCTTTTGCTTTTAACAAGATTAGTAATTCCAGTGGCGCCACAGAGTTCCATTAGCATTTTCAATTTATTTAACATAGTCAGTAAAGATAGGGGGATATTAAAAAATAACGTGCAATATAGCACAGATGAAATAGTTAGTTGGTTTAGGTTCAAGCTTTATGAGGAGCCCTTAGCTCAGAGTGGTGCACTTTCAGCTAATGAAACGGGGCTTTCAAAGTATTTAAGTATACTACTTGAAGACAGCATTCAAGCTAAATTAATGTTAACTTGGATCGTTGTTGCTATTGCCTTACTAACGTTTATAATAATAGCCAACGTGAGATTTAGGTTGAAGGTAAATAGTTCAGAGCAGAAAGTAAGCGATGGAACAAGACAATTAATAGAACTGTGTAAGTCGAAGATGGGAATAAAGAGCAACTTACAAACAATACATACTAATGCAGTTAAGTCACCGGCCCTATACGGATTGATTCGACCTTGTATACTGCTGCCTATTGATATACATAGCCAGGTGGATGAAAAGGAACTAGAATATATCATTTTACATGAACTTTCTCATTTTAAAAGAAAAGACATAGCTGTATTTTGGATAATGACTATATTAAAGGCAATCTACTGGTTCAACCCTATTATATGGTATGGATTGGGTCAAATGCGTGAAGACTGCGAAGTATCATGCGATGCCCTTGCACTTTCATATATTGATTTAGAGGATTTTAAAAAATATGGACAAACGATAATACGTTTGTTACAAAATACGACTAAACCTCTAAAGAATATAGGGGTAACAGGGATGTTGGGAACAAAGCAGCAACTAAAAAGGAGGATAAAAATGATCACTTTATTTAGAAAAAATAGATATAAACTGTCAATACTATCTATTACCATCTTGATATTAATGGGGTTTGTATTTCTTACAAATGCCAAAGAAAGCGCTATTCTAGAAAATGCGATAAAGGTAGATGTTTCTCAAGTTGAGGATATCAAGGGCGAAGCTAATAAAGCGGAAGGAATTTTGACTGATGAAACCAGCAAAATAATGATATGGCCTTTATCAGCTTCAACTACAATAACAAGTTCCTATGGAATGAAAAAACATCCTACCTTAAATGTTGAAAAAAAGCATACTGGAATTGATATAGCAGGAAAGAAAGGTGATTCCATAGTGGCAGCTGCCGATGGTACGGTAACGCTTTCAGAAGATCTAGGTGGATATGGAAAGTCTATAATCATTGATCATGGAAATGGTGTCGTTTCACTATATGCACATTGTAGTGAGTTAGTAGCTGAGAAAGATAAGAAGGTAAAGGCTGGAGATGAGATAGCAAAGGTTGGAAGTACAGGATGGTCTACAGCACCTCATCTTCATTTTGAAATAAGAAAAGAGGGTAAGGATGTAGACCCCTTTGATGGATATCTTGATAAAAAATATAATGAGCCAAAGAGAGAAAATTAAGATGATAAATTTCTAAGTTGTTTGAAAGTCATCCATTTTGTAGTGTGTCTGAGCTGAGATCATGAGATGTTTTTATGATTCAGCTCTTTTTTCAAGACTTATTAATAGTTAAATAGTATAGATTTAAACTCTGAGGCCTCCATACTATTTATATAAAGATTATATAAGATTTAATTAATGTATGAATAATAGGAATACGAGTTATATTAATGGTAATGGAGGGAGAAAATGAGTAGAGAAGTTATTTCCGACAAACAGGCAATATCACTAGTAATCATATTTATAGCAGGAACTAATGCCATAATGTTAACCGCTACTTCGGCCAAGAAAGATATATGGATTGCTATAATTATTGCAATACTATTGTCAATGGTAATGGCTTTTGTGTTTGGTAGACTTCATTATCTCTTTCCAAATAAGGACTGGCTGGAGATCTCAGAAATTTGTTTTGGAAGGTTTTTAGGAAAAATAATAAATATAGTTATTGTTTTATTTTTATTTGAATCTACTGCGCAGATATTAAGAAATACAACACAGTTTACTGTTGAGGTATCATATTTTAAAACGCCAAGAGTAATAGTAGACATAGTAATTATTATTATATGCATTTGGATTGTAAAGGCAGGAATTGAAGTAATGGGTAGATGGTCAGAGTTTTTTATTTTACCATTCACAATAGCTCCTCTTATAGTTATGATTTTATTGATTAATAGAATGAACATTAATAATATCCTTCCTATACTTGAGAATGGACTAAGCCCAGTGATTCATGGTGCTTTTGAAGCCGTAATGTTTCCTTTTACTCAGTCAATAGCTTTTTTAATGCTTATACCGAGCTTTAGTGAAAAAAAATCTGCATTTAAAGTTTTTACTGTAGGATTTTTAATAGGAGGCGGATTATTATTGCTATTAGTATTACCTACTATATTAATATTGGGTATAAATGAATCAAGCGAATTATTCTATCCTACATATGCAGCTGTTTCAAGATTGGAGATTGCTGATTTTATCCAGCGATTAGAGATTATAGTGGGAGCCCTATTTATGTTGGGAGCCTTTATAAAAGTTAGCATTTTCCTTATTGCAACCTGCAAGGGAGTCAGTAAAATATTAAAATTTATTGATTATCGATTTATAGTTACGCCAATTGGTCTTTTAATAGTTAATCTTGTTTATTTTGAATTTGACAATATAATGGAATACTTTATATTTGGAACAGGTGTATGGTACTATTATGTTATTCCATTTCAATTAGGTATACCAATTATTTTATGGATTACAGCCGAAATAAAAGTGAGAAGTCAACGAATAGATAAACTTAATCAAATATAAGAGTTCTAGAAAGGATGGACTATCTTTAAAAAGACCATCCTAATAATTTATGTATCTAATAAATTTACTGAGCCTATTTAATAGAAATATATATATCAATAATTTGGTTATTTATATCATCTGTATTATTATGGTATACCTCGAAATCACAATCATATCTTCTGTCTAGGTCAAGACACCATATCGATTTCCAAGCATCAATTACAGCTTGTTGAATGTGCCCGCGAACAGTGAATTTCGCATATTTTCCTTCACTTATAATCTTTGAAGTCAAATGTAAATGTGAAGCAGTAATGTTATCAACTTCGCAACAAGTCATGAAGTTATAAGGCTTAGTATAGTCTCCTTCGTAATCAGTATATAGACCGATCGTTTTTCTGTCTACCTTGTTTTCAATACCGCTATAAATGCCTTTGGCCATAAATTTTTCCCAAAGTAGACCAATGTCTTTAGCAGCCTGCATATTCTCATTTGTAGTTTTTTTAAGTAATCCTACCATTTTTTTTTCTTTAATCTCTACTATTTTATATTCCATTATACCCCTCCTAAAGTTTGTATATGAAATTATAGCATAGGTAATATGACAGCAATATGTCGTATATTCTGAAAAAATAGAAATAGATTTATGTCGCTTATCAACTTTCTGTTTCTTCTCATATTATAATTTGAGGAGGAGAGAATATGCTAAATGTTAAAGTATATGACGGACAAATAACAAAAAACTTCAATTTGATTGAATTTAAATGTAAAGCTGATGGTGAGCTCTTGCTAAATGCAGAGGTCATAGATCATATACAAAGACTTCAAAGATTTAGAGAATGGTATAAGAGAGTAATGTCAGTTATTTCAGGCTATAGAACGGAGGAGTATAATACAAAAATTGGTGGAAGTAAAAATAGTATGCATATAAAAGGGATTGCAAGTGATATTGCCTTACCAAGTGAATTCTACAGCTTTACAAAGGCTAGACAGGAAGAGTTTCTGAATAATGTTAAAAATAAATGGATTCAACTATGTGATGAGGATGGTTTAGGGGGAGGAGTAGGCTTCTATGATACTTTTTTTCACATTGATAGTAGGGAAAAGGGAAATTACAGCAATGGAAGCTATGCTTTCTGGGATAATAGGAGTAAGAAATAGGAAGTAAATCCAAAGCCTTAGTGAAGTAAGAGCAACTTCATCTAAAGGCTTTTTCCTTTAGGTGATATAAACATAAGCAGATACTAGGATTGTCACTAATATTTCTAATCCCATAGCATATTAAAACTAATATTATCCAAATATGATATAATACTAAATATATATTTCCATATTATGATAGGAGTTACAATGTATGAGGGATCTTAATTCTTAACTGTTATTTTTTAAAAGATTACTGACCCTGATTATAAAGGAGAGAATTATGATGTGGAGAAATAAATTTATTTTACGAGCATATGAACACTCACAAGTCAGAAAAGAGCGAGATTCTGATAGGCGTCAAAGATTAACTAATAAGGGCTTCAGACCTATAGAGTCAATTGTAGGACTGATGCTCATAGGAGTAATATCAATACTTATTTTAGCTATGCTCCCTAAAGTAATGCAAAATCGTAATTTACATAACCTTCTGAAGCTCCTGTACAGCGGTGCTTCAATTTTAGCATTATTAGGAGTGATAGCTATCCCAGTAGGTATATATAAATTTATAAAGAGGAAAGGATAATATAGATATACGTTTTAAAATTTAACCTTATTGAAAAAATGGAGGATAGCATGAAGTTTGAGAGATTAGTCGTAGATATAGATACCAATTGTTATGTTGTATATGATGAGGATACACTTGAGGCAATAATTATTGATCCAGGACATAATTCTAAAAAAATTATTAGTTTTATAGATAAGAATAGATTGATGCCTAGGGAAATCTTGTTAACCCATTGTCACTATGATCATATACGTGCAGTAGAGGAATTGAAAGAACTATATAGATGTAGTGTAGCTATTCATAAAAATGATGCAAAGGGACTTAAGGATCCTAAGATAAATCTTTCTAAGAAAGGTCTTAAAAAGCCGATCTCTATTATTGCTGATAAAGTGTTATTAGATAAATCTGTAATCAAAGTAGGTAATGTAGGCTTAAGAGTCATACATACTCCAGGACACACACCGGGCAGTATCTGTCTTAAGGTTAAAAATGAAGATATTATATTTACAGGAGATACGATTTTTGCAGATGGAGTTGGGCGATGGGATTTAGAAGGTGGAAATGAGAGCAAAATGAAAAGTACACTTATAAATAAGGTGAGTAAGTGGGAAGATAAAATTAAAATCTATCCTGGACATGGGGAATCTGAGACTATGGAATATATAGGAAGAAAAAATAGAGAGTTTTTATTCATAATTGGTAAATAAGAGAAAAGGCAGATATTTTTTATAAGGGTCTTGTCGAAACTTGCGATGATTTATTAAAGGAAAATTGAACTTTAGGAAGAATTACATTTATTGGGATTAAATGTATGAAAGTATAATAATATTTGTCAATTTTGATTTAGGAGGAATTTACATGTGGACCAGAAGTGAACTTAAGACCAGAGCAAAGGAAGTATTAAAGAAATCCTATTGGAAGGCATTTTTAGTGAGTCTTCTTATTGCATTTTTTAGTGGTGAAGGTAATAGATCATTTAATTTTAATTTTGGTCGTTCAGACTTTGCAAGATTCGGGGAATCATCAGAATTTGGAGGTGAAATTCTAGCCATAGCCTCTGTTATTATAATTATTATGGCTCTAGGAGGTATAGCTTTTCGAGTATTTTTAGGTTACCACTTGGAAGTTGGCGGCAGACGCTACTTTGTTAGGGCTGCACAGGACGATGAAAATATGGATAATGTTGGATATGCATTTAAAAATGGAAGGTATATGAACATTATAAAAGCTATGCTTTATAAAGGAGTGCTAGTATTTCTTTGGACCTTGTTACTTATTATCCCAGGTATTGTGAAATCATATGCATATAGAATGGTGCCCTATATCTTAACAGATAATCCCCATATTGGACATAAAAGAGCAGTAGAATTAAGTAATGAAATGACTAGAGGGCAAAAACTTGATATGTTTATACTAGATTTATCTTTCCTTGGCTGGTACATATTAGGTGTGTTGGCACTAGTAATAGGAACACTCTTTGTTTTACCGTATGATAATTCCACAAAGGCACAACTTTACCTAGTATTAAGACAGGAAGCTCTTGATAATGGAATATGTTCATATGAAGAACTCATGATAGACCGAGTTGAATAGATATGTTGAAAATGGGGGAAAGAAATGAAACCAGAAGATTTAGTACAAAAACAATTAGAATATTATAATTCTCATGATATTGAGGGCTTCGTGTCAACTTATAGTTCTGAGATAGAGATAATTAACTTAGAAGATAATTCAATTATGTTAAAGGGGCATGATGAACTAAAGAAGAAGTACACTGAAAGATTTGATATATATAAGGTACATGCCGATGTAGAAAATAGAATTGTAATAGGAAATAAGGTAATTGATCATGAATTTGTAACGGGATTGAAGGAAAATGAAATTGTTAAGGCTGTAGCTATATACGAGATTGAAAGGGATCTGATTAGTAGAGTGTGGTTTGTATTTGAATAAAGATTTTTTACTATGAATGATACCGCCAGCATTGTCGGATATGCTGGCGGTATACCTATGAGAGAATTTAATCAGTTAAGCATATTAACTGTGACCTCTATAAGCATGAATGCTAAATAACTTTTTTAAGCTTATTATCCATTATGCTTTATGTGTTAAGCAAAGGGAAGGGGATGGTTACAAGTATGAAAAAATTTTTATCATTATTATGTGTTGGAGCTTTAATGTTAAGTGTATTAAGTGGTTGTTCTAGTGAAACTGCTAAAATTAATGCATTCGAACAAGAAAATGAGGCATTAAAGAAAGAATTAAATGCTATAAATGAAAAATATCGTAAGGAGCTTGAGATAAGACAGTTATTAAATAAAAAGAGTTTTGAGATTATACATGCTATGAAAAATAAAGACATTGAGGTCTTAGAAAAATATTTATCTAAAGAGACTGCTTGTGCAGATGATAAAATCTCTTCTAAGCAATATGAGTACTTGTTTTCATCAGCTATTAGTGAAAATAGACTGCAAACATATTGGAATTGGGAAGACGAGTCGAATTTATTTTACATTGGATACTCAATAATGAAAATAGAAAATGGAATTGCTTTTCCTATTCAAGAAGAAGAGTTCGAATATCGTTTAGAAAATGGGGAATGGAAACTAGTTGGAATAGCACAACAATAAAAGTAACCATATTTGCTATATTTAAGAAAAATTTCATTATTAGTTATAGATACAAAAAGAACCACCTTTATTGATAGCGTTGGTGTATGACCATTAATCTAAAGGTGGTTCTTGTTGTTATTATATGAAAAATTCCATCATCGTCATGAATCTATTCCTTTGATGTAATACCAGAACTTATAAAGCCTTTTTCTAGACTTTTTCAAAAGGTAAGTTGTTTATGAAGTCGTAAACTCCGCCTGCAATGGCATATCCTAACTTTTTAAGAAACTCTTCATCCTGTAACTTTGCATGATCATTTTCATTGTCAATGAACAGATTTTCAGTCAGTATAGCCCATGCATTAATATTACTAGGATCAACAACATAAATATTTGTAGGTTTACCATTGATAATTCTTTGACTTGGACACTTCTTTACCTTTCTGTTGTACACACGTGTTTTGTAGATAAGTTCATTTTGAACATTATTAGCAAGGTCAACAGCATAATGTGAAGCATTGTCGTGTACCCAAGTTTCGATTCCGGTTCCACTTGGAGTTGCGTTTATATGAACGCTCACAAAAACATCGGAATGAAAATCGTTGGATATTTGAGTTCTTTTACTTAAAGATAGATAAGTATCAGAAGTACGAGTTAATTTTACGCTTGCCCCAAAACTCTTTAATCTTTCTTCAGCATACTTACTTATTTTTAAAGCTAATTCTTTTTCTTCTAAGCCGTTATAAGTAGCTCCAGGGTCTGAACCTCCATGACCTGGGTCTATACAGACAATTGCATCTCTTATATTCATAATATCAATCTCCTTTTAATTTTATAAAATATGGTTTTTAATATCTCCAATATCTTTTTTACTTTTACTGAGAAAGTTTAACCGGTTAAGCATCTCTCATATATAAAAGACGAATTTAGTGATAGAAATGTAAACCCCCAATTTGAAATTTTTTAAAGTTTTCTCGATTACATTAGATATTTTAAGTAAAATTATTAAGCTAACGAGATATTTTGTGAATCTAAAGAAGATATGGATGCCTATGTAAATATGGGGATAGATCTCTAAATAATAGAAAATAAGTCGACTAAGGTGTAAGATTAAACCCTAATCGACTTATTTGGTTATGAATAAAAACAACTATTTATCTAACTTTGTAAAATACTTAACTGACCATTTTTCCAGTATATCTAAAGCCGGAAAAATTTCTTTACCCATTTCAGTAAGCTCAAACTCTACCCTTGGAGGAACTTCGGGATAGGTGGTTTTAAATACTAGGCCATCATCCTCTAATTGCTTTAGCTTTTCATTCAATACTTTTTGACTTATGCCACAGGTCATTCGCTGTAGTTCAAGAAATCTTTTGGGGCCTCCGTTGAGGTGGCAGATGATGACAGACTTCCATTTGCCGCGTATCATGTCCATTCCAAGATCTAAATGACATACATATTTTTTATTATTATACTCTAACATTTACACACCTGCTTACTTGATAATATATGTTGTAATTATATCAGTTTGATAAATAATCATCAAATAGACAAAGAATATCTATATATAATAATATTCCTTAATCCAGGTTTAAACCTATAATTTTCAAAAATCTTACCTAAAAGTAAGTTATCTTACTAAAAAGTGCATACTTGCTATAGATCCTAATATTAAATATAATTTTAATTAAAAGATTAGAACTAATATATAAGATGCAGAATATATTTAACAAGGTAGGTGTTAAATTTAATAATTAGGAGGAGGATATATGAAGGTAGTAGCTTTTAATGGAAGCCCTAGGAAAGAAGGAAATACTTACTATGCTATAAAGATGGTCATGAATGAACTGGAGAAGGAAGGTATAAAAACTGAAATAGTGCATGTTGGTAATAAAAGAATTAGGGGATGCGTCGCATGTTATCAATGTTCAGCAAATAAAGACGAAAGATGTGCAATTCAAGATGATGAGGTTAATGATTGGATTCAAAAAATGAAAGAAGCCGATGGCATAGTTATAGGATCTCCCGTATATTATTCAGGTGTTGCCGGAACTATGAAATCCTTCTTAGATAGAGCATTTCTAGTTGCGGGTGTTAATGATAGAATGTTAAGGCACAAGGTTGGAGCATCTGTTGTTGCTGTAAGACGTTCCGGTGGAATACCAACATTTAATCAACTAAACCAGTATATCAATTATTCAGAGATGATAATGCCAACTTCAAATTATTGGAACGTTATTCATGGAACTAATCCTGGAGAGGCATTGCAAGATGAAGAAGGGGTACAGATTATGAAAGTACTTGGTAAAAATATGGCGTGGCTTATGAAATTAGCTGAAAATGGAAAGGGTAAAGCTGAGGTAGCAGAAGCGGAAGAAAAAGTATTCACAAACTTTATTCGTTAATATTTGATAGGATTGCCATAGATGCATGGTAATAAAAGCATATCTTTGTATATCAATAAAATACTATATTGGAGGGAACTAATAATGGATGCAATTTTTAAAAGAAGAAGTATAAGAAAATATGAAAGTAGAACTGTAGAAAAGGAAAAGATAGAGCTGCTTTTAAAGGCAGCAATGCAGGCACCATCTGCAGGAAATCAGCAGCCTTGGGAATTTATAGTTGTACAGAATAAAGAAATGTTAAAAAATCTATCGATGATGAGTCCTTATGCTGGAATGGTCGCTGAGGCGCCTTTGGCAATTGTTTTGTTAGGGAATAAGGATTATATGAAATATCCCGAAAACTGGGAGCAAGATATGGGTGCAGCTACTCAGAACTTACTTTTGCAAGCGGTGGAATTAGATTTGGGAGCAGTTTGGTTAGGTGTGGCACCTCTAGAGGAGCGAATGGATTATGTAAATAGATTATTTAATCTTTCTGAGAATATCATGCCATATTGTGTCGTTCCAATTGGTTATCCAAAGGGGCAGGAAAATAAGATGATTGACCGATTTGATGAAGAGAGAGTACACTACGAAAAGTACTAAATATTATGAAAGAAAGAAGTATACATTTTCTATATTTGATGTTTAATAAAAAATCCCTTGGCATAGCAAAAGCTATTGCTTAAGGTTTTTTTTATTTTAACTAAATATAAACAACTTCAAGGTTTAATAAATTTCAAAGAAAAAATGTAGAAGCGTTCATTATTTTCTTTAAAATTTATTTTGAATGTTAATGTTGTTTATCTATAAAAAATTATAAAATCGACAAAAATAGTCAAAGGAACTATACAAAATTTGTCTAAAGTTAATAAAGCTAAGAAACTAGCTTTAATATTGAACTGTTTAAAGAGGAAGAGCTAATGGGGGCGTTTGTGATGAGAAGAAAAAGGATAGAAGTTTTGTTAGGTTTATGTCTATTTGTTTCTCTATTTTTATTGGTGGCTTGCAGTGCAGATAAGGAAATAGAGACATATACATCAAATGATGAAGAGATAAAACTAATTGTTGAGGAGGTATTGAGTAAACCCGATGGTGATATAGATTTTGTAAGTGTTTACTACAAAAGAAATGACAGGCACATTAAATACCGAGATATAAAATATGAAGGAAGTGAATCTAAAAAAAGGACAATTATTTCTTTAAAGAATCTTAATTGGAATAGGGCTAATGAATATTATGTATATATCAATTTTAGGGAGCGTCTGTATACTACAAAAGTGACTAAAGAAGATATGGGAAAAAGTATTACGATCAATTATAATAAAAACAAGTACGGTAAACTACAGGTATCCATACCATTTGCGAAAGACAATTATAAAGTGGATGATATCTTAGTACATCATGATACTGGTGAAAAGAATTTAAAAAGTGTCTATACGGGTGCCTTCAACAATAATATAGATTTACCCTATGGGAGATATGACATTCAAGTCAACGCACATGATAATGAGAATGTATATATTTTTTATAAGGAAAATGTTGTTATTGAAAATGATTATAGTCTAATTGAATTCAATAGAAATGATGTAGCCAAACTGAAGATAGAAATTGACTATGGTGAGTATGATGATGCAAAGCTGGTTTTGCTCAGCTCTTCCCATAAAGAAGGTGAGTTTTCAAAGCTAACAAGTTTAAGTAGTTCTTCGGTAAAAAAAATAGCAGAGTTTGATGGATTGTGTGTTTCGAAGGGTAAGCAAGATATTTATATACATATAAGAAATCAAGGCTGGAATTATACATTAGGTAAATATTTAGAGGTAGAGAGCGATACAAAGCTAAACTTTAATTTGGATTTACAAGCTAAGATTGAGGGTGAAGAGACTAAATTCCAACCGGGCATTGAGTTAAATAGAAAAATTAAGCCAATATTTAGATTTCGTGATGGTTATGGAAATATTCTAATCAATATTAATGAACCACTTAATGAAGTGGTTGAAGGAATTATAGAGTTTAAAAAGGGAGATAAAATTGAAAGACAAAACTTTGATAAATTAAAAGATATTAAAAATATAAGTGTACCTGAAGAAACAGGAGACTATGAAATGACTCTAAAACTAATTGGGGGTCCAATAGAGATAATGTCAGCAACAAAGGAGATAATTATTGGATGGGGAGAAGAATAGAGAGAACAACACAGATATCGTTGGAAATATTAAAAAACTCAGTGGTATCGAAGCCTTACGTTATGGTTAGAGTCCTCTTCTGTAAAGAACCAAAAATGGGATGAATCATAATGATAAATTTCTGAAACATCCCACTTTTATATTCTAAAGGCTTATAATTTCATTTATGCAATCTTGGCAAATATGTTTTTCCTTAAAGCTCTTTAAGTCGTGTGCATTATCGCAGATTGAACAATACTCTCTATACTCCATAAGGACAATAGAAGTAGAATCAGCAAATATTTCTAAAGGTACTTGATATCCGATAGATAATTCCTGTCTCAATGACTTGGGGAGTTCAATACGTCCAACTTTATCTAGTTTGTTAATGTATCCAGTTGACTTCATTAAAAAGACCTCCTTTAATTATATAATAGAGTTTATATTGCAATTTTAAAAAATAATTCATACATATTGATTATTTTATACACTATTATAAATCAAGAGGGATGTCGAAACATAGTAAAATAAGGCGAAGAAATTAAAATAAATGAATTTTTTTGTAATATTGAGAGATGGCTTTTAAATAAGAAGACAATATGAAGGTTATAAGGGATTTAATGTAATATGAAATTCTTCATTTCTCAAGGTAAAATAAGAACTCAAAGATATTAAATCCTTTCGTTTTGGTCAGATTTTTTTGAAAAATGGCCTCAATAAAACTCCTCCTTGTAGTATTTGGTCAAGGAGGAGTTTGAATTCAAATTATCTATTTTTTCATAGCTTTTTCCGCAAATTCAGTAGTAACTATTTCTGCGTAAGGTGCTCTTTTTTCAAGTCCTATTGCCTGATCTATAATATCCATCATATGATTAAGTCCATCTTCGGTCAAAATCAAGTCAGGCTTCCAAGTATCCTGAGCCTTGTATCTCTCAACTAGAGAAACTAAAACTTCTAAGTCGGCATCAGGAAAATGAGGTTGTAGAGATTTTGCGATCTCTTCAGCACTATGACTTTCGACCCATTTCATGCCTTTATAAACTCCATTTGTAAATGCCTGGATTATCTCTGGCTTCTTTTCGATATAGCTTTTCTTAGCTGAGTAGCAAGTATAAGGAATGTATCCGCCTTCCTTACCTATAGAAGCTACAATATAACCAGCGCCTTCTTTTTCCATCATTGTTGCTGTAGGTTCGAAGAGAGTAACGAAGTCTCCTTCGCCTCCCTTAAAGGCTCCAGCCATTACAGAAAACTGAATATCAGTCCGAACTGTAACGTCTTTTCCTGGTTCTAAGCCATGCTTTCTAAGAACGTACTCCAAAGTCATTTCAGGCATACCGCCTTTTCTACCACCGATAATAGTTTTTCCTTTAAGGGTATTGAAGTCAAAGTTATCAATTTTTTCTCTACCCATTAAAAATGATCCGTCTCTTTGCGTAAGCTGGGCAAAGTTTATTGCATAGTCTTCCTTACCTTGGTTATAAACGTATACGGAGGCTTCTGGGCCCATAAAACCTATATCTGCTTGATCAGACAATAATGCAGTCATAGTTTTGTCTGCACCCTTAGTGTTCATGAACTCCACATCAAGGCCTTCTTCCTCAAAGAAGCCCTCTGTTAAAGCAACATATTGAGGAGCATAGAACACTGAGTGGGTTACCTCTGCCACAGTAACCTTTGTCAATTCCTTTTCGCCACATCCTGCTAAAGCTATAGATACCACCAGAACTATAGACAGTAACAATGAAATAGCCTTAAACTTTTTCATTAAAATCCCTCCACAATCTCTAATAATAGAATTTTGCCTATACTATCATTATATTCGGAGTATGTTGTATGGTTACAAAATAGAGATTTAATGAAAAGAACTTATTCTTAATATTATAATTTGCTAGTATTACCTCCATGTAATTTCTTCTGAAATCAATTGTAAAATCGATAGAAGTATAAAATAAAGCATATCTCTTTCTCTTGAAATACTATCACGATTAACTATATATAGTAATATCATGAAGAAGAATGAAAATAATATATTAGAGGGTTGGTGGGTTATGGAAGAGTTTACGTATAGAGGGATGCGGTACTATATTCAACGACACGAGCATAAAGAAAATAAATATAAAGCTATAATTCGTATTAATGGAACTAATTATTTTCAATTTGGAAATGACAAAGAAAGTGCTAAAAGATATATGGAGAAATATATTGACACTAAAATAGATTCCAAAAAGTAGGTATTCTAGTCAGAGATAATACTAATTTTACTGAAAATACTATAAAAAATTATTCGTCGGAAAATCTCTAAAAGATTTTCTGTTTTTCATTTATGGGGCTATTATAAATGTGAAATAATTCTAAACCTACTTGTCAAAATCTATCTACTAATGTCATTCAACGCTTTATTCTATTAAGCAAAAGACAATTCATGTATCAAATATTTTGTTTTGGAAATTAATATTCATATATGAATCTCCTTTAATATTTAGTAAAATTATATTTGATGATATTATTATGAAAATAAGGCATTTAATCAATAAAAGGAAAGAGGTATGAGATGAAAATAGCGTTAATATCAGATATTCATGGCAATTTAATAGCCTTAAGGGAAGTTCTATTGGATATAGAAAATAGAAACATTGACAGTATGTATTGTTTAGGAGACTTAGTAGGCTACGGGCCTTTTCCAAATGAAGTTATTGATGTGATGAAGGAGAAAGGGATACCGACTGTTCAAGGAAATTATGATGAGAAAGTGACTAAGGATTCTAACAGATCAAGTTTAGCAAATGATGAAATAGGCAATTTGTCTATTAAAGAGCAAATATTGATTTGGACTCAAGATAACATTAGCAAAGAAAATATAAAGTGGCTAGAAAGCTTACCTGAAAAAATTGAGGTTGAAGTGGAAGGAAGGAAAGTGTTATTAGTTCACGGGAGTCCGAGAAGAAATAATGAGTACTTATATGAAGGTTCAACTGAGCTAGATGAAATAGGAGAAATTATTGATGTAGATGTTATGGCTTGTGGACATACTCATAAAGCCTATCATGAAATAGTTAATGGAATACATATGATAAACTCAGGGACTGTGGGGAGACCAAAAGATGGTAGTCCAGATATAACATATATGATAATTGATATTACTGACAATAATATTGAGACTGAAATGGTAAAGTTAGAGTATGATTATGAAGCAGTAGCAAAAGCAATAGAGGATAGTGATTTACCAAATGAAATGGCGGAAAAAATAAGAAAAGGTGTTAAGTAAAAGTTTGAGAAAGAGGGTGTCTCATAAAAAACCTTTATGAGACAGCCCATTTTTTATGTAATATAATATGTTAAAGGTGTCCAAATTGCAAGCTGAATTCATACAATGAATTGAGGAGGTAGCTGGACATGAGATATATAAAAGAGAATCTTAAAGAATTCGAGATATGTAATATCACTAAATGGCATGAATTAGGCTACACAGGAAAAGGTATAAAAATAGCGGAAATTGAATCATGTATATCTGACCTATGGATCTTTGATGGTATGCTTAGGGATCCATTTAATATAGGAGAGAATGCCAAAATGAACAGTCATGGACAAAAGGTCCTTGATGTGATTCATCAAGTAGCGCCTGACTCTGAGCTTTATATGCTGCCTTCCGGTATAAATGCAAGTGGAACAGATACCTCAGGTAGTCTAATTAACGAGACACTTAAATTTGCAATAAAAGAGGGTATTCACATTATTAATGCAAGTTTAGGTGGAGTAGATAACAAAAAATTGAACAGAGAAATATTTAAAGTACAAGAATATGGAACTGTATTTGTAACTAGTGGTGGAAATGATGGTGAAAAGGGTACTAAAGGTTTTGCTAAAAGCAATGTATGGATAAGTGTAGCAGCAGTACACTTAAAAAGCAAAAACTATAAGATTGAAAGACCTACTTACTCAAGTACTGGTAAAGCCTTGGACTTTAGTTCATTCTCGAATTTATTCATTCATAATGCAAAGGAAAAGGAAAGGGTATTCCCTGTTCAAGGCACAAGCTTCAGTTCTCCAATGTTTGCGGCAATGCTCGCCTTGGTTCAACAATTTTTTAAGGAAAAAGCAGGAAGAACTCTATATCAAGATGAAATATATATATTTGTTCAAGATCATTGTCTGGATTTAGGTGAGATTGGATACGATGAATATCATGGATATGGACTATTTATTTTACCACTGCCAAAGGAGATAGATGTGAATAAATATATGATAAAAGAAGGTGACGAAGAGGTGAGTAAAGTCATTAAAGATTTAGATAGGCTACATTCCTATGTAGGGGCGTTGGCAGGAGAATTAATAAGAAAGAGTAAAGAAAATGGAGTAGAAATAATAGTTACCGAAACATTTAGGACCAAAGAAAGACAGCAAGAGCTATACAATCAGGGGAGAACTACACCGGGGCAAATTGTTACTAATGCAAAACCTGGAGACTCAATCCATAACTATGGATTGGCATTTGATATTGTTCCAGTTGAAAAAGGAAAGGCATTATGGGATAGATATGATTTGTTTAAAAAAGTTGGAGCAATTGGAGTTGCTTTAGGACTAGAATGGGGAGGGAATTGGAGGAGCTTTAAAGATTATCCCCATTTTCAATGGACAGGGGGGTTAACATTGAAAGATTTAAAAGCTGGAAAATTGCCAGTAGATCCAAATTCAGAGATATCAGAATGGGCTAAAGAAGCACAAAATTGGGTTATGAATGAAGGAATTTCAGATGGAACGAATCCAAAAGGCTTAGTTACTAGAGAACAGTTTTGGACAATGCTATATAGATACCATCAAAAGTACAACAAGTAGATATTGTAATAGAAAGGTAGACCAGAAAATCTGGTCTTTCTTTATTGGCTATATTTCTTAATATTATAGATTAAAACTATTATATTATAAAAGAATAATATTTTTAATCTATAATTATGTATGCTAATATGAAATTAGCTAATAGTAATTATATAGGGAGGTTGATTAATTTGAATACAAGATTAACTGAATTACTAAATATTAAATATCCAATTATTCAAGGGGCTATGGTTTGGGTTTCAGAATCAAATCTAGTGAGTGCAGTTTCAAATGCTGGAGCAGCAGGAATCATAGCCAGCGGAGGTAGAAGTGCAGAATGGGTAAGGAAAGAGATACAAAGGACAAAAGAATTAACCGATAAGCCTTTTGGAGTAAACGTTGTGATGATGGCCCAGAACAAAGATGAAATAGTAGATGTAATATGTGAAGAAAAAGTTGATTTTGTAACCCTAGGTGCTGGAAACCCATTACCGTATTTTGAGAAGCTTCACGATGCTGGCATAAAAGTGATTCCAGTAGTGCCAAATACAAAACTTGCAAAAAGGGTAGAAAAAGCTGGTGCCGATGCTGTAATCATTGAAGGCATGGAAGCGGGCGGACACATTGGGAAATTAACAACTATGGCTTTAATGACAAATGTTATACCCGAGATCTCTATTCCTGTAATAGTTGCTGGTGGAATCGTTGATGGAAGAGGTATTGCAGCAGCGCTTATAATGGGAGCACAAGGAGTTCAAATGGGTTCGAAATTTTTATTAGCTGATGAATGCATAATGCATCCTAAGGCAAAGCAGAGGATAATTGAAGCTCAGGATACGGACTCTATTGTTACAGGTTATAGTAGAGGTCACGGTGTTAGAGGAATTAGAAATACTTTTACTAATAAATACCTAGAGCTTGAAATACAAGGAGCACCACAGGAAAGTCTTGATAAGCTTGCTACTGGAACTAGTAAACTGGCTTCTATTGATGGGGATATAGAAAATGGATTAGTACAGGTAGGACAGAGCTTAAATCTTTTAGATGAGATAGAGCCAGCTAAAGCTATAGTTGAAGAATTAATAAAAGAAGCAGAATTGACGTTGAACAAAACAAAATTTTAGAAATATAGAGATTCCAGTCAAAACTATAATTTATACAAATCAAAACTCCCCAGAAACATCGGATATATTGATTTGTATAAATTAAGATTTACTTGGAACTCTCTATAGAAAGGAATCCTACTCGTTGATAGAGACAGGATTCCTTTTATTCACATCTTATTTTAAGAAAATATCATCAAATTCTCCTCTTTTATGCAAGCCTACAATATCATCACAGCCTCCAATAAACTTATCATTTACGAAAACTTGAGGAACTGTAGAACAGTCGGTCTTTTCTTTTAATTCGCTTAATACTTCTCTTCTATTTGTAATATCTATCTCTTTGAAATTGACACCTTTATTATTCAATAACCTTTTAGCTCTAATGCAGTATGGGCAGGTGTCAAAGGTATATATAACAACTTCCTTCTTCATGAGATACCTCCTTATTTTTCTACTCCTTATAATTCTACCCAATTATTTAGAAGTTAAAAACATAATTTTAGTAATATACTAATTTTAGAGTATCTAGTATATATAAGTATTTGACTTGGCCAATAGGTTGTTTTTAGAATCAAATAATTTAATTTCAAGCTTAGAACCTGATTTTAAGATTCTTTTTCTTAGATGAATTTCATTATGATTTATATATTGATATCTATAGTGCTTGCCATCGATTAATAACAGGGATTTTGGATAAAAATTATTACCTCTAATGATAATACTATTGTTTTGAATTGTTACGTCGTTAATAGATATTTTATTTAAGCCTGAGTTGTATTTTGGATTCTCTTTAACTATCCATTTGCTATAATTATCTTCAAAAACCTTATCCTCATATAGAATGTTTTGCTGGACTAAAAGGTAATCATTATTATAGGCGATATATTTCTCGTCATCTGATTCGATTATGTTTTCTTCTTTATCAATGGCATAGGGTCTGCTAATCACAGGAACTTGTTTTGAAAAACTCTGGAGGAACTTAAAGTAGTTAGGCATTTTTAACCCTGCATATTCTAATAAATACGGACCCATAAATGATGTATTTAGAAGGCCTAGGTCATGGGATTTTGTTTTGTAATTTGACCATAATACAAAGGGAACAGAGGTCAATTTAATTGTGTTATCATGATTAACGCTATCCTTTTGAATGAAGTCAGTTTCCCTATAAACTTTATAGTTTTTCCCAAGAACCGGTAAATGATCACCAAAGAACAATACTATTGTTGGTTTAGAAAGTCCGTTGCAATAATCAATTAATTTTCCGAGGGCTTTGTCAGCATCATATACCCCTTGGGTATATGTTTGTAATATCTGGAGTGATTCTGAACTAACCTTGGCGGAGATATCTATATCTTTCGTATGGCCATTATACCTATTATCATCGTAGGGACCATGATTTTGCATTGTCACCGCAAAGATAAAAGTAGGATCATTTGAAGCTTCTAATTCTTTTATAATTAGATCTGTGACATATTCATCAGAAATGAAAAATCCCTTATATATTGGATCGACAAGATATTCTTCGCTTATGTACTCGTCAAATCCCATGTGTTTATAGACTTCCCTACGATTCCAATACCAGTTTTTAAAGGGGTGAATAGCTTTACAAGTATATCCTTGATTTTTTAAAATACTAGGCAGAGCAATTATAGGTTCCTTTATTTCATTCGGATAAACCATATATCCGGAGTTGAAAAAATGAATAGAATTGCCTGTAAGTAATTCGAACTCTGTATTTGCAGTACCACCACCAAAGGTTGGTGACTCTAAATAGCCATATATACTTGTGGGTTTTAACTTATTAATATTTGGAGTGGGGGGACTGCTAAACTTTACTTCCTTCATTACACTTGGATCCCAAAAAGCCTCACTCATAATGACAACTATATTTGGTTGTATATTATTACTTCTAGAATGATCTATTTCATCGCTTTTCAAGGTTTTAATGTCACTCATTATATATTCCAAAGATAGACCGATTGATTTATTATTAATATTTGATACAAAATAATGAATAAAACTATTGGTGCTGGTGTTAATATTCTCTATAGCTAAAGAATCGTTTTTGAAAATGTCTATATTTACAAAACTAAATAGAAGGGTTGCAGAGATCATAAAGGATATCAATCTATCCTTAGTTCCAAATTTGAATTTAGGTAGGTTCATAATAAGTAATATTATAAATGCTATGCTAATTATGGATAAACTTATTAGCTTGATGAACTTAGGAGTTAGTACAACCTCTAGAATCGTAAATATTTCATCATTTAAATAGAAATCATCAGGAATAAGAGGAAGCCCTCTGAAATCAAATTTTACACGATTTATAACTGAAAAAAGTATTACAAAAGTACTAGTGAGTGAGAGGCCCACACGATAATTGTTGAATATTGAGGTTAATATAAAGACAATGGATGAAACTATAAGAAAACCTGAAAGAAAAGGAATTGGATTAGAGAATAACCAAGTGATAGTATTAACTAGGCTGCCTCTAAAAATGTATTCAGGTATTGTAGAAAGAAATAATGAAAATAGTAAAATTAAAACATACCTGAGTCTATTATCTGGTAGAAGATTCCTATGTTTTTTTTGTTTTAACATAAATTATCACCCGTTTCGCCTTCACTGTTTTTTTAAGAATACAACTTGTACCTAAATGCAATGTTTCACGGTGACATTGCTTCTCGGCACAATAGTTATATAAAGTATATGCTAGAGGACCTTAAGAAATTTCACTTTTCTTCGTAATGGATATGATTTTTAAGTGAAGTTCTTGAAATTAGCCTCTTTGTTATCGAAGTAAATAATTTCTATAAAGATATTTTTCTAATATATTTATAATGTTGGCATGGAGTATTTGAAATGATGGGAAGATGATACCGGGATAAAAGTGTTAATAAATAATAGTAAATGGGTATAAATCGTTAATATGATCATTAAACATACTTCGAACTATAATTACTTTTTGGCTTATTTACAAAAAAATGTCTTAAAATAGTATAAAATGAAGGAAGATAAAAATAATTGTCGAAATTATAAAATAGGCTTGTCTAATTAAATGCATAAAAGGTCTTCAGGTGGTGATTACATATAATGTTAAACAAAATCTTTAAGAAGGGTTTTAATAGAAAACATAAAAATATTTTGTTGCAAATTATAGTAGTAGCAATAGTCTTTGTTTGTCTTCAAATATTGTTTTATAAAAGCCAAATACTAGAGGTTGAAAAAGAGATTAACTCTATTGGAAAGGATTTAACAAACGAATTGGAACAAAACATAGAAGGCAATTCTGAAGTATTAATGGCCCTTGGTTATAACTTTTATTTAGATAATAGTATTAGTGAAGATAAGTTTAACCGCCTAGCCCAATATTATATACAAAAATTTCCTGATATATTATATTTGCAGCACAAGAATAAAGAAACTGTAACAGATATGGTATATCCTTTGAAGGGAAATGAAGGGACATTAGGTAAATCATTAAAAAATAGGCCCGAAACAAAGAATGCAGTTGATGAAGCTATTCAAAATAGAAAAGTTACTATAAATAACCCCTACGAACTAAAATTTCTAGAGTATAAGACACTAGGAGTAGTTATGAGATATCCTATTTTTCGTAATAATGAATTTGATGGTTTCTTCGTTGCTATTATAGACCTAAACAAATTTTTAAGCCACACAATAAGTGAAGAGCTACGAGAAAAATATGATATATCAATATATGATTCCTCTGGTAAAGCGTTTTATAAAATTGGTAATGAGCAAAGAGGATATATATATGAAGATAAGGTGAAAATTGAAGACAATTACTGGACAATAGATGTTGGATTGCGTTCTAATTATAGAGCGAAAATAATGCTACATGTTGTACTCTTTAGTTTATTAGGAGGAACAATATTCGTTACCTTGTTCTATATGGAACATAAGATTGTATTGAAAGATAGAAATATAAATGATCTAACAATACTGCAGAGGAACTTAAGAGAAGAGATTGAAAATAGAAAAATTATAGAAGAAGATTTATCAAAATTAGCTGCAATAATTGAATCATCAAGTGACGCTATTTTAGGATTGGATTTAGATGGAAATATTATCACTTGGAATGCCGGTGCAGAAAAAATTTACGGTTATAAGGAAAAAGAAATCAAAGGAAAAAATGTGTCGCAGCTTATTCCTGAAAACAAGCTGGCTGAGACCGTTGAAACTTTAGATAGTGTAAGATGTGGTAAAACGGTTAACTACTTTGAAACAGAGCGAATTCGCAAGGATAAAGAGGAGATTCATGTATCTACAACAATATCTCCTATAAGAGATAGAAATGAAGAGATAATTGGATTTTCTGAGATAGCCAAGGATATAACTGAGCATAAAATAATGGAGCAGGATTTACAGGACAGTTATGAAGAACTTTCTGCTGTATATCAACAGCTTACCGCTACAGAGGAAGAATTGAGAGCACAATTTGATGAGCTGCAGATAAACGGTGAGTTACTTAGAAAAAGTGAACAAAGATACGAACTAGTAATCTCTGCCTCTTTAGATGGTATATATGATTGGGATATAAAGAATAATGACATTTATCATTCAAAAAGTTGGAAACGTATGATGGATTATGGTGATGATGAGAATGTCTCTAACTTTTATGAGTCCTGGAAGAATCGTATACATCCTGAAGATAGAGAAAGAGTACTGGATGAACTTGATAGATACCTAAATAGAGAGATTGAGGACTTTAGGATTGAGTACCGCATAAGAAAAAGTGGTGGTACATACATATGGGCATTTGACAATGGAATAGCTGTATGGGATAAAAATGGTAGCCCAGTTCGTATGGCTGGAACAATAAAAAATATAAATGATCGTAAAAGATGGGAAGAAAAAATTTATAGTATGGCCTATTATGATCCTTTGACCAATCTGCCTAATAGAGTTTTATTTGAGGAAAAACTGAATTATGCACTAATGGCATCTAAGGAGAACTTAGGGAAGGGTGCAGTGTTCTTTATTGATCTAGATAATTTTAAGAATATTAATGATACACTTGGTCATGAATTTGGAGATAATTTAATTATTAAAGTAGGAAATGAATTACAATCATGTGTTGAAGAACAAGGAGTTGTAACAAGGTTTGGTGGAGACGAATTTCTAATTTTGCAGTCAGAAATAAGCTCTTCTAATGACGCCACTGATCTTGCAAATAAAATCCTAAATATATTTAATAAACCTTGGATAATTGGAGAACATCAAATATATACTACAGCCAGTATTGGAATTGCAGTTTTTCCTGAGGATGGAATAGATGTAAATGAGATACTAAAAAATGCAGATACTGCAATGTATAAAGCTAAAGGATCTGGGAAGAACAAGTTCCAATTCTTTCAAAGGCTTATGTCCTTTGAGATATTAAGAAAAACAGAAATTAGCAATGCTCTAAGAAATGCCTTGAAGAACAATGAATTCGAGCTTTATTATCAGCCTTTATTAGAGCTTAAAACAGGCAAAATAGGTAGTTTTGAAGCGCTTATTAGATGGAACCATCCTGAGTGGGGATTTGTTCCACCTAATGAGTTTATCCCTATAGCCGAAGAAACTGGCCTCATAATTCCTATTGGAGAATGGGTATTGAGAACGGCATGTAAGCAAAATAAGGAATGGAAGGATAGAGGTTACTCATACAATTCTATTGCTGTAAATGTTTCGGCGGTACAACTGCAACAAAGAAACTTTTTGTGCAGTATCAAAGAAATATTAGAGGAGTGTAATTTAGAGCCACAGTTCCTTGAACTTGAAATTACAGAAAGTGTGCTTATGAAATATATCGACTGGAATATCGAAACATTAAGTGGATTACAAAATATGGGAGTAAAGATTGCTATTGATGATTTTGGGACAGGCTATTCTTCTCTAAATTACTTAAAGAGTTTACCAATTGATTCGGTAAAAATTGATAAGTCATTTATAGATGGAATTTGCATGAGTGCCAATGAAGAATCAATAGTTGAAGGAATTATTCTACTTGCCCATAAGATGCAGCTAGAAGTTGTTGCAGAGGGAGTAGAAGTAAAGGAACAATTGGAAATTCTTGGAGAAAAGAGATGTGATAAAATACAAGGGTACTACATTAGCAAGCCTTATCCTGCTGAGGAAATTGAAAAACTTATCAACAGTAAATCTTGTGATTTTTCATAGGAGCTTACTTTATAGTCAGATTACCAATTAATAGGCTGGCTCTTAAAGGAATCTTATGAGCGCAACTCTGGGGTGTTTCAGAATGAATTTCAAATAACGCAGAAATTCATTCTGAAACACCCTCTTCTATTATATATAGACTTGATAGAAATAATTTACCTAAATGGTAGAACATTTTTGAAATAATGATATACTAAATTTATATGAGATATTTGTTAAGGGGGGACTTAGGTTTTGAGTTGTGGATATTTAGGAAAAATATTAAGAATAAATCTTACTGATGAAAGTATAAAAATCGAAGAGCCGAGTGATATATTTTATAGAACCTACATGGGAGGTAAAGGTTTTATTGCCCACTATCTTTTAAAGGAGTTAGAGCCGGGCATAGACCCTCTTGGTGAAGAGAATAAGCTTATTATTGCAGCAGGGATTCTAACGGGGTTACCCGTTGCAGGTGTACCTAGATTTGCAGTTGGAGCAAAATCTCCATTGACAGGTGGATATGGACAATCGGAAGCCGGTGGATTTTGGGGACCTGAACTTAAAAAATCAGGCTTTGATGGTTTGATTATTGAGGGGAAAGCAGATAAACCAGTATATATTTATATAAAGGACGAACAAGTAGAAATAAGAGATGCTGGACATGTTTGGGGAAAGGAAACTGGTGAAACTCAAGAACTATTATTTGATGAGCTTGGAGATAAATCAGTTAAAGTTCTTCAAATTGGGCCTGCAGGGGAGAACCTAGTAAAGTATGCATGTATCTTAAATGGCTTAAAACATGCAAATGGGCGAAATGGACTTGGTGCAGTAATGGGGTCTAAGAACTTAAAAGCCGTTGTAGTGAAGGGGAATAATAAAATTCCTGTCCATGATAGTGAAAAGATAAGCGAGATAAGCAAATCATTTTTAAGTTATTACATGGAAAATCCTTTGACAAGAGGTTTATATGAATATGGAACTCCTGCCGGTGTTATGGGGAATAACGCGGGAGGAATATTGCCTACAAGAAACTTTAATGACGGAGAGTTCCAAAATGCAGATAAGATAAGTGCTGAGGTAATGGTTGATACAATGCTCAAAAAAAGAGTGGGGTGTTTTGCCTGTGCGGTAAGGTGTAAGAGAAAGGTAGAAGTTCAAGGTGAGGATATTAGTGTTGATGGGAAATATGGTGGTCCTGAATATGAGACCGTGGCAGCCTTTGGTTCCCTCTGTGAAAATGACGACCTAGAAGTTGTCGCTAAGGCTAACGAACTTTGTAATAGATTCGGTATAGATACAATCAGTACAGGCATGTCAATCGCCTTCGCCATGGAATGCTATGAGAATAATATTATTTCGCAAAACGAACTTGATGGTATAGATCTTTCCTTTGGAAACAAAAAGAGTATTTTAGAAATGATTGAAAAGATAGCTAAGAGAGAAGGCATAGGAGACCTACTGGCTGAAGGCTCTGAAGTTGCTGCAAGAAAGCTAGGTAATGGTGCCGAAAAATTTGTCCTGTGTGTAAAAGGACAGGAGTTGGCTATGCATGAACCAAGGGGGAAAGTGGGCGTCGGCATAGGCTATGCTGTATGTGAAACCGGGGCAGATCATATGGTGATTGGACATGATACACTATTCAGTAAAAAAGGTTTTACCTTAGATAGTGTTAAACCGTTTGGAATAATAGAGCCTATAGATGCGTTAGACCTATCATGGAAAAAGGTTAGAGCCTTTGTTTATCTTCAAAAGTGGTGGAGTTTCTTTAATATGACTGGTATTTGTGATTTTGTACCTGTTCCGAGGGGGGCAATGCCAGTGGAAGATGTTGTTGCGTTAGTAAAGGCTGCAACGGGCTGGGAAACAAGTCTTTGGGAGTTAATGATATCCGGTGAAAGGACCATTAATATGGCAAGGTTATTCAATTTAAGAGAAGGCTTTACCAAAAAAGACGATACACTTCCCGATAGACTGTTTGAAGGCTTAAAAAATGGAAGGCTTGAAGGGAATAATATTTCTAAAGAAGAATTTGAAGAAGCAATATCGATATACTATTCGATGATGGGCTGGGACGATGAAGGAGTACCGACTAAAGGTAAGTTATTAGAGCTTAATATAGAGAGTTAAACGAATCGAAATCATTAGGTAAAAGAATAATCACTTTATGAAAGACAGCCCTATGGTCATTATAGAAATAATAACTATAGGGCTGTAGGTAATTGAGGTCGTTTTTGAAGAGAAATCTGACCAAAATGAAGAGGCTCGATGTCCTGAGTTTTTATTTGAGTTTAAAATGTCTATACTCTAGGTATAATAATCTTGTATTTGGAGGTGATAAGCTTGATAACTATTAAGTTTAATTCAATTCTAAAAAGACTTAATAACAATAAAGAAATATCAGAATTAGAGTTTAAGGAAAATTATAAAGTCAAGGATATATTGAAGATGTATAAAGTAATCCCTGGAGAAGTTGGAATAATTCTTCTAAACTCTGATTTAGCTGCTGAAGAAGATGATGTGAGAGATGGGGATGTGATTGAAATATTTCCTATATTTGGAGGAGGATAGATTTTGTTTTAAAGATATTACTTTTTAGTTAAAATAAGTGCAGATTGAGGAAAATATTTAAATATTTTTTCTCAATATGATAATATAAGTAAGAGGACAAATACTTATATTATCACATTGCGGGGTGTTCTAATGAAAATTAAGATAGATAGAAAAAGTAGAATTCCTATTTATCTTCAGGTGAAAAACCAAATAATAGATGAGATAACGAATGGTAAACTCAAAATAGGTGATAAGGTACCAACTGAGAGAGAATTGGCTCAGAAGCTAAATATAAGCCGTAACACAATTAGTAATACATATAACATATTGGAGCAGGAAGGAATCTTGATATCCTATCAAGGTAAAGGGACCTTTGTGGCTGAAGGAGAAAATATTTGGAAAGATCAGACTACAAAGGACAAGGTATTAAAAATAATTGACTTAGCTCTGGACCAAGCTTTAGAAATAGGATTAGATACGGAAGAATTTCTTGACCTTGTACAAGAACGGGTAAAGGAAAAGGAAGAAATAATGAAGAATGTAAGCGTTCTATTTATTGAATGTAATGTTGAGCAAGCTAAATTATTTGCTAGGGAGCTTAGTAATATTACTAACCTCAATCTGATTCCTTTAACTATTTCACAGGTAATGGATAGGGATGAAATGATTGAAAAAGTGATCGAAGATCACAGAATAGTAATAACACCCTTTAGTCATGTAAATGAAATAAAGAATCTATTAGATGATAATAAAGAAATATTTGGTGTGGCGGTAAATCCTAGTCTGGAAACTATTGTGAAAATAGCTAAATATCCGAAAGGAACAAAATACGGACTTATCAGTTTATCCAAGAGATTCTGTCTGCAGGTTGAACAGGCATTGAAATCAGCTGGATTGAAGGGTGTAGATATTAAAAATTCAACTAGTAAAGAGAATGACGAAATTTTAGAACTTATTGAAGAATCCGATGTAATAATAGTATCTCCAGGAAGATATGATGAAATAAAGAAGCTTGTAGGAGAAGGAAAAGATATAATAAGATTCGATCATATTCTTGATGAAAATTCAGTCAAAGCAATAATGACAAAGATTATAGAAGCTATGGAAGATAGATAATAAAATAAAGAAGGAGGAAGCAGTCTTTTAGGACGGCTTCCTCCTTCTTTATTTTTAATGAAATTTTACCTCCTGTTTATAGAAATTGGACATATAAAATATACAAAATGGACCATTGGACTTTTGTGTGTATTTATTAAAGAGTATTAATAAATACTTATAAATTTGTATAATAATATACAATAAGCTAAATGTATGAAGTATAATGTATATTGTTGTTCAAATGGTATAGTTGTTGAAAATGCAAGGAGTTGACATGAGAATTTCATTTTTGATTGTTAAAATAAAAACTCAAAAAATATGTATAAAAAATAGTGCAAAGTATAAATAAATGTGTTATAATTCATAAAAATGGATTGGTCCAAAAATCCATTTTGGTGATAATGGACCAAGAAAAATATCTTGATAGTAGAATTTTTATCTAGGGAGGATAGCTGATGAAAAAGACAATAGTAATAGGCGTTATAGGAGCAGATTGTCATGCAGTTGGAAACAAGATTTTAGACTTCGCCTTTAGCGAAGCAGGATTTAATGTAGTAAATATTGGAGTACTAAGTCCTCAAGAGGACTTTATCAATGCAGCCATTGAAACAAATGCAGAAGCTATCATTGTATCTTCACTTTACGGCCATGGAGAAATTGATTGTAGAGGTTTAAGAGAAAAATGTAGGGAAGCAGGATTAGATGATATTTTATTATATGTCGGAGGCAACATCGTTGTAGGAAAGCAAGATTTCGAAGAGGTTGAAAAAAGATTTAAAGATATGGGATTTGATAGAGTATATGGACCTGGAACATCCCCGGAAATATCGATTAACCATTTGAAAATGGACCTAGGTATTGCATAGGGTTAGAAGGTGATAGAATGGATGCGATATTACTTGTAGATATAGGCAGTACATATACAAAGGTTACGGCTGTCGATATTGATAACGAGAGGATTCTAGCAACTGCAAAGGCCTTAACTACTGCTGATACTGATTTGATGATTGGGTTTAATGAGGCCTATAGGATGCTAAAAATGGAACTAAATAGAGTAGATATCAATTTTATTGATAGGTTGGCCTGTAGTAGTGCTGCAGGAGGATTAAAGATGGTAGCTATTGGGTTGGTCTCGGAGCTTACATCGGAGGCGGCAAAAAGAGCAGCCCTAGGTGCTGGAGCTAGACTATTAGGAACATATAGCTATGAATTAAGTGTGAGCGAGATTAGAGAGATTGAGCTTATGAGGCCTGACATGATTTTGCTGGCAGGAGGAACAGATGGTGGAAATAAAGACTGCATTATACATAACGCAAATCTTATTGCCTCCTATATAAAAAATATACCCGTTGTTGTGGCGGGAAATAAAAAAGCAGTTGATGCAGTTGAAGATATTTTTAAAAAAGAAAATGTTCCCTATAAAATTGCTAAGAATGTAATGCCTAAGATGAATCTTCTAGATGTTCAGCCTGCAAGGGAGGCCATTAGACAATTCTTTATGGATGAAATCGTAAAGGCTAAGGGAATGGAGAAGATTGAGAACTTTATCGGTGGAATTTTAATGCCTACTCCTTCGGCTGTTCTAAAGGCCGCAAAGGTCTTGGCCGATGGAACTGATCGTGAAGAGGGTCTAGGAGATTTATTGGTAGTAGATATTGGTGGTGCAACAACAGATATCCATTCAATCGGTAGGGGAGAGCCTAGCAAATCCAACGTAACGGTGAGGGGGCTTGAAGAACCCTATGAGAAAAGGACGGTTGAAGGTGATCTGGGGATGAGGGTAAGTGCCTTAGCTCTCTGGGAATCAGCGGGGGCTAAACTAGTAAATAATATTATGCAAAGTGCGGAGTATGATGCTAAAAAGAGATGTGAGTATCTTAGTCAAAACATAAATACGGTTTCCAAAACTCACGATGAAATACTGTTTGATGAAGCTTTAGGATATGCGGCTACAAAGATTTCAATGGATAGACATACTGGTGCTATAGAAAAAGAATATTCACCTATGGGGGTTATATATCTACAGGAGGGAAAGGACCTTCAGAATACTAAATACTTAATCGGTACGGGAGGGGTTTTAACACACAGCAGTAATCCGAGAAAAATCCTAAATGGAGGGCTGTTCTGTGAAGAAAATCCTCACCTATTAAAACCCAAAAGTCCTGAGATTTTGGTTGATAAAACCTATATACTTTCTGCAATGGGATTATTGGCAGAAAAGTATCCTGATCATGCAATAAGAATATTAAAAAAGCACCTTGTAAGAGTGTAAAAAAAATTCTGGAGAATTAATATGGAGGTTTATTATGAATCTTAAAAATAAGAAGTGGACAGAAGAAGAGTTTTTTAAAGTAAGGGAAGATGTTTTGAAACATTGGCCTACTGGAAAGGATGTAGACCTTCAAGGTGCTGTCGATTATTTGAAAAAATTACCAGAACAAAAGAATTTCTGCTTAGTATTGAAGAAAGCCAAGGATGAAGGAATAACTCTAACACAACCGAGGGCTGGAGTTGCACTTGTTGATGAACATATAAAATTACTACAATATCTTCAGAATGAAGGTGGTGCGGATCTATTACCATCTACTATAGATAGTTATACTAGACAAAATAGATACAACGAATGTGAGGTTGGAATAGAAGAAAGCATAAAGGCCAATCGCTCTATGTTAAATGGATTTCCCGTTGTAAATCACGGTGTAATGAACTCCAGAAGGGTTCTAGAATCTGTAGATAGACCCCTTCAAGCAAGACACGGGACTCCAGATGCAAGGTTATTAACGGAAATTATCCATTCGAGTGGATGGACATCAAATGAAGGTGGAGGAATATCCTACAATATTCCCTATGCTAAAAGTGTAAGTCTAGAAAAGACGCTACTTGACTGGCAGTATTGTGATAGATTGACGGGAATTTATGAAGAAATGGGAGTGCAGATAAACAGAGAGCCCTTTGGGCCTTTGACAGGGACCTTAGTGCCTCCGAGTATGTCAAATGCAGTGGCTATTATAGAAGGGTTGCTTGCAGCTGAGCAAGGAGTAAAGAATATAACCTTGGGCTATGGTCAATGCGGTAACCTGATTCAAGATGTGGCAGCCATAAGGGCACTAGAGACCCAAGCTGAAGGGTATTTTGAGAAATATGGATATGAAGTAGAGTTAACAACAGTTCTTCATCAATGGATGGGAGGATTCCCAGCCGACGAGTCAAAGGCCTTTGGAGTTATATCCTCCGGTGCAGCGGCAGCAGCCCTTGCAGGAGCAACTAAGGTAATTGTTAAAACTCCACATGAGGCTGTAGGAATTCCTACGATGGAAGCAAATGTTCAAGGGATAAAAGCAACGAAACAAGTACTCAACCTCTTAAGGGGTCAGAGGCTCCCGGGGTCTAAGGATCTTAAACTAGAAATAGAAATTATCAAAGAAGAGACTAAATGTATATTGAATAAAGTATTTGAGCTTGGTAAGGGTGATCTTGCAGTTGGAACGGTAGAGGCCTTCAAAGCAGGAATTTTAGATATTCCCTTTGCTCCAAGTAAGTTTAATGCAGGAAAAATACTTCCGGCTCGGGATAATAATGGAGCAGTAAGATATCTAGAGTTTGGAAATGTTCCGATGAATAAGGCGATTAAAAATCAAAATAGAGAGCTATTAGAAGCCCGTGGAAAATATGAAAAGAGGAATGTTAGCTTTCAAATGGTTGTTGACGATATCTATGCGATTAGTAAGGGCGTTCTAGTAGGAAGACCAGAGAAATAAACTTGTATGTCTGGAGGTTTAAAGGATGAAAATTATTGATGTGATATGTTCAGAGGGAAAAACAGGATTTTACTTCGATGATCAGAGGGCGATAAAGGGCGGAGCAAAGCACGATGGTTTTACCTATATAGGTGAAGCAATTACAGAAGGGTTTACAAGTATAAGGCAGGCTGGGGAATCTATATCCGTAATGATTGTACTTGAAGATGGGCAGGTAGCCTACGGAGATTGTGCAGCAGTTCAATACTCTGGAGCAGGAGGAAGGGACCCCTTATTCCTAGCGAAGGATTTTATCCCAATTATTAATGAGTACATTACACCTAAATTAAAGGGAAAAGAACTTAATAGCTTTAAAGATTTGGCAGAAGAGGTTGATGAAACGGAGATAGATGGTAAAAGACTTCATACAGCCCTTAGGTATGGTGTGACTCAGGCTATACTTGATGCAGCAGCGAAGGCAAAGAGAATGACTATGGCAGAAGTTATTAAAGAAGAATATAATACTGAGGTTCAATTCGAAAGGATTCCAATCTTTACACAATCTGGTGATGATAGGTATAGTAATGTTGATAAGATGATTATAAAGGGAGCGGAAGTTTTACCCCATGGTTTGATAAATAATGTCGAAACTAAGCTTGGGGAAAAAGGAGAGCACTTAAAGGAATATGTTGCATGGTTAAGGGATAGGATTAACGAGTTAAATACCGATGATAGTAAGTCAACTGTTATGCATATCGATGTTTATGGAACTATTGGAATAGCCTTTGACAATGATTGCGACAAAATGGCAGGGTATTTAGAAGAATTGGAAAGAGCAGCTGCTCCTTATAAGCTAAGAATTGAGGGACCAATGGATGTAGAAAATAGGAACGGACAAGTAAAAGCATTAAAGGAATTGAGAAGAAGACTAAAGGAAAATGGAACAAAGGTTGAGCTTGTTGCCGATGAGTGGTGTAATACATTCGAAGACATTAAGCTATTTGCCGATGAAGGTGCAGCTGATATGATTCAAATAAAAACTCCAGATCTCGGTGGTGTCAATAATATTGTGGAGGCAATTTTATATTGTAAACAAAGGGAAATCGGAGCCTACTGTGGAGGAACCTGTAATGAAACCGATAGATCAGCTCAGGTTTGTACAAATATTGCAATCGCCTGTGGTGCAGATCAATGCCTAGCGAAGCCTGGGATGGGTGTCGATGAAGGGTATATGATTGTATTTAATGAAATGAATAGAGTGATTGCATTATCAAATGCCAGAAATAGAAGAACGGCGTAAAATGGGAGATGAATTGAATGAGGGAGGTTCACATTTCTAAAATTACTGAAATGGTAAAAAAGCTCTGTATTGATGCTAACTATTATTTGCCTGAAGATGTTAAAAAGAGACTTATAAAATCAAAGGAAGAAGAGCAGTTTCCCGTTGCGAAAAACATAATTGACATACTAATCGAAAACTCCGATATCGCAGATGAGGAAAACAGACCAATGTGCCAAGATACAGGAATGGTAGTTGTTTTTGTTGAAATAGGCCAAGATATCCATGTGGTTGGTGGAGGTTTAGAGGACGCTATTAATGAAGGAGTAAGGCAGGGGTATAGAGATGGTAGCCTAAGAAAATCCGTAGTTAGTGACCCGCTTGAAAGAGTAAACACAAAGGATAATACCCCGGCTATTATACATTATCAGATCGTAAAGGATGATACCTTAAAGATTACTGTTGCTCCAAAAGGTTTTGGGAGTGAGAATATGAGCCAGCTTAAAATGCTTAAACCTGCCGATGGTCTACAAGGGGTAAAGGATTTTGTCTTAAAGGTCGTTAAGGAAGCTGGGCCAAATCCCTGTCCTCCAATTATAGTAGGGGTTGGAATAGGAGGAAGCTTTGATAAGGCGGCTATTTTAGCAAAGAAGGCCTTAATGAGATCGACAGATGTAAGAAATGAAAAGGCCTATTATGCCAGTCTTGAAGAGGATCTTCTAAAAGAAATCAACGCTTTAGGGATAGGCCCCCAGGGATTTGGAGGAAAAACAACGGCTTTAGCAGTAAATGTTGAAACCTATGCAACTCATATAGCTGGATTACCTGTAGCTGTAAATATAAACTGCCATGCCACAAGGCATATGGAAGCCTATTTATAGGAGGGGTATCTATGATAAAAAGAATAAGGACGCCATTGACATTAGAGAAGATTAGGAGTCTTAAGGCTGGAGACAATGTGCTCTTAACTGGAACTATATATACAGCTAGAGATGCAGCCCATAAAAGGCTTGTTGAACTCATAGAAAAGAATGAGGATTTACCAATTGATTTAAGGAATCAAGTTATTTATTATGTTGGGCCATCTCCTGCTAAAGAAGGTCAACCTATAGGATCGGCAGGGCCAACAACAAGCTATAGAATGGACCCCTATACTCCAGCTTTATTAGAAAAAGGACTAAGGGGAATGATTGGTAAAGGATTGAGAAATAAAGAGGTAATAGAATCCATAGTAGAAAACAAAGGAATTTATTTTGCGGCTATAGGAGGAGCAGCTGCACTTATAGCAAAGTGTGTAAAGGCTGCTGAGATTGTAACCTATGAGGACTTAGGGGCAGAGGCTATTAGAAAGCTGTATGTTGAGGATTTTCCATTAGTAGTTGTTGTTGATTGTGAAGGAAACGATTATTATGATATCGGTCAAAGAGAGTATCTTGATATGCTAAGAGGTGGTATAGTTGAAGATAAATAAAGCGGCTAGGGCAGGAACTATGGAGTCTAATGATATATATGTTATGGTTTATCCAAATGAGAACGGTGGAATTATGATTAATCTTGAGAGCGTTGTAATTAAACAGTTTGGAAACCAGATTAGAAGAGTTATTGAAGAGACGCTGGAGATACTTGAGGTTAAGGATGTTCACATTGTTGCAAAGGATAGGGGAGCCCTTGATTATACTATAAAGGCAAGGGTGGAAACCGCTATAAAGAGGGCGATATAAGGGGTGAATTTATGGAAGAACTCAGAAGAACCATGCTTTTTGTACCTGGAAACAATCCTGGAATGCTTCAGAATGCAGGAGTTTTCGGTGCTGACAGTGTTATACTTGATCTTGAAGATGCAGTTAGTATTGAGGAAAAGGACTCTGCGAGGATACTAGTTAGGAATGCTTTAAAAAATATCGACTTCTATGATACTGAAGTTGTAATAAGAATAAATCCCTATACCTCTGAATTTGCTCAAAAAGATATCGATGAAGTTGCGAGGATGAAACCTCACGCCCTAATGGTTACTAAAGCCACAGAGGAAGACGTAAAAGGTGTATGTAGCCTACTTTCAAAAATAGAGACTGAAGAGGGGCTTGAAGCTGATAGTATAAAGATTTTTCCACTGATTGAAACAGCATATGGTCTTGAAAATGTAAACAGCATAATAAGGTCATCTACTAGAGTCGTAGGAGTACTACTAGGAGCAGAGGACTTGACTGCTGACTTTGGAATAAATAGAACAAAATTAGGTGAAGAAATATTATATTCGAGAAACAAAATAGCGGCTGCCTGCAGAGCCTATGGAGTTGATGCTATAGATACCCCCTTCGTAGACCTTGATGATAATGAAGCCTTTCTATGTGATATAAAGAAGGCTAAGTCCTTAGGTATGACCGGTAAGGCAGCTATAAATCCTAGACAGGTGGATACAATACATGAGGTTTTCGCACCCTCTGCTGAGGAAATTAGATATGCCCAGAGGGTAATCAAATCCATGGAAAAGGCCCAAACGGAAGGAAAGGGAGTATTTTCTCTAGATGGCAAAATGATTGATGCACCTATAATTACCAGAGCAAGGACGATTATAAATAAAGCAAAGCTTAGTGGTTTGATTTAAATGAGAGGGTATGTAATCGAATAAATAGAAAAGAACGTTAATCTGATGAAAATTTTGAGAAAACTAAGATTCGTTCCATGAAAAAATCTTAAATCATGAAAACTCGCTACGCTCAAAAAATCATGATTCTTAACAGATTTTTGCACTACACTCATCAAGTTTTCTAAACAAAATTGTTCAAAGGATTGCCTTATCTTTTCTATTTATTCTCATGAGAGGTGAGGATTATGAAAAACATACTAGGAAGAGGTATTCCTGAATATATAGATGGGCACGGTAAAGTAAAGCTCTTCCAGGGAGCCTTTGCAAATCTTGGAAAAATACAAAGAACCAAGGTGAATGTAAATAGCGTACTCCCAGGGAAAAATAAAGTCTTGGAATCTATAAGGGAAGCGATAGAGAGATGCGAGATAAAGGATGGTATGACGATATCCTTCCATCATCATCTCCGTAATGGTGATTATGTTTTGAATATGGTTTTAGATGAAATCTCTAAGATAGGAATAAGAGATATTAGGGTTGCAGCTAGTTCTATTTTCCCCATTCATAAGCCACTGATTAAACATATAAAAGAAGGTACAGTAATTGGGATATATGCAAATTATATATCAGGATCTGTAGCAGAAGCTATATCGAAGGGGGATTTAAAGTACCCAGCTATTATGCATACCCATGGAGGAAGGGCAAGGTCAATAGAATCGGGAGACCTTTCTATAGATGTTGCCTTTATAGCATCGCCAACCTGTGACATGTATGGAAATATTAATGGAGTAGAAGGGAAATCGGCCTGTGGAAGCTTAGGCTATGCAATACCTGATGCCATGTATGCCGATAAGGTTGTGGCTGTTACTGACAATCTTGTAGATTATCCTGCATGTCCTATTGAGATCGGACAGGAATATATAGATTATATTGTTAAGGTTGAATCCATAGGAGATCCAAAGGGAATAGTATCTGGAACTACTCAAATAACTAAAGATCCCATTGGACTGAAAATAGCGAAAATGGCTGCAAGTATTATTGATAAATCAGGACTATTAAAGGATGGATTTTCTTTTCAGACGGGAGCGGGCGGAACTTCCCTTGCTGTAGCTGCCTATGTAAAGGATATGATGAGAGAGAAGAATATACAAGGAAGTTTTGCCTCTGGGGGGATAACGGGATTTTTAGTAGAGATGTTTGAAGAGGGACTATTTAGAACTCTCTTCGATGTTCAATGTTTTGATTTAAAAGCCGTTGAATCTTATGGAAATAATGTAAGGCATCAAGGGATGTCGGCATCTAGGTATGGAAATCCTCATAATAAGGGAGCTGTAGTTAATCAGTTAGATGTCATGATACTAGGAGCAACAGAAATAGATACAAACTTCAATGTTAATGTTACTACGGGGTCAAGTGGTGTAATCATGGGCGGATCTGGTGGACATAGCGATACAGCTGCTGGCTCTAAAATGTCTATTGTCGTGACTCAGCTTACAAAGGGAAGGTTACCAATCGTTGTAGATAGGGTGACGACTGTAACTACACCTGGAGAGAGTATAGATGTTCTAGTTACTGAGAGAGGTATTGCTATAAATCCTTTAAGGAAGGACATCTTAGAAAAGCTAGAGAATGCAAACTTGCCTATAATGCCTATAGAAAAGCTTAAGGAAATTGCTGAAAGTATGACTGGAAAACCGGAAAAAGTTGAATTTGACGAGCGTATTGTGGCCTTGGTTGAATATAGAGACGGCACTATAATAGATGTTGTCAGAAGGATTAAGTGATAATATGTATAACTTTAAAATAGAAGAGATTAATTTAGATAAAGCTGAAAGGCCAAAGGTTGAGGAATTCCTCTCGGCTTTTGACCTTTTTTTAGATGAGGATGTTGAGTATACAATAGTCCTTAAGAATAAAGACGAAATCCTTGGTACGTGCTCCTGCGATGGTAAAGTACTAAAATGCTTTGCGGTCAATAAGAACTATCAAGGAGAAGGAATAGCCTCTAGGTTGATTACTCATATGACAAACTATCTCTTTGATAAGGGAATATTTGAAACCTTTGTTTTTTCAAAGCCTAATAACACATGTGTTTTTAGAGGGTTAGGATATAGAGACGTTTACTCAACCGATGAAGTAGTATTGTTGGAAGGCGGCACAGCATATGTAAGAAAATATGTAAAAGAAATGTTTGAAAAGAGTGGCCTAGGAGATAGCCCGAAAGCTGCAATAGTAATGAATTGTAATCCCTTTACATTAGGGCATAGATACCTTATTGAAAGTGCTGCAAAGGAAAACGAAGAGGTTATAGTCTTTGTGGTGGAAGAGGATCGATCTCTTTTTCCCTTTGATGTGAGGTTAAACCTTGTAAAGAAAGGTACAGAGGATCTTAAAAATGTATATGTTATACCTGGTGGGGACTACATTGTTTCATCGGCAACCTTTCCGTCTTACTTTTTAAGGGATGAAGATATTAGATTTTCGGCATATATGAAATTGGATCTGGGAATATTTAGTAAGTATATTGCACCTGTCTTTAATATAAGTAAGAGATATGTTGGCACAGAGCCCTTTTGTAAAGTTACTAATAACTATAATAATAATTTGAAAGAAATTTTAACTAAGGATGGAATAGCAGTAAAGGAACTTCCAAGGTTAGAATATGAAGGTAAGACTGTGAGTGCGTCGGAAGTTAGAAGGCTTATAAAAATGGAGAAATGGCAAGAAGTAAAGAAACTTGTACCTGAAATAACCTACAGTTTTTTGGTATCAGGTAAGGCTGACAAAATCATTGAAAAAATCAAAAGGAGTGATTCTCCACATTGATAGATAAGATTTTAATGGATAGAGAAAAACGATATTATAGGATATTAGAGCTTATAGACGAGTTTGATTTACCTGTTTTATGTGGAAAAATAAACTATCCAGGAAATGATAAGAATACTATGGAATCTAAGAAGGCTTTTATAACTTTAAGAGATTATCTAAGTCTAGAATTTTCTGAGATGTCAGTGTTATGTGAAGAATTATATGGACATGATGGAAGTAGCATTCTTATGGTACTAAGAGAAGATCCTTTAAAAGCTAAGAATATGGCTGTTTTTATAGAAGAAAGGCATCTTCTTGGAAGAATATTCGATATAGATATATATGTAAAGGATGGTAGCTCTATTGGGAGAGAAAATATAAGTAAGCATCCTAGAGGGTGTATAATTTGTAATGGCGACGCGAGAATATGTATGAAAGACCAAAGCCATACTATTAAAGATTTGTTGGAAAAGATCAATTGGACTATAAGTAATCATAAAGATGAAAATATAGATTTGATTTAGGTATATTGCATAGTGAAAGTAAAAGTCCCCTTAGAGTAGATATGATGAGATCAACTGTTTTAAGGGGATTACAGCCTGCTTATAACACGTAAATAGTAAATCCTATGGCTGTTAAGAATATTTTAAGGATTCTCTTTTGACCAGTACCTTGTAAAACAAGATAGCTTATGTTATACTGTAATCGAAAGATAATAGTAATTGGCCACATAAATTTATAAAATATTTGTTGTATAGAGATCCAGTAAAAGTTACTAATTTAAATATGTACAAAGCTCTTGGAAGCGCTAAGTGTTTGAATATCTAGAAATTAATTTTTACTGTGTTAGCTCTATACGTATGGTATTAAATTTTTAAATAATAATATTAATAAAATTAGAAGAGTGCTGAAAAGGGGTGCTATAATGTCAAAAAAATTATATCGATCAAGAGATGATAAAATGATTGCAGGTGTATGTGGAGGAATTGCAGATTATTTTGCAATTGATACAGCACTAGTAAGAATTTTATGGGTATTAATCACTTTTTTAGGGGGTGCAGGGATTATTGCATATATTATATGTGCATTTGTATTTCCAGAGGGCTCTAGATTAAATGGTGGAATAGACGATGGAGAATATATTGTTGGAGCTAAAAATTATGATGGAGAATACTTTAAGGATGAGAAAAATGATGGTGAAAAAAATAAAGTCCTTGCGGGGTCTATTTTAATAGCTTTAGGGGTATTGTTTTTGGTTAAAAGGTATGTGTATTGGTTCGATTTTGGAAAGCTATGGCCTGTTATTCTAATTATTGTAGGAGGATATGTTATATATAAAGGAAAGGAGAGAGACTAGCTTGAAAAACAGGGGGATTGCTGGGGGATTATTATTAATTTTTATAGGTCTATTTTGGCTAATGACTAACCTAGAGATAATATCTTGGTCTGTATTTGATGTAATGTTCAGACTGTGGCCTGTGACATTGATTGTGATTGGGATAAATATTATATTTAGAGAGAGAAGCTCAATTAGGTATCTAACTTGGGGTATATTTTTTATCATCATAATAGCATTTGGATTTTATCAGCAATATAGATACGGAAATGACACGCTGATAAATACCGATTCCAATATGGCTATTGAAAATCGAGCTGAAACTACCACTGGGGAATTGAATCTTAAACTAGTTGGTGGAGATATTAGAATAGATTCAACCGATGATAATCTAATAAATGCAAATATCCCTGATGCCAGAGTTTCCAAAAATGTGAAATTTACTAATGGGAATACCAAAGTAAATATAGATATTGAACAAGAATCGGTTTCTTTTCAAATAAATAATGGAAAATCCCACAATTATAATTTTAGTCTCAATGATGATTTGCTATGGGATATAGATATTGATGTAGGGGCAACAGATGGAACTATGGACTTTAGCAATATAAAATTAGCAAAGTTAGATATGGATATAGGTGCATCGGATTTAGACTTGATATTTGGAGATAAAGCTAAGCATGCAATTGTTAATATTGATGGAGGAGTCTCGGACATTAAAATTACTGTTCCAGAAAATCTTGGTGTTCGAATTGATGTTGATAGTTTCATTAAAGAGACTAATTTGAATAGCCTGGGATGGAAAAGGGTAGATGGTTTTTATTTTTCTCCAAACTATGAAGAAGCAGAGAAAAAACTTGATATAGATATTGATATGGCTATAGGGGATCTTAATATTAAAGTGAAATAGAAGACAGTGTCTTGTCTTCTATTCATCTTGTAGACAAAGTCTACAAGATGACAGACTGCCCAGAAATCTGAAGTTTGAGGCGTGATGAAAGCAAGAGACCGCAGCGTATACAGACATACGTAAGGGTTCTTGATTGAGTCAACAACGAAGAAATTCGGGTTTCTGGGCAGTCTCAATAGAAGACAGCGTTTTGTCTTCTATTTTCTATATAAAAAAAATTGAAATTTCGACAAAAGATAGAGTAAAATATAGAATATGTGAAATATATAATATTATGATGAAAATATATAAAGGCGGTGAGTTTATTCTGGTTAAAGGTAGACTGGATAAAAGCTTATGGAAAAATTTTTAAAAGAAGTTAATGGTGAAACTTGGTTAATAGAAGATGAAAGGGACAATATGAAGTTGCATTATAGAATAAAGGAAGTTATCACGTCAAAGGATTCTCCCTTTCAGAAAGTAAATGTAATTGACTCTCATGATTTTGGCCGTTGTCTAGTTTTAGATGGTGTTATACAGACTACTGAACTAGATGGATACATATATAATGAAATGATTTCTCATATTCCTGTAGTTACTCATAATAATCCGCAAGATGTATTAGTGATTGGTGGGGGAGATTGTGGAGTTGTGAATGAACTTACTAAATACAAAGATCTTAAATCAATAGATATGGTTGAAATAGATAAAGTTGTTGTAGCGGAATGTATCGAGCATATCAAGGCTGTCTCTGGTAATTCTTCAGAGGATGAGAGGGTTAACTTTCTATTTGAAGATGGAATAAAGTTTGTAAAGGGAAAAAGTAAACACTATGATATTGCAATAGTTGATTCTTCAGATCCAATAGGCCCTGCAGAGGTGCTTTTCTCAGAAGATTTTTATGTTAGCTTGAAAAATTCACTAAAAGATGATGGGATAATGGTTTGTCAAAGTCAGTCCCCTATCTTCCATAAAGATGTTTTAAAGAAAACTCATAATATATTAAAGAAGCATTTTCCAATTGTAAGAACATATAAGGCCGTTGTACCAAGCTATCCAGGTGGAATGTGGAGTTTTACGTTGGCGTCATCTAAATACGATCCGATAAAAGCCAATGTTGAAAAGTTAGTTAAGAATACTAAATATGTAAATAGTGATATATTCAATTCATGCTTTAGCCTTCCGAATTTTATGAAGGAAGATCTTGAATTAGAATAATGTCGTTAAAGAAATGATAGAGTTAATTACGCTCTATTATTTTTTGTTTGAGGTGATTTCTTGGAGAAAAATCTGAACAAAATGAAGGATTGCTATATTTCTGAGTATTTTGCATTAAAAAGTAAAAACGGTATTGATGAAAATATTTTATTATATTAAAATTGTAGTAATGTTAAAATTATTTTAGTACATAGTGTATCTATAAATGTAGATATTTTATCAAATGCAGCTAATATAAAAAGAGCTGGAAATGAGTAATTAAATACAGGTAAAGACTACTTAAACAAAAATAATCAATATAACAAGTATATTGGTTGCTGAGGTGATATTAGGTGAAAAAAATAAAAACACTAACCTCTCTAGAGGAAATAAAGGTTTTTTCAGATCCGTACAGGTTACAGATTTTGAGATGCTTTGATCTATTAGGTGAACCGGCTACAGTAAAACAAATAGCCGATGAAATGGGTGAAGTTCCCGCAAAGGTCCATTATCATGTGAAAAAGATGGAGAAGATAGGAATCTTAGAGCTTATGTATACTAAAGATATTAATGGAATCATAGCTAAATACTATAGTCCTACAGCAGAATCCTTTACGGTAAAAAATTCTAATTTAGAATCTCCAATGTTTAAAAGCTTTTTAGATAAGACCCAGGGCTTAATATCAAATGTATTCGATGATGGCAAAAGAATATTTCTAGAACAATTAGACTCTGATAATGTTTACAAATCAAAAGAATCAGAAGATGGCTTCTTAACGTCATCCTATGTATATTTGACGCAAAACCAGTATCGAGATCTTCAAAAATATATTAGAGAATTAAGTGAAGCTAATACCAAGAAAGATAGTGAGGGGAAGGAAAAATATTTCTTATTATCTAGTATGATAAAAATAAAAGATAGCGAATAGTCTGTGTTAAACATTAAAAAAATGGGGCTGAACTCATAAGGTTCTTTTATGAGTTCAGCCCTGGAGTGTTTCGGGTATTTTTATGAGTTCTACTTATTAAAATCAACATATGATAATGTTGTTTCTAAGTATCTAGCTAAGGTATAGATAACATCGGATAATCTATTGACGTATTTTACAAGTAAAGGATTTATTTCTTCATCTCTAGATAAAGTTACTATCCTTCTTTCCGCTCTTCTGCAAATGGTTCTTGCAATGTGAAGTGCACCACTGCCTTTGTTACTGCCAGGAACTATAAATTTAAACTGTTGTTCTTTATTCATCTTAGATAGATAGTTGTCTATTATATCTTCTAATTCCTTAATATGGTTTTCGTTAATCTTCTCTGGAAATTTAGAAGAATCTTTTGTAGCTAATTCACCGGCAACATCAAACAGCTCTCGCTGTATTTTTAAAACTATCTCATTAATACTATTGTCATCTATAAAATTTCTTGCAAATCCAAGATAAGAGTTTAATTCATCTATAGTTCCATAGCTTTCAACTCTTATGGAATCCTTATCAACTCTTGTATTATCATAAAGGCTTGTTTGTCCCTTATCTCCAGTCTTTGTATATATTTTCATTATATTACCTCCAATCTGCTTTCATATTAGATTACTACCCTAAAAGCAGATTGTTTATTCTCTAAAAAATTCAAAAAGTTAGACTCATTCTTATCAGTATCTTCGTAGAACATTATGTCACAGTTGTGAATATTATATGAATAAGCTTGTTATTAAAGAGAAGAATATTATATATACATACTTCATAGACATTTTAGTAAAGACATTTTGGAGGGATTTGAATGTCTAATTATAATTATAATATAAAAGTTGATAGAAGTAATAGTAAACATGGGTATATAAAAGGTGAGATAGATAATTTCGCTTGGTTTGCATTAGTTCATAAGGATGAAGTTGAGCATGGGATAAATCCTGAGGATTTAAGTAAGGGAACTGGTAGAATATCTAGATTATGTGTGTATAAGGATCAAACAGACTTCTTGGGTAATCCATATATGCCATCTTTAAGCGTTAAAAGATATATATATGCCAATTATCAGAGGGACTGGAGTGTGCTCAACAAGAATTATTATGATATGGTAAGAGAATTGATTACTTATCTAGAAAGAAGATATTCGATGAAAGTAATTAAATAATCCAGGTTTAAGGATATGAAAAAAATCTATAATATTTCATAGGATTTTTATCTGCTGGTGAAGAAAATAGATAAAAGTAAGATGTAATATTGGGACAAATTTTAATATCCATAACCTAGTCTAAGCTTAAGATCTGTGATACATGGATTAAGACAAATCCTTAAAAGTTTTGGTTATGAAGTATGAGGTTGTGAAATTAACTCTTAAGCTTAAACTAAAGGATAAAGGGGGATGCACCATGGATACGAAAGAAAAAATGATTAAAGAAGCTTTGAAAAGAATTGCTAACCCGGTGACGATTGTTACTAGCCAAAGAGGAAGCATAAAGGGAGCTACAACCGTTGCATGGGTTACTAGAGCTTCAAATGATCCGCCTCTTGTTATGATTTGCATATCACCAAAGAGATTTATACATGACCTGATAATTGAGTCTAAAGAATTTAATTTAGCTGTGCTTGGAGATGAAAGTGAGGAAATGGCATTGTTCTGCGGAACTAATAGTGCCTATGATGTTGACAAGCTTACCCAGGGGAATATAGAGTTGCTAAAGGCATCATTGATTTCTTCGCCCTTAATAAAAAATGCTTTAGTCAATTTGGAATGTAGGCTTATGGAATCTTTTGGAGCAGGTGACCATACTGTGTTTATTGGCGAAGTAATTATGGCCCATATACAAAAAGAAGGAAAACCATTAGTAGTTACAGATAAATTGTGTACATTAGACCATAAATGGAATATAATGTAATAAGAAAGGTGCTGTATGCCCTTTCAGAGGGTGAAAGTTGCTTATAGCTGTAGAAAAAAATTGAGGTGAGGCCTATGAATCTACCGAACATTTTAACGACTATAAGATTTTTATTAATACCTGTATTTATTTATATGTTTTTCCACGAAGGCGAATCAAGTGTTACTTATGCAACCTATATATTTATATTGGCGGGAATAACAGATGTTTTAGATGGTTACTTAGCAAGAAAATTTAATTTGATTACGAAATGGGGACAGGCGATGGATCCCCTTGCAGACAAATTGATGCTAATCACAGTACTGATATGTTTTACCATAAGCAAATATTTACCTCCTTGGGTAATAATTATTGTTGGAATAAAGGAAATTTTAATGATTTTTGGAGGTCTTTTTCTATACTATAGAAAAGATAAAGCTGTTATTCCAGCAAATAGATTTGGAAAAATTGCAACGGTGAATTTTTATATAGCAATTTTATATACCGCTTTTAAAGGTCCCTATAGTATAATAGTAATAACATTTGCAATTATGTTTACATTGTTTGCTTTAGTTAAATATATAATAAACTTTAAGGAACTACAGGATAAAATTGCTAGTTGACCTTGACTTTTATAGATTAAATATGTATAATGATTACAAAAAATATTGAAAAATCGTTGAAGAAGAAGAGTAGGAGATTAAACCATTTAGAGAAGGAAGCCCAAAGGCTGGAAGGTTTCCGATGGCAATTGTTTCTGAAGGTAGCTTCTGAGATACTAAATTGAAATTAAGTAGATTTAGTCGGGAAATCCCGTTAAAGATTTTGAGTGTTAGTACTTTGCTAGAATTAGGGTGGTACCGCGAAAATATGCCTTTTCGTCCCTTTGTGGATGAAAGGGTTTTTTTATTGTTCAAAAGCTTAGAGCTTTTTAGGGGGGATATGAATGGATATTATTATTAGGTCCGTAAAAACAAGCGATGCTTCTGATTTTAATGAAATGAGAGTTCAGGATGGTGTAAGAGAAAACACCTTGGGGATCATTACGGAAACAGTTATGAAAAGTGAAAACTTTTTAAAAAACATCGATTCCGATACACATATGTTAGTTGCAGAGGCCGATGGAAAGGTAGTAGGTATTGTCGGACTTAATATTATGAAAAACCCTAGAATGAGACATTCAGCCTCATTAGGAATAAGTGTACGAAAAGAATATCAAGGACAGGGTATTGGAAGAAAGCTCATGGAAAAAATCCTAGATGTAGCTGATAATTGGTTAATGATAATTAGGATAGAACTAGGGGTATTAGAAGATAATGAAAATGCTATGAAGCTTTATAAGTCATTTGGTTTTGAAGTAGAAGGAAAAAAGAAGTATGCAATTGCTAGAAATGGTGTGTATGTAGATGAATATTTAATGGCAAGATATACTATACCACAGCAATTTAAATAGAAATCATTTAAATAAATTTAGAGGAGCTGATACAATGACTAAAGAAAACCTGGCAACCAAATATAATCCTAAAGAATTCGAAGAAAAAATTTATAAAATGTGGATGGAAGAGGATCATTTTACTGCTGAAGTAAATCATGATAAGCAGCCATATACTATAGTGTTACCACCTCCAAATATCACTGGACAGCTGCACATGGGCCATGCTTTGGACCAAACATTACAGGATATTTTGATTAGATGGAAGAGAATGCAAGGGTATGAAGCATTATGGCTTCCAGGAACTGACCATGCAAGTATAGCTACTGAGGTAAAGGTAGTAGAAAAAATCTATAAAGATGAAGGTAAAACTAAAGAAGAAATAGGTAGAGATGAATTTTTAAAGCGAGCTTGGGCCTGGAAAGAAGAATATGGAAATAGAATTACTCAGCAAATGAAGAAGCTTGGAAGTTCATGCGACTGGTCACGTGAAAGATTCACGATGGATGAAGGATGTAATAAGGCCGTAACAGAAGTATTTATTAAACTATATGAAAAAGGATATATATACAGAGGAAACAGACTTATAAACTGGTGTCCAGATTGTCAAACATCCCTTTCTGACGCTGAAGTTGAGCATGAAGAGAAGCAAGGACATTTCTGGCATATCAAATATCCTGTAAAGGATAATGAGGAATATGTAGAAATTGCTACAACAAGACCGGAAACAATGCTAGGAGATACTGCTGTAGCGGTACATCCTGAAGATGAAAGATATAAGCACCTAATCGGTAAGAGCCTTATATTACCTATAGTTAACAAAGAGATTCCTGTTATAGCCGATGATTATGTAGAAATGGACTTTGGAACTGGTGCAGTTAAAATAACTCCAGCCCATGACCCTAATGACTTTGAAGTAGGGAACAGACATAATCTTCCGCAGGTTATTGTAATGAATGATGACGCAACAATGAATGAGAATGCTGGTAAGTACGAAGGTATGGACAGATACGAGTGTAGAAAAGAACTTGTGAATGATTTAGAAGCTGAGGGATACCTAGTTAAAAAGAAAGAGCATACCCATAATGTAGGTGCATGTTATAGATGTAATACTGTAGTTGAGCCAATGCTTTCAGACCAATGGTTTGTTAAGATGGAGGAACTTGCTAAGCCTGCTATAGAAGCGGTTAAAAGCGATGATTTAGACTTTGTTCCCGAAAGATTTACTAAGACATACTTACACTGGTTAGAAAACATTAGAGATTGGTGTATATCAAGACAGCTATGGTGGGGCCATCGAATTCCTGCATATTATTGCGATGACTGTGGTGAAATAATTGTTACTAAAGTAAAGCCTGAAGGCTGTACAAAATGTGATTCTGCTAAGCTTAGACAAGATGAGGACGTATTAGATACTTGGTTTAGTTCTGCATTATGGCCATTCTCAACTCTGGGTTGGCCAAATCAAACTGAAGACTTAAAGTACTTCTATCCAACGGATGTTCTAGTAACTGGTTATGATATTATTTTCTTCTGGGTAGTTAGAATGGTATTCTCTGCTTTAGAGCTGATGGGTGAGGTTCCATTTAAATATGTATTTGTACATGGCTTGGTAAGGGATTCCCAAGGTAGAAAGATGAGTAAATCCCTAGGTAATGGAGTAGACCCATTAGAAATAATAGATCTGTATGGAGCCGATGCCTTAAGATTTATGCTTGCTACTGGAAACTCTCCAGGTAATGATATGAGATTCTATAATGAAAGAGTAGAAAGCAGTAGAAACTTTGCTAACAAGCTTTGGAATGCATCTAGATTTGTATTAATGAACTTAGACGCCGAAGATAGCGAAAAGGAATATGAAAAGAAATTGACTCTTGCTGATAGATGGATATTATCTAGATTAAATACTGTTACTAAGGAAGTTACAGCGAATCTAGATAAATTCGAGCTAGGAATAGCAGTTCAGAAGCTTTACGACTTTATCTGGAGTGAGTATTGTGACTGGTATATAGAACTAGCTAAACCAAGATTATACGGTGAAGATTATAACGCTAAGAGAACTGCTCAAGATGTTCTTCTTGAGGTTCTAGAGGATTTACTAAAGCTGTTACATCCATTTATGCCATTTATCACAGAGGAAATATGGGCTCATTTACCAGGAAGCCAAGATGCTATAATCGTATCTCAGTGGCCAAAGGTATCTGAAGAAAAAATCAGCTCTGATGAAGAAAAGAAAATGCAGATAGTAATGGATGCTATAAAGAGTATCAGAAATATTAGAGCAGAAATGAATGTAGTTCCTTCTAGGAAAGCAAAGATTTTAATAGTTGCCGATAAAGAAGTTTTCGGTACTATTGAAGAAAATAAGGACTACCTAATTACATTAGCTAGTGCTTCTGAAGTAATAGTTAAGGAAGAAAAGGCTGATATCCCAGAGGATTCAGTATCGGCTGTAATTGGAGGGGCAGAAATATATATTCCTCTAGATGATCTTGTTGACTTTGAAAAGGAACTGGAAAGATTAGAAAAAGAAAAGACTAAGCTTGAAAAAGAGCTTGATAGAGTTACTAAGAAGTTATCGAATGAAGGATTTGTTAGTAAAGCACCTGAAAAATTAATTGAAGCAGAAAAGCAGAAAAAGGATAAGTATCAAGAAATGTATGATAAGGTATTAGATAGACTAGAGTACACTAAAAATAAGCTAAAGTAATTTATAGCCGAGCTTAAAATGGATGTCCTAGAATGACTAATTTTTGAGTTGTTCTGGGACACACCAAATTTTAAGTTCGGTTAAATTATAGCAAAGGTAGGCAAGGGAGGATGTATCATGAACTATAATGAAGCCTTAGATTATATACATAGTACATATAAATTTGGAAGTAAACTTGGTCTTGAGAACGTAAAAGCACTACTTGAACTTATGGGAAACCCTCAGGAAAGCTTAAATTTTATTCATGTTGCCGGAACTAATGGAAAGGGATCGACATCTACTTTTATAAGTGAATCGCTTATACAGGAGGGCTATAGTGTTGGGTTATTTACCTCTCCTTATCTTGAAGAGTTTACAGAAAGAATAAGAATTAATGGTAATAACATTCCTAAAGGTGACTTAGCTGAAGTTACTAAAACCGTTAAAGAAAAGGTCGAAATTATGTTGTCTAATGGAAGACAGCATCCTACAGAATTCGAAATAGTGACAGCCATTGCTTTACTATATTATAAGCTTAAGGAAGTTGACTATGTAGTACTTGAAGTAGGTCTTGGTGGAAGATTGGATTCAACAAACGTAATTGAGAATACCTTAGTTTCTGTGATAACTCCAATAGCTCTAGATCATACACAATATCTAGGTGATACTTTAGATAAGATAGCCTATGAAAAGGCTGGGATAATAAAAGGTGAGCGTCCTGTTGTAGTCCATCCTCAAGATGATGAGGCCATGAAGATGATAGAGAAGGTTGCAGCCGATAAGAAGAGCAAACTGTTTATTGTGCCTACTCAAACAATTGAGATCAAGAAATATGATGAATATGGTATTATCTTTGATGTGGAATTGAATGGTACGAAATATTGCGATTTAGAAATAGGATTAATAGGAAAGCATCAAGTTAATAATGCTACTGTAGCTTTAATGGCTATTAAGGTTCTAAGTGAGTGTCACGGAATTAGCATTTCAGAGACTTCAATAAGAAATGGATTCAAGAAGGCTAAATGGCCTGGTAGACTTGAGGTGCTTAGAAGAAAACCGACGCTACTTATAGATGGAGCACATAATATTCACGGAGCAAAGGCATTAAAAAGAGCCATAGAACAAACATTTAAATACGATAGGTTGATAGCTGTTATCGGAGTTCTTGGTGATAAAGATGTAGATGGAATCCTTGAAGAGATCATTCCATTATGTGATAAGGTTATTATAACAAAGCCAAATAATCCAAGGGCTATTTCCCTCGATGTATTAAAAGAAAAAATTGAAGCTTTGGATAAAGAGGTAGAGATGTTTGAAGAGATAAATAAGGCTGTAGACAAATCATTAGAAATATCAAATGAAAATGATCTCGTTTTATATTGTGGTTCTTTGTATATGATCGGCGATATAAGGACGAAGCTTACAAAAAATATATAGTGAATCTAAGAATGATGAATCTCCATACTATTTGAAATCTATTTAGAAATATTCTGAGGCTGACTCATAAGATGATTTTATGAGCTAGCCTCTTTTTCGTGCATTTTATTTTTTTCAAACCCCTATCACATGACAAGAGAAAATTACATACTATAGTAATTAAGATAAAGGTCTTAATATTTTTTTTTGGGGGTATATGATGAGGGATATAGGCGCATTAACTACAATAATTTCTAACGTTGGTGACAGCACGCTTTCGGTCATTAACCTAATAAGTCTACGTGAGGTGCGAAAGATATTCCTCAAAAAATCCTTTGGACCTCATCATGTTGTAGCAGACTTTAGCAACAAGTATCTTTATATATGCAATTCATACAATTCTAGTATAAGTAAGTATGACTTGATTCTTGATATGATAATAGACAATGTTTACGTAGGTAGTAACCCCTGCCACTTAATACTAAATAAGAAAAATGGGCTATTATATGTATCAAATGAGGATTCGAACTCTATATCTGTAATAGATGCAAAAAAAATGTCTTTACAAGCACAAATTCCTGTTGGAGAAATGCCCCACGACTTAAAACTTAGTAAAGATGGAAGCAAGCTATATATTTGCAATTTTAAAACAAATACATTATCAATTATAGATACGGTGACTAATGAAAGAGAAAGAAATGTTTATGTAAATCCTAATCCATATCATATGAATATAAGCGATGATGGTAAGCGTCTATACATTGTTAATACAAATTTCTCTAGTATCAAAAAAGGCAGTATAACAATCTTAAATACCAAGGAACTAAAAGTCGAGGATAAGATAGAAATAGGGAAGACTCCTATGGACATAGCTTGGGGAGCAAATGAGGACTATTTTTACGTTACAGATATGGAATTGAATGCTGTTTTGATTTTAGATGTTAAAGAGAGAAAGGTTATTGATGATATTAAAGTAGGCAAAATGCCTCTAAGTATTGAGGCACATGAAATGAAAAACTATCTTATATCATCAAATATTGGGGATGATACTATATCTATTATTGATATGAAAAGATTATATTTATTAAAAAATATAAAAGTAGGCAAAGAGCCTACCGGAATTTTGTGTATCTAAAAAAATATACTAATCAATTAAAAGCTTGATTATTTCACCATAAACATCTTGGGCTTTGTTTTTCCAATTATCACAAATTATCTTTGCCTGTTTATTTGATACCACGTCTAACTTAAGATCAATTAAAGTGATGTCATTCTCTACAACCTTAAGCTCAACTAGATAATCATTCTTTGATTTCCTCTTATAATTAGCAGAAATTTGAGTTTCCTTTAACAGAACCTTCTTCCTATTTTCTATTGAATTATCTATTTTCCCAATTAAGTCTTCAGATAATCTGTCTTTGAAATAATTAAGAGTATCTGTTCCTTTTTCAGTAATTAAATAATAATAATGCTCTTCGTTGTTAGAATATTCTAATAATAATGTATCGACTAATTCAGATAAAAACTGTTGAAGAACAAAATAATTCAATAAGTCATTCTCCATAACAAAATCGGTTATTTGATTCTTTGTAATAGGGACTTCGAATTTATGAAAAATATGAAGAAGTAATAATTTTTTTTCGGCTTCTTCTTTACTATTATTTGCAAACATTTTTACCACCACACTTTAAGGCTTCAGAATAATTAATGATTTTACTAGATTCTCTATATATAGTACACTAAATCTATTGCAAAAAATGTAGAAACTTAGATCATAAAAAAATTTATTTAGTGGGATTAGAAAGAAATATTAGAAATTCTCAACTTTTTTCTATCCACACTTAGTAAATTATATCATATTTGACACTGTTTATCTCGGGATTATTTGTAGAAAGTTTGAAAATATTTTAATCCGGATTTTTAATGAAAAGTTTGAAAGGGTGAAAGTAGTTTTAAATTTTTCATGAATAATCTGGATTTAAGCCTGCACTTGCAAACATATAAGTAACATCGAAATATATAAATATAACGCTGACAAACCCATAACTAATCAGTCATGGGTTTGTCAGTATTATATTATCTTAAAGAAAGAGTATTAGAGTTATTTAATTATTTATTTAGTTCCACCAGACATTTGTCTTTCTGCTATTTCAACAAGACGCTTAGTCATGTATCCACCAACAGTACCATTTTGTCTTGATGTTAAAGTTCCCTTATCTACAGTATCATAGTTTGTTAAACCTAATTCATTTGCTATTTCAAGTTTAAAGCTATTAAGAGCTGCTCTAGCTTCTGGAACTACAGATTTATTACGTGCCATTTTATATCCTCCTTATTAAAATTATATTTTAGATAAAGTTATTGAATGAAGAGTTAAATTTTTGTTGCAGTAATATTTTAACCACTTCGACGAAGTATTATGTTAACAATTTAAGCGTTTATGTATATAATTTAGCAAAATAACATATAAATAATAATTTAGTTAAAAATATGTATAAAAAAAATTTCGAAAAATGTAGTAAAATATAATATAGGGATCTATATAGGAGATTACATTATTCTTATATTAAGTTATATTGGAGGAGCACAATGGATTACAAAGAGGAACTTAGGGAATTGTTAATTGGTTTAGGTGCATCTAAGGTAGGATTTGCTTATTTAGAAGATCTACTTCCAAATAAACATAAACATTTAAAAACGGGAATTTCAATGGTTTTTAGACTATCAGATCAAGTTATAAATGAAATTCAAAATGAGCCAACCCATAGCTATTTTCATCACTACAGAACAGTTAACTTTAGGATTGATCAGATCATTTTGAGTGGAGTAAGTAAGCTTCAAGACTTAGGATTTTTAGCCTTGCCTATTGGCGCTTCACAGTCTGTGAATGTTGATGGTAATAAATATAGAGGGATTTTTCCCCACAGAACAGCAGCTACAAGGGCTGGACTTGGGTGGATAGGTAAAAATGCATGTCTTATAACAGACGAATTTGGTCCTAGGGTTAGGTTAGGAACTATACTAACTAATATGGAAGTGTCCTATGATGAACCTGTAGAAAGTTCAAAGTGCGGTGATTGCAATAGATGTGTTAAAGCATGTCCTGCACTTGCACTAAGAGGTGGGACTTGGTATCCTGGTAGTGGAAGAGAGGAACTTGTAGATGCACAGGCTTGTAGCGAACATATGTCAACCTACTACAAAAATATTGGCCGTGGTTCAGTGTGTGGAATTTGCATAAAGAATTGCCCAAAGGGTGCAAAGGTGATTAGATAATTATGAGTTTTTACAAAAAATGGGTGTCTTAAAATGATGAATTTCTGCGTCTGTTGAAATCCATTCATTCTAAAACACCCTGGGGTTAAAATCAATATATATTTAGATATAACCTCAAAAAAGGGAGGTTGCTAATGTTTGAAGGATATTAGGTCAGTTTTCTGTCCATTTTTACCTTTACATCCTTCCTGGTACCATGTTTATGAGAACTCTCAAGTTGAGCTTTTTGAGACTTTGCTTCTTTATGCCAATGTCTATCATCCTCTTTAAAGGTTCTTCTACTGAATTCAGCACGCTTTCCTTTAATATTTGTAAACTGACTCTTAATGATTGACAAAATAGTCACTCCTTTGTTGTAAAGTTAATTAATTAGTATATTGTAATCAAAGTGATCTTGAAGTACTATAAAGAATGAACGTTGTTTAGATTTTAAATATGGAGTTCTTTTACACCGATGAAGAAAAACTATCAAACTTAAAATTATGCTATATAGGGTTTATATAGTAAAACTTAATCTATTCATGTACAAAAACTCTGTGTTTCTAGGAGGTTTGGACATGTATGAATTAAAATCTTTACTTAAATCCCTATAACAATAGTTTTTGATTTACATACAAATATATTCATAGTGTAAAAAAACTAAGGAGGAATTAATTTGAAAAAATATGCAAAATTTACTTTAGCAATGGTTTTATCAACAGCGCTTTTTACAGGTTGTACTACTTCAACAGTAAATGTAAAGGAAAAAGTGGAAGACAACAAAACAACTGTAGAAGAGACAGTACAAAATAATGATAACGACAAGGAGAATAATGAAAATATAGATGACAAACAAAATGAAAATAGCAGTGATACTTCCGAGTCTTCAGATAATAAAGAAAATGAACAAGAAGAAGTAAAAATTAAAGAAATTGATCTTCAAGAAGTTAAACCAAATGAAACAGGACAGATAATGGTTGTTATGTATCATGCATTAGGTGATGAGGAAAAGACTTATATCAGAACTAGAGAAAATTTTAAAGAAGATTTGAGGCTGCTTTATGAAAAAGGATATAGGCCAATTAGTTTAAGGGACTATATTAACAACGAAATAGATATTGAAGCTGGAAAAACTCCAGTTGTTTTCACCTTCGATGATGGGAATAATACTGATTTTAATATTATTGAAGAAAATGGAGAGAAAAAAGTTGATCCTAACTCCGCAATGGGAATTTTAGAAGATTTTAATAAGCAGTATCCAGATTTTGGTCTTGAAGCTACATTCTTTCTATTTGGTAATGCTCCATTTAGACAAAAGGACTTGATTGATTACAAGCTTAAGTATATTGTTGATAAAGGTATGGATATTGGGAATCATACATCTGGACATGAAAATTTGGGGAAATTGTCTATAAATGATATTCAAAAAACTATGGCCCAAAATGTTGAGTATCTAAAGCAATATTTGCCAGACTATGAAGTTAATATACTAGCTCTACCATATGGTGCAAGACCAAAAAGTGAAGAAAAAAGAAAATATCTTTTTAAAGGTTCCTTTGATGGTGTGGAATATAATAATATTGGAGCACTAGCTGTTGGATGGAAACCTGAGTACGCATCTATTCATAAGAAATTTGATTATAAATATATACATCGTGTACATGGCAGCTCTGAAGAATTTGGAATAAGGTATTGGCTTGACTATTTTGATAAGAATCCAAGTAAAAGATATGTAAGCGATGGAGATAAGGATACTATAACTGTACTAGAATCTCAAAAAGATGTTGTCGATGAAAGTAAGCTAGGAGAAAAAGAACTAAGAACTTATACGATAGAAGAAAAATCTGAATAGAAGCTCAATAGACTGCCTGTTTTTAGGCAGTTTTATTTTTGGAAAATTATCTAGAGTAATTTGTATAGGTGGGATACGATATATTTTGAAAATTTATTAGAATAATAAAATGACTAGGGAATAAATTAGATATATAGGTGAAGTAAGGAGGGGGGACCATGAAACTGTTTGTAATCTCTAAAAGAAGGATGGCCTTTACCATTATATTTAGTGTTATTATCGTACTCGGTGCTTTATTCTTTAATGATATTAGCTATAAAGTGATGGAGACCTTAGCAACAGACAAATTAATACCTATATACTCAGTTGAAACTGAAGAAAAGAAAATAGCCATAAGCTTTGATGCGGCTTGGGGCGATGCATATACAGATGGAATCCTAGAAACATTAGATAAGTACAATGTAAAATCCACATTTTTTCTGGTTGGATTTTGGGTTGATAGATATCCTGATATGGTAAAAAAGATAGATGCAAAAGGACATGATGTAGGAAACCACTCTTCTACACATCCACACATGTCAAAGCTTTCTAAAGAACAAATCGCCGAAGAGCTAAATCAGACCGGTAAGAAAATATATAATTTAACTGGCAAAAAACCCTACCTTTTTAGACCGCCATTTGGCGATTATAATAATAACTTAATAAAAACTGGTAAGGAATGTGGTTATTATACGATTCAGTGGGATGTAGACTCATTGGATTGGAAGGAACTTGGCGTTGAACCGGTAGTAGATAGGGTGACGAGGAATGTAAAGAATGGCTCAATAGTGCTTTTCCATAATAATGCTAAATATGTTTTGGAATTCCTTCCACTAGTAATTGAGAAGCTTCAAAAAGAGGGTTATGAAATTGTTCCTATTTCAGAAATTATTATGAAGGATAACTATTATATTGATCATACTGGTAAGCAGAAAAAGCTAGAAAATCCGGAAAAGGAAGAAAACCAATAGGTTGAGAAGTCGCTAATGAACACGGCTTAAGCTATTATATATATCCAATAAAAAAAAGTCATATGAAAATTTCAATATGTCTGCAATAAAATTATATGTATAATAAATCCATTAATATTGACACTAACCCTTTAACTGTATTAAAATATACTAAATTATAATTGTATACAGTTAAAGCAATGAGGGAGAATAGTATGAAAGTAATGCCTTATAGAGAGGAAACGTTTGGTGGAAGTTTCTAGGATAGCTTTTAGAACCCGCTCCTAAGCTGTTGGTGAAATAAACCATTACCGGTAATAGTTCCGTTATAGCTATATGAGAGAATCTTAATTGTGATTAAATTGGGTGGTACCGCGGATAACTTCCGTCCCTTTATGGGAAGGAGGTTTTTTATTTTTTTGTATGTTTATATATGTCACTTTAAACCCGGGTTAAAAATAATACTTGAAGGGAGATTTTCATGGGTCAAAAAAGAGAACAATGGGGAAGCCGTTGGGGCTTTATAGCAGCAAGTATAGGTATGGCAATAGGTACAGGGAACATATGGAGATTTCCGAGGGTTGCTGCTAAAAATGGCGGGGGACCATTCATAATTGCTTGGACCGTAGCCCTCTTAGTATGGTCTATTCCCCTACTAATGGGTGAGATGGTAATTGGAAAGAAAACAAGACTCGGAACCATAGGATCCTTTAGGGACTTTCTAGGTAAGAAATTTACCTGGATGGGAACCTGGATAGCAGGAGTATGCTTACTTATCATGTTTTATTATTCAGTAGTGATGGGATGGTGTATGAAATACTTTACATTGTCAGTAGCTGGAGCCTTCAAGCCTGGAATTGGAATAAATGAGACAGAACAGATATGGAAGGTTTTCACAAAGGCGCCATCACAAACAATATTATTCCATTTTATAGCAATGTCAATAGCTGGATTTATTATTTATAAGGGTGTTACTGACGGAATAGAAAAGGCATCTAAGATAATGATACCAACACTTTTCGGACTGTTATTAATCGCACTATTTAGAGCAGTAACCCTACCGGGAGCAAGTAAGGGGCTAGAGTACCTGTTTAGTCCAAAGCTTTATATGTTGGCAGATCCAAAGATATGGCTTGAGGCTTTCACTCAGTCAGCTTGGTCAACAGGAGCCGGTTGGGGGTTCATTATAACCTATGCAGTGTATACTAAGGAAAATGAAGATATAGGCGGAAACTGTATGATAATGGGACTTGGGAATAACCTAGGAGCTCTAGTGGCAGGGATGACAGTACTTCCTGCAATATTTGCCCTATCTCCATCGGCTGAATTCGCAGACAAAGCATTATCAGCGGGGAACCAAGGGATCACATTTATTTATCTAGCTCAGTTATTCAGCAGAATGCCTGCAGGAAACATACTAGCGGCATTATTCTTCTTAACAATGTCAATTGCGGCCCTTTCTTCGCTCCTGCCAATGATAGAGGTTGGTGTTAGGAATGTAATGGATATGGGAATAGATAGGAACAAAGCCACTCGTATAGTAATTATCGTAGGATTTCTATTAGGGATTCCATCGGCATATAGTCTAAAATTCCTAGACAATCAAGACTGGGTATGGGGAGTAGGACTCCTTGTGAGCGGGCTATGCGTAGCCACAGCTCTAATAAAGTATGGTCTTGAGGAGCTTAGAACAAAGTCAATCAACATACCTACAGCAGACTTCAAAGTAGGTAAATGGTGGCCGACATGCATAAGATTATTTCCTGCATTATTTGTACTAATACTTGGCTGGTGGGTAAAGCAGGCTATTTCATGGTATCCAGACAATTGGTGGCATCCACTTGAGACTTTTAGTGTTGGAACCATTGTACTTCAATGGATTATCTTAATAGCATTAGCGCTTCTAACACAGAACTACTTAGCTAACAGAATCGTTGATGGTCCGATGACAGGGAGTAAATTAGAAAAATCAAATAAAAATTAATAAAAAATAGATAGCTCATAAAACGTCAAAACAGAGGGAGGAAAACAAATGTCCCCAACATCAATTATCATGATGATCGTTGCAGTTGGATTTTATGGCATAGGATTTGCTTACTTTAGCAATAAGGCTTTCAACAAGAAATAAAATAAATAGATAATTTATAAAAAAAGTATGGGAAAAGCAACCCATACTTTTTTCGTACATAAATGTGTTATTAAAAACACAGTATAATTATATCAGTTAATGGGAGTTGAAAAGATGAAAAGTACTGAGTTTATTGGCATAACAAAGGATAGTCAGAATAGCATAATCGGTAACTTGGTGTTTTTATTGCTAAAACAAAACGGATTTAAAGTTGGTCTAAAAAATAAGAGAATGATAAAAATCGATGAAAAATCTATCAAAAATGGGACTCGGGAATATGTAGATGTTGATAAATTGGTTTACAAGGATATGAGCTTAGATTATCTAATCCTTGATGATTTAAAATCAAAATGTATATATGAATTTACAAATAAATATACATTTGATACGGTGATAGACGATGGAATAACCCATAAAGAGAAAGAAAACAATCAGCATGACATAGAAAAGAAAAAAACGATGATTGAAAACCTAAAGAGAAATGGAATTGTTATGATAAATAATGATAATGATGGAATATATAACTACTTTGATAGCCTAAGGGATAAGCTTGTTATAACCTATGGGCTCAATGCTAGATCAACAATAACCGCTTCAAGCTTACATGTTAATGGATCCATATCCTTTAATTGCAGTATCCAAAGAGGATTAACAACATCAAATGGAAATGAGATTGAACAGATGGAGTTTCCTATTAAAATTAGGCAATGTGACGGATTTAATATTTCACACTTTCTATCAGCTATAGGAGTAGCACTCATTTATGAAGTGCCTGTAGTGAGTATTCAAACAACGATGTATGAGCTGAACAGGGGAAGTTTTAAGTAATTTATAAATCAACCCAGATTATTCATGGAAAATTCAAAACTCTGCTACGTCCTTTTGATTCTAAGTCATTCATCGAGTCCTCGACGTACCGTCTGGGTATGCCTTCGAACTTGATGAATGCTTTAGAAATCAAAATTACTTGCACCCTTTTAAACTTTCCATAAATAATCTGGGATCAAAATTTCTAGCTAATTTCAAATCTTATGTTCTATTTTTACAAAAGGGAGAATAAATATATTTGTAGATTGAGTAAAATTCTTAGATTATTAAGCCAAGATTCTTTATAGAGAATTCAAAACTACTTACATCATTTCAAATTTTCTCTGAAGAATCCGAGCTAAGGGATAAAAAATTATATGTTATTCTATCTATTTATCATATCCCTAAAACACAAGAATCAATGAATATTAAGGAGCGTAGGGGGGCTAGAGATTTGAAAGTATTTGAAAATAATGTATCTACGGTAATAGGAATACCTTGTTCAGATTTAGAATTTAGCCATGAGGTATATGGTGAGGGGTTTTATGTATTCAGAATGAAGATTCCTAGGTTAAGTAACTATGATGATGTTTTACCTATTACAATATCTGAAAGACTAATAGTAAATCTAAATTTTCATGAAGATAAAATCTTTAAAGTTGAGGGGCAGCTAAGATCTTATAATAAAGTTATAGATGGTAGCAATAGATTGATTTTAACAATATTTGCGAGAGATATTGTTGAAGAAAAATTAGAGAATGTAACGAATCCAAACCAAATATTCCTGGATGGGTATATTTGTAAAAAGCCTATTTATAGAACTACTCCATTTGGAAGAGAGATTACTGACATGTTAGTAGCAGTAAATAGGCCCTATAGAAAATCCGACTATATTCCATGTATAGCTTGGGGGAGAAATGCGAGATTTTCTCAGAAAATGAAAGTCGGTGATAGAATAAAGGTTTGGGGTAGAATACAGAGTAGAGAATATCAGAAAAAACTTGATGAAGAAAATGTATTAAAGAAGATAGCATATGAGGTATCTATATCAAAAATGAACGTCTTACCTGAAGAAAACAATAGGTTAGAGGATGAATGATAATTTGACTGTAAATATATAAATCATACTTTTCCTGGTGTATTATCTTATTAATTGAGAAGGGAGAGTATGGTTTTATTTTTTGACATGCAAATAAAATTGAATATTTTGAAAAAATAATCAATTCTGGAGGGTAAAACATAAAATATTGAAAAAAGGAATATAGTTCTATGAGACTTTAGTCTCATTTAGAATAATAAAAACTTGAAAAAATGGCTGAATAGAGTAAAATATTAAATAAGCCCTTACTTTATGGAGGAGAAAATATGTATTATAATTTTATTGTAGGATTCATTCTTCTTGTAATTCTTACATCCATTCAATATTCTCTTAATAAAATAGTAGTTTTACTAAGAGATATTAAGGATATATTATATAGATTAGATAAAGGGAATAAATAGGATATATTTTCCTTTGATTTCCTGGGCAATAGACTAAAATGTTCATAATTCTTAATAAAATATACTGGTTTTTGATAAATCAGTAAAAAAGCTTTAAAAAACTGCTTTTATGTTGTATAATACTATTTGTTCCTAATTTCTCGTTTTGACATTTTTAGGAATTTGAAAAATTTAACTTTTGTAAAAGAAGGGGTTAACATGATTACTACTGTAACTTTAAATCCAGCAATTGATAGATCTTACATAATTAATAATTTTAAAGCAGACAATAAATATAGAGTTGATGATGTGACTGTTACAGTGGGTGGAAAAGGAATAAATGTTGCTAAAACCGCGGCTATACTGGGTCAACGAATAAATGCAACAGGCTTTTTGGGAGGACTCTCGGGAGAATACATCAAAAGAGAGTTGATTAAACTAGGGATTTCTACCTCCTTTGTGAATATTGCTGGTGAATCTCGTAATTTCACGGCTATTATAGATCCTATCAATAATACTGAAACTACAGTTAATGAAAACGGTCCCTTTGTAACAAAGGTAGAATTGACTAGATTTATAAAGGAATATATAAAAATATTGAAATACAGCAAGATTATTATAGCTTCGGGAAGCGTTCCTAAAGGAGTTCCGAAGACAATTTATAGAGATATGGTAAAGATAGCGAAGGATAATAATGTAATACCTATAATAGACGCATCGGGTAAGTATTTAGAAGAAGCTATAAAGGCTAAGCCATATATGATTAAACCTAATATTGATGAGCTTAGGGATTTAGTGGGCTACGATCTGAAGAACGAATTTGAGATCGTACATGAATCAAGATATATATGTAAGCAGGGAGTAGATATAGTAGTAATATCTCTAGGTAGTGAAGGTGCTATATTTGCAACTAAGGATAGAGTTTTTAAAGCTAAGGCACCGACTATTAATTCTGTAAATACAGTGGGATCAGGAGATGCTTTGGTTGCAGGATTTGCAATAGCCATAACTGAGAACTATAGTTTAGAAGAAGCGATAAAATATGGTGTTGCATGTGGTACTGCAAATGCTCTAGAAAAAGAGATTGGTTATGTAGATAAAGATAATGTTAGCCGTCTATATAACGAGACAAAGCTTTTAAGGGTAGAATAGAAAAACGCTAGAAGCGTGATTTATATAATTAAGATAAACTAATCTTTTGAGATTGGTTTATTTTTTTATTCCATTTTTCGAAGAGAAATCTGACCAAAGCTGAAAGGGTTCGATTCCATCATCTTGTTGACAAAGTCAACAAGATGGCAGGCTGTTGAGAAATTTGAAGTCCGAGGCGTGCTGAAAGCAAGAGACCGCAGCGTATATAGACATACGTAAGGGTTCTTGGTTGAAGCAACAACGAAGAAATTCGGGTTTGTCAACAGCCTGAGGGTTCGATGTCCTTTAGTTTTTATTATGAAACTATTTTATTTTATAGTAAAATGTAAAGTAAGGACATACTAAAATTTAGCCTTTTTATAAATGTTAACTCTAAAGGAGTAAAATATAATTAACTTGGAACAGATAAGAAGGAGATAAATATGGAGCTTATTAATATTTCGCAAAATGTTCAACGGATTGCAAAGGCCATTGAAAGCGTTATAAACGTAGATGTTACTATAATAGATGATAAATTGAACAGAATTGCTGCAACTGGTCTATACATAAAAAATATCGGGGACAAGGTAAGTCAAAACACAGCTATGGCCTATACGCTTAGACACGGAGAAAAAATTATTATTGAGGAGCCTAGAGCGCATAAGGCCTGTGAAAAATGTGACGCCAAGAGTGTGTGTCAGGAATATGCTGAGGTGTGTTGTCCAATTAAAGTTAATGGACAGATCAAAGGTGTAATAGGACTTATAGCCTTTGATCAAGATCAAAAAAAATCAATAGTAAGTAATAAAGAGAACCTTTTGGAATTTCTCACAAGAATGTCGGATTTGATTGCTACAAAGTTAATTGAAGAGAAAAAGACCCAAGAAATAAACTTATTAGCAAAAGAATTAGAGGTTTTGCTTGATTCCATTGATATGGGGGTTGTGTCCTTGGATATAAAGGGCAATATTTTACATTACAACTCTAAAGCAATGAATATGTTTGGCATTAAGAACAAAGGTGAATATGTGAGTAATATAAAGGAATTAGTTGATGATTTTGAACTAGAGAGTATTGTGAATAATAAGAAAACCATAAGGAATAGAAAATTTTATTACAACATTAATGGAAATAATCTGAGTGGTATATATAATGCCAATCTAATATTTGTTGAAGAAGAGGTCATTGGTCTTGTTCTTACCTTTAGTAAAATGAATGAAATCATTAATGTTGTAAATGATGTAATGGGCGCAAGTCTAGAAATGACATTTGATGATATCATAGGTAAAAGTACGACCTTAGATCTTGTGAAGAATTTTGCTAGAAGGGCTGCCAAGAGTACTTCTACAATACTAATACAAGGAGAAAGCGGTACTGGAAAGGAACTGTTTGCAAGGGCTATTCACTTTTCAAGCGATAGAAGAAAATATCCTTTTATACCTATAAATTGTGCCGCTATACCGGAAAATTTACTTGAGAGTGAGCTTTTTGGTTATGAAGAGGGTGCTTTCACAGGCGCAAAAAAGGGAGGGAAAACTGGAAAGTTTGAATTAGCTAATAGGGGAACTATTTTTTTAGATGAGATTGGGGACATGCCGCTGCATTTGCAAACAAAGCTACTTAGAGTACTGCAAGAAAATTTGATTGCTCGAATAGGCTGTAGGGGATTTATACCTATTGATGTTAGAATTATAGCTGCCACTAACAAAAAGCTTGACGATATGGTAGGGGATGGTGAATTTAGAGAGGATCTCTATTATAGATTAAATGTAATTCCTCTGTATATTCCTCCACTAAGGGAAAGAAAAGAAGATATTTCTGTCTTAGCAAATAAGTTTGTAGATAAGTTTAATTATAAGTTAAATAAAAACATTCTTGAAATAGATCGAGATGTTATAGAAGTGTTCATGGATTATGGTTGGCCCGGAAACGTAAGGGAACTAGAAAATACTATAGAATATTCGGTTAACATGGCAATGTCCAACTCTATTAGTATTAACGATTTACCAAAACGGATAGGAGTAAGTAAACAGACATCATCTTCAAGCTATTCACAAAGAATAATGCCATTAAAAGAACTAGAAAAGAAAGAGATTATAAAGGCTATGGAAAAATTCGGGAAGAGTAAGAAGGCCATGGAAAAGGCCTCAGAGGCATTAGGCATTAGCAGAGCAACTATTTATAGAAAGATAAAAGAATATGATTTAGATTAAAAAGTTCCATGTTCTAAGCTTTTTTGCATTTAGAACATGGAACTCTTGAATTTTGGACTATATTAAAAAAATCATACTATATAAAACATATAAATAGTGAGCAAATATACCTCCGCACAGACCGCCGATTGTATGGCTCAAAATTGCTCTATTAGCTAATTGTCTTACTCCGAGGGCATCCATCATACCTACATGTGTACTTAGATATCCACTCCAGCACATCCCCATTGCTGTGAAGACTGCTATTTCATTTGCTCCAATAATACCATTTTTTAAGAACTCTGTAACTAATGCTAAAGCTGCCCCAACAGATCCAAGAGATGTAATAGGGAAAGCAATTGCTTCTGCGCTTTTAAATCCAAATAAAGGTTTAAGTATAGGTGAAATAACATTTCCTAGCCTTGGAAGAAGGTTCACTCCTTCAAATGCCACACCTTTATAAATTGCTACACCATTTTCAACTTCGCTTGGACCAAAGGTTAGTATCATAACTATAGTACAAATAAATAATACTCCAGGTATAATAGCAAGACCCATTTCGACGCCGTTTTTTCCGCCTTCTAGTATGGCATCTAGTGCTCTTTCTAATACATTACCAGAACGTATCTCTCTAACCTTATTAAAGCCAGTATCTTTATCTGAAGCTGAAATTTTAATATTATCAGATACATTATAGAATTTCTTAGTATATCGAAGCATAAACTTTACACTGACTATACTTCCAAATACAGCCCCTAAATTACCGATTATAACTGGAACTACAAATTCTGTTCCTTTCCCTTGACTAATCATAAATGTCGTTAATATAAGTCCCATTCCAAAAGCAGTTCCGAGATTGCATAATACAGGAACTTGATGCTTTTCAAAATACTTAATAAACCCTTTGTCCTTTGATAAAGATATTATTGCAGGGTTGTCGGATAAATAAGTCGTTATAGCTCCTATTGATGCAGCCCCAGGAAGTCCATATAAAGGTTTCATAATAGGGGAGATAATCATATTTATAAGAGCGACAAATCCAAATTCCGATAGGAGAGCAGCGAAGGAACCAGCTAATACTGCTATAGCCATTATAAAGAATACAGTGTTTAATAGTAATTCGTGGGCAGTTTTCATTATTACATTAAACATTATTCCAACGCCCATTTCAGAACTTAAATAGGCAAATGATAAAATAATAAATCCTAAAAATACAAAGGTTTCTTTAGAAACAGGTTTTTTTGTTTTGGGGAGTGTATTAGTTGATACAACTCCTTTGTTAACGTTTTCCATAAGCATACCACCTTTAGTCAGTTTTATAGAGCTCATATAGTAAAACTCTACTTATGCATATACATATGCTCAATGATTTAATTGTACAATTTGTTTATATAACTTTCAATTGCCTGATACTAAATTAAAATTTAAATAATTGTAATATTTGATCTTGGTTTAATGGGGGTTTATGGAAAAAATCTGGGATTATGTTGAAATATGCAATTTCTCAATTGACAACTTTATAAATATTAATTAGAATAGTAAAATATAAACGTAAAAAAATTTGGAGGTAATACTATTATGGATATAGAAAAAAAACGAAAAGAGGTTCTATTTAGTAGGGAAGATATTCAGAAGAGAGTAGAAGAATTAGGTAAGCAAATATCTAAAGACTATGAAGGTAAGAATCTTTTAGTTGTTTCATTATTAAAAGGAAGCTTCATTTTTACTGCGGATTTAGTAAGAGAAATCAACATACCTGTTAAAATTGAGTTTATGACTACATCAAGCTATGGTCATTCTGAAGAAAGTTCGGGGAAAGTAAATGTGCTTTATGATATAAAGGGAGACTTAGAAGGCTATGATGTACTAATAGCCGATGATATTGCAGATACTGGTATAACAATGGAATTTGTTATGGATTATCTAAAATCAAAAAATCCAAATAGCGTAAAGAGTTGCGTTCTATTAGATAAACCGTCAAGAAGAAAAGTAGACCTTGAAGCAGATTACGTTGGATTTACTATTCCAGATAAGTTTATCGTTGGTTACGGATTGAATTATGGAGACTACTATAGAAACGTTCCTTATGTTTTTGCTTTTGTAGACTAAATAAAATTAAAATGTTTTAATATAAAAGAGATAGTATCAGTATATAGATACTATCTCTTTTTATATTAGATATAAGACGATTTGCTAAATTATTTATCCTCTTAAATCTTCTAACAATTGTGTCTTATCAGCAGTTTTTTCATCTTTATCCTTTATGATTTTAGCAGGAGCTCCAGCTACAACAACATTTGGAGGTACATCGGCTGTAACTATAGAACCAGCTGCAACAACTGCGTTCTCACCAATTCTAACGCCCTCCAATATAACAGCGTTTGCACCAATCATAACATTATCCTCTACTGTTACAGGATCAGCACTAGGTGGTTCAAGGACACCTGCTAAAACAGCACCCGCACCAACGTGAACATTTTTACCTACTGTTGCTCTTGCGCCTAATACAGCATTCATATCAATCATAGACCCTTCACCAATTTCAGAACCTATGTTTATAACTGCTCCCATCATTATAACAGCATTTTTTCCTATTTTAACTCGATCTCTAATAAATGCACCAGGTTCTATTCTTGCTTCGATATTTTTTAGGTCTAATAAAGGAATAGCAGAGTTTCTTCTATCGTTTTCAAGAACAACATCTTCTATGATGGAACTGTTTTTCTCTATAAAGTTAGCTACATCAGTACTCTCACCAAATAGAATCCAGAAGTTTTCACCACCAAAGATTTTTATACTTTCATCTTCGATAGAATCTAGACTTCCCTTGACATATGCCTTTACAGGAGTAGACTTCTTCGCATTCTTGATAAATTTCGCAATCTCATATGGATTAGTTAGATCATAAGTATTTGTTTCCTTCGTCATTTGTTAAATCAATCCTTTCTTAAGTTAAGTAATTAAATCACTATACTATTATTTACTATTTTAATATATCATCCATATTATATAAACCATTTTCTTTAGAAGTCAGAAATTTTGCCGCTTTTATAGCACCAGAGGCAAAAACCTTCCTTGACATAGCTGTATGTTTGATCTCAATAACTTCATCGGGTCCAGCGTAGATAACAGTATGTTCTCCAACAATAGTTCCGCCTCGTACAGCATGGATTCCAATTTCTGAGCTTTGACGTTTTGCCGCTCTTCCATATCTTCCGTAGTTATAATCTTTGCTTCCTGACAGCTCTTCATTAATGGCCTCAGCGATCATATATGCAGTTCCGCTTGGAGCGTCAACCTTTCTATTATGATGCTTCTCAATGATTTCGATATCAAAATTATCTGCTAGGATTTTTGCAGCCTTTTTAGCTAAATCCATTATAAGATTAACACCTAAAGACATATTACCTGACCTAAAAAGAGGAACCTTTTTAGATGCTGTGTTAATCTTTTCAACTAAAGATTCATCTAATCCAGTTGTACAGATAACTGCAGGGGTATTTGTTTTAACACAATAATCAACTAGGCCAGATACTACTGAATGATGAGAAAAATCTATTATAACGTCTGCTTTAATATTACAATTATTGAAATCAGCGAAAACGGGATAATTATATGGACATGCTTCTGAGCTATCAATGCCTGCTACAACTTCCATTTCTGGATTTTCGGATATTAGATCAGTAAGCACATGCCCCATCTTACCATTAGATCCGCAAAGTATTACCTTTATCAAAATTATCCCTCCTATTTAAGTAGTCCATATTCTTTCATTCTAGCCTTAAGGATTTCAAGGTTTTCATCAGACATATCAACTAAAGGAAGTCTAAGATTACCCATTTCAAAGCCCATTAGATTCATGGCTGTTTTAACCGGTATAGGATTTACCTCTAGGAAAAGGGAATCGATTAGAGGCTTCATTTTTAGCTGAAGGTCGCAAGATCCTTTTACATCACCATCAATAAATTTTTGAACTAAATCATGGGTATCCTTAGGAGCAATATTAGCTACTACTGAGATTACTCCATCACCTCTAAGTGACATAAGGGGAACAATCATATCGTCGTTTCCAGAATAAATGTAAAAATCCTCTGGAACTAGTCTTGCCATTTCTGCAACTTGAGCGATATTACCGCTGGCTTCCTTTATTGCGCAGATATTTGGATGCTTAGATAGTTCTCCTAAGGTTGAAGGAAGCAGGTTTACTCCTGTTCTACCAGGCACATTATATAAAACAATTGGAATATTAACAGCATCAGCAATTGCAGTAAAGTGAGCAATCAAACCTCTTTGAGTAGTTTTGTTATAGTATGGAGTAACATGTAACAAGCCATCAGCTCCAACTTTCTCTGAATATTGACTCATCTCAATAGCATGGGCAGTATTATTACTTCCAGCCCCAGCGATAACAAGTATTCTCTTATTTACTTTCTCTACTGTGAATCGAATAACTTCCTTTTGTTCTGCGTCTGTCATTGTAGATGGTTCTCCAGTGGTTCCGCAGATAATTATGGCATCAGTACCTTGTTCTATATGCCACTCAAGCATTTCTTCAAGCTTATCATAGTTTACTTTATCCCCGTTATATGGAGTAACCAATGCAACCCCTGAGCCTCTAAATAAATTCATACTCAAACAAATCATCCTTTCATACAAAATTTTATAGTAAATATTATTTAACAATTTAACTTTTTTTAGCAAAAATAAAAACAGTCAAGAGCAAAAAGCGCTATTGACTGTTTGGAAGTCAGCTAAGTTCCTTTTTGCCCTGTGTGAAATAGCACTCCATCAAAAGACTGGGCTTTCAATTGACGACAGTACTATACTTGTTCAGTATAGTCCCAACACATATCCTTGGGGAAAGACATATGCTTCGGCAGCTGTACCTTTCCAACAGAGATTAATTCCCCTGATGTTCATCTGAAGTACTCTTTACAAACTGCGGCCTCTAGATCACAACCAACGTAATTCTGTATTTGTTTTTTTATCATTTTTCTTTTGAATACTAAATAAATATTAAAGGTCTTTTACTAATTCTTCTGCAATTTGAACAGCATTGGTTGCTGCACCTTTTCTAATATTATCAGCAACAACCCAAAAATTCAAGCCATTTTCGATACTAAAATCTCTTCTTATCCTACCAACGTATACTAGATCAGTTCCTCTGGCGTTTGTAGCAAGAGGATAAACGTTGTTTTCTGGATCATCTTGTAGTACGATTCCAGGACTTGATTTAAATAAACTCTTTATATCATTAACTTCAAATTCGTTCTCAAACTCAAGATTTATTGCTTCACTATGACAATCATATAAAGGAACCCTAACAGTAGTAGCAGTTATCTTTATGTCATAGTCATTCAATATCTTTTGCGTTTCATTTATCATTTTCATTTCCTCTTTAGTATATCCATTTTCCATAAAGATGTCTATATGAGGAAGACAATTATTTGCTATAGGATGAGGATAGGCATTCTTTAAATCGTTACCCTTTAAGCCCTCTTCTAAATCCTTTATACCCTTTACACCAGAACCAGAAACTGCTTGATAAGTAGAGTAAATAACTCTTTTAACTTTGTACTTATCATGTAAAGGTTTTAAAGCAACCACTGCTTGAATCGTTGAACAGTTAGGATTTGCAATAATTCCTTTATGTGATTTGATGGCTTCTGGATTAACCTCAGGAACAACTAATGGAACATCCTTTTCCATTCTCCAAGCACTACTATTGTCTACTACGACTACTCCTTTTGAAGCAGCTATTGGGGCAAACTTTTTGCTTGTATCCCCACCGGCAGAAAAAAGAGCTATGTCTATGTCCCTATCAAATGAGTCTTCCTTTAGCTCTTCAACGGTATATTCGATACCCTTACACTTTACCTTTTGGCCTGCAGACTTTGATGATGCAAAGACATATAGGTTTTCATATGGAAAGTCTCTTTCTTCTAAAACCTTTAAAAAAGTTCTTCCAACCATTCCTGTTGCGCCAACAACGGCTATATTTGCTTTTCTCAAAATAAAACCTCCCATTCTCCACTTAAAATAAAAGTCTACGCCAGTTGTAACAAAACTGTAGGATTGTACATACATTATTCTATGATAATTCATCGGTTAAATATATAATATGCCCAAAGAATAATGATTGTTACATCTTATATTTATTAAAAAATACTTAAAAAAATACAGAGACCTTTTATATAGAACAGCAAAAAGAAAAAATGCTTTCTTCCTTCCTTGTACCTAAATTATATATATGGTAACACTTGTCAGAGGGGATGTCAACAAAAAAGTCTATTATAAATATAAAGATTCTTATGGCAGATTTTTTCAAGCATGAAGCCAAAATTATATTTATTCATAAGTTAAAATTTCTTAAGAAAATTCGTGGTTTTAACTTGAAAAAAATAATATAAAGATATAGTATATCAAAGAATACTTATTATATAATCATAAATATAGTTTTATATAAATATACGTGATAAATTTTACAGATCCTAAATAAAATCAAACTTTGTAGAGGTGAGATTATGATTAAACTGGACAAAGATATACGAGATATATCGCAATCAATAATTAAAGCAAGAAGGGATTTACATCAAATACCTGAACTAGGATTTAAGGAATATAAGACAAACGAATATATCACTAATTTTTTAAAAAAACTAGAAATAGATAACATTGAAAAGACTGCTGGAACTGGAGTGATGGTCTATTTTAAGGGGAGTGAAGGGAATAAAACCATTGCCTTTAGAGCCGATATCGATGCATTGCCAATAAGCGAGAGAACGGATGTGGAATACTCATCACAGCACAATGGGATGATGCATGCTTGTGGGCACGACGGTCATACTGCTATATTACTAGGTTTTGCTATGTATTTATCCCAGAATAGAGCAAAGATTAAAGATAATATACTTTTGATTTTCCAACCTGCCGAGGAGGGACCAGGTGGTGCAGAGATCATCGTAAAGGAAGGAGTCTTTAAGAGATACAATGTAGACTCGATATATGGACTTCATCTATATCCGGATGTTATGGAAGGAAAGGTAGGATTAAAGTCAGGACCTATAATGGCGCAAACCGGAGAGTTTGATATACATATAAAAGGGAAGAGTGGCCATGGTGCGATGCCGCACAATAGCAAGGATTCCATAGTAATAGCATCAGAACTTATAAACTCAATACATCATATAATAAGTAGAAACGTAGATCCCGTAGAACCGGCTGTTATAACTATAGGAAGGATTGAAGGTGGAGAAAGAAGAAATGTTATAGCAGGTGAAGTTGTTATGGAAGGAACTATGAGAGCCTTTAATGAGTCGATATATAAAAAAATGAAGAGAAAAATGAAAATAGTCTCTAAAAGCTTAGCAATGGCGCATGATTGCGAAATAGATGTTGTCTTTAGAGATATGTACCCATTTGTAGATAATGACAAGAAGTTGGTAGATAATTTTATTGCTGCAATTGGTGAAGAGCATATCGAAATAGTTAAACCACAAATGACTGCCGAAGACTTTTCTTACTATCAAAGGGCAGTTCCAGGATTATTTTTCTTTTTAGGTGTGAGGAACGAAGAAAAAGGGTATGTTTATTCTCTTCATAATTCTAAATTCAATTTTAACGAAGATGTCCTGGCTGCAGGAGTGCAAATATATGTAAGTACACTGATTCATAATAATTCTTTGGAAGAGTAGTTATAGAGGTGATTTTATGAAAAAAGGAAAGGTTAGTATTTTAGAAACGAATATTCTTTACTTAGTTGCAGCGCTGCTACTAGTTACAATTGGTGCCTATGCCCAAAGTACAAATATCAAGCTTGGTCTAATAATTACGGAGTATATTCTAGTACTATTACCTGTTATTATTTTCCTTAAAGTAAAGGGCATAGGGATAAGAAAGTTTTTGAGATTTAACAAAATAAGAGTAAAACATGGTCTGGTTGTTGTATTAGTAACATTGCTAAGTTATCCTATAGCCGCCTTTGCTAATGTGATAGTGTTGTCTATTCTAAGTTTTCTTGGCCTAGATATTATACCATCGCCAGTACCAGTGGCAGAAAACTTTAGTGAATATATAGTGCTTTTCTTTATTATTGCAATTTCAGCAGGAATATGTGAAGAAGTACTTTTTAGAGGTCTATTGTTGAGGGTTTATGAAGAAAAATATAAAATGGTAGGTATAGTAACCACTGCAGTGATGTTTGGTGTATTCCACTTTAACCTACAAAACTTAGCTGCACCGATAGTCTTAGGATTAGTTTTTGGGTACTTGGTGCATATAACTGACTCGATATACGCAGGTATAATAGGTCATATCACTAATAATGGTATAGCGGTCACCCTGATGTATGGATTGACTATTTTATATGAGAAATTAGGCCAATACGGTAATTTTGCACCAGATAAAAATACAATGCCAACCACTGGACAATTAATTGCCGCTACAGTACTCTTAGGAGTTATAGCAACTGCTTCAGGAACTCTTGCATTTTTACTCATAAGATACTTGAAGAGAGACATTGATAGTAACCTACTTGATAATCAGGATGATTATTATGAATATGAAAACTCCAATATAGATATTGACAGTTTTTATGAAAAGAATATGGATAATCAAATTGACCAGCAAAAAGAAGAGGGTTATAGATTTATAAGATTCATTCCTGTGGGGATTGTGTGTGTTATGTATATCTTTTTTTCTTATCTACAGTTTTCTTGGTAAGCATACAAATGTGGAGATGATACAGGAGAATATATGAATAAAAAAAAACACCCCGAAATATCGTCCTTTCAAGGTGTTAACTTAAATATATATTGTACAATATATATTTAAAGGGGGAGTGGGAAACAACATAACAACCATAAAAAAGAATAGCATTAAAATAGTGAAATATCAACAAAAAAAGATAAATATTACAAAAGTTTAAGAAATAATTGTTATTTTATGTATAAAAGTCAACCCCTTACTCAATAATACTTGTGAGGGGAGTGATAAATTTGTCAAAAAAAAATCGAGACAAAAACAAAAAATTTAAAATTGAAACAATAGAAGATAAATGGAAGTATGAAATTGCATCTGAATTAGGACTTCTAGATAAGGTTATGAGTGATGGCTGGGGAGGATTAACAGCCAAGGAAACCGGTAGAATCGGAGGTCTAATAACAGTAAGGAAAAAGAAAATGAAAAAAATGCAGGAACAAGAACAAGTACAGCAAGAGGGATAGAGTTTTCTATCCCTCATCTTGTTGACAAAGTCAACAAGATGATAGACTGTTGAGGAATCTGAAGTTCGAGGCGTGATGAAAGCAAGAGACCGCAGCGTATACAGACATACGTAAGGGTTCTTGGTTGAAGCAACAACGAAGAAATTCGGATTTATCAACAGTCTAAGGGATAGAGCTTTCTATCTCTTTTTTTATTTACCTCTTTTGCTTTAGATAGGTTTTGTGTATAATTTAAGAATCGATGAATAATCTAGGTGAAAGGTAAGAAGGGATAAAGATGGAAGCTTATAGTGGATTTGCTAAGGTTTATGATTTTCTAATGAGGGATGTCGACTATGATAGTTGGGTTGACTACATAGAAAAAATTTTTGGTAGAGAGGGATCAAGACCTAAAACTATTTTGGAACTTGCATGTGGTACCGGTAATATAACAAATAGGCTATCAAAAAGAGGGTATGACATGATTGGTATCGATATATCAAGTGAAATGTTAACCTTTGCTAAGGACAAAGCACATGCTATTGGGCAGGATGTTAGATATATTAATCAGGATATGAGAGATTTGAACTATTCAAAGCAGGTAGATGCTATAGTCTGTCTATGTGATGGATTTAACTATATCCTAGAGGAGGACGATTTAGCATCAATATTTGATAAGGTATATTCTTTACTTCAGGATGAAGGGATCTTTATTTTTGACATAAGTTCTTATTACAAGCTCTCTAAAATTCTTGGAAACAATGTTTATGGAGAAAATTATGAAGATGTGTCATACTTATGGCAAAACTATTTTGATGATGACTCAGATATATGTGAATTGGACCTGACTATCTTCACTAGAGATGGAGAATTATTTGCAAGGCATCAAGAATGTCACTACCAGAGAGCCTACAGGAGAGAAATGGTTATAGAACTTTTGCAAAGTGTCGGGTTTGAAGATATAGACATCTATAATGCCTTTACCTTTGAAGATTTCCAATATACCGATGAAAGAATATGTTTTGTATGTAAAAAAAGTAACTCATAAAGATTGCTGAAATTGATTTTTTCTACAGATATAATGGAAATTACATATATACATAATTGTAAAAAGTTCCTATTGGTTTAAAAAAATAGAAAAATAATCAATAAATTATGTATAATATTTAGAAGTTTTGAGTATTCTAATAATAAAGGTTTTTTAGCTAATTGTTTGACACTGCAAATGGCCTGTGTTAAAATTAGTATGAGCTAGCTTAATTAAATCTAATTTTTGGAAGTTTTAGGAGGATTGATTGTTTCATGAAAGGTAAAGTAAAATGGTTTAACGGAGAAAAAGGATACGGATTTATCACTGCTGAAGATGGAAATGACGTATTCGTTCATTATTCTGCAATTCTTGGAGATGGATTCAAGACTTTAGAAGAAGACCAAGAAGTTGAATTTGATGTTGTTGATGGTGACAAAGGACCTCAAGCAACTCAAGTTACTAAGCTTTAATTTATAGATAATTAATAAGCTTATCGGCCCTGACTAGTTCAGGGCTTTATTGTTGCGTTTTTGACCTAAATAGAATCACAGATCTAGACAAAAACTTCATTTTGATTTCTCAAATATAGATATGAAAGCAACCTTTATTCATTAAAATTTAATTAGCGGATTGTATAATAAGAGTAAATATTTTAATGATATTTGAGAAATCAAAATGTTACCCTGGATTAACCAGGGTTAATAAAATATTTTGTATTACTAGAGGGAAAAATATAAAGTGAAAGAGCTGATTTTTATCAGCTTTTAACATAGCAAAGATATAGAGATTCCAGTCAAAACTTTAATTTATACACATCAAAAATTCCCGGAAACATCGGATATTTTGATATATATAAGTTAAGGTTTATTTGGAACTCTTTATAGTTGGAGGGATTACTTTGAAAAATTATATAGTACGAGGACTTGCTGCTAATAAGAGCATAAGATTATTTGCTGCGGTAACAACGGATATGGTTGAAAAGGCTAGAGAAATACATGACACAACCCCTGTTGCTACTGCAGCTTTAGGTAGAACAATAACTGCTGCATCTATTATGGGATATATGCTCAAGGGTGAAAAGGACAAGGTGACCTTACAAATTAGAGGTTCTAATAAAATAAAGTCTATTGTGGCAGTTGCTGATTCTAAAGGATCTGTAAAGGGTTATATTTCCCACCCTCATATAGATGTAACCTTAAATGAAAAGGGGAAACTAGATGTAGGCGGTGCTGTAGGGAAAAATGGTAAGATGATAATTGCAAAAGATCTAGGTCTTAAGGAACCATATGTAGGACAGTCAAACTTAATAACTGGTGAAATAGGAGAAGATCTGGCTGCATATTATATGTATTCAGAACAGCAACCATCTGTTGTATCACTAGGAGTACTACTGGACGTAGACGGCTGCGTAAAGGCTTCAGGTGGGTTTATTATTCAGCCATTACCCGATGTAGATGAAGAAACCCTAATTAAACTTGAAGAGGCAATCAAGGATATTCCGTCTACATCTTCTATGGTAGATGAAGGGATGACAGGAGAAGAAATATTAAGAGCTATACTAAAGGACTTTGATGTTGATATAATTGAAAAAACTGAGATAGATTTTGTTTGCGATTGTTCAGTGGACAAGATTGAAAAGGCTTTACTTAGTATAGGTGAAAAAGAACTCAGATCTTTAATAGAGGAAGATGGCAAAGCAGAAATAAAGTGCCACTTTTGCAATAAAAAATATTTATTCAACGAAGAAGACCTTACTGGATTATTAAATGAAGCTTTAGGCCATAAGTAGGTATATAACTCAGATTGTTCAATGTAACGTTGAATAATCTGAGTTATTAAAGTTTATGTTGGACATTGATACACTTATAAGGAAATCAAAGAATCACTTGACAATAAGTTTAAAATGTTGTATTATAATATTTGTCAGCTCAATAATAAGGGCGCATAGCTCAGCTGGGAGAGCACCTGCCTTACAAGCAGGGGGTCACAGGTTCAAGTCCTGTTGCGCCCACCAAATTATTTGATGCTAGACAAGTAAAGTATATTTAAAATACGGTCCAGTAGTTCAGTTGGCTAGAACGCTAGCCTGTCACGCTAGAGGTCGAGGGTTCGAGTCCCTTCTGGATCGCCAAATATGCCCAGATAGCTCAGTCGGTAGAGCAGGGGACTGAAAATCCCCGTGTCGGTGGTTCGATTCCGCCTCTGGGCACCATGTGCGGTAGTGGCTCAGTGGTAGAGCATCGCCTTGCCAAGGCGAGGGTCGAGGGTTCAAATCCCTTCTACCGCTCCAATTAATTAAATAAGGCGGCATAGCCAAGTGGTAAGGCAGAGGTCTGCAAAACCTTTATTCCCCAGTTCAAATCTGGGTGCCGCCTCCATTGACAACAAAGTCATCCAAAGGGATGTCTTTTTTTTATGTTATGATAGAAACTATAAAAGGAATTGAATGAACGGTTAGTGTAATAATATAGAGATTCCAGTGTAAGTATTAACTTATATACATCCAAAATTCCGAAAAACATTGGATATTTTGATAGGTATCAATTAAGCTTCGTTAGGACCCCTTTATAATAGTAAACACGTGACTAAAAAGTAGGTGAACTGATGCAATGGATAGTTTTATTGAAACACCTTTTTTGCCTAAGGGAAAAGTAAAAACTGTTGTAGTAGACAAGAGAGTTGCAAAATGTATTCAGAATAAAATACGAGCTAAAGGTATAAATATTATTGAGGCTCCTTATTGCAAGGACTTGTATGAAGCGGTTTCGGCACATCCTGATATGCTAATGCATCATATTGGAGGAGATGAAATCGTCGTTGCTCCTAATATATATTTTCAGGCTAAGGAAAAATTTAAGATGTTGAATTTGAAAATAATTAAGGGTGATACTACACTAAAAAGTTCCTATCCAGATAATATTGCATATAATGTAGGGAGGATAGGGAGATTTGCCATACACAACTTCAAATACACCGATAAAAAAATAATAGAAAAACTTGAACAGAAGAAAGTTGAATCTATAAATGTAAAGCAAGGATATTCAAAATGCTCTATTTGTGTAGTAAATGAAAGAGCTATAATAACTTCCGATAAAGGAATAGCAAAAAAAATAGGGAAGTATGATATAGATGTACTGCTTATCGAAAGCGGATATATTGAGTTGCCGGGGCTGAACTATGGATTTATAGGTGGAGCTTCTGGATTAATTTCAAGTAATAAACTACTCTTTTGTGGAAATACTAAAAAACATCCCGATTTTGAAAAAATAAAAAAATTTCTTGAAAAATATTCGGTGACCTATGATTGTGTTGGAGAAAAAAAGCTTATAGATATAGGTTCGATAATACCAATAACTGAAAAACTTTGATAGAGATTCCAGTCGAAACTTCAATTTATATATATCCAAATATTTGAGTTTTTGTAAGTTTCTAATGTGTATAAATTAATAGACTAGTAATAAGAACAATATAAAAACCTTAGTAAATATTAGTTATATATAAATGACAGGAAAAACAAAAACTAACAGAACAATGTTTGTATATGCTCTTTTATACTCCCATATACTACAATTGAAAGGAGGGCTTTATAACAATGGATTTACTTTCAATTACTTTATATGAAAATGTAGACAATACGAATAAATTAGTAGATAGGATCCTAAAAAATTATGGAAACGAAGACCTCAAGATAAAAAGCAGCGTAGTAGAAGATGGAAAGTTTAATACTATCAAATTTTATATAGATGAGGATTTTATTAGGGAAAATAAGAAGCAATATGATGAATGCTTTGATGAATTTAATCATCACGTAGCCATAGGTATATCTAATTATATAGTAGATATCTTAGAGATAAAAATAGTAGAAAAAATTTTATATGCTAATTATTATTTTCTAAAGGCAAATGAAAAAAGGTTGATAATTGAAGAATTAAATAAATGCTTTGACAATGAAATTTATGATAGAAGTATCGATGTGCCCTACAAGGTAAATAGAAAAGCAAAAATTCTTTATAGGTTATTAGATTTTCTGGATGAAAATAATAACATAAATATTGAAGGTTTTGTTAATTTCAGACTAAGGAACTACCTTGAGGATCTATATGAAATAATTGATAGAGTAATTGAAGAATATGTAATGGAAAAAGAATATAAGGAATTCATAAAACTATTGAAATATTTTGTGGATATTCAGGAATCAAAAATTGAATTAATTAATATTGTAGTAGATAAAACAGGAACATATCACTTTTTTGATGAGGGAAACAACTTGATTAATGACGAGTACATAAGGGGATTGATAGCTGATCTAGTAGATAGCAACCTAAACAATGATGATATGCTTGTTAGTACTCTAATAACTATAGCACCAAAAAAAATAGTATTTCATTTTGTAAGCAATGTTAAGAACACTGAGATTATTGAAACTATAAAAAATATTTTTGATGGAAAAGTTTATACATGTAACAATTGTCGTTTATGTAATATGAATAAAATAATAAAAGAAGAGTAGAAACATGAGAAGCGGTTAAGGCTGACCCAGTATCTGAATTTACTTGCTGTTGCTAAAATGGAGAAGGTGAACTACTTTAGTATGTCTTCCGGTTATTCTCCTACAGCAATCTCAGTTTTCAGATTTGGGGCAGCCTATTATTATGCTGACAAATTAAAGCTATTGAAAGCATTTTAGGGATATGTTATACTTTACTTTGTTCCTAGAAGTTATAACATAAGAGGTGAAGAAATGTTCTGGACAAAAGTGGCGCTTCTATCTATAATAGGAGCTTTTATAGGATGGATGACAAATGTATTTGCAATTAAATTAATTTTTAGGCCTCTAAACCCGGTTAAGATCCCTTTTGTAGATTTACATATACAGGGTTTGATACCTAAAAGGAAAAAAGAGATAGCCCAAAGTATTGGGCACACTGTTGAAACGGAACTTGTTTCTATTGAGGAAATAATAGACAAGCTTATAGAAGAAGAAAATAAAGCTGAAATGATTTCTGAAATAAAGGAAAAAGTTAGAAAAATTGCTGAAGAAAAAATGCCGTCCCTTATTCCTGGAACTATTAAGGGAATGATTATGGTCTATGTAGACGAAATAATTGAAAGTGAAGGGGAAAATGCAATAAATGAGTTGAGTGAAAAACTTATTCATAAGGCAACTAGTCAGGTTAGTATAGCTGAAATTATTGAAGAGAAGATTAATATGTTTGAGCTTGAAAAACTTGAAGAAATCATTTTAAATATTGCCAAAAAAGAACTTAAACATATTGAACTTTTAGGTGGCTTTATAGGTTTTGTTATTGGATTTGTCCAAGGTGTAGTAATCCAGTTATTTTAAATTTAATGTGAATAGATGTATAGAATATAGATAAAATGCAAAAACTTATTGACAAATGATTTTTTTAAAATATAATAATATTAAAACCTATACAGATTGTATAATGACAGGGAAGAGTACTATAGGTTCAGTCTTCAGAGAGGAAATGCCACGGCTGGGAGCATTTCTGATATGGCTATAGGAAAACTACCCTCGAGTAGTAATTTAGTAGCGTACAGTGAAAAAATTACCGGATGGCAACGTTAATGCCGATTGAGTGGATATTTCCAATTAGGGTGGAACCGCGGGTTAACCTCTCGTCCCTACGTAAAGTAGAGATGAGGGTTTTTTTGTTTTTGAATTCTTATGAAAAATTAGGTTATAGGGAGGTTTATAGTATGGAACAAGTAAAAATTACATTAAAAGATGGTTCTATTAGAGAAGTAGATAAGGATAGTACTATACTAGAGATAGCTAAGTCGATTAGCGGCAGACTTGCAAAGGAAGCTGTTGCCGGTGAAGTAAATGGGGAAGTAGTAGATTTGACTTACAGAGTAGGTGAAGACTGTGAAGTTAACATCATTAGGTTTGAAGATGAAGACGGTAAGGAAGTATTTAGACATACAAGCTCTCACATATTAGCTCAAGCAGTTCAAAAATTATTTCCAGGAACAAAGCTAGCAATAGGACCGGCTATTGAAAACGGATACTATTACGACTTTGATTCTGAGCATAAATTTACCCCAGAAGATCTAGAAAAAATTGAAAAAGAAATGAACAAAATTGTTAAAGATGACTTAAAACCTAAGAGATTTGAACTTCCGAGAGATGAAGCTATAAAGTATATGGAAGAGAAAGAAGAACCTTATAAGGTCGAGCTTATAAGAGACTTACCAGAAGATGCTGTTATCTCGTTTTATGAGCAGGGAGATTTTGTAGACTTATGTGCTGGACCTCATATTTCATCAACAAAGCAGGTAAAGGCACTAAAACTTTTAAGTATAGCAGGAGCTTACTGGAGAGGCGATGAAAATAAAAAAATGCTTCAAAGAATCTATGGAACATCTTTTCCAAAGAAGAAATTATTGGAAGAGTATCTTCATAGATTAGAGGAAGCTAAGAAAAGAGATCACAGAAAACTTGGAAAAGAACTAAAACTATTCACTATCCTAGAAGAAGGCCCAGGATTCCCGTTCTTCCTACCAAAGGGGATGGAATTAAAAAATACTCTAATGAATTACTGGAGAGATGTTCACAGAAAAGCTGGATATGTTGAAGTAGAAACTCCAATTATATTAAACAGAAGATTATGGGAAACTTCAGGACATTGGGATCACTATAAAGAAAATATGTATACTTTAAAGATAGATGAAGAGGATTTTGCTATTAAGCCTATGAACTGTCCAGGAGGAATGTTAGTTTACAAAACTGATATGCGCTCATATAAAGACTTCCCAATGAGATTTGGTGAAGTTGGTAGAGTTCATAGACATGAATTATCTGGAGCTCTTCATGGACTTATGAGAGTTAGAGCATTTACTCAAGATGATGCCCACATCTTTATGCTTCCTGAGCAAATTAAGGATGAAATAAAAGGCGTTGCTAACTTAATAGATGAAGTATATACTAAGTTTGGATTTAAATATCATGTTGAATTATCAACAAGACCTGAAGATTCAATGGGTAGTGATGAAGAATGGGAAATGGCTGAAAATGCACTTAAGGAAGCACTAGAGGAATTAAATCTGCCATATAAGCTAAATGAAGGTGATGGTGCTTTCTATGGACCTAAGATAGACTTCCAGTTAGAAGATTGCATTGGTAGAACTTGGCAGTGTGGAACAATCCAACTCGACTTCCAACTACCTCAAAGATTTGATCTGACATATATAGGTACCGATGGAGAAAAGCATAGACCTATTGTAATACACAGAGTTGCCTTTGGAAGTATAGAAAGATTTATTGGTATATTGATTGAGCATTTTGCTGGTAAATTCCCTACTTGGTTGGCACCACAGCAAGTTAGAATACTTCCAATAACTGATAGACATGTAGAATATGCAGAGGGTCTTGCTAAGGAAATGAAGGATAAAGATATAAAAGTAGAAGTTGATAGCAGAAATGAGAAAATTGGATATAAGATCCGTGAAGCTCAGCTTCAAAAAGTTCCTTATATGCTTATTGTTGGAGATAAGGAATTAGAGAATAAAGAAATATCTGTACGTTCAAGGGACAAAGGAGAGCTTGGAAGCCAAAAACTAGATGACTTCATAGAGCAGGTAGTAAGCGAAATAAAAAATAGAGAGTTAACAATATAGGGGTTATAAATTAAAGTATTTACTTAAATTCCTATATCATAGTTTTACTTTTTCTCGATAAATAGTCTATAGATAGAAAATAAAAAGCCGTTTAGTTATTCTAAACGGCTTTTTATAATACATAGGAAATTATAAATTTATTAAAATTGCTTACAAATATAATTTCCATTATGTATTTCAAAAAAGTCAACCTTTGGAACCTTTAAATAGGAGACCTTTTTATATTATAGAGAGGTTTTTTGAACTATCAAATTTTTTGATTATAGTATTTAACTCTTCACCAGTTAAGGTCTCTTTATCATATAGAACATCGGCTATTTTGTTTAATAAATCTTTATTTGACTTCATTCTTACTAAAGAATCCTTATAACAGGCATCTATTATTTGATTTATTTCTTTATCGATTACATCGTAACAGTTGCGAACATGAATTGGTTCATAGAATCTATTTTCTAAATTGCTCATACCATACTCGCAAACCATTTGAAAGGCTATGTGATTTGCCTTTTTTAAATCATCCTTAGCTCCAGTTGAAACACTACCGAAGATAATTTCTTCGGCTGCCCTACCTCCAAGCATAACTTTAATTTTACTATATAGCTCTTCCTTTGTTATGAGAAATCTTTCTTCATCTGGAATATACATAACATATCCTAGAGCTTGGCTTCTAGGGATAATTGATATCTTCGAAATTAAATCGGTACTTAATATTCTTCCCATTAGAGCATGGCCAGCTTCGTGGAAGGACACTCTTCTTTTTTCCTTTTCTATAATAGAAAAGTTTTTTCTTTCTAATCCTCCGACAACCTTTTCGATGGCCCTACTAAAATCATTAAAATCAATAATTTTTTTATTATCTCTTACGGCATATATTGCAGCCTCATTTGCAATGTTAGAGATATGTGCTCCTGACATTCCATGAGTCCTTTTAGCAAGTTCCTTTACATCGATTTTAGGACTAATGGGCTTGTTTTTAATATGAACCTTAAAAATCTCTTCTCTTGATTTTATGTCAGGATTGCCGATGAAGATGTTTCTATCAAATCTTCCTGGTCTGCTTAAAGCTTCATCTAACATGTCGATTCTGTTTGTTGCACCAATAACTATAACTGTTTGGTCATTATTGAAACCATCCATTTCAATTAAAAGTTGATTAAGGGTCTGATCCTTTTCGTTGTTGCTTTCCAAAGTACGCTTAGCTCCAATAGCATCAACTTCATCGATAAAGATAACTGAAGGACACTCTTTTCTAGCTTTTTCGAAAAGAGCTCGCACTCGTTTAGCTCCAACTCCAACGTATTTTTCTACAAATTCAGAACCACTGGCTGGAATAAATTTGGCGTTGGTTTCCCCAGCAATGGCTCTAGCTAATAGGGTTTTTCCAGTTCCAGGAGGTCCATGTAAAAGTATGCCCTTAGGAATTTTTGCGCCCATGGCTTTATATTTTTCTGGATTTTTGAGAAAATCAATTATTTCTCCGAGTTCTTCTTTTACTTCGTCCAACCCTGCTACATCCTTAAAACCTATAATCGCTTCATTTGATTTTTCACTCTTTTTATCATTTTTATCATTTTTTAAATTAGCAGGTGCAAACTGTGGAGAATTATCGTGTTTCACAAAATATATTATTAAACAAATACTTAGTAACAGCATTAGAAAAATTGTTGAATTACCAAGGTAATTTGAAGACTGAGCATTTGCATTGGAAGTTGTTATTGTAATCATGTTTAGAAGAAGTATTCCTAACAAGATATACAAAAGAGTTTTTTTCTTCAAGTTTAAAACCACCTACCTTTACTTATACTGTTTTATGGAGCAATTAAGGTATCAAATAGAAGCAATAGAGCAAATTACCTAATTTCTATTATGCGTTCAGTCGGAGCAAGTTAGAATTATGCAATTTCCTCAATATTTAAAAACTTTTATTCGACATTAGTGTACCCAAAGTCAAATTAAAAAATGAATTAAAACTTAAATAATCTTATTAAAAATTTGTAGATATAAATTCCTTACAAAACTATACTGTTTATAAATCTAAGAGTAGAAATTGAAGTGATTTCTGCTAATGCTAGAAATAGTTAAATAACAGAATATAAACAAAATTTTAATATATAAAAAAATTTTTATAGTAAACGCAATTCAAAAAAAGAAGGAAAAATCAAAAAAATGTAGAAATTAATAAATTGTTAACAATTTCATAAAAAAACAATATTTTTTATACATAAAACTGAATAATAATTCATTTACTCTTTTGAGTAATTAAAACAAGCATGTCTACATAGTTATTTATTAAATACTTTTTAATAAATATATATTGATAAGAAGGGAGGGAAAGCGTTTAACACTTTTAAAAGTAATATAAATTTTGAAATGAAAGTAAGAGGGGGATTTTTAATGTTTAAAAGATTTTTAGCAGTGTTATTAGCTTTAACACTAGTAATTGGATTAGCTGCTTGTGGTCAAAAGCCAGCTACAACTGAAGAACCAGCTAAGTCTGAAGAGTCAGCTAAAGCAGAAGAACCAGCTGCTGATGACAACTGGAAGATAGGTATAATGACTGGTACTGTTGTACAAAACGAAGAAGAGTATAGAGCAGCTCAAAATGTAGTAGAAAAGTATGGTGAAGAGCATGTTATAACAATGACTTATCCACCTAAATTTATGGATGAGCAAGAGACTACAATTGCAAACGTAGTTAGTATGGCTTCAGACCCAGATGTAAAAGCAATAATTATATGTCAAGCTGTTCCTGGAACTGGTGCAGCAATAGATAAGGCTAGAGAAATTAGAGACGATATTTTATATGTTGTAGGTGTTCCTGGAGAAGATCCAAGTCTAATTTCTTCTAAAGCTGACGTTGTATTCCAATTGGATGAATTAGCAATGGGTATTAATGTTCCTGAGCAAGCTAAAAAGCAAGGAGCTAAGAAATTTGTTCACTACTCATTCCCAAGACATATGTCTTATCCACTACTTTCTGCAAGAAGAGACATCATGAAAGAAACTTGTGAAAAGATAGGTTTAGAATTTATCGATGCTACTGCTCCTGACCCAACAGGTGATGCTGGTGTTCCAGGTGCTCAACAATTTATTTTAGAAGATGTACCAAGAATGATTGAAAAGCATGGTAAGGACACTGCATTCTTCAGTACTAACTGTTCAATGCAAGTACCACTTATAAAGGCAGCTTTAGACGGTGGCGCTGTATATCCACAACCTTGTTGTCCTTCTCCATTCCACGGATTCCCATCAGCATTATCAATAGAAATACCTGAAGATAAAAAAGGTGACATTGATTTTACTGTAGAGCAAATCAAAGCTAAAATAGCTGAAAAGGATGGAACTGGTAGATTCTCTACATGGCCAGTACCTGTAGCTATGATGTTCATCGAAGCTGGTGCTGACTATGCTAAAGCATACATGGATGGCGAAACTAATGGTAAAGTTGACGTAGACGTTATTAAAGCTAAATTTAGTGAGTATGCAAAAGTTGATGTTCAAGTAAACACATTAAATGAAAATGGAAATGAATTTGATAACTTCTTTACAGTATTATTAGATTTCCTTAACTTCTAAGAGATAATTAATAATTAGAAATAATATTTTGCAAGGTTGCCTTTAGGCAGCCTTGCATTATGATTAAACTAATAAGGTTGGTGAAAGTGGATGCAGGAAAAGTACACATTGCAAATGAAAAACATTGAAAAGGATTATTTCGGAAATAAGGTACTTAAAGGCGTTAATCTATCTGTTAAGCCTGGAGAAATCCACGCGTTATTAGGAGAAAATGGTGCTGGTAAATCAACTCTAATGAATATATTATTCGGAATGCCTGTAATTCATTCTACAGGTGGCTTTGATGGTGAAGTTTTTATAGGTGGGGAAAAAGTAAATTTTAAATCACCAAAGGAAGCAATGGAAAAAGGTATTGGAATGGTTCATCAAGAGTTTATGCTTGTACCTGGATTTACATTAACTGAAAATATAAAGCTAAATAGAGAGATACTTAAGGACAACTTTATAAGTCGCTTGTTTAACAGGGATAGTCTGAAATTCTTAGATTTTAAGCAAATGAATAAGGATGCTAGAAAGGCCCTAGATACACTTGGAATTGGTATTGAGGAATGGGTAAAGGTTGCGGGACTTCCTGTTGGATACATGCAATTTATAGAGATTGCTAGGGAAATAGACAAAAACAATGTAAAAATTTTAGTGTTCGATGAACCTACAGCAGTTCTAACTGAAAGTGAAGCCGATAATCTACTAAAGGCTATGAAGAAACTAGCAAAGACTGGTATAGCTATTCTGTTCATTACCCATAGATTAGATGAGGTTATGGATGCTGCTGATAAGGTTACTATATTAAGAGATGGTGAATGGGTTACTACTAAAAGCAAAGAAGATACAAATGTATTAGAGCTTGCTGAGCTGATGGTTGGTAGAAAGGTAGAAGTTACTAATAAAGCCGAAGAAGCATCTAAGGAAAATGAAGAAAATATACTTTCAATAAAAGATTTAAATGTTAATATGCCTGGAGAAGAAGTTCAAGGAATAAGCATAGATATTAAAAAGGGTGAGATACTTGGTATAGGTGGTTTGGCTGGCCAAGGTAAGATTGGGATTGCTAACGGACTAATGGGATTATATGAAACTACTGGTGAAATACTTTTAAGAGGAGAAAATCTTAAACTTAATGATACAAGAGAATCGTTGAAAAAAGGACTTGCCTTTGTTTCTGAAGATAGAAGGGGAGTAGGACTACTTCTGGATTCTTCTATTGAGCATAATATAGCTATTACTACTTTACAAATAAAGGGTGAGTTTTTAAATAAATATGGTATTTTTAATCAGATTGATAGTAACAAGATTAGAAGACATGCACTGAAGATGATAGAAGATCTAGATATAAGATGTACAGGACCACAGCAGCTTACAAGAAGGCTAAGTGGAGGGAACCAGCAAAAGGTATGTATCGCAAGGGCTTTAACGCTAGAGCCTGATATCTTGTTGGTTTCAGAACCAACGAGGGGTATAGATATCGGTGCAAAAAAATTAGTCTTAGATTTATTGGTGAAGTTAAATAAAGAGCTTGGAATGACCATAATAATGACATCTAGTGAGCTAGCAGAGCTAAGGTCCATTTCCGATAGAATTGCTATTATAACAGAAGGCAAGCTTGAAGGGATACTTAAACCTAGTGATAGTGATGCGGACTTTGGACTGATGATGGCTGGAGAGTATAATAAGATTCATGGCAAGGAGGTTATATAAATGGCTGAATCAGTAAAACAATTTACTAAAAAATTCGGGCTTCCAAGATTGATCATCACAACTTTTTTTATACTATTATGTGTAACAGCAGTACTGATGGGATTGCCTTTTGGATCGATGGTATCTGACGTTATAAGAAGGTTTGGTATGTTTGGAGTATTAGTTTTGGCTATGGTACCTGCTATCCAGTCTGGTATAGGACCAAATTTTGCTTTGCCTTTAGGAATTCTTTGTGGATTATTTGGTGGAATAATAAGTATGGAACTAGGCTTTGTTGGTGGAACAGGATTTTGGAGTTCAATTATTATTTCTCTACCCTTTGCAATTGCTGTTGGATGGGGCTACGGTATAATGCTTAATAAGATAAAGGGATCTGAGATGCTAGTAGCGACCTATATGGGATTTTCTGCAACTGCATTCATGTGTATAATGTGGGTTGCCTTACCTTTTAAGCATCCTGAGATGGTATGGCCTATAGGTAAGGGTTTGAGGGTAACGGTTTCCTTAGACTATACCTTTGGACAAATCTTAAATGACTTTGCAAAATTTAACATTGGATCTGTTAAAATTCCTACTGGATTATTACTATTCTTTTTAGGTTCTTGTCTTATTGTTTGGTTATTTACAAGGAGTAAGATGGGTATAGCGATGAGGGCTGTAGGGGATAATCCTAAATTTGCAGCGGCTTCTGGTATGAATGTTGATAACAGTAGAATTATCGGAACAACTTTATCAACAGTGATTGGAGCTATAGGAATTATTGTATACTCACAAAGTTTTGGATTCTATCAATTATATATGGCTCCTCAGTATATGGCCTTTGGTGCAGTAGCAGCTATTTTAATCGGTGGAGCTTCTGCAAGGAAAGCTAAAATTTCTCATGTTATTCTAGGAGTTTTCTTGTTCCAAGGTATGCTAACAGTAGCTCTTCCCGTGGCAAATGGATTAATACCGGAAGGAAATCTATCGGAAGTACTTAGAGTTATAGTACAAAATGGTATAATCATTTATGCATTGACTCAAGTAGGAAGGGGCGAATAATATGGCAGAAATAAACAATGAAAAAGCTATAAATGAAAACTTAGAAAAATTGAATTCATCATTTGACATAAAAAAATTCTTGTTTGATAATATGGTTACGATATTATTTGTTATTCTATGTATTGGTGGAGCTATGGCATCTAAGTTGCCCTTATTTTTCATAGCTAATGAGTTATTAACACGGATTACGAGAAACTCATTTTTAGTTTTAGCCCTTATAATTCCTGTGTTAGCAGGTATGGGACTTAACTTTAGTATAGTTATAGGAGCCATGGCGGCGCAGATTGCTATCATAATTGTTACTCACTTAGGGATAGGAGGAATGCCCGGATTTTTGCTTTGTGCTGGATTAGCAGTTCCCTTTGCAGTAGTGTTTGGTATTTTGGTAGGTAAATTACTAAACAAAACTAAGGGGCAGGAAATGATCGCCAGTATGATAACCGGTTTCTTCGCAAATGGGTTATATCAATTATTATTCCTATTTTTAGTAGGGACACTAATACCTATGAAAAACGAAGTTTTGATGTTAAGTAGTGGCATTGGAATAAGAAATACTATTGATTTAAAGGCCATCATGTATTCCCTAGATAAAATTTGGAAGGTTCCTCTATTCAATGTATTAATATTAGCAGGGCTTGTTATGATAGTTTATGGATGCTATAAGCTTTCCATAGGTAATAAAAATAAATTTAAACAAATTAGTAAAGTTAGACAGATAGTTATATCCACACTTGGAGTGTTATTACTTATAATAGGTTGTATGTTTGCTTTTCCTAGTATACTTCCTAAGAACTTGAAAATGTTGGCTAACTTAAAATTGTCTGTAGTTACAGCATCATCGGTTGTAGTTTTATGTATATTTAATGTTGTGATTGTTAAAACTAAGCTTGGTCAAGATTTTAGAACGGTTGGTCAAGATAAGCATATTGCATCTGTTTCAGGTATAAATGTTGATAAGACTAGATTAATAGCTATAACTATATCTACAGTATTAGCTGCTTGGGGACAATTGATTTTCCTTCAAAATATTGGTACACTAAATACCTATGGAAGTCACGTTCAAATAGCAACCTTTGCTATAGCTGCTATACTTATAGGTGGAGCATCTGTTTCAAAGGCAACAATAGGTCAAGCATTGCTTGGGGTAATACTATTCCATACATTGTTTATTGTTTCGCCTATGGCTGCAAAGAATTTATTCGGAGATGCACAAATAGGGGAATTCTTTAGGAATTTTATTGCCTACGGAGTTATAGGTGTGTCTTTAGGACTCCATGCATGGAAGAAAACACTGCAAGCAATGAAAAAGTAGGTTGATAATTTTTCGTGAAAAAAAATCAAAAAATATATTGACATGTATTTGAACTAGTGATAAACTAAATCAGGAATAAGAAATGGAAATTAACACATATTATAATAAAGTAGAAGCATTCGTTTCTCACCTTATAACATGAGTTATAGGGTTAATATAGCCAGTGTATATAAAACTACTTAACTTTTATTTAGATAAAAAAGTTTTGGCTGTAAGACGAATGTTTAGGCATTCGTCTTTTATTTTATAAATTTTTAATGATGTTGTTATATAATATCAGGAGGTGGACAACTATTAAGAATAAGCAGGAAATTAATGAATCGATAAGAGATCGTGAAGTAAGACTTATTGACTCAAACGGAGACCAGCTAGGTATAGTGTCATCAAAAAGAGCACTTGAGTTAGCTGCAGAAAGAAAGCTTGATTTAGTAAAGATTGCTCCAAAGGCAAAACCGCCAGTATGTAAAATTATGGACTTTGGAAAGTATAAATACGAGCAAGCTAAGAGAGAAAAGGAAGCAAAGAAAAAGCAAAAAATAGTCACTGTAAAAGAAGTTAGATTGAGTCTTAACATAGAAGAAAATGATATAAACACAAAAGCCAATAGAGCGATTAAGTTCTTAGAAAAAGGCGATAAAGTAAAAGTTTCTTTAAGATTTAAAGGAAGAGAGCTAGGACATACACATTTAGGTGTAGATGTCATGAATAAATTTTTCGCTATAGTATCAGAAGCAGGTTCTATGGAGAAAAAGCCTAAAATGGAAGGTAGAAGTATGATAATGATATTAGCTCCAAATAATTAGTAATTAACTGCTGAAGGGAGGAAATACAATGCCTAAAATGAAGACTCATAGAGGTGCTGCAAAAAGATTAAAAGTTACAGGTACAGGAAAAGTTAAGAGAAAAAAGGCGTACACTAGCCATATTTTAACTAAAAAATCTGCTAAGAGAAAAAGAAACCTACGTCAGTCTACATTAGTATCTGATGGTGATTATAAAAGAATCAAGACACTTATTCCATATCTATAAATTATAGGATAAAGCAAAGGAGGTAGAAAGAAATGGCAAGAGTAAAAAAGGCCGTTAACGCTAAGAAAAAACATAAGAAAATATTAAAGCTTGCTAAAGGTTATTATGGTGCAAAAAGTAAGATTTTCAGACCTGCTAACCAAGCAGTAATGAGATCTTTAAGATATGCTTACGTAGGACGTAAATTAAGAAAAAGAGATTTTAGAAAATTATGGATTGCTAGAATCAATGCTGCAGCAAGAATGAATGATATTTCATACAGCAGATTAATCAATGGATTAAAAATTGCTGGTGTGAATGTAAATAGAAAAATGCTTTCTGAGATGGCTATTCATGATCCAGATGGCTTCAAGCAACTTGTTGATGTAGCAAAAGCAAAATTAAACGCATAAATAATATAAATAACATAAAAAATAGACTCTTTAAGAGTCTATTTTTCTATCAATACATGAATTTTCATTTTGACTTTTAAAAAATGGATGAAAGTGGTATAATATACAGATGAAATCAATATTATAGAGATTCCAGTATAGATTTTAATTTATATTAGGAACTTTATATTCGATTGAGGTGATTACAATCGAAAAGAATAATACTATAAATAACTACCAACTAAATCCCGCACAAATATTAGTTCTTGGATTTGCGAGTATAATATTAATAGGTGCAATTTTATTAAATCTTCCGATTGCTTCGAAAAGTGGTGAGAGTGTAGGTTTTATAAACGCCATATTTACCGCAACATCTGCTGTATGCGTAACAGGCTTAGCTGTTGTAGATACAGGGACATTTTGGACAGTCTTTGGAAAAACCGTTATTCTTTTACTTATTCAAATTGGCGGTTTAGGATTCATGACTATGGCTACTTTAGTCTATTTTGTTATAGGTAAACGAATTTCACTACGAGAAAGACTAATTATGCAGGAAGCTTTAAATCAGTTTAATATTGCGGGGCTAGTAAGACTTACAAAGTATATTCTTTTTACAACTTTTATAATTGAAGGTATAGGTGCATTTTTTTTGTCTCTAAGATTTATACCGGAATATGGTACTCTAAAGGGAATTATGTATGGAATATTCCACTCGATATCGGCATTTTGTAATGCAGGTTTTGACCTTATTGGCAAAGGTAGAAGTTTAACTCCATACGTTGATGATGCATTAGTTAATGTTGTAATCTGTCTCCTTATCATTGTGGGTGGACTAGGTTTCACGGTTATCATGGATGTATTAAAATTTAGGAAATTCAGTAAATTAACATTACATACAAAATTGGTTTTAAGCATAAGTGGGATACTTATTTTAGCAGGATTTGTATTTAGTTTTCTTGTAGAATTTAACAATCCTGATACTTTAGGTAATCTCAGTGTGAAGGGAAAGATTATTGGGAGTATGTTTCAAGCTATAACGCCTAGAACTGCTGGATTTAATACTCTGCCAATGGACAAATTAACAATGGCGTCAAAGTTCTTCGTAATAATTTTGATGTTTATTGGAGGATCGCCAAGTTCCACGGCTGGAGGTATAAAAACTACTACGGCTGGAGTTCTATTCTTATCTTTTATATCAATAATAAGAGGTAAAAATGACATAGAGGCTTTCAGAAGGAGAATTTCTAAGGATATGGCAAATAGGGCATTGGCAATAGTTCTTATTGGTGTGATGTGGGTTGGCGTTGTTACAATGATTCTTTCCATTACAGAAGTAAATCAAGATTTTCTTGATATATTTTTTGAAACCGTTTCTGCCTTTGGAACTGTAGGACTTTCACTAGGAATTACTTCAGAGCTTAGTTTGATTGGGAAAATAGTCATATCACTTACCATGTTTGCTGGTAGAGTAGGTGCATTAACTATTGTATTTGCATTAGGTAGAAAGAAGAAGAGTAATAAAGGACTAGTTAGATATCCCGAGGGAAAAGTAATGGTTGGATAGAGGGGTGGCTATATGAAAAAGCAATTTGTAATTGTTGGTTGTGGAAGATTTGGTTCAAGTGTTGCGAAAACACTTTGCAATATGGGAAATGAAGTATTGGTAGTAGATAGAAATGAAGAAACAATACAAAGTATTGCTGATCAAGTTACACATGCTGTTCAGGCTGACGCCACAGATGAGAACTCAATAAAGTCTTTAGGAATAAGAAACTTTGACGTTGCAGTGGTAACGATTGGATCAAATATCCAATCTTCTATACTTGTTACATTGATGGTTAAGGAACTTGGTGTGAAATATGTTGTAGCCAAAGCTCAGAACGAAATGCATGCTAAGGTTTTATATAAAATAGGTGCCGATAGAGTAGTATTCCCAGAAAGAGAAATGGGAGTAAGAGTAGCTCATAATCTAGTTTCTTCAAACATAATGGACTATATTGAATTAGCTCCAGATTACAGTATAGTTGAGATTGCAACCCTAGACGAATGGATAGGTAAAAGCTTAAGAGAACTCAATATAAGATCAAAATATGGAATTAACGTTATGGCTATTAAACATGGACCTAATATAGATATCTCACCTAGGGCTACAGATTTGATTGAGGATGGAGATGTTCTAGTTGTTATAGGCCATAATGACGATATACAAAAAATTGAGAAGAGATAGGTGTGTTATAATTGACCCTTGAAATAACTTCCTTATCTAATAAACATATAAAGCATATTAAGATGCTTCATAAAAGAAAATTTAGAGAAAAAAATAGCGAATTCATTATAGAAGGCTTAAGAATAATAGAGCACGGTATTAACAATAATGCAAATATTAGTGCTGTATATTATGGTGAAGAAATAACTAAGACTAATAGAGGGACTGAGCTATTAAACAATATAGCTTCTAGAAATATAGATTTATATAAAGTAAACGATAAGATTTTAAAAGAAATATCGACTACTGACAATTCCCAAGGTATAATTGGAGTTGTTAAAAGAGAATCCTATGATTTAAATGAAATCATTAATAAGGACAAGTTTGTTTTGATTATCTTAGATAGACTCCAAGACCCAGGTAATGTTGGAACAATAATTAGAACTGCCGATTCAGCAGGTGTGGATGGGATAATAGTTTTGAAGGGAACAGTTGATATCTATAATAGCAAAACAATAAGGTCAACTATGGGATCTATTTTTACCTTGCCGGTAATACATGTAGATGAAACCAGTAATATTATTAATGATTTGAAGTCGCGGGACACAGATATTATTGCTACAACATTACAGGCTGAAAAATATCATTTTGAGGCAAATTATAGAAGCAAGAATGCAATCATTATCGGCAATGAAGCCAATGGAATATCAGATGAATTAATGGAGCTTTCCAATATAAAAATCAAGATACCAATAATTGGGAAAGCAGAATCATTAAATGCTTCTATAGCATCAGGTATTATTATATATGAGATAGTAAGGCAGGATTATTTTTCAGAAAATTAAATAATTTAAAAAATAACTACTTGTAAACCCTTTTTTGCTGTGCTATAATTTTACCTAAGCAAACTAGTAAAAGGGGTGCATCTATCAATGATGTATATGGCTCAAGTGTTTTGGGAAATATTTATGTTAACTGGAAACCTGGATGCGTATCTCTTATATAAACAAGTATTGGCTTGTTAGTGAATATTTTAAATAATTAAATTGGCTGTGAAAGAGAAAAGTAGGGTAATGACTATTTACAGAGAGGAAATGTCATCGGCTGAGAGCATTTCTACCTAAGGATTATCTGAAGTTCACTCTGGAGCTATAGGACTGAAACTAAGTAGGTCTTATCGGGTGACGCCGTTATAATGTCAGACGAGTGGTTAGGTGTAAAGCTATGCATTTTTTACGCTTAACAAAAGGGTGGTACCGCGAAAACAACCTTCGTCCCTTGTGGATGGAGGCTTTTATTATTTTTTGAAAGAATATAACGTTAAGCCCGAATTATTCATGAATAATTCGAGTTAAGTCCAAATTTCTATGAAAAGCTAAGTTAAAACGACTATAAATGCGTTATATGAAAGATAATAAATTTATATAAAGAGAAGGGAGAAATAAGATGAAAGAGCAACTTTTAGAGATTTTGGAAAAATCAAAAATTGATATTAAATCCGCTGAAAATTTAAATCAGCTAGATCAATTTAGAGTTAAGTATTTAGGTAAAAAGGGAGAATTAACCCTTTTATTAAGAGGTATGGGTAAGTTATCCAGTGAAGAAAGACCTGTAATAGGTAAACTAGCAAACGAAGTTAGAACTGCTATTGAGACTGTGTTAGAAGAAAATAAATCTGTTATAAAAGAAAAGGAAAAATTAGCTAGATTAGAAAGTGAAGTTATCGACGTAACTATGTCACGAAAGACTGAAAAAGTTGGTCATAAACATCCTCTGACATTAGTTCTAGACGAAATTAAAAGCATATTCATAGGAATGGGATATAAAATAGCTGAAGGGCCTGAAGTGGAAACAGTTTATCATAACTTTGATGCGTTAAACGCTCCAAAGGACCATCCATCAAGGGATTTTTCAGATACATTCTATATAGGCAATGACATTCTACTAAGGACTCAGACTTCTCCTGTTCAGATTAGAACAATGCAGAATTCGAAGCCCCCTATAAGAGTTATTTCACCGGGAAGATGTTTCAGATCCGATGAACTTGATGCAACTCACTCTCCGATGTTCCACCAAGTAGAAGGGCTTGTTATCGATAAAAATATTACTATGGGAGACCTAAAGGGAACTCTAGATATCTTTGCAAAAAGACTCTTTGGTGCAAATACAAGAACAAAGTTTAGACCTCACGATTTCCCATTTACAGAGCCAAGTGGTGAAGTAGATGTATCATGTTTCAAATGTGGTGGAAATGGTTGTAGAATGTGTAAAGGAAGTGGATGGATAGAGATACTAGGCTGTGGAATGGTTCATCCAAATGTTTTAGAGGAATGTGGAATAGATCCAGAGGTTTACAGTGGTTTTGCCTTTGGTATGGGTGTTGATAGAATAGCAATGTTAAAGCATGAGATAGATGATATAAGACTTTTCTTCGAAAATGATATGAGATTTATAGACCAGTTCTAGGAGATACGTCTATAAAATAACTAGGACAAAGTCAGGTGAAGAAAGAGTATAAACAATAAATAGAGGCTATAAGCTGGATCTAAAAGCAAATAGCAGAACAATGTAAGGAGGAAGAATATGTTAGTACCAGTAAGTTGGTTAAAGGATTATGTTGATATAGATAATATTCCGATAGAAGAATTAGAGGAAAAATTAATTTTATCAGGTTCCAATACTGAAGGTGTACAAAAGGTTATAGAGGATGCTAAAAAAATTGTTATTGGTAAAATAGTTGAAATAAAAAAGCACCCTAATGCAGACAAACTAGTAATTCCAATGGTTGATATTGGAGAAGAGGTTATTCAGATCGTAACTGGAGCTGAAAATATCAATGTTGGAGACTATGTGCCAGTGGCCTTAGTTGGTTCTAGACTACCGGGAGGCATAAAAATCAAAAGAGGAAAGCTTAGAGGAGAAGTGTCAAACGGTATGCTTTGCTCAGCAGAAGAGTTAGGATTTGGTGATAGTGTAATTCCTAAGGATATGAAAGACGGAATACTAATACTTAATGGTGAATATACACTTGGAGAAGGCATAGAAGAAGCATTAGGTCTTAATGATCATGTAATTGAATTTGAGATCACTCCTAACAGACCCGATTGTTTAAGTATGTTGGGTATGGCTAGAGAGACATCAGCTACCTTTGACTTGGCTACGAAGTATCCAGAAATAAACATCAAAGAAGAAGTAGAAGATATAAATGATTACATTAGTGCAGAAGTTGAAGATAAAGACCTGTGTAGAAGATTTGTTGGTAGAGTTGTAAAGGATATAAAGATTGAGCCATCACCAACTTGGCTTCAACTTAGACTTATGAAGGCTGGAGTTAGACCTATTAGTAATATTGTTGATATAACAAACTTTGTTATGCTTGAATATGGTCAGCCACTACATGCATATGATTTAAACACACTGACAGGTGGAAAAATAATAGCTAGAAGAGCTAAGAAGGATGAAGTGACCACTACTTTAGATGGAGCAGAAAGAAAGCTTGATGAAGAGGTTCTTGTAATAGCCGATGCAAAGGATACTATAGGTATTGCAGGAATAATGGGTGGAGAAGACACTGAAATATCGGATAATACTAAGACGATATTTATAGAGGCCGCTCACTTCAACAAAAAGAATATAAGGACTTCTTCAAGAAAGATAGGACTTAGAACAGAGGCTTCTGCAAGATTTGAAAAGGGAATAGATCCAAATGTTGCTGAAGCAGCTGCCGATAGAGCATGCCAGCTTATAGAAGAGCTAGGTGCTGGTAAGGTTGTAAAGGGTAAAATCGACATATATGATGATAAACTAGAAGGATGGTCTATCGAAGTAAGACCTGAAAGAATAAACAGTCTTTTAGGAACTAAGCTGAGCTCAGAGGAAATTAGTGATATTCTTAGAAGATTAGAGCTTTCTGTGGAGAAGAAAGAAGAAAAGCTATTAGTAGGCATTCCAACTTACAGACAAGATCTATTAAAGGAAATTGACATTGTTGAAGAGGTTGCCAGAATATATGGCTATAACGTTATAGAAGCAACACTTCCTAAGGGAGCAACATGGGGAGCTAAGACAAATGCACAAGTAATTGAAGACTATACAAAGGGTGCACTAAATTCTTTAGGACTTAATGAAATAACTACATACTCTTTCGTTAGTCCGAAGAGTTTGGATTTGATAAATACTCCAGAAGATAGCTTCTTAAGAAGAAATATAAAGTTACTTAATCCTTTGGGTGAAGAGTACAGTATAATGAGAACAACCTTGGTTCCTAATATGCTTGATGTTCTTGCAAGAAACTATAAGAGAAATGTATCTGAGGCATTGGCATTTGAGTTAGGTAACACATTTATTCCACGTGAGATCCCTGTAACATCGCTACCTATCGAGAAGAAGGTATTGACTCTAGGAATGTATGGGGAAGATATAGATTTCTTTAGTATAAAAGCTATTGTATGGGAGCTTTTAAATAAACTAGGAATAGAAAAGTGTGTTATGGAGCCTGAAAAAAATCATTCGCTATTCCATCCTGGAAGATGTGGAAACATTGTTTACGGAAACCATATACTTGGAACTATAGGAGAAGTACACCCTGATATACTAGAGAATTATGGGTTTAGCAACAGAGTATATGTAGCTGATATAGATTTCAACATTCTTCTTCAGATAACAAGAATAGATACGATATATAAACCTCTACCTAAATACCCTTCAACTTCTAGAGATATGGCTCTTATTGTTAAAGAAGAGATATACTCAAAGGAAATAGAAGATATTATAAATAATAATGGTGGAGACATTCTAGAGACATGTACACTATTTGATGTATATAGAGGTAAACAGATTTCTGAAGGAAATAAAAGTATGGCTTACTCTTTAACATTTAGAGCTAAGGATAGAACTCTAACAGATGAAGAAGTAAATAAAGTATTTGACAAAATGCTAGAAGAGCTAAGTCAGAAGTTAAGTGCAGAATTGAGATAAAAATAGTTTGATCTGAAACATCCTAGGGTTGTACTCATAAAATTATTTTATGAGACAGCCCTACTTTTATCTTTAACCCGCATTATTCCTAGGAAATTAGAAAGGGCGTAGCAAAGTTTTTAATTTTTTATGAATAATACGGGTTTATGCAATATTTCAAATCTTTTAGACTAAAAGTGTGGTAAAATATATTTATAAGCTATACTAGCTTGTAGTCAACGTGCTTATGAAAATAAGATGAAATAGATTATAAGAATCCAATGATGTAAATACAATTATGAAACTTACTTAAAAATTACTATAGAGTGATGTTTGGATAAAAAAACTAAGTTGAAAATGGAGCAGAATACTCATATCTTAATTAAAAGTTCTAGAAGGAAAAATTAAGCAGATATAGAAGTAGTTATTTAGTAGATTTGTTTAATCTAAAGGGGTTGTATAGTAGATGACAGATAAAAATAGAGTCATAGTAAAAATTTTAGGACAAGAATATACAATAGTTGGTGAAGAGCCAAGGGAATTCATGCAGAGAGTTTCTAACTATGTAGATGATAAAATGAATGAAATAGCTGATAAAAATAAGAAATTCAGTACAGCTATGATAGCTGTTCTAACTTCGATTAATATTGGTGACGAATATTTTAAACTTTTAGATGAGTATAACAGTTTTAAGAGTGAGCGAGAAAGACCCGTTGATGAGTTGGAAAAGGCCAAAGAACTTTTAGCCTCATCGACAGTGGAAATAGAAAAGAAGGAAAAGGACTATGAAAACTTACTAAATGAGTATGAGAAGATGAAAGAAAGCTTCGTTAATATAGAGACAAGCTACAGTGAATTGAAAGAAGTAGTGAATCAGCTGAGTTATGAATTGAATGTTAAGGATAATAAATTGAAAAAAGCTGAAAAAATTAATGAAGACCTTAAAGACAAGCTAGTTCAAAGTGAAGTAAAATTAGTTCAAACTAAAAAAGAGCTTCAGGAGTTTATAGAAGCCTTTGATAATGATTAAAGTACCTATTGCAAAAAATATTAATAAGTGAAATATGTTATATGAGTAGTGATATAATAATATTACTACTTTTTTGTTGTGTACTAAACCACTAATCCGAATTTTTCATGAATAATTTGGGTTAACTATAAATTTTAGGAGTGATAAGGTGAAAAAGGTAGAACTTTTAGCGCCTGTTGGAAGTTATGAGGCTTTAATTGCTGCTGTACAAAATGGAGCAGATGCAGTCTATTTAGGTGGTAAAAAATTTGGAGCTAGGCAATATGCAAACAATTTTGATGAAGAAAAACTAAAAGAAGCAGTAGAGTACTGTCATATAAGAGACGTTAAGGTATATGTCACCGTAAATACAATAGTGGCCGACGAAGAACTTAAGGACTTTATGGAGTATATAAACTTATTATACAATTTAGATGTTGATGCTGTGATTATACAGGATTTAGGAGTTTTGAAATATATAAGGGAGAGTTTCCCTGATTTTGAAGTTCATGCAAGTACTCAGATGACTATACATAACCTTGAGGGAATCAACTTGCTAAAGGACCTTGGTATTAAAAGAACTGTTTTAGCTAGGGAAATGGGTATAGATAGCATTAAGAATATAAAAGAGAACAGCGATATGGAGATAGAGGTTTTTGTCCACGGAGCTCTATGTATTTGCTACTCTGGGCAATGTTTGATGAGTAGTTTGATTGGTGGAAGAAGTGGTAATAGAGGTAGATGTGCTCAGCCCTGTAGGCTACCATATAAATTAGTAGATTTAGAAACCGAAAAAGAGATAGATAGTTCAGATGGAAACTATATACTTAGTCCCAAGGATTTAAATACAATAGAAAATTTAGACAAGCTTTTAAGAATTGGAGTAGAATCCCTAAAGATTGAAGGTAGGATGAAAAGGCCAGAATATGTTGCAGTTGTTGTAGGTGCCTATAGGAAAGCTATTGACATGTATTATGAAAAGGGATATATAAAGATTGATGGAGATACAAAAAAAGAGCTGATGCAAATCTTTAATCGAAACTTCACCAAGGGTCATGTGTTAGGGGAAAAAGGTAAAGAACTAATGGGATTTGAAAAGCCAGGAAATAGAGGCTTAGAGATAGGGCAAGTAGCGGAATTTGATAAGAGAAAAAGAAGGCTAAAGATAAAACTTACAGATGTACTCCGAAAAGGAGATGGGGTTGAGGTAAGAAATAAAAGGATAGAGAATAAAGGCATTAGAGTCAAGAAAATGTTTAGAAATAATAAACTTGTGGAAGAATCCTTTGAAAGGGATACTATTGAGATAGAGTTTAATGGAGAAGCAATTAAAGGTGACAAAGTTTTCAAAACAGCCGATGTAGAACTACTCAGTAAAGCTTCTGAAACTTATAAATCTGAGGGGAAAAAAATCCCTATCTCTGGAGCTGTAAAATGTAAGTTGGATGACGAATTAGAGCTGTATATTTGGGATAACGACAACTACATAACTAAAAAAGGAACCGTTAAGGTTGAAAAGGCGATTAATAAACCCCTTAGTGCAGAAAGGCTTGAAAAGCAATTAAAGAAGCTTGGGAATACAGCCTACAAACTTGAAGAAATTGAAATCGATATTGATGCAAATGTGACAGTACCCATTAGTGAAGTGAATAATATTAGACGTGAGGCAATAGAAAGCTTAAATAAACTGAGAAGCAACATGAATAATCGTCCACAAACTGATTTTAGGCCAATGAAGCTAGACTACATAATAAACAAAGAAAAGGAAGATAACACCTCACTAACTGCATATGTAAATAATATGGAACAGCTTAATGCAGTGCTATCAACAGATATACACACTATATATTATTCAAACATCTATGATCTTGAAAAGGCCTTAAGTATGGGAAGTAAAGCAAAGAAACAATTAATTCCTGCCTTGAATAGAATCACATACGATGGAGAATTAGAGGTTATAAAAGAAAAAAGAGATGTGATTATTGAAAGTGGACATCTATTAGTATCTAACCATGGTCAGCTAAATATGTTTATGGATGAGGATATAAAGATACATACTGATTTTTCATTCAACATATTTAACAGTTTAGCTGCCCAGAAACTGAGAGAATTAAATGTTTCAGATATTACTCTATCACCAGAACTAAATTACAGCCAAATAAGCGATTTCGTCTCTAAAATTAATGGTCTGGAGATTATTGCATATGGACATCTCCCTATGATGATAACGGAATATTGTCCTGTAAAGGCTGTTTCAGATAATGGGAATAATAAGAACTGTAGTCTATGCTCCAATAAGAGATATGGTCTTAAAGATAGATATGGTATTGTTTTCCCGATTCAAAGGGATAATGGCTGTAGAACACATATACTTAATTCTAAAAAGTTGTTTTTACTGGAAAATATGGAGAAAATTGTACCAAAAAATGTCAAAAATATGAGATTACAGTTTACAAATGAAGATAAAAGTGAAATAATAAGTATAGTAAAGGCTTATTGTAAAACTCTGGATAGAATTTTAAAAGGTGAAAAGGGTCTCTCGAAGGATGCTTTTGAAATTATTAGTAGGTATAAGGATAATGGAGACTATACCAAAGGACATTTTTCAAGAGGCGTCATGTAATAGATTATAGGTATAAGGAGAATGGAAATGAATGAACGCAGCATTAGGGTTCTAGAATATACAAAGATAAAGGAAAAATTGAAAAACTTAGCTACTTCGTGGCTTGGCAAAGATCTTATAGATGAGTTAAAGCCAATAAATAATGTGGACGAGGTAAAAGATAGATTATCAGAGACCTCAGAAGCAGTGAGTATATTAATCCAAAAAGGTAGGATACCATTTGGTCCTATCTATGACCTAGGAAGATATCTAAAGGTTGCTGAAATTGGATCATATCTATATCCAGGCCAGCTTTTAGAAGTAGGGGATACACTACGAACTGCAAGGATTCTGAAAAACTTTATAAAGGCTTCAGATTCAGAAGAATTTACTCCACTTCAAAGCCTAATATCTAACATTAGTACATATAAAAATATTGAGGAGCGAATTGAGGAGGCTATTATTAGCGCCGATGAAATATCCGACAATGCTAGTCATACCCTTAAGAGCATTAGAAGACAAATTGAAAATAAAAATTCTTCTATTAGAAATAAATTGAACTCAATAATAAATTCTTCCAGAACACAAAAATTTCTACAGGATGCCATTATTACCATAAGACAAGATAGATTTGTTGTTCCTGTAAAGGCAGAGAACAAGAGAGATGTTCCTGGACTTGTACATGATCAGTCATCAAGTGGAGCTACACTCTTTATAGAACCTATGGCTATAGTAGAAATGAACAATGAGCTAAAGGAACTCAAGCTAAAGGAAAAGGCTGAAATTGAAAGGATTCTTAGGGAAATTTCTGCCCAAGTTGGAGAAGTAGCTGAAAATATTAAAATTAACCAAGATATACTTGCAAAGCTTGATTTTATTTTCGCTAAAGCTAAGCTTTCCATTGATATGAAGGCCATGGAGCCAAGACTTAACGACAATGGTTACGTTAGGATAAAAAATGGAAGACATCCATTAATTGATGTAAAGGAAGTTGTTCCAACTAATATATGGTTGGGAGACAAATTTAACACCTTACTTATCACGGGACCAAATACAGGTGGTAAAACAGTTACTTTGAAAACTGTAGGTCTTATGGTGTTGATGACTCAGTCTGGTTTGCATATACCTGCTGATTATGGGACAGAAATTTCAATCTTTAATCAAGTCTATGCAGATATAGGCGACGAGCAGAGTATTGAGCAGAGCCTAAGCACATTCTCTTCCCACATGACAAATATTGTAGAGATATTAAAGGATGCTTCAGATCGAGATTTAGTTATTCTTGATGAATTGGGATCAGGGACAGACCCTACTGAAGGGGCTGCCCTAGCTATGGCTATTTTGACTCATCTGTATGATAGAGGGGTAAAGACTATAGCAACGACCCATTATAGTGAATTGAAACAGTTTGCCTTAGCAAATGAAGGGGTTGAAAACGCGTCGGTTGAGTTTGACGTTGAGACATTAAGCCCTACCTATAGGTTACTCATTGGTGTACCTGGTAAGTCCAATGCCCTAGAAATATCTAGAAGACTTGGATTGAGTGAAGAGATTATAAATAAATCTAAGGAATTTATCACCAATGAAGATATTGAATTTGAGGAGATAATTTCCTCAATCGAGTCTAATAGAAAAACTGCCGAGATGGAAAGAGACGAAGCTATTAGATTGAGATTAGAGGTTCAGAAACTAAAGAATGATTATGAAAAGAAATATCAAAAGCTGAAGGATCAAAAAGATAGAGAGATAAGAGAAGCTAAAGAGGAAGCACGAACGTTATTGAAGGAAACGAAAAGAGAAGCAGATGAAATTATCAAGGAACTAAGAGGTATATCAAAGGATGTTGGTAAAGAGAGAAACAAAAAAATAGAAGAACTTAGAAAAAAAATGAAGGGAAGCATAGATGCCCTTCATGAACCAGTGAATTTTGCTGAAGAGCTTTCCGACTCAAAGCCTCCAAAGAGTGTTAAAAGTGGAGACATGGTAAAGGTTTTAAATCTGAACCAAGAGGGAACTGTTTTATCTAAGCCTAATCAAAATGGTGAAGTATCAGTTCAGGTTGGGATAATGAAGATCAATGTGAATATTTCAAATTTAAGACTATTAAAAGATACGAAAAAAGATATAAAGAAGACTAGTATAGGTTCCATAATGAAATCAAAAACCCAGACCATTAGAAATGAAATTGACTTAAGAGGGAAGAATATTGAGGAATCACTAATTGAGATTGACAAGTATTTAGATGATGCATATCTTTCAAATCTACAGCAGATTACAATTATTCATGGTAAAGGTACAGGAGCTCTCCGAAAGGGAATCAAGGAGTTTTTGAGAAAACATTCCCATGTTAAAACCTTTAGAGAAGGTGTATATGGTGAAGGTGGTTCTGGTGTAACAATTGTAGATTTGAAATAGAATAAGAAGAAAAGTTAGAGTATTGTGTTAGTTGCTACTGTGAGGGGAGAAGTATATGATACTAGTTAGTGCATGTCTACTTGGATTAGATTGCAGATATGATGGAGGAAATACTGCTAATAAGGAGCTACTCGATTTTCTAAAGGATAAAGAGTTTGTCATGGTATGTCCTGAACAGCTTGGAGGTCTACAAACTCCAAGGAACCCCAGTGAAATATCAGGGGAGGATGGAAATGCTGTTTTAGAAAATGGAGCTAGGGTATTAGATAATCAAGGGATGGATGTTACCTGCCAGTTTGTTAAAGGTGCAAAGGAAACCTTGAAAATTGCGAAGCTTTATAATGCAAGTATGGCTATTTTAAAGGAACGAAGTCCTTCTTGCGGTAGTACTAAGATCTATGATGGCAAGTTCCAGGGAAAGCTTAAAGCTGGTAAGGGAGTAACTGTGGCATTGCTTGAGCAAAACGATGTAAAAGTATTTAGTGAAGAAAACTATAAAGACATGCAACTTTAAAATGTAATAAATTATAAAGCTGCTGTCTAGGATAAAAATTTTTAATCTTTCTGAGGGGGTAAAACAAATGAAAAAAATAATAGCATATTTACTTTTAGTTACATTAGTATTTACTATGGCTACAGGGTGTAAAAAGAAAGAGGTAACCGATGAAGTGGATCTTGAGCAAGCGGCTCAGACAGGTGAAGAGCAGACTGAGAAAGGCGACGATTCTAAAAAGCAAGAGGAAGCTTCAAAGGAAGTAGAGTATATCCTATATTTAAGATATAAAGATAAGCCATTCCTATACGATGAAATATTTTCTATAAATATTAATGATGAGAAACTTAAGGATAAATCGATGGAGCAGTTTATAGTAGAGCAATTAATAAGCTTTGAACCACAGGGTGATATTATAAGTCCGGTTCCAGAAGGAACTAAGATTCTATCTGTTGAAAGAAAAGATAAGAATGTTATAGTAAATCTATCAAAGGAATTTATAGAAAAGAAAATGTCAGGTAATGATGCAATGTTAACTGTAGGTAGTATAATCAATTCAATTGTAGCAATCCCTGGCAATGAGACTGCACAAATATTTGTAGAAGGAAAACCTTTAGAGAAATATAATGGAGTGAAGACTTCTGAGCCGATGTATTTCTTAGAAGGATTGTTCCCGGATAAATAGAAAACAAGCAAAATAAAGCAGTAGCCCAAGGCTACTGCTTTATTTTGTTTATTTCGTTTAAAATCCCGATAGCTTCAATAAATTCAGGATTTATCTCCACAGCTCTTTCAAAATAATCTTTAGCTTTGTCCAGATCACCCCTTATCAAGCTAATACGTCCTAGGTTATAATAAAAAAGTTCTACATCATCTTTTCTGGAAATACCAGTGATAAATTCCTGTTCAGCTTCATCAAGTTTGCTTTGATCCAAGTATTTTTCACCTTGAAAGAGATTGTATTTCCAGCTATTTTGATTAAGTTGGATACCCGCAAATAAAGAAGTAAATAGCAGTATAATAGTTAATAATTGAGCCAGTACCTTTTTTGAGGAAAATATACCTTCGCCTCTAAAACCAACGGACCAACTGACTATAAAACCACCTATCAGACCGCATATATGAGCCCAGTTATCGATATTTGGAACTAGTATTCCAAATAGCAAGTTTACTCCTAATATAGTAAGTAAATTTTTAAGATAACCACCTTTAAATACATCAGGATGGCTTAAATAGAGGTAAAAGTATGCACCCAATAAACCAAAGATTGCTCCGGAAGCACCCACTGAGACAGAGTCGCTGAAAATAAAGCTGCCCAATCCTCCAAATAGCCCAGCCACTATATAGATAATAATAAACTTCGCTTTTCCATATATACGCTCAATATTCTTACCAAATATATTTAGCGCATACATATTAAACAGAAGGTGGGTGAGATCTGAATGTAAAAACATAGAAGTAAGCAGTCTATAATACTCACCTGTAGCGATTAATGGATTATATTTGGCACCAAATTTTAAAAGTGTTTCTACGTTAAAACTAAAGGATTTATCTATTAAAAACATGACGATACAGAGTAATACATTGATAGCAGTAATAATATAGGTTAAATATATTTTTCTATTTCTAGTCATAAATCTTTATAAGTACCTCCATTTCAAAATTTTCTGTAGATAATATGGGTATAATAATTTTAACAGATAAACTAAGGAAATAAAAGGTTAACCAAGTGTATTCATAAAAATTTAAAACTTACCTTATAATTATTCTGATTAAAAAATGAAAAAGTACTTGATTTAGTATTAGAAATATGTTAAATTATAGTTCAAAATGAGATATTGTTAAGGATCTACGAAAAGGAGAGTAAGCTTTTATTTATATTAGAGAGAGTCGGGGACGGTGGAAGCCCGATATATAGTTTGAGCTGAAGCGCACCTTTGAGATTTTAGCTGAACCATTAACTAGGCTAAATGGATTTCCTCCATTAACAGGAAGAAAAGAGGGTACATAACAGTACCAAAAAGAGTGGTAACGCGGGTATTAAACTCGTCTCTTAAGTTTATTAAGAGACGAGTTTTTTTTATTGTATAGAGTTCACATAGCAAAACTTAATTTATAAATATCCAAATACTCGATGTTTCTAGGCGTTTTGGATATGTATAAATTAATAGTTTTACTTGAATCTCTATATAAATGTGTAAGATTAAAAGGAGGTAGTAAAATGATAGATTTTAAGAAAGAAATTGCAGATATTTTAAATGAAAAAATTTCTGAGTTAAACCTTGAAGAAATACAAAGTATGATTGAGATACCACCTAACTCTGATATGGGAGACTTTGCATTTCCATGTTTTAAGCTTGCAAAGGTATTTAGAAAGGCTCCAAATCTAATAGCTCAGGACGTTGTAGAAGCAATTGGAGACAATAATCTATTTGAAAAGATTGATACGGCGGGGGCATATGTAAATTTTACAATAGACAAAATGACTTTTGCTAAGACTGTTATCGAAGAAATTATTGAAAAAGGAGAAATGTTTGGTTCCTCTGATTTAGGTCAAAACAAGAATGTAATTGTAGAGTTCTCTTCTCCAAATATAGCGAAGCCTTTCCACATAGGACATATTAGAACTACAGTTATCGGAAGTGCAATAAATAACATATTTAAATTTTTAGGTTATAACACAATAGCTATCAACCATCTTGGTGACTATGGAACTCAATTTGGTAAACTAATAGTTGCTATCAATGCTTGGGGAGATAGGGAAGTTATTAAGTCAAATCCTATACCTGAGCTTCTAAAGCTTTATATCAAATTCCATGAAGAAGCTGAAAATAAACCAGAGCTTGAAGATGAAGCAAGAATGTGGTTTAAGAAATTAGAAGATAGTGATGAAGAGGCTACAGAGCTTTGGAAATGGATTAGAGATGTAAGTTTATTAGAATTTAATAGAGTTTACGATATGCTTGGAATCAAGTTCGATTCCTATGCAGGTGAGAGTTTCTATTCAGATAAAATGCCTGCTGTATTAGAAGAAATGAGATCAAAAGACATTCTTCAAAAATCCCAGGGTGCGGAGATTGTTGATTTAGAACCATACAATATGCCTCCGGCACTTATTACAAAGAAGGATGGTTCAACTCTATATATCACAAGGGATATAGCGGCTGCTATATATAGAAAGAATCATTACGATTTCCATAAAAACATCTATGTAGTTGGTTCTCAGCAAAACCTTCATTTTAAACAATGGATAAAAATCATAGAGTTAATGGGACACGAATGGGCAAAGGATTGTATCCATGTTCCATTTGGAATGATTAGCTTAGAAGAAGGTACTATGTCTACAAGAAAAGGTAGAGTAGTATTCCTAGAAGATGTACTTAATAAGGCAGTTGAAAGAACTAAAGAGATTATTGCTAGCAAAAATCCTAACCTAGAAGATAAAGAAAGGGTTGCTAAGGAAGTGGGTATTGGTGCTGTTGTATTCCAAGAATTATCAAACAACAGGATTAAAGATTACACTTTTTCTTGGGATAGGACATTAAACTTTGATGGTGAGTCAGGACCATATGTTCAATATACCCATGCTAGAGCTTCAAGCCTTATTAGAAAGTCAGAGTTAGAATGTACAAAGGATGTTGATTATAAATTACTATCTGAAAAGGAAGTTATGGATCTGATTAGAATCTTAAATAAATTCCCTGAAGTGATTATAGATGCTGGAAGAAAACATGAACCGGCAGTAGTTACGAGATATATAATCGATGTTGCTCAGGCATTTAATAAGTTTTACCATGACTATTCTATTTTAGTTGAAGATAAAGAACTACAAAAAGCTAGACTTGCTTTAGTTCATGCTTCTAAGCAGACTATTAAGAATGGACTTAAGCTTATAGGTGTAGCAGCTCCTGAAAGAATGTAGATAAAAATAAAGCAGTAGCTATATAGCTACTGCTTTATTATTTAAAACTTTCCGGATCCTTCTTATGATAAACTCTTTCACTTCTACCCTTTATTTCCATTATCTTATCGATGATAACGCCAACCTCATCCTTTATAGTACCTAAATCATCTTTTGAAACATTATAATATAAATAAAGATCTTCAAAATATCTAACGAGTTTTGTTATACTCTTATCAACATCAATGAACTCATTAAAGTTCTTACTATTCATTGCGTTTTTAAATTGCTCAAGATCAATCTTTATGATGTCTATTACATCCTCTTCAGATTGATAATCACCGATGCACATAAAGTATGGTTTGATTCTCTCTAGATAGTATGTATTGTCAGTTTTTACATGGTACATATAAGAAATCTTTGTGTCTTTTATTTTGAATTTTACATAAAACATTATACCTTGAATAGAAATTACCTTTGCACCTAATTCCCTCAATTCTTCTATACATATTTGATGGCGAATTAGACGAGAAGACATTATGGCCATATGCATTCCTCCCATGATAAAGAATTGTTTAACAATATCATAACATAATTATGAAGGTTTACCATATAAAATTCATAACTTTTTCATAAAAGATGGAAGTAATAAGGGATAATTCTTGATTTTTATCATATAACTTTACAAAAAGGTAAAGGAGAAATAATATGATATATGATTATGATAGGCAAAGTGCTGTAAATTATGCAAGAAAGTGGGCGCTAGACAGGAATCCTAAGTATACTAATTTTGATGAAATGGGCGGAGACTGTACAAATTTTGCTTCACAGGCTTTACATGCTGGAGGATGCCCTATGAACTATGATAAACATGGATGGTTTTTTGAACACATTAACAATAGAGCCCCGGCTTGGACCAGTGTAAAATATCTTCATAGGTTTTTGACTAAAAACAAAGGTAGCGGGGCAGGACCCATTGCGGCAGAAGTAGATATCAAAGACGTACAATTAGGCGATATAATTCAGCTTAGATTTGATGCAAATGAAGAATTTGCCCACTCTCTTGTAGTAGTAGACATAAAATATCCAAAGAGAATATACAATATTTTTATTGCAACTCACACCATAGACAGACTCGACTATAGATTATCAAATTACGTTTTCAATGAGTTTCGGTGTTTGCATATTTCAGGTTATAGAAAATAGCTAAAAGAAACCAGTGAATAATATGATATAAATATTGGTTATCTATGGTATATATTTTGCTCTCTTATGTTATAATTATTAATGATTTTCAAAACAATACATTAAGAAGATAACCAACAAGGAAGTGAACTAATGAAAATACTTTTAACAACACTTAACTCAAAGTTTATACACTCATCTTTATCATTAAGATATTTGAGAAATTATACAAAAGATAAATTTTCAGATATACATATAGAAGAATATACTGTTAACAACGGCCTCGACTACATCTTGAGAGAGATATACATGAAGAATTATGATGTCGTATGTTTCGGGTGTTACATTTGGAACGTAGATCAAACCCTAGAGATAGCCAAAGATCTCAAGAAAGTAAATAAAAACGTAAAGATTCTTTTAGGAGGTCCGGAAGTAAGCTATAATCCTAGTGACGTATTGAAAGAGCATGATTATGTTGATTATATAATATTTGGTGAAGGCGAAGTAACTACAGAAAAGCTTTTTGATTTTCTAGTCAATAAAAAGGGTAATATAAAAGAAATAGAAGGTTTAGCATTTAGAGATGGAAATGATACTTATAAGAATAATGAAAGACCCCTAATAAAAAATCTAGATGATATACCATTTCCATATGGAGATTTAGCAGAGCTTGAGAACAGAATCATATACTATGAAAGCTCTAGGGGATGCCCATTCAATTGTCAATATTGCCTTTCTTCAACACTTCAAGGAGTTAGATATTTCTCTATTGAGAGGATTAAAAAAGATCTGAAAAAGTTTGTTGATGCCGATGTAAAGCAGGTGAAGTTTGTAGATAGAACCTTTAATGCAGACAAGCATCATTGCTTAGAAATAATGAAATATATAGAAGAGATTGATAATGGGAGAATCAATTTTCATTTTGAAATAACAGCCTCTTTAATAGACGATGAAATATTAGACTACTTAAAAAATACAAGAAGAGGGCTTTTCCAATTTGAAGTAGGAGTCCAAAGTACATATGAAAAGACATTAAAAGAAATAAGAAGAAATATGGATTTTGAAAAAATTAAATATGTAATAAAGAAATTAGCATCATATAATAATATACATTTACATTTAGATTTGATAGCTGGACTACCCTATGAGGATTACAAAACCTTTTTAGCCTCCTTTGATGATGTTTACAGCTTAAAACCAAATAAAATTCAATTAGGCTTTTTAAAACTTCTTAAGGGCTCTGGCGTTAGAGTCAACAGTGATAAATACGGATATATCTATAAGGATAGATCTCCTTATGAAGTGATGAGCAACGACTATATTACATATGGAGAAATATTAAGACTTAAGCTTATTGAAGAGATGGTAGATGAATATTATAATTCTCATCATTTTGATTTTAGTGTTGAATTCATAATAGCAAATAATTTTGAGAGACCTTCAAGATTTTTCGAATCTCTATATGAATTTTGGGAAAGCTTAGGATACCATCATGTATCCCATAAGAAAGAAGAACTATATAGGGTTTTACTAAAGTTCTATAGACACAATAATTTCGATAGAGAAGATGAATTTAGAGAAGTGTTAAAGTTTGACTATTTAAGAAATAAGAGAGGAAATTTACCTGATATTTTTGACACCATTATCTTAGAGGATTTTAAAAACAGATGCCATAAATTCCTACAGGAAGAAGAAAATCTGGAAAGGTACTTACCAAAGTTTACAGGAATTCCTGCAAAAAGGATTATAAATAAAACTCATTTTGAAACCTTTAAATATGATATATTACAATTAATAATAGATCCTACACAAAAATCTTTACAGGAAGAAACAACTATTTTGTTTAATTACGAAGTTGAAAACAAGGATTTTGGTAGATCAAGATATATGAAAATTGAAATATGAAGCTACCATGGAGTATAATAGATATACGCTTAATAAAGTCGTAAAGGTGTGTACATATAAATAAAAGAGAGGAGAATTGGCTTGAATCTTATTCAGGATATAGTTCTAACCAACAAAAATATAATAACGAAAAGCTTCAAATTAGCTGCTAAGAACTGGAAAATATTCTTAGTGGGTATTGCATATTTGTTCATAATGCCTATTATGGGAATAGTAGTTTCCTATGCAGGAATATTAGGAGGTATAATAATTTCAATATTCCAAAGTGCTATTGTGTCTAACTACCTCTATTTGATTGAGAACATTATTAATTACGGAAGATTTACTATGGAAGACTTTAAAAGTGGTTTTACAGTTTACCTATGGAAAACCTATAGTATATTCATATTCTTTTATCTAGTGAGATGGGGTAAGAGTCTATTTCTAGATCCTTTGATATCATCTATGGGGATGATAGGTGTGTATATTCAGATTGCTATTGTAATAGCAGCCTTTGTAATGCTAAACACTATTCCAGAGGTTATCTATCAAAAACACTATGAAAGGCTAGATTTAATAACCTACACCTTTGATTTTACTAAGGAGAATTTCCTTGAGTGGTTTATTCCAAATGGACTTATATTTGCAGTTGCCTACATTATACATATTAGCACAAGCCAAATAATATTCTTAATAGGCTTTGGCTCAAGTTTTGTTCTATCAAGTATAATAAGATCAATAATATATCAATTGATTTTAGCGTATGCTATGATTTACAGAGGACAGTTATTTAAGATACTTAGTACCTCAACAAGGAGAAAGAGAATGTTTATGAGGGATATGTATAAGTAGTAATCAGTCTTAATTTATAATATATTTTAAGGAGGGATAGCATGGGTATCAGATTTAGAAAGCTTGAAGAGAAGGATGTTCCAAAGGTAATATCTATGTTTTCGAATTTGAGCAGTGAAAGGACTGAGGTTTCATTTGCAGAAATAGCTTCTATGGATGAAATAAGGGCCTGGATTAAGAATCCTGATACATTTGTCTATGTAGCTGCTGATGGTGATGTTATTTCTGCCGTTCTTAGAGCAAAGAGAGGTAAAGGAAATAAAAAGCACTCCTGTAACCTAACTGTAGCCGTTGATTATAATTTTAGAGGAAACAGTATTGCAAAGGATTTAACAGAATACGCACTGAAGCTCCTTAAAAACGAAGGAATAAAAATAGCAAGGGCCTACATCTACAGTAATAATAAGTCTTCTATAAATACGATTTTGGCATGTGGATTCAGTTTTACTGGGAATGTCCATATGCACCATTATGATGAAAAAGAGAGTATATATGTAGACGATTTGATTTTTCATAAGTTACTATAAACACAAAACAAGGGAAAACAATAATTCATACTAAGGTTTTCCCTTTTTAATTTAGAGGAGGAAGAAATGTTTTCGAGAATAGAGAAATACTTAAAGGAAAGAGTGAATGATGTTGTTTTCATTCACTTAAAGGATGGTAAGACTTTTGATGTGAAAGGATTCGTCTTGGACGATAGCATTCCACTGCCAATTCCTATCAATGAGGTAGTTGACAAGGTAAAGGGTGAGAGCGAGGTTAAGGACATCTCCCTTTTAAAGGTCATACAAGGAATGGTATATATCATAGGTGTAGATAGTGGATTTATACATAATAAAACCTATAAAGATTTTTTATTGAATCATGATGAAAACATTATTAAAGTCGTTCTTGATCAGGGGTTTAGATTAATTGAAGCTGGCAATAAGAGAGATGCCCTGATTTGCTTTAAATCTTGTTTATACATAGATGATAAGGATCTAGATGCTATGTACAATTATGCTAGATGCTGTGAAGAGTTAGCAGTTGAATTGGCTGAAAACCCTGTAAAGGACTTTGAGGAAGAAGCAATTGAGATTTTTGAAATCATCACAGAATTATATCCTGATTTTTCTTTAGCTTATTATCATTTAGGTTTTCACTATGCAAACAAAGGCCTTTATAAAAAGGCTCAAATAATCTGGGAGAAAAGCCTTGAAAAGGGCGTTGATGAAAATAAAGAGTATGAGATAATGAATAAACTGTCAGAAATAAACTATAAAGTACAATATGAAGAGGGATATAACCTTGTATTTAGTGGTAGACCCGATGAGGCATTAGACAAACTCCTACCACTAGAAGAAAGATACCCAGAGTGGTGGAATTTACAGTTCTTTGTAGGACTTTCTTACAGACAACTGACGAACTTTGAAGAGGCCTTAAAGCACTTTGAAAAGGCATACAGAATGAAGCCTAGTCAAACTGAAATTCTCAATGAAATAGGATTGTGCAACATCTCTTTAGGGAGATTCGACGAAGCAATAAAATTCTTTAAAAAAGCATTAAGTATGAAAGAAAATGATGCAGAAATTCTATGTAACTTAGGGATTGCGTATCTTCAGATGGAAGAAATAGAATTAGCAGAAGAATATGTGGCTAAAGCTTTAAAGATTAACCCTGATGATGAAATAGCAAGAACATGGATGAATAAAATAAAATCAATGAGCTAGAATAGAAATAAGGGACTAAGAGCCCTTATTTTTGTGGCTATATTTAAAAGAAAATTTGATCAAAATTGAGGAAATGGTGATATTGTACTATCCCTTTTATAAACATCTAAAAAAGTAGTAATATTCAAAAAAATTATCAAGAAATATATTGAATGGAAATGCATAATATTGTAAAATAACAGTAGATTCAATAATTTATAGAAGACTTGCTAAAAAATTTGAAACTCTTTTTTGGGGAGCACTTATTAAAAAAAATTAATCAGCCTTAAAATTTACTCTATGCTAGTTGTTTTGTACATAAAGTAATTACAAACTTATTTAGATTATGAATAAATTAAAAGAATAGGATGTGATGAAATGATTAAAAATTTTAATGAACTTATTAATACTGCAAAGGAACAAACTACAATGAAATTAGCGGTAGCAGCAGCCCAGGATGAAGATGTTTTAATAGCCGTATGCGGTGCAGCTGAGATGGGAATTATAGAACCGGTTTTAATAGGTGACACAAAAGAAATTAAAGAAATTGCTGACAAAAATAGTTTAGACATTAGTAAGTATGAATTAATAGATAGGTCAGACTTGACTGAAGCGGCAAGAACTTCTGTAGAATTGGTAAGCACGGGAAAAGCTGACTTCGTAATGAAGGGATTAATTGATACTTCAATATTATTAAAGGCTGTTCTTGATAAGGAAATAGGTCTTAGAACGGATAGCTTGCTAAGTCATGTTATGGTGTATCAAGTACCTAGCTACCATAAACTTTTATTCCTAACAGATGGAGGTATGAATATATCACCTGGATTAGAAGAAAAGGCAATGATCTTAGGAAACTCTGTTAAGGCTGCTAAAGCAATGGGAATCGACAATGTAAAGGTTTCTTGTCTTACAGCTAAAGAAAAAGTTAGCCCTAAAATGATAGCAACAGTAGACGCAGATAAATTGAAGATCATAGGTAATAAAGGTGAGTTTGGAGAAGGTGTAATAGTTGAAGGGCCGATTGCTTTTGACTTAGCAATATCAAAGGAAGCAGCGAAAATCAAGAAATTTGATAGTGAAGTAGCCGGTGACACAGATATTCTACTGGTACCAACTATTGAAGTCGGTAATGGTATTGGTAAGGCACTAACATATATGGCAAATGCTGAATCAGCAGGAATTATCATGGGAGCCAAAGCACCTGTAGTGCTAGTTTCTCGTGCAGATAGCCATGAGGCTAAGTTAAATTCAATAGCTCTAGGTAGTGTTATAGCCGCATATAGAGAATAAAATTGAAATTCATAGGAAAAGCATGTGTCTGGAATTTAAGACACATGCTTTTCCTATGTGTTATAAAAAATAGGAGGCCTCATTTGAGGCCCTTGAGTTTTTATTTTTAATATTTAAATTAAAAGTATGTATAAAAGAAGATTTTGAGGGCAAAATATTTATGGTCTAAGAAGAAATTCTTTTTTTAGAATATAAATAGAGGTATAGGTGATAATTTCCATTTGACTTTATGGATATCACGTGGTAAGATATATCTTGTCGCTGAAAAAACAGCGGCGAAAAAAATGTCGAAAAAAGTTATTGACAAGACAAAAGAGATTTGCTATAATAGATCTTGTCGCTAAAACGACAGAAAAAACTTTGGACATTGAAAACTGAACAGTGTAAGGAATTAAACCTTAGTTTGAAATAATTCAAGCTAAAGATATAATAAACGCCAGATTTTTTTTAAGAGTTTGATCCTGGCTCAGGATGAACGCTGGCGGCGTGCTTAACACATGCAAGTCGAGCGAGAAGGCTATGACTGATTCTTCGGATGAAGGAATAACTGGAAAGCGGCGGACGGGTGAGTAACGCGTGGGTAACCTGCCTTGTACAGAGGGATAGCCACTGGAAACGGTGATTAATACCTCATAAAACTATAGCGTCGCATGGCGCATTAGTCAAAACTCAGGTGGTACAAGATGGACCCGCGTCTGATTAGCTAGTTGGTGGGGTAAAGGCCTACCAAGGCGACGATCAGTAGCCGACCTGAGAGGGTGATCGGCCACACTGGAACTGAGACACGGTCCAGACTCCTACGGGAGGCAGCAGTGGGGAATATTGCACAATGGGCGAAAGCCTGATGCAGCAACGCCGCGTGAGTGAAGAAGGCTTTCGGGTCGTAAAACTCTGTCCTAAGGGAAGAATAATGACGGTACCTTAGGAGGAAGCCCCGGCTAACTACGTGCCAGCAGCCGCGGTAATACGTAGGGGGCAAGCGTTATCCGGAATCACTGGGCGTAAAGGGTGCGTAGGCGGCCAAATAAGCCAGAGGTGAAAGGCTACGGCTCAACCGTAGTAAGCCTTTGGAACTGTATGGCTTGAGTGCAGGAGAGGAGAGTGGAATTCCTAGTGTAGCGGTGAAATGCGTAGATATTAGGAGGAACACCAGTGGCGAAGGCGACTCTCTGGACTGCAACTGACGCTGAGGCACGAAAGCGTGGGGAGCGAACAGGATTAGATACCCTGGTAGTCCACGCCGTAAACGATGAGTGCTAGGTGTCGGGGGTTCACACCCTCGGTGCCGGAGTTAACGCATTAAGCACTCCGCCTGGGGAGTACGGTCGCAAGACTGAAACTCAAAGGAATTGACGGGGACCCGCACAAGTAGCGGAGCATGTGGTTTAATTCGAAGCAACGCGAAGAACCTTACCAGGACTTGACATCCCTGTGACCGGTACTTAATCGTACCTTTCCCTTCGGGGACAGAGGAGACAGGTGGTGCATGGTTGTCGTCAGCTCGTGTCGTGAGATGTTGGGTTAAGTCCCGCAACGAGCGCAACCCTTGTCTTTAGTTGCCAGCAGGTTAAGCTGGGCACTCTAGAGAGACTGCCGGTGACAAACCGGAGGAAGGTGGGGATGACGTCAAATCATCATGCCCCTTATGTTCTGGGCTACACACGTGCTACAATGGCTGGTACAACGGGAAGCGAATGAGTAATCTGGAGCGAATCCCAAAAAGCCAGTCCCAGTTCGGATTGTGGGCTGCAACTCGCCCACATGAAGTTGGAGTTACTAGTAATCGCGGATCAGAATGTCGCGGTGAATGCGTTCCCGGGTCTTGTACACACCGCCCGTCACACCATGGGAGTTGGGGGCACCCGAAGTCAGCTATCTAACTTTTTAAGAGGAAGCTGCCGAAGGTGAAATCAATGACTGGGGTGAAGTCGTAACAAGGTAGCCGTATCGGAAGGTGCGGCTGGATCACCTCCTTTCTAAGGAGAAAACCTTACACTGTTTAGTTTTGAATGTCTAAAGACATTCAATTTAAATATACAACAAAATTATGGGGGCGTAGCTCAGTTGGGAGAGCACCTGCCTTGCAAGCAGGGGGTCAGGAGTTCAAATCTCCTCGTCTCCACCATGAATGTTTGAATGCTATTAAGTTAAAGCACTCAAACATAATTTTGTTCTTTGAAAACTGAACAATGGAGAGAAACAGAATTGCTATAAAAGCAATTTCACTGGTCAAGTTATTAAGGGCATAGGGTGAATGCCTTGGCACCAGGAGCCGATGAAGGACGTGGTAAGCTGCGAAAAGTCTCGGGTAGCTGCAAGCAAGCTTTGATCCGGGAATGTCCGAATGGGGAAACCCATCTAAGTAAACCTTAGATACCTTCTGCTGAATACATAGGCAGTTGGAGGCAACCAGGGGAACTGAAACATCTAAGTACCCTGAGGAAGAGAAAGAAAAATCGATTCCCTCAGTAGCGGCGAGCGAAAGGGGAAGAGCCCAAACCTAGAGCTACGGCTTTAGGGGTTGTGGATAGAGCCATAAAGAGGAAGGTATTCTAACCGAAGAGGTCTGGAAAGGCCCACCGCAGAAGGTGAAAGTCCTGTAGGTGAAAGAAGAAGATCCTTGGCACTACTCCAGAGTACCACGAGGCACGTGAAACCTTGTGGGAAGCTGGGAGGACCACCTCCCAAGGCTAAATACTACCTGGTGACCGATAGAGGATAGTACCGTGAGGGAAAGGTGAAAAGAACCCCGGGAGGGGAGTGAAATAGAACCTGAAACCCTATGTCTACAAGCAGTGGAAGTTCTTTATATGAACGACCATGTACTTTTTGTAGAACGGGCCAACGAGTTACGGTATGCAGCAAGGTTAAGGACCTTTGGTCTGGAGCCGCAGCGAAAGCGAGTCTTAACTGGGCGAATTTAGTTGCATGCCGTAGACCCGAAACCGGGTGACCTATCCATGGGCAGGATGAAGCGAAAGTAAAATTTCGTGGAGGTCCGAACCGTTTAGCGTTGAAAAGCTATCGGATGACCTGTGGATAGCGGAGAAATTCCAATCGAACTCGGAGATAGCTGGTTCTCCCCGAAATAGCTTTAGGGCTAGCCTCAGATTTAGAGAAACGGAGGTAGAGCACTGAATGGCCTAGGGGGCTTCACCGCCTACCGAAGCCTATCAAACTCCGAATGCCGTATTCTTTTATCTGGGAGTCAGACTGCGGGTGATAAGATTCGTAGTCGAGAGGGAAACAGCCCAGACCATCAGCTAAGGTCCCTAAATACAGATTAAGTGGGAAAGGATGTGGAGCTGCTTAGACAACTAGGATGTTGGCTTAGAAGCAGCCACTCATTTAAAGAGTGCGTAATAGCTCACTAGTCGAGTGGCTCTGCGCCGAAAATTACCGGGGCTCAAATCTGTTACCGAAGCTATGGCTTGCCGTATGGCAGGGGTAGGGGAGCATTGTATATCGGCTGAAGCTGTACCGTAAGGAGCAGTGGACTTTATACAAGAGAGAATGTTGGCATAAGTAGCGAGAGGTAGGTGAGAATCCTACCCGCCGAAAACCTAAGGTTTCCTGAGGAAGGCTCGTCCGCTCAGGGTAAGTCGGGACCTAAGCCGAGGACGAAAGTCGTAGGCGATGGACAACAGGTGAAGATTCCTGTACCACCACTTTATCGTTTGAGGAATGGAGGGACGCAGGAGGATAGGCAAAGCCCACGGTTGGTTGAGTGGGTTCAAGCCCGTAGGGAGCAGAGATAGGCAAATCCGTCTTTGCAATCCTGAAAGGTGATGAGGAGCGAAAAATAAGTAGCGAACTTGCTGATTCCACACTGACAAGAAAAGCTTCTACCGAGATAAAAGGTGCCCGTACCGTAAACCGACACAGGTAGGTGAGGAGAGAATCCTAAGGCGAGCGAGATAACTACTGTTAAGGAACTCGGCAAAATGACCCCGTAACTTAGGGAGAAGGGGTGCCACGTTAGGGTGAATAGCCCGAGGTGGCCGCAGAGAATAGGCCCAAGCGACTGTTTAGCAAAAACACAGGTCTCTGCTAAATCGAAAGATGATGTATAGGGGCTGACGCCTGCCCGGTGCTGGAAGGTTAAGGGAAGTGGTTAGCGTATGCGAAGCTGTGAACCGAAGCCCCAGTAAACGGCGGCCGTAACTATAACGGTCCTAAGGTAGCGAAATTCCTTGTCGGGTAAGTTCCGACCCGCACGAAAGGCGTAACGATTTGGGCACTGTCTCAACAGTAGGCTCGGTGAAATTGTAGTACCGGTAAAGATGCCGGTTACCCGCAGCAGGACGGAAAGACCCCGTGGAGCTTTACTGTAGCTTGGCACTGGATTTTGGTATTGCATGTACAGGATAGGTGGGAGACTTAGAAGCATGGACGCCAGTTTGTGCGGAGTCGTTGTTGGGATACCACTCTTGTAATACTGAAGTTCTAACCAGAGACCGTGATCCGGTCTTGGGACACTGTCAGGTGGGCAGTTTGACTGGGGCGGTCGCCTCCCAAAAAGTAACGGAGGCGCCCAAAGGTTCCCTCAGCGCGGTTGGAAATCGCGCGAAGAGTGCAAAGGCAGAAGGGAGCTTGATTGCGAGACATACAGGTCGAGCAAGGACGAAAGTCGGGCTTAGTGATCCGGTGGTTCCGAGTGGAAGGGCCATCGCTCAACGGATAAAAGCTACCCCGGGGATAACAGGCTTATCTCCCCCAAGAGTCCACATCGACGGGGAGGTTTGGCACCTCGATGTCGGCTCGTCTCATCCTGGGGCTGTAGTAGGTCCCAAGGGTTGGGCTGTTCGCCCATTAAAGAGGCACGCGAGCTGGGTTCAGAACGTCGTGAGACAGTTCGGTCCCTATCCGCTGTGGGCGCAGGAAATTTGAGAGGAGCTGTCCTTAGTACGAGAGGACCGGGATGGACGTACCTCTGGTGCATCAGTTGTTCCGCCAGGAGCACCGCTGAGTAGCTATGTACGGAAGGGATAAGCGCTGAAGGCATCTAAGCGCGAAGCCCACCTTAAGATAAGATTTCCCATCCATTATGGATTAAGACCCCAGAAAGACTATCTGGTTGATAGGCCTAAGGTGTAAGGGCAGTAATGTCTTTAGCTGATAGGTACTAATAGGTCGAGGACTTGACCATACTTTCCATTGTTCAGTTTTGAGAGAATAAATGAGTGAAAAGGTATTGACAGTTTGACGAAAACATGGTATCATATATTTTGTCGCTAAGAAAAATAATAGCTGACAAAAAGAGGATAAGAACCATAAATTTCTAAGTAAAATACTTTTGATTTGTTCTCAAAACAAATTGCATAAAATATAAAACAAGCATATATATCCGGTGACAATAGCGAAGAGGATACACCTGTTCCCATATCGAACACAGAAGTTAAGCTCTTCAGCGCTGATGGTACTTGGCGGGCAGCCGCCTGGGAGAGTAAGTCGTTGCCGGTTTGATATTCCAGAGTAGCTCAATGGTGGAGCAACCGGCTGTTAACCGGTAGGCTGTGAGTTCGAATCTCACCTCTGGAGCCAATATATGCCGGGGTGGCGGAACTGGCAGACGCACAGGACTTAAAATCCTGCGGTCCTTAAAGACCGTACCGGTTCGATTCCGGTCCCCGGCACCATCAACAAAATATATATAAATATCGACGCGGGGTGGAGCAGTTGGTAGCTCGTCGGGCTCATAACCCGGAGGTCGCAGGTTCAAGTCCTGTCCCCGCAACCAATAAATCTTATAATGTGGCGGCGTAGCTTAGTTGGCTAGAGCGTTCGGTTCATACCCGAAAGGTCGGTGGTTCGAGTCCACTCGCCGCTACCAAGTTATTAAATTACCAAGGTTTTGGCCCCTTGGTCAAGCGGTTAAGACACCGCCCTTTCACGGCGGTAACAGGGGTTCGAGTCCCCTAGGGGTCACCAATAATTAGCTTCTATTAACTAGAAGCTGACTTGGGCGCATAGCTCAGCTGGGAGAGCACCTGCCTTACAAGCAGGGGGTCACAGGTTCAAGTCCTGTTGCGCCCACCAAGTTATTTGCTTATATGCAAATAGGCTATTATTCAAAATTAAAATACGGTCCAGTAGTTCAGTTGGCTAGAACGCTAGCCTGTCACGCTAGAGGTCGAGGGTTCGAGTCCCTTCTGGATCGCCATTATGCTGGTGTAGCTCAATTGGCAGAGCAGCTGACTTGTAATCAGCAGGTTGCGGGTTCGAGTCCCATCACCAGCTCCATCATAAATATGGAGGGATGCCCGAGTGGCTAAAGGGGGCGGACTGTAAATCCGTTGACTGAGTCTACACTGGTTCGAATCCAGTTCCCTCCACCAACTTAGTAAAATTTTGTAGCGAACCGTAGTTGGTTCGAGGGAAATTTTACGATATTTGCTGATAAGCAAATAAAGTACCTTAATTTATTACTTTTTTATGCGGTAGTGGCTCAGTGGTAGAGCATCGCCTTGCCAAGGCGAGGGTCGAGGGTTCAAATCCCTTCTACCGCTCCAATATAAAATTTATGCGGGTGTAGCTCAGTGGTAGAGCCCCGGCCTTCCAAGCCGGTTGCGAGGGTTCGATCCCCTTCACCCGCTCCAAGAATCATGGCGGCTGTAGTCAAGTGGTTAAGACACAGGATTGTGGCTCCTGCATGCGTGGGTTCGAACCCCATCAGCCGCCCCATTTTAAATATTGATGGGGATTAGCCAAGTCGGTAAGGCAACGGACTTTGACTCCGTCATTCACAGGTTCGAGTCCTGTATCCCCAGCCATATATGACCCATTAGCTCAGTCGGTAGAGCACCTGACTTTTAATCAGGGTGTCCCGCGTTCGAGTCGCGGATGGGTCACCAACTCAACAAAACTTTATAGCGAGCTTTAGCTCGAGAGAAGTTTTGTATTTTTTACCGAAAAGTAAAAAGAGAACATTATAAATACGGCGGCATAGCCAAGTGGTAAGGCAGAGGTCTGCAAAACCTTTATTCCCCAGTTCAAATCTGGGTGCCGCCTCCAATAATTCAATATAACATGCGCCTATAGCTCAGCTGGATAGAGTGTCTGACTACGAATCAGAAGGTCTGGGGTTCGAATCCCTATGGGCGCACCAAATAACAAAAAACCTTGAAAATAATAAATTTTCAAGGTTTTTTTATTTTTAAATGTCTAAGAGTAACATCAGTTAATAAAAATGGCTTGCAAAATTATAATTGCAAGCCCAATCTTTATTAAGTTTTGAAGGTGGATATGGATCTTTTTCATCAGCCAAACCAAGAATGTAATCAACACGTGTATTATAATGTTTTGCAAGTTTAATTAGAATTTCAGTTGGTATGTCTCCTAGACCAATTGCATATTTCACATATCCTGTTTGAGAACAACTTAAAACATTTGCAATTTCTCTTTGAGTAGCATCACTATACTCTCTTAAATCTCGTATTCTTTCATAATGATCGGCCATATTTGCAGCATCTTTAACTAATCCAGATTTCATTGCTTTTGCTTTTAGGGGATAGCGCTTAAAAAAATTGAGGGGACAGGTAAGTTGATTACATAAACCGACGTACCTGTCTTTTGATTTTTAAAAGAGTATTTCAACCCCCAAAAACTGTGGTATAATAAATGGTAAATATTTGGAAAACATGAGGGAGAAATATGTAATGGTAGAAGAACAAAAAAAAGTAAAATTAAAGCTGATTTTATTTGAAAAAGAAAAATTCAAAGCTTCTTTTGGGAGAACTGACTGGGAAAACTTTAAAGAGCATTTTGATACGAAATGGGATGAAATAATAGAACAAGAGAAGAATGTAAAAAATTCAAAAGAAGAGTTCATAAGTGAGAAAGATTTAAACCACTATAAGTGCGACATTAAATACAAGCAAAGTGAAAAAGATGTTACGATAAATAGCTCTTTGGTAGCTGTAATACTAGCAACGGTTGCTTTCGGCTTAAGTGTATTTAAAATTGGCAGTTTTAGTGGAGATTTTAGTCTATCCGCTGAGTCAATTTGGGACATTATATTAAGTGTTTTGACTATATTGGTTACTGGCTTGACTATTGTATTTTTTGTTTTAGTCGTCACATTTCTAATAAGTCTTTTAAGATTAGCGTTAAAGGGCAATATAGAAAAATATGAAATGAAACTCCTCGATTATCAATTGGATATTGTAGAAGAAGAACTAAAGCGTAGAAATAATCAAAGAAATCATGTGGCTGACGAGAAAAAAATGCTAGGAGATTTAGAACGTTCTATAAATCAATTACAGCTGAAAATAGAAGATGTTGAAGTACTAGTCAGACATCTTGATACTAATAAACAACTTAGTGAACCTCAAAAGCACACATCAAGTAAAAATGACGAATCTATTTTATCATTAGAAAAAACAGTAAATGATCTTAATAATGGAGCTAAAGAATTAAGGATTAGTCTAGAAGCAAAGCTTTCAAGTATACAAGGGCTTCTTGAAAATGCTACTATAGAATCAAAAAATAATAAAACTGATGAAACGATTCAGAAGATGGAAAAAATGCTCAGTGAATTAAATAGCATTGACAATATCGCACAAGAACTCAGAATGATATCTTTGAATGCATCTATTGAATCTGCTAAGAGTCAAAGTAGTGGATTTATGCTCATTTCGACTCAAATAAAACAACTCACAGATAATTTGATTGACATCGTTAATCGAATTAAGAATAATAAAAAGTAGATTTTGTAAAAAGATCTTCTCAAAACGAACAAATTCTGAGAAGGTTTTTTTGGGGAAAGGGTCAGATACTATAGGAAGTTAAGTAATTTTTGACAAAAAAGAACCCCCTGGTACGAATGTCAAATGGAAAATTTGAAAATCAAAGGAAGAAAAGCAGGGTCAGGCTCAGCATTAAACTTTACAGACACATAATAAAGTTTAATGCTGAGTCTGGCTTTATTCTACTTGTCCTTTGATGCTTTGAGTAAAATAATTCCAAATTATGATATAATATAAAAGGTATATTTTGTATATGGGAGAGTATTATTGACAGCAATAGTCAGATATATGCTCGGTTAGAAGTATTATCGATATAGATAGTCGGTAATCCCTAGGTTATCTGAAATAACAATTTAAAATAGAGGAGACTGAAATGATACAGACAGTTAAAGGCATTATAGATGCTAATGAAATAGGAGTAACTCTTATGCATGAACATATTATATGCGATAGTATTGGAGCTGATTATATTGACAACACAAAATATGATGTAGAAGAGATTGTAAAAACCATGATTCTATATTTAAAGAAATTGAAAGAAGCAGGATGTGATACCCTGGTAGATTCTACTCCACCAGGAGAAGGAAGATCAGCTAAAATATTAAAAGAATGTTCAATACAATCTGGATTGAATATAATAACTAATACTGGGTCTTTTTATGGAAATGGAGTTAGTAAAGATATTAGAGAAAATGATATTGAAGAAATTGTACAAATTTGGGAAAAAGAATATATTGAAGGTATTGATGGAACAAAGATTAAGCCAGGGTTTATAAAAATAGCATTAGATGATGGGAGGATTTCTCTACTTCAAGAAAAAATACTTAGGGCTGCATGTCGAACAAGTTTGAAGACTAATTTATCAATTCAATGTCATGCGATTTTATCAGAAACAGTATCACAAGCAACTTCTATTCTTAAAGAAGAAGGAGTGGAGTTTAGTAAGTTTATATGGGCTCATGCAGATAGTGAATGTAATATTCCTAAAATGGTTGAATTAGGCAAACAGGAGATGTGGATTGAAATAGATTCTATTGGAAGTATGGCATATGAAAAACATATTGATATATTAAAAGTATTGATTGAAAAAGGTATTATAGATAGACTCTTGATTTCCCAAGATACGGGTTGGTATAACATAGGTGAGGAAAAGGGAGGGAATATCAGACCATACCATAAAATATTAACCGAATTTATTCCAATATGTTATAAAAAAGGTCTGAAAAAAGAAGAAATACATACTATCATGGTATCTAATCCTGCTAGATGTCTAGATATAAAATTAGGGTAGTATTGTTACTCCTGATAACATGTACATTTGAAAATATTAGTGACATAAGAGTAGTTGGTAACCCATGAGTTATATAAAATCGCGTGCAAGGTCTGCCATGCATTGTTGCGGATAGATTGTGAATACAAGATATGAAGAAGTACATTATATGTAGTTAGTAGTAGATATCTATTATTTAAAATGGAAAGGAATAGTAAAAATGCATAAAAGGTATTATTCTAAGCATGATCCATTGCTCACAGTAATTGTCTGGGGATCTATAATCATTAGTTTTATTCCTATTATTTCAGGAGCAATAAGAGGATCGCAGGCACTTTGTGTTTTAAGTATAATATGGACTCTAGTGATTGGTTTTTTAGGGTGGTTATGGTTAGGAACATACTATGAGTTGCATGAAAAGTATCTTTTAATATGCTCTGGTCCTATAAAAGAAAAATACTATTATAAGAATATTACACTGATAAAGTCATCTCAAGCACTTTGCTCATCATCATCGTTATCAATTATCCGACTTGAAGTATATTGTAATGGGTATTTAATAAGATACATATCTCCAAAAGATACATCAACATTTATAAAAGATTTTAGAGCAAAATGCCCAAGTGCTTTGGTTGAAGTTAACTAAACAAAAGCTGTATTTAGGAAGGAGCAAATTGATGAGTAAGATTTTTCTATTTAGAGGGAAAGCAGCTACTGGAAAAACTACAATAACAGATTTATTGAGTAATGAATTAAATGTTGCTATACTACGTAAAGATGATATTTATGATAAGTTATCTGTATTTAATTTGGAACACTCAGAGAAGAACAAAGCCTCCTATGATATTTTGGAAAAGATACTACAAACTAATATTGATACAAATAGTAATCTAATTCTTGATGTTAGTTTAGCACATAATCCATATTTAAATCATTTTCTATCAAAGATTGATTTGAAAGGGTCGCAAATATATAAGTTTTTATGTATATGTAGTAATCAAGCAGAATGGAAAAAGCGAATTGAAGGAAGAATAAAGAACCCATCACCAAATCAAATTTTTAATAGTGTGCAGGAAGCAGAACAGCATTATAAAAAATATGATATTGCACAAGTTGAAAATGAAATTATTCTTGATAGTTCAGATGATATATCAATTATTATGAAGAAGATTTACGAAGTAGTAGGTTGAAATAAGTGAATTTAGACTTTATATATTCTAATTAGTAAAGTCTAACCCCGTTTTGAATGTTTAAGGATAATAAGAATGGGAAATGGGGTACTAGGCTTTTATAATTTTATAGGTGCATTTGCGAAAGAGAGATAGTAAATAAAAAATAAATGGACAAAAGGGATACTAAGATCTACATCTTAATATCCCTTTGTTGTTGCTATTGCTATAACTTCTGCAAATTATTCTAGAATATATTTTCCTAACGGGTTGATTTGATTATGGGTAAAATTACTCATATAATCTTAGAGTTCTAGGCCGTAAGCATCAGAGAAAAATGTCAAAATATACATTTTAAGACCTAATATTCACATAATTTCCATTTGTTTGTTTACACGTGTATGAGAACATTGGTATAATTTACATTAGCAGTTTGATAATGTAAAAAATGCCCGATGGTAATATAGAGCTAAACAGCAGTACAATTCTTATGAAAGGCAATGAAGGAATAAGTCTAAAACAAAGAGATACTGCTCTTGATATACTTGAAGACATGACGCCTAACGGTGGAAAGGTAAACATAGAATAAAATAAGGGGGATATAAACATGACTCCTAATAAGAAGGCATACGTAGTTAGAGGTGCCAAGATGAGATGTAAATTGGGAAGCCATACAAGGAAGATTAACCTTCCAATCTGCCATGGAGCATACGTAAACGGAAAGCCAGTGATGAATGAAGAAGATAACAAAGTAGAGGATAACGTGCCATACTTTGGGATATGCAGTAGTCCCGAAAATAAATGTACAGAAATAATAGATTTAAAGAGTGAAGAGGACGGAAGCAGAATAACTGGCAAAAAATGCACCCCGGAATTCCTAGCAGAATGGATAAACACAAAGGAAGATGCCCTAGTAGATGGGAAAAAGGCACTCACAACGGATTCAAAGCTGATCTGTACCTATATGGGAGAAATCGGATTTATAAGTGATGGGCAGGAGGTAGAGAAGAAGGAAGGAGAGCAAGTAGAGGAAGAAAAAATATCAATAGATGGAGAAAAGCAGACAGGGAAACTAGAAGAGAGTATAAAAGCAAAAATACTAAGGGGGGACGGTATAGGCTCAGGATATCCATTCTTCACTATGGACAAAGAAGAAATAAAAGCAAAAGTAGCAGATGGTTTTATGGAAACAGCTAAGGCTATCCCTTTACCACCAAGTAATCACAACAATGTCAAAAAGGCACAGTACTATTTAGAGGTAATGGGTTTTGATATCGGTGGAATAGATGGTATTATGGGTGTAAAGAGCTCGTCTGCTCTAGTAATTTTGCAAAGCTACATAGATAGAGAGAATGTAACTGGGGAAGTAAATGTCTTAACAATAGAAAAACTTAAGTCTTTAGCAGAAAGTGGCGTTACATATAGTTCAATCAAAACAACATATATAGATAATTGGAGTCCTAGAAGTGCAACAATTAGTAAGGTTCGAGAAAAAAATGGACACCTTGAGAAAGAAAACATGGTTAGAATACCTACTAAAGGTGGAGGAAATGCCTATGCTGAAAAAGAAAGTGTAATATCATGGGCAATGATGGTCAATGAAGCCATGGAGTATAATAAAACAACACAAGCAAAACTGAAAATAAGTAACTTTGGTTTAAAAGGGCCAAATTCAGGATATCGTGCATATAATCAACAGGTAGAAGCATATATTGATGATGAATATCTTGGTGGAGCGCTTGCTGCTAATGTTTCGAGATATTGGAAAAAACCTGAAGCAGCTAAGGAATGGCTGAATGAAAATGCGAAGAATTTCGGAAAAAATGGACATTGGAATAATGTACCGGATAATGTAACCGCAGAAGGTGGACCATTGGCAGGATATGGTGCAAGTAAGCATGGTTGGGGACTTGCTCTTGATATGTGTGTAGGTAATAAGCAGAATAGTTTTGCAGATTCACTTGAATGTGAATGGCTGGAGAAAAATGCTGCAAAATATGGATTTGAAGGATTAGTAAAAAACACGAACAAAAAAGGGAAGACTAGATATTTAGAAACTTGGCACTGGAACTATACAAAATAAAGTAAAAAGGAGCACATCAGTAATGAAAAAAATACTAATATTTGTATTGATAACTGTATTTGGACTATCAGGTTGCGATATTAGCTACAATAATTCTGATGCGAGGAATTATCAAGAAAAAACACCTATTGTAAGTGAAGACAATAGTGGGAAGGGAGCATTAGATGCAAGTAATAGCTCTTCTGAGAATACAAAAACTACTATGGTAGGTAATACCTCAAGTAATATTTATAACTATGGGGTTGTAGCTACAGATGGAGAATGGGAGTACTTTTGGGCTGGAGCAACACACGGAATGGATGAATTTAATGGGGGAAAATTATGTAAAATGAAAATAGATGGAAGCGATTTTCAAGTCCTTTCAGATGACAGACCCTATTATATAAATGTTGTTGGTGATTGGGTGTATTATATAAAGCAGGAAAATGAAGAAGCAAGTTTAGGTTATGGCTATGGGAAAATATACAGAATACGTAAAGATGGGACGGATAGAAAAGAGCTGTATAGTTATGATAGTAGCAATATGATAGTAGTGGGAGAATGGATATACTTCACAAATGAATCAGATGGAAAAAAGATTTACAGGATTAAAGTCGATGGAAGCGAAGCAACCCCTCTGAATAACTCGGAAAGTTTTGCCCTGCAATATGCAGATGGGTGGCTTTATTACGAAGTCAAAGAGAGTGAAGATGTTTATTATTTTTACAAAATGAGCATAGAACAGGATTCTAAGCCAATCCATGTAAATTTTCCGGTGGGTGATTTTATTGTAAATAATGGCTGGATATATTATTCAAATAATGAAGACCAAGATACTCTATATAGAGCAAGAGTAGATGGAACTGACAATATAAAGCTATTTGATGAGCCTTTTTCTTCCTTTAGTGTTACAAAAGATTCAGTTTATTGCTTTAGCCTAGAAGCAATATTTTATAGAGATACTGGAGGCCATAGTAATGAACTATATAAAATAGATATAGATGGGAACCAGGTAATTAAGATTCCAAATGAGAATGATCCTCTACCAATTCATAGAAGTCATTTTGGCGGTATTGTTGGAAGTTATATTTATTACTGGGATTTCCATGGTGAATGGTTTGAGTTAGCTAGAATGAAAAATGATGGAACTTCAGATGAAATTTTAATTGACAAATTGAAAGAAGTACGTTGATTTTGATCTTTGAAGCAATGGATATGATGTTGACTTCTTTTGCATGACTAAGAAAAGTGCATACTAATAGAAGGTTAGAGACAGTTTATAACAATTAAAAATAGGTATGACGGTGGATGGTATCCCGTGTGTGGTTAAACTATTGCAATAACTATATTCTTAAAAAGTAGATACATGCATAAGATTTTTACACCTCATGAATATATAGCAAAGATTAGTGGCATTTTAATAGAAATTTTAGAAAAAGGGAGCGGGAATTAACTTAAGAAAAGTTAAATTTAGATTTTGAAAATGAAGAAATGATAACTAAATATGAAATTTGCCAGAGAAAAAGGGAAGATGAAAACATGAAAAAAATATTAATAACAATGATTACAATACTTACTATTTCGGCCTGTAGCACAACTGATATTACAAAGGCTAAGGAAGAAGATAATATAAGCCATAATAATATAGAGAACCAGGTATCTAATGGCGAAGAAGAAAATGCAACTAAAAATGAAGGTGAGATTACCAAATATGGAAATTCTCCAGGTAATATAGGCAATGGTGGGTTAGCTGCAAAACAAGGGGACTGGATATATTATTCTCTGCAGGAAGAAAGTCAAACTGGAAGAGATCTTTATAAAATGAAAACCGATGGAAGTAATAGAACAAAAATAAGCAATGATTATTGCATGTATCTGAATATTATAGATGACTGGATATATTACAGTAACCTATCGGATGATGACAAATTATATAAAATGAAAACTGATGGAACAAATAGAAGTAAATTAATAGATTTTAGAAGTGAAGATATCCATGTTATAGATGACTGGATATATTTTAGGGAGTTCTTCGATGACAAAGTATACAAGATGAGAATAGATGGCAGCAATTTAACGAAATTAAGCGATGATAATGTTTCTGAAATAAATGTATTAAAGGATTGGATTTATTATAGAAATAAATCAGATATTGGAAGTATATATAAAATGAAGACAGATGGAACAAATAGAGAAAAATTAAATGATGATAATAGTTTTTTTATAATAGCAGAAGGAGATTGGATATACTATAGTAATTTTGATGACAACAGTAGATTGTATAAGATAAAAATTGATGGTTCAGAAAGAACGAGACTGAGTGAACATGATTCTCAACGCTTAAACGTTAAGGATGATTGGATATATTATAGTAGCCTTTCAGATGCAACAGATTATATATATGAACAAGCCATTTATGAAAACGCAACCCTTCGTAAAATTAGAATTGATGGCAGCCAGGATACAGAGCTATGTAAAGATAGGGGAACAAACATAAATATAGTTGATAATATAATTTTCTATGACAGTCTTTTTGCTGAACATGATGAGTTATATAAAATAAAAATAGACGGTAGTGAAAACTTAAAAGTAGAGTAATCATAGGAATAAAAGATATTTCAGAGGAAAATGAAGTGTGTAAAAAGTACGAGGAGGCTTGAAAATGAGGGTCATAGAATATGAAGATATAAAAATAGAAACCCCCTATAAGCTCTTATCCGTAGAAGAAGTAAAAATGAAACACGATATTAATGATCATGCACAGATAATGATAAAGGGGATAATAGAGGAAGAAGAGGGTTATGATGCAACAATAAATACGGAGCTACAAGACTACATAAAAATATATAGACAGGGTGAAGAAGAAGATATAATAGTATTTAAAGGACAAATAGCAATGGTGAAAACCCTAGGAGAAGGAAGGCTGTATAGAATAGAAATAGAAGGTATCTCATCGAGTTTTCTATTAGATACAAAGAAAAAAAGCAGATCCTTTCAAAACGTAAATATGACCTATAATGAACTAATAAGGGAAGTAATAGGAGATCATAGAGACAGTGATTTTATACTAAATGTAGAAGATAGAAAAATAGAAAATCCAATCATACAATATGAAGAAACTGATTGGGAATTCTTAAAAAGATTAGCAAGCCACTTTAATACAGTACTAATATGTGATATATCCGATAATAAACCAAGATTTATCTTTGGATTTGCCAAGAAAAATAAGAAGGAAATAGAAGATACAAAATTCTATAGGGCGTCAAAGGATTTAGAAGCACTGAAAAGGGCAGAAAGAGACTTTCATGACACAGATTTTTTCTATTATGAAATAGAGAGTAAAGAGGACTATGAGATACAAGATGAAGTATGGTTCAAACAGAAAAGACTATATATAAGCAAGATAGAAGTTTTATATAGTGGTGGAATATTTAAATATAGATATAGGTTATCAAGAATAAAGGGTATCTACACAAATAAAAGAAATAACGATAATATAAAGGGCGTAGCAATAGAGGGAAAGGTAATAGACAGGAAGGAAGATAAAATAAAGCTACATCTAAAGATAGACAAGGAGCAAAACAAAGAGGATGCCTACTGGTTTACTTACGCTCCACTAACAAATAACGCAATGTACCTTTTACCAGAAATAAACACATATGCAAGACTCTACTTTCCAAACAGCAAAGAAAAAGATGGACAAGCAGTAAATAGCGTAAGAAAAAACGGAGATAGCTGCTCTGAAACAAGTAACCCAAACATAAGATACCTAACAACAAAGGACAAAAACCAGATAAAAATGAGTCCAGGTGAAGTAGAAATAAAATCAAATAAGGATTTACCACTAAAACTGAGTTTGAATGATGAAAAAGGAATAGAAATATGGAGCAATAGAGATATAATAGTAAATGCTTTAAAGGAATTGAGAATTATAGCCGGGGGAAAAATAAAAATAATAGCAGCAGACCAGATAGTACTTACAAGCAAAAAAGTACCTCAAAGCATATCAATAGAAAATGAAATTCATATACTAGGGAAAATAGTATATCTTGAAGGAAGAGAAAGAATAAGCTATCTTCCCTTCGATGATGCGCCGGAGGCATGTATTCCAGAGAAAAAAGCAAGCTTTAACTGGGGTAATCTTGCAAAGAATATACTATGTGGCATAGCTGTAGTAGCAGCAGTAGCGGCAGTTACAGTACTGACCTTTGGAACAGGGACGGTGGCAATAGCAGCAGCAACAGGAGCAATGATAGTAGGAAGTATAGCAGTAATGGGAGAAGGAAAAATAAGTGAAAAAGAGAAGAAAGATAAGAGCAGTTCTGAGGAAGCTATAACAGGGGCTATAAGTGGAGCATATACAGGAGCGGTAGAACCCTTGGTAATAAAGAAGGAATTAATAGCTGGAGAAAAGGAGAAAGGAAAATTAGAAGATAGAGTGAAGGCTGAAATCCTAAGTGGAGAAGGTATAAGCTTAGGATATTCAATCTTTAATATAGATATAGAAAAACAAGGAACGAAATTAAAAGTAGCAAATAAAAAGTCTGAAAACATTCCGACTTGGTTAGAAAATGGAGCAGATAGAATAGTTGGAGATGTTGCTGCCGGAGAAATAATTGGTAATGTACCAAGTGAATATGAGCAGTATATTGATAAACTTAGAAAAACTCATCCGAATTGGACCTTTGAATTTTTTGAATCTCCTGTTACATGGGAAGAATTGATAAAGGCTCAGGACGTGAAGGATACAAATCTGATTGAGACGAGTTATCCACAATCATATAGAGAGCCAGATCCAAATAATAAGGATGGCTGGTCTCCTCCAGTAAAACAAGTTATAGAGTATTATGCGGATCCTAGAAATTTCCTGAATAATGAGAAAGATTTATTCCAATTTTTAGAATTGGGATATGAAAAAGAGTCAAATAGAGAAACTCTTCAAGGAGTAAAAAATATATTAGAAAATACAGTACATATTAACTATGGGGAAACAATTATGAAGGCAGCAGAAGAATCTAAAGTAAGTTCATATTATCTTGCGGCAAAACTAGTCGCAGAAGCGGGTAGAACAGGGAATCCACTAACCTCTGGAACTGTGGAAAACTATGAAGGTTGCTTTAATCCATATAATTGGGATGCATCTGGTAAAACGGACAAGGAAGTTTTAAGAAAAGGGGCAAAATTTGCTAATGATAAGGGATGGCATTCTATAGAAGCAGGGATAGTAGGAGGTGCAAAAAAGCTAGGACGAGACTATATAAGTATTGGACAAGATACAGTATATACTCAAAAGTTTGATATAGTAGGTGAAAAGTATTTTAACCACCAGTATATGCAAAATATAGCTGTTGCTTCATTAGAGGGACCTAAATTGTATAAAGTATACAAAGAAACTGGGGCATTAGATGCTAATTTAGTATTTAAAATACCCGTTTATAGTGATTTACCTGAGGTAAGAACATCTCTGCCTGAGTAATCAAGTAATTAAATTAAAAGCAGTAATATATATGGAATTTGGGTATGATTGAAAAAATCAATTTCTAACATTTTTCCCCATTTGTCAATGAAAATGATTACTGTATAATTCTTGCGAAAAGGGTGATATAAAAATGAGAAGAGGTTTAATTATAATGATGATTTTTTCCCTTTTTCTGACTTCAGGTTGTATGAATACTATTGGAATAGAGGTAGAAAAGCAAAGGGACAAAGAGACTAAGATTATTGAAAATGTAGAAAATATCAAAACTAATGATACTAAAGACGAGGAAATGAACTCAAGCCTTGGAACAAGAGGGGGCTGGTTTTCACCATATAGCTTTGAGATATTAAAAGAGCTTGAGGGGAAAGAGTTTAAGCTACAACATAAAAGAGTGAGTGAAGAAGAAGTAAAGAATTTTCTGAGAGATTCCTCAAACTTTTCCCATTGGGAATTATCAACAAATGACTCTAAAGTATTTCATTATCAATTTGAAGATATTGACTACTATAGAAACAAAGGGGAAAGAGAGATACTATATTTTGACTTTAAGCAAGACTTTAGTGAAGATATTTTCTACAGCGGATTTTCTGGTGGAGGAGTTAGCATATTAATTGATTATGAAAATAATACAATGACTATATTAAAAAATAGAATTGATACAAAGGTCATTATCAGCGCTGTTAAGTTTTCTAAAGAATATCAAATGAGAGACATGATGTTTCTAGGAGGATATAAGGAAAACTCTAAATATAAAGTAGTATTCGTTGATAAAAATAATATTCTATATATAGTCAGTGGTGATCCAATAGAGCTAGTTAAAACGAAAAAGTTAGATGAGTGGAAAGTTATTTCTGTATATGCTAGAGAAAATTTTAGTGGAGAATCCCAAGAGTGCTATACTTATTTACTAAATGAAGAAAAGAGTAAATTGAGAAAGTTAGATCTGTTAAGGGATGAAGAAATCTACACAAAAGATATTGATAAAAGAATAAAGGGTACGATAAAAAAAATTGAGCCAGAGGGAATTGGCCTTGGGATAATATTTGTTTTATCAAAGTTAGATGATAATTATGTACTGTATAAGAGTAGAGAAGACGACTTTGGCTTTGTAGATATGAAGGATAGGGATTCCGATGGGGAGGTATTTGAAAATATTGATGATATAAGATTTTATACACAAAACCCCAAAAGCATGCATCTGATAATACTTGATAAGAAAAGCGAAATACCTATAAGGAAAATAGAAGCCTTTGGTTTGGATTGGATAGAATTAGAGTAAGGTATTGGTTAGAAAGATAATATCGTTGTGATAATTTCCTAAAGGGTCCAATATGAAGCTTTGTGCACATAAGAGGCTCAACCATCTGATTTATGTAGATGGCTGAGCCTAAAAAATATCTGTATAGTAGGGGAAAAGGGCTTTTATAGTTTAGTCTCTTTAATACATTTAACAGAGGACAGCCTGTCCCTATGTCCTTGGGATCTTTTAGAAATAGAGAATAGGTGATAGTTTGTGAAAAGAGGGGGGAGTATGGAGATGAAGAATAAAAATATGTCATTAATAGAAGTAGTTTTTGTTATTATATGTTTACTTTTTATTACTTTCTTCTATACAAATCGTGTATTAACATGCATGCTTTCACTACTAGCATTAATTATTTTTAAGAACCAATTAATAAATCACAAAAGGGATATTCAGAAAGAAAAAAAATTTTTGTACGCATTTATTTTAATTTTTTTAGCATATATGGGGCTTCACCTATATTTTAAGTATGGCGTAAATACAGAGCAATACACACTTAATCAATCGAGGTTACTATTACAATTACCATTAACAATGACCATTTTACTAGGTTATTTATTCAAAGTCAGACTAAGTGATTTTAACTGGGGTATAACTCTTAAAAGTTTTCTTGTAGTTGTACTAATGTTTGTTTTATTAGAGTTAGTAACGTTTGTTGATTCTCTAACGGAGATTAATACGATTGGTTATTATATTAAAAATTTTATACAAAAATTATATTATCCAAGTATAGTAGAGGAAGTGGTTTTTAGAGGATTTTTCTTAAGCGGATTGCTTGCATTTGAGGTAAGAGAAGATAAAGCCAACATAATTCAATCTGTTATTTTTGGCTCAATTCATATTATAGGTTATAATGAAATTTCTGCAATTATTATTCTATCTACTTGTCTTCAAATGTACATAGGATTTTTATTTGGTAAAATTTACATACAAACAAAGTCACTAACACCATGTATATTACTACATGCACTTATAGATACAATCTAGAGAGGCTAGGGTTAGTATATATGGGTCATGAGACTACACCACCTAACAATGCATCTTCGTAAAGATTTGCAGGAGATTCTTCTAGGGCTTGTCGAAGAAGTATTCCTTTTGTAAAGGGCCTGGGGGTCAGCTTTTATAATTTTATAGATACTGAAGAATGGGGAAAAGTAAAATGAGTTCGAGCAAAACTTACATATTATTTTATTTGTGGTCGGGAATATTTTTATCTAGAGGAATAAATCTTATATTTAATAAAACCTATAAAGAGGCATATATGGATGAATATTGTAAGAAATTGAGTAAAAAGTATACTGTGAAAAATAAAGAAGGTCTAACAAAGCTCAGAGCAAATATTCATATAATTGAAGGGCTATCATTTATATTATTTGGATATCTTTATAAGCATAATATGGAAAACTTTTTAATCTTCTCTATGATTATTGTAGCAATAGAAACTTTCAGTTATAAAAGAAAATTAAATTACTTACAAGTAAAATCTAAAGACATTAACTAAAGATTTTCTTAATTAAAAAAGAAAGCTCAAATAACTACTATTTATAAAAGTCATTGATATAGGAGGAAAAAATGAGTAATTATCCAGTTGATATACAAAAATTTCATGAAACAATACTAAGATTAAAAGGAATCTCTACAATAGAGAGTGGAATCGAAAATTTAGGATATGTAAATTTAGAGATGTTAGGTTTATCAGAATTCTCACATCTTCCACATGCTTCTCTTTTAAGGACAAATGGTGGCTTAGAAGACGAAGTACTTATACAATTTGAATTTTCAATAGATTATTCTGTGGAGAGTTTTGAATCATTAGAATTCATATCGTGGTTTATTAGAGACTGTGCGAGGGGAGGAACTAAAGTTCAGTTAAGACCTTTTGCGCTTCCACCAGTAACACCGAATGGTAGACAGCTTGGTAAAACACTTAAATTCCACATTGATTTATTCATAGATAATATTGCCGGAACTTTAGAATCAGTATTTAAAGTAATTCGGGAGCTTAATAAATCAATGAATTTATTTATTGATTTATATAATATACAGTTAAAAGATAATATAAAGTAACTCAGGTGGAGTTAAGGGTTAATTGATCGTGAGCCTACACCCTTGCTTTATAATTTATAAAACAATAGAAATAGATTTGTGTATATTATAAGATGTAACAGTAATATACTTGGTTCCTTAGCAAAATCAACTTGTTATGGAACAAGTTATGCAAACGTAGGATTAAGGTTAAACTAAAGCATTAATGGAGGTAACTATGAAAATACTTTTAAACGAACATAAGGAATTTCAAGATCTCCTTAGAAAAAGATAAGAAGTGGTTTTGCTGATAAAATGAGTGGAAACTGACTTCCCACTGAGAATTTAGTTAAAAGAAGAGACCAAAGAAAAAACCTTGAAAATTTATTGTTTTTAAGGTTTTTTAATTTCTATTTTAAATGTCTAAAGTAATATCAGTTTTAAAAATGGCTTGCAACTATAATCTTGCAAGCCTAGTTTTTACTAAATCTTGATGGTGGATAAGGGCTTCTCTCGTCTGTTCTTCCAGCCAAATAGTCAAGATTAGTTTCATAAAAATCAGCAAATTTACATAACGTTTCTACAGAAATAGTAATTTCACCTCATTCATATCGTGAATAAACGCTCTAGTCAATATTTAATGGAGAACAAGGGCAAGTTGAATGTCTGTTCTTAAAAATATAATAGGCGTATTAAGCCTATTTTTCGATACTACTATTATCCCTAAGATATAATAAAGATGCACCTAATATATAATTAAAAGGTGCTTGAAATAGGTAGTAAATATAACAAAATAGTAAATCGAAAATACATAAAAACTAGATATGAGGTGAGATATGAAAACAGATGATAAAAAAAGAATAAACAATATAGTAGACGATCAAATCGCCAATATATTAGATAATCTAGTAAACAATAACATTGAAATCCGAAAAGAGGAAGATGAGCTAAGGAAAGCAAGTAAAGAAATGCAAAAGGTACTATTGAGCTTAGATGAGAAACAAAGAGGTGCTATAGATAAATATTTCTGCAAAAATCAAAGATTAGAAGGCAAATATTTTAATAAGATCTATGTTCAGAGTTTCAAAGATTGTATAAAATTGTTAAAATATATTGATGTAATTTAGGAAGATACAAAAGACAATCTATTGATTTAATGTCAATAGATTGTTTTTTTTTACACAGATAAAGATATATGATACTTTAAGTAAAATAATTCCAAATTATGATATAATATAAAAGGAATATTTTGTATATAGGAGAGTATTGTCAATACTAATAGGCAGATAACATGCTTATTTGGAAGTATTAGCGACATAAGCTAGTCCTTAACCTCTATATGAGGTGACATTCAAAAGAAGGTGTTTTAATGAAAGAAAGGAAAAAAGCAATAGAAGAAGTGTTTTATCACTTGATCACATATAGTACGTCCATCGAGGAATTTGAAAAGTGGATATACGAACAATCAGATATAGAAGAAATTTATGGCTATGATTTCTACTTTAATCTTTTATGGTTAGATTACAAAAGCAAATATATCAGAGAAGATCTAGAGAAAATTATTTTTGAAAAAATACCATTTGACTTTTTTGAGAAAAGAAGAATTCTAAGAAACTTGTATAAACTAAAGAATGGAGAAAAAGGTTTGAAAGAAATAATGAGTGTTTTTTATGAGGATTATTGTAATGGATATGTTTTTTTAAGAATTTTGGGTCTGGCATATCTTTTATATGGTATAGATGAACATGATGAAGAATATTTTAGAACTCCATCTAAAGTAGATATTGAGAAAATAAATGTAATGATAGAAAAATTAGAAGATGAAGCAGATAGGATTATTAGATTTTTAGAGAGTGAAGAGATAAAGATAGTTTCTAAAAATGAATATGAGGATTTCAGGAAAGACGAGGACAAGATAGAGGAAAAATACTTCAGCTAGAAGGATCTACTAACAAAGCATTATCAGACATATCTCCTAGTGATTTTAAATGATTAAAATATAAAATAATATTTGTGACTTAAAATATATTAGCATAAGGGGTGCAATATGAAAGAAAAATTTATTAACGCATTAGAAAGTAATGATCTTGATGAAATGAGAAAAATTCCAAAAGGTGATTTGCACAACCACATTACAAGAGGTGGTAATAAAAGGTATATAGAGAAATGGACAGGGGGAAGTATACCTAAATGTCCTAAATTTAAGGATCTTAATGATATGAATAGATGGAATGCTGAGTATATTAAGCCGTTAGTTCAAGGAAAGCTTGGTTTTGAGAAACGAATAGAAGCTGCTTTTGTTCAGGCAAAGAATGATGGAGTAAAGGAGCTTCACATGAGTATAACAATGGGAGAAGAAGATTTTTATGATGGTTCTATTGAAGAGTTGGTACAAGCTGTAAAAAGAATTCATCTAGGTTATGCTCCTGAGGTTAATTTTATACCAGAAATCGCATTTTTTTCACATACACCTATTGATGAAACTAGTGAGAAATTAGATAGGTTTTTAGAGCTAGATTACTTTAAGTCGATTGATATGTTTGGAGATGAATTTGCTGTTCCTAATTTCAAAAAGATATATAGAAAAGCTAAAGAAAAGGGTTTAATTTTAAAAGCCCATGTAGGTGAATTTGGAACTGCTGAATTAGTTAGAAGAGCTGTAGAAGAACTAGAACTTGACCAAGTACAGCATGGAATAGCAGCGGCGAATTCTAAGAGCGTTATGGACTGGTTATGTGATAATAAAATACAGCTCAATATATGTCCTACAAGTAATGTCTTGCTTAGTAGGGTAGAAAATTATAAAGTGCACCCTATTAGAAAATTGTATGACAATGGGATTAAAGTAACTATAAATAGTGATGACATGATTATTTTTGATCAAAGTGTTTCTCAGGAGTTTTTTAACCTTTATAATGCGGGAGTTTTCAATTCTACTGAACTAAATGAAATAAGAGAAAATAGCTTATCAGAAAGCTCAAATGAATAGAGTAGAAGAAAGGATCGGATTCACTTTCAAACCTTGTGACATATAATAAAATTTAAAAGTACGAAGTTTGAATAAATAACTGAAGATTGTTAATAGAAAATAGGGGTGGCGATGGAGGCGTAAAATGAATACGGATATTCAACCGCTGAAAAAGTATTTAAAAATGTGTTTAAGAACAAAGAAAATAAGGAACTTGTTAGTTTGTATAGTAATAGGTTTAGTAATACTTATGTTTTTGGTTCCACCAATTATTGTTTATTTTGCAACACAACAGCATGTTAATTATTTAGGAAGTTCAGAAGAACATCCATTACAAGATATATATCGATCTCAAGATTTTGGATTGGAAGCAAAAGAGATGAAGTTGACAACAGAAGATGGATTAAAGGTATGGGCTTCGGAAGTTTTTATAGATAACCCAAAGGCTGTCATTATCTATCTTTCAGGAATACAACAGCCTTCAGTTACATATTTTTATGGTCATTCAAAATGGATGAAGAATAATGGTTATGCAACAATTCTTTTGGAAGTAAGAGGTCATGGTAATAGCGAGGGTAATAGTATTTGTCTTGGATATGATGAAGTATCCGATGTAAAAGCGGTAGTTGATTATATTAGAGGACAAGAAAAGTATGATTCAGTTCCTATTATTCTTCATGGTGTGTCAATGGGTGGCTCAGTTGCAATCAACTCATTTGGCTGTATCAAAGAAATTGATGGCTTAATTGCGATGTCAGCTTACTCAAGTTTTGAAGACGTGGTTTGTGACCAATTAAATGGTAGTTACAAAATTCCTCGATTTATTTGTAAGGTTGAAAAGCTAATAGTAAGAGCTTCTTTACAATTTCTATTCGGAGATAAAGTTAATGAAATAACACCTATAAAGCAAATTAAAAATGTAGGGAGTAGACCTGTATTACTGATAGCATCTTCAGGAGATACCGAAGTACCACCTATAAATATGCAACGAATATTAGGGCAAGCACCAAAAAACTGTGAAAGCTGGTTAAGAAATTCTTCGGAGCATTTTATTATACAGGAGAGTGACTTTATGAATATGGAAAAGGATAGAGAATATTGTGATCGGATTTTAACTTTTATCGAAACAAAAGTCGTAGGACAAGTGGCAAATTAAATATTTAAGTATATAACTTAAGCTTCGCACTTGGAATTCAAGTTCTAAGGGAGGTGAGCATGTGATTATAGGGAATGAATTAATAAAAATGAATTTAGATCCTATACCCAAATATCGTTTAATGCGTGATGTAATAAAGCTAAGTAAAGACAATCCGGAACTTATAGGTATTAAAAAAGAAGTTTTAGAAACTAAATGGGTTAAGGATATTGTGAACCTTCAGTGGGAGGATGGTTCATGGGGACAATTTCACAGCATGAGTCAGTTCTTACAGTCAGCAATAACAACGGAGCAGGCACTACGAAGATTACTTATATTAGGCTTAGATAAGGATGATAAACCAATTCAAAGAGCTTTTAGTTATATGAAAAAATATTTGCTTAGAGAATTGGATTTGAGAGATTATAAAGAGAAAAAGCATGATTGGGACTTGTTAACGAGACTATTTGTAGCAACTTGGATGTTAATTATTGACCCATCAGATGAATTAGCTTCAGGGATAGCTAAGGATTGGGCAAAAATTATATCTCACGCCTTTTCAGAAGATACATATAACCACGAATATTATAAAGAAGCCTATTATGAAATCCATAGGTCTCCAAAGGAAAAGTACATGTGGAGATTTCAAAACTTTTATGTAGTAGCGATACTTCCGAGGTATCTATCTAAAGATATTGAATCAAAGTTCTTAGATTATATAATGAACTCAGAACAAGGTATATATTATATTTATGATAAATGTCTTAATACGCTGCCAGACAGTTTTTGTTCAAAGTTAGCCAGTAGATATATAAATGCATATGAACTTTTAAGTAGGTATTCTTTATCTACAAGCAAGTGTCAACATTTTAATAAATGGATTAATGAAAATATATCTGAAGATGGATTTTGGGATATGAAACAATCAGTTAAAGATAGAATACATTTTCCATTATCAAACTCATGGAGAAAAGCTTTAAATAGAAAGATTGATTGTACTGTGAGAATACAAGCTTTATTATCAAGGTTTTAACCCTAGGGGAGATGATATTTTGAAAAGAATTTGCATTATTATGATATTAGCACTAATATTTGTTGGCTGTGCTGAGAGAGAGGAACTTGGAAAAAATAAAGCTGAAATAAGTCCAAGTAGTATTTTCGAAGGAGATAGTAAAAAGCTTCAACCTCACATGGACATGATCACGGGATGTGTTGAAGTTAAATATAAAGGAGATAAAAAAAGTATAGGTGTAAAATATGAGATCTGGGAAAATGGCGAAATTAAAGCAGATCATAATGCAACATCAAAATTTATTAAAAATAATGAGTTTGATGGTACAATCAGTATTTCATTAAGAGAAGATATTAGGGAAGAAAATAAATGCAAAATGAAAATCTTCATTAGCGATGATAAAGGTTTTGGAGGAACAACAATACCCGTAGAAAACTTCTATAAAGATTCAGGTTATGGTCCAGAGGAGCTACAAGAGAAAATAGTGATAAATGATTCTGAAGAAGTGGTTATATGGGGGTTAGCCGCATATAAAGGTTCGTTCACTAGTGGCGGACATAGTATTGAAGAAGAAGTAAAAAAAGCTGACAGTGGATTAGTATTAAAAGTATATTTTGAATAGCATGATGGTTTTAGTTTTATCGAAAACATGCTTTGGAATGTCTGAGAATGACTATTAGTTAGAAGGAGAAAAGATGACAGAAATAAAATTTGCAGTATTCACAGACTTACATTATGATCATATTCCTGATGGTTATGATCGTATAAAGAACTTTGTATCCAAGGTTAAAGGTAAAGAAGTTGACTTCATCGTTAACCTTGGAGATTTTTGTAAACCTATATATGATAATATAAAGGTGCTAGAACTTCTTAGGAGTGTTGATAAACCCTGCTATCACGTAATAGGAAATCATGACTCAGATTCATATCCAAAGAAGCAAGCACTTAAATTTTTAGGATTGGAAAAGAGTTACTATTCCTTTATTTATGGTCAGGTGAAGTTCATAGTTCTTGACACATGTTTTATTGAGCAAAACGGCCATTTCAGTTCATACAATAAGAAGAACTATGCTCACACAAAAGGGAATTACCCAGTTTTACCAAAAGAACAGCTAAATTGGCTAAGGATGGAGTTGAATGATGATTACTCAAACTATGTGATTTTATCACACCACAGTTTAGAGAACGACTTTATGAAAAGAGGTGTTCATAATCGTCTTGAAATACAAACCTTAATAAATAAAGCTAATGACTCTGGAAAGAGAGTAGCGCTTTGTATAAATGGACATGATCACGCAGACTCGCTAAAAAGCATTGGTGATACCTATTATTTTGGGCTTAATGGTATGTCCTATATTTGGTTTGGAGAACGATGTAACAAGCGCCCGTATTCGGATGAATTGTATCAAAGATATCCGGGATTAAAAGATATTGTACTTTATCGAGATGGATTACATGCTATAGTTACGATTAGTGAATCAGGTAAATTTAAAATTGAAGGTATGAAAACTAGTTATAAGACTATAACTCCTGAAGATTTAGAGATAGAAGGGCCCTGGAATGGAAGAGCGATTTCGTCATGTGTCACATCAGTAGAGTTGGGATAGTATTCTGTCTTTCAGTAACTAAGAGAAATGACTCTATTCATTGCAACACTTATATGAAAAATTTGGTTATATTAAAATTGGTGAAAACGAATGGGAGTATGAATATGAAAAAATACTACCATAATCTTAATAAAATTTAAATGAGACGAGAACAAAAATTATCTTAATGTAAAGCTGTTTATATCTAGGATGTTAGATATTTTGGAGGAGGGATAAATATGTTACCAGTAGAGGTTGTTCAAAAGCAAGTTGAATTTTTTAATAATCATGACATTGAGGGTTTTGTATCTACTTATAGTAAGGATATTCAGTTATTTACACAAGGAGAAACGAAACCTTATCTTGTAGGAAGTGATGCTTTGTATGAGAAATATTCAAAACTATTTTTGAAAGAAGATCTTCATGTAACAATCACAAATAGAATGGAATTAGGAAATTGTGTTATTGATTTTGAAGAAGCTGTTGGATTAAGAGAAAATGAAATATTTAAGGCAATAGCAATATATCAAGTTGAAAATGATTTGATCCAAAATGTATGGTTTGTTAAGGATTAAAATTTCTTATAGTTTTAATATGAATGATGTAAAGAGAGGACAAAATCATGATGAAAATTACTAAAGGTAAGGTGTTGGTTTTAGTAATATTGATAATGTTTGGGATAACGCTTAATTTAGTTAAAACTAATCAAGCATATAAGAGATTCATATTGGAGGATATGGAACAATCAATTAAAAAATCTAATAAATACTTTGATAGTATTAGAAGTACCATAAACATTATTTTAAAGAACGATGAAGAAATACAAGTTGGTTATGATGATGTTAATGATCTTATAACTATGCATAAGACTATATCTAGGGAATTATTTTACCTTATAAAGAAATACCACAAACTTGATGATAAATATGATGGAAGTTTTTTCGAATTATATGATAATTTTGAAGAAAAAAGGTATATCGCTGCAGAATATTATGAAAGCCTAGATAAAAGACTAAAGAAAGAATTAGATAAGGAAACGGATGAAGAACTAAATAAAAGTACATATATAATTTTAGGAGATGATGATGTCAGCGAATTGAAGTCAATATTGAGCTTTTATAATGACATTATAAAAGAATTAAATAAGTTGTTGAAGTATCATATTAAAATTTGAGATTATATGTGTAGCTGAGTGATCACAAATTGTCTAAGTATATATCAAACAAAAGAAGAATTGGTTAAATCAACTGCGAGTGGAGGGAGAAAGATGAGTTTTAGTGAAACCTGTATATTTCAAGTAAAACCACAAAAGTGTGATGAATTTGAGGCTATAGCGAAAGAGTTGAAGGTGTTTCTTGGCAATTTTGAAGGTATCAATTCCTATAGTTTTATGAAAAGGACTCATCGAATAACTGATATGGATTCTATAAAGGAGGGGAAACCTCCAAAGAAACTTACAAGGATAGTCAAATCCGTTAAATATATTATGTACTTAGAAATGGATGACGAACAAGTTCATGGGACTTTTACTAGTGAGTTATTTCGTCAATATGATAAAAGAATATCTAAATGCTTGATTATGCCAGCTGATAAATTGATTGGAACAGTTATTTAACCAGTCTAATTTCTCTTATCTGGAAGCATGCTTTAATCATAAGGGGGAATAAAGTTGAAGCAAATACATAACGAGGCCAAAAAGCTCTATGAGAACGTTGCTAAATATAGTACTTTAGATGTTGCCAATAAAATTGCTTTTAGGAAAGATCTCCCACTATGTCCAACGGAGAGCGAAATGAAGGAATGGGTGGAGTTCGTTTCTTGTGAACTTGAAAAAGAGTTTGAGGAAGATACTATAAAGAGCATTCGAATGGGTTGTCATTGTACAGAAAACGGAAAATTGGACGAATCTAAAAAGTTTATCAAAAGTATTTATGATGATTCTGTTTCTACGGCAGATTTTGTTGATAAAATGAATGAGCATGGAGCAGGATGGTATATAGAAGACGGATACTTGTTCACAAAATATTTTTCATGTCCATGTCCAATGCTTGAGGGTGTTGACACGCTGCCTACAAAAACTTGGTGTTATTGTACTGTTGGATATAATAAGAAAATCTTTGAATATGTTTTTGATTGTGAAGTTGATGTTGAGCTTATAGAGAGCATTAAAATAGGTGATAGTCAATGCCTTATGAGAATCGTACCGTTAAGCAATTGCAGAGAAGATGGACAGACTCACTTCTAAAAATTATCATTTTCTTTATAATTCAGATTTTGAATCTAGATATACTTTTCAATTTTTCAGAGCTTGTAACTTCTTACCTAACATAAATAAGCCTATTATTTCCAACAAGTGATATAATAATTCTTATAGCATTAGACTAACAAGCGGGAGTGTGCCATAAAAAGTGAAGACAGATAGACTCATAAGTATTTTAATATTTTTATTACAAAGGGAAAAGACTACTGCGCCTGAGCTTGCAGAAAGATTTCAGGTGTCAAGAAGAACAATTCAAAGAGATATTGATGATCTATGTCTTGCGGGAATACCTATAGTTACAAAGCAAGGCGGGAACGGTGGTATATCAATATGGGAAGGTTATAAACTAGATAAAGCATTTTTGACAAAGGATGAACTACAGGATATTATTGTTGGACTAAAGGGGATGGATAGTGTATCGAAGACATCAAAGCTTGAGCAAATTTTGCTAAAGCTTTCGCCTAATGATGAAGCAATGCTTTCCTTAAGAGACAGCATTATAATTGATCTAGCATCATATTATAAAACAAGTCTTTCAGAGAAAATTGGAAAACTAAAAACAGGAGTTAAAGAAAAAAGAGTTGTCTCCTTTGAGTATTACTCGGAAAAAGGAATTGATAATCGCAGCGTCGAGCCATACTACATAGTGTTTAAATGGGCCTCCTGGTATCTTTTTGGATATTGCAAGAAGAGAAATGATTTCAGACTATTTAAGCTTAATCGTATGTGGAATTTAGCATTGACAGAGGAAGTATATAAGCCAAGAGCAATACCCCAGGAGAAAAGCAATCTAGATGCTCATTTTGACGACAGTAATAAAATAAAAATTATTTTCGATAGAAGTGTTGAACATCTTGTAATTGATACCTACGGACCTAATAACTATGTCATTACTGAACAGAATGAAATAGAACTTACAATAGGATTCACAAATAGAGACTATATTATTAGCTGGATACTTGGGTTTGGCGAAAAGGCGAGGGTTGCAGAACCGAAGGATATTGCCATTGAAATAAAAAGAAAAGCAGAAAAAATAATAAAAAATTATGAACAAGACATATAGCTGTCATGTTAGTTTTAGTATAATGTGATCAAACTTAAATTAGATATAGAATAAATAAGAAATGAGGATGAAAACATGAATGACAAATTATTAAAAAAGGCGGCTAAACTTATGTCTGAAGCAGAAACTGCTACACTTAGCTCTATCGATGAAAACGGCTATCCAAGAGCTGTAGAAATGTCAAATGCAAAGACAGAGTCTCTAAATGTAATCTATTTTTCTACTGGGACAGATTCTAGGAAGGTTAAACACTATAAGACTAACCCAAAGGCTGGAGTTTCATATAATAATGGGATATCTCTAATTGGAGAAATTGAAATAGTTGAAGATGAAGAGATCAAAAAAGAATTGTGGCAGGATTGGTATATTAAGCATTTTCCTAAAGGGGTAACGGACCCAAACTATTGTGTTCTTAGATTTACATCTAAAGAAGCAGTAATCTACATAGACGAGGTTTTTACTACAATATCATTGCCTTATGAATTATAGACTAGAAATACGATGACAGTTGAGAGGGAGGAGCCATGAAAATACTACGAACATATGAAGACTTTATTGAAAGAGTAAATGACTGCGGTTTTATGACTTTATCGGATGTTTTAACGGGATTACCTTCTTTGGCAGCAGAAACAGAGGAAAACATGTGGCATACGGGAGACGATGAAACCGATCCGTGGCGCTGGAAGAGTAGGTGCGCTAAAGATAAAAAACTGGCATTTGGCTGTATTATAGGTGGACATAAAGGATTTGTATCTTCTGAGCTGTATCATATTTTTTATGCTGCATATCATCCTGAAGGAAGTATGGAAACAAGATGGGAATCTGGAGAAATAAGCCAAACTGTATGGACTTTATGGAACCTATTTAATGAAAAAGGAGTTCTTAGCACAAAGGATTTAAGGGATGAAATGGGTGTTACAAAGAAAAAAGGCGGAAGCGCTGTCGATACTGCAACCAAGCAGTTACAAAAGGAATACTACATTACTGTTTCCGGAACTAAGAGAAAAACAAATAAGCTTGGGGAGCCCTATGGGTGGCCTGCAAACACCTATGAATTGGTGCCTAGTTGGATGCCTAAGGAATGGTCAGGCATATCTTCATCGGTAACACGAAAAGAAGCATGTGAAGAAATAATTAAAAGAGCTATTGATATAGGAATTGAGATTGACATAAGCAAACTTAAAAAGGTATTGAAATTCTGATTTTTGTAATAGTAGAAAGCGGTTAAACTATACTCCATATAGATATGATAAGGATTATATGAAATGAATCCTCCAGTATTACCTACTTCAATAATTTAAGTGGGAAATATTGGAGTTTTTTTAATTTCTAAATTTATTCAACCCCAGAATTCATATGCTAAAAATCTAACTATTTAGTACTATTTTCGATAGGTACAAGAATGAATAGACTAATATTTATTAAATCATATTTTGAAATATTCATATTCTTCTATAGATTATATTAGAATTAGGTGCTAAAATAATAGTCATATATAATATTAGATAAGAAGAAAATAACAGTGAGAAATAAGGAGTGAAGAAAGTGACGTTGATAAGGGCAAAGCTGTTAGGAACTCCTAAGGTCCGGAAGGACAAAGAAGATGTAGTATTTCCCTATGGGAAGGCAGAGGCATTATTTTACTATATGCTAGTTAAAAAAAGAGCTTCTAGAGATGTTTTAGTAGACTTATTCTGGTCTAACATAACACTTGCATCGGCTAAAAAGAATTTAAGGAATGCCGTATATATAATAAAGAAGACCTTTAATGAAGAGATTCTGATATCACCTCAGAGAACAATTATAGAGCTAAATTCAGAAATAGATCTTGAATTTGATATAGATAGATTCTTAAACAATCATGGAAATGCTTCTATAGAAGCCTATTCAGGAGAGTTTTTAGAGGGATTTTTCGTAAAAGATGCAAACTGCTTTGAAGAGTGGATGCTTACCCTAAGAAATCAGTACAGAGATACCTATGTGCAAAAGCTTTATAGAGAAATAGAAAACTCCTTAGAAAATAAAAAGTGGAATCAAGCAGAGAAATATAGTAATAGGATAATAGATATTGATCCCTTTGATGAAAATGCCTATAGAGTTCAAATGAAATTATATGATGAGATTGGTAAATATAATAAGTGTATTAATATTTACAATAATTTAGTGAAATTACTGGATGAGGAACTGTCTATAGCACCGGACATAAAAACAACAGAACTATTTGAGAAAATAGTACGAAATAAAACGGTTAAACAAAAATTAAACAAGGACCAGAGTAAAGAATTCTTTTATGGACGCAGCAAGGAGTTAAATCTACTTAATGAAAACTATTATAGACTTATAAACAACGATAACCCTAATTCGATAATGATTCTTGGAGAGACAGGTGTAGGTAAAAGTAAACTTCTTAGTAGATTTTTAGAATCAATATCTGAAAGTGATTCCTACTACTTTATCGCGAATTGCTACCAGGCAGAGGAAAAGTTTTTGCTTAAACCTTGGAATAATATATTTCAGCAATTATCGGCAATGATAGAAAATGAAAAAGTAGATATCCCAGTGATGTTACGAAAAATAGTAGGACAAATATTTCCTACATTTATATCAAAGAATAGCCCGGATGAGGTTAATATAACGGAAAAGGTAGAATCCTTGAGCTATGACACGGTAGAAAAAGCAATAGTTGATATATTTAAAAGAATTTCGAAGGAGAACAAAATAATCTTAGCCTTTGAAGATCTACAATGGATTGATAGTATGAGCTTAGCTCTATTGAAGAACATAATTTTAAGTAATAAGAATAAATCAATAATTGTTATAGCCACATGTAGAAATGGTCATGAAGAATATATAGATAATTTCTTCGCAGAAATGGGAATGTACGAGACTATAACAAAACTAAACATAGATCGCTTCAATAAGGGAGAGACTATTGACTTTATATCAAAGATGATGCCTGAGCATAAGCTTCCTCATAAAACGAAGGACCTGATTTATAGTGAAACAGAGGGGAGCCCATTATTTATAGTTGAATTATTAAATAGTATGAAGGATAATGACAGCTTTAAATTAATGACACCTAAATTACAGGATGTATTAAAAAATAGGTTTTTTAATGTTTCTACTGAGGGTAGAAAAATACTAAATATTGCTTCAGTATTTTTTGATAAAGTTACATTTGAGGATTTGCAGCAAATAACTTTAACAAGTGAGCTTGAGTTTATTGAGGTTATTGAAGAACTTCAAAGCAAATACTTGATTAAAGAACTGGTTGATGGAAATAAAATTAGTTTTATTTTTACCCATCAAAAATTAAGAGAGTTTATTTACTCTGAGCTGTCTTTTTCGAAGAAGAGGCTGCTTCATAACAAGATAGCAGATTTATTAGAAAAACAATTAAAGGATGATAGTACCGACAGCATATTATATTCAAGGCTAATATATCATTATGATAATGCAGGGAATAAATTGTTGGAATTAAAATATAGAATTAAAAACCTAGAGGGATATCTTAATTTGTGCCATGAGGTATTTCCTGTAATTGATGGTAGAAACAAAATACAATATCAAAATTCATACTTGAAAAAGGAATTTGTCAGTGAATTAAGTAAGATTAGTGAACTATTAAACGAAGTACAGGTCGAGAATAAGGATGACCAGAATATAAAAGCACTTGAAATATCTTTTCTTCATATTCTTGGAAGATACTACATTATGAAGGGTGATTATGATACGGGACTTACGAAAGCAAATGAGATGATTGAGAAGTCATTAAAAATAAAGGATTATGAGTCTGCCTTAAAGGGGTACATGAAGATAATTTATTATTGTATAAATACTCGAAACAATACATTAATGAGTGAAAACATAAGAAAGGCCTTCAAAATTACAAAGGAATATGGTCAAAGAGGTCAGATAGGAATTCTTCTAAGGCTAAAGGGGCTGCAAAAGATTATGGAAGGAAAATATTTAGAAGGAGAGAGGCTTTTAAAGAACTCCATAAATATTTTTAAGACCTTAGAGGAAAAGGAAAAATATATATCAAATGTTGCAGCAGCCCATAATTATATTGGAGACAGCAAGAGGTATAGAAAAGAATTTAAGCAAGCTATATCCCGCTATGAAAAAGCTATAGCTATATGTGAAGATAAAGGATTGATAGGAGGTCTGACGGTAGCCAATACAAATGCAGGACAGGCCGCCTATGATATGGGAGATTTTGAAAAGGCCAAGAAATATCTTCAAAAATCCATAACACTGTATCAACAATTCGATTTAGTTTGGGCCAGGTCTACGGCAAATGGCTTCTATACTATGTTGCTAGTTAGAGAGGGTAAATGTGATGAGGCTATAAAATATCTGAAAAAGGCAGAAAAGTTTTCAGAAAAAGTTAAAAGTCCCTACGAAAAGGGATTAATGTATAGAGTAAAGGCCGAAATATCCATGATTATAAAAGATCAAGACCATGAATGTAAACTGTCTGAGTATTTAAAGGAAAATATAGACGAGTACTGTGATAAAGGAATGATGTACTTCGAAGATATTAATGGGAGTTACGAAATAGAGATACTGAAAAAAATAAAAAAGTCGTCAATGAAAATTTAAAAGAGAAGTTAAAAAAATCATGGAAAAGTCAAAATTTTATAAAATTTTGACTTTTCTTTGACGTTTGATTGATACTATATAAACAATCTAACATTTCTAACATCTAAGAATTATAAAGGTTGCAAACGTTTACTTTTGTAGTCGAAATAATCTTATGTAAGAAGCTGATTTTTTTAAAAAACTTAAGAAAAAATTAGCAAGTATTTGGACAGACTGTAGTTATAGCCTGTTCTACATAAGTAGAAATCTTGTCTGAGTTAAATTAGCTGATTGAAAAAAATTGAACAAAGTGAAAAAAATATTTTTAGTTTATTGAGTGGATTAACTAAGCTAAAAAACCTTCTTTTTGACGTAAGATAGTCATGGGGTGTACTAACTATAAATCAAAGGGAAGGAATTTAGATAGATACAAATGAGCAAAGTCTGTTATAAAGATTCTTTTAAAGTAGACTTTGTTGAAACACATAATGGAAGTTATAAAACCAAGTAGCAGCTTCACAAGGTTTATAATTGCATATGTGTTATAAAAATGCTTGAAAGCTATGGTTTTTAGCCTTGCTACAAGTATAAATGATAAGGGGGGAGCAGGAAAGTTATTAAAAATTTAGCAAGTATAATTTGTTTATACGATGTTAAAGAAGCAAATAATTTAGGGAGACTAGGAGGTATGAAACATGGTTAAATCGGACTCGAAAAATGTCATCAGAAAAGTCATTTTTGTTCCAATGTGTGCACTTTTTGTATTAATAATTTTAATGGGAATCATTAGCCCAACACTTTTCTTCAAGGTTGAAACAGCTATTTCTAATTTCCAATATGACTGGTTTGGATGGCTTTATTCACTTATGGCACTTGCGAATCTTGGAATTCTTCTTTGGCTTTTCGCTTCTAAGTTTGGAAACATTAAATTAGGTGGAAAGGATGCAAAACCTATACTTAGTAGATGGAACTGGTTTGCAATATCACTTTGTGGTGGTATCGGTACTGGTATAGTTTTCTGGGGTATAGCAGAACCAATTTTCCACTTGAACAATCCTATTCCCGGTTTAGACCAAGCTGCAGGAAGTTCACAGGCTGCTTTAACAGCTTTATCAACCAGTATGATCCACTGGGGAATTCCTTCTTACGCACACTACTGTATATTTGGAGTTGCTGTTGGATTTGCTGTATATAATATGAAGCTGCCATTCAGAATCTCTTCTACTTTATATCCGCTTTTCGGAAAGAAGAGTTTTGGAACGATAGGACATATTGTTGATAATATCTGTCTATTTGCTATTGCGGTTTCAGTATCTGCTATATTAGCTGTTGCATCCTTACAGTTTGGTGCAGGGTTTAATGCAGTATTTGGAATTGAACCTACTAACCTTGTTAGAGGTATTGTACTAATAGTTATTGTTACAACCTTCATTATCTCAAGTTATACTGGTTTACAAAAGGGTATCCGAAGATTATCTGATATGAATGCAAAGGTATTTTTAGCACTATTAGCCTTTATATTCATATTTGGTGCTACTAGATTTTCAATGTTCTTTACAGTTGAAGCAATAGGTGAATCAATGAGTACCTTCTTTACTAGAATGACTTTCTTAAGTGCTATAGAAGGAAACAAATGGCCTATGTGGTGGACTGTAATATATTGGATATGGATGATCGTTTATGGTCCAATGGTTGGATTGTTCCTTGGTAGAATAGCTAAGGGTAGAACTATTAGAGAGTTTATTGTAATGAATTTATTTGTTCCTGCAACATTTGCCATTCTTTGGTTTGGTGTATTTGGATCTAATGCTATTAATTTAGAATTAAATACAGGTGGCGCGATTTGGGATGTAATACAAAACCAAGGGTTAGAGGCTTCTGTATTCTCTTTCCTACAGAACTTCCCGCTACCGTTATTAACAAGTGTAGCCTTTATGATAACATTGTTCTTATCGGTAGTTACACTATGTGATTCAATGACTTCGACTGTTGCATCTTTATCTATTAATGTTCCTCAAGGGGCGACACAAGAACCACCTAACAATATTAAGATATTCTGGGGTCTTGTAATGTCTTCAGTTGCTTTCTTAAGTATCATAGCTACAACTTCATCTACTGAAGGAGCTGTAAGTGTTATACAATCTACAAAGCTATTGCCTATGACGGCAGCTTTACCAGTATTGTTTATATATGTAGCCCTAGCAGTATCCATGATTAAGATGTTTGTACTTAGACAGAACTATGATGTGGCTGTTTATCCAGAAACAGCTATAGTAGAAAAAGAACTTATTTGCGAAATAGACGAGTAAGAGTTTGTATCTATAAAATGAATAAGTAATCAAGCCAGGCACTTAGGCCTAGACAATAGTAAAGCTTATTATAACTATTATCTAGGAGGTGTCTGGTTTTTTATTTATAATATTATTAATAAGATAAAGGATAAGGAAAAATTATAAATATAGAGATAGTAATAAGATTATTAAGTTGTACATATCTAAACTATCCAGAAAAATCAAGTGTTTGGATGTCTATAAATCAAAATTCATGAGACACATCCATAATTGACTCTAATTTGACGTTTGACGTATATTATAATAAATAATTAAGAACTCTTGAAATACTAATTTGCAAAGGTTTACCCGAAACAGGCTGGAAAGAGTTATGGCTGATACAACAAAAATATTAACGCCTAGAGCTAAGTTATTGGAGGTTAAAATGTTAAAACTAAGTGAGTATGAAAAAGATGTATTACGGGGAAGCGAAGGAAAATTAAAAAAGGTAGCAATGGAAAACGTGGTTAGATACGCTGAAGTATTAGGCGCCAAGGAGCTTTGCGAAGTCACTAAAGCCACGGTGTTTTGTGGAGCCCATAACTATCTAGAAATATTAGAAATGGATGATTTCGAGGAAGTTTTTTCAAAGATAAATCTAGGAAAAGATGAAGTAATACCTTTTGATAGTGTATATGGCAATTGCTATACACAATCCTGTGTAAGTCCTTGCGATCAATATGAGCACGAACCCTTTAATCAAACGAAGGATTTCTTTGATAAAAATACCACATACTTGGAAGGGGCAAAGAAGGCTGGAGTTAGTATTGCTGGAACATGTGCTCCGTACTTAACTGGTTGGCTACCTATTAAAGGAGAGCATTTTGTAACAACTGAATCTGGAGTTACGGTTATAGGAAACTCTCTGTTCGCTGCTATGGGTAACTCTGATGGAATTGAAGCGGCTTTTTGGTCTGCTATTTGTGGAAGAACTCCAAAGTGGGGTAAACATCTAGATGAAAATAGAGTAGGAACTCACTTGTTTAAGATAGATACAGAATTAAATAGCGTACTAGAATGGGATTTGCTAGGTAAAGCCATAGGCGACAAGGTTCCAACTAGTACTACTCCTGTAATTGAAGGGGATTTTAAAGGTGTAGATTTTTCAAAACTGAAACACCTCTGCACAACATTGGCTGTTGCTAGTAACTGTGAAATGTGTCATGTCGTTGGAGTTACACCGGAAGCCAGAACTAGGGAAGACGCTTTTAGAGGAAAAGAACCAATAAAGGAATTCACTATTAATAAAGAAGATTTGGATAAGGCCTATAATAGTATTTGTGATGAAGGAAGTGGAGAAGTACAATTTGTAAGCTTAGGATGTCCACACTATGACTTACAACAGATTAAAGAAGTTGCAGATTATATAAAGGGAAAAAGAGTGCATGATAATGTTCACTTTATGATATGGACCGTATATCCAATTAAATGTATGGCCGATGAAAATGGATATACTAAAATAATTGAGGAGGCCGGTGGACATATTTATACTAGCACATGTCCTACGACAATAGGACCAGTATTTTTAGATAAGTATAGAGGATTTGTTTTTGATAGCTTAAAGCAATGCTATAGTGTAAAATCCGATGTAGATAGCAGCGTATATCTTGGAGATAAATACAGTTGTATAGATGCGGCAGTTACAGGAAGATGGGAGGCCAATAATAGATGGACAAAATGATATTAAAGGGAAGAGGTGTTATCGAAGGCATTGTAGAGGGTGAAGCCTTGGTATGTCCTAATAGTATTGCTGGATGGGGTGGAATAGATCCTAAAACGGGCATTATAAAAGAATTTGCAAATATAAATAGAGGAAAGTCTATTAGAGACAAAATCCTTGTACTTTCGGGAAGCAAAGGCTCTAACGGATGGTCCTGTTATTTTGGTGTAGCTAGAGCGGCAGGAACAGCACCGAAGGGCTGGATATTCACTAAGATAGACTCTAGTTCAGGTGTAGCTAGTGCAGTTATGCAAATTCCAACAATAGTGGACTTTACGGAAGAAGATGATCCCTGCAAGCATATAAAAAATGGTGATTATGTTAAGATGAATGGAAAAACCGGTGAGATAGAAATAATTAAAAAATAAATATATAAAGTTCTTTTTAAATAGGGTATTGAAATTAATAATTTAAATACCCTATTTAAAAAGCTTAAATTTAACGTCTTTTGTTATGCATCTCTAATTTTAAGTCTATAAAATTTTGTCTTTCTAACACAATCATTTTTAAAACTCTCAAATTTAGGTCCTATCTGCATTGGAACAAGCTAAGTCAAGATTATTCCTTAATTCTATGAAGACATACATATTTGAATATTTATCCTTGTTGCAAAGTACATATTTCACCTCCGTCTATAGGTTTGACTATTTATAGACGATGATCCTATAGAATATAAGCATAAAGATGAAAAATGGGGGGAAATGTATGAAGTTAGAATTCGTAGTAAATTACAAGGAAGAAGTTATAGAAGTTGATCCTGGAGAAAGACTTTTAGATGTATTAAGAAATAAATTAGGATTAACAAGTGTTAAAGAAGGCTGTGGCGAAGGTGAATGTGGAGCCTGTACAATAATCATGGATGGCGTTGCCGTTACATCATGTACTGTTTTAGCAATGCAGGCAAAGGGAAGGGAAATCATAACCACTGAAGGTCTAGAAAAAAGTGGTGAGCTTGACGAGCTTCAAGAATCATTCATGAGAAATGGAGCGATACAGTGCGGATTCTGTACACCTGGAATGCTTATGTCTTGTAAAGCGTTGTTAATGAAAAATCCAAATCCTACTGAAGCGGAAATTAGAAGAGCCATAGAAGGAAATCTATGTAGATGTACTGGGTATACAAAAATTGTTAATTCAGTAAAGGATGTAATTAAAAAATAGATAGATTTAGGACTTAAAGTAATGACACTTTAAAGATTAATAAATTTTAAGATGTCATGACCATAGTTTGTTAGGGGGACTAAAATGAGTGAAATAGTTATGAAAACACCGGATAACTTAGATGAGTTAATAGAATGTCTTAAAAATGCAGATGAAAACACTGGATTAATATCTGGTGGAACAGATTTTGTAATTCAGTTAAAGCAAAAAAAGTTGTACTCTGGAACAATCATCGATGTATCGAGAATTCAGGATTTTAGATACATAAGAGAAGATGGAGATCTAATTAGAATAGGAGCTACGGCAACACTTACTGAGATAAGTGAAAATGAACTGGTAAAAAAACATCTTCCTTCCTTAGCTGAGGCAGCAGGAGAGGTAGGCTCAACTCAGATTAGAAATAGAGGAACTATAGCTGGCAATATAGGAAACTCATCTCCGTGTGCAGACACTGTTCCGCCACTTATGTCGGCTGATGCAAGGTTAAGGGTTGTAAATGGAGAGGGGAAAGTTATTGAAAAGACCTTAGATGAAGTTATATTCGGGTCTGGTAGGAATAACCTGAAGTTTGATGAAGCAATAATTGAAATAGTATTTCCAAAGTTTGCAGAGGGATACATTTCTGCCTTTACAAAGCTAGGAACTAGAACAGCAGTTACAATTTCAAAAATTAATGGAGCAGTAGCTTTAAAATATAACTCCAAGGATAATTTAATAGAAGAAGCTAGGGTATTTGTAGGTGCATTAGGACCAAAGGCTTTCCGTAGTGAACTTGCTGAAAAGGCATTGATAAACAAGGCACCTTCTGAGAAACTTTTTGAGGAGTTTAGTGATGCGCTAACAGAGCAGGTGGATGTATCAATAGCTGGAAGAAGCTCTCAAGCATATAAAAGAGAAGCTATAAAAGGTGTTGCCCACGATATTTTCTATAAGCTATTCGGAAACGTTGTCCCAGGAGGTGAGAGATAATGAGTAAGGATTTCAAATATATCGGAAAATCAATTGTAAAACATGATGTTAAAGAAAAGGCCACTGGGAAAATAAAATATGCCGGAGATATGAAGCTTGATGGAATGCTTTATGCAAAACTACTTTTAAGCGATGTAGCCCATGCAAATATCATTAATATTGATACTTCTAAGGCAGAGGCGCTACCTGGAGTGGTAAGAGTTTTTACCCATAAGGATGTACCTAAAAATTATTATAACTCCCATAAATGGTTTGAGGGAATTGATTTCCCAAGGGATGAGCTGATTTTAAATGAGAAAGCCCGCCATGTAGGAGATAGAATAGCTGCAGTAGTGGCAAAAGATATGGAAACTGTAGAGAGAGCCTTATCACTTATAGAGGTTGAGTATGAAGATCTTCCGGTCATTGCTTCGATAGACAATGCAATGAAGGAAGATGCTACGAAGATACATGAAGACGGAAATAAGGCATTTGAAAAGAGTGTACAATGTGGAGATTCAGAAAAAGTAATTAAAGAAGCTAAGCAAGTATTTGAAGATGTTATTACAACACCAAAGCAGCATCATGCAGCTATGGAGACCCATGTATGTGTAGCAGCTGAGGATCACTTTGGCAACATTACCATTTGGGCTCCTTGTCAGGTTGTATTCCAAGTACAATTAATTGTAGCTGAAGCTCTTAATATGCCCGTTGATAATATCAGGGTAATAAAATCGATTATGGGAGGATCCTTTGGAGGTAAAGGCCAGCCGATCCTAGAACCTATCTGCGCATTTTTAGCTAAGGAAACTGGAGCACCGGTAAAACTAGTTACCGATAGAACTCAATCAATCATTGGGATGAGAAGTAGAAATGCTTCGAAAATAAGGGTTAAAACCGCAGTAGATAGTGAAGGTAAAATCCTTGCCAGAGATATTGATGCACAAATTGATATTGGTGCATACTATACAAATGGTTCAGCCGTTCCAATGGCTATGGCAAAGAAATCTTTTAGAATGTATAAAATAGATAATCAAACCTTTAAAGGGACCTCATACTTTACTAATACAGTAGTAGGAGGAGCTTGTAGAGGATATGGATCACCACAAATCCACGCAGCGACGGAAATAAATATAGATAATATTGCAAGGGGATTAAACATGGACCCTGCTGAGTTTAGACTTAAGAACTTTGTTGATCCCTACGATAAGGACCCTATTGGAGGACCGGATTTAGGAAATGCTAGGGTAATTGACTGTGTTGAAAGAGGTATGGAAGTATTTGAATGGGAAAAGAAAAGAAATAGAGATAAGGACAAGGGAAGATTGGTTAAGGGCGTTGGAATGGCATGTGCGACCCATGGTAACGGATATCATGGAGCATTCCCAGATTTTATTACGATGTCTTTAAGAATGACAAACGATGACAGAGTGATATTAAAATCCGGTATCCATGATCAGGGTTGTGGAACTGTGACAACAATGCAACAGATAGTAGCAGAGGTATTAGACATTCATCCTGAAAAAGTGATTGCTCCTCAGGCAGATACGTACCTTAGTCCGTATGACTCAGCTGGAACACAAGCCAGTAGGGTAACCTTTGTTTGTGGGGGATGTGCTAAGAAGACAGCTGAACTTGCTAAGGAAAAACTAATATCCAAGAGCGCTGTTATATTAGGTTGTTCAGAGGAAAAAGTAGTTATCGAAGACGGTTATATATGGAATGCTGATAATGAAGAGAGCAAATTTAGCTTTGGAGAAATGATTGTTAAAATACAAAATAAACTTGAAGATGACATAGAGGTAACACACACATATAAGTCACCTGCTAATCCAGCTGTATATGCAGCTAATTTTGTTGAGGTAGAGGTCGATAGATTTACAGGTTTAGTTAAGGTACTTGATGTATTGGCTGTTCATGATATTGGTCAGGCAATCAATAGAGGTTTTGTTGAAGGCCAGGTTCAAGGTGGAGCACATATGAGTATAGGTCTTGCCTTGTCAGAGGAGATAAAGATAGATAGCAATGGGAGAGTTGGCACATTAAACTTCTCTAAATATCACGTTGTTAATGCACCTGATATGCCTGATGTGAGGGTAGAGTTAATTGAAGACGGCGAAGATTATGGGCCGTTTGGAGCAAAGAGTGTTGGAGAAGTATGTGCGGCTGCTACGGCACCGGCTATTATAAATGCTATTAATAATGCACTAGATATAAACATTACTGATTTGCCTGCAACCCCTGAGAGAGTATTAAAGGCACTTAAGGAAAAAAAAGAAAATCTATAAGAGCAGTTTGAAAGGATGGAAATAAAATGAGCGATCAAGTACTTATGTTAAATGGAGAAGATCTAACGGTTGAGGAAGTTGATAAGGTAGCAAGACAAGGTATGAAGATAGAAATAGCTCCTGAAGCTAAAAAAAGATTAGAAGAAGCTAGAGCACTTGTATTTGAGCTTGCCGATAAGGGAATACCTATCTATGGATTTACTGTAGGTGTAGGCTGGAACAAGGATAAGGAAGTATTTGATGAATACTTTGAGGAATATAATAGAAATTTAATATATGCCCATTGCGTAGCAGTTGGACCAGAGGCATCGGAGGAAGACGTAAGGGCTGTACTTCTTGCAAGACTTAATACATTACTTGTAGGAAGAACAGGTATACAGCCTGCAGTAGCATATATGTATATGGAATTTTTAAATCATGGAATACATCCTGTTATGCCTGAAAGAGGATCCGTTGGGCAAGCTGATATTTCATGTTTATCCCATATAGGACTTGCAATAATGGGTGAAGGCGAGGTATTTTATCGCGGAGAAAGAATGGATGCGGCAAAGGCTATGGAAATGGCAGGGGTTAAACCAGTAGTATTAGGGCCAAAGGATGGTCTTGCAATCGTTTCATCTAATGCCCTTGCAGCCGGTAAGGGAGCCCTTGTTCTAAAGGATGTTAGGGATTTAATAGATATATCAAACTTGATATATGCCATGTCACTTGAAGGCCTTGATGGAAATGTTACTCCACTTGATCCGATTGTAAATAAAGTAAGAAAATTACCTGGACAAATATATTGTGCAGATACTATAAGAGAATATCTTAAGGGAAGCTACCTTAATAGTAAGGATATAACAAAGAGTCTTCAAGATCCATTATCCTATAGAGATGCATGTGCTGTACATGGCGCAGTAAGGGATGCCCTTGAGTATGTATGCAAATATCTTGAACTTCAACTTAACACATCTGATGACAATCCATGTGTAGTTATTGAAGAGAGAAGAATAATCTCTTGTCAAAACTTTGAAGCAACAACATGGGCTGTTGGATTCGAAATGTTAGCTATAGCTCTTAGCCATTTATCAAAGATGTCTTGCCATAGAACTGTAAAGCTCTCTAATCCATCCTTTAGTGGGCTGTCTAGATTCCTATCTCCTGATGGAGGTAACGTGCAGGCTTATCAAACAATACAGAAGCCATTTACTTCCTTGGATACGGAGATAAGACATTTAGCTAACCCGTCTTCAATGGACTTTTTCTCAGTAGCAGGAGAAATAGAAGATCATGCGAACAATACTCCACATGTGGTTAGAAGAGTTGGGCAAATAGTTGATAATTTATACTATGTATTAGGAATTGAGTTACTACATGCTGCACAGGCAATCGATCTTAGAAAGCCAGATAGCTTAGGTAAAGCTACTAAGGCAGCCTTTGATGAACTTAGAAGTGAAGTAACATTCTTAGAAAAAGATAGATGTTTAACTATAGATATTAAGAAAGCTTATGATATAATTAAATCAGGAAGATTATTAAAAGCTGCGAGAGAGGCATTAGCTTAGTATATTTAATTGTGGATTATCCACAATTATGGAAAAATTCGTAACCTTATTCTAGGTGCGAATTTTTTCAATATAGTCCTAATTTAGGAGGGGAAAAAATGAAAAAAGTCAGAGTAGAAGATGCTGTAGGTATGGTTCTTGGCCACGATTTAACTAGGATTGTGCCAGGTGAATTTAAAGGAGCGGCCTTTAAAAAGGGACATATTGTAAAGGAAGAAGATGTAGAAATTCTAAAGAACATGGGAAAATATAATATTCATGTTTTTGATTTAAACGAAGATATGATTCATGAGGATGAAGCGGCTATGCGTATGGCTAAGGCGGCAGCCGGAGATGGACTATATCTTAGTGGACCTTCTGAGGGAAAGATAAGTATAAAGGCAAAAGCGAAGGGGATACTCAAGGTAAATCTTGAGGCACTTTTACAGATTAATGATATAGAAATGATAATGTTTGCAACACTTCACAACAATTCAGTTATAGAAAAGGATCAGACAGTAGCGGGAACAAGAATAATACCTCTAGTAACAGAAGTTGAAAAAATTCATGATGTTGAAAAAATTTGTGAGAATCTAGGTAAGGTTCTAAGTATAAAGGAGATAAAACCTAGAAAAGTAGGGATTGTTGTAACTGGATCTGAGGTTTTTGAAGGAAGAATAAAAGATAAGTTTGGGCCAGTGCTAGAAGAAAAAATCAAGGAACAAGGATCTACTTTAATCGGACTTAAGTTTGCTCCAGATGATAAAGAAAAAATAGAAGAGGCGATTAAGTCTTTAATCGATAACGGTGCTGAGATTATCTTAACTGCCGGTGGTATGTCTGTCGATGCCGACGATGTGACTCCTAATGCTATAGAGAATATCTCAGACAAAGTTATAACCTATGGGTCGCCGGTGCTGCCAGGAGCAATGTTTATGTTGGCATATAAAGAAGAGACTCCTATATTAGGAATACCTGCCTGTGGAATGTATTTTAGAACAACAGTATTAGATTTGGTTTTACCTAGGGTATTGGCAGGAGAGGTATTAACTAAAAAAGATATTACATCCTTAGCCCATGGAGGTCTTTGTTTAGGATGTGAAGTATGTAGATATCCCGTATGCCCATTTGGTAAGTAGGTGGGAAAGATGGAGTTTTATAAACTATTTGATATAGATTTCTCTAGAAAAGAGCTTCTCTGCTTTATTGGTGGTGGTGGAAAAACTTCTACTATATTTAAACTAGCTAAGGAGCTAAAAAAACTAGACAAAAAAGTATTAATTACGACATCAACTGCTATTTATTACCCAGAGAAGGATATCTATGATAAAATAATAGTTGATAATTCGATTGAATTTATCGAAAATTTAGAGAATATAGACTGTGGAACTATCACAGTTATAGGTAGAGCGGTTTCGAAGGAAAATAAGCTGCTAGGTTTAAGTAAGGAACTAATAGAGGAAATTCACTATAAGAAAATATTTGATTATATACTGGTTGAAGCAGATGGGTCAAAGAGGAAAACAATAAAGGCTCCAGCCGATCATGAGCCTGTTATTCCACAAAATACTGATACAACTATAGGTGTAATAGGAATAGATTCCATTGGAAAAAGAATCAACGAAGAAAATGTTCATAGACCTGAGCTATTTTGCAAGGTAACTGATAGTAAAATGGAAGAAGTAATCAGTGAAGAAAAAATATATCAGTTAATCAAAAACAATAGAGGCCTATTTAAGAATGTTCCCTTTAAGTCTAAAGCATATATACTACTGAATAAAGTTGATAATAATGAAGAATTAAGAAAAGCAGAAAAAATAATTAGATTAGTTAAGACAAATGGGTTTAAAGTTGATGGGATTATTGCGGCTAATACTATCAATAAGAATGAATTCTTCTTAAAGTCCTAAAAGAACGACTGAAAGCTTGTGGCTTAGAACTAACAAGGCGTGGCCGCCATCTTTGTAGTGGATGGAGTGATCAATTAATGATTACCGGAATTATAATGGCTTCTGGATTTTCAAAGAGAATGAAAAGAAATAAACTAGTTCTTGAGTTAGATGGAAGCCCTGTTATAGAAAGGGTAATAAAAGCTATCAAAGAATCTAAGGTAGATAATATAATAATGGTATACCGTGAGAAAAGTGTTAAAGAAATCGGAATCAGGAATGGTATAAAAACTATTTATAATGATAGAGCTGAGCTAGGACAGAGCCAGTCGATGAAATTAGGTGTTGAACATTCTCCACCAGAAACAACGGCCTTTATGTTTTTTGTTGGAGATCAACCCTTTCTAAATGCTGCCACCATTAATAGCCTGATTGAAGTTTTTAATGAAGGGAAATATCCAATAGTAGTACCTAAATACAATGGAGAAAAAGGTAACCCTGTAATTTTTTCCTCAGAGCTAAAAGGAGAACTGCTAAATATAGAAGGTGATAAGGGTGGAAGAAGTATTATTAAAGAAAGGACTAATGACGTAAAGATCGTGGATTTTACCAATGGAACTATTGGAAAAGATATAGATACATGGGAAGAATATACTATAGAGAGTTCCAAGTAAATCTTAATTTATACATATTAAAATATCCGATGCTTCTGGGAATTTTGATATGTGTAAATTAAAGTTTTGACTGGAATCTCTATAATTGGAGATGAAGTATATGTTTAACGGTATAGTTGTACTAAGGGGCGGTGGAGATCTCGCAACAGGTATTGCACACAAGCTTTTCAGATCTGGATTTAAAATATTGGTTTTAGAAATTGAGAAGCCTACTATGGTTAGAAGAACAGTTTCTTTTGGAGAGGCGATATTTGATGGACAGGCCATGGTTGAAGGTGTAAAAGCCATTAGAGCATATAATATTGAAGAAATATTTAGGATATGGAATGATGGATGTATACCAATTATTGTTGACAAAGAGTGTGAGATTTTGGATGAAATAGATGTTAAGGTATTAGTTGATGCTACATTGGCAAAGAGAAATCTAGGAACTCATAAAGAAATGGCACCTATAACAATAGGAGTTGGACCTGGGTTTGATGCAGGAATAGATGTTGATGTGGTTATTGAAACAAGTCGTGGACACGATCTGGGAAAATTGATTTTTGAAGGCTCTGCAATTCCTGATACAGGAGTTCCAGGAGAAATATTAGGATATGGTAGGGAAAGAGTTTTAAGGTCACCATGTGATGGTATAATAGAAAATGTGTTAAAAATCGGAGATATGGTGAAAAAAGACCAAGTAGTGGCTTATGTTAATAAGGAAGAGGTAAAGGCAACTATCGATGGAGTTCTAAGAGGTCTTGTTAAAGATGAATTAAAGGTTAAAAAGGGACTCAAAATAGGAGATATCGATCCTAGAGGAGAGAAGGAATACTGTTATACTATATCCGACAAAGCTAGGGCAATAGGAGGCGCAGTTTTAGAGGCTATTTTATATTTGAACAATACTAAACATGGAGTGTGATGAAGTTGGAATATAAAGTACTAGATATGATATCCTACGAAGTTAAAAACAATAGAAAGGTGGCATTAGCTACTATAACAAAGGTAGAAGGATCATCCCCAAGAAAAGAAGGATCTATGATGGGGGTTAGAGAAGACGGAACTATCTTTGGAACTATAGGAGGAGGAAAACTAGAGCTAGTGGCGACTAAGTGGGCCGAGAAATGCATGGCTAATGGTAAAGATCAAACATTTCACTTTAAACTTAATGATGAAGAGGGGAGCTTGCATATGCAGTGTGGCGGTGAAGTAGACGTTTTCATTAAAGTTTTTAACCCTCCACAAAAGCTGCTGATTGCCGGAGGTGGACATGTAGCTCTTAAGATATATGAACTTAGCAGAGTTTTAGGGTTCTACAATGTGATAATCGAAGATAGAGAAGAGTTCTGCAATAAAGAAAGGTTCCCGGAGGCTGATGAATTATTAGTAGGCGACATAGAAAAAATATTGACAGATTACCCAATAGGCGATAATTGCTATGTAGTTATAGTAACTAGAGGACATAAGTATGATGAGATTGCTTTAAGGTCTGTAATAGAAAGTAAGGCGAAGTATATAGGGATGATAGGCAGTAAAAACAAAACAAAATATGTAAGAGACAATCTAATTAAGTCAGAAATCCCTAATGAATTAATAAACAGAGTTTATGCTCCTGTTGGAATCAATCTAGGTGGAGAAACTCCAGAAGAAATTGCATTTAGTATAATGGCAGAAATACAATTAGTTAAAAATGGTGGTAGCCTTCAACATTTAAAAGATATTAAAGGAACTGACTAAGAAAATTAGTTAAATAATATAAACCTAGAATGCAAGGGAAGACGCTTTATGAAAAAATATATAAGACAAATAATATTTACATTTTTTGTTGCCATTTGCTTAATAACTTTCTTAGGCTGTCAGAATACAAATACAACTGAAAATACTGAACTGATAATATTTGGTGCATCAAGCTTAAGTGATGTACTTACAGAAATAGCTGAACTTTATGAAGAAAAAAATGAGAATATTGATATAAAATTGAGCTTTGCTTCATCAGGAACTCTTCAAAAACAGATTGAAGAAGGAGCTCCAGCTGATATATTTGTTTCTGCAGGGGTAAAGCAAATGGATACCTTAGAAGAAAAAGACCTTATTGAAAAGAATTCTAGAATGGATCTACTAAAAAACAAGCTTGTAGTTGTTGTTTCTAAGGGTATGGAAAATAGAATTAAAACTATGGAAGACCTAACAAAACCATATATGACAAAGATAAGCATAGGGACACCTGAAATTGCACCTGTAGGAAGATATGCTAAGGAAACCCTAGTTAATTTGAAATTATGGGATGGCATCCAAGATAAATTAGTCTTCGGAAAAAATGTAAGACAAGTACTCTCCTATGTGGATACGGAAAACGTAGATGCTGGTATTGTATATCAATCCGACACAAAGGCAATGAAAAAGGGGACAATTGCTTTAACTATATCCGATGAACTACATTCTCCTATACTATACCCCTTAGCTATAGTAAAGGAGAGTAAGAATAAGGATAGGTGTAACGACTTTATTAATTTTTTACAATCCGAAGAAGCTTCAGAAATCTTTATTAATAATGGATTTAATGTGTTAAAGTAATAGAAACGAAAGATGTATTGGAGGAAAAAATGTTACAACCAATTATTCTATCTCTTAAGGTAGCAACTATTTCAACAATTATTACACTAGTGATAGGTATGGTACTAGCTTATATCATGACATATAAAGATTTTAGTGGGAAGGAAATGCTTGAATCTATTATTACCCTTCCCCTTGTTTTGCCTCCATCTATTGTTGGCTATATTCTACTAATAGCTTTGGGCAAAAACAGTTTTATTGGCAGCTTTTTATATAAAACCTTTGGTATAAGGATAATATTTACTTGGATAGCTGCTGTTGTGGCTTCTATTGTAGTTACCCTTCCTCTTATGTATCAGAGTATTAGGGCTTCCTTTAGCAATGTAGATCCTATATTTAAAAATGCAGCAGAAACCCTAGGAGCAGGAAAGATTAGGGTGTTTTTTACTATTTTAATACCACTGTCTAGTACTGGAATCTTAAGTGGTCTTATTTTATCTTTTTGCAGGGCCTTAGGAGAGTTTGGAGCTACACTTTTTGTAGCGGGTAATATTCCAGGAAAAACCCAAACCATTCCACTAGCAATATATTTTGCAGTTGAGTCAGGAGATACGGTTACTGCAAATAAACTTGTTCTTATAATGGTGGTGTTTAGCTTTATTATTATGTGGGCTTTAAACTATATACTAAAGAAAAAACACTATATAGAACTAATTAGGAGAGAAAAATGTTAAAGGTAGACATAAGGAAAAATTACAGTGAATTTAATGTATCAGCTAGGTTTGAAATTGCTAATGAGGTCGCTGTGTTACTAGGAAGCTCAGGATCTGGAAAGACTACTATATTAAATTGTATAGCAGGATTATCGGTGCCTGAATATGGGGACATAAGGATTGGTGACAAGACTATTTTTTCATCATTTGATGGTACAAATATACAAACAAGGGATAGACGGGTGGGTTATGTCTTTCAAAATTTTGCTCTCTTTCCTCATATGAATGCATATAAAAATATTAAATATGGTGTAAAGAATATCAGAAAATCCTTTTATAAAAATAGAGATAGTAAAAAAGATATGGTAGAAACTATAATGAAAAAGTTTAAAATTTTACACTTAAAGGATAAATACCCCCATCAGCTTTCTGGTGGTGAAAAGCAAAGAGTTGCCCTTGCTAGAGCATTTTTATCAAATCCACAAATACTATTACTAGATGAACCATTTTCAGCATTAGACAAGGAGACAAAGGAGATTCTTTATAATGAGTTTATTAAATTAAAGGCAGAATGTTCTATCCCTATTATATTAGTAACTCATAACGAAGAAGAGGCGAATTTATTGGGAGATAAAATTCTAAGAATTGTAGAGGGAGAAATCGTAGAGCAAAATAGATAATCTCGTTTATATAGAGAAACTAAAAAAAGAATAAATTTACCATTTGACATTATATATAGTCCGTGGTAAGATATATCTTGTCGCTGAAAAAACAGCGGCGAAAAAAATGTCGAAAAAAGTTATTGACAAGACAAAAGAGATTTGCTATAATAGTTCTTGTCGCTAAAACGACAGAGAAAACTTTGGACATTGAAAACTGAACAGTGTAAGGAATTAAACCTTAGTTTGATATAAATTCAAGCTAAAGATATAATAAACGCCAGATTTTTTTTAAGAGTTTGATCCTGGCTCAGGATGAACGCTGGCGGCGTGCTTAACACATGCAAGTCGAGCGAGAAGGCTATGACTGATTCTTCGGATGAAGGAATAACTGGAAAGCGGCGGACGGGTGAGTAACGCGTGGGTAACCTGCCTTGTACAGAGGGATAGCCACTGGAAACGGTGATTAATACCTCATAAAACTATAGCGTCGCATGGCGCATTAGTCAAAACTCAGGTGGTACAAGATGGACCCGCGTCTGATTAGCTAGTTGGTGGGGTAAAGGCCTACCAAGGCGACGATCAGTAGCCGACCTGAGAGGGTGATCGGCCACACTGGAACTGAGACACGGTCCAGACTCCTACGGGAGGCAGCAGTGGGGAATATTGCACAATGGGCGAAAGCCTGATGCAGCAACGCCGCGTGAGTGAAGAAGGCTTTCGGGTCGTAAAACTCTGTCCTAAGGGAAGAATAATGACGGTACCTTAGGAGGAAGCCCCGGCTAACTACGTGCCAGCAGCCGCGGTAATACGTAGGGGGCAAGCGTTATCCGGAATCACTGGGCGTAAAGGGTGCGTAGGCGGCCAAATAAGCCAGAGGTGAAAGGCTACGGCTCAACCGTAGTAAGCCTTTGGAACTGTATGGCTTGAGTGCAGGAGAGGAGAGTGGAATTCCTAGTGTAGCGGTGAAATGCGTAGATATTAGGAGGAACACCAGTGGCGAAGGCGACTCTCTGGACTGCAACTGACGCTGAGGCACGAAAGCGTGGGGAGCGAACAGGATTAGATACCCTGGTAGTCCACGCCGTAAACGATGAGTGCTAGGTGTCGGGGGTTCACACCCTCGGTGCCGGAGTTAACGCATTAAGCACTCCGCCTGGGGAGTACGGTCGCAAGACTGAAACTCAAAGGAATTGACGGGGACCCGCACAAGTAGCGGAGCATGTGGTTTAATTCGAAGCAACGCGAAGAACCTTACCAGGACTTGACATCCCTGTGACCGGTACTTAATCGTACCTTTCCCTTCGGGGACAGAGGAGACAGGTGGTGCATGGTTGTCGTCAGCTCGTGTCGTGAGATGTTGGGTTAAGTCCCGCAACGAGCGCAACCCTTGTCTTTAGTTGCCAGCAGGTTAAGCTGGGCACTCTAGAGAGACTGCCGGTGACAAACCGGAGGAAGGTGGGGATGACGTCAAATCATCATGCCCCTTATGTTCTGGGCTACACACGTGCTACAATGGCTGGTACAACGGGAAGCGAATGAGTAATCTGGAGCGAATCCCAAAAAGCCAGTCCCAGTTCGGATTGTGGGCTGCAACTCGCCCACATGAAGTTGGAGTTACTAGTAATCGCGGATCAGAATGTCGCGGTGAATGCGTTCCCGGGTCTTGTACACACCGCCCGTCACACCATGGGAGTTGGGGGCACCCGAAGTCAGCTATCTAACTTTTTAAGAGGAAGCTGCCGAAGGTGAAATCAATGACTGGGGTGAAGTCGTAACAAGGTAGCCGTATCGGAAGGTGCGGCTGGATCACCTCCTTTCTAAGGAGAAAACCTTACACTGTTTGGTTTTGAATGTCTAAAGCATTCAATTTAAATACACAACAAAATTATGGGGGCGTAGCTCAGTTGGGAGAGCACCTGCCTTGCAAGCAGGGGGTCAGGAGTTCGAATCTCCTCGTCTCCACCAAGTCGACAAAACTTTATATAGAACCTTTAGGTTCGAGAGGAGTTTTGTATTTTTTACCGAAAGGTAAAAGACTACCTTTAAATTTTGTTCTTTGAAAACTGAACAATGGAGAGAAACAGAATTGCTATAAAAGCAATTTCACTGGTCAAGTTATTAAGGGCATAGGGTGAATGCCTTGGCACCAGGAGCCGATGAAGGACGTGGTAAGCTGCGAAAAGTCTCGGGTAGCTGCAAGCAAGCTTTGATCCGGGAATGTCCGAATGGGGAAACCCATCTAAGTAAACCTTAGATACCTTCTGCTGAATACATAGGCAGTTGGAGGCAACCAGGGGAACTGAAACATCTAAGTACCCTGAGGAAGAGAAAGAAAAATCGATTCCCTCAGTAGCGGCGAGCGAAAGGGGAAGAGCCCAAACCTAGAGCTACGGCTTTAGGGGTTGTGGATAGAGCCATAAAGAGGAAGGTATTCTAACCGAAGAGGTCTGGAAAGGCCCACCGCAGAAGGTGAAAGTCCTGTAGGTGAAAGAAGAAGATCCTTGGCACTACTCCAGAGTACCACGAGGCACGTGAAACCTTGTGGGAAGCTGGGAGGACCACCTCCCAAGGCTAAATACTACCTGGTGACCGATAGAGGATAGTACCGTGAGGGAAAGGTGAAAAGAACCCCGGGAGGGGAGTGAAATAGAACCTGAAACCCTATGTCTACAAGCAGTGGAAGTTCTTTATATGAACGACCATGTACTTTTTGTAGAACGGGCCAACGAGTTACGGTATGCAGCAAGGTTAAGGACCTTTGGTCTGGAGCCGCAGCGAAAGCGAGTCTTAACTGGGCGAATTTAGTTGCATGCCGTAGACCCGAAACCGGGTGACCTATCCATGGGCAGGATGAAGCGAAAGTAAAATTTCGTGGAGGTCCGAACCGTTTAGCGTTGAAAAGCTATCGGATGACCTGTGGATAGCGGAGAAATTCCAATCGAACTCGGAGATAGCTGGTTCTCCCCGAAATAGCTTTAGGGCTAGCCTCAGATTTAGAGAAACGGAGGTAGAGCACTGAATGGCCTAGGGGGCTTCACCGCCTACCGAAGCCTATCAAACTCCGAATGCCGTATTCTTTTATCTGGGAGTCAGACTGCGGGTGATAAGATTCGTAGTCGAGAGGGAAACAGCCCAGACCATCAGCTAAGGTCCCTAAATACAGATTAAGTGGGAAAGGATGTGGAGCTGCTTAGACAACTAGGATGTTGGCTTAGAAGCAGCCACTCATTTAAAGAGTGCGTAATAGCTCACTAGTCGAGTGGCTCTGCGCCGAAAATTACCGGGGCTCAAATCTGTTACCGAAGCTATGGCTTGCCGTATGGCAGGGGTAGGGGAGCATTGTATATCGGCTGAAGCTGTACCGTAAGGAGCAGTGGACTTTATACAAGAGAGAATGTTGGCATAAGTAGCGAGAGGTAGGTGAGAATCCTACCCGCCGAAAACCTAAGGTTTCCTGAGGAAGGCTCGTCCGCTCAGGGTAAGTCGGGACCTAAGCCGAGGACGAAAGTCGTAGGCGATGGACAACAGGTGAAGATTCCTGTACCACCACTTTATCGTTTGAGGAATGGAGGGACGCAGGAGGATAGGCAAAGCCCACGGTTGGTTGAGTGGGTTCAAGCCCGTAGGGAGCAGAGATAGGCAAATCCGTCTTTGCAATCCTGAAAGGTGATGAGGAGCGAAAAATAAGTAGCGAACTTGCTGATTCCACACTGACAAGAAAAGCTTCTACCGAGATAAAAGGTGCCCGTACCGTAAACCGACACAGGTAGGTGAGGAGAGAATCCTAAGGCGAGCGAGATAACTACTGTTAAGGAACTCGGCAAAATGACCCCGTAACTTAGGGAGAAGGGGTGCCACGTTAGGGTGAATAGCCCGAGGTGGCCGCAGAGAATAGGCCCAAGCGACTGTTTAGCAAAAACACAGGTCTCTGCTAAATCGAAAGATGATGTATAGGGGCTGACGCCTGCCCGGTGCTGGAAGGTTAAGGGAAGTGGTTAGCGTATGCGAAGCTGTGAACCGAAGCCCCAGTAAACGGCGGCCGTAACTATAACGGTCCTAAGGTAGCGAAATTCCTTGTCGGGTAAGTTCCGACCCGCACGAAAGGCGTAACGATTTGGGCACTGTCTCAACAGTAGGCTCGGTGAAATTGTAGTACCGGTAAAGATGCCGGTTACCCGCAGCAGGACGGAAAGACCCCGTGGAGCTTTACTGTAGCTTGGCACTGGATTTTGGTATTGCATGTACAGGATAGGTGGGAGACTTAGAAGCATGGACGCCAGTTTGTGCGGAGTCGTTGTTGGGATACCACTCTTGTAATACTGAAGTTCTAACCAGAGACCGTGATCCGGTCTTGGGACACTGTCAGGTGGGCAGTTTGACTGGGGCGGTCGCCTCCCAAAAAGTAACGGAGGCGCCCAAAGGTTCCCTCAGCGCGGTTGGAAATCGCGCGAAGAGTGCAAAGGCAGAAGGGAGCTTGATTGCGAGACATACAGGTCGAGCAAGGACGAAAGTCGGGCTTAGTGATCCGGTGGTTCCGAGTGGAAGGGCCATCGCTCAACGGATAAAAGCTACCCCGGGGATAACAGGCTTATCTCCCCCAAGAGTCCACATCGACGGGGAGGTTTGGCACCTCGATGTCGGCTCGTCTCATCCTGGGGCTGTAGTAGGTCCCAAGGGTTGGGCTGTTCGCCCATTAAAGAGGCACGCGAGCTGGGTTCAGAACGTCGTGAGACAGTTCGGTCCCTATCCGCTGTGGGCGCAGGAAATTTGAGAGGAGCTGTCCTTAGTACGAGAGGACCGGGATGGACGTACCTCTGGTGCATCAGTTGTTCCGCCAGGAGCACCGCTGAGTAGCTATGTACGGAAGGGATAAGCGCTGAAGGCATCTAAGCGCGAAGCCCACCTTAAGATAAGATTTCCCATCCATTTATGGATTAAGACCCCAGAAAGACTATCTGGTTGATAGGCCTAAGGTGTAAGGGCAGTAATGTCTTTAGCTGATAGGTACTAATAGGTCGAGGACTTGACCATATTTTCCATTGTTCAGTTTTGAGAGAATAAAGTAAATTTATTATCTCTAACTTAATAGCACCGAAGATGATTTATCTTGGGTCAAAAATTAATGAAATTTATTTGCCTAGCGGCAAAAAATCTGGTGACAATAGCGAAGAGGATACACCTGTTCCCATATCGAACACAGAAGTTAAGCTCTTCAGCGCTGATGGTACTTGGCGGGCAGCCGCCTGGGAGAGTAAGTCGTTGCCGGTTTGATATTCCAGAGTAGCTCAATGGTGGAGCAACCGGCTGTTAACCGGTAGGCTGTGAGTTCGAATCTCACCTCTGGAGCCAATATATGCCGGGGTGGCGGAACTGGCAGACGCACAGGACTTAAAATCCTGCGGTCCTTAAAGACCGTACCGGTTCGATTCCGGTCCCCGGCACCATCAACAAAATATATATAAATATCGACGCGGGGTGGAGCAGTTGGTAGCTCGTCGGGCTCATAACCCGGAGGTCGCAGGTTCAAGTCCTGTCCCCGCAACCAATAAATCTTATAATGTGGCGGCGTAGCTTAGTTGGCTAGAGCGTTCGGTTCATACCCGAAAGGTCGGTGGTTCGAGTCCACTCGCCGCTACCAAGTTATTAAATTACCAAGGTTTTGGCCCCTTGGTCAAGCGGTTAAGACACCGCCCTTTCACGGCGGTAACAGGGGTTCGAGTCCCCTAGGGGTCACCAATAATTAGCTTCTATTAACTAGAAGCTGACTTGGGCGCATAGCTCAGCTGGGAGAGCACCTGCCTTACAAGCAGGGGGTCACAGGTTCAAGTCCTGTTGCGCCCACCAAGTTATTTGCTTATATGCAAATAGGCTATTATTCAAAATTAAAATACGGTCCAGTAGTTCAGTTGGCTAGAACGCTAGCCTGTCACGCTAGAGGTCGAGGGTTCGAGTCCCTTCTGGATCGCCATTATGCTGGTGTAGCTCAATTGGCAGAGCAGCTGACTTGTAATCAGCAGGTTGCGGGTTCGAGTCCCATCACCAGCTCCATCATAAATATGGAGGGATGCCCGAGTGGCTAAAGGGGGCGGACTGTAAATCCGTTGACTGAGTCTACACTGGTTCGAATCCAGTTCCCTCCACCAACTTAGTAAAATTTTGTAGCGAACCGTAGTTGGTTCGAGGGAAATTTTACGATATTTGCTGATAAGCAAATAAAGTACCTTAATTTATTACTTTTTTATGCGGTAGTGGCTCAGTGGTAGAGCATCGCCTTGCCAAGGCGAGGGTCGAGGGTTCAAATCCCTTCTACCGCTCCAATATAAAATTTATGCGGGTGTAGCTCAGTGGTAGAGCCCCGGCCTTCCAAGCCGGTTGCGAGGGTTCGATCCCCTTCACCCGCTCCAAGAATCATGGCGGCTGTAGTCAAGTGGTTAAGACACAGGATTGTGGCTCCTGCATGCGTGGGTTCGAACCCCATCAGCCGCCCCATTATAAACATTGATGGGGATTAGCCAAGTCGGTAAGGCAACGGACTTTGACTCCGTCATTCACAGGTTCGAGTCCTGTATCCCCAGCCATATATGACCCATTAGCTCAGTCGGTAGAGCACCTGACTTTTAATCAGGGTGTCCCGCGTTCGAGTCGCGGATGGGTCACCATTTATTTGATGAATTAAATTACATACAATCTTTATTATGGCGGCATAGCCAAGTGGTAAGGCAGAGGTCTGCAAAACCTTTATTCCCCAGTTCAAATCTGGGTGCCGCCTCCAATAAACTAAAAAAGTTGCGCTCTTAGCTCAACTGGATAGAGTGTCTGACTACGAATCAGAAGGTTAGGGGTTCGAGTCCCTTAGGGCGCGCCACTAACAAGTTCATAATAAAAAGTAATTCCAATATCCTAAAGATATTGGAATTTTTTATGTCCATTAATAAATTGTAAGTTTATGCCAACCATGATACAATGATTCATGTACTATATCTACTAAGAAATTAAGGGGATTGTATTATGTGGAAGAAGTATTTAGTATATTTAGCAATAACAATATTATTATTTAGTGGATGTCAAATCGAAGATAAGGAAAGTTTAAAGGCTGAAATAGGCTTAGAAAAAGGTAAAAACAGAGAGAAGATGAATGAGGAAGGAGTGTTAGAGTTTTATAAAGGATACAGCATTTATACTGATCCAGGAGAAAATGAAAAACTATATGATGAATTACCGGAACCACTTACTGATCTTTGTAAACTGATTAAAGCTCAATTAATTCATCCTGTGGCTGATCTACCTCTTTATAGAGATGTAATTGCATCGGAAAGAGTAAATGAAGATAAGGAATATCCAACGGTAAAATCAATGTTAAAGGGGTTAAATAACTATAATCAACCTGGGCTAATTTATGAACGTAAGCCTGAGGAGCGGTTAATATTATCATGTAGATATCACGCTATTTTGCTTGCATCTATCTTGAAAAGTCGAGATATTCCAGTTAGAGTTCGTTATGGGTTCGCCAACTATCTTTATCCAGGGCACCATATTTATCACGTTATATGTGAAGTATGGAATGAAAAAGAGCAGCGATGGATGCTAGTAGATCCAGACAGGCAAATGGTTGACTTTTCTCGAGAAAAATTTGAATATCCTGGGGATGTATGGCTTAGGTATAAACAGGGCAAGTTGAACTCTTCTACATATGGTCTACCAGAATGGTGGGGAGTACATCCCATTCTAAGTATTTTATGCCATGATTTAGCTTCAGTATTAGGAAATGAACACATTTATTGGGACGAACCCTCACTTACAACAGATTCTGAAATGGATGAAAAAGACATTACACCTGAACAATTGGATGTACTAACTAGAGCGGCAAATTTATTAGAAGACCCAGATAATAACTTTGAGGAATTAAAATTGTTATATGATAAATATGAATTTTTACAATTTAAGAAGAACGATTAAGGAAATGATATATGTAAAAAAGCACCTGCCTATTCAATCGGCAGGTGCTTCTTATATGCTATTTAAACTATTGCATTAAGTGAATAAATGCATCTGGTCCTATTGGCCATCCTAAGAAGTACCAAAGTACTAATAGTAAAGTCCATCCTAATAAGAACATTATTGAGTATGGAACCATTGTAGAAATTAAAGTACCAATTCCTGTATCTTCATCATACTTCTGTGCAAATACAACGATTACAGCAAAGTATGACATTAGTGGAGAAATTATATTAGTAGTTGAATCCCCAATACGATAAGCTAATTGAGTGAATTCTGGCGTGAATCCTAATTGGTACATCATTGGGACAAATACAGGAGCCATGATTCCCCACTTTGCTGATGCTGAACCTATGAAAAGGTTTATAACTCCAGCAACTAAGATAAATCCTATAATTAATGGAAGTCCTGTAAATCCAATTGCTTTTAGGAAGTTTGCACCACTTACAGCTAATATGATACCTAGATTAGTGTATGAGAAGTATTTGATAAATTGAGCAGCGAAGAAAGATAAAACTAAGTATCCTCCCATTGTTGCCATAGACTTACTCATAAACTTAACTACATCTTTGTCATTTCTAACGCTTCCAGCAGCGATACCGTATGCTAAACCTGGAATAAGGAAGAATAACATTATTGTAGGAACTAGTCCGTTGTATGTGAAAGCCTTTAAAGTTCCATCTACTTTTAAAATAGCGTTTTCAGGTACCGTTAAGAATAACATTATAGCACCAAATACTAATAGAGAAAGACCAGCAGCTACTAATCCTTTTTTCTCTTCCTTAGTAACTTCCATTGTTTCATCCGGTGTAATACCTTTATATTCACCAAGTCTCGGTTCTACTATTCTTTCAGTTACAAATGTACCTAAGAAAGTTATTAAGAAAGTAGATACAACCATGAAGTAGTAGTTTGAAGTAGGTAATATTGATAGGTTAATACCACCAGCAGTTAAAGCTTCGTTAGTAATACCAGTTAATAGTGGATCTAATGTACCTAATAAAAGGTTAGCTGAGAATCCACCTGATACGCCGGCAAATGCAGCTGCCATACCTGCAAGTGGATGACGCTTAAAGCTTAAGAATACGATAGCTCCAAGTGGAACTAATACAACGTATCCAGCATCCGATGCTATGTTAGACATTACCCCTGCAAATACAACTACTGCAGTTATAAGTCTCTTTGGAGTACTAAGTACTAATTTCTTTAATGATGCGTTAATAAGTCCTGTTCCTTCAGCAACACCAACACCAAGCATTGCAACTAATACTGTTCCTAGTGGATGGAATCCAGTAAAGTTTTTGGTTGCAGAGTTAATCATGAATCTTAAACCTTCAGCATTAAGTAGTGAAATAGCTTCTACTGTTTTTTCAGTTTTGTACTTTGCATCGTAGAAGTCTACAGTTAAACCTGCACGAGAACAGATCTCAGAAATAATAATGATTGCGAAGGCAAATAATGCAAATAATGTTACTGGATGAGGTAATTTATTACCTGCTTTTTCTACTCCATCAAGAAAAAAGTTAAATAAACCTTTTTTTCTTGGAGGAGTTGGCATTTTCTTAGCTTGTACAGCCATTTTGTTTCCTCCTTTAATAAAATTATAATTAGGACATTAATCCTTCAACCAGAGATTATTATAATCGAAAAATGTAGGAAAATATAAAAAAGCCCTTTTTTCATAAAAAACTACAAGATTATCGTTTTTCTGATAAAATAATGTAGAGGAGTGTGAAAAAATGAAGAATATTAAATGGGTTGCAATAGGCAGTGGTATTACGATTGTTTTATGGATGATACTTACTGCATTCAACTTTCAAATAGATAACTTGATAGATATAACAAAAGAGTTATTTAAAGATAACAAAGAAGAAAAAGTCCTAGTCATTGGTAGAGCGAACTCTTCTATTGGATTAGATCCAGCCGTTGTGACAGACTATGACTCTTTAAAGGTTACGATCAATATTTATGACAATCTAGTTAAGTACGATAAAGGCGGAGTTAGTATTGTACCTTCTTTGGCAGAGAGTTGGAATATGAGCGAAAACGGGTTGATTTGGCAGTTTAAAATAAGGAAGGGGATTTCATTTCATGATGGAACTCCTTTAGATGCACAGGCTATAGCTTTTAACTTCAATCGATGGATGGATGAAAGCAGTATCTACCATGCGGGTTACTTTAGCTATTGGAACATGAGTTTCGGAGGGTTTCCTGGGATTGTAGAACAGGTAACAGCGTTGTCTGATGTGGATTTAGAAATTAGACTAAAAAAGCCCTATGCACCTTTTTTAAGTATACTTACAATGCCAGCCTTTGGAATCGCAAGTCCAGACGCGATAATGACTTTCAATGAAAATCTAAAACAACATCCAGTAGGTACGGGCCCATTTGTTTTTGAAACCTGGGATGATGAAGGAACTATTACTTTGAAACGTAATGACAACTATTGGGGAAGTAAGGCAAAGGTTGATAAAGTTGTATTTAAAACTATACCCGATAAAAAAGAAAGATTAGAAGCTCTAAGGTCCGGTAAAGTTCATATTATTGATTTGCTGACGAAGGATGAAATGGAGACCGTAGGCAAGGATAAAGACCTGCTATTATTAAGTAGACCATATTTTAATATAGGATACTTAGCTATGAACATGAATAATGAGCATCTAAAACTAAGGGAAGTACGTCAGGCTATTGGTCACTTACTGGATCGTGATAGGATGATGTCTGAAGCTTTTGATGAACTGTCGAAATCGGCAAATTCATTTTTACCACCGGTGATTTGGGGGCATAATGAGACTATCAAGTCATTAGATTATGATGTAAAGAAGGCAAAAAGAATGCTGAAATCAGTTGGCTTATCGGAAGGTATTGAGATAGAGCTCTTGGTTATGGATTTACCAAGAAAATACTTCCCTAAACCTATTTCATTGGCAGGATATATTAGAGAAAGTCTTTCTAAGGCTAATATTTCCGTAGATGTATCTATAGAACCTTGGGAAGAGGTAATTAAAAGACAAAACAAAGGAAACTACGACATGATATTGGCTGGTTGGAATGGAGATATACTAGATCCCGATAATTTTCTATATACGATGTTTGCATCGGAAAACTTAAAACAAGGTTTATCTAATAACTATTCCTATTATCGAGATCCACAGGTGGATTTTCTATTAAATCAAGCGAGGCAAGCGACAGATCAAGCCTTTAGAGCGAGTATATATAGAGAAGTACAAGAATTGATTCATAAAGACACGCCGTCAATACCATTGGCCCATACAATGACCTTTATTGGTATTCGTGAGAATGTTGCAGGATATGTGCCAAATATTAACGGGCAAGAAATTCTCAATATGGTCGATATAAAGAATGGGGAATAATAAATGAAAAAGAAAACAATTGCTAAAAATATATTGTTAATTCTATTAGGGGCAGTGATAACCTTTAATATTATAAACTGGTTTAAACTACTATCATACAAAGAACATAAAACTAATATTTACCTTCCACAGCCGATTGCTAGTGAGAAAATTCTAATCACATCGGCAGGTCAAAGTACGGATACTTATATAATTAAAAATATAGCTAATGAGCTAATGTTGCATAATTATTTTATGCCTAAGGCCGAAAGGGTAGATTTGGAGCTTGTTCGTTCGATTGTTATAGTTGTAGGCTATAGCTCCATTGGAGAAATGTTAAACGACAGTTCTTATAAAGATGAGGTAATTCGTATTGAAAAATTTGTTGAGAGTGTACAAGAGGCTGATATGCCAATCATTATGGTCTATATAGGTGGAAAAGCAAGAAGGAATCCTAAGACAGATTACTTCTTAAAAAGAGTAGGTGAAGCATCTTCATTTATTATTAGTACCCACGATGGCGATTATGATGAATTTATTAGAAGTATCTCATCTGAAAAAAATATACCCCTATCACTGGTTGGAGACATTCAAGAGATAAAAGCACCGTTTGCTTCTCTATATCGTTGAGGTGAAGTTTATGTTAAGGAAAAACCATGTTAATTTAAATTCTATGGTAGGATATATTTTAATTGCCATAGTAACGATTATTCCTTTGATATCAAAATCTTATTTGTTTAGTATTATAGTTTGGATTCGTGAAGCCATTAACTCAGGAGATAGTGGGAACCTAGTATTGGCTTCGGCTTCAACAAATACTTTTTTTACTATATATAATATATTACTATATATAAGTATATTGCTTATTATAGGACAGATGAAAGTATTAAGATCATATAGCGATGTCAAAAAACGAGTTGTACTTATTTTATTGTACTTATTTGTAAAGGCTATACTTCATAGATGGCTGATGTTGCCATGGGAACCTTTGACTGACTTTATAGCACTATCCTTGATTACATTGTTAATGGGAATTTCAAAGGAACAAATGGTTTTCACATCTAATATAATCGTTAGTGTTCAGGTATTTTTTGCTATGCAATGGATTAATATTATGCCTGCTTTATCAAATTTTAGAATTGGAATCAATGATATTTCAGTGAGCATCAAGATTGTTGCCCTTTATTTAGAAAGTGAATCCATACTCAATACAGTTGGGATTGCATTCCTAATTCCACTTCTATTTTCTTCGACGATGACGGCGTTATTATATAGATTTCATCATAGAAATATTGTTATTGTTGAAGAAAATTATCAGAAGGCCAGAGCACTGGAGAGCATGCAGGCTAAAGTTATGGAAAATAGAATTTATCAAGAAATTAATGCCTTAGCTCACGACCTTAAAACTCCACTTGTTACAATAAGGGGATTGAACTCTTTACTTCTATTATCGAAGGATTTAGAGAAGCTATCTACCTACAACGAAAGAATTGAAAGTGCTGTAGAAAAGATGAGTGAGATGATTTCTAGCTTCCTTTATGGGAACTCGAGACAAGTTTTAGATATACCAGTGTTAATTAACTATATACGATCACAGATACCAATTGAAGATGAATCTTTAAAATTTACTATTGAATATAAGGAATCCCTTCCACCGATTATTGTAAATAAGATTAGGGTTTCAAGGGCTATAATAAACTTAATAGAAAATGCAATTATAGCAAAACGTACAGAGGCAGAAAAAAGGATATTAATAAAGCTAGAAAGAGACGAGTCTAATATCATCTTTAAGATTATAGATAACGGCATTGGTATTCCTATAAATGAGTTAGAGAATATTTGGAAAATCGGTCATTCAACAAATAACACCTCAGGGTTAGGTCTACCATTTGCTAAACAGATTATTGAGGAGAACAACGGAACTATAAGTTTAGAAAGTGAATACGGTATAGGTACGACGGTAATCGTTAAGCTACCCATTGCAAATGAAGAAAATAGGGGGGAAGAATAGTGGCGGATACAGTAAAAATAGTTGTTATTGATGATGAAGAAGACATATTGTTTACCCTAAAAGAAATATGTGATTTCTGTGGCTATGAGGCATATACTGCAAATAGTGGTGAGGAAGGAATAGAACTAGTTAAACAAGTTAACCCTAAACTAGTTATTGTAGATTATCATATGCCAGGGCTAAACGGTTTAACGACCGTAAAAAAGCTTAAAAGCATAAAGCCTGAACTGGCAATACTTGTGTTAACCGTAGATGAGAGACAGGAAATATCAGATAAGTTTATGGCTGTTGGAGCAACAGACTTTGCAATTAAGCCAATTAAGGCTCCAGACCTAATCGCAAGGATCAAAGTGAATTTGCATATATACGATGTTCAACAAGAGCTTAATACAAAGAGAGAGAGAATATATTTAGATAAAGGGATTAGTACAGCCACATTAGATCTGATCAAAAATTTTATAAAGTCACAGGAGAAGGAAGTAACCATAAGCGATATCACCAAGGGTGTTAATTTAGCGTATCAAACGGTACATAGATATGTGCAATATATGCTAGAACAAGAAGAACTTGAAATAGTCCATATCTATGGAAGTTTGGGTAGACCAAAGAATAGATATAAACTAAAGGTTTAAAGCAAAGGTATTGAGGAAGAGAAGAAACAGAAAAACTATATCAACTGATAAGAATAGTACAACCCTATGAAGGAATAGGATGAATTGAGGGAAAAGTTGTTCTCTCTCACTGTATTTTCAAAGAACTATTCAATGGAAATAATATCGGGAGATATGGTATGAAACTATTTGTTCAATTATGGAAAAAGAGTGGATTTCTTTTGCTATTGTTTATTATAATAGCTGGTTTTTACAATAAAAGTATCGCAATTCTGGCGGTAATCTGTATGTTAGGACCGATAGTATTAGCATCATTGGGACATGGTAGATTATGGTGTAAGAATATATGTCCAAGAGGGAATCTCTATGACAATGTGATATGTAAATTTGGCGAAAAGAAAACAAATCCCAGATGTATTAAGTCAATTATATTTAGAATAGTAATTATTGTATTTGTATTTACTATGTTTGGAATTGGAATAAGAAAACATTGGGGAGACCTTGAAGCAATGGGTGGAGTCTTCCATAGAATGATTATAGGGACTACGGTAATTGGTATAGTGCTATCTTTTTTCTTTAACCATAGAACTTGGTGCTGTCTTTGCCCCATTGGAAGTATTGCTTGTTTTATTTCTAAAACAAAAAGACGTAAAAGATGAAAATATTTATTATATAGAACTCCGTTGATTAAAGAATTGGTCGGTAAAACCTACTCTATATTATCAAATGGAGTTTTTTTGCTCTCGAATTCAGTGGAATAGAAATTATTATCGAATATTACGGATTCGAATACTATTTTTTTAAGAGCTTATGTAAATTTTTCCCAAATAAGATATAATAAAAAATATAGAATTTAGATATAAGGTATTATGGGAAGGAGGAACGCATATGCCATGGTGTCCAAAATGCAAAGCCGAATTCAGGGAAGGAATAGAAATATGCAGTGATTGTAAGACTGAACTTGTAGATGAATTGGAAGAAGAGAAAATAGACTATGATGAAGAGGTATTCTTAATATCTGTTTCAGGGGAAATTGAAGCAAATGGTATAGAAGCATTGTTGAAGACGTATGATATTCCTGTATTAAGAAAACACAGAGATGCGGGAGGATATTTAAATATATATATGGGCATGTCAAATACTGGTATTGATTTGTTTGTTCCTTCAAGGGTTTTAGATGAGGCAAAGGAGATAATTGAAAATAAACAGGAAGAGATATTAGTAGCAGATGAAAGTATTAATAGCTTTGATGAGAAATATCAGAGAAAGAGACGTATGAGAACATGGGCTATTTTGCTATTTCTTGCATCTGGAATACTTTTTATGGCTGTAATGAATCTTTATGAATTAGTGAAGTTGATAAAAACATGGATGGGGTTTTAAAGATTTCCTTTGAAAGTCACAGCATACTTTCTATTTTTCTGAATAATGTTAAATAGAAAGGAGTGATGCATATGGCAGGACTAACTCAAGATCAATTAATAGACATATTAAATAGGGTTAATGAGACAGAACAAATAAGAAAGAGAGATTTGCACGAAGCAATAGCCGTGGCAATTACAGAAAACAATAAGAAATTGCTCCAGGATATTCAGGCGGGAAATAGCGCTGAAATTCAATCAGTTTTGGATAGGAGTACAGGAGCAATTTATGATACTATAGAAAGAAATAGAGCTGAAACACAACAGATAATGCAACAGCATTTAGAAGAGTACCATTGATAAGATTTTTAAGAGTCCATTACTAACACTGGACTCTTATTTATATGGAACTCTTAGTAAAACTTTTAATTAGTCAACTTCAACTTCATGACTATGAATTTCTTTAATTTTCGCCTCAATTTTATTTAGATTAAAATCTGCTTCTTCCTTTATACTCTTTCTAAGCATAGGTCCGATATGTTCTATATCATCGAGAATATCATGCAATAGCTCTAAAGCTGCTGTAGCTTCCATCACTTCCCTTGGAGTTTTAACTATATTTGCTAGAATAGAAGTTTCGGTTCGAGAGGCCACTAAGGGCGTGCTGATTCCATCAACATAAACGTATGTACGTCTACCAGGACCACGGTTCTCCTCAATAGGATCTAAAGCAACAATCTTATCAGAACGCACAAACTTTCCATAGCCTAGTGGAATAATAGCATTTTCTCTTATTTCCATAATACACACCATCCTTTTAGATGCTATTTTTAGTCTGAGATTAGGCTCGTAGATATCGAATGCAAAGCGTCATAAAACTTGAATTGTTAAGATTTACTTGGAATTCTCTGTATGACTGTATAGAGATGTCATTTTATAAATATTTTATTCAGGAGATAGAGGATTATACTCAGGAAATAAAAATAATTTTATGAAAAAGAAATACAAGGTAAAATGCACACATTTGATTGATGTCATACGTAGTATGTTATAAGAAGGACAAAGATATAAGATGGTGGTGGATAAGAGAAAATGGTATATGTCTTGGTATTTTTGTTGGGATTTATTACCTGTTACCTATTGATTATAAGTTTTGGTACAAAACAACAATTTAAAGTTTCAAAACGAACCTCTCAGTATTTATATAGGTTAAGATTAGGATGGATAAGATTTAAATATCGAATTAGACGATAAAGAATCCACTTTCTAAATGTTAAAAAAAGTTAATATTTTCTTAATAATTTGGTAAGTTTGAGTTAACCTTTTATAGTTAATATATAATTATAAAATAACAGAGAAAATATTATGGGAAAATGAGTGGAGGGGAAACCATGATTAGTTATTCCTGTATAATACTATCAGAGGTTAGGAGATACAAGGGTCCGATAGAGGAGCCCATTTAATAAAATAATATCTATTTAATCCCATAGACAATCTTGTTTAACGAGATTGTTTTTTTATGTGAAAGTGAAGCCGATGCAAAATGAAATTTACTATGCTTTGAATGTTTATTACGAATTATTAACATATGATATAATATTGATAGCAAAATAATAAAAATTGTTACTACTTTCAAATATAGAGACTTAAGTAGAACTATTAATTTATACATATCAAAACTCCCAGAAACATCAAGTATTTTGATATGTATAAATTAAGTTCTGTTATATGAACTCTATATAACTGTCCATTTACTTAGGGGGATCATAATGTCAGAAAAAAAGATTCTAGTTGTAGATGATGAAATAGAAATATGTGAGTTGATAAGAGATTATTTGAAACGAGAAGGATTTGATGTGATTTTAGCCTATGATGGGGAACAGGGGTTAAAATATTATCGACAATACAAGCCATTACTAATGATATTAGATGTAATGCTTCCTAAATTAGATGGTATGGAAGTTTGTCGAATTGTAAGGGCTGAGTCATCAATTCCAATAATAATGCTTAGTGCTAAAAAAAGTGATGTTGATAAAATACTTGGGTTAGGATTAGGGGCGGATGATTATATCAGCAAACCTTTTAGTACAAGAGAGCTGGTAGCTAGGGTAAAGGCAAATATTAGAAGATATACAATGTTATCTTCTAGTCAAGAGTCTAATGATCATCTTCTTAGATATGATAGCCTGGAGATAGACAAGAAAGGTTATAATGTTTATATTAATGGCGAAAAGGTTGATTTGGCTGCAAAGGAATTTGAGGTCTTACTACTTTTAGCCCTTCATCCTCATCAAGTTTTTACACGTGAGCAAATTTTTGAGAGAATATGGGGATATAATGAATTTGGAGATATAAGTACAATAACTGTCCATATCAGAAAAATTCGAGAGAAAATAGAGAAAAATCCTTCCAGTCCTAACTACATTAAAACTGTTTGGGGTGTAGGATATAAATTTACAGGTGGTGAATAATGAGATTTGGTATTAGAATAAAACTATTCATTTCATTTACCATTGTTATTGTACTACCATTAATTCTGACTGGATTACTACTTTATTACTCAACTACACAGCTTCAAAATGATCCCAGAATAAGGGAACTAGAAAAGGTTAAGCTTGGGAGACATGAAATTGTTGATATAATTGAAGATAATTATTCGATGATCAGTGAGAGTGATAAGTTATATAAAATCATAAGGCCGTTATTAGAGAAGTACCAACTGAACGTAGAGATCCAGGATGTAGATGGTTATACATTACTTGATTCAAAGAATTTTAAGGACAGCTCAAAAGGCAATTCTAAAGATAAAAAAGCAGATACAAATGAGAAAACAATAAAAAATAAGACGGTACTCAATGTATTCCACAACAATAAGGTGATCTTAAAAGTAATATTTTATCAATATAAAAGCAATGAATCTATAGAAGAGAAGGCAAAGTTCTATAACTTGTTAACATACGGATTAGGAGGAATATGTTTAATAGTTCTTGTAATAATATTTACTTGGTATATGTCTGGGACAATATTGAAGCCATTGAAAGAACTTAATAAAGCTACGGAGAACATTTCTAAAGGGAACTTAGAGTATCAAATTCAGTATAAGAATAACGATGAAATAGGAAAGTTTTGTATTGCATTTGATACTATGAGAGAAAAATTAAAGGAATCCCTTGAAAAGCAAGTAGAGTATGAAAAATCCCGTAGAGAACTAATAGCAAGTATATCCCATGATCTTAGAACGCCAATTACCTCTATCAAAGGATATGTTGATGGTTTAGACGAGGGGATTGCTTCAGATAAAGAGATGTTTCAAAGATATATATCAGTGATTAAAGATAAGACACAAAAATTAGATCACTTAATAGATGATCTTTTCCAATATTCTAAGATGGAGTCCGGACAACTTGACATGAATATTCGATGTATAAATAGTATGGAGTTTTTTGAAGAAGTCTTTGGAAATTTAGAAATTGAATTCAAAGATAGTCCTATTGACGTTGTGATACAACGACCAATACCTATGGTTGAGATGAATATAGATTACTATAGAATAAACCAAATTATTGATAATCTTATACAAAATGCTAAAAGATATGTAGATGAAAAAGGAAGAATTGTAGTTGGGGTAAATCTTAAAGATAATAAATTAGAGGTTTTTGTAAAAGATAATGGACAAGGGATTTCAAAGAAGGACTTACCATATATCTTTGAAAAGTTCTATCGAGGAGAAAAGTCTAGATCCAGAGAATACGGAGGATCAGGATTAGGACTATCCATATGTAAATATATTATTGAAGCTCACAATGGGAGCATATGGGCCAATAGTGGGGAAGGAGAAGGAACTATATTTTATTTTTCTTTACCTATAGATATAGACAATAATAAGGAGAAACTCTATCAAGGGGAGAATGCTGAATGTCAAGAATAGAGAAAAAGCTTATTAGTGGCATAAACAGAGTATATATTATAGAATACTTTATATCAATTTGCAGTTCCTATGATAATCAGGGGAATTTTAAGGGGGCTAATTGGGAAGTTGAAGTTGCTAAAGAGGAGTACAGAAAATTAGGTAGTATTGAACTTCCTAGTACACAAATCGTATTTCGTGCCAATGAAGATTTAGTTAACCAGATGGTTGATAGGTTTCGTATAAAGTTCCTGTCTGCTGGAGGTTAAAAATAGCAGCTTAGCTTAAAATAGAAATATTGAAAGGTAATAAATTCGAAAAAGAGGACGTACTATGATTAATATTGATTGGAAACCTATTAAGAATTCTTCAAAGCCTATATATAAACAAATAGTAAACTATTTTAAAAAGAAGATTAGTAGTGGTGAATGGCCAGTAGATTCTGTGATACCGACACAACGTGAGTTGGCGCAAATCTTCGAGGTAAATAGGAGCACCATTGTTTCTGCATTAGATGAGTTGAAGGCGGAGGGAATATTGGAGGGAAGAGGGAAGGGTGGAACTAAGATAGTTAGCCAATTTTTACCTTATATATCAAATATTCAACCTAACTGGCATTCATATATAGAAGAAGGAATCCATATACCAAATTTTAAGACTATAAAACAGATTAATAATTTAGAACTTCAAAATAATTATATTAGATTAAGTACAGGAGAGGCTTCACCGGATCTATTTCCAAAGGAAAAGATGGCAATAATCTTAAATGAAGTATCGAAAGATATAAAAAACCTAGGGTATGAAAGCCCTAATGGAATGCTATATCTCAGAGAACAAATCAGCAAATACTTAAAGCCTTATGGGATAAATGCTTCAACATCATCAATCCTTATTGTATCAGGTGCCCTACAGGCCATTCAATTAATTTCCATAGGATTATTACAACCTGGAGCCACAGTTTTCTTAGAAAAGCCCTCGTATATGTATTCTCTTAAGATTTTTCAATCAATGGGAATGAGAAGATGTGGTATACCTATGGATAATGAGGGAATTAAGGCTAGTTTGATTCCTGGATATAAGAAAAAGAACAGGCCTTCAATACTTTATACAATACCTAATTTTCAAAATCCATCGGGAAATGTTTTATCCCTTAATAGGCGGAAGGAACTTGTAGAGATATGCCAGAAAGAGAAGTTACCAGTTATTGAAGACGATGTTTATAGAGAACTCTGGATTGATAATCCTCCTCCAAGACCTCTAAAAAGTATGGATAATAGCGGATTAGTCCTATACGTAGGAAGCGTATCCAAAACTTTGAGCCCAGGGTTAAGGATTGGGTGGATTGTAGGACCACAGCCCGTTATTGAACGTCTTGCTGATATAAAAATGCAAACTGATTATGGATCTAGTTCTTTGTCTCAGATAACAGTAGCCAAGTGGATGGAAACAGGATTATATCAAGAACACCTAGAGTATATTAGAAAACAGTTGTATATAAGAAGGATGGTAACAATTGAAGCGTTAGAGAAATATTATTCAGATATAGCTACATGGAATGTTCCTAGTGGAGGATATTATATATGGCTTTCTTTAATAGATCCCTTAAATATGCACAGGCTTTTCGATGAAGCATGTAAAATAGGGATACTAATGTATCCAGGATATATATATGATTCAGTTCCTAATCAAAACTTAAGGATATCCTACTCATATGCTTCTATTGAAGATTTGGAAAAGGGACTATATAAGTTATCGCAGTTAATAAGAAAACTAAAACAATCATAACAAGATATTGTTGATTTGAAACAACCATAATATGATATATGGTTGTTTCTTTGATTTTTGGTTGGTTAGTTAATATTTAATATGGATGGAGATATTTAGTTATTAATTTTTTATAATAAAATAAATAACTTTACATTATGATGGCATGTCAGCTAATGAAAGATCGATTAAATAGGAATAAAGAGAAAAGGGTTTTTCATATAATTTTATGAAAGACTAACTAACCTATGGAGTTAACAAAGGGGGAAATGCCATGGTTCAAAACATTAACAGGAGTGAGCTTAGTCAAATAAGCAAAGGGAAAAGTTCTAAATATCCAGTCTTACAGATTGACTTAAAAAAAGTACATGAAAATGTAAAGTATATGGTTGATCTATGCAATTCTAACGGCATTAGTATTGCCGGTGTTGTAAAAGGATTCAACGGCCTACCTAAGGTTGTAGAACAGTTTATTGATGCAGGATGTAAATATATTGCAGACTCTAGAATGGATCAAATAGCTAGATTGAAGGAATATGGTATGAAATTACCGGCTATGCTGGTTCGGATTCCAATGTTTAGTGAAATTGAAGAACTAGTAAAGTATGTGGATATTAGCTTGAACTCTGAATTTGATACTTTATATAGAATTGAGCAAGAATGTATTTCACAAAATAAAAACCATAAAGTCATACTAATGTTTGATCTTGGAGATCTGCGTGAAGGAATTATTGATGAAGAGGAGTTTGTTGAACTAGCTTTATATGTGGAAAATTCCCTTAAAAAAGTAGAACTATATGGAATCGGCACAAACCTAGGCTGTTATGGTGCTATAAAGCCTACAGAAAAAAACCTTAGTAAACTATGTTTTTTAGCTGAAAAAATAGAGAAGAAGATCAATAGGAGACTAGATATAATTTCTGGAGGTGCAACATCATCTATTCCACTATTATTAGATGGTAAGATGCCTAAAAAAATAAACAACTTGAGAATAGGAGAAGCAATAATTTTAGCTAGAGACTTAGTTGATTATTGGGGTTATGACATGCATGGCATGAATCAAGATACATTTATCTTAAAGGCCCAGGTCGTGGAGTTAAAGGATAAACCATCCCATCCAATAGGCGAAATGTTTATTGATGCCTTTGGAAATAGACCTACTTTCACAGATAGAGGGATACGGAAAAGAGCCATACTAGCTATTGGAAAACAGGATTTTTCGTCTCATGATCAACTAGTTCCTTGCGTAAAGGGAATTGAAATTGTGGGAAGTAGCAGTGATCATCTAATAGTAGATGTTGAAGATTGCAAACAGGATATTAAGTTAGGTGATATTATAGATTTTCAGATGTTCTATCAACCTATGCTATACCTTAGTAGCTCTAGATCTGTAACAAAGACTTATCTATGAAGAAATTAATTGATAGTTTGAAAAAGAAAAAATACGCATATTTCTATTAATAAATGAATATCCTTTCCATATAGAGAAAATAGACAAGCTGTGGAAAGGGGCATAAAAATGAAAAGATTAGTTTGTAGAAAGTGCGGTAGTAGTTTTTTTAAGTTTAAGCAAGGCGATTCATCGGTTCAATGTTTCAAATGTAAAAATCCAATTATAATCAATAGTATAAGTGAAGAGGGTATCGATAAAGTGAAATATATATCCACTTCATGGAAAAATATTGCTGAATAAAGAAGTTACATAACTACTATTTTGAAAGGAATAGTGATTATGTAACTCAAGCTGTTTAAATATTTACTTAGACATTACTTCTGCTTTTAAGGTACCATCCTTTTCATATACAATAACAGTAGCTTCGTGTTCATTTTTCTTAACGGTTAACATATTGGGCTTATTGTCTAGAGTGGTTTCCCATCCATCCTCATGAAAGATTGCTTCATATTCATTTAGAAAATCATCAAATTTACTGTTTGTAACTGAGTATGTTGCTTTTGCTAATTCGCCCTCGGCTTGAGGCTCTTCAAATGTATCAAGTGTCATATTTTTATGTAATGGTAGATAGGGTAAGTTTTCACTATAAGTGATTCCTTTTCCACAAGCTGAAATGCTTAAGGCTATAGCCAGTATTAAAAACAATAAATATTTCTTTTTCATTTAAAAAACACCTCCGTTAATATAGTATTACCAGCATAATAGTATATTATAGACAAAAGAGGCGTTTTTTTGTTGTTTAGACAAAGATTATAATGAAAAGTTTGAGGAGAAAGTACAAGTAACTTCTATATTAAAGGTCTGAATAATGTAAAGTCATGCAGTGAAAATGAGAAATAGAAAATCTCCCAAAGTAAAAGAGCTATATATTATCTATAGAATCACATACTGTTTAGTCTGTGAGAAACGTTACGCTTATAGACAGAAGGGGTATAAAACCAAGAAACATCATATATAAATAAAGAAATTACATTAATATAATAATGTAATACTCCTACTTAATAATTATTGTATTATAAATTCATTATATTCATTGAGTATTGTATCGAGTTTTTGACTCGCTGCTATAACAAAGGGATCTAACAAATTCCCATTACATGCTTCAATTAAACACTCCAAGTTCCGTCTTGTTTCTTCTAATAAATTAACTTTGGTCCCCATTTTAATAACCTCCTACAAGTGTTAGTATTAATATAGTGATATTTGTAATGTAATGACAAAAAAAATAATATCATTGTTATATATTCCAGTCAATAGGAAGTTTTGTCAAAAAATGTTAAAGTGTGTTGGATTTTAGACCTAACTAGTTGTAATCCTTGATATATGGAAGATGCAACATATAGATTTTTTTATACTATATAGGAAATTATAAACCTTATAAATCTGTGGATAATTTTATAATTTCTGTTATGTAATTCAACAAAGTCTACTTTAAAAATCTTTATCAAAGGCTTTGTTCTAAAGTCTGTGTAGACTGCTATAATTGTTTATACCCCGGGAATTTAATGATAAAATAGGTATAACAATGAAAAGATGAGGAGTTGATATATATGTGTGGGAGATTCCAATTAGCGATCGAATTAGATAGGATATTAGAAAAGTATGGTGTTCTAAAAGCAAATGTAGATTTTTTGCCTCAAAAAGAAATATTTCCGACTAATAAGTCAATTATAGTAGTTAAGAATGGTATAGAAAAGGATATAAAAATGGTAAAATGGGGGTTTACAGCATCGTTTGCTAAAAGACCATTGATAAACGCCCGTAGTGAAACAGTGTCTATTAAACCAACCTTTAAAGACTCCTTTATACAGAGGCGATGTCTTGTACCAGTAAGTGGATATTTTGAATGGAAGAAAGATAGTGGCCAAAGCGTAAAATACATAATCCGCTCTGAAGATAGTATATTTTCTTTAGCAGGGATATATAAATCCTTAAATGACCGCGATGGAAGGGTGATAGAGGAATATACTATATTAACCCGTCCTGCCAACAAGAACATTAGACATATTCATGAAAGAATGCCTGTTATTATAGATAGCAAATATGAAGATGTTTGGCTAAATAAGGATGTTAGGAACATTTCACTACTCAATAATATAATGTCAGATCAAAATATAGAGCTTTTAGCTGAAAGAGTGTAGACTAATAATAACCAAAAATAACCATTTGACTTCGTATATAGTACATGGTAAGATATATCTTGTCGCTGAAAAAACAGCGGCGAAAAAAATGTCGAAAAATGTTGACAAGGTAATAAATATTTGATAGAATATATTTTGTCGCCAAAACGACAGGAAAAACTTTGGACATTGAAAACTAAACAGTGTAAGGAATTAAACCTTAGTTTGAAATAATTCAAGCTAAAAATATAATAAACGCCAGATTTTTTTTAAGAGTTTGATCCTGGCTCAGGATGAACGCTGGCGGCGTGCTTAACACATGCAAGTCGAGCGAGAAGGCTATGACTGATTCTTCGGATGAAGGAATAACTGGAAAGCGGCGGACGGGTGAGTAACGCGTGGGTAACCTGCCTTGTACAGAGGGATAGCCACTGGAAACGGTGATTAATACCTCATAAAACTATAGCGTCGCATGGCGCATTAGTCAAAACTCAGGTGGTACAAGATGGACCCGCGTCTGATTAGCTAGTTGGTGGGGTAAAGGCCTACCAAGGCGACGATCAGTAGCCGACCTGAGAGGGTGATCGGCCACACTGGAACTGAGACACGGTCCAGACTCCTACGGGAGGCAGCAGTGGGGAATATTGCACAATGGGCGAAAGCCTGATGCAGCAACGCCGCGTGAGTGAAGAAGGCTTTCGGGTCGTAAAACTCTGTCCTAAGGGAAGAATAATGACGGTACCTTAGGAGGAAGCCCCGGCTAACTACGTGCCAGCAGCCGCGGTAATACGTAGGGGGCAAGCGTTATCCGGAATCACTGGGCGTAAAGGGTGCGTAGGCGGCCAAATAAGCCAGAGGTGAAAGGCTACGGCTCAACCGTAGTAAGCCTTTGGAACTGTATGGCTTGAGTGCAGGAGAGGAGAGTGGAATTCCTAGTGTAGCGGTGAAATGCGTAGATATTAGGAGGAACACCAGTGGCGAAGGCGACTCTCTGGACTGCAACTGACGCTGAGGCACGAAAGCGTGGGGAGCGAACAGGATTAGATACCCTGGTAGTCCACGCCGTAAACGATGAGTGCTAGGTGTCGGGGGTTCACACCCTCGGTGCCGGAGTTAACGCATTAAGCACTCCGCCTGGGGAGTACGGTCGCAAGACTGAAACTCAAAGGAATTGACGGGGACCCGCACAAGTAGCGGAGCATGTGGTTTAATTCGAAGCAACGCGAAGAACCTTACCAGGACTTGACATCCCTGTGACCGGTACTTAATCGTACCTTTCCCTTCGGGGACAGAGGAGACAGGTGGTGCATGGTTGTCGTCAGCTCGTGTCGTGAGATGTTGGGTTAAGTCCCGCAACGAGCGCAACCCTTGTCTTTAGTTGCCAGCAGGTTAAGCTGGGCACTCTAGAGAGACTGCCGGTGACAAACCGGAGGAAGGTGGGGATGACGTCAAATCATCATGCCCCTTATGTTCTGGGCTACACACGTGCTACAATGGCTGGTACAACGGGAAGCGAATGAGTAATCTGGAGCGAATCCCAAAAAGCCAGTCCCAGTTCGGATTGTGGGCTGCAACTCGCCCACATGAAGTTGGAGTTACTAGTAATCGCGGATCAGAATGTCGCGGTGAATGCGTTCCCGGGTCTTGTACACACCGCCCGTCACACCATGGGAGTTGGGGGCACCCGAAGTCAGCTATCTAACTTTTTAAGAGGAAGCTGCCGAAGGTGAAATCAATGACTGGGGTGAAGTCGTAACAAGGTAGCCGTATCGGAAGGTGCGGCTGGATCACCTCCTTTCTAAGGAGAAAACCTTACACTGTTTAGTTTTGAATGTCTAAGGACATTCAAATTTTGTTCTTTGAAAACTGAACAATGGAGAGAAACAGAATTGCTATAAAAGCAATTTCACTGAGTTAATTTAACTTTTGTAAAAAGGTTTTATTGACTAATATAATGGTCAAGTTATTAAGGGCATAGGGTGAATGCCTTGGCACCAGGAGCCGACGAAGGACGTGGTAAGCTGCGATAAGTCTCGGGTAGCTGCAAGCAAGCTTTGATCCGGGAATTTCCGAATGGGGAAACCCATCTAAGTAAACCTTAGATACCTTCTGCTGAATACATAGGCAGTTGGAGGCAACCAGGGGAACTGAAACATCTAAGTACCCTGAGGAAGAGAAAGAAAAATCGATTCCCTCAGTAGCGGCGAGCGAAAGGGGAAGAGCCCAAACCTAGAGCTACGGCTTTAGGGGTTGTGGATAGAGCCATAAAGAGGAAGGTATTCTAACCGAAGAGGTCTGGAAAGGCCCACCGCAGAAGGTGAAAGTCCTGTAGGTGAAAGAAGAAGATCCTTGGCACTACTCCAGAGTACCACGAGGCACGTGAAACCTTGTGGGAAGCTGGGAGGACCACCTCCCAAGGCTAAATACTACCTGGTGACCGATAGAGGATAGTACCGTGAGGGAAAGGTGAAAAGAACCCCGGGAGGGGAGTGAAATAGAACCTGAAACCCTATGTCTACAAGCAGTGGAAGTTCTTTATATGAACGACCATGTACTTTTTGTAGAACGGGCCAACGAGTTACGGTATGCAGCAAGGTTAAGGACCTTTGGTCTGGAGCCGCAGCGAAAGCGAGTCTTAACTGGGCGAATTTAGTTGCATGCCGTAGACCCGAAACCGGGTGACCTATCCATGGGCAGGATGAAGCGAAAGTAAAATTTCGTGGAGGTCCGAACCGTTTAGCGTTGAAAAGCTATCGGATGACCTGTGGATAGCGGAGAAATTCCAATCGAACTCGGAGATAGCTGGTTCTCCCCGAAATAGCTTTAGGGCTAGCCTCAGATTTAGAGAAACGGAGGTAGAGCACTGAATGGCCTAGGGGGCTTCACCGCCTACCGAAGCCTATCAAACTCCGAATGCCGTATTCTTTTATCTGGGAGTCAGACTGCGGGTGATAAGATTCGTAGTCGAGAGGGAAACAGCCCAGACCATCAGCTAAGGTCCCTAAATACAGATTAAGTGGGAAAGGATGTGGAGCTGCTTAGACAACTAGGATGTTGGCTTAGAAGCAGCCACTCATTTAAAGAGTGCGTAATAGCTCACTAGTCGAGTGGCTCTGCGCCGAAAATTACCGGGGCTCAAATCTGTTACCGAAGCTATGGCTTGGAGTAGGATTAACAGTATCTTTATAGAAGAGTAAAATAGGGTAGTGATTTAGCCGAAAGGCATCAGCTACGCTGTTATTTAGAAAGGGCCTTCGGCCAAATTTTCTAAAGGCTCAAACCTGTGAAGCTAGTGTTAATCCTACTCCAGGGGTAGGGGAGCATTGTATATCGGCTGAAGCTGTACCGTAAGGAGCAGTGGACTTTATACAAGAGAGAATGTTGGCATAAGTAGCGAGAGGTAGGTGAGAATCCTACCCGCCGAAAACCTAAGGTTTCCTGAGGAAGGCTCGTCCGCTCAGGGTAAGTCGGGACCTAAGCCGAGGACGAAAGTCGTAGGCGATGGACAACAGGTGAAGATTCCTGTACCACCACTTTATCGTTTGAGGAATGGAGGGACGCAGGAGGATAGGCAAAGCCCACGGTTGGTTGAGTGGGTTCAAGCCCGTAGGGAGCAGAGATAGGCAAATCCGTCTTTGCAATCCTGAAAGGTGATGAGGAGCGAAAAATAAGTAGCGAACTTGCTGATTCCACACTGACAAGAAAAGCTTCTACCGAGATAAAAGGTGCCCGTACCGTAAACCGACACAGGTAGGTGAGGAGAGAATCCTAAGGCGAGCGAGATAACTACTGTTAAGGAACTCGGCAAAATGACCCCGTAACTTAGGGAGAAGGGGTGCCACGTTAGGGTGAATAGCCCGAGGTGGCCGCAGAGAATAGGCCCAAGCGACTGTTTAGCAAAAACACAGGTCTCTGCTAAATCGAAAGATGATGTATAGGGGCTGACGCCTGCCCGGTGCTGGAAGGTTAAGGGAAGTGGTTAGCGTATGCGAAGCTGTGAACCGAAGCCCCAGTAAACGGCGGCCGTAACTATAACGGTCCTAAGGTAGCGAAATTCCTTGTCGGGTAAGTTCCGACCCGCACGAAAGGCGTAACGATTTGGGCACTGTCTCAACAGTAGGCTCGGTGAAATTGTAGTACCGGTAAAGATGCCGGTTACCCGCAGCAGGACGGAAAGACCCCGTGGAGCTTTACTGTAGCTTGGCACTGGATTTTGGTATTGCATGTACAGGATAGGTGGGAGACTTAGAAGCATGGACGCCAGTTTGTGCGGAGTCGTTGTTGGGATACCACTCTTGTAATACTGAAGTTCTAACCAGAGACCGTGATCCGGTCTTGGGACACTGTCAGGTGGGCAGTTTGACTGGGGCGGTCGCCTCCCAAAAAGTAACGGAGGCGCCCAAAGGTTCCCTCAGCGCGGTTGGAAATCGCGCGAAGAGTGCAAAGGCAGAAGGGAGCTTGATTGCGAGACATACAGGTCGAGCAAGGACGAAAGTCGGGCTTAGTGATCCGGTGGTTCCGAGTGGAAGGGCCATCGCTCAACGGATAAAAGCTACCCCGGGGATAACAGGCTTATCTCCCCCAAGAGTCCACATCGACGGGGAGGTTTGGCACCTCGATGTCGGCTCGTCTCATCCTGGGGCTGTAGTAGGTCCCAAGGGTTGGGCTGTTCGCCCATTAAAGAGGCACGCGAGCTGGGTTCAGAACGTCGTGAGACAGTTCGGTCCCTATCCGCTGTGGGCGCAGGAAATTTGAGAGGAGCTGTCCTTAGTACGAGAGGACCGGGATGGACGTACCTCTGGTGCATCAGTTGTTCCGCCAGGAGCACCGCTGAGTAGCTATGTACGGAAGGGATAAGCGCTGAAGGCATCTAAGCGCGAAGCCCACCTTAAGATAAGATTTCCCATCCATTTATGGATTAAGACCCCAGAAAGACTATCTGGTTGATAGGCCTAAGGTGTAAGGGCAGTAATGTCTTTAGCTGATAGGTACTAATAGGTCGAGGACTTGACCATACTTTCCATTGTTCAGTTTTGAGAGAATAAAGTGATTTATTATCTCTAGCTTAAAATTAAAGTAATTTATTTGCTTGGAGCCAATATATGCCAGGGTGGCGGAACTGGCAGACGCACAGGACTTAAAATCCTGCGGTCCTTAAAGACCGTACCGGTTCGATTCCGGTCCCCGGCACCATCAACAAATTATATATGAATATCGACGCGGGGTGGAGCAGTTGGTAGCTCGTCGGGCTCATAACCCGGAGGTCGCAGGTTCAAGTCCTGTCCCCGCAACCATTTTGGCCCCTTGGTCAAGCGGTTAAGACACCGCCCTTTCACGGCGGTAACAGGGGTTCGAGTCCCCTAGGGGTCACCAAGTTATTTGCTGATGTGCAAATAAACTATTAAAATACGGTCCAGTAGTTCAGTTGGCTAGAACGCTAGCCTGTCACGCTAGAGGTCGAGGGTTCGAGTCCCTTCTGGATCGCCAATTTTAAAATTAGTACTTGCCTTGGAGGGATGCCCGAGTGGCTAAAGGGGGCGGACTGTAAATCCGTTGACTGAGTCTACACTGGTTCGAATCCAGTTCCCTCCACCATTATATGCGGGTATGGCGGAATTGGCAGACGCGCTAGACTTAGGATCTAGTGTCTTGTACGTGGGGGTTCAAGTCCCTCTACCCGCACCAAAATACATGTGCCCATAGCTCAGCTGGATAGAGCAACGGCCTTCTAAGCCGTGTGTCCGGGGTTCGAATCCCTGTGGGCACGCCATATATGACCCATTAGCTCAGTCGGTAGAGCACCTGACTTTTAATCAGGGTGTCCCGCGTTCGAGTCGCGGATGGGTCACCAGTTTTATTTATCTTTATGGATAGATAAGATATGTATTTAATCGGGGTGTAGCGCAGTTTGGTAGCGCATCTGGTTTGGGACCAGAGGGTCGCGGGTTCAAATCCTGCCACCCCGACCATTATTATAATCTAATAAAGTATGGTCCAGTAGTTCAGTTGGCTAGAACGCTAGCCTGTCACGCTAGAGGTCGAGGGTTCGAGTCCCTTCTGGATCGCCAAATATGCCCAGATAGCTCAGTCGGTAGAGCAGGGGACTGAAAATCCCCGTGTCGGTGGTTCGATTCCGCCTCTGGGCACCATAAGATTGCTATGTAAGTTCAATTTTGAAAGAATAAATGAGCAAAAAAACATTGACAATTTGATGAAAACATGGTATCATATATTTTGTCGCTAAGAAAAACAATAGCTGACAAGAAGAGAATAAGAAACATAAAATTCCAAATGAGATACTTTGGATTTGTTCTCAAAATAAACTTCATAAAATGTAAGAGAAGCATATATATCCGGTGACAATAGCGAAGAGGATACACCTGTTCCCATATCGAACACAGAAGTTAAGCTCTTCAGCGCTGATGGTACTTGGCGGGCAGCCGCCTGGGAGAGTAAGTCGTTGCCGGTTTGATATTCCAGAGTAGCTCAATGGTGGAGCAACCGGCTGTTAACCGGTAGGCTGTGAGTTCGAATCTCACCTCTGGAGCCAATATATGCCGGGGTGGCGGAACTGGCAGACGCACAGGACTTAAAATCCTGCGGTCCTTAAAGACCGTACCGGTTCGATTCCGGTCCCCGGCACCATCAACAAAATATATATAAATATCGACGCGGGGTGGAGCAGTTGGTAGCTCGTCGGGCTCATAACCCGGAGGTCGCAGGTTCAAGTCCTGTCCCCGCAACCATTTTGGCCCCTTGGTCAAGCGGTTAAGACACCGCCCTTTCACGGCGGTAACAGGGGTTCGAGTCCCCTAGGGGTCACCAATAATTAGCTTCTAGTAATTAGAAGCTGACTTGGGCGCATAGCTCAGCTGGGAGAGCACCTGCCTTACAAGCAGGGGGTCACAGGTTCAAGTCCTGTTGCGCCCACCAAGTTATTTGCTCATGAGCAAATAAACTTTAAAATACGGTCCAGTAGTTCAGTTGGCTAGAACGCTAGCCTGTCACGCTAGAGGTCGAGGGTTCGAGTCCCTTCTGGATCGCCAATTTTAAAATTAGTACTTGCCTTGGAGGGATGCCCGAGTGGCTAAAGGGGGCGGACTGTAAATCCGTTGACTGAGTCTACACTGGTTCGAATCCAGTTCCCTCCACCATTAAAGCAATTTCATATTATATGCGGGTGTAGCTCAGTGGTAGAGCCCCGGCCTTCCAAGCCGGTTGCGAGGGTTCGATCCCCTTCACCCGCTCCAATTTACAAAAAATATGTGCCCATAGCTCAGCTGGATAGAGCAACGGCCTTCTAAGCCGTGTGTCCGGGGTTCGAATCCCTGTGGGCACGCCATTATAAAATGTTGGGGATTAGCCAAGTCGGTAAGGCAACGGACTTTGACTCCGTCATTCACAGGTTCGAGTCCTGTATCCCCAGCCAAAGATACATAACTAACACTTAAAATTGTATTAAATTAATAAAATAATGACGTTTCTACATTTTTTATTAATTTGAATACCTTAAAGTTAGTTAGTGTTATGACCCATTAGCTCAGTCGGTAGAGCACCTGACTTTTAATCAGGGTGTCCCGCGTTCGAGTCGCGGATGGGTCACCAACAATCTGGAGGGGTGTCCGAGTGGCTTAAGGAGCTGGTCTTGAAAACCAGTGACTCCGCAAGGGGCCGTGGGTTCGAATCCCACCTCCTCCGCCAAATTATGGAGAAGTACTCAAGTAGGCTGAAGAGGACGGTTTGCTAAACCGTTAGGTCGGGTTTACCGGCGCGCGGGTTCGAATCCCGCTTTCTCCGCCATAACTTGGGCCTTTAGCTCAGTTGGTCAGAGCGTCCGGCTCATAACCGGCAGGTCCGGGGTTCGAATCCCTGAAGGCCCACCAAGTTAGCAAAATTTTATTTGTATTTTAGGGGTATAGTTCAGTTGGTAGAACGACGGTCTCCAAAACCGTATGTCGTGGGTTCAAGTCCTGCTACCCCTGCCATACATAATCGGGGTGTAGCGCAGTTTGGTAGCGCATCTGGTTTGGGACCAGAGGGTCGCGGGTTCAAATCCTGCCACCCCGACCATTTTATAACGCATAGAAAATTATAGTTTCTTTCTATAAAGTCTTTATAAGAGACTTTTTTATTATGGGCTTATAGCTCAGCTGGTTAGAGCGCACGCCTGATAAGCGTGAGGTCGGTGGTTCAAGTCCACTTAAGCCCACCAAGCAAAAATTAGTATCAAGAAGCTATGATCTAATAAAATATGGTCCAGTAGTTCAGTTGGCTAGAACGCTAGCCTGTCACGCTAGAGGTCGAGGGTTCGAGTCCCTTCTGGATCGCCATTATGCCCAGATAGCTCAGTCGGTAGAGCAGGGGACTGAAAATCCCCGTGTCGGTGGTTCGATTCCGCCTCTGGGCACCAATAAAACCTATATGCAAATGCATATAGGTTTTTTATTTTTTCATTTAACATTTCATATAAGTTAAGATGAGAAGCTTACTATAAACCTTGGCTCATATATACCTCCTTGAGTATCAACAAAGAAAACTCCTCTATAAAATTATAAATATTATGATCCTTTATCTCATTGTCAACTTTAACTAAGTACTTTAACCTTTCCTTATTACTCATTTCAGACAGGGTAGATTTTGTGTAGTGGAGCTCATTTAAATTGATAAAAGAATACAATTGACCATTTTGAGTATTAACATTTAACAAAGGGATTTTTAATCTAAACTCATTAGTATCTTTTAAAAAAATAAAATCATAGCCACGATTATAAGAGACAAAATCTTGCTTTAAAAGTCCATAAAAGTTACCAGATACTGATAAAAAATCCTTATTTGTCTTGTAATCAACCACTCTCATTTTTAGACCCTTATCAAGCAAAAATTCCTTAGGCATATAGGCAAAGACTTTATTCCTATCGATAAAGCTTAATATATTAAGTGTGGGTAAAAGATGCAATATGTCTTCGTAGTTATGCAATAATATTTTTCTTTTTAGATCTTCATCACCAGTATGTTCATACTTTTTGAATAACCTAACACTTTCACCACCATCTATCGTATCTTCTCTATCAATTCCTAAATACTTTTCTATAGTTTTTAGTTTACAATTATTCAAACCTAACATATCTTTATTTTTTCTTACTACTTTATATAGGTCAAAATTTAAGTATGGGTCAATTCTATAATTTAAGTTATGCTTAGCAAAACGTTTATTTAAGAAAGGTACATCAAAATTTCCACCATTAAATGTAATATAGAAATCAAAGCTTTGAAAAGAATCAATAAAAGCCTCGAGCAATTCTAATTCTTCACTAGAATTGTTACAAAAAAATTGTTTAATGATAATGTTTCCGTTTTCAATATATAGAATCCCAATTAGAATAACTTTATTATAGTTTGAACTTAAACCAGTAGTCTCGATGTCAAATAAAACAAATCTCTTATGTGCAAGAGTTTCAGATAAAATATTAGGAATGAGAAAAGAATTTTTCATTGTATTTTCAATTATATCCATTGCAATACCTCCTGTAGCTGTATCTATATATTATACATCAAAACGTCAAAGAAATGATAGGATATGCCATAGATATTTTATTGATAGAGGAGGAGAAGTGAAAAATTTGTAGAATATATAACACTACAGTCGAAACAATACCTAGGTTGAGATAATATCTCGACTTAATATATTTGCAAAATAGGAGGATTAGATGGTTACCGTTGATACTATTAAAAGAGGCACTAAAAATGGATTTAACACCGTAGTGGAACTAGCAAAAGTTATAATACCTGTATATTTTGCTGTAACAGTATTTAAGCATACCCATGTTTTAGATTACATTGCTTCCGTTTTTCAACCTTTAATGAAGGTCTTTGGTTTGCCAGGGGAAGCTGCAGTTCCTTTGGTTTTAGGAAATGTGCTTAATATTTATGCTGCCATAGGGGCAATAGCATCTATAACATTAACGGCAAAGCAAATAACCATTATTGCAGTTATGCTATCATTCTCACACACTCTACCGGTTGAAACAGCTGTTAGCAAAAAAATGGGAGTTAGTGTTATGGTTGTACTAGTAATAAGAATTGGCTTAGCTGTTATATCTGGGTTAATACTTAATATAGTGATTTAATTTGGAGGGAATTACATATGCTTGATGTAACTACAATAATATCAGAAGGAATACTTGGAGGATTAAAATCTGTTTTAAATATAGCTATAATAGTATTTCCTTTGATGATTGTAATGGAAATTGCTAAGGATTTAAATATACTTGATAAAATTTCAGAGTTTTGTAAGCCGATAACTAAATGGATGGGGGTATCAAAGGAATCAGCTTTTCCATTGGCTATTGGATTAGTATTTGGACTAGCCTATGGAGCAGGGGTTATAATCCAAAGTGCTAAGGAAGGTAATTTAGATAAAAGAAGCTTAATCCTTATCAGTATTTTTTTAGTCTGTTGTCATGCGGTTATTGAAGATAGTTTGATTTTTGTTGCTATTGGAGCAAACGGATTCTTTTTACTTTCAGTGCGCTTGATAACGGCTTTAATACTAACTGTATTAATTTCTAAGAAATTACCTGTGTATGAAGAATAATTTAAAGTAAGACCTATGGAGAGAAGATGGTTTTATTAAAAAAATAAACACATGTACTTTTTTCTAAAAAACATATAGCTAATAGGAATGATTTTCAATAAAAATGAAGAATTGAAATGATAATTGGGTATGAATACTAATAATAACATAGATAGATAGAAGGAATTTAGGGGGAAGTATCGTGAAATTGTTACAAGTTGATGAACTTCAAGATGGAATGTTACTTGCTGAAGATATATATGGAAGGTTCGGAGCTTTGTACTTTGCAAGTGGAGCCATACTTTCTGAAAAAGTCATAAAGGGACTAAAAAAATTAGATGTTCAATATGTCTATGTGGTTGACGATGTAGATGATCAGGAAGAGATTGTTATAGTTGATAATAAGTTAAACTCAGAATATCAAAAGACGGTTAGTAATTTTAAAGATATATTTTTCAATGTAAAAGTAGGCAAGAAGCTAATAGTTAATGAATTTGATGATTCTCTCAAATCATTAGTCGATGAGATTACAAAAAGTAATAATGTACTAGGACGACTTAGGCAGATAGAAATGAATGATGAATATACATATAAACACTCTATAAATGTATCTCTAATAGCTACTATGATTGGTAAATGGATGGGATTTTCTAAGAATGAACTTTATGATCTAGCTATGGCCGGACTACTACATGATATTGGAAAAAGCCGTATTCCAAATGAAATCCTAAATAAGCCAGGGAAGCTTACAGATGAAGAATATGCAATTATGAAGAAACATGCAGATTATGGATATGATATTTTAAAAAATACTTCAGGTATAAATGAAAACGTCATACTTGGAGCACTTGAACACCATGAGAGGGTAGATGGTAAGGGTTATCCATTAGGCCTATATGGCAATAGAATTCACATGTATGGAAAAATAATAGCCGTAGCAGATGTATATGACGCCATGACCTCAAAGAGAGTTTATAAGAATAAAATTTGTCCATTTAGGGTTGCTGAACTCATTTTTCAAGACAGCTTTGGACCACTTGATCCCGTTATAGCCAATACATTTTTAAAAAATATATTTCAATTTTATGTTGGGAATATAGTAAAATTAAATGATAATCAGATAGGAACAGTTATATTAGTTAACAAATATAATCCAACTAGACCCTTGGTCAAAACGCCAGAAGGGTTTATCGATCTATCTCAAAACTACCAATACGAGATTGTTGATGTAATATAAAAAAATGAATGATATAAAGAAAGCTACTGGAAAAGTCAATTAATGTCTTTTCAGTAGCTTTTTTATGCTCAAGAAATATTCTTAGATATGAGAAAATAATATTATATCCTCTTACTTCGTATAAAAACCTTTCTCGAATATATTTTTAATCTTCTGGTGATCATCAGTAATTGAAAGAGCTAACATTAACTTTACTCGTGCTTTTTGTCCATTGAGACTGCCGCCAAAAATCACACCTAGGTCTCTCAATTTTTTTCCTCCACCTTCGTAGCCGTAGGAATCGAGAACTCTCCCCATAGGACATCTTGAAACTAAAACTATCTTTACTCCCTTTAATATTGCATTTTCTATACCACTAACCATTTCAGGAGGAATATTACCTCTACCCATTGCTTCAACAATAATACCCTTAGCCCCTTTTTCAACACAAAAATCTACTAGGGTAGAATCTATTCCAGCATAAGTTTTAATAAGGTACACATTTTCTTCTATATTGTCTGTATCTATATGATGATGTTTTACAATATTCCTATAGAATATAACCTCATCATTGTCTACTATACCTAATGGCCCAAATTCTAGGGACTTAAAGGTGTCAAGACTGAGAGTATGGGTTTTTGTGACTTCACTTGCGGCATTTACTTCATTATTCATAACCACAAGAACTCCCTTACCCTTTGCTTGATCTGAAATTACAGTACATATAGCTGAGGCTAAATTGCTTGGACCGTCGTAGCCCAGTTCAGAACCGTTTCTCATAGCTCCAGCAATAACTATAGGTTTATCTGAAGATATATTTAAATCTAACAAGAAGGCTGTTTCTTCTAGAGTATCTGTACCATGGGTTACTACAACTCCATCAATATCTACTCGTTCAACTAATTTCTTTATCAGCCTTGATAATTCTATCATCTTGTTTGGTGTCATATGGGGGCCAGGTATTCTTTCAAAATTTACTATTTCTATATCCGCAAACTTATCTATGTTTGTTACCATAGACATAATTTCTTCACTAGATAAAGCGGGAATAGCAGCAGAAATTCTAGGGTCTATTTTCATAGATATTGTTCCACCAGTAAAAATGACAGCTACTTTTTTATTAGACATAATTCCCCTCCTAGGCATATATTACAAGTATTATTATTATATAATAACATTTAAAAAGGAAAAATGGTATTAATATATATTAATATCTTAGAAGGGAAATTTTCTACAAAAAAGAGCAAAAGATCTACCTTTTGGTAAATCTTTTGCTAGGGGTATTGGGAATAGAGATTATATGATTGAGGTTTTCCAGGGGGATAACCACAAAAAAATTATAACAAAATTCGACATCAAATGCAAGAAAAAGTCGCAAAAAAGTGAAAAAATATTAAGAATTTCAAAAAAAGGATATTTTCAAAGGAAAATATTGGATGAATTAGGGGTGGAGTTCAATAAAATAGGACCAATGAATAAAAAATATATGTTTAGATTTTTTGCATAGCTAATAGGGATAAAATTTATGGTATAATTATGTAGAAAAAAAATTATAGAACTGAATTATTCTTGAAAAGTTGGAACGATGACAGTAAAGTTTTGAATTTTTAATGAATAATCTGGCTTAAGATGTAGAAAAGAATTTAGGAGGAAAAAAATGGAGTCAAAACTAAAGGTAAATCTTTTAAGATACACGCCTGATGCAGAAAAGCTAGTAGCTTCGGCAGCTAAACTTTGCTATTCATCGGTGGGAGTAGATAAAATAGAAGACAAATTAACAGATGAAAATACTGAGAAATTTTTAGCTATGTTGATGGGCATAGGTCATGAGTCACCAATAGAACATGTTAGTTTTACCTTTGGCGTTGAAGGTATTAGTAGGGTATTAACCCATCAATTAGTAAGACATAGAATAGGATGTTCATATTCACAGCAATCACAGAGATATGTTAAGCTTGACCAATTTGAATATATAATCCCTCCAGCTATTGAATGTATTCCAGAGGCTAAAGAAAAATTCATTGAAGCTATGGAGAACGATCAAAGGTACTATGACGAGTTAGTAGAGATACTTTTGGACAAGCATTATAACACATATAAAGAAGAGGGATATAGCGATAAAGATGCAAAGAGACTAGCGGAAAAGAAATCTATCGAAGATGCTAGATATGTTTTTCCAAATGCATGTGAGACTAAGATAGTATTTACTATGAATGCTAGGGCACTTTTCAATTTCTTTAAACATAGATGCTGCAATAGAGCTCAGTGGGAGATAAGGGAATTAGCAACAGAGATGGTTAAACAGGTAAAAAAAGCAGCTCCAACCCTATTTAAGTATGCTGGACCTAACTGTTTAAATAAACCATGTCCAGAGGGAAATATGACTTGTGGAAAGATAAAGGAAATCAGAGATAAGTTTAATAGTTTATAATATGGATTTAAGTGAGGCTATCTTATAATACATAGGAAATTATAAACTTCTCAAAATTGTGGATAGATATAATTTCCGTTATGTATTTCAACAAAGTCAACTTTGAGAATCTTTATAAAAGACTTTGTTTTAAGGATATCTCTTAAGTTCATACACTGGGGTGTTTCAAAATGAATGGAGCTAAAGGTTTTGAAATTTGTCTGGTTTGCTAATGCTTACGTATATGTCAAATTGATAAAATTTCAAATAATGTAGTAGTTCGTCATTTTGAGGCACTCCTTTTTATAAACAGGACAAAAAAATATCTGAATACAAGCCCTATCTTTACAAAAACTATTGGGTAAGATAGAATATGGAAAGAAAAATGTGGTAGGAGTGTTTGAAATGGAAGCTTACTTAGATAATGGTGCTACTACAAGGCCAAATGAAGAGGTAATTGATATTATGGTGAAATCAATGAGAGAAGATTATGGTAACCCCTCTTCACTTCATCGTAAAGGTGTTGAAATAGAAAAGCTGATTAAAAGAGCTAGAAAACAAGTGGCAAAGGCCATAGGAGCCGGCGAAGGAGAAGTTTACTTTACCTCAGGAGGAACAGAATCGAATAACCTTGCTATTTTAGGAGTATTAGAGGGTAACAAGCGAAAGGGAAACCATATAATTACTACCAAAATTGAACACCCATCGGTATTAAATGTATTTAATGCATTAGAAGAAAGCGGATATGAAGTCTCTTACTTAAGTGTAGATAAGAATGGTCAAATAAGCATAGATGAGTTAAAAAATGTCTTAAGAGATGAAACCGTTTTAATAAGTATAATGTATGTAAATAATGAAGTGGGAGCAATACAGCCCATATCAGAAGTGACTAAAGTTATTAACAGTAGAAAAAATAAACCCCTACTTCATGTTGATGCTATACAAGCCTTTGGAAAAATAAAGCTTAATGTAAAGAAGCAAAATATTGATTTAATGTCTATAAGCGGACACAAGATTCATGGACCAAAGGGAATTGGAGCATTATATGTGAAAAAGGGTATCAAAATAAAGTCAATGATTTTTGGAGGAAATCAAGAATTAGGACTTAGATCAGGTACTGAAAATGTTCCTGGAATTCTTGGCTTAGGAGTAGCTGCTGAATGGGTGAAGAAGGATTTTGAATCCAATACTAAGAAGATGAATGAATTAAAGATAAGACTGCTAAATGGTATTCAGAATAATTTGCAACAAGTAAAAGTAAATGGAGACTCTTTAGAAGGGACTGCTCCCCATATATTAAATATATCCTTTGAAGGAATCAGAGGTGAGGTCTTATTACATACGTTAGAGCAAGAAGGGATATACGTTTCAACAGGCTCTGCATGCTCTTCTAATAAAAAGAAAGCCTTTAGTCATGTTTTGAAGGAAATGGCCCTTACTGAGGATCAGATGGAAGGGGCTATAAGATTTAGCTTAAGCCCTCATAACACAGTGGAAGAGATTGATTATACGATTGATAAGTTAAAATATATCGTTGAAGATTTAAGAAAAGTCATTGCTAGGAGATGATAATATGGAAAAGGTACTAATAGTAAGATATGGAGAGATAAGTTTAAAGGGATTGAACAGACCATACTTTGAAAATACTCTTTTGAAAAACATCAGAAAGGCTTTAAAAAGTATAGGAGATATAAAGCCATATAAGGCCCATGGTAGAGTTTATGTAGATCTAGAAGGACAGGATGTAGATGAGATAATTGAAGTAGTTACAAAGGTGTTTGGTATAGTTTCAGTAAGTGTAGCATATATTTTTGAAGCAGACATAGATAAAATATGCGAAGTAGCTTTAGAACATGCCAGAGAGTGTATTGAAGAAGATGGTGTCAAAACATTTAAGGTAGAATCAAAACGCGGTAACAAAAAGTTCCATATGAAATCACCTGAAATTTCAAGAACCGTAGGTGGGTATGTATTATCAAATGCCGAAGGTTTAGAGGTGGATGTTCACAATCCAGATGTGGTAATAAACGTAGAAGTGAGAGATAAGGCCTATGTATACTCAAGGAAAATTCCTGGCTTTGGAGGAATGCCTTATACAACCAGTGGAAAGGCTATGCTTCTGCTTTCAGGAGGTATAGATAGTCCAGTTGCCGGTTGGCTTGTTGCTAAAAGAGGAGTAGAGATAGAGGCTATACACTATCATAGCTATCCATTTACTAGCGATAGAGCAAAGGAAAAGGTAATAGATCTAGCTAGGATTTTGAGTAAATATTGTGGAAGAATCAGATTACACTCTGTTAATCTTTTAAATATACAAAAGGCAATCAATGAAAATTGCCCAGCTGAGCAGATGACAATACTTTCTAGAAGATTTATGATGGGTATAGCTGAGAAAGTAGCTTCAGAAAGAAAATGTAAGGCCTTAGTTACAGGAGAAAGTATTGGCCAAGTTGCCAGTCAGACTTTAGAAAGTATTAACGTAACAAATGATACAGTAAGTATGCCGGTATTTAGGCCGCTTATTGCAATGGACAAAGTAGATATAGTAAAGATCTCTAAAGATATTGACACATATGAAACATCGATATTACCATTTGAGGATTGTTGTACTGTGTTTTTACCAGATAGGCCAGTAACAAAACCTAGACTTGAAAAGATTATTGAGTCTGAAAAACTAATAGATGTTGAAGGTCTGATTAATGAAGCCGTTGAAAATATGGAAGTTATTGTAGTAAAGACAGAAGACTAATCTTTACAGACCTATACTGAAAATGGGGGTAATTATTTGAGGAAATTTATACTTAGATGGATATCCATGGCTGTATCTCTGATTGTAATTGCTAGACTTTTTGATAATATTTATATAGCAGGATTCTCTACAGCACTATGGGCTGCGGCGATATTTGGTATAGCTAACACAATTATAAAGCCAATATTAGTTATTCTTACGTTACCTGTAAATATTTTGACATTAGGATTATTTACCTTTGTCATAAATGGCATGATATTAAAGCTAAGTGCGGGTATTGTGTCAGGGTTCAATGTAGGAGGACTATTTGGAGCTATTATAGCTTCAATAATACTGAGTATTGTAAATATATTAATAACGGGATTTCTTGGAGTGTCAGATGATTAAAAAAATGGTGTCAGAAATGACACCTTTTTTTGATTTTTGAAGAAAAAATGCGAGCATGATAGCTAATACTCCTATTTTGACAAAATTAGAATCAGAACTTACAAAAACAGCTAAATTTCACTGAAGGAAAAGAAAGTAGATTAAAGAATATTAATATAGAGATTCCAGTCAAAGCTTTAAGATTTACTTGGAACTCTCTACATATGCAATGAAGATATGGCATACAAAAGAAGAAAAATATAGGAGGGATATGATTGCGACTTAAATTAGAAGTGGAAAACAATGTATTAATTGTCTATCTAGATGGGGAATTGGACCATCATTCTACTGAAGAGGTAAGGGAAGATATCGACAATGCTATTGATTCAAAGAATATTCAGAACTTAATTTTTGAGCTTTCAGGTATGAAGTTTATGGATAGCTCAGGAATAGGGGTTGTTATTGGAAGATATAAAAAGATAGATAAATTAGGAGGTAAAGTTGGAGTTGTAAATTCCAATCCCCATGTTGATAGAATATTCCAGATGGCTGGAATATTTAAGATTATCCATAAGTACGAAACTAAAGAAGAAGCTTTAGCCAATATGTAAAGGGGTGAACAGATTGAATTTTGATAACTATATGAAGATAAAGTTTTCAAGCAAATCTCAGAATGAGTCTTTTGCCAGAGTTGTTGTTGCATCATTTGTATCGCAGCTAGACCCAACTATTGAAGAACTTGCAGATATAAAGACTGCTGTCTCAGAAGCAGTAACAAACGCAATAATTCATGGCTATAACAGCCCAAATGAAGAAGTAGTTATAGAATGTGGAATTATTGGAAATACTATAACAATTGTTATAGAAGATTATGGAAAAGGAATTAAGGATATTGAGCTTGCTAGACAACCTTTATACACATCAAAGCCTGAATTAGAAAGATCTGGTATGGGCTTTACAGTAATGGAAACATTTATGGATGAAATATATATTGAATCTGAAGAGGGTAAAGGAACAAAGATAAATATGGTAAAAAAAATAAAGGTTATAGAAAATGAGGAGTAGATATTATGGGGTGACTGCTTCATTTGAGGAAAACAATAACTTCAGCACAGAAAGAACGCTTAAGCTTATTGAGATGTCACAAAACGGTGATAAAGAGGCTCAGGCTACATTAGTTGATGAAAATCTAGGACTTGTAAAGAGTTTAGTAAGTAGATTTGATAATAGAGGGTATGAGAGAGACGATATATTTCAGTTGGGATGCATCGGTTTAATAAAAGCAATACATAAGTTTGATGCTACATACGGTGTAAGATTTTCCACATATGCAGTTCCAATGATTATAGGGGAAATCAAAAGATTTTTAAGAGATGATGGAATTATAAAGGTGAGCAGAAGCTTAAAGCAAATAGCTACAAAGGTAAAAATCACCAAGGAAACTATGTCTAAGAAGTTAGGACGAGAACCGACAATACAGGAGATAGCTGATGAGCTAAAGATTGACAAAGAAGAAATTGTATTAGCATTAGAATCCAGCGCTAAACCCGACTACCTATATGATGTTATACATCAAAATGATGGGTCACCGATACACTTAATTGACAAAATAAGCGAAACAAAGAGCACTGATAATGAAAAAATTATAGATAAAATTGCGTTAAAGGAAGCTTTAAGCAAGCTAAAACCTCGGGAAAGACAGATTATAATATTAAGGTATTTTAAGGATAGAACTCAATCAGAGATAGCGAAAGGATTAGGTATCTCTCAGGTTCAGGTATCAAGAATTGAAAAAAAGGTATTGGAAATAATGAAGAATATTTTAGAAAAGGCATGAGAAAATCGTGTCTTTATTTTTTTGGAATTAAGAAAAGGAAATATGGTTAATACTATACTTAAGAAGTGCTTATAAAACTGAGGAAATCACATGATATATGTAAACAATTCCCAAATTAAACATGTCGTCAATTATTCAAGTTTCTAGACTAAGAAATGTTATGAGGTGACTAAAAATGAAGACTTCTAAAAATAGTAAAAGGATATTAATAGTGTTTTTGGTTATGATTTCTGTTACTTCCTTTTATTATGCATATAAGAAATTTAAGATTAACAGACCAATCTCAGCTAAATTAGTTTTGAATGATTTTAACCTTAACGATAATCTCTATAAAGAGTTGTAAACAATCTCTAGGAGGCCTGATAATGAAACAAGATTATATAAAGAATTTAAACAATAACTTATTATCTATAGAAAATATTGAGGAAAAGGAAAAACGACATGAGTTTGAGTCGTTAGTATTTAATAGGGATATTACGAATTCAAATATTAAGCAGGGTCTAGATGAAATTAAAAATTATTAGGCCTAATTATTTTTTTAGGTGGTGTAAATGTGAAAAAACAGATAACAAAAGTTAACAAAGAAAAAGAATACAACGAATATGTCAAAAATAAGATACCGAAACCTAATTATTTAAAAAATTGCTTTTGGGCATTTATAGTAGGTGGGGCAATCTGCACCTTTGCACAGTTCATCCTAAATATTCTAAAGAACCAGGGTTTAGATAAAGCTGATTCGGGAACGATAACAACTATTATAATGGTATTTTTAGGAGCTTTTTTTACTGGGTTAGGTGTTTATGACAAGCTGGGAAAGAAAGCAGGTGCTGGATCAATTGTTCCAATAACGGGGTTTGCAAATTCAATTGTTTCACCTGCAATGGAATTTAGGACCGAAGGCTATATACTAGGAGTGGGAGCAAAAATGTTTAGTGTTGCTGGTCCAGTGTTAGTATATGGATTTGGATCATCGGTTATTATTGGACTGCTGTATTACTTTTTCACTAAATAAGGAGGGATATATTTGGCATTAAAGAAAATCGGAACTCAAACAGTAAAATTCGATAGTCCACCAATAATTACTGCAGCCTCAAGTACCGTAGGACCAAAAGAAGGAGAAGGGCCTCTAAGTCAGTATTTTGATGTAGTACTAAAGGATGATCTATATGGTGAAAAGAGCTGGGAACTCGCAGAGAGTAAGATGCTTCGAGAAACCGTAAGATCAGCAGTAGAAAAAGCAAATAAAACAATATCTGATATGGAATATATGCTTTCTGGCGATTTACTAAATCAATTAATGTCAGCATCTTTTGCAGCTAGAGATTTAGGTATTCCATTTTTTGGACTTTATGGAGCCTGTTCTACAATGACAGAATCCCTAAGCTTAGGTTCAATGCTTATTGATGGTGGATATGCAGATAATTTGATAGCAGTAACATCAAGCCATTTTAGTGCTGCTGAAAGACAATTTAGATTTCCATTGGAGCATGGAAATCAAAGAAAGCTTACAGCACAATGGACAGTAACAGGAGCTGGAGCAGCAGTAGTATCTTCCTTTGGTGATGGGCCAGAAATTAATTATGTAACAACAGGAAAGGTTATAGATTTAGGTATAAAGGATGCCAATAATATGGGAGCTGCCATGGCGCCGGCTGCTGCAGATACAATAGTTAAACATTTTGAGGATACAGGATTACCAACTAATTATTATGATCTGATTGTCACAGGAGACCTAGGTCAGATTGGTAAGGAGATAACAGAAGAGCTAGTCCTTGACAAAGGGTACGATATATTGAAAAACTATAATGATTGTGGCCTTTTGATATTTGATAACTTGGCTCAAGATACACATGCCGGTGGAAGTGGATGTGGGTGCTCAGCTTCGGTATTTTGTGGATATATATATAAAGAGATGATGAATAAAAACCTAAATAAGGTTTTATTAATTTCTACAGGTGCACTACTTTCTGTTACAAGTACACAGCAGGGTCAATCAATACCAGGAATTGCCCATGCTGTATCAATAGTAAATAAGGGAAGTTAGGAGGCTATATATGGAATACGTTAGGGCTTTTGTAGTAGGAGGATTGATTTGTGTTGTTGGACAGCTTTTAATGGATGGCACTAAGCTTACTCCAGCCCATGTTTTAGTTGCATTTGTCACATCGGGAGCTATCTTGAGCGCCTTTGGTATATATGGACCTATTGCAGAGTTTGGTGGAACTGGTGCGACCGTACCATTAACAGGATTTGGACATAACTTGGCAAAGGGAGCAATTGAATCTGTTGAGAAGGCTGGACTGCTAGGTGCCTTTACTGGAGGTATAGAGGCAAATGCAGGAGGCGTGGCCGCAGCCGTTGTATTTGGCTATACCATGGCGGTAATTTTTAAGCCTAAAAGCAAAAAATAAAGAGTGTCTGGAAATACATAACGGAAATTATATCTGTTTATAATTTTAAGGAGTTTACAATTTCCGATGTATTAAAACTATGGCTAGAAAGGATATGACTATGGATAAAAAAAGAAGGATAATAATTGTTACTGATGGTGATGGATTTGCAAAAAGAGCTGTAGAAACAGCTACTACAAACATTGGGGGTAGATGTATCTCAAGTTCTGCAGGAAATCCAACGCCAATAAGAGGTAAAGAAATAGTTAATTATGTAAAGCAGGCGAAGCACGATCCAGTGGTAGTAATGGTAGATGATAGAGGTCATAATAGAACTGGAAAGGGAGAAGAGGCATTAGAATACTTAGTAAATCATCGTGATATAGAAGTTCTAGGAGTAATAGCAGTTGCTTCAAATACACATTATGTTAATGGTGTCGATGTTGACTTTTCTATAACATGTGACGGTGAGATAATAGATGGTGCAGTGAATAAATCAGGAGAAAAAACAAATGAGAAAACCCTTTTTGGCGATACTGTTGATGTATTAGGTGAATATAGTATTCCTTTAATTGTAGGAATAGGAGATATAGGCAAGATGGATGGGAAGGACGATTGTGAAATAGGAGCTCCAATTATTACAAAGGCTATGGAGGAAATAATAAGTAGGAGAGGTAATAAAAATGAAACTCTCAAAGAAAATAAGTGAAAACATTGAGGTATTAGATAAAAGTTTAGGGATATCTAAGAGCTTTGATGTAGTAAATAGAGAAGTAAAAATAGGGGGAAGAGCAGCATCCTTAATATTTGTCGACGGGTTTGCTAAGGACGATATAATGCTTTTTATACAAAAGACCCTTCAAAGTTTGGAAAGGGAAGATATAAATCCAAATACTATTGAAAAGCTAATGACGGAAAAGATTGCGTATCTAGAAGTAGAAACAACTGAAGATACTGAACAAGTCGAACTCATGGTTTTATCTGGCGCCTTGGCCATCTTGATAGACATGGAAGATAAAGCAATCATTTTAGATGTAAGAACATATCCTGCCAGAGGCCCTGAAGAACCTGAACTGGAAAAGGTAACTAGAGGATCACGGGATGGGTTTACAGAGACCTTGGTGTTTAATACTGCACTAATAAGAAGAAGGATAAGAGATCCAAATTTAAGATTTGAGATAACAAGGGTTGGTAAAAGATCTGCTACAGATGTTGTTATAGGCTATATTGAAGATATAGCAAATCCCAAGCTGGTTGGAGACTTAAAAAAGAAAATCGATGAAATAGATACAGATGCACTGGAAATGGCAGAAAAGACGCTAGAGGAGTTTGTTTTAGGAAAAAATTGGAATCCTCTTCCGCAGGCAAGATATACTGAAAGACCTGATGTTACAGCATCTCACCTGTTGGAAGGCCATATAATTATTATTGTAGATACATCACCCAGTGTTATGATAGTACCCGTTACAATGTTTCATTTTACTCAACATGCCCAGGACTATTATCAAAATCCTGCGGTAGGAACATATTTTAGGTGGGTAAGATTGCTAGGTATAATATTTTCACTAATAGTTCCACCACTATGGCTTTTACTAGTATACTACAAGGGAAGTACCCCCGAATGGCTTGAGTTTCTAGGGCCTAATGAGACAGGAGAAATACCGATTTTTATGCAATTTGTTATACTTGAACTAGGCATTGATCTATTAAGGATTGCATCAATACATACTCCAAATGTTCTATCAACATCACTTGGAATTATTGGTGGCTTGATTCTAAGTGAATTTGCCATAAAAGTAGGATGGTTCGTTCCAGAGACAGTACTGTACATGGCTGTGGCCACCCTAGGTATGTTTGCCACACCTAGTATAGAGTTTTCAATGGCACTAAGACTCTTTAGGCTTATTTTACTTATATCAACGGGCTTGTTCAAAATATATGGATTTGTGATAGCTTTAATATTTATATGTATAGTCTTTATAACAACAAAGTCCCTTGGGTATATAAGATACACATGGCCTCTTATTCCATTTAATAGTAAAGCGCTAGCGACTATATTAACGAGAAAACCAATACCTGAGGTGAGAAGTAGACCAGGTTTTTTAAAACCTATTGATAAAGATTCAGCTCCCCCAGATGAGGAGACTCCAAGTTAATCGAGAAGCATAAAAATAGAATTTTTTCTAGAAAAAAGAAATGAGTTAAGGTTTTAGGATAAGAAAAACCCGGTAGATCACTACCGGGTTTTGGTTTATTACCAATCATATCCATTGTTATTATTATCTTCGTCATTATCGTTACTATCTACTTCTTCCGAGTTTGTTTCCACTTCAGAATTATCTAAAGGAGATTTAATAGTTCCATCTGGATAAATAATCGTACCATCTATAAGTATCTTACTACCATCAGGTAAAACCTTAGTACCATTTGGTAACACCATAGTACCGATAGGTAAGTCTTCGAGAGGCACATTACCTTGATTGAAAGAAGATGTATGAATATCACAATATTCTGTTGGAAGCTCATCCTTAAAATCTGTTGGAACAATTCCATCATGTTCCTCAGGAATGTATGGTACAGGCCTTTTTACCATTATTCTCTTTCCAATTAATGTATCAGGACAATACTCAGTAGCAAGCTTTCCACTTTCTTCGCATATTACTGCTTCAACATGAACATCATCGTACTCTGTCGGTTGCGTACCTGCAATAAAGTATTCGCTTCTAACTGTACCAGCTTGCTGAGAAAGCTCTGTTGGAAGCTTACCTGACTTAGTATCTATTGCTACACGAACAATACCTTCTGGCTTTTCAAATTCCTTATCTGGTAGATCCTTATGGACTTCTGTCATAATTTTGCTCCAAAGTATAGCACTTAGTTTACTTCCATCAGGAAGAGCTGTTTGCAGGTCATTACCTATCCACACTCCAGCAGCATAATAAGGAGTATATCCCACAAACCATGCATCGATTTTATCTGAGGTAGTACCTGTTTTACCAGCTACTGACATATTTTTTACTCTAGCCTTTGTTCCAACCCCTTGCTCTTCGACACCACTTCTCATGATATCTGTCATGAGAAAGGCAACTTGAGGGCTAACTACGTAATTCTTCAAAGGTTTATTTTCTAAAATGACACTACCATTTTTATCTGTAACCTTTGTAAAAGAGTAAGGCTTTATATGAACCCCTTTGTTTGCTAAACTTCCATAGGCAGAAGTTAATTCTAAAGGTGAGATACCATTAGTCATACCACCTAAGGCCATGGCCGCAGAGTTCATATCACTTCTAGGTCCCGATTCAACTACTGATGTTATCCCCATTTTCTTTAGATAGTCAACCGAAGTAGATACTCCAATTCTTTCGGAAAGGACTACTGGAGGAACATTAGAAGACCATTGTAAGGCCTTTCTTATGGTCATAAGACCCCAAAAACCGTCACGATACCAGTTTTTAGGCCATCTATTTCCATTTCCATCATAATGAGGTACATCATCTATAATTGATGCCGCTGTCCAGCCATTATCAAGGGCAGGTGTATATATTGCAAGCGGCTTAATTGAAGAACCAGGCTGTCTTGGGTTTATTGCTCTGTTAAACTGTTTTTGACCTTTTATATTTCTTCCGCCTATTAAGGCTTTTAACTCACCGGTCCTATAGTCCACAATTACAGCAGAGGATTGTGGTTGAATTGTGCCTTGACTACTAATGCTGTAACTATCTTTAGCAATTAAAATATTTCCGTTACCATCCTTTGTAAAAAAGTCAGGCGTTGAATTTAAGAACTCACTTGATACAACTAAGTTTTTACTTTTATCCAGAGACTTGTATTGCGGAGGAATTCTAACAGAGCCGCCCTTATAACTAAACAATTCATTTTTATCATTTATCTTATAAGAATCCTTTACTCTTACTAAAATACCATCTTTTGTATTAGTGAATCCTAATCTATTATTTTTAAGCAATATCAAATCACCGTTGTCGCTATACTTGAATTGCCCCTTAGATATTATTAAATGACCATCTTTAGAAACAATGTTGTCCTGTTTAAGTAAAACCACTGTATAACCAACTGTTTTACCATTTTTCTTCACAGGTTTTAAAATGTTTCCAGCCTTATCCTTTTTTGAAGTTATCTTTGGAAAATTCTCGTTATTGGCATAGATGTTCTCAAGCTTAGTCTGCATATCTAAATCTAATGTACTGTAAATTTGCAACCCTTGAGTATATAACATGTTTTGAGCTTCTTCCCTTGTGGTAATCTCATCAGGGAATTCAGCCATAAGAGCTTCTATTACCTCATTCTTAACTAAATCAGTGAAAAATGAAGAAATATCAGTATTTTTAAGTTTTCCAGGTTTTAGCCTTGTTTTCAAATCTACACTTTTAGCTTCTTGATATTCAGCTTCTGTTATAAAGTCATTAATTCTCATAAAATATAGAATATCGCCAAATCTATCTAGAGATTCTTCGTTAAAAACTATTGTATAAAGCTCATCACTATCATCTAATATGTAGTCATCATCAGAAACATTTACTTTCTTTTTTGTAATAAAAGGTGAATGTCTAGTAGGGCTTTGCGTAATCCCAGCTATTAATGCTGACTCAATTAAATCCAAGTCCTTAGCATCCTTTGAAAAATATGTTTGAGCAGCTGCTTGAACACCCTTTGCACCACTGCCTAAATATATAGTGTTAAGGTACGCTTCAAATATTTGTTCCTTTTTCAATGCTCTTTCAATTTGAACTGCATAATAGGCTTCTTTAATTTTTCTGGTTAGAGATTTTTCGCTTTTAATTTCAGCTAAATAGATATTTCGCGCCAACTGTTGGGTAAGTGTACTTGTACCCTTTGGCATCCTTTTATTTTTTAGACCTTCAATCATTGCCCCAGCTAATCTTCTATAGTTAAAACCCTGGTGTTCGAAGAAAGTTCTATCCTCAGTAGCGATGAAAGCATTTTTCAAGTCCTCATCTATATCTTCATACTTAACAACAGTTCTTAAACCAGTACTTTGGATTTTCTCTAAAAGGTTACCAGAACTATCAAAGATTACAGAATTTTCATCTAACATCATAGGAATTTTTGATGGATCAACAGGTTTTACATCTTTTAAAGCTGCCTTAACAAGACCAACGGTTACTCCCGCTCCCACAAACCCAACAACTATAACAAGTAGGAATGTGATTTGCAGAAAAAGTAATATTTTATTTTTCTTTTTAGCTTTTGTTTTTGTCTTACTACTCCTTTTTTCTTTATTTTGCCTTGATCTACGTCCATTACTTTCACTCATAAATACTTACCTCCCAAATTTGCATAAAAGGCCTAAAAACAGTGTAAACTATAAAAAATATTATATCATATCAAGGGAATCTTGTTAATTCTATATTAAACTGAAAAGAATATAAATACTAAAAATATGGAAAAAATTCAATATATTACAGCGGTAAAGATGTCATTCATATATTGAGATAATTTCTATTATTTTCTTGTCAGGATAAATATAATATGGTAGTATAAATATAATATTTAATTAGTTAAAGACAGTGAAAGAGCTAAGATGTAAGTAATTAATTTGTAGACTTTATTAAATGAATAAATCTTGATAGCATTGTCATTATTGATTCATTTTTTAAAGAACGTTTTGTGGAATATTATGGCATTTAGTTCCACATTTTTCAAATCTTAAATTTTTATTAATTATTGATATCTTTAAGTAGCGGCCTATGGTTACAAAATAAGAGAGCAGATCGGGTGGTGAAAGATCTGTAGTACATGGGAATGCGAATTACACTCTGGAGTTTCGAAGCTAAAAACTTCGACGGCTTACACCCGTTATAGTGGATAAAGGCATATTATTATGTAAATTAAGGTGGTACCACGGGCCTTCTCGTCCTTAAATGATGAGGAGGTCCTTTTTGTATTCTAATAAAGGCTTGGGTTAAGGATAATACTAACCATATAGAGATTCCAGTCAAAACTTTAATTTATACACATCAAAAAATCCCCAGAGGGATCGGATATTTTAATATGTATAAATTAAGGTTTACTTGGAACTCTCTACAATAAGACTTTTGAGCCTTTTATAATCATGCTAGCTTAAAGTAGCATGACTATATTTAGAGGGTATACAATATTTTGAAATAGTATAGGAGGGAAAATTATGAAGAACGTTTTTGATACGTTGATGGAACGTGGATTTATTCAGCAAACTACCCATGAAGATGAGATTCGTGAACTTTTAGGTAAGGAGTCTGTTACTTTTTATATAGGTTTTGACCCAACTGCTGATAGTTTACATGTAGGACATTTTCTTCAAATAATGGTAATGTCCCATATGCAAAAAGCAGGACATAAGCCTATTTTTCTAATTGGTGGTGGAACTACAATGGTTGGTGACCCATCTGGAAAAACAGACATGAGAAAAATGCTTACACCAGAGCAGATAGAGCATAATGGGGAGTGCTTTAAAAAGCAAGTTGATAATATGCTTGACTTCTCAGAAGGAAAAGCAATAATGGTAAACAATGCTGACTGGCTAATGAACCTAGAGTATATTCCATTCCTTAGAGAGGTTGGAAGACACTTTTCAGTTAATAGAATGCTTGGGGCAGAATGTTACAAGGCACGTTTGGAAAAGGGATTATCATTCTTAGAGTTTAACTACATGATCATGCAATCATATGACTTTTTACAACTATATGACAAATACAATTGTAAACTGCAGCTTGGTGGTAATGATCAATGGTCAAATATAATATATGGTGCAGATTTGATTAGAAGGGTAAAGAGTGAGCCTGCCTATGGAATGACTTTCACACTTCTGACAACAAGTGAAGGTAAAAAGATGGGTAAAACTGAATCAGGTGCAGTTTGGCTTGATCCTGAGAAAACATCACCATATGATTTCTACCAATACTGGAGAAACGTTGATGATGCTGATGTTGAAAAATGTTTATGTCTATTAACATTCTTACCAATGGATGAAGTAAGACAGCTTGGTGCCTTGGAAGGATCAGAGATAAATAGGGCAAAGGAGAAACTTGCCTTTGAAGTAACTAAACTTGTTCATGGTGAAGAAGAAGCTAAAAAAGCCCAGGAAGCAGCAAAGTCATTATTTGGTCAGGGAGCAAATGATGAAAATATACCATTTACTGAGATTCCAAGATCAGAGTTTGCAGAAGGTATGGGAATATTAACTCTTTTAGATAGAATCGGAATAGTTCCATCAAAGAGTGAAGCTAGACGTATTATAAAAGGAAATGGATTATCAGTTGAAGGTGAAAAGGTAACAGATCCTAACTCTGTTATAAAAGAGGAAGATTTTAAGGATGGTAAATTACTTATTAAGAAGGGTAAGAAGGTATATCATCAAGTGAGATTAGTTTAAAAGGTGAAAAGCGGATAGAAGGAAAAATTGGGGTGTTTCATAATGAATGAATTTCAATATAGTATAGAAATTCGTCATTGTGAAACACTTTTTTTATGAAATTAATCAAAAAAACGGGCAATAAAATAGTACTTAAAACGCTGACATAATCGCTTCTAACGTAGTATTAAGTTAATACTATTTAACTAATACTAAGAAGTGATGGGGGAGATTAAATTGTTAAAATGGAAGAGTTCAGAGGGATTACAATCCCTAGCTGTGCAGCTTGTAAAACAAAATAGTATTTCTGGAACGAAGAACGAAATAGGTATGGCAAAGCTAATCTATAGCCTACTTGAGGAGATACCATATTTTCAAGAAAATCCACAAAATCTATTTTTACAGCCCTTAGAGGAAGACCTTCTAGGAAGAAATTTTGTTACAGCTTTAGTTGAGGGAAGGGGTAAAACAAAGGATACATTGATATTAGTTGGACATATGGATACTGTAGATATCCAAGATTTCATTACCTTAAAGGAATATGCCTTAGATCCATATGAATATACAAAGAGATTAGATGCAGAAGGACTTCCAAAGGATGCCAGAGATGATTTGCTTTCCGGGAATTGGATTTTTGGTAGAGGAATTATGGATATGAAGACCGGTGTTGCATGGCAAATGGCCCTATTAGAGGAATATAGTACTTTAGAAGATTTTGATGGCAATCTGCTTTTTATTGTTGTGCCCGATGAGGAATCCAACTCCTCAGGAATATTATCAGGAATACCATTTATAAATAAAATAATTGAAGATAAGAATTTGAATCCTATTGCCGCTTTGAATTGTGAACCTAATTTCGGAGCTTATCCAGGAGACAATAACAAATATATTTACTTAGGGACTGCTGGAAAACTTGTCCCGGGTTTCTATTTTGTGGGTAAGGAGAGCCATGTTGGTGAATCATTATCAGGGGTAAATGTTAATTTAATTGCTGCCGAATTTATTAGAAGATTGGATGTCAACACGGATTTATGTGATGTAATGGATGGAGAGGTAACGGTACCTCCTACTAGCTTAAAATACAAGGATTCTAAAGAATTATATTCGGGACAGACCCCTGTAACATCCGTAGCTTATTATAATATTCAGACCCTACAAATGTCTCCAAAGACAGCATTAGAGAAATTAAGGGAAATAGCTGAAGAAGCCCTCGATGCAGCCATAGAGAAAGTAAGGGTTCATGGAGAACGATACAGAGGTATGTCTGGTTTACCCGTTGAGGTAAGAGACTTTAAGCCAAAGATACTATACTATTCAGAATTATATGGGTTAGCACAGAAGGCCCATGGAGAAAAATTTGTAACACATATAGAAAGTTGTTTAAAAAAGTGGAAAGAAGATTCATCAATGGACGAGCGTGAGTTAAATTTAAAGCTAGTTTCCGAGGTCCATAGATTTTGCTCTATTAGTGAACCAATGATTGTACTATATTATACGCCACCCTATTACCCCCATGTGGGACTTAAAGACAATAATGAATTCGATAGGAAGTTAATTGGATTAGCTGATAAACTGATTGATAAGGCTGATAGAGACTATGGTGAAAAGATACTAAAGCAGAAGTACTTTCAAGGTTTATCGGACCTAAGTTATTTTGCTCTACAGGATGCAGAGGATGTTATTGAATATCTGGCAGGGAATACTCCTTCGTGGGGATGTAGATATAAATTCCCTATAGAGGAAATAAAGAAGCTAAATATCCCGGTATTGAATTTTGGTCCCCATGGAAGAGATCCCCATAAGTATACAGAACGGATATTAACGGATTATTCCTTTGATATTGGACCAAAGCTATTACGTTTTTTAGTAAATGAAATCTTTAATTTATAGACATTATTGAGAAACTATATACAGGGGTAAGATTGAGAAGATTAAATAATTTAAGCTTCTCAATCTCACATCTATAAAAAAGGAAATAGTACTTCCTTGAGGCCGCTAAGAAACCCGAATTTCTGCGTTGTTGCTTCAACCAAGAACCCTTACGTATGTCTATATACGCTACGGCCTCTTGGTTTCAGCACGCCTTGAACTTCGAGTTTCTTAACAGCCTAACATCTTGTTAACTTTGTTAACAATCTGAAGGAAATAATACTTTCATGTTGAATTAGGAAAGGTAGGAATCAAATCTTAAGCGGTGGAGGATATTGATGGAAGATAACACTTTGTTATTATACAATGGAAAATTTATAACATTGAATCCTGATAGACCAATAGTGGATTGGATATATATTAGTAATGGATATATTGCTGATATGGGAATGGATGATGGATATAAGAAATATGAAAAGGAAGCACAATGCTTGAATATAAAGGGAAACTGGGCATTGCCGGGGTTTATTGATAGTCATGTACATCTCGTTCAATCGGGTTTAAATATATTGGCAAATAGTCTTAATAATTGCTACTCTATTAAGGAAATTTTAGACTCTATAAAAAGAGCCAAAGCTGAGGAGAGTAGCTTTGGTCTAATAATCAGATGCGTCGGACTTGAAGAGATAAAGCTCAAGGAATCTCGGATGCCAACTAGGTGGGAGTTAGATTCAACTGAGTCAGAAAGAATGGTGTGGATTTCCACTGTAGATTACCAGATAACTATTGTGAACACTCAGGCATTTAAATTTTTAAATTTGCCCTTCAATTTGGATGGTATCGAAAGAGATGGTAGAGGAATACCAACTGGGGTTCTAACGGGGAGAGCAAATTTTATTGCTAGAAAAAAACTATTAGGAATTATTCCTGATAGTATAAGAAAACAAGGTGTAGATATTGCTTTAGATAATGCCATAAGACAAGGAGTAACAACAGTCCACGCCATGGAAGGTGGTTTTTTATTTCATGATAGAGATGCTGAGTTAATTCATGAAAATATGAATAAATTTCCTATCGATGTTGAACTATTCTTTCAAACGACGGATATATCAAAAGTAGAGGCAATGGGTCTGAATAGAATAGGAGGAAGCATATTTTTAGATGGATCGTTTCAGGCTAGATCTGCTGCCTTGGAATATCCCTATGAAGACATGGAGAAAACAAGGGGAGAGTTATACTTCTCAGATAATGAGATTGAGAGTCTAATTTTTACAGGTATACAAAAGGGAATGGATACTACAGTTCATGCAGTGGGGAGTAGAGCTATAGGCCAAATCCTAAATGTTTATTATAGGGCAAAGAAAGCATTTCCATCAAGCAAAAGTAGGATGCGTATAGAGCATTTTGAACTTCCAAATCTAAATCAAATAGAATTAGCATCTAAGCTCAACGTAATATTGTCTATGAAGCCCGCTTGTGAGTATTTCTGGGGTGGAGAGGGAAAGACCTACGCAAAAAGACTAGGAAAGATAAGAGCAAAAAGAACAAATCCAAATGCAACGATAATTGCTAACGGGGGGATTATTGCAGGGGGATCAGAAAGTGACCTCACTCCCATTAACCCATTACTAGGGATTTACTCCGCTCTTAATCACCCAACAAAGGAAGAAAGGATATCTAATCTAGAAGCCTTAAAAATGTTTACTATAAATGGTGCAATTGCGGTTGGACAGGAAGATACAAAGGGGAAACTAGATTTAGAGTACTTAGCAGATATATGTATCTTGAACACAAATCCTTTGGAATACAATGCTGAAAGGATAGATGAAATAGTTGTGCTTGGGACGATTAAGGCTGGAAAAATACTATTTATATCCGATGAAATAGCAGATTGGAGAGATACCCTTGCTTAGAATAAGTCTATTAGGAAAACCTAAAATTTGTATCGGAAATGAAGAAATAACTAATATGATAAGCAGCAAAGGTGTAGGGATTATTGCTTATCTAATATCTGAAAAAAGAGGAGTTAAGATTCATAGAGAAAAGATAGCAACATTATTCTGGCGCGACAGTTCTGATAAATCTGCAAAGTATAATTTAAGATATACACTTTGGTCGATAAAGAAGGTTTTTAAAGAGCATGGGATAGAGGATGAAATAATCCTTGGTCATGATAAAAACTATTGCTTAATAAATAAGGAAGCTGACCTTAAATGCGATCTAGAGGATTTTCAAATAATGTCAGAAGAAATATTGAGTGGTAACTGGCAAAGGGCTGAAAGATTTACTGACATTTACAATGGAGAGTTTCTTCAGGGGCTTCAAATAAGAGAAAGTCATGAAATTGATGACTGGATTATCTATCAAAGGGAGAGGCTTCAACGGATATACTTTCAGACCCTAAGAAAGTTATCGGATATTTTTCTAAACCTTAATAAATATAGCGACGCAATTGAGTATCTAGAAAAATTATTGTTTTTCAATCCTTTAGATGAAGATATTCATAGACAGCTTATGAAAATGTATTATTTATCAGGCGATAGAGTAGCAGCAATGAGGCAATATGAAAGGTGTGGAAATTTACTTAGAAGTGAGTTAAATATAAGTCCAATGGAAAAAACTAATAGATTGTATCAAAATATAATAGCAGGGCAAATACACTCAGCTAGTGAAACAGTATACAGTAATAATTATGTGTATCCACAGTTCTTTTTTTTAACAGAAATCATTGAAGATATACTTGTTAAATATCCCGATATATTAGATAAGATACACAGGGAACATAAACTAGAATTAGCAAAGCTCCTTCCCGAACTAGTTAATGAAGAGAATGATCCACTTAAATATCTATCTATAGATATTGAAAAACTAAGAATTTTTAGAGCATGCGCAGATGTTTTACAAAAATGCGAGCAAAACTGGGAACTGCCAATAGTACAAACCCATGGAGAAATTGACAGTGTATCTAAGGAATTCATTGAATACATTAAGAGAAGACTGCCTAATATATTTTTAGAGCTTGGATTAGATTAGTAAAAGAATTATAAATATCTGATTCAAGCTTTTACTTGTTAGTTGTGCTTTGTTCTATATTATTACAAAAATGTAGGTTGTTGCATAGAGAATCATGAATTAAGTCCATAGATAGTTAGATCAAAATATTATATAATAGATGTTAGATTGCAGTTTAAGCAATTTATTTTTTTGAGCAAATTTCACAAATGGAACAAAAGAAAAATATATGACGTCTATATAGATGAGGGATTGAGGTACTTGATATACTGGAGCAGCCATTGAGAATATTTTTTCTTAGAGGTTGAGCTCAAATCTGATCTATAAATGAACTGGAGGAAGAATAATGAAGAGACATGTAAAGAAAGTAATCATAGTAACTTTATTGTCAGTTGCCTTAACTGGATGTGCAGCTAAAGAGGCAAATAATATAGATAACAATAAAAATACAAAGATAGAGACAAATCAAGAAGAAAAAACAGGTGTGCTAAAGGATTTTGAGGTCCTTGTGGCTGACAAGCCTGAATTAGGGGAAGTTAAAGGTTTTATTGATGATAATATTAGCAAAGCAGACGAGGAAACTGCTGATAGAATGATAGAATATCTTATTGAGCTGCAGAAAAAGGGTATTGAAGAAGAAATTAACTATTTCTATTCTGATAATAATATAGATATTCATGAGAAGATTAAAAAGGCCTATGAAAAGGATAGCAGTAAATTTGAAAGAGCTTATGTATTTGCAGGAGATAGTAAGTACTTTTTATTAGAGAATATGGAAGATAAGAAGAGTGCAGACGGTATTAAGAAGTTATTCGATAAGGGATACGGACTCTATAACGCTGAGGGAAGCTATTATCCTGTAATCGATTTTAAAGCCATTAAGGAGGAGTATTCTGAATATCTAACAGATATGACTATAGAGTATTTAGATATTATGTCCGGTGAACTTGATCAGCCTACCCTTGTAGAAGAGTATCTTGCTATAGATGTAGCCAAGCTTAAGGAAAGGGCATTTAGATATGAGGAATTCTTAAAGAAATATCCAAAGTCACCAAACGTTGATGATGTGGCAATGAACTATATGGTATGCATATGGAAGCTAGTAAATCCAAACATATTTGATGGAACAGTCGATGAAGAATTCAGAGTTGTGGATGAAATGAATAAGGTGTACAAGGACATTCTTTCTGATGAAACACATCCTGTAACAACTCAGTCAGTTAAAGGGATAACAGAATATATAGAGAGTAAAGATGGAGTATTAGGTAGTATGAATAATATGGATGAACTGTTTAAAGCATCAGATAAGCTTCATAAGGAAGCAGCTGAAAAAGTTAAAGAGCTATACCTAGAAGAATAAATAAATAGACTTGGGTTATCCCAAGTCTATTTTGCTTTTACTTCTACTTTAAATTGTTTATTTATTACATTTGGATAGTTTGACAATGTCAAAGTTATCGGATTTACATAGTCTAAATCCTTGGGAATCATAAAGAAAATTTGACTAGAATTTTCAGTTGATGAATGGCCCAGTGAATCGGCACGTAGAATATTGCCTTCAGCATCTTTGAAATCAAAGCTAAATGATAAACCCTCATCGGGATATTCAAAGACTAATGATATAGTATCAGTAGTAGGTCTATTCTCTACTTCACGAAATTTGAAATCGCGATCAGGAGAATTCAATAACTTAGTCTTTTCTATGTCAACAACTACATCTATTTTTTCCTTATCAATTGCTTTAATGCCATTACCCATAATATGAACAGAGTCTGGTCTAGTAAAATAATTGCTCTCAAAATATAGATCTCTTCTAAAATCGTCTGGATTGGAACTTATTAAACCGTTTAAACCATTTTGCCATTCTCTATTATTATCAACTATTCTTAAGTCTTCAACGGAGAATATGTTCATTGAATTATTCACATCATATCTTAGGTGTAATATACTTGTTATTGGATAAACTGTGAGCCTATCAAAGTATAACTTCTGTCCTGCAATTTCTACTGTTTCATTGATATCGTAGGTGATCTTTTCATTTTTAAATAACTCCTTATCAAGGGGTATAGTTACATCCCAAGTATACGGTAATTCCTTTGATCTAGAATATTCTTCTTCATCATCCCTACCTACGAATTCATTACGAGAATCTACATCGACTACAGATTCTCGAATTTTGACTTTTATCTGAATACTATCTGGAACTTCCATTTCAGGAGATAGACTTAAATCAAATGTGTCATGGATTTTTCTGACCTCGTTTAAGTTGGTATCGTCGTAATAGGGATGGCCATAGCTAGCAGGAAGATGTTCTCCCTTGTCATCAAGGATATCGAAATCAAAATACTCGATATACTTATGATCTCCTTTATTTTCTATTGTGTAGAATAGTACCATTCTTCTTCCATCGAAAATCAGACTATCTACTGTAAAAACTAAGTCGTCATACTCATCGGAGATACCGATATCCTGTATAAAGTTGTTTTTGATGGCTAGTTTAATGCCTTCGTCTTTTAGGTCATAAAGGGTTTCATAGTTACTATATTTGCTGTTAGTTCCGGTAATATTATTAAAATAACTAGAGATAGGGGAGAACTTTATAGCTACTATAAACAAGGTTAATATAATAGAAACTAAAGCAATGATTCTTTTCCTTGATTTATGATTTTCTGTATAATTAGAATGATTTTCTTCACAATCATTATTCTCTGAATCTATCAAATCTTCTCTGTCATAATTCTCATTTTCATTCATATTTACCACTACCTTATAAAGTATTTATACTAAAAAATGTTAATACATTGCTATTATATCATGGTAGATGTAGAATCTTTACTTAACATTATATTAAAAATAATGTTCTTTATACTACTCCTAAAAGGAATTAACTATCTAGTGTTGAATACAAATAGAGTACTACCAAACAGTCTTTAGGGGGAAGGTTTATGTTTACATTTAATCATGATGATAGAGCAATGATTGAAAAATTGTTTTATGAGCTTGTGTCAGTTCAAAGCGATACGGGAACGAAGCTAGAGAAGGGTATTGAAGATAAAATATATGAATGGTTTACTGATAGACTCTATTATAGAAGAAATCCAGAGCTAGCTGGAAAGTATACAGTAGAAGATGATCCTCTTAAACGCTCAGTTGTATGGGCCCTAGTAAAGGGTAATGGAGATGATACAGTAGTATTGATGAATCATCATGATGCAGTAGACATATATGAATATGGTGAACTTATGGATATCGCTTTAAAACCAAAGGAGCTGAAGAAGGGTCTTAAACAGTTAAGCTTAGATGATGATGTAGTAAAGGATATAGAATCCGGGAAATGGATATTTGGTAGAGGAACTGCAGATATGAAGGCCGGCACCGCTATGCAAATGTGGATGACCGACAAGGCCTCTTCTATTGAAGGATTTAATGGAAATCTGCTATTTTTATCGGTTTCCGATGAAGAAAATCTATCAGCTGGCATGAGGGGCGCTATTAAGCTATTAGTAAAACTAAGAGAAAAGCATGGTTTAAAATATAAATCTATTATAAATTCTGAACCATTTTCAAAGGAAGAGGATGATAAAGGAATCATCTATGAGGGATCGGTAGGTAAATTTATGCCTGTCATATATGCAAGGGGGAAGAAATCCCATATAGGTCAAATATATACGGGATTTAACCCATCTTATCTTCTTTCAATGATACACACAAGAGTTGAACTCAATGTTGACTTCTGTGACTGTGTAGATGGAGAAACATCACCACCTCCCTCATGGGTATACTTACGTGATAGAAAAAAATGTTACGATGCTTCAATTCCTGAAGCCTCCGCTGCCTATTTTAGTATGTTAACCCTTTATACATCTCCAAAGGAAATAATAGAAAAGTTAAAGGATACCTGTGAAAAGGCCTTTGGAGAATGTATTGACAACATAAATAAGTCCTATAGGGAGTTCTGCAAAAAGTCCAAAAAGGAATTTGAAAAACTACCATGGAAACCAAGGGTTCTAACATATGATGAACTTTACCACATAGTTTTAGAAAAGCACGGTGAAAAATTTCTTGAGAAACTCGATGATTTAGTGGGTATTTTTAAAGATAAAATAGTTAATAGTGAGATAAATATTCAAGAAGCAACAATGAGATTGGTAGAAGAAGTAGTAGAGTTCCTAGATGATAAGGAGCCTTTAATTGTATTAGCAGTTTCAGCTCCATTCTATCCCCATATATCTAATAGAGATATAGGCTTAACGAAGGAAGATGAATTCATCGACATAGTAAATAAATTTACATTAACAAAATGGGGACAAAGCTATAAGAAACGACATTACTTTATGGGAATTTCAGATTTTAGCTATACAGGTTTACTAAGTTCAGATTCAGTTATCAACACAATAGAATCTAATACTCCTGGTTGGGGAAGCTTATATCATATACCATTTGATGATCTAAGGACCTTGTCAATCCCAATGGTTAATATTGGTCCTTGGGGTAAGGACCTTCATAAGATTACGGAAAGGGTTTTAGAAGAGGATGTTTTTGATAGAACTCCACAAATTATGGCTGACTTTATTGATAAAATATTAAACACAGATTAGACAGAAAAGAGGAGGAAAAAAGATGAAAAGAATTCTAATTACAGGAGCTGGAAGTGGGCTGGGTAAAGAACTTGCTAAGTGCTATGCTGAGCAGGGTAATCATATAATATTAGTTGGGAGAACTATAGATAAGTTAGAGAGTGTAGCTAAAGAGATAAGAGAAAGCGGCGCATCTGCAGAATGTATGAGCCATGACGTAAGCAGTTCTGACTCTGTAAGGGCACTAGCAGAAAAGATTGCAGAGAAATATGAGAATATAGATTACTTAATTAACAGTGCTGGTGTAGGGTGTTTTGGACCAATAGAAGAAGTCACAATAGATGAAATCGATGCCATGATAGATATCAATGTAAAGGGGACAATATTGACTACAAAGCTTCTGCTCCCATATTTAAATGAAAGGATATTAAATATAATATCTACTGCTGGATTAAGAGGAAAGGTCAACGAGGCCGCATATTGTGCAAGCAAATTTGCAGTCAGAGGGTTTACCGAGAGTCTTCAGAAGGAATTGAAGGATGGATCGATAAAAGTTACAGCTGTATATATGGGAGGTATGAATACTCCATTTTGGGAAAACTCCAGTCATATCAAGGATAAAAGTAGACTGAAAGCACCATCTGAGGTAGCGAAGGAAATTATAATGAAAGATGATGGTAGGGAAGAGATTATTATTGAGAAATAAGTAGTTATATAAACAGTATGGATAACTTAGATAAGCAAGCTCAAAATATGTATATAGAGGTCATCTTAACAATAAAAGGTGATGCTCAGAATGTAGGATTTCAAAACCTTAAACTCTATTTGCTTTGAAAAAAGGGCTGATCTCAAAATATGTTTCTATGAGATTAGCCCCTTCTAATTTTCCCGAACAATTTAAATATCTCTAATCTTTTTTTAACCCAGCTCCACATAATGGAATTATCACTTTGCCACTTATCCCATGGTCATTTTCCTTATAATAACTTAAGAAAGCTGCAAATGTTGCGGCAGTAGTTGGTTCTACATAAAACCCTTTTCCGGCTAAATATTTCCTCGTTGTTGCGATTTTATCCTCTGGCGCAGTAATGATTTCACCGTAGGTAGCTCTTACAGCTTCAAGAATCTGTTTTCCTCTCATTGGCTTAGCAATGGCAATTCCTTCAGCTAAAGTTCCTGTATTTATTACAGCATCTACAGAGTTTTTCTCTGCTTTAAAGGCCTCGTATATAGGGGCACAACCGCTAGCCTGTACTGCAATAATTTTAGGAATTCTATCTATTAAACCTAAGTTTAGTAATTCTTTGAAACCATAATAGCAACCAAGAAGCAAGGTTCCGTTTCCTACAGGGATTACTAGGGCTTCTGGAATACTGAAGTTTAATTGCTCATAGATTTCATAGGCATAGGTTTTAGTTCCTTGATAGAAAAATGGATTATATACATGGCTGGCATAGAAGCCTTCTCCTCTTTCCACTGCCATTAGGGCTTCATGGGCAGTATCTTCTCTAGACCCCTTAACAATATGTACATTTGCTCCGTGGGAAGAAATCTGCTTAATCTTTTTAGCAGATGTACCTTCAGGAACATAAATGTCACACTCTATACCTGCTCTGCTTGCATAGGCTGCTATGGAGTTTCCAGCATTTCCGCTACTATCTTGGATAACCTTTTTCACTCCTAATTCCTTGGCTTTAGAGATTAAAAGGACTGCACCTCTATCTTTGAAAGACAGTGTAGGCATCAAATAATCAACCTTTACTAGTATATCTGGTGTATTTTTATCTAGAGGTACAATAGGTGAGAAGCCCTCTCCCATAGTAATCTCTTTCCAGCGATTGAGTTCTTTGGCAAAGGGAAGGGCCTTTATGTATCTAAATAGGCTCCACTCATTATTTAATATATCTTCATTAGAAAATTCAAAATCGAAATGATCAAGGTCCAATACTCCGCCGCATTCGCACCTGAAAACTAGAGTTTTAGGATCATATCTCTTATTACATTCACTACAAATATATTTAATCGACATTTAATCACTCCTTTAATATTTAAAGGTAAACAGATTGTAGAAACTCTAAGTATTATTCTTGTATAGTCTAATTAACTATAAATATATATTAAATATGGTAAAAGTCAAATAGCTCTTTAAATAGCATTATGCTAATAAATCATTATAAAGAAAAAAATGGCAATCCCATCGACAAAACTCGTCAGAGGAATATATAAAGTTATGTCTAATAGATTATAAGCTGATGGTACATGACTAAGCACTATTTTAATATATCGAAATAAAAGACAAGGAGAAGAGGTTATGGATAAGAAAAAAATCTTTATAATATTAATACTAATTTCTATTTCATGGATTGGAAATTTAATTTATTACTATAGTCAACAGCTCTCTGAGCCGCTTTTTTTAAATCATTACTACGAAATGACCTTAGATAATGATACGAGTTTTGACATCTACTATCTGATTAATAAAAATAAAGATATAGATTTAAGATGGGCTGAGATACCTGGTATTGAAGATGTAAAATTTGAGCTTCTGGAGTATGATGTAGAGACCTTTAACCATCAGATGCTAAAAAGAGGTCGTTTCAAGATAAATATTAATGCATTTAAAGAAGTAAAGCTCGAAGAAGATAAATATATCTTTAATGAAATAATTGCTCACTTTAGTAATGATGAAGTAAAGAGGGTGGACATTGGAAAGGTAATAATATATAAAGAGGATTCGAACAATATTGAAAGTCCTATTATAGGAAGAAGCAGTGGTAGTTCTAGTACAAACAGACAATATAGGCTTTTTGAAGCTAACAAACCTTTAACAATCATGGGATTTGACTATGATCTAAAAAAGTATTTAGACGGTTTTCTTTACATATTCTTAGATTATCCACAGAGTAGGTCTAATAAATTAACAGAAGTAGAAAACAAAGAGAAAAATGACTCTACAAAATATAAAGGAGATGTGGAAGATTTATTTTCAGTAGATGGAGTTGAATTAAGGCAAGAACTATTTCCGATTAAGCTTAACAAAGAAGAGAATATAATAATAAATAATAGGTTCTACTCCAAAGATAATGAAGATGAGCGTCGTTATAACTACTATCAAATATATGCAAGACTAAGGGTTGAAACAGAAGATGGGGAGGAATACATAAGAGATTGTGAAATGCATTATAATCCTTACTTTGATAATTCAGATATTGTAAGTATAATTAAAGAAAGAAGGGGAAGGTAGATGTATCAAGAGGGTTACAATAAACTTTTTAGAGGATTAATAATTATATTTATTGATATTAGGTTTAATAATTTTAATATATGTCCCGATTTGTTAGGCTATATAATAATTGTATCAGCACTAGGTATCTTGGAAAATCAACACAGGTCCTATGGTAAAGCGAAATCTTTTGCAGTGGCCTCGATACTTTTTTCAATACCCGATATCTATCAAGCCAATAATATTTTAGATGGCTTAGGAGTATTCGATTACAGTATTCGATTTATGATTCTTTCAACAGTATCAGTCATTATAAGGCTGGTCTTGATATATTATATTGCTGAAGGTATAGTTGATATAGCAAAGAATAGGGGATTAAATGAATTGGTGGAAAAAGCTACTTTTCGATGGAAGGGAATATTAATTATAGAAGCGATTATGTTAATATCTACTCCATTTTACTTAAACATTAGTACCGATATATACGCTATTTATCTTTTGGGAACTAGTGTTATAGCTTTTATTATGCATATACTATTTATATCATTAACTGAGAGTATTGGTGAAGTCCTTGGATGAAAAAAGAGTTATTTAATAACTGAAAACGGCAGTTGATGAACATGATTGGATTTTGAAAATGGGGCTGTCTAATAAAGATCTTCTATGAGTTCAGCCCCAAGGGTGTTTCAGAATGAGTGAATTTCAAATAACACAGAAATTTGCCATTGTGAGACACCCTCATTAATTTTTTGTAAAAAGGCCTAACAATGGCATGTTCTACAATTTATGTATGACTTATAACAAAGATACATTTCATCAGCAGTTTTTAAGTTTTGTAGTAGACTATTAAGAATATCTGTAGCTTCTTGTAGTTCATACTGAAGATGCATCCTTTCATCGCTGTTGGATTGAAGTGTAATAGATTCCATAAGATTATGTATTCTTTCCCTTATCTTGGCTACTTCCCTTGAGGAGTCTGACAATTTATCACGAAGATAATTGTCAGTATCATCGCATCCAAGCGCATTTACTAAATCCTTTATTGCATCATAATGTTTTAAATAGATTGATTTTTCCATATTAACACTCCTGAAAATATATTGTATAAAACTTTGGAAGAACTGACATGAAAGCTTTATAATGTTTCTTGATTTTTTTTATAAAGAAATGCTTATAAATATTATATACGAACTTATGTTCGAATTCAATCCATAATATGAAAAATTTGATTAAAAAATTGGGTAGATTATTATGCAGAAATTTAGTATGCAAATTTTTCTAATAAATTGAGATACTAATTAGATAAGGATTTATGGAGGAACACAATGAATAGAGAAGTGATTTCAGATAAACAAGGAGTGCTAATTGTAGTTCTTTTTATTATAGGAACAAATTCAATATTTGTTTCAGGAGCATCCGCGGAAAAAGATATATGGTTAGCAAATATTGTAGCAACGATTTTAGGGCTGGGAATGGGACTTATATATGCAAGAATGCATTATATTTTTCATGATAAAGATATGTTTGATATTATTGAAATCTGTTTTGGAAGACATATCGGAAGATTTTTAATAGTACTGCTTACTTTGTTTTACTTGGAGCAACTTAGCAACTCTCCAATAATTGTTGGTGAGTTCATAGGCACAGTTTCTTTATCAGAGACTCCTAAAATAGCAATCGAAATTAGTATAATGCTTATAGGTGTTTACATAGTGAAAAAAGGAATAGAAGTACTAGGAAGATGGGCAAATCTCTTTTCATTAATATATATTGCAAATATGTTCATTATATTGTTTCTTCTAATTCCAATTATAGAAATAAATAATATTAAACCCATATTAAATAATGGTCTGAGTCCGGTTTTTAAAGGTGCTTTTGAGACGTTTATGTTTCCATTCGCTCAATTACTACTCTTGAGTAGTGTTTTCAAAAACTTTAGAAAGAGAGAATCACCATATAAGATATACTTTATAGGGGTTCTTATTGGTGGAATAATAATAACATCTATGTCACTTGTAATAAGTTTAGTTCTGGGTATATATGAAACAAGTAACTTATACTTTCCATCCTATTCCACGTTTGCTAGAATAAGTGTAAAGGGATTCTTTCAAAGAATAGAAATACTTTCAGGTGTCTCGTTTATAATCGGAATTTTTATTAAAGTTAGTGTACATCTGATGGTTGCTAGTAAAGGTATTGCTAAGATATTTAACTGTTCTGATTACAGATTCATAGTATTTCCAACTGCATTATTAACGATCACTGTAGCGCAGTTTTCTTATGAAGGTATAATGGAATTATTTGAGTATAATGAAATATGGTATTACTATGCATTACCTTTTTATGTGATCTTGCCACTTATTACTTATATCATAGCTGAAATAAAGAAGAGAAAGGGTTTAGAAAAGCCTCGAGCTTGAAAACTGTCGTTACTCTACTAGCTTATTAATTTTGCCAACAATATGAGAAGATATAAATCTTCTAGAACTAAATCACCTTTTGAATTCATATTATATATAGGAGGTGATTTTTTTGTTTGCCAGGCAAAAGTATAAAAAGGGTATGAATAATAACAGAAGGTTATTTGCATATACATATATAGTTATGATAATTATATTACTTTTAGTAATTTACGGATTTATGTTAGTAGATAAAAAGATTAAGCCGACTGTTTTAACAATAGCTGAAATCAAAGCTAAGCAAATAGCTTCGAAGGCAATAAATGAATCTATAAGTAAAAAGATTACCGATGACATAAGATATCAGGACTTGTACTTTATAAGAACCGACAGTGAAGGGAATATTACCTTCATGCAGTCAAATACAATAATGATGAACAATCTAGCTGCAGATGTGGCTTTAGAGGTACAACAAAGAATGAAGGAGATCGGAACACAGGAAGAAACAATGATCAGGATTCCTCTAGGTAATATATTTGAGAGCCAGATATTGGCACAGTATGGTCCAAAGATAAAAGTAGAAGTTACCACAATCGGAAGGGTTAATGTAGATTTTTATACAGAGTTCGAACAGTCTGGTATAAACCAAACAAGGCATAAAATATACCTAACGGTAAATGCTCAAGTTAAAACGATTATTCCATTCACATCAAAAACCATGCCCGTACAGTCCACGGTTCCCATAGCTGAGACAATCATAGTTGGTAAAGTTCCTGCTAATTATGTAAATGTACCAAAGGAAGATCTTTTGAACGTTGTTCCCGAGGGAGAAGATAATAAATAGATTAATAAAGTTGGATATTTATATAAAAGATGGATAAGACTTTGCTCTTATCCTTGTTCATTTTTGATGCTAAAGTATTAGTTAGAATAGATAGGGCTTAGGCGCTATTTTGTCCTCATAGAGACATTTATGCTTAGAAGTTCACTAAATTAGAAACCGCCGAAAGTCAGCCAGTTTTACAAGTAAATGTATAGTATACTAAGGACTACAAAAAGAAAACAAGCCGGCCTACTGCTCTTTATAATTAAAAATAATAAGATTAAAGGAGAAGGTAATTATGGCTAGAGCAGATTTGAAAATATTAAAAGTAGAACCTAGCAGTCTAAGAGCATATAAGGATTCACAATTCAAAGTCACAATTGATAACGTAGGAGATGTCAAAAGTTCACCATTTACATTAGCTGTTTATGATGAATATGGAAAGAGACTGGATTATCATTATAATAGATCGGGATTACACACATATGGATATAATAAAGTTACTTTAGAATTCAGAATAAAAGAAAGTGGAAGACATACCTTAAGGTTTGTTATTGAAGCTGGAGATATATTATCTATAGTAGCAATACAAAAATCAGACGGATTGGAATTTAATATAAGAATAGTATCTAAAGACGCTGCAGGAAATACCTTTTGGAAAACAAACGAAAGTTATATGTATAAATACTATAATTTTTAAAAATTATAGTATTTAAGAACCATGCTTCTTTAATATATTTATATTCCAAGATAGATATAACATGAGCCAAAACATTATAAGAAATCTAATCTCACTTAGATATTCTATGTTGAATGAGTTATTATTTAGAGGCAAGAAGTGTATAATTAAACCAATAAATATTGTGAGAATAATACTTAAAATTATTTGAAACTTTTTTTTGAACTTAGATAGTATTGGATTTATCATTTTAAATACTATAAGCTTCATAGCAAGCATACAACAAAGAGATGTTAAAAACATTGCAAATAATTTTTTAGGAAAGTATATATTAATCACTCCTTTAGATATTTTTTTCTTTATAGGCTGAGAGCCAGTATCCTAGTCAGGAAGTGTGAACTGAGAAGACGAATTTATAAATAAATTAACTTCTTATGTTACTTCAGAATTAGTTTTACATAGATAAGCTACATAATACCACTATAATTTTACCATAAAATTACATAAGCTGAAAGATATTAAGTGTGAATAATTTTTTATATTACTAAAGAACAATTTAATGTAGAAACCTGGGTTTATCCCCGGGCCTTTTTATGTCAAATGCAATTATGTCTTAAAAAACAATTGTATATAGCTAACTGACTAAAAGCATATAAAGCTAAATTAGAAACCGCTGAAAGTGTGCCGGAAAACTGCCGGAATTCAGCCGGTTTTACAAGTAAATGTATAGTATACTAAGGATTGTAAAAAGCAAACCAGCCGGCGGATTGCTCCTTAGAAGAGAAAAAGTATATTTAAACATAATTCACATTAAAAACAATTGACTATAGGGGGATGAAAGATGGAATCAATTACAGTTACCTCTGTTGAGGAGAGTTTAGGAAGTTGGATAACTAAGAGTAGTATACCAACAAAGAGGCGCGCATTTGAAGCAGTAACATTAGATGGAAATATATATGCAATTGGTGGTATTGATGGTAATGGGAATTACACTTCGTCAGTAGAAATGTATGACCCTATAACAGATACATGGTCAACAAAATCCAATATGCCATCTGATAGAGCCTTTTTTGGGGCAGTAGCTGCAAATGGTAAGATATACGTTGTAGGTGGATATGGAACAGGCGGGTTAATGAATTCTGTAGAGGAATATAACCCTACTACAGACACTTGGGTCTCAAAAACAAATATGTTAGCAGGAAGATATACTCATAGCACAGCAGTAGTAAATGGAAAAATATATGCGATTGGTGGATCTACACTAGGTTCTCGAGTAAGTACTGTTGAAGAATATGATATAGCTTCTGATATATGGACTACTAAGTCAAATATGATTACTGTTAGAAATAGTTTTGGAACAGCAGTATATAACAACAAAATATATGCAATAGGAGGGTCAATTGGTTCTGGCCTAAATGTAGTTGAGGAATATGACCCTTCAACGGATATCTGGACCTCAAAGAGCAATATGCCAACACCAAGATATGGATTAGAAGCAGAAGTATTAAATGGGACTATATATGCAATAGGTGGTCATGATACTGCTTATTTCTCAATTGTAGAGGCATATGATCCAATTACTGATACTTGGTCATCGAATACTAGTAAAGAAATACCAGTAAGAGACTTTGGTTTGGCTAAAGTTAATAATAAATTGTATGCAATCGGTGGAGATATAGTAGCTGGGGGTTACTGTACCGATGCGGTTGAAGAATTCACACCGACAGGTTCAGTTACTCCAGATATACCAACAAATCTAATAGCAACAGCAGGGAATGGGGAAGTAAATCTTTCTTGGGATGAAGTAAAAAATGCTGAAAGTTATACTGTAAAAAGATCAGAAACTAAAGGTGGACCATATACTACAATAGCAGAAAATATTACAGGAACAAATTATACAGATAGTGATGTTAAAAATGGTACTACATATTATTATGTTGTATGCGCTGTTGTGGGTGGTCAAGAAAGTTCGAATTCAAATGAAGCTTCAGCTACACCAGAAGGTAGTAGTAACGGAGGTAGAGCATTATTAAGAATTACCATGACAAATGGAGAAATAAACGAATATGACTTATCAATGGGGGAAGTAGATAGCTTTATTAGTTGGTATGAAGGAAGAAGTAATGGAGCTGGAGAATCTTACTATACATTCAACAAGAATTATAATGTAGGACCGTTTGCAAACAGAAAAGACTACTTAGCTTTTGATAAAATTTCACAGTTTGAAGTAATGGAATATTAAGATTAATATAATCAAGGATAGGGTTAAAACCTTATCCTTGATTGTCTTTTTAGTCGAGATAGTATTTCACTATTTATTTTTTATTGCACTAAAACTATATTAATAGAGGTTATATCGATTTTCATAGCAATGACTAGTGATTACTGAATCCGTAAGAGAAATTTTGGTGGAACTTGAAAAAGATTCTTTTATACTAAAGAATGGTTTAACGGAGAACACAAGAAGGATTTCCCTTTTTTTTCTTGAATACATCTTTTAATAATTTGTACTGCGGTAAAGATAGGTGTGAAAGAGGCTATAATAGAATTAAAGAAACAGGGGATTATTTGATTTTAATAAATTCTTTAACATAGAGGGTATTACCCGGGAAATTCTAATTTTACAATAGTCCTATTCACCTAGATTAAGCATTTGAAATTTAGAGATATACTAGTCTTATGAAAAGTGTGAGAAGTTAATGATAATGAAGAAGATAAGGATTATATATTTAAAAGTAGAAAAAATGTAAGTGATTTTATCGAGAATATAAATAAAAACTACAATTCCACTAATAAATTTTAAGAATAAACACAATTGGCTTCTGCAAAATATGCAGAAGCCATATATATAGGGTTGTGGGGGAGTATCATTAATTAATATTATATCGAAGTAAGGTTAACTCAGTGTTAAGAAACTATTAAAATTATGAAATAAAGCTATTAAAATTACATTATAAAGAATATATAAGTAATTATTAGAACTTCAAATCTCTATATAAATTGAAAGTTCCATAATAAAACATTTTATTTCTGCGAAAAAGGGGTAAAAACAAAATAAGTATACTTTAAGTTAACTAAGTAGAGTTCATGATATAAATAAGAGGAGGGTGATTTGATGAGCAAATACGAAAAGATACTTGTTTTGTCTAATGAAATTGAAGCTAAACTAATGGATGAAATCTTGAAGGATAGGCAAATCCCCCATATGATTCAGTCATATCATAGCTCAGCTTATGGCGTTATTTTTCAGTTTAGTGGTGGCTGGGGACATATAGAAGCTGAATCAAAATACCGTGATCAAATAATAGTTATTTATAATGAGTTGAAAAGTCAAAAACAGGAATAAGTATATAGAATATAAGATCTATTTTTGAAAACTAAAATTCCTGCTTTTTGACAGTTCACTCCGCAAAATTGTTGATTCACACCAATTAGAACAAAAAGTAGTAGATAAATGCTAATATAGTTATGGAGTATATTTCATATTTAATATAGTGGAGGAGTATATGAATAATTATGTTCACATAGCCATAGGAGATTCTGCAAATGGAAGTTTAAAAACTCTTTTAAAATCTAATATCCAATCAAAATATTATGGCTCAGTAAGAAAGTTTAGGGAAGACCTTTCTATAGGATGTATATATGAACTTGAAAATAACATAGATAAAAGAGCTGAATGGTTTAATAAAATATATAAAGCAACGGGATACTCTGAGCTTATTCAGGATAGATATATTGATAAAGAAATAGAATTAACCTATACTTCTCAGCTAGATATTTTGAGAGAAAGCAAAATAATTATCTGGCATGGGGAGAATGTTATGGAACAGACTGCACTAAGGTATTTAGTTAGTAGATTTAAAGAAAATGAGATTTATGAAGTATCGGTTTCGAAGAATATAATGAAAGAGCTCAAAGGTGAAATATATAGACCAAGGGCTACGGCAGAATGCAGTCTAGAGGAATTAAGAAAAGCTTTAAAAAGCGTTTCTCTAATAGATAATAGTAGAAAAGAAATTCTTATATCTGAGTGGAATGAGCTTAGAAAAAATGAAGCTGTGCTAAGGATATATATAGATAATAAAGTAATCTGTGAAGATGAGACATATTATGATAAATACATATTAAAATACACACCCGATGAATTTCTTAAGGCTGCCAGAGTAATAGGATCTGTTATGGGTAACTCCGGTCAAATAGTAACAGATGCATTTATTGATTATAGAATTAGATCATTAATCGATTCAGGCAAGTTAGAGTATAGAGGAAAACTTAGATTTATGAGAGAGTTTGATATAAGGCTAAAGTAGTAATGAAAGTCGAGTTTGTTAGCAGTCTAAGAGGTAGATTTAATTCTACCTTTCTTTTTTTTGAAATAATAGGTTTAATATTAATATTATGGGTAATAATCATTATAAGGGGTAAGCTACTAATCTCAGTTAACATCAAAATAACAAAAAAATCATAATTTGTACATAAAATGTTAACATTTGTTTTGTATAATAAATAAATAAACTAAGAAAGTGAAAGAAGGAATACTTATGAATAGAATAAAAACAGCAATTGTAGGGTCCGTATTGTCAGTAGTTGTATGGGGCTTTACATTTGGTATAGTACAATTAAGTTTAACAGTGCCACAATAAAATAACAATTTAAATTAAACTGGACTTTTGAAGTCGCAGTACATAAAAAAGTAGGGCCTAGGCTCTACTTTTTTTGAATGTAATTCTATTATAATAAATGAATATAATAAATGAAAGAAAATTGAAGCTTAGATTTTATATTTTAAACAATCTCTAAACTAATTACCGACACACCATTGTATCCATATCCAAGTCTGTTCCATTCAACCTTGAAGGGCTGTTCTCTTCCTGCTGTATCACTTGCACGTACCATAATAGTATATTGGCCCTTTCTTGATGCACTCCACCTATAGGACCAAAAACTCCATGAATAAGAATGACCAGAATTATGTCTCAAAAAAACTTTCTCCCAAGTGTTACCTTCATCAAAGCTAATCTCTACTTTATTAATTGTTCCCTCACCCGTCCAAGCGATTCCATAGATATCATGGATACCAGCATCTAGCCTTGATTGGGGTAAGGGCTGCTGAATAATAGAATTGACCTTCATAGTTGTCACTGGGACTCCATCTTCATCATTATCTTCATTTGGAAAATATTGATAGTCGAGTTTTTGATATGGTCCCTCAAATGGGTGATCAATAACTGTTATTTTTTTGAGCCATTTTACTGAGGCCATAGCATACCATTTAGGAACGATTAATCTCATTGGATATCCGTGTTTGTATGTAATAGGCTTTCCGTTTAATGCATAGGCGATGAGTGTATCGGGGTGGAGAGCTACCTCTAGTGGAAGACTCCTTGCGAAGGCATGTTCACCATCTAATCCTGGGATCTTTCCGATATCATAACCTTCAAAAACTACCTCCTTGGCAGAAGGCTTTAGCCCCACAATGGATAAGAGATTTCTAAGAGGGACTCCTGTCCATGAACCTTGGCTTATTGCACCGTCATCCCATTGAGTACCAAAGGTGTCGGGTTTAAATTCTTTTCTCTTGTTTCCTGAGCACTCTAAGGGAAATACTATGGTTTTACTAGGCATGGCGAGTAGTTGTTGATAATGGAAGAAACCTGGAGTTTGAACTAAACCATAAAAGGGAAGAGTAAAGAACATAGGGGTAATTTGAGGGTAATCGTAATGGTTTCTCAAAAAGAATAATTGTTCTGGAGTAATCCACTCTTTTATAAAGTGAATGGGACACCCTTGATTTTCTGGATCTAAGGATATTGTTGTAAGATGTGGCTCAATTGGAGGTTGTTGAAAATTCATAATTAACTCCTTTCATAGTCCATATTTATTTAAATATATTAAGTTTGTACAAATATATTACAAGTTTGGAGCGTTGATAAAATACTGTTAAACTATATAGAACGCACTTATTAAATCTACATTTTGCAAAATAAATGGGTATAGTTTATAATATAGTATGAAAGATTACCATAAAAAATTAAGAAAATTGTATAGTATCGAGCATAATACTTGCTCGATATTTTTATTGAAAAAATTACTGTGTAGGTGAAATGTTAATATGAGTAAATCATTATTTATAACAGAAAAGCCAAGTGTTGCAATGGAGTTTGCAAAAGCATTAAACTTTAAAGCAACAAAGAGAAATGGATATCTGGAATCAGATAAAGCAGTTATAACATGGTGTGTTGGACATTTAGTGAATATGAGTTATCCAGAGAAATATGATATTAAGTATAAAAAATGGATATTAGATGATCTTCCTTTTTTACCAGAGGAATATAAGTATGAAGTAATAGAGAATGTTAAAAAGCAATTTAATATTGTAAAGGAGCAAATGAAACGAAATGATATATCCACAATATATGTATGTACGGACTCCGGGAGAGAGGGAGAATATATATATAGATTAGTAGATGAAAAAGTGGGAGTAAAAAATAAAAATAAAAAAAGAGTATGGATAGACTCACAAACAGAAGATGAAATTAGAAGAGGTGTCAAAGAAGCTAAACCATTAGATGATTATGATAAATTATCAGATTCTGCATATTTAAGGGCTAAGGAGGATTATCTGATAGGGATAAATTTCTCCAGATTATTAACTCTTATTTATGGAAGAACCGTTAGCAAATATCTAGGTGAAAAGTATACTGTTATTGCGGTAGGAAGAGTAATGACTTGTGTACTGGCGATGGTAGTTAGAAGAGAAAGAGAAATCAGAAAATTTGTAAAGACTCCATTTTATAAAATAAACTCTTCTTTTAAGTTTGAGGATTCCTTAGAATATAATGGGGAATGGAAATCAGTAGAGGGTTCAAAGTATTATATGTCTAACTTATTATTCAAAGATGTTGGATTTAAAGAAAAGGAAAAAGCTGAAGAATTTATTGAAGAGCTTAAGAAGGATAATGATGAATTGACTGCAATAGTTGAATCTGTGACGAAAAAAAAGGAAAAGAAAAATCCACCATTACTATATAATTTAGCAGAAATTCAGAATGAATGTTCAAAAAAATTCAAATTAAATCCAAATGAAACTTTAAAAATTGTACAAGGGCTTTATGAAAAGAAAATGCTCACATATCCAAGAACGGACGCAAGGGTCTTATCAAAGGCTGTGGCAAAGGAAATTAGTAAAAATATAAAAGGTCTTTTAGGGATAAAGAAGGTATGTGATTTAGAGAAAAAAGATCAAGAGATTAATGGTTTTGTTGAAGATATATTAGATGGTGAAAAATTTAAAGGATTAGAAAAGACAAAATATGTAAATGATAAGTCAATTACGGATCACTATGCGATTATACCTACAGGACAAGGATTAGGAAATTTCAATAAATTGCCTAAAAATGATAAAAGTATATTTTTGCTAGTGGTAAGACGTTTTTTAGCAATATTTTATCCTCCAGCAGTATTTAGTAAGTTATCCATTACTACAAAGATAAAATCTGAAAGCTTCTTTACATCTTCAAAAGTATGTGTTGAAGAAGGATATTTAGAAATATTAAATTATGATAAAAAAAATAAAGATTCAAAAGTTGATAACATAGAAACATTAAAAAAACTAAAAAAAGGACAGCAAGTAAAGATTATTGATTTTAATATCAAAGAATCACAAACCACTCCACCAAAAAGATATAATTCTGGATCTATGATTTTGGCAATGGAAAATGCAGGTAAGCTCATTGAGGATGAAGAGCTAAGAGAACAAATAAAAGCTCAAGGAATAGGAACAAGTGCCACAAGAGCCGGGATATTAGAGAAGCTGCAGAAAATTAAATATATTAATCTTAATAAAAAAACACAGATATTATCTCCAACTACTAAGGGGGAAATGATATATGATGTAATTAGTAAATCTGTTCCTTCGTTACTTAAACCAGATTTAACTGCAAGCTGGGAAAAAGGCTTAACTATGGTGGCCAGTGGGGAAATAGACTCAGACAAATATATGGAAAAACTTGAGTCATATATAAAAAAGAATGCATCTAAAGTATTAGGACTAAATAATAATGCACATGTCTGGGAAAAATTTTCTGATATTCCTAATAAAAAAACAAAAAAATCTGTGAAGAGGAAGAAAAGTAAGAATGCATTAGGCTATTGTATTTCTTGTGAAAGTGGAGAGGTTTTAGAAAATAGAAAGGCTTTCTATTGTAGTAATTGGAAAGAGGGTTGTAAGTTTACTGTTTGGAAAAATACTCTTGATCTCTATTGCCAGAAAGTTACAGAAGATATGATCAAAGAACTCCTTGAAAAAGGAATCATAAAAGACATCAATATCATTTTGCCTCAGACCAAAGAAAAATGCCAAGCAACGCTTGAATTTAGAAAAGACAAAAGCGGTGCTTTAGATCTTAAGAATGTAACTCGTATTGATAAATAGTATTAATTTTTTGTCGCCCGGTTGTTGGTGATAGATTATCACTAAAGAAGGAGATAGCTAAATGAAGTTTTCAATAGGCGAAATGGCAAAAATGCATAATATATCAACGCAAACTCTAAGATATTATGACAAAATAGGGCTTCTAAAACCTAAGAAAATAGATAAAAATAATAAATATAGATATTATTCTATAGATCAATTTGAAAAACTACAGACCATAAAATATCTAAAATACTTAGGAATGAGTTTAAATGATATTAAGGATCACCTAGAAAAAAAAGACATTAATAATATCCTAAATATGCTTGAAAATCAAAAAGAGATAGTTGAAATTAAAATAAAGGAATACACCAGCATAAAGGATAAAATTGATACAAAAATTGAGATTATTAGAAACTATATTAATACGCAGAGTTACGACGACATAGAAATAAAGGAGCTGCCTAAGCGAAAAATTGCAGCCATTAATACAAATGATGAATTAGTACCAGACGAAGAATTTTTCTTATATATAAATCAATTACAAAATTTATATAAAAAGGGTTCTTTACTTTTTGCTGGTGATATCGGGGTAATAATATCTAAGGAAAGTCTGAAAAACAATATTTTTGATAAGTTTAAAGCATTATATTTCTTTGTGGAGGATAGTGCGTCAACAAAGAGTAAGTCCATTAGGGTATTGCCTGCCAATAAATATGCATGTATATATCATAGGGGCTTACTCTCAGAAACATATAAAACCTATAAAAAGCTTTTCAAATATTTAGATGAAAATAATTATACTATTACAGGTGATGCCGTTGAAATTTCTTTAATTGATACATCTGTCATAGCTAGTGAAGAAGAATTTTTTCTAGAGATCCAAGTGCCAATAAAATAATCCTTGACCTTATAGTTACTATAAGGTTTATAATAACCTCTATAACCTATTGGTAAGGAGGTTGTTTTTTTATGAACAATAGCTTAGATTTAAGAAATGACAAGATTTCAAAACTATTTCTAAATTATTTTATTCCAACAGTTGCAGGTATGCTGGTAATGGCATTACATGTTGTTATAGATGGAATATTTGTAGGACGCGGCATAGGAAGTAATGGATTAGCAGCAGTAAATATTGTTGTACCGGTCTTTACTGTATTTACTGGTATAGGTCTATTAATTGGACTTGGAGGAGCCACAATCGTTTCTATCAAGCTGGCTCAAGGTAAAGAAGATGAAGCAAGTAGTATATTTACCCAATCTATGGTATTGTCGGTAGTCATAATGTTAACTATTACAATACTAGGGCTTCTAAATATTGAAAAACTTTCATATGCCTTAGGAGCCAATGATGAAATACTACCCTTAGTAGTGGATTATATGAGGATAGTTCTATATTTTTCAATAATATTTACCCTAGGAAATGCCATCAATTGCTTCATAAGAAATGATGGAGCGCCAAAGTTGGCTATGTTTTGTATGATTCTTGGAGGGGTAATTAATTTTATATTAGATTATCTGTTTATTTTCAAATTTCATTGGGGTGTTAAAGGTGCAGCAATAGCAACAGGTGCAGGGAATTTAATAGGATTGATCATTTTATTAATGTACTTTTTACGCCAAAAAGGAAAGCTAAGATTTGTAAAGACAAGATTTTATAAAAAGGACATTATTAGAATCTTTGAGAATGGACTACCAACTTTTTTAGCAGAGATATGTATTTCTGTAGTTACTATAGTACATAATCTAATTTTAATGAAAATGCTAGGTGAAACAGGGGTCTCTGCCTATAGTATAATCAATTACATTCATCCATTAATGTTAATGATTTTTATGGGAACAGCCCAAGCAGTACAACCAATAATTAGCTACAACTATGGAGCAAATGAAGAGAAAAGAGTAGATGAAACACTGAAGCTTACTGTTAAAATGTCTGTGATTTTAGGAATAGGCTTTTGTCTATCAGGACTCCTATTTAGTAAGCAAATGGTAATGTTGTTTTTAAAGAATAATCCAGAAGTAATACAAATTGCATCTAGTGGTATAAGAATATTCTTTTTAAACTATTTATTTATGGGCTGTAATATGGTAATAGCAATCTATTTCCAAGCGATCGAGCACTCAAAACTCTCTACAATTATTACCCTATGTAGAGGTTTGATATTTATAATTTTGGGGCTGTTAATTCTACCAAAATTCAGTGGCATAAATGGAGTGTGGTTAGCTACTCCTATAGCTGAGTTTCTTACAATAGTTGTTTCAGCTTTCTTTTTAAAGTACTATAAAGAGCAAGTTGGTTTAGAAATATATAAGAATGTTAATGCAAAAATATAAGGTAGAGTTGAAACTCTATCTTTTTTTTGTATGTCGTATGGATCTAAAATGATATAATATGAAATGTATAAATTGCTTATAAAAATATAACATCTTACATAAGGATACAAAATAAGGGTTTAGAACTTTCTTCTAAATAAAATTATTTAAAAGGAGAAGAAAATGGATAATATAGAGAACTTCACAAAGGGCGAAGAAATTACTAATGCTATTTTGCATGGAATTGGATTGGGCTTAGCTATTGCAGCTCTATGTGTTTTAGTTGTTTTTGCTAAAATCTATGGAGATATATGGTATATTGTAAGTTTTAGTATCTATGGAGCTACATTGGTATTGCTGTATCTATCATCAACCCTATATCATAGCTTTCCAGAGGGTAAGGTGAAAAATATCTTTGAAATCTGTGATCATTCAGCAATTTATTTATTAATAGCAGGAACCTACACACCATTGACATTGATTTCACTTAGGGGTTATGTAGGCTGGACTATATTTGGTATTGTATGGGGAATAGCCTTGGTTGGAATCATATTTAAAGTATTTTGGGTCAAGAAGTTTGTAATATTTTCAACAGTTCTTTATATAGTCATGGGATGGCTGATTATATTTGCTATCAAGCCATTGATACAGGCAATGAACCAAACTAGTATAGTGTTGTTAGTATCGGGAGGAGCCCTATATACAATAGGAACAGTCTTTTATGTTTGGCGTAGGATGAAATATCACCATGCTATCTGGCATCTTTTCGTATTAGGAGGAAGTATCTGTCATTTTTTTACTATATTATTTTTATTGCCTAGATAAATGAAAAACTATAAGGATCTAGAATGATTTATAGGATACAAATACCAATTTAAAAGATTACTTAAAAAAGTATTCAATTATTGTAACAAAGGTTGTATAATATAATGAGTTGGTATAAAGGGGGTGTCTCAGAATGACGAATTTCTGCGTTATTTAAAATTTCATCGACTTGGCACGTACATTAGTACTAGCCAAACCGCTGAAATTTAATAACCTTGAACTTCATTCATTCTGAAACACCCTGGGGCTGTGCTCACAAGATTCCTTTATGAGACAGCCCCTTTTAGTTATAAACTGAGAGGAGGATGTTATACAAGTATAGATCTTTAAGTTCATTCTATATAGTTGTATAACAAATAAAATTGATTACAGTTACAGGCGTTGGATTAAGATTTGGAGATAAAAAACTATTTGATGACGTAAACGTGAAATTTACTCCAGGAAATTGTTACGGTGTAATAGGAGCAAACGGTGCAGGAAAATCAACATTTTTGAAGATTCTTTCTGGAGATATTGAACCGAATACAGGGGATGTAGCTATAACACCGGGTGAAAGATTAGCTGTACTAAAGCAAAACCACTTTGAATTTGATGAATATAATGTCTTAAATACCGTTATTATGGGATATAAAAGACTTTATGAAATAATGCAAGAGAAGGATGCTCTGTATCAAAAAGAAGACTTTAGTGAAGAAGATGGAATAAAGGCATCGGAATTAGAAGCTGAGTTTGCTGAGTTAGATGGTTGGGAAGCAGAGGTAAATGCTGAGAAACTATTATTAGGTCTAGGAATAGATAAGGACCTACACTATAAAAAAATGGAAGAACTAAAGGGTAGTGAAAAGGTTAAGGTTCTATTAGCACAGGCTCTATTTGGTAACCCAGATATTCTTCTACTGGATGAGCCTACAAACCACTTGGATTTTAAAACTATAACATGGTTAGAAGAGTTTTTAATAAACTATCAAAATACAGTTATCGTTGTTTCCCATGATAGACATTTCTTAAACAAGGTATGTACTCACATGCTAGATATAGACTTTGGTAAGGCTAAACTATTTGTTGGAAACTATGATTTCTGGTATGAATCTAGTCAATTAGCACTAAGACTGATGAAGGAACAAAACAAGAAGAAGGAAGATAAAATAAAAGAACTTCAAGCTTTCATAGCTAGATTTAGCTCGAATGCTTCTAAAGCTAAGCAAGCTACTTCTAGGAAAAAATTATTAGATAAGATTTCTATTGATGATATTCAGCCATCATCAAGACGATATCCCTTTGTTGGAATCACTCCTGACAGAGAAGCTGGAAAAGATATCTTAACTGTTGATGGTATCAGTAAAACCATTGATGGAGTAAAAGTCTTAAACAATGTTTCATTTACCCTTGCAAAGGGAGATAAGGTAATTTTCCTTGGGAAAAATGAGATGGCAAGGACAACTCTATTTAAGATATTAATGGGTGAAATGGAAGCAGATGAAGGTACATTTAAGTGGGGAGTTACAACAAAGAGTTCTTATCTACCTAAGGATAATGCAGAATATTTTGAAGAAGCTGATTTGAACTTAATAGACTGGTTAAGACAATATTCTGTTGAAAAGTCAGAAACCTTTATTAGAGGATTTCTAGGAAAGATGTTATTCTCAGGTGATGAGGCATTAAAGGGTGTAAGCGTACTTTCTGGAGGAGAGAAAGTAAGATGTATGTTCTCAAGACTAATGCTTTCAGGTGCAAATGTATTAGTTCTAGATGAACCAACTAACCATCTTGATCTAGAATCTATTCAGGCAGTTAATAATGGTCTAATAGCTTTTAAGGGAACAATGATGTTTACATCTCATGACCATAAGTTTATTCAGACTATTGCTAATAGAGTTATAGAAATAACTCCAAATGGAATCTTTGATAAGCAGACAACCTTTGATGAGTTCCTTGAGGATGAAGGTATTCAAAAAACAATTGATGATATGTACAAATAGATTTTAAGAATATAAAAATAACCAACATGAACTTCTAGTAATGTTGGTTATTTTTTTTATAGCGGATATGTTATAATATATCTACTATTTATAGGGGGAGGATTTTTAAGGTGAAAGCTACAGAGGGAAAGCTTGGCAGGGTATTTATGCTTCGTCTTGAAGAAGGTGACATGATACCAGATTGTATAGAAAAATTTGCAATGGATAACAACATTTCTACAGCACATGTAAGTATGCTTGGAACCCTAATGGAGGGTGAAATTATTGTTGGACCACGAAAAACATCGGAAAATCCACCACGGCCGATGGATTTACCTATATACGAAGCACATGAAACCATTGCAACGGGAGTGATAGCTCCAGATAAAGATGAAAAGCCAATTCTACATATTCACGGTGCATTAGGTAGATCAGGAGGCACAATTATGGGTTGCCTACGTAATGGTGTTAAGTCTTGGATTTGTTGTGAAGTTATTGTACAGGAAATTTTAGGAGTCCATGCTAAACGGTTACGTGATGAAAAAACAGGATTTACATTACTGAACTTGGGTTAAGAAAGCTAGGTTCATGGGAGACAACAAAACAGATAGAATAAAGGAAATAGAAACTAATGGTAGAATTTTGCCATTAGTTTTTTCTATTTTATTTTTAAAAATTTCGGAACATTATAAAATTTAAATCGTCTTAATAAATAAGGAACAAAATAGTAGTAAATAGTATTTAAGTTATCTTTATTAGAGGAGGGGCATTTATGGGAAAAAGAGTATTGAGGTTAGTATCAATAATTATGGTTATATTTTTATTAGCATCATGCGCTAGCAAAAAGGAAGACGCAGTTGAATCAAAACAAGAAGCACCTAAAGAGAAGGTTGCCTATGACAAGGGATTGGCAAATAATATGACTTCTGAACCAATGTATGAAAGAGAAGAGATGAATACTGAAGAATATGCAAGGATAAAAGAAAACGGGTTTAAGCTTTCTTTGCAGAATCCACTATCAACATTTTCTATTGATGTTGATACTGCATCCTATAGCAATGTTCGCAGATTTTTAATGGATGGAGAGATGCCTCCAGAGGATGCGGTGAGAATTGAAGAAATGATTAACTATTTTACATATGATTATAGAAAGCCAGAGGAAGATGAGCCATTTTCCATAATAAATGAGATTAACAAGTGTCCATGGAATAGTGAACATAATTTGGCTATGGTAGCATTAAAGGGCCGGGAGATCGATAGTGAAAAAATAGCACCTAGCAATCTGGTATTTTTACTAGATGTATCGGGTTCAATGGATGACCAGGATAAATTACCTTTGCTAAAGTCTTCATTTAAAATGTTGGTTAATCAGTTAGATGAGAAGGATAAAGTTTCAATAGTGGTTTATGCTGGAGCAGCAGGTGTTGTTCTAGATTCAACCGATGGAAGCAATAAGGATAAAATAATAGATGCGATTGAAAACCTACATGCTGGAGGTTCCACTGCCGGTGGCGAAGGAATAGAGCTCGCATATAAGATCGCTAGAGAAAATTTTATTAAGGATGGAAATAACAGAATAATACTGGCAACTGATGGTGATTTTAATGTGGGTCCATCAAGCGATGGCGCCCTAACTAGACTTGTAGAGAAAAATAGAAATGACGGAGTTTTTCTAAGTGTTTTAGGATTTGGAACTGGAAACCTTAAGGATTCAAAGGCCGAACTATTAGCTGATAAGGGTAATGGCAACTATTCATATATTGATAATATATTGGAAGCAAAAAAAGTATTGGTAGATGAAATGGGGTCAACATTGTTTACGATTGCGAAGGATGTAAAGTTCCAGATAGAATTCAATCCTAGCAAGATAAAGGCCTATAGATTGATAGGTTATGAAAATAGACTATTAAATAATGAAGACTTCAATGATGACAAAAAAGATGCTGGAGAAATCGGTTCTGGTCATACTGTAACGGTTTTTTATGAGCTAATTCCCTTTGGATTAGACGAAGAGATACAAGGCACCGATGAATTGAAATATCAAAATCCACAACTAAAGGACAGCAATGACTTGATGCATATAAAATTAAGATATAAAGACCCCGATGGAAAAGTAAGCAAGTTAATAGAGCTTCCAATTCTAGAGAGTCAAATATCTAAAGAGGCTTCAAAGGACTTTAACTTTTCAAGTGCAGTGGCGGAATTTGGAATGCTTCTAAGAGACTCCGAGTTTAAAGCTGACTCAAGCTATGATAATGTTATTGAGATAGCAGAGAAGAATAAGGGAGAAGATGTTGAAGGATATAGAACCGAGTTTATAAAAATGGTTAAATTAGCGAAGGAACTGGATAATAGATAGGAGAATAAACTTCAAAAAAATATGAAGAAAATTTTTTCTTTGAAGTACCCAAAACTTCTTACCAATACGAACCCTATAATAAAAGAGAAAAAAGGGAGTTTTAAGGGTGAGAGTGATGGCAACGTTTTTTTATCCAGATTTTTCATTGAAGAAAAAGTATAAGCATGAACCAAATAAGAAGTCTAATAAGCAATGTGAAAAAAGTTTTGAAGAGTGCTTATTAAGTATCAATAACCGATATGATCAAGAAAATATGAAAAACAGAAATAAAAAGGAGAAGTAAGGTACTTACTAACCTTGTTCGTCCTAGCAGTTGACAATGCAGATTATATAGTTATAATAATAAGCTGAAGCCACAGATTCCATGGTTTCAGCTATTTTGTTGAAATTAAAAATTGTTTTGAGGATCAAGAATTTGGTGTTCTTAACATATATATTCTATGGAGTGATTTTTCATGATGGGAAGAACCCACTACGCCCTTGGGGTGTTATATTATCTTGTACTTTGTATAATACCTACAATTACGATAATAAACTTTACCGACAACAAAGCAATGATTATAGGGATTCTGGCAGCTGCAATAGGTGCAATATTTCCAGACGCCGATTCAGATCATAGTATAATAAACAATAGAAATCCAATTTTTAAAACATCAAATAGAATTATAAACAACTCCAAGAAGCTATTAAAAAAGATATTTGCATTTGCTTTTTTTAGTATAATTGCTGCTATGATAGGAGTATACATGTACTATGAAAGTGTTTTTTCAAAGTGGCTTATAGTCAGTATAACTTTATTACTTTTATTGGCCCTCAATGGAGTTAAAATAGGTGAGCGTATATACATACCTATTTTAACAGATGGATTAAAGGCCATAAATACTGGTGCAGCTAGGATAAAAAAGATTTTTATGACTCTAGTGTATTTAAGCATTGGAGGTATATGTATATACTTAAGTGGCGGAAATATTGAGGGGATAATATGGGGAATCATATTCTTCGTTATAGCTATATTTCCACATAGGACTTTTTTACACTCACCAGCGGGTCTTATATTGGTAACAGTTGGTGTAAGATACTTAGAAAAGAGATTACATATTTATGGTATTTCTATAGCCTTCTTTATAGGATATTTCAGTCATCTGTATCTAGCTGATATATTCACCAATAGTGGAGTTCCAATATCGACTTTGCCATTAATATTAAAGAAAACTGGTCTACACAAGATCTTGAAAAAATATGATGGTTATATGAAACTGTATTCAATTTTGGATAAGAAGCTATCTATACCACTGATAAAAACAGGAAGCAAGTTCGGAGGAGTAATCGAAGGCTTCTATGTTTTGTCATTATTTAGCGTATTAGTTTTTCTATTATTAAAGAGTTAGATAAATTACTGTAAAAGAGTCTGAATGCAATCATTGATTGACTTTTTATGATTTTAGGATATTATATATATTCGAGGGAAAATATGGATTTTTTCAAAATAAGGAGGACTTTTCATGAGAAGAGGGGCTATAAATACAAGGAGTATATTTTTATTTATAATAATTTTGATGACAGCTTCATTGCTATTGGCATGTAATGCAGGTGAGAAGCAAGAACAGTCTATAGAATTAAAACTTGGAGATTCTGAAATATCTTTTTTAAATAAGGATGAAGGCGTAAACATCCTTGCTGCAGAAGATGATTATATAAAAGGGCTCAGTAGCTATGACTATGCGGCTAAGCTAAAAACAGATACTGCATTAAACTTAGAAGAAAGAAGAGAATTTTATAAAGATGCAGTATTAGCTTGGAATGACTCAGAAAAGCAAAAAATTAGTAGTGCAATAGAAGATATAGATAAAAGGATTGCAGACTTAAAGTTGAATCTTCCAGAAGAAATTGGTTTTATAAAAACTAATGGGACTGAAGAGGGTGGAGCTGCCTATACGAGAGGCGTTTGTATAGTATTACCTGAAGATTATGTGGCGAAAACAAGCGATGATAGATTGAGAAATCTGATAATTCACGAGCTTTTCCATGTATATTCTAGATATAATGAAGATTTGCATGATGACTTATATGGGATAATAAATTATAAAAGATGTGAAGAATTAGAGTTTCCTGATGAAATAAAAGATTTGAAAATTTCTAATCCCGATGCTCCACTAAACAACTATTATATAGAATGTACTTACAATGGTAAGTCCTACAATTTTATTCCGGTTATTTACTCTTCAGCGGCTTATGAAGGAGGTTCTTTTTTTAGAACACTAATAGATGAAATGTTAGCTATAGAAGTGATAGATGGAAAACCTGAGCCGATTTATGAGGATGGAAAAATAGTTTTAGCTAATAAAGAGGACTTAGAAGATTTCTATGAAAAGATAGGAACAAACACAGACTATACCTTTCATCCAGAGGAGACCTTAGCAGATAACTTTGTAATATTAGTTATGAATGAGGAAGCACCATCTAAGTGGGTTATAGATGAAATGAAGAAAGTTATTCAAGGTGAGCCTAAGTAATGAAAAAAAGACTTACAATTATTAAAATGTGTAATAAGGTAGATTGATTTTCTGCCTTATTTTTTGTTGGAGAAATTAATGAGAATAATAAAATAAACAATACAAAAAATAGTAGAGAAAAAATTATCTAGGAGGTCAAAATGGTAGATAGATTTATTAATTTGAATGAAGATGTTGGTATGGATTCAAGTAAAGAACTTAAAGATATAATAAAGGATGTTGGTGAAGGTGAAGAACTAATCATCACAATGGACAGAAATGCTGCTGATAATTCAGGTTTGTTATTTGATATGCTAAAAGAGAATGGATTTGAGGTACTACCGAAGGGTGGAGACGATGACGACAAATATCATATAGTTGCACAGCGAAAGAAATAGACACAAAATAATGGCTGCTTTTCTATAGGTCGTTTTTCAAAAAAACAGCTAATCATGAGGGACTTAATGTCCCTAATTTATTTTTTTGCTAAGAAAGAAAAATAGATAATTAGAACATAGATAACTGGATTTAATCATTAAAGAGAAAGCTCAAGATTATTAGAAGAAATAAACTGATAGTAGTAAAAGAGAGAGGGGAGCGAGATATATTATATTCTCAATTTCTTTTCTATTGTAGTTTTAGAAGAGTATTAACCTGCTGAATTTTACAGATAACCCAATCAATTAGTAGCAAAGAAGTAATGATGAATATTAGAATGTCAAGTGAAATTATAACCTTAGTCAATTTTCTATTTTTTATTATATTAACTGTAGCCACTTCGATATATTTCACCACATATATAGTAAGACAACTAAGCAAAACCCCTGTAGCAATACTTTCAAGAGATATAATAGACATTTTATTATCCTCCTTTCCATAGGTGGTTATCCTCTATAGAAACTATAAAACCCAAGTCTATCACCTCCAATCCCAAATCTCTAAATGCTTAGCGCAAAAGAATTACATATATGGTAAAATATCCCCTCTATAATACTATTATATTACAAAATGTCAGGAAAATAATAGGAAAATAGTAACAAAAATAAATATAAATGGAATTGAGGTTGGAAAATTCAAAATTATGGTAGTAAGTATGGTATAATGAAGGTTAATATAATATGAAAAATAATAGATTTTGGAGGTAATAGATGAATAAAAGAATAGTTACAATTATCGTTACTCTAGTGATTACAAGCGCATTTATTACTGGATTTTGTGAGGAAAACTTATCTAAAGTAAACGGAATGCAAGAAAGTAGCAATAACTTAGTATCACCAACTAGCCACGAGTCAAAAAGCTTCGATGTTAATAACAAGAAAATCAAAGCCGAAGTAATAACAATAGACCTTAAAAATTCCAAAATAGAGCTTAAGACAGCATTAGCCAATGGAACTATTGGAGCTGTTGATACTATTGAGAATATAGCTAATAGCAATGGTGCTGTTGCTGCAATTAATGGTACTTATTTTGGAGCATATACTGAGGACAAAGACCCATATGGAGTTTTAGTAGTACAGGGTAAGATATTACATACAGGTAGCCATAGATCAGTATTTGGATTTGATAAAGACAATAATGTTGATATTGATATATTGATGCCAAGAATACGAGGTTACAATGGAGAGCCAAAATGGAAGTATTCTTGGAATGGATATTGGCTTAATCATACTCCTATTAAGGGAGGAGAAAGTGTAATAGTATATACACCTGAGCGCGGAAAAAAGGTTAGAAGCGATCTAGGTACTAATGTAATAGTAAAGGATGGAAAGATTACTGAAATAACTGAAGGAAACGTTGATATACCTGAAAATGGACTAGTTATAAACCTATATGGATCTATAAAGGATCAAATATTTGATCGCTTCGAAGTAGGTAGATCCGTAGAGTATAATGTTGATTTATATCCAAAGCATAAAAACGATGAGTTCTGGAAAAAAGTAGATGGAGCAGTAGGGGCAGGTCCTGGATTAGTATGGGATGGAAAGGTCACTCTAAATCTCGAAGAGGAGAGATTTTCAGAAGCAAAAATAACATCGATTGCAGCTGCAAGGAGTGCAATAGGATTTACAAAGGACAAAAAGCTAATACTGCTTACTACAAGAAGAGCAACAATTAATGATTTGGCTGAGATGATGGTGAAATTAGGATGTGAAAAAGCAATGAATCTTGATGGCGGTGCATCCAGTGGGCTTTACTATAATGGAAAAGTTATAACGAAGCCAGGACGTCAAATTAGTAATGCTATATTAATAATAGAGGAAGAGCAAAATAAAGAACTCAAGGAAAAATAACCTTGAGTTCTTGTTAGTAAATAAGTACTTAACTTTCCAATGTTTTATCATCTTGATTAAATAGAGAATCTTTTGTAACAACATAGGAACCTGCCATGTAATCATGTATTGCTCTTTTGTTAGCAGTAAATGCTACAAATAGAACATCTACGAAAGTAAAAAGCGAAACAAGCCCTTTTAATAATGAGATTATAGTTGCTACTTCTAGGCTTATTACAAAAACTGCTACTGAATTAAGAAGAGATGTCAGAATTGATGGGATTAAGCGTATAATAGCCTTTTGAATAGACAAATAACTCCCATGTTCATCTATTATTCTCATATTGGTTATCAATTTTCCAGGTGTACCACCGTGTTTAACAATAAAATATAACTGATAAGAAAGAGAAGTACAGAAGATAACTATTACAGGCCAAATAACTTGATTTTCAGTAGCATATGTATAGCCCTTATAAAAGACGAATAAAAGTGGTATAAGGATTAGCGAGTCTAGAATTGATGCACCGACTCTTGCCCAAAATCCCACATAATCATAATCATTTCCTTTTTGAAAATTATCATCCATGCTGTTAACCCCCTAAGAATTTAATAACTGCCCTAACCTTCTCAAACAAAAGAGATGAATAAAAAATATAAGACGAGTACCTCTAAAATTTGTAAATCATATACAATTATAGCATTAATTACTTGAATAAACAAAAGAAAATAGAACAAAACTATAATTTTTAATTCATTTTCTCTGATACTACATAAAGTAAAGTTTTTTCTTTGATCAAAATATTATTTCTGGCAAAATTTGATGTAAGAATTGGAAAAGTGGATTATAATATATATAGTATTATAAAAAAAGAATAGGGATGATGAAAATATGATATTGAAAGATAACAATGAAATTATAAATGATGATCAGCAGAGAGCTGTACTAGTAGGAATAAATACTGGAAGAAGAAATGAAATTTCAATTGAGGATTCAATGGAAGAACTTAAAGAGCTTACTAAGGCTGCTGGAGCTGAAGTACTCGATATGGTTATTCAAAATAAAGATAAGATAGACAATGCCTATTTTATAGGTAAAGGAAAAGCAGAAGAGGTAAAGATGGTAGCCACTGCCTTAGATGCAGATATAGTGATTTTTAATGATGAACTATCACCTTCTCAGATTAGAAATCTTGAAGAGGTTATAGAAGTAACAATCATAGATAGGACTACTCTGATTTTAGATATATTCGCAAGAAGGGCTACAACAAAGGAAGCAAAGCTTCAGGTAGAACTTGCTCAATTGAGATATAGACTCCCAAGGCTAGTGGGACTAGGAAGATCATTATCTAGAACCGGTGCAGGAATAGGAACAAGAGGTCCTGGAGAACAAAAACTAGAGATTGATAGAAGAAGAATACTTGATAGAATCAGTGATATAAAGAGACAAATTAAGGAATCAGCCAAAAATAGGGAAGTTCAGAGAGCCCAAAGAAAAAAGAATAAAATACCTGTTGTATCACTTGTGGGATACACTAATGCAGGAAAGTCTACACTTATGAATAAGCTACTTGACTTAAGTATAGGAGAATCAGAGGGTAAAAAGGTTTATTCTGAAGATATGCTGTTTGCTACCCTAGATACATATCATAGAAGAATAGTTTTAGAGGATAAAAGTGAATTTATATTAACAGATACAGTAGGTTTTGTTAGTAAACTTCCTCATCATTTGGTTGAAGCATTTAAAGCAACCCTTGATGAGGTTATAGAGGCCGATCTGTTAATCCATGTCGTTGACTCATCAAATGATAACTATGATATGCAGATTAGAGTTACTAATGAGGTTTTAGAGGATTTAAAAGCTCTTAATAAGGCAACTCTCTATGCATTTAATAAATGCGATAAGGCTAGTAATGATATAATGCCAATGACTAAGGAATCCGTTATTATATCGGCTTTAACTGGTTATGGTATTGAAGATCTAATAAAAGCAATTAAAGGCCATGTATTTAATGATATGATAAAATGTAAAATGCTTATTCCCTTTGACAAGGGGGAAATATACTCATATTTACACAAAAAAACTAATGTATCTAATGTAAGTTATGAAGCAAATGGAACTTTTTTAGAAACAGAGTTAGGCGAAGCAGATTATAATAAATACAGACAATATGTCATTGAAGATTAGTATTATAAAAGGGTGATAAACCATGGTGGATTTTAAAATATCATGGGATAATGTAGATAAAATTGATGATTGCATCATAACATACCTGTTATATAAAGAAGGAAAGGGTATGGAATTAATAAGCAAAATTCGAAATATACCCATGGAAAAGGTAGAAAAGCATATAATTAATGCAAAGATTCAGCTAAGAAAAATTAAACTGAAGAAAAATCAAAAGAGCTTATTAGATAGGATATTAGAATTAACAAAGGAAGAAAGATTAAAATTCATAAATGAAGAACCAAGAGAAAAGGTGGAAGCACTAATTAATGAAATCGCAAGAAGATATGGAAGCATAAAAAATCACGAGGATAAGGCCGCTCTAATTTGGTTAGTCGGCGAATTAAAGGACTTAAGATTACTTGGTTTATTAACTAAAGATATATTACATAATAATGGTAACGTTAGAAGAATGGTCTGCTCTGCTTTAGGCAAAATGGGAGACGAAAAGGCAGTACCTATTTTGCATAAAGCTCTTTATGACCGTAAACCACAAGTTAGACAGTACGCTGCTAAAGCCCTTAAGAAGATTGGAAATGAAACATCAATTAAGGTTTTAAATCAATTACTAGAAAGCGGTGGCCAAAAAGATTACGTTAAAAGAGCATACTTAGAGGCTATAAAAAGTATTGAATTTAAATTAGCTAAGTAAGCTCTTCGTATTCTTTACTATATCTGCAATATTATTATAGGAATAAAGTGTGGCCTTAGTCACAATCGGTTTTCCAACTTTAGTGAACTTTAGTTTTCTTGATAGGTATCCGCCAAATTTCATAAAGCCATTAACACTTGGTTGTGTGTTTATGAGCATTAGATCATCTTCCGATTGGTTAAACATTTTCCAAGTATCACAAACTACCGGTAATACGAGATGGGGAATATATTTTCTGCTGAGGGTATAAACCTTATTGCCATTACTGTCGGTTCCTCTAAGTATTAATCGGCCACGGTCTGTTTCTTCCAATTCATCATAAAAAGGAACCTTTATTAAGTCATGATAGCTGGGTTTAGTGTCTATTGGCAATAAATCTAGGTGCATTGCAGCAGCTGCAGATGAAGAATGACATCCAGTAACACAATGATAAACTATATGCACGTTGATCACACTCCTATATATAAATCTAGATTAGAGCTATATAGAGATTCCAGTCAAAACTTTAAATTATGTGCAACAAAAATCTCCAGAAGCATTGGATATTTTGATATGTATAAATAAAAATTTACTTAGAAGTCTCTATATATAGTATTTGATAAATTACATAGAAATATGAAAGAAAAAGTATAACAAAGTAATGACACCTTAAAGATTAATAAATTTTATAGTGTCATGACTATAATAGAATTGGTTGGTGATTTTATGTCTAAGGATTACAAAACACTGCTTCAATATGCTGAGGCTGAGGAAACTATCAATAAATCGAAGTTTATTGGGTATGCAAAACCTGTAACCTCAGAAAAAGAAGCAACAGAATTCATTGAACAAATTAAGAAAAAGCATTGGAATGCAACCCATAATGTTCCTGTCTATATAATTGGTGAAAATAATGAAATTCAAAGATACAGTGATGATGGTGAGCCATCGGGAACGGCTGGAGTGCCTATATTAGAAATGCTAAAGAAAGAAGAGATAAAGAACCTGGTAATAGTTGTAACTAGATATTATGGAGGAATTAAGCTTGGAACAGGTGGTTTAGTTAGGGCATATACAAGCGCTGCAAAGCTTGCTATTAATGAGGCGAAAGTTGTTGAGAAAGTAGTAAATAACTTATATTTGTTAAGAATGGACTATACATTACATGGGAAAATACAAAACGAATTAATGAATGGCGAATACATAATTAAGGATACTGTTTACGATGATAAGGTTAATATATTTGTCTATTGCAAGCCCGATGAGAGCAATAAGTTTATTAGTAGGATAACGGATATTAGTAATGGAAAAGCTATTATTGAGGAAAAAGATGAAGTGTATCTTACAATCCACGATGGAAAAGTAATTGAGGAATAGGGAAGTAATAATTGTATTATTAGAAATAATATTTGATAATTTATTTTTTTAGTGGGTATATAGGAAGTAGAATAGATTTTTAATAACCAGAGGGGTGAATAGGTATATGGACAATATTGAAAAAATTAAAGGTGAAATGTTAGAGAAAAAGGTTTGGGCTGTAGTAGGAGCGTCACCAAATGAATCCAAATTTGGATACAAGATCTTTAAGAAGTTAAAGGATAAAGGTTATGAGGTTTATGGTATAAACCCTAAATATGATGAAATCAATGGGGAGAAACTATATAAGAGTATATCTGACTTACCAGTAAAGCCAGACTGTGTAGATATGGTGGTGCCACCAAAGGTAAGTAAGTCAGCGGTTGAAGATATAGCAAATGCTGGAATAGACTATGTTTGGTTCCAACCAGGAACCTTTGATGAAGATGTTATAGACCTAGCAGAATCGAAAAATTTAAAATATGTTTACTATGATTGTGTTTTAGTTGCATTAGGATAGATAATTATATCGTAAAAGAGGCTGTTTCATAAAAAACTATGAGTTCAGCCTCTGGATGCCTTAGAAGTTTGTTATTCTGAGGCATCCTTTTTTTCTTTATAAAAGAATTGATATATGGCCATTATAAATAGAAATATACCGAATATTTTTCTAAGGAAATTAGAGGATAATTTTACAGCAAGCTTTGAGCCAATAAAAGCGCCTATAACTCCTGTTAAAACTAAAGGTAACCAAATGGACTTCTCAACATTTTTGTTCTTAATATGGGTTATGACTGCAATAGTGGCAACGGGTATAAATGTAAAAAGATTGACACTTTGTGACTCCTGCTGCACTAAATCTGTAAAGAATATCAAAGCTGGAATAAGTATTGTACCTCCTCCTATTCCCATACCACTTATGATACCCGAAAAGAATCCTATAATAGAGAATATCATTTAAAACACCATCCTAAAAGCTGCTATCATCATAAAAACAGCAAATGCTTTTCTTAAAATAGAACTAGGAATTTTATTTAGAAGTTTAGCTCCTACATATCCTCCTACTACACCGCCCATAGCTACTTTTAGAGTAATACCTAGGGACATTATGCCAGATCTGTAATATATGTAGGTACTTACAATAGCTAGTGGAAGAATTACTGAGATAGTTGTAGCATGGGCTTTATGTTCTTCAATTCCAAGTAGAAATATCATTCCAGGAACTAAAAGAGTGCCCCCGCCAGAACCAAACAGACCATTTAACAGGCCAGTAAAAACTCCTAGTAAGCATATTTTTATCATATTATTTTTCATAAAGACCTTCCTGTATATATGAATTAAAAAAGATTTGTCCTATCTTATTAATTTAACCTGTTTATAAAACTTAGATACATAAAAAAATCAGTAATAAATAAACTGTATAGAGCGCTTTACAAATCTATATTTTGAACTCTTAAATAGTCAGCGTTTCAAGGCTTTTTAAGGAATGAAAGTGTAAAAGATTTATTGCATTTTCTATAGATAAAGTAAAGTTTTCACTAAAATTTCCATATATTAAAATTAGACTATTGACATACTAAGAAATATAGAATAAAATAAAACCATAAATTCCGATAAGAATACTATGAATTGGAGGAGGTCGAATATGAAGGTTGTAAATAACATTACTGAATTAATAGGAGATACACCGATCGTTAAGCTTAATAATCTAAATCCCGAGAATGGTGCAGAGATTTATTTGAAACTAGAGTTTTTTAACCCTGGAAGCAGCGTTAAGGATAGAATAGCACTCAGTATGATTGAAGCGGCAGAAAAAGAAGGTATACTAAAGAAAGGTAGTACAATCGTAGAGCCTACTAGTGGAAACACTGGAATAGGTATAGCTATGATTGGAGCTGCCAAGGGATATAAGGTCATTTTAGTTATGCCGGATACAATGAGTATTGAAAGAAGGAAGCTCTTAAAGGCCTTTGGTGCTGACCTAGTTTTAACAGAGGGTGCAAAAGGTATGAAAGGTGCTATAGATAAGGCTGGAGAATTAGTTAAGGAAAATCCGGGATATTTTATGCCACAGCAATTTGAAAACAAGGCAAATCCTGAAGCCCATAGAGAGAATACTGCCTTAGAAATTCTAGATCAAATGGATAATGATTTTGACATGTTTATAGCTGGAGTAGGTACAGGTGGAACAATAACTGGAGTGGGTGAAGTAATAAAGGAGAAGATAGATAAAGTTAAGGTTGTAGCCGTTGAACCTGAAAGCTCAGCAGTACTATCAGGGGAAAAACCAGGTCCTCATAAAATACAGGGAATTGGAGCTGGATTTATTCCAGAAATTTTGAATACAGATATAATAGACGAAGTATTTAAGGTAAAGGATGAAGATGCACTTAAAACTGCAAGAAAGGTAGCAGTTCAAGAAGGAATACTAGTTGGAATATCATCAGGAGCAGCTATATTTACAGCAATAAAAAAGGCAAAAGAATTAGGTAAAGGTAAGAAAATAGTGGTTATAATTCCTAGTTACGGAGAACGCTACTTAAGTACCCCTCTATTTAACTTTTAATTAGATATATTTGAAGGCAGGATAATTAGTCCTGCTTTTATATTTTTTTGAATAGAAGGCCACTCAAAAGAGTGGTCTACTTTCGCGTTCGACAATTTATATGAAAATTCAACAAAAATAGTCAAAGGGATTTTGCGAAGTTTATATAATTAATATTGTTGTTGATGAATGAAATTAAAATTCTTCTACAAAGTAATTTTTTAGTATAGACTGAATTAGTAGAGTCATTTACTAGGAGCGTGATTACTTGAATTTAGGTGTCGGTAAAAAGAACCTTATAGAAAAAATATTAATGGTTCTGGTATATTCCTTTATATTATATTTTCTCTATAATAATACAAATACAATTAAAGATTTTACAATTGCATCTATTATTACAACTATGTTTCTCATACAAATATTTTTATTGCAAAAAAAGCTTGAGGAAGGGAAAAATCTGTTTATATCAATATTACATATTACGGTATTAATGTTCTTATATACTTTTATAATTAACTTTTTTATAGCCAAAGAAATAAGCTATGTGGTAATATACGGAGCATGTTTAGGAGGATTTATTGGAAACTGTTTACGTGAGGATTACGAAAAGAGTGAAGAATTGACAAAAAAAGAAATAATTATTTTAACAGTATGCTTTGCATTTTTAGGATTTTTAACCTTTAAATTCTTGTCCTAAATTACAAGACAATATTTTGAAAGAATATTTACATTGGGGCGTGATTAAATGAAACAAAATGATTTACATACCTTTTACTTTAAGGATAAAGAGTGTATAGAGTTTCGCTTGATCTCTGAAGAGGATTCAATTGAAGAGTTAACAGAACTTCTGCACAAATCCTATAAGGCCTTAGCTGATATGGGACTCAAATATGTAGCAACCTATCAAGATGAAAGTATAACCCTAAAGAGAATAGAAAATGCCTATAAATGCTATGTAGGGATTTATAAAAACAAGATAGTATCAACGGTTTCGCTATATACTCCAAAACCATCTGACGTAAGCAACTGGTATAACAATGACTTTGTTGCAAAGTTTGGGCAGTTTGCAGTCTTGCCTGAGTTACAAAAATGTGGGATAGGAAGTAGAATGATGGATATTATTGAGAATGATGCACAAAATATGCAAAGTGTAAATGAGCTAGCATTAGATACTGCAGAAAGTGCACATCATTTGATCGACTATTATAAAAAAAGAGGATACAGAGATGCGGAGAAGATTAAGTGGGATATGACAAACTATCATAGTGTTGTATTAAGCAAGTCGCTATAAAAAATTCATAAGAAGCCAAACTATTTTCGGAAAAAGTATATACAACCTATAATAGCAAAAAAGAAATATATACATTAACCTTTTAAAATACACATAATATAGACTAGAAAAAAATTAGTTTATAGGAGGAACAAATTAATGAATAATTTAAAAAGGTGTTTTTCCATTTCAATAGTATTTTTTATACTTGTAAGTAATTGGAGCTTTTCTTTAGGGTTAGAAGATGTTAGCAGTGATTTAGTAAAAAGTATAGACCATCATTCTGAGCATAAGCAAGATAAAAAATTAGATAATGTTTTTCAAAAACTAGATGAATTAGTAGAATTTCAAAGTAGCTTTGAGATTGAAAATGAATTACACGAGGCATTAGTAGAAGCCTACAATTCAGGGGATGATGAAAAGTTAGATGACTTTTTTAAGAATTGGAATGAGCAATCTCAAAAAATGATGCAAATAACATATAGTAATGATGTAGAAAAAGATGTTTATGAAATATTTAAAGTTTTGTATCAGCCATTTGACATAGAAGCCTTAAGTGGGGAAGAAAGTTCAGAAAAATTAAATAAGAGTGCTAAATATGTAGTTCTACAAAACAAAATAGAGTACGTAATTGATAGAGATAATGATTTTTTTACAAATGAAGACTCTGGTAAAGGATGGACACATATGTATGATACATCATCAGAAGAATTTTTAAAACATATTGGGATTAAGAATATTAAAAAGGACAACATAAAACAAATACATCCATTTAGACCTGATGTGAATATTGATAAAAAGAAGGTACTATATCTTACTAAGGATTATAATAATGCGATTAATTACTTTCTGGGAAAATATAAAGCACCTATGCTGGAAGGTCAGGAAATTAAGTACGAAAAACTACAAGAATATATACCTGTTTTATGTGGTCATTGGATTGGTTGGCACTTAGATACGCATCCAAGTGTTCGTAGAGTTTTATTTAATAAAGATATGAATAAGGCTAAAGCAGAATACAGAGTAGGATATGAAGGAGCAATAGCTGAATTAGAAAAGGAAGATGGAGTTTGGAAAATAATTAAAACTGAACATGATTGGATTGAGTAGAAATAAGAAGCATTATACTTGAAAAATAAAGAAAATCATACACTGTATATAGAAAGAGATAGTACTATAAAAAGGATTGGTACGAGTCAGTTGTCGAAACTTACTAAATACAATTAGAGGATATTGTCCTTTTCTGTAGAAACAATAGTACGTATGGCATTGAAAGGAGGAAAAGACATGAAAAAGCTAGAGCTTAAAAAGATTACACCGAAAAGTGCATTTAAGGTTACTCTATATTTCGCTATTATTCCAGTAGCGTTAATGATTTTAGTAGGAATAATAGCTTTGTTAATTGGGATTGGAACACGAAACGGTGGAGTAGCGATGTTTGGCGGAGCGTATTTGATTGCTCCAATATTTATGTTTTTTATGTATGGTGCATTTGCAGCATTATTTGCATTAATATACAATGTAGCGTCAAATAGATTTGGTGGATTAGAGATTGTAGTTGATGAAGAAGATGTAGATACTTATGACATTTAAAATACCGTAATCTTCGATAAGGACCTTAGGAATCTTTAATATTTTCAAAAATTATAAAGCAGGAGAAATCCTGCTTTTAGTATTTTTTGTACTGTTTATTTGAAATTACAGTCATTTGATAAGTAAAGTCTAATCTCTTTAGATTTAGCGGGGAGAGACTCCCCGCAAACATAAAATAATTAATAGGAAGAACCTTTGCATATTTAGCGTATTATCATTATTCGCAATAATAGCTATCTCTATACCTAGAAATTACTAGCAGTTTGAAATTATGACTAAAGCAATAAAAGATAACTAACAAAGCGATTTTAAAACTTCTTTAAGTTTCTTAAGGAAAGTTTAAGGCTCTGTAGGTAAAATTAGTATCATAGAAAAACTTAAGGAGTGATAGCAACATGAAGAGAAAGAAGGCTTTAAAAATCGTTTCACTTGCCTTAGTACTTATGCTTCTTTTAGGTGGAGGATACAGATACTATAAAAGTAAAAATACAGTAGCAGCTCAAAATTCTATGGATTTTGCTGAGGTGAAGGTTACTAAAGGCAGCATTAAGAAAAGTATTTCTGATAGTAGTGTAGTTGAGTCTGAGAAAAGGCAGCAAGTGAAGTTTCACAAAGCAGGTACCATTGAAAGGGTATATATAGAAGAAGGTCAGAAAGTAAATAAGGGTGATATAATTCTATTACTTGAAAGTGGTTCTGAAAACACAAGTCTTGAGATTTCTAAGAAAAACTTAGAGATTGAAGAGAAAAAACTAAAAGACTTAGAAAGTGATTTGACTAATATAAAAATATACGCAGAAAATGAAGGGGTTATTACCTTAGCAAATGTAAAAGAAGGTGAGCGGATTCAGGAAAACGGTGTAATAGGAACGGTGATAGATAAAGATGAGATGGAAGTAATAGTTCCCTTCAATCTAAAATCAGTAGAAGACATGAGAGAAGGACAAAAAGCTAGTGTTTTACTTACAGACACATTTGAGATAATAGAGGGATATGTAACAAAAATATCAGAGAGTAGTACAGCATTAGAAGGAGGAGGCTTTGCCTATAGCGTAACTATAGCGATTGAGAATAAGGGAGGATTAAGTCCTGGTATGACTACTCAGGTTACTGTACATACAGACTCCAGAGATTATAAAGCTGCAGAAAACGTAGCCGTAAGTGAGAAAGAGGGAGAAGATGTTAGAACACAGATATCGGGAAAAATTAAAGCACTATATGTAGAAGATGGAGACCATGTGGAAAAGGGAGAACTAATTGCAGTAATAGATGATACAGATATTTTGGATGATATTGAAAGTCAAAAAATAAATGTAGAGCAAAAGCAACTTGATATAAATGATAAAATAGAAAATCTTGAAGATGTTGCAATAACTTCGCCTATAACGGGCACGATTATTAGCCTTGATGTGGCAGATGGAGATAATGTAGATATGAATGATCCTGTGTGTGTTGTTGCTGATACTGAGGATTTAAAAGTGGTTCTACCAGTTGATGAGCTTGATGTATTTAATATATCTAAGGAACAAGGGGCAATCATTACTACTGATGTATTTCCTGGAGTAGAATATAGAGGAAAAGTAGAAAAAATAGCAATGGAAGGTAAATCAGAAAATGGAGTAAGTACATTTGATGTAACAATAGCACTTTCAGATGTAGAAAATTTAAAGCTTGGAATGAGTATTGATGTAGAAGTAATTATAGAGGAAAAGGAAAATGTACTACTTCTTCCTGTGGAAGCAATTAGGAAGAGAGGCAAACAAAGTGTTGTAATTACAGGTATAGAAGATACCTTGGAAGAAACAATGAAAAATATGAAGGAAAACTCCAAGGTTATTGAAACGGGTCTTAGTACGGCAAACTATGTTGAGGTGATAAATGGTCTAGCAGAAGGGGATACCGTGTATTACTCAAAGGCAATTTCTCAAAATAGAAGTGACAATATGAGAATGCCAGGTATGGGAATGAGCATAGGAAAACCATCAAAAAATGGTGGCAAGAGAAATTAATAGTATAAAGGTCTTAAAAAGTAAAAGTTTTGGTGGTGATGAGTAGATGATTAAGGTAGAAAAGGTAAGTAAAGTATATGATATGGGAAAGATAAAACTTAAGGTTTTAGATGAAATATCATTAAACATAGATAAAAATGAATATGTCTCAATAATAGGTCCAAGTGGTTCTGGGAAATCAACTCTTATGAATATATTAGGGTGTCTTGACGTCCCGTCGGAAGGGAAATACTATTTTGAAGATGAAGAAATAAGTAACTACTCGGAAAATCAGCTTGCCGATATAAGGAATAAGAAGATAGGCTTTATCTTTCAGAAATTTAATCTTTTACCTAAGCTTAATGCCTATGAAAATGTAGAACTGCCCCTTATATATAGAGGAGTCGACCCTAAAGAGAGAAGAAAAAGAGTGTTAGAAAAATTGGAAATTGTCGGTCTATCAGACAGACTTGATCATAGGCCCTCAGAGCTTTCGGGAGGGCAGCAACAAAGAGTTGCCATAGCCAGAGCATTAGTAGGATCTCCCCAATTGATACTTGCTGATGAACCCACAGGAAACCTTGATTCTAAATCAGGTGAAGATGTGATGAAAACCCTTGAAGAGTTAAACGATAGTGGGATAACAATTGTACTAATAACCCATGATTTAAATGTGGCTAATATGGGGAATAGAATAGTATCCATAAGGGATGGAATGATTGTAAATGAGAGGGTGACTTAATATGGATATTTTCAAAACATTGAAGATGGCAATGAAAAGCATAGTATCAAATAAATTAAGAACCTTACTTACAATGCTTGGCATAATAATAGGAGTTGCTTCTGTTATAATTATGGTATCCATAGGAGAAGGAGCATCGGCAGATATAAAATCCCGTATAGAAGGCATGGGATCGAATTTGCTAACAGTATCATTAAGAAGCAATGCCAATAGATATAAGCTTAAATATGAAGAACTAAAAAACTTTGAGGAAATAGATGGAGTATCAGAGGTAGCTCCAGTAATCTCAGGAAATATTACAGCTAAGTTTAGTACGGAGTCTCTAGATGTGAGCTTAAATGGCATAGACGATGCATATATGAGTGTAAAGAATTATAGTATTGAGTATGGAAGAGCAATAGTACCTTTGGATATAGAGAATAGAGAGAAGGTAGCAGTCCTTGGATCATACATTGTCGAGGAGCTTTTTGGAGATATAAATCCTGTAGGAGAGTATATCAAAATAGACGGTACGAAATTTAAAGTTGTAGGAGTTCTGGAGTCTAAAGGAAGTTCAATGGGAGCAAACAGTGATGAAGTAATATTTATTCCAATTTCCACAGCTGAAAGATTCTTAAAAATTACAAGGATAAGAACTATATATATTCAGTCAGATTCCCCTGAAAGTGTGGCAACAGCTCAAGAAAATGTAGAAGCACTACTATTAGAAAGACTTGATAATGATGACAGTCTATATAGGGTCTTTAATCAGACCGAAGTCCTTGAGACTATTGAAGAGGTAACAAAATCAACTTCACTTATGCTTGGTGGAATAGCGGCTATATCCCTACTGGTAGGAGGAATAGGAATAATGAACATAATGCTTGTATCCGTTACCGAGAGAACGAGGGAAATAGGTATTAGAAAGGCAATAGGAGCCAAAAGAAGAAATATTTTAACACAATTTTTAATTGAGTCCTCTGTAATAAGTGGAATAGGCGGTGCAATAGGAATAATCATAAGCTACCTATCCTTGTTTATCCTAAAGAAAAGCCTAGGAATGAGTGTAATAACCCCAATATATATTGTTATAGCTGCATTTTCTTTTTCCTTAATTGTAGGTATATTTTTTGGGCTTTATCCTGCTGACAAAGCTTCAAAACTAAGACCGGTAGATGCACTAAGGTATGAATAGAAGGTGGGACTAATATGAGAACCTTGATTGTAGAAGATGAAAAAAAGCTTGCAGATGCATTAGCTTTTTTGGCTAAAAAACAAAATATTGATTTAGATATAGCTTACGATGGAGAAACCGGCTGGATGCTAGCAAAGAAAGGTATATATGATGTAATTATACTTGATATAATGCTGCCAGGAATAGACGGACTTGAAATATTAAGGCGGATCAGAGTGAATAAGATGTCTACTCCTGTCCTACTGCTTACTGCAAGGGATTCTATAGAAGATAGAGTCAAGGGCCTTGATCTCGGTGCCGATGATTATCTTGTAAAGCCCTTTGCAACTCAGGAACTCTTTGCAAGAATAAGATCACTATATAGAAGGAGAAGTAAAGTCTATGCTGAAGACGTACTTAAAGTATCAAATGTCGAGCTTTTTCCAGATTCACAGATTATGAAAATTGGCGATGATGAGACGAAACTTCCTATAAAAGAAGCACAGCTTATGGAGATGTTTATGAGGGCTCCAAAACGAACATTCTCAAGGGAGTATATACTTGATAAAATATGGGGCTACGGATCTGATGTGGGCGAAAACAATATTGAAATATATATACACTACTTGAGAAAGAAACTTGAAAATAGGACCTCTGTAAAGATAGTCACAGTAAGAGGTATAGGATATACTTTGAAGGAGAAATAAAGATGTTTAAAAAGCTTGAAAGGGAAATAACAGTTCATAATGCAGTTATTTTAATAGTGTCTTTAATTATTTTCTGTATGTCAGTCTACGTTTTCACAAAGGGTGCAATAGACAGGGCAATTGATAAGCTAATTAAAAAAAGAATAGAAATTTATAGAGATGTTGATACCTCAAGATACTACAACAACTCTGGAAAGCATGCAGGAAGATCACCTAAACCTTCTGTAAAAAGTGAAAAAACCGATTCCTTTGATTTTAGAATAAGATTCGATTCCATTATATATGATGATAATAAAGAAATAATGTATGAGTCTAGGCTTCAAAGTGAGGAAAATCTAGATGTATTTAAAAAGTTACTTGAAGATGAAGGTAATATAAATCAAGAAGAGGTTGTTAAAGTAGTTGCAGGAAATAGGGAATACAGAGTATATACAGGCCATATAAAAGGTGAAAGAGAGATATATATACAGTTGATACATGACTATGAAGTAAACAAAGCATTTCTAAATAAGCTATTAATAATGTTTCTAACGGTTGGAGGAGTGAGCATAGCAGCGTTGATACTAATAAGTAAACAATTTGCAAAAAGAGCTCTAATCCCCATAGAAGAGTCATGGAAACAACAAAAGAACTTTGTAGCCGATGCCTCCCATGAGCTGAGAACTCCACTTGCCGTTTTGCAAATTAACCTTGAAGCGGCAATGAGTGATAAGAAAGGGACTATAGAAGAAAACGAAATATGGCTCGAAAATGCTATGGGTGAAGTTAAGAAGATGGGTGAACTTGTAAATGAACTTCTAATGCTTGCTAGAATAGATGCAAAGGAAATAGAGATAAAAGACGATGTCATCAATCTAAGTTTGCTTTCGCAGGAAATATCACAGCAGATGGAGATATTATTTGAATCCTCAAATATTACCTTCAATAAAGAAATTGATGATCAACTATATATTAAGGGTGATGAGGCAAAAATAAGACAGCTTATAGTCATTCTACTTGATAATGCCGTTAAGTATAATAAATTAGGTGGCGAGATATATTTTAATCTTGAAAAAGAAGATAAACTGATATCGCTAAGCATTAGAGACACAGGAATAGGTATAGATGAAAAGGATTTAAAGCATATTTTCGACAGGTTTTATATGGTAGATAAATCCAGAAGTAGAGAAAAAGGCGGAAGTGGATTGGGTCTTAGTATTGCAAAGTGGATTGTAGAAATCCATAGGGGCAAAATATATGTTGAAAGCGTTAAGGGCAAAGGGAGTATTTTCACTGTGAAAATTCCTATTGTATTGTAAATAGCTGACTTGTACGGCAAAGGGGTGTTTCAGAAATTCGTCATTCTGAGACAGCCTTTTTTCCCTTTTTATGACAAAACTAGTCAAAGGAATTTGCATGGATTTATCTAATAAATTATATAAATCTTATTAAGGATATAGACATGGAGGGGATAAATATGCATCTTTCTTTTGAAGAAAAAGAAGTACTAATTGATTTATATGAAGATGAGGATATTTTAAAATATGATGTTAGCAATGGTAAAGTTAATTATAAGTATAATGGAAGAGTACTAGTAAAGGATTTAAACCGAAAAACATCTAATGGATATATCTGTGGTAAGTTTTTGGAGGAAGATAAGTATAATACTGACTCGAGGGGATGGATAAATATTAAGCTTTTTGATGAAAAAAAACTAAAGGATTTGCTTGAAGAGGCAATGATATCCTTTTTAGTATATTTATAGTCAGAAAATAAGTAGAACTATCTTTACATAGAGTGATAAGTTACCTACTCTATTTCTATTTTTTTTGCTACCTTTTTGTTAATTGGTATTAAATAATGGAATAATCTATAATAGAATATTTTTAGAAAACTTTTTAGTAATTATGTTATAATATTCTATTATAGTCATGCTATCTTAAAACTTAAAATAAATTTTACTGAGACGATGAACGTTTTTACATTCTTTCTGTGACATTTATTGGTTCTTAAAGTAGCATTACTTTATATAGCAATATACTGTAGATCGACACTTGAATATCTTAAATAATCAATGATTAAGAATATTTAAGTACAAAGAAATGCTAAGTTATATACTTAAAATACAAGAGGTGGTATAAATGAGTAGAACTGTTGAAGAAAGAATTAATCTTATCGTCGACTGGCTAAGGGAGCAGGTAGCAAATTCGGGTACTAAGGGACTAGTTGTTGGACTTTCCGGAGGAATAGACTCTTCAGTAGTTGCATTCCTAATAAAGAAAGCATTCCCTGAAAACTCAATGGGTGTTATTATGCCTTGCAAAAGTAATGAAAAGGATAAGAATGATGCTATACTGGTTGCTGAGGCAGCTGAAATTGAACACATTTGTGTTGACTTAACCACTGAGCAAGATGACCTGCTTATCAAAGTATGTGGTGAATTGGGAAAGAAAGGACATAAGATCGATGCTAATAGAAGATTAGCCGATGCAAATCTAAGAGCTAGAATGAGAATGAGCACTTTATATGCCGTTGCAAATTCATTAAATTACTTAGTAGTTGGAACTGACAATGCAGCAGAGGTTTATACGGGATATTTTACTAAATATGGTGACGGCGGAGTAGATATTATTCCTATAGCGAACTTACCTAAGAGAGAGGTATATGAATGGGCAAGATATCTTGGTGTACCTCAAACAGTTCTAGACAGACCCCCATCAGCAGGACTTTGGGAAGGTCAAACAGATGAGAATGAAATGGGTACAACCTATGATATGATAGATGATTTAGTGGAAGGAAAGGAAATACCTAAGGAGCATAGAGACATAATTGAGAGACTACATAAACGCACTGCTCATAAAAGAAAAATGCCTCCAGCACCTCCGAAATTTGATTAGAATTTCTTGTTGAATTTATTAGATTGTGATAAAATATTTGGTGACTTAAGGTCTTTTCACGAAGTGAAATACCACTTATAATGAGGGCTTAGACGTCCCGAATTTATAACTTACAAACGGAGGGTTACTAATGGGTAGAATTGGTACTATAGTTAATAGAAAAAACAAGCAAGATGCTAAGAGAGCTAAGATATTTACAAAGCTTGGAAGATATATAATGGTTGCAGCAAGAGAAGGTGGATCGGACCCAGAATACAATGCAGCATTACAGACTGCTATTGAGAAGGCAAAAGCAGCTAATATGCCTAATGATAATATAGACAGAGCAATTAAAAAGGGAGCCGGCGAGTTAGATGGTGTAAGCTTTGAGGAGTTCACCTACGAAGGATATGGTCCCGGTGGAATCGCTGTGTTAGTAGAAATATTAACCGACAATAAAAATAGAGCAGCGGCTGACGTAAGAAGTTATTTCTCAAAATGCGATGGAAATCTAGGATCTAATGGATGCGTAGCATTTATGTTTGATCATAAAGGTGTTCTTGTAATTGATAGAACTGATGCAATGGATGAAGAAGAGGTTATGATGGAAGTTCTTGAGGCGGGAGCAGAGGATTTTGTAGCAGAGGATACTCACTTTGAGATATACACTGAAGTAGCTGATTTTGGTTCCGTAAGAGACGCTCTTCAACAAGCAGGCTACGAATTCTCGATGGCAGAGCTTAGATATCTACCACAAACGACTTCAAGCCTTACAGATGAAGACCAAATCAAGAAGATGAACAAGCTTATTGATCTTCTTGAGGATTGTGATGATGTACAGAATGTATATCATAACTGGGAAATGGCTGAATAGATAAAAGTTGAATTACAGATGACAATAAATGAAATTAACCCTGTACTTATCGATTTACTTGATATGTACAGGGTTCTTTATATAGATAAGAAAGTAGTATAAATATATGTTGTCCTTACATAAAGGCGGTTCTAATCTACTCTTCTATCAAATGATCATTATTTTTATTGCTCAATAAATAGTAGAGCATAACATCTATAGTATAAATAAGTGGAGCAAATAAAATATTTTTGAATATAAACTTAAAAGATATTAGATTTTCCATGGTAGCTATATCTTTAAATTTAATAGCATTAATGGCTTTAATCATATCCGGAAGGTCTATTAAATAGGAAATAGAAACGAGTATAACCACTAGCCAGAAATTTTGCTTAACTAAACGAGTACTAGCGTCAAGGGAACCACCAAATTCTTCTACATCTTCATCATATTCTCGTAAAGCTGTAATTATAGGTGCAAAATTGAATATGGTATAAAAATATATAGGAAGTGGAGCAAACAAAATAGTTAATATTAGCTTAAGGACAAAATTATCAACTTTAAATAGTACAATTATATTTGGAATGGCTGCTAAAATTCCTATAAAACCAACTAAGAGTGTTATTCCAAAGAACGGCCAGAATTTCTTTCTAACCCATGCAAATATTTCGTTAAAATCAAATGGCCTATTTTTATACAGTCTAGATATTACCATTATAAAACCAATAGAAATCCATAGATCAAATACAAAAAATACTATTTCTAGCAAAGCTGAACGATTATAAGATTGACTTGAAAGAATCTTAAGGTATTTTACAAAGTACTGACTCGCTGATAATGAGATCAGGAGTAAGAAATGTTTTTTATAAAATAAAACTGCTGATTTTAGAACATTGACTGCTTTAATCCTATTCTCCATGAAGAATTCCCCCTATTGAATAATATGTCAGTAGATACATTATATCATCGTTTCCAATAATTAACAATTGATATTTGGCATGCTATTTTACTTATACTCTAATCTTTTTTTACTAATTCTCTAACCTGAATTTGTAGTCGTTCATACTCAATATTATTGATTCTATAAATGTCATCTAAATATTCTTTTGCAATGTTTGTAACCTTTCTCTTTACAAAATCATTTTTATTCATATACATCATACTAGAATTTCTAATTGAGTCCATATCTTTATTAAGAGACCTAAGGAGATTAGCAGTGCTTTGAAGAGTCGTCCTCCATTCCTTTGAAAAATCAGCAGGTGAAATATTGGCAGCCCTATATAGATTTACTACATTATATATTGTAGTTGAATGGTATCTTGATTCAAAACTACTTAGAGTACTATCTATTCCCAAGCTTATTAATTGATTGGATTCACTCTTCCATTCAGATAAATCCTCTAAAGCTTTTTTAAACAAGTCCTTGTATTCATTATAATGAGCATCTGGTTCTATATAGCTTAGTTGTTCTAGGGATTCAGCAAGCTTAATACTCTTATCTGAAGATAAAAAAATAAACATGAATGCACTATCTGTCCTAATTTTAAGTTCATTATTTATTATCTTTAACTCGTTAATTTCTTTAGATTGGAAATAAATTATATGTATTAAAACTACAAAAATAATAATTAAAACAATATATTTAATATAACCTTTAAGCGTATTACCCATTCTACTTCCTCCATTTATAGGATATTTAGTTATATTTTCTCCATGGTATTGATTATTATGTCTAAAAACTTATAGCAGGGGAAGGATGTTTATATAGAGAAATAGGATTGTAATGGCATAATTGTAAGGCTAATGGGGTGAATAAAATCATAACAACACATCCTATTTTTTAGAATCACAATTAATATGACATACTGTTGTCTTATTAGTTATGATAATATATACAAAAGAGTAAATTCGGATTATTGGGAGGTAAAAATCTATGATTGAGATACCAGAAGCTATTACATTATCAGAGCAAATAAACGATACTTTAACAGGAAAAAGGATTGACGAAGTAATTGCAAATCAATCGCCCCATAAGTTTGCTTGGTTTTTCGGTGACCCAATTGAATATGATGGAAAATTAAATGGCATGACTATTGAAAAAGCCCAAGCCCATGGAGGCCATATCGAAATTAAGTTAGGTACTACAAGATTAGTATTTGGTGATGGTGTAAATTTAAGATATCTTATAAAAGGTGAAAAATTACCTAAGAAACATCAACTTTTGATACAGTTTGAAGATGAGTCAATGCTCACTGCTTCTATTCAAATGTACGGAGGCATGTGGTGCTTTAAAGATGGAGAATTCGATAATGAATATCATAAAGTAGCTAAGAAAAAACCATCGCCACTATCGAAGGACTTTGATTTTAAATATTACGAGCAGATTTTGAAGGATGAAAACTTGCAGAAAAAAAGTGTGAAAGCTCTTTTAGCTACGGAACAGCGGATACCTGGACTTGGCAATGGAGTGCTTCAAGACATATTATTTAACGCTAAAATTCATCCTAAAAGAAAAGTATCGACATTGTCGGATAAAGAAATAGAAGACATTTTTGATTCTATAAAATCGACTTTACATGAGATGACCTTAAAGGGTGGAAGAGACACTGAAAAGGACTTGTTTGGATGCCGTGGAGGTTATATAACTAAGTTGAGTAAGAAAACTGTAAAAGAGCCATGTAGGGTTTGTGATGGGGAGATTATTAAAAAGGCGTATTTAGGCGGAAGTATTTACTATTGTGAAGGATGTCAGAAGGAATAAGTAAAAGAACCTTAAGAGGAAAAGAATACATAGTGCCTTGAAGAATGTTTGAAAAGATGCTAAACTTTAATAATATAACCAATAGAAATATTTATACGAGGAGACATATACATGGAAGTTCAAATATTCGTTAAGGGGAAGAAAGATCCCTTAGTTTATAAAGGTGATAGAATAGATATACTTGATTTTAAAATGGATGATGTAGACTATAAACAGGTTAGATACTTTAATTTCAAAAAAGGAATGAGTAAGAGTGAGTTTGTACAGGAAAATCTTATAAAAAAGATAGTTACGAACAAAAAATAGCACAGCATGAAATGATAAAGCCTTCTTATATGAAACTAAGTCCATATAAGAAGCTTTTTTGTATATACGGAGGTTTTAATAAAATGAAAATACAAATCCCTGAGAAGGTAAATAGAATATTAGATGTACTAAATAATTATAACTATGAAGGTTATATTGTGGGCGGTTGTGTAAGAGATAGTATTTTGGGAAGAGAACCTAACGACTGGGATATATGTACAAATTGCAAGCCTGAAAGAATGCTAGAAATCTTTGATGGTTTTAAGGTGGTGCCTACAGGATTAAAACATGGTACCGTTACTATAGTAATTGAAAAAGAACATTTTGAAGTAACCACCTTCAGGATTGACAAAGATTATAATGATGGTAGACGTCCTGATAAAGTAGAGTTTACAAGGGATTTAAGAGAAGATTTAAAACGGAGAGATTTTACCATAAATGCCATGGCCTATGGCCGTAGAGAAGGCCTAATTGATTATTATGGAGGTATGGATGATATATCTAGTAAAAAAGTTAGATGTGTTGGAGAGCCGAGCCAAAGATTTAGTGAAGATTACTTAAGGATGCTAAGGGCCGTAAGATTTTCAACTCAACTAGGCTATGAGCTTGAACCCAAAACTTTTAATGGCATAGGTGAACTTTCAAATAATATTGTATATATTAGCAAGGAAAGAATCAGAGAAGAACTTAATAAAATCCTGTTGTCAAATGAACCATCAAAGGGTTTCAGATTATTACTCGAAACGGGATTATTAGGACATATTATACCAGAAATGGTGCAGTGCATTAACTTTGAGCAAAGAAATCCACACCATGATAAAGATGTGTTTAATCATATAATGAGTGTACTTGATAATACGAAGAAAGATTTAGTGCTAAGATTAGCAGCATTACTCCATGATATCGCAAAGCCTTCGTGCTTTTCCATAGACGAGGAGGGTGTTGGCCATTTCTATAGCCATCATATGAAGGGCATGGACATGGCGGAGGAGATTTTGAAGGGTCTTAAATATGATAATCAGACTATTGATTTAGTAAAAGTCTTGGTAAAAGAACATATGTCCAAATTTCATGAGCTTACGCCAAGGATTGTAAAAAGATTGATCAACAGAGTGGGAGTAGATAATATAGAAAGATTATTTGAACTCCAGAGGGCAGATATAAAGGGGAGTAGTGAGCCCCACGATTTTAGCAGCATTGAGGAAGTAAAGGAACTATATATGAAGATAATTAATGAAAAGCAGCCTTTAAGTGTTAAAGACCTAGAAATCAACGGAAGGGATCTAATGCAAATAGGCATTCCTCAGGGTAAGGAAATTGGCATAATATTAGAAAAATTATTAGAAAAGGTATTAGATAATCCTGAGATAAATAAGAAGGGTTTGTTGATGGATGAAGTAAAGGGTATTTTATTAGAAAAGGGGAGAAATGAATGTTAGAACTAAAGGGAAGATATAATAGTGCAAAGGTATTTACCCATAATATAGAGAATGAAGCAATATCGCAAATAGTTGAATTATTAAACCAGGATGCATTTAAGGAAAGTAAGGTAAGGGTAATGCCTGATACTCACGCCGGCAAGGGCTGCGTAATAGGCTTTACCGCAAACTTAAGAAACAAAGCCATTCCTAATTTGGTAGGAGTAGATATTGGCTGTGGGATGATAGCTGTAAAGCTTGGAGATGTGCAAATAGATTTTGAAAGGCTAGATAAATTTATCAGAAACAATATTCCCCATGGAAATAAGGTTAACAAAAAAGTGCAGACCAGAATATCTAAAGAATTTCACGATAGAATTGTTGAGATATCCAATAAAACGAAAAGTAATCCTAAAAGAAATCTATTGTCTATAGGATCACTTGGAGGTGGAAATCATTTTATAGAGATTAACCAGGATAAGAATAGTGATAAGTGGCTTGTTATACACTCTGGGAGTAGAAATTTCGGTCATAAAATTGCTACTTATCACCAAAAGAGAGCAATAGAGTATTGTAGTAGACAGGTTAAATATTTTAATGTTGAGAAAAATGAAAGAATAGAATTATTAAAGCAGGCAGGAAAGGAAGAAGAAATACAAGGAGTTATTGAACAATTTAATCCTTTGATTGAAAAATATAATCTGCCCAAATATCTATGTTTCCTTGAAGATACTAGGTTGCAAGAATATTTAAATGACATGAAAACAGCCCAAGAGTATGCCAATCTTAATAGAAGGGTAATGTCTATAAAAATCCTAGAATTTTTAAGTTTAAATATTGATGAATTAGAAAACTTCCAGACGATACACAACTATATTGATTTTGACGATATGATAGTTAGAAAAGGGGCTATATCAGCTGGTAAAGATGAAAAGCTATTAATTCCTATTAATATGAGAGATGGAAGTATTATTGCCTTAGGAAAGGGCAATGAGGACTGGAATAACTCTGCGCCACATGGAGCGGGTCGACTAATGAGCAGAAGCAAAGCTAAAGAAGTGATTAACCTAGATGAATACAAGGAAACTATGAAAATGGTATGGTCTACTTCGGTTAAAGAATCTACATTGGATGAAGCACCTATGGCATATAAGCCTATGGATGAGATCATAGAAAATATAAAGGATACTGTAGAAATAGTTGATATTATTAGGCCGTTATATAATTTTAAAGCATAATTGTAGAGTAGAAAAAAGGCGCTATATATAGCGACCTTTTTTTAGATTTTCTTTAATATGATATTATAACCTAGTTCAGTTTTTCCTTTTGTTTGCAACTCTTTTTCAAATGTACTAAATGATTTTTTTAGTCTTTCATTTGCATTTTTCATCCATTGAGCACCCATCCAGAGTTGTAAAGTATCTACAGCTTCATATAGTGCCAATTCAGGTTCTTCAGCCTCTATATTGAAACTCTTTACTTGATTGTTTTCTTTAATGGATAATTCGTAAGTCATATTATCACCCCTTTATATTTTTTGCACTATTATAATTTTTAATATGTAGCAAATTATGGTTTAAACCATAATCAACATTGGCTAGGATAGAATGACTTTAACAGCTTCTCGCAAATTATCTACAGTATAATCTGCTTTTTTGTATGGTTTACCTATCTTTATGGTCTTACAACCACTTTTAAGCCCAGCTTCAATATCTACATCTCTATCGCCAACCATAAATGAATAGTTTAAATTAATATCATATTTTTTAGCAAGTCTTTTAAGCATGCCTGGCGAAGGTTTTCTACATTCACATTTTGTTTTAAAATGAGGGCAGAAATCTATTTCATCAATACTTGCACCATGTTTTTTTACCTCACTAATTAATTTTTCATGAATATCTTTTAAATCATTTTCATTAAAATAGCCCATTTCAATACCGCCTTGATTGGTAACAACAAAGACGTAATAACCAGCTTGATTCAACTGTAGAATAGATTCAGCCGACCAAGGATATAGCTTCAAATCCTCCGGTCGATTCACAGGTTTATAGTTATCATTTATGACACCATCTCTATCAAGAAAAACTGCTTTATTCAAAAAATCATCTCCTTGTACCCAATATAGTTTAGTACGGATTGCAAAAGATTACAAGAAAAAGTTTCAAAATTAGTGTTGTTTTTATATAAGCAAAAATTGTAATAATAATTAGTTCATATTTATGGTAAAATAGGATTTGAGCAACTTGGTGTTATCTTCTGAGCGTGTAACTTTGTAAAGATCAAAGCACTATTCAAAATTTTTCCAAAAGTTTTTTTGCTAGTTTGATTATGTCACTAAAATTCTTTTAAAAAGAATTATTATATTTCGGAGGAATACATATGAAACAGAACACGGTTGTGAAGTTTACACTAATTGCAGCCCTAATTGCTGGTTCAATCATACCATCTTGTGGATATATTGTTTTGATGATATTACTTTTATATTTAACAATTAAAGGGGAGTTAAAAGATGTACTCCGCTTAGCAATAGAAGAAAAAAGTATTTTGTTTGCTCTTGTTTATATTATGTTTTCCCTACTTAGATCAAATTATAAGATTGACAGCCTAATAGCTGTATTAGGAATTATTATAGTTATTTTACTTTATTTGGTGATTAGAAGGTACGTAAATTCAGTTAATGATACCATAGACATATTTAAATTTTTTGTTTTTAGTAATATAATAATCTCAGCATACGGTATTATGCAATTTTATTTTATTAAAAACCCATATTTTGCAACCAGTTGGGTAGATAGTAAGGTGTATAATATAAGTATGAGAGCATATTCTAGTTTGTTAAATCCCAATGTTTTAGCAGCATATTTAGTATTCTATATTTGTATTCAGTTAACTTCCTTGGAAAATATCAAATCTAGAAAAATTAGTTTTTTCTCTATAGTACTATCTAGCTTTTGCTTGATTTTAACATATTCTAGAGGAGCATGGGTATCGTTGTTTATAATAGTTTTTCTATTATATATGCATAGACAAAAAGTCGTATACTTATTATACTCCTTTACGCTCTTAGTTTCTATAACCTTAGTTAATGGAAGATTTGGAATAGAAAGATTAAACATAAATAAATCTTTACATGATAATAGTATGCTTTATAGGCTAGAAATATATAAATCAACATTAAAGATTATTAAAGAAAACTTGTTGTTTGGGACCGGTCTAAATACCATGAAGCACTATGTCCATCGTTATTCACAGGTAATTACGGTACCCGTCGATCACGCTCACAATCTTATTTTACAGATACTTGGAGAAACAGGTTTTGTAGGACTGATTATTTTTGGTATAATCGTATTAACACTAATTAAAAATCTATATTATATATATAGATTGGAAGATGATCTTTATAGAGATATTGCCCTTTCAGGATTCTTAGGATTTCTTTCTATCCTGATACATGGTTTTATAGATGCACCAATCTTTGCTCCGCAATTTCTCTTTTTTACAATATATATTTACTCGTTTATTTCAAATATAAAGTACATGGAAAATTCCTTAAATAAACCGTCAGAGCCTTGTTCTAATAGCAGAAAGAATAGTGGAGGGGAATTATATGGAACAAGAGATACTAGCTTTAAAAAGGGCTATAATAGAGCTTGAAAAGAACAAATCAATGAATGATGACAATAGCGCCATCAGAAATATAGATAAGATTATTTGCATATGTGAAAAAGTTAAAGCTGATTTTCAAAAACAAGATAAAACTGCTTATAGTGATGTTAAATGTGCAAAGATCAATACGATTAAGTTTATCTATAAACCTTTACGTGTAAAGAATTATTTTGAAGGAGATTATATTGTCAAATTTGGTGAAGATAGATCCAGAGATTTAAAGGATGCTAAAGCCTTAGATGCTCATAATGAATTTTGGATTCAGCACAAAACCATTAAAGGTACCATTTTTGGCTCAGTACCAAAGGAACTTTTAAAAGATAAGCCACTTAAAGCACTCTTAATGAGTGGATGGGAAGAAGCAGAAGTAGATATTTTAGAAGTTAAGGATTGTAATGAAGATATAAGAGAAATTATTAAGTTTTGTGAAAATAGATTTAGCAATTATATTCTTATTGAAGAAGAACTTACCAATTCTCATTTGATCTTAAATTATAAAATAGATTAATTAATAAAGGCATTAGCCTATTTATGATTATAGGGCTAATGCCTAATATTTTGTTTGATTTTTTTTATAACACATAGGAAATTATAAACTTCTTAAGACTATAGATAAATATAATTTCCGTTATGTGTTTCAAAAAAGTCAACCTTGAGAATCTTTATCAAAGACTTTTTTATAGGAATTTCTCTTTAACCTTATCCCAGAAGTTATACTCTTTAAATCTTAAAAGCTTAACCTTTAGCTCGGATAGTTTTATTTGTATTTCAACTATACCATTATATCTATGTTCAGTACCATCTGAAGCAATCAGTATAGAATTTTCATATGCATATTCGGGATGAACCTTTATAGTCGAATATTTCGGCACAATTATACTTGAAGTAAATGAACGGTAGGCAACGGTATTAATAGGTGCAATAGGTGTGATCTGAAGCATATTAAGCCTTGGATCTACTATACTTCCACCTAGGGAATAATTGTATGCTGTACTACCAGTTGGTGTGGAAACTAATATGCCATCACCGCTAAATTTTTCTAAGAAGCTTTCATCAAGCGAAAGATTTAAATGAATCGTTGTAGATTTATAACCTCTTATTATAACTTCATTTATTCCTAAGATTTCAATACAGCTATCTCGAGTACATATTATAGCTTCTACTGGATGGATTTCATCTATCTTATAATCTCCCTTCCTATACTTGAAGATAAATTCATCTAATTCATGGGGAGACAAGTCTTGAAAAAAACCAAGATGACCAGTATTGATTCCTATAATTGGCATATCAGGGAAGTTAAATCTATGAAGAGTCCTTAAGAAGGAACCATCTCCGCCTATACAGATAATTAAATCTCCGTTTGGATCAAAGCTTTTTGCAACTGTGAAATTGTTCTTTTCAAGCTTATGCTTTAAAATTCTTTCAGTTTCTTTTGAAACTGGTTTACTATTTGAAATTACATTTATTATTTTATTCATCGGCTCCATAGTAAAGCTCCTTTAAATTAATATATTCGAATATTATTTTTAACAATAAATCTTTTACAATATGCAGATTTATAAATCATTTCTATATAGATAGTATTATTCTTGAATAATTTTAAAATTCCTTCAAAGTATATATTTATAGCATAAAAATTTTAGGACGTGATTCTATGTATCCAATAATTGTTTTAGCTGGAGTGATTAGATGTAATAATAAAATTTTGATTGCCAAACGATATGTAAAGGAGTTAGATAAATATAAATGGGAGTTTCCAGGAGGAAAATTAGAAGAGAACGAAACTTTGAAGGACTGTCTTAGAAGAGAAATAAAAGAGGAGTTAAATTTAGATATTGTTGTTGGAGAAATATTCGAAGTAGTGTATCATAGATATAGTGACAAAACAGTCCTCCTTATAGCATATCTATGTGATTCAAATAGCTATAAAGCATTAGCTATTGAGTGTGTAGAGTATAAATGGATAAGTTTAAATGAATTTGAGAAATATGATTTTCTTGATGCAGATAAGCCTATCGTTGATAAGATATTAAAGTTTAAGGATACAATCTGGGATAATATATAAAATAGAATCAGGGTGATAAAATGAATAATGAAATGAATTCAAGGACTTTACTATATAAAATAGAGGAAGAAGAAGCTGGAATCAAACTAAAGGAAGTACTGTATGATAAACTGAAGATTTCGGGAAGATTGACTAGAAAATTAAAAAGAAGTAAAAATATTTTTGTCAATAATTATAATATTTCCCTTGATAGTAAGTTAAGAAGAGGGGATATGGTAAAGGTAATAATGGAGGACGAGGCTAATCAATTTGAACCACAGGATATCCCAATATCCGTTGTATATGAAGACATGGATCTACTAATTATCAATAAACAGCCAAACATTGTAGTGCATCCAACAAAGGGACATCCCGATTATACCATTGCTAATGGACTAGTTAATTACTTGAATAAAACTGAGCAGAGTTTTAAAATTAGATTTATCAATAGATTGGACAGGGATACATCGGGATTATTAATGATTGCAAAAAATCCATTTGCACAACAGGCTTTGTCCAATCAAATGCAAAAAGACATGGTAGAAAAAAAGTACTTAGCTGTTGTTAATGGAATAGTAAAAAATGATGTTGGTACAATAGACGAACCCATAGGACGTATGGAGAGTGATTCGATACATAGAGTAGTTATTGAAAGTGGCCAAAGAAGTATAACACATTATGAAGTTATAGATAGATACAATGATGCTAGCCTTGTAAGACTTAGACTCGAAACCGGAAGAACACATCAGATTAGAGTTCATATGAAGCATATAGGTCATTCATTAATTGGAGATGAACTTTATGGTGAGGTAAACGAGAATTTAATAAAAAGACAAGCTCTTCATGCAGAAACATTGAAGTTCTTTCAGCCAAGAACCGGTGAAGAAAAGTTTGTAAAGGCAGAAATGCCTGAGGATATAAGGAATCTTATATCAAAGCTATCAAAATAAAATATTGCAAAAGAAAATATTTAAAATCCAGGCGGTTTAGCTAGTACTAACGTACATGCCAAACCGCTTGGATTTTAAATGACGCAGCAATTCGTCATTGTGAGGCATACTCTACATAAATATATCTAACAGCATCCCTCTGATGCCATCAAGTCTATTTATAATTTTCAATTTATCCTTTTCTTTTTTTAGAAAATCCTGTGTTAAGCCTTCTAATTCACCATCTACTTGTCTCACTATAGACAAAACTCTATGTCTACCCCTTCGGTCTAAAAAATTCTCCTTTGAAAATTTATGTGAATTATTAACCGTTAGGCTCAGAAACTCCTTAACCAATTTTTTATATTTTACAACTTCTCCTAAATCAAACTTCTTTTCAATTTCCTTTGATTGAGCATTAATGTCGCTTAATAAGCTACTTAGCTTTTCGTGTAATGCATCCCCATCCAACTTGTTAAGTTTTAAGGCAAAGTCACTTGGGGCTTCCCTTGGGGGTTTAGCTGACTCTTTAACTGCTAATGAACTAAGAGATTTATGTTTGGTTACGTCTGATATTTTCATAGATATTAACACCTCGTTTTTTTAAGAAGAAAATATAAAGAAATAATTACGTAATTTAATTATACTACAAAAGCATCCATAAAGTCTTTATTTAAATCTTTATATAAAAAGATATAGATTCTTCCTATATAATATATTTCGGATAGATTTACTACTTTTTTAAATTATTTTTTTATTTATAGGAAATACTAACTATGTGTAGTCGGAATATTCGAAAAAATCAAACAGAATATCTTCGATATGCTTTCAATTTGCATATTTATGAGTTATAATAAAGATAACAATATGAGCCTAGGATGATCGTTCGGGCCTTAAAATTCAACCACCAATGAATATCCGGGAGCTTAAGTTTTTATGTCTATGGGATGCCATAACAATATTATTATGGAAGTCAGAAGCATAAAATAGAGTACCCACCTTTGTGAAAAAGGGTGTGAATTTACAAGGTGACGACATCTTGGGTTGCCATTAAAAAACCTTCATTCAAATAGAATGAAGGTTTTTTTTCAAAGAAAAATCTGACTAAAACGAGGAGACTGGTACTCTTCGTTTCTATTTACTCATAGAAAAAATATACTCTATTGTTTCAATCTTAATGCTGCCTGTCATTATAATGCATACCCAATACACTAGGCCTCCTAAAAGGGTAGGTAATAGAATACTTAGCTGAAGTGATAATCCCAGAGCTATACAATACTTATTACCCATAACTATAATTAGTGTCATAAATATAGAAGATATAATAGGGCTTAGAATATGCTTAAGGAATTTAATTCTTATAGTGAGAAAATGCCTGAGGGATATAAAATTCAACAAAAGAATCAGAAATGAAGAAAATATAAACCCTATAATAAAGCCATTAATTCCAAAACTAGGCATTGCAACTAAATAATATATACAAACAAAATGTAGAGACATACCAATGAGATAATTTATAGTTGTTAAAACTTGTTTGCCTAAACCATGTAGTATTCCTGCAATAATATGATGAAGACTTAGGAAAATTACTGTTACTGACAAATACCTAAGATAATTTCCTACACTTGGTTTACTATAAAGAAAAGAACATATAGGCGTAGAAAAAAAGAAGAATATAAAAGCGATTGGGATAGCAATTATTAACGCAACCCTTATGGCCAGTATTGATTTTAATTCAATATTTGTGGATCTCATTAAAGTATTCTCCGCCGATATATTTGGAACCAGATTTACAACGAAGGCCGAAGTAACAATAAAAGGTAGAAATAATAGAGGCATGGTCATACCTACCACCTCACCGAAGGTGGTTACTGATTGATCCAAAGTAAAACCGGCAGCCTGTAAGCGGTGGGGAACAAGGAACATGTTGGCAGATTGCATTAATACCGAAACCAATCTGGATAAAGTAATTGGGATCGAAATAACAATGATCTTCCATAAAATATGAGGTGAACTAGTAGGATTAACCTCTTTTTTTATAATCTGTGAACTACCTAAATTAGATGACCTCAGTTTAACAAGAAGAATAAGAAGACCTCCAATTTCTCCGATTGCTATTCCTAAAGTCGCAATCATTACAGAGAGTCTTAAATCCTGTGGTTCAAAATAATATAAGATACTAAGTACGAAAGCGATTCTAACAAACTGTTCTACTATCTGGGCATTTGCAGAAGGCATAACATTTTTTATACCATAAAAATAACTTCTAATAATGGATGATAAAGTAACAATAGGTATAGCAGGAATTAGTACTAACAAACTATTATTTAGCTTACTACTTTTTATAAGATATTTTATTAAAAGCTCCAGATTGTTATATATAAGTATACATAGAACAAGAGATAGAGATAAACCTAATAGTATGCTAGTAAATAAAGTTTTTTTACATCCCTTATAATCGTTTTGTATCATTTTTTGTGCAGTAATCTTAGACACTGCAACGGGAATACCAGAGGAAGTAATAGTTACAATTACTAAAAAGGCATGAAAAACTAAATGATATAGGCCTATTCCCTCAGATCCTAAATAACGTGACAATAAAATCTTATAGACAAATCCAAGAAAGCGTACTAAAAAATTTGCTATTATTAAAACGATAGTACTATATATGAATGAATTCTTTCTCAATTTATTACCTTTCCTCCCTTCTTCACATCCTAAAAACGACTCTATAATAAGTATTCTGAAAGCAAATCAAATATTCCACCGTGAATAATTTCAAAGATTTTTTGAATTTTTTTTTTGTCAGAGAAAAGAATAATAATACAAAGGAGATGAAAGCATGGAACTAATTTGTCCGTTGTGCAATGGATTACAAGAATATGATATAGAGTGTAAAAATTGTAATGAAAAGATGAATGATAGAGGTAGAATATCTGAGTACTATGATGACTATAGCTCTTATCTTGATATGAGCATAACTGAAAAAGTAGATGGAGTTCCATATGACAAATGTGTACATCTATTTTCCTGTACAAATTGTAATGAGGATAAGCGTATTACGATTGATAAGATTTTTCAGTAAGGCTGATTTATTATACATAAAATAATTATTTTTAATACATAAAATAAGACTTAAAAGAGAAAATAATATTGATAAATGATAGGAGGTGTTATATAAATGGAACTAAATACTAGAGATACAGTTATGAAAAAATTACTTGATGCTCAGGAAAATGTACGTGATTATGAAATGTTTGCAAAGAAGGTAAAGGACAATGAAGTAAGTAGTACATTCAAGCGATTTGCCGAAGAAACAGGAATGCAAGCAAGAGAATTACAAAAATTAATGGATAAATATGATAACAAATAGAGTGTGGGATTCCCTCACTCTATTTTAGGCTACCCAGAAACTCAAATTTCTTTGTTATTGATTCAATCAAGAACCCTTACGTATGTCTTTATATGCTTCGGTCTCTTGATTTCATCACGCCTTGAACTTCAGCTTTCTGGGAAGCCTACATCTTGTTGACTTTATCAACAATCTAAAATCGAGTGTGGATTTCCACACTCGATTTAGTTTTTCATTTCAAATAGTCCTAGATTCGTTTATAATAAACCTATATGGATAAAATATATTATAACCCAGATATTCATTAGGAAGAGATAAGGATGGTTTGTTATGGATAAGTTAAAAAAAATTAGCCTCAATCGTGATTTAGATGAACATTTATATACTCAGTTGTATAACTCTATAAAGGACTTGATAATTAATAAAGATATGAAACCACACGAAAAATTACCTCCCATTAGAAAGCTTGCAAACTTTCTAGATGTGAACAATATAACTGTGGTGAAGGCATATGGCTTACTTGAGAGTAAGAATTATGTTTATAAAAAGATAGGAAGCGGTACCTTTGTGGCACCCATTGAGGATGATACTTACGTAAGGGATTTTGATGGAATAGACGATGAGGCCTATGAAGATATAAGACTGATGGATAGGGGTCAAATAGAAGTAAGAGAAAATATGATTAACTTTGCTAGTGCAACGCCAACACCTGAGTTATTTCCTGTAGACGATTTTAAACATGTTTTGAACGAGGTTTTAGATAGAGATAAAGGCATGGCCTTTGGATATCAAGAAAGTAAGGGATACTTTCCATTAAGAGAATATATAGTTCGGTACTTAGATTTTTATGGAATAGATACTTTGATCGAGAACATACAAATAATATCAGGAGCACAGCAAGGGATTGATATAATATCGAAGGCACTGTTAAAGCATGGTGATACTGTTATAGTTGAATCACCAACCTATACGGGTGCAATAGCTACTTTCCAATCTAGAGGAGCTAAAATGCTCCAACTGCCAATTCAAAAGGATGGTATTGATCTTAATCTTCTTGAAACCTATATTGATAAGCATAAACCAAAGTTAATGTATACAATGCCTAACTTTCAAAACCCAACGGGCTATTCATATAGCATGAAAACTAAAAGGGAACTATTGGAACTAGCTAATAAAAAAGGTCTTATTATAATTGAAGATGATTTTTCAACGGATTTGAATTTCTATACAAATGAAAATGCTACACTGAAAAGTATGGATAAATATGAGAATGTAATCTATATTAAAAGCTTCTCCAAAATATTTATGCCTGGATTAAGATTAGGATTTCTTATAGTTCCAATATCACTAAACAATGAAATCTTAATTGCAAAACAAAGCTCGGATATCTCTACATCGGGTCTTATACAAAGATCCTTTGATTTATATTTGAGAAAGGGGATTTGGAGAAAACATATTACATACATGAATAAGATATATAAGGAAAGATTTGATATTATGGTTGAAAGCCTAGAGAAGTACTTGCCAGAAGGGACTACATTTTCTAAGCCCTTGGGAGGTATAAATTTTTGGGTTGGGCTGGATGAAGGTTTTTCATCAAAAGAATTGTATTCCCAAAGTATAAATAAGAATATAGCCTTCGTTCCCGGCGGCATCTTCTATCCCGATGAAGTAGACAGCAATTTTTTAAGATTAAGTATAGCAGGGGTCTATCCAGATGATATAAAGGTTGGAATTCAAAGACTAAGCCAAGCTATAACTAAATGCTACGGGAAAAAGAATACAAAAACCCAAAAGAAAAGTACATATAGACCGATATTATAAAATTGCAAAAAAAAAGGCTGCATCATAAAGTGCAGCCCAAGGGTGTTTCAGAATGAGTGAAGTTCAAGGTTTTAAAATCCAGGCGGTTTGGCTAGTACTGACGTACGTGCCAAGTCGCCTGGATTTTAAATAACGCAGAAATTCGCCATTCTGAAACACCCTAGTTTATTGTGCTTGTTGCTCGCCTTTACTTCCTTTAATAACTTCCATACCTTTAACAACATCGTTCTTCATTTTACACTTACCATCAAATATAGCCTTCTCTTCTACAATAAAGCTGCTTACTTCTATATCGCCGAAGAGCCTTCCCGAACTAGATATCTTAAGTTGATTAGATGCAATAACATTTCCTTCAACTAGTCCACAAATCTCAATATTACTAGTTTTCACATTGCCTATTATCTTACCATCTTCTCCAACTACTATGTCCCCGTCTACTTCAATATCACCATTAAAAATACCATCAATTCTCAATAAACCACTTGTTTTCAAAGAGCCATCAAAGGCCGCATTACTGCCTATTAATGTATCAAATCCTTGGGGTGAAACAACGCCATTCGTTTTTTTAAACATATTAAATCCTCCTATTAAAAAATTTATGAATAATCAATATGTATGTAATCAAAATAGTATCTGTAATAAAGAAAATAATTTGCTGTGAAGAATACTGTATTTTGAAAATGTTACTTATCTTCAAGTAGATTTAAAGGGTCAATATGCTGACCATTATAGCGAACTTCAAAATGTAAGTGTGGACCAGTACTTCTCCCAGTATTACCAAGCTCAGCAATTTCTTGTCCCTTTGTGACTCTGTCGCCGACATTTACAAGATTCTCTTTATTATGAGCATATACACTTTTATATCCATAGCCGTGTGCAACTATAATTACCTTTCCATAGCCACCATTCCATCCCGCGTATGTAACAATGCCACTGCCTGCTGCAATAATTTTTGTACCGGTTTTGTTAGCGATATCAATACCTTTGTGGAAGTGACGCCTTCTAGTAATAGGATGCTTTCTATATCCAAAGGGTGAAGTTATTTTTCCACCTACAGGCCAAATATCTGGTCTAGAGTCCAAATACTTTAATTGCTTTTCGACATCTGTGATTAGTGTACCGTAGTTCTCTTTTTGAGAGTTTATTAAACTTGTAATAGCATCTATGGAGTCAGTATCAGTTAAATCAGCTATCCCCTGAAGCTCTTGATTATCTATAGCTGCCATTGCTTCTGAAAAAATATCAAAGGATCTAGATGTAGTAGAGGCTTCATCGTTAACTCCACTATTTTCCATTGAATTTAGCCCCACCATGTTTCTGATTTTATTTTCAAGATCATATAGTTCTGATAGCTTGTCTATAACAAGGCTGGAAGTGTTTTTTAAATCTTCGATTTCATCATGTTGACGTTCTACAATATCGTTTAGCCGATTAATTTTATCCACTTTTTTAGTTAAATTATCGGATAATAAGTTATTATTGGTAAAAAGGTAAATCGTTGATAGTACAAAGAATAGAGAAGTGACTATGAAAGCAACTATAGAAAAATAAATTGTTGGCTTATAGAATTTGAATTGTTTGGTTTTCTTACCATCGTGAGGAATTATAACAAAGGTGAAATTTTCTTTAAACATATTTTTGAACTTTTTAAAAATATCCATAGATTATAGCCTCCAAGTATAAAAATAACAATAATAGAACACGCTTATAAATCCAACCTATAGACCCATTTTACCCAGATTGTAAATATTACAATTTTCTAAATAAAATGTTACAGAATAATTACTCTAACTATAATTCAACAAAAAAAGTCAAAATCCTCTTTAAAATATAGAGAAAAAGTAGGTGACTTATATTCACATAAAAATAACTTAAGATCGATTGCTCATAGAAAGTTTAAAAGGGATAAGCAGAGTTTTGAAATTTCTATGAATAATCATGGGTAAATAAAGGAATTTCAAATAAATTGTAGAATTTAATATAGTTGACGATTAAAAAGGATTTACAAATAATATTTATGAACAATCAAAGCTTTTAGAACATTGTTTTAAGGATTTTAGATATTGCATATAACCGCCTGAAATTTTGCCAAGGGGGCACAGTTATGAAACTTGTAAACAACAGATACAAGATACTAGACACTCTTCAAAGGGATGTCTATGGTACTACCTATATCGCTACAGACTTATCAAATAAAAGCACAAAAATACTATTGAAGCTGATTGATATTAAAAATAGGGATAAAAAATTCATAGATTATCTTATAAATAACTTTATTTCTATATCTTCAGTCAAGCATATGTACATACAAAAATGCAATAGTTTTAGTGTAATAAATACAATTGATAATAAGAAGTTCGACGACTTTCAGTATTTCTATACTGCTGAGTATGTTGGTGAAAACCTTGGCAATTACAAAACCTTGTCTGAGCAAGAGATAACTGATCTATTTATTAAACTATGCTATGCTTTAAATTATCTTCACTTTAGGGGTATAAACTACAAGTTTTTAAACTTTAAAAATATAATGACCGTTAATAATGGAAATGATATAGATTATAAACTAAAAGATTTAGTAACAATAACACAGCTCTACAAAAATATGAAGTCCTTTAGTGAGTTTAATGTTCAATTTATTGCTCCAGAAATAAGATTAGGGAAAATTGGAGATAAATCCGCTGATATCTATTCACTTGGCGTCATCTACTTCTATCTTATTAGTGGCTTAGATTATAAAAGAAACAATTTTAGTGAGGTATTTAAAAAGAATAGTAATAATTACTTATATAAAATAATTGAAAAGATGACAGCACCCGATCCAAGTAGTAGATACAAAAGTATTTTAGAGATTATAAAAGATATTGAAGGATATCTAGATATAGATTGTGATTTCTTTGATAAGGATTGCTATGAAAAGCTAAACTTCAATATTCCTTTGGTAAATAGAACTAAAGAAAAGAATATGATTCTAGAGGCTGTTAATGGCAAGCTATTAGGGAAATCAAAAAGCAATTTTATGTTTGTACATGGAGAAGATGGTGTAGGGAAAAGTAGATTCGTTAAAGAAATTAACTTTCAGATTACAATGAATAAGATAAGTGTTTGTTCCATTGAACTTAGCCAGGAAAATAATGAAATTTTTCATATTTATAAAAGGATTATAAGGTTTATAGTTACACGGAATAAAATAGATAATGAATTAGTTAGTAAATATGGAAGTGAGTTAGTAAAAATACTACCAGACCTTGCATCGATGTGGAATATAAAGCCTAGTGAAACATTGGCTGAGGATAAGGAAATACTCAGATTAAATAATCGTATCTACAATTTCATCAATGAATTCACAGCTAAAAATCCTTTAGTCATTATTATAGACAATATTAATTGTGTCCATAAGAACGACTTAAATATACTTGAATATTTAGTAAGAAATACGAAGGACAGTTCCTTAATTTTCATTTGCACCTATACTGATGAGGAAATTCATGATATTACTGAATTTCTAAATCGATTTAAAATGAAGATAAATACAAAGTTTATAGGGCTTAGGAGAATGAGCTTCGAAGAAGCTGCTATTATGCTTAAAAATATCTTGGGAATGGATCATAGGCCCATGAAATTAACTACAAAAATAATGGAAGAAACCAGTGGAAACCCGAGATATGTAGAAGAAATAGTGAAGAGTTTATTTGTGGATAAAGAAATACTCGTTAATGACTCTAGATTATGGATGGCAGATATAGATGATATATATAATTTAAAGCTTCCATCAAGTATTGATGATGCCAGGCTAAAGTCTATAGGGTCACTCGATTCCGATACTAGAAAGGTATTAGATATTATATCTGTTTTTCATACCCCCGTGTCTATAGAAACCATTTGTAAGATTATAGACGCAGATCAAAACACAACTATTAAGATTTTAGTTAGACTAGTATCTCTAAGAATCATTAATGAAAAATTTGAAGACTGGGGATATTCATATGATTATTATGATAAGCATATAAAGAAATTTATATATAATAACATTAGTGAGGAAGAAAAAAATATATACCACTCTAATGTTGCAAATGTCTTAGAAGAATTCTACCTTAGCGAAGGTAGAGATTATACCGTTGAGCTTGTGTATCATTATACTAGTTGTGGCTCATTTAATAAGGCAACCCAGTATTGCATAAAGGCAGCAGAAAAAATGGAACAATTGCATATCTATAACCAAGCTATTATTTTCTACAATAGGGCGATAGAGCTTTTAAAAGACTGTAGTGACCTCAAAGCCTTAGTAGATGTTTTGATGAAAATGGGATACATTTATGTACTTACAGGTGAGCTCGGGAAAGCTTTAGAAAAATTCACTAGGGTAGTCGAAATATCAAAAAAGAGTGGATTACAAAGGCCACTTATAGATTCACATAATAAATTAGCCTATATACATTTTTATAGGAATGAAATAGATATTGCAGAAGGTATGCTCGAAGAGTCAATTATGTTATCTAGGAATATTGAGTATGTAGAAGGCGAACTTGCAGGAGCATTACAGCAATGTAGACTTTTAGTCTTTACAAAGACTCATCCTAACTTAAAAATCCTTTTGGATAAATATATAAATATGAGTCTGAAAAACTCACAATATACCTATACAGCTCAGTTCTTTAATGAAAAGGGTAAATTATGCTATGCAGAAGGTGAAATGTCTAAAGCACGATATTGTTTTGAACAAAGTATTTTTTTCTTTGAAAAATCTAACAATAATATTGGGACAACAAGTCCTTTAAATAATATAGGTGTACTTTATTTAGAAGCTTATAAGAATATAACTAAGGCCAGAGAATATTATAATAAAGCACTAAGCTTATTTGAGAAATACAACTATATAACCGATAAGAATATTTATCTTATGAATATAGGAGAGACATATTTTTACGATGATATGTATGGCGATGCTATAAGTTATTTTGATAAAGCCGTGGATATAAGTATTGAAATAGGAGATATAAGCATTCTATTTGCTTCATATATTCATCTATGTCATACCTATTTGAGTCTATATCAGTATGATAAAGCGTACTTTTATTTGCAAAAACTAGAGGCTGAATTTAAAAATTATAGTAGATATGATATATATTTTTACGAATATTATCTTATACATGTTGACTTCTATACTCAAATACATAACTACGATTTAGCTGATAAATGGTATGAGGAATTCTTTGAAGCAATAGAAGATAGAAAAGTTGATTTTGACTTAGAACTAAAACTATTAGAGTTTAAGATGTTTAAGTTTCAATCTGATTTTCATCCAGACAAATCTATAAATATAAAAGAAATAAAACATTTTCTATTAGAAAATATTGATAAAATTCGTTTGAAGCCATTAAGAAATTTTTTGATTAACCTAGTATATATTTTGATGATAAAGGATGAAATGGACTATGTAAAGTACTTTATTGATTTAGATACGAATTTAAAGGATGAATTTAATACAGATATATTAGACTTTAAAAGGAGCTTTGCATTAGGATTACTCAGTGATAATAAAATTGAGTTTTTTAAGGAACTTTTAAATAAACTGGAAAGTAAAGAATTGTATGAGTATGAATGGAGAATATTTAAGATTTTAGGTGATGAATATTATAAAAGAGATGATTACTTTAATGCCTTAAGTAACTATATAACTTCATTAGATATATTAAAAAGTTTAGCATATAGAATTCCAGACGGGCTTAGAAAGAACTATATATTTGGGTACGAAATAAACTGTGTGGTTAAACAGAGGATAGAGGACCTAAAGACAAAGATTCTTGGTAGAGAAAAAAGTGAAAAGTGTAAGATAGAAAGCATTATAGATAGAGAATCTATAGAAGAGTTTTTTGATTTTTCAGATTTAAATACCTTTTTTAACAACAAGAAATTTATGAAGTCCGTTTACAAAGAGTCAAGGGATGAGCTGCCAGTACAGATTACAGACATAAAAGACCTTATACAAAGCTTAAAAAAGGATGAATCGTTTAACATTAAACTAATATTAAAATATTGTGCTAGATTATGCCTTGCCGAAAGAGGTTTTGTATTTATAACTAATGATCTTGGAGAAATACAAGAAGTTATAAATATTGGAAACAATGAAATAACACAAGAAATCAAAGATGTTCTCAAAACTGTAAACAATCAAGGCAATGATATAATAGTTACAAACCAGAAACAGTTTGACAGCAATCGCTTTAAACATAATGAGATTAAGTCCTTAATTTGTATACCAATTAAAAATTTTGATCAAGAAAATTTTGTTGATTCCAATGGAAATGATCGAAGAAAGTTTGAAAATAGAATATATTCAAACGAAATAGCTGGCTATATGTATCTAGATACTAAGCGTGTATTTAATAACTTTACTAAGGAAACCTATGAAAAATGCTGTACTTTAATGAACCTACTATATGTTATGATACAAAACTATGATTTAAAGAAGGTGTCAAGCATTGATAAACTGACGAATGTTTATCTAAGAAAACATATAGAAGATTTATTTAAAAAAGAAATGATACTTGCCCAAAGAAATGAATTGAAATTATCAGTTATTATGTGTGATATTGATAAGTTTAAGAATGTCAATGATTTCTATGGTCATAGAAAAGGTGATGAAGTACTTGCTAAGATAGGTAAGATATTAAAAAACAGTTTAAGAAAAACTGATCTAGTAGGTAGATATGGTGGAGAGGAATTTATAATTATTCTTCCAGAAACAGATTTAGAGGATGCATATATTGTTTGTGAAAAGCTTAGAACAGTTGTTGAGGATAAGCGATTATTAGGTAACAATACTGAATTAACTATGAGTTTTGGAATCTCATCCTTTCCGAATAATGGAAAAAATGAAGAGGAACTGATTGAAAAAGCAGATCAGGCTTTATATAAATCAAAAAAGAGTGGTAGGAATAGAACAACCATATGGGATGAACACATCGGTTATGATAAGTATAGATATGATAAACTAGCTGGTATAATAACAGGTAATATTTCTACAGATCATCGAAATGTAAACTTTATATTAGATGTAATTGAATTGTTAAAAAAATCCACTGCAAAGACCGATAAGATATTTGAAGTCCTTGGATATCTTATAGAAATTACTGAAACGGAATTTGCAGCCATTTTTGAAGTGAAAGATGGTATAATAAATGAAATCCATGTAAGAGAGAGAGCAAATGCTAAATGGGTAGAAGATTTTAAGTTTAATAATGAAATAATAGCTGATTTTATAGACAAAAAACAGGGTGATTTTTTCATAGATTGGAATGATATTTCTAAGGTAGATAATTTTACAGGCGTTCCAAATTGGAATTCGTTTATAATTGTTCCTCTGATTAATGAAGATGTACAGAAAGGAATTTTACTTTTATCTGTACCAATCAATGAAAAAGAACTAGACTTTAAAGTATTTAATTTAGTTAATTCCTTAAGTGGCATTATAGGTTCAATGATTTAAAATAAAGAATTCAAGATAAAAGAGGTGAGAGGTATGACAGTTACAATTAAAGATGTTGCAAAACAAGCAAATGTGTCGATTTCTACTGTGTCGAGGGTAATTAATGATTCAAAACCAGTTAGCGATGAGATAAAACAAAGAGTGTTAAAGGTTATAGAGGAAACTGGATATACTCCAAATCCTGTTGCAAGAAGCCTTGTAATGAAAAAGAGTCAACTTATAGGTATTATTGTTCCTAATATTTCAAATTTCTTCATTGGAGAAGTATTAAATGGTATAGAAGAGATTGGAAAAATGTATGGGTATGATATACTTCTTTGTAATACCTATGGAGAACTCAATCAAGAACTAAGATACCTAAATCTATTGAAATCAAAGCAGGTTGAAGGAATAATATTTATGACCTGGGAGTTAAGAGAAGAGCATAAAGAGTTTTTTAGTAAAGAAGATGTACCAATAGTAATGATAAACAGAGATACTTCTGACTATGATATTACTTCAGTTTGTATAGATCATCACCAGGCATCCTATGATATGACGAAATACCTTATTGAAAAAGGGCACAAAAGAATAGCGCTTATAAGAGGATGGAAGGAAAACTATGTTTTTGGTATAGACCAATATGAAGGATATGCAAAGGCTATGAAAGAGCATAATCTTGAAATAGACGAAAGATTAGTTAAGGATTGTCATTACAACCTAGAAATGGCCTATGATGCTGTTGGAGAAATGATAGCCGATGATATTTTGCCGACTGCAATATTTGCTACAACAGACTCCATGGCCTTTGGAGCAATAAATTGTCTTATCGATAACAATTTTAGCGTACCAGAAGATGTTTCTGTAGTTGGATTTAACGATATCAAGCTTGCATCAATCTACAGGCCTAAATTGACTACCATAAGACAGCCGATATATGATATTGGAGCTGTGGCAATAAGAGTTATAATTAAGAAAATCAAGGGTGAGCAAACTAAAGAAAATATTTTTATTCTACCCCATGAGTTAGTTGAAAGGGATAGTTGTAGAAACATTAAATAAAATGTATAGGGTTTACATAGAGATAAGCAACTTTAAGGTGTAATAAATTTCTGCGAAAAAATGTAGAAGCGTTCATTATTTTCACAAAAATTTACTTTGAATATTAATGTTGCATATCTATAGTAGAACTTAATCTATACTTAAATTCCTATAAAAAGCTTATTGCGATTTCTATATATTAATCTGGGTTTAAGAATATTTTCGCTCCTGCTGACAAATAATAACACTTAGCAGGAGGTGATATTTTGAAAAGAGTAGCTGTAGAAAAATCTTTAAGCAATGTAAAAGATTACTTAAAGGAACAAGGATATGATGTTGAAAGTCTAGAAAATAATAGAGACAAAATTAATTCCTTTGATGCTATTGTAGTAACAGGTCAAAATAGCAACTTTTTAGGTATGCATGATACCTCTACAAATGGAACTGTTGTATATGCTAAGGGATTAACACCTGAGGATGTACATAAAGAACTTCAAAGGACTTTATAAAGAAAAGAATAAGAGGATGTCTCAGAATAACGCAGAAATTCATTCATTCTGAAACACCCCGGGGGCTGTACTTATAAGATTTCTTTATAAGACAGCCCTTTAATTAATATCTTTATTGAAATCTGTTGAGTTTAGATTGAAACTTTGATAGTATAGTCATATCGTGTAATCTTAAAATAAATAATTAGACAGGTGGTTGTATGACTATAAATGACTTTTTACCTATAAGTAAAGAAGATATGCAAAAAAGGGATTGGGAAAGAGTAGACTTCATTATAGTTACTGGAGATGCTTATGTTGACCATCCTAGCTTTGGTGCAGCAATAATTTCGAGGACCTTAGAAAATATTGGGTTTAAAGTGGGAATAATAGCCCAACCTGATTGGAAAGACACTAAGGATATAAAAAAACTGGGAAGACCTAGATTGGGTTTCTTAGTGACAGCTGGAAACCTAGATTCTATGGTTAATCATTATACAGTAAGTAAAAGACCGAGAACAAAGGACTCATATTCGCCCGGTGGTAAGGCTGGACTAAGGCCTGATAGAGCTACAATAGTATATTGCAATTTAATAAGACAGGCCTATAAGAAAATGCCAATCATTATTGGCGGTGTTGAAGCAAGTTTGAGAAGGTTTGCTCACTACGATTATTGGAGTGACAAGGTTAGAAAATCTATCCTTATTGATAGCACGGCAGACTTATTAGTTTATGGTATGGGAGAAAATCAAATAAGGGAAATAGCAACCAATCTAAATGATGGTCTTGAAATACAGTATATAAGACATATACATGGAACTTGCTTTATAACTGACGACCTAGAGAATATATATGATTATAGATCAATTCCATCTTTTGAAGAAATAGAAGATAATAGGAAGAGTTTTGCTAGGGCATTTAGAATTCAATACGAAGAACAAGATCCTGTGACAGGGCAGGTACTTGTACAGAAGCATAGAAATAAGTATCTAGTTCAAAACCCACCAACTATGCCTTTGACTCAGCTAGAATTGGATAAAGTATATTCTCTGCCATATCAAAGAAATTATCATCCATCCTATGAAAAGTTTGGAGGAATTCCAGCAATTACAGAGGTAAAACACAGTATAATTAGTGAACGAGGTTGTTTTGGTAACTGTTCATTCTGTTCATTGGCTTTTCATCAAGGTAGAATCATTAGAAGTAGAAGCCATGAGTCAATAGTAGAGGAAGCTGAAAAAATAACTCAGGATAAAGATTTTAAAGGATACATACATGATGTCGGAGGCCCTACAGCAAACTTCAGGCACGTTGCCTGTGATAAACAATTAAAGAAGGGTGCATGTAAGAATAAGCAGTGCCTATTTCCAGACCCATGTAAAAACCTTACAATTGATCATAAGGACTATCTTGAGCTACTAAGAAAGCTTAGAGACATTCCTAATGTAAAGAAGGTTTTTGTAAGATCAGGGCTTAGATATGATTACATTATTGCAGATAAAGATGAGGAGTTTTTTAGGGAGTTTTGTACCCATCATGTAAGTGGCCAGCTAAAGGTTGCTCCGGAGCATATATCCGATGAAGTATTAAAACTTATGGGGAAGCCTGGTAGAGATGTATACGAAAAGTTTGTAGATAAGTTTTATGCTATTAATAAAGAGATAGGTAAGAAACAATTTATTGTGCCCTATTTAATGTCGAGTCATCCTGGAAGTACGCTAAAGTCGGCAATAGAACTAGCAGAGTACCTAAGAGACATTGGTTATTATCCTGAACAGGTACAGGATTTCTATCCAACTCCAGGAACATTGTCAACTTGCATGTATCATACGGAATTAAACCCAATGGATATGAAACCTGTGTATGTTCCTAAAAATAAGTTGGAAAAGGCTATGCAAAGAGCTTTATTACAGTATAGAAGTCCCAAAAACTATGACTTAGTAGCCAAGGCATTGATACTTGCTGGTAGAGAAGATTTGATTGGCTTTGAACCAAAATGCTTAATACGACCAAAAAACAAGGAAAATCCTAAAGCTAAGAAAAAGACTAATAGTGGTAAGAGAAACTTTAAAAGTAAGAAAACAAAAGGACGACAATCCAAGAGAAGATAGATAAACAAGGGCACATACTGTAGCAAGTATAGTGCCCTTATTAACTATACATATAATGCAAATAATGAAACTCAATTTTTACTAAAAATAATATTGTATTAGTATGCAGAGTATGTTATAATATTTCCTAAGTCCACATTTGGAATACAAATGTTTGTGTACGAAATACATAGGAGGCTATTATGAAGAATAAATATCTAGTAATTGACAAAAAAATATTGCCAGATGTTTTTGAAAAGGTGTTAAAGGCTAAGGAATTAATAAGAAGCGGTAAAGTTAAAGGAATAACTGAGGCGGTTAAAAATGTTGGTATTAGTAGGAGTACTTTTTATAAATACAAAGACTATGTTTTTGCATTATCAGAAGGAAACTTAGGAAAAAAGGTTACTATCTCTCTTCTTTTAGAGCATGAGACTGGAATACTATCGGATCTTTTAAACCTAATTGCGGATAAGAAGGGTAATATACTAACAATAAATCAGAATATACCGATTAATAAAATAGCCAATGTCAGCATAACCTTTGATATTTCGAGCTTAGAAATTGACTTTGATGAGCTAATGGATGAAGTAAAAAACGCACCAGGAGTTATAATGACCAATTTAGTAGCTATGGGATAGGGGGAGAATCGTAATGAAAATTGCAATATTAGGAATGGGAAACGTAGGAAGCGGCGTATATCAAATAGTACAAGAAAACTCAAAGGAAATATTTAAATATTTGGGAAGCAATATTGATGTTTCAAAGATATTAGTGAGGTCAAAGAATAAAGAGAGAAAGCTTTCAGTAGATAATGAAATGCTAACAACTGATTTCGATGATATTTTAAAGGATGAAGAAATAAAAATTGTAGTTGAGCTAATGGGAGGACTAGATCCTGCATTTGAACATATTAAAAAAGCTATCTGCCATGGTAAACATATAGTTACAGCTAACAAGGCTATAATGGCTACGCATGGAAAGGAACTTCAGGACTTAGCAAATGAGAATGGTGTATTTATAAAGTACGAAGCCAGCGTTGGTGGTGGAATACCTATCATAAATACACTTATGGAAAGTTTAGCAGCCAATAAAATAGAAGAAATCATAGGAATCATAAACGGTACAACAAACTATATTTTAACTCAAATGACAAGTGAGAATCTTAGTTTTGAAGATGCTTTAAAATTAGCTCAGGATAATGGTTATGCAGAAGCAAACCCGACTTCAGATATAGAAGGAGAAGATGCGGCATTTAAGATATCAATTTTGACATCTATTGCATATGGTTTAAACGTACCAGCAAAGATAATTGATAGAGAGGGTATCACAAAGATACAAAAGAGTGATATTGAATATGCATCTGAGCTAGGCTATAAGATTAAGCTTTTAGCAGTTTCTAAAAAGCATGAAGATTTTATTGAGATCTATGTACACCCAGCTCTAGTTCCAAATGAGCATCCATTGGCTGCCATTAATAATGAGTTTAATGCACTATTTGTAAAGGGAAATGCAGTGGGAGAACTTTTACTATGCGGTAAGGGCGCTGGATCACTTCCTACAGGAAGTGCGGTTCTAGCTGATATATTATCTGTAGCAAAGGCAATTAAAAATGATATAGAGAATAATGTAGCAGCCTGCGACTCCGAAAGTGATATAGAAGTAAAGGGTATAGGTAAAAGTCAATACTATGTTCGCCTTCAGGTAGTTGATAAACCAGGAGTCTTAGGTAATATAGCTATGACATTTGGTGAATATGGGATAAGTCTTGAGTCAGTGGTTCAAAAAGGCAGGGGTGAAGAGACAGTGCCGTTAGTATTTATTGCCCATGACATAGAAAAGGAAATGTTAGATAAAGCTTTAGAAGAAGTTGGCAGATATGAGTATGTAGAAAGAGTTGCAAGTATATTAAAGGTTGAAAATATATAGAGGTCAGTAATGAATGTATATATAAACAAATTTATACATAAAAATTAACTTCTTGTATTGACTTTAATCTCTTATGGCATTACAATTATATGAAAACCCAATATCGATACAAGGTTTTAGCTTTATAATTCTTAAATCAAAATATAAATATTTTTGCATAATAGCTATGAAGGATAGTAGTAAATAATGAATCTATTATAGAGAGTCGGTGGGTGGTGCAAACCGATATAGAGAGTTATTGAATCCGATCCTAAGCTGTATAGGGGTAAGAAACCTATGCCGGTAGTTACCGTTAAATAATAAGGCTGTGATTATTTACAGTAAAACAAGGTGGTACCACGTGGATTAATGTTCCCCGTCCTTGACGTATGTCGAGGACGGGGTTTTTATTTTTAAAAATAGGCATCATGAAATTTATATTACACAGAAAAAAATATAAAAATATGTTAAAAGGGGAGAGGGTAACATGAATAAAGAAATAAAAGTGTTGATTGCCGAAAGGGTAAATATCGAAGCAATAAAAAAAGTATTAGAAGCCGAGGTAGAAGTAGATGTAAAACTTGACCTAGAGAGAGAAGAATTGTTAAAAGAGATTGAAAATTATGATGGGCTTATAGTTAGAAGTAGCACTAAGGTAAATAAAGAATTATTTGAGCATGCTAAAAAGCTTAAGGTTGTAGGTAGAGCAGGAAATGGTATAGATAATATTGATATAGAAGAGGCTACAAAGCATGGTGTAGTTGTAGCTAATACACCAGATAGTAATAGTATTTCAGCATGTGAGTTAACTATAGGACTTTTATTAGCATCATCTAGAAAGATAACTAAAGCAAATAGCTATCTTAAATCTGGGAAGTGGGATAGAAAGCGCTTTATTGGAACTGAACTTTACAATAAAACCTTAGGTATCATAGGTCTTGGAAGAATAGGAGGGCTAGTTGCAGCTAGAATGAAGGCCTTCGATATGAATGTTATTGCCTACGACCCATATATACTTGACGAAAGATTTGAAAGATATGGAGTAACAAAGAAAGAAACTCTGGATGAATTATTAGCAGAGGCAGACTTTGTAACTGTTCACACTCCTAAAACTCCTGAAACAATTGCTATGATTAGTGATGAACAGATAAAGAAGATGAAGGATGGAGTAAGGATAGTAAATGTTGCAAGGGGAGGTATAGTCGATGAGAAAGCGCTTTTAGAGGGGATAAAAAGTGGCAAAGTAGTAGGTTCGGGTATAGATGTACATGAACAAGAACCTTCATACAACAACCCACTTTTTGATTTAGAAGAGACCGTTGTTACTCCCCATATTGGAGCAAGTACTAATGAAGCTCAAGAAAATGTAGGGGTATCAATAGCAAAGCAAGTTTTATGTGCTCTAGAAGGTGAAGTAGTCCCAAATGCAATTAATTTACCAACCCTTAATAGAGATGAGCTCAAGGAAATAAAGCCATATTTGAACCTTATGGAAAAACTGGGTAAAATGTATTATCAGCTGTATTCATCACCAATAGATGTAGTAGATATAAGTTATCATGGAAATATCTCTAACCAAGATGTAGAGATGATTACAGTGGCATTTATCAAGGGTTTATTAGAACCGGTTATTAAAGAGCGTGTTAACTATGTAAACGCAAGACTAATTGCGAAAAAACGAGGAATGATTGTTAATGAAAGTAAATATAGTGAGAACTATAACGGATATACTGATCTAGTTAAGGTTAAAATCAGAAGTAAGGATGATGTTTTCACACTCTCAGGAAACCTATCTACTAAAAATGAAGGCAGACTTGTTGAAATACTTGGCTATGAGGTAGATGTTATGCCTAGTGAGCACATGATAATCATACAAAATAAGGATATTCCAGGTGTTATAGGTCAGATAGGAACATTATTGGGCAATGAAAATGTGAATATTGCTTCAATGCAGGTAGGTAGAATAAATATGGGAGAAGAGGCATTGATGTTATTAAACGTTGATAACAATGTATCAAGTGAAACCCTAAAGAAGGTTAAAACAATAGATAATATCATATCGGCAAAAAAAGTTAGACTTTAGCATAATTTTGAACAAAAAATCCTTCAGGAAACTAATAAACTTCCTGAAGGATTTTTTGTTCGATACCCCAAAGCATTGATTTAGCTATATAGCACTTTATTGCGATAAAACACTAGTTTGCTAACAAATTTTGATAATTTGCAAAAAAATTGTAAAAAAGTGATGGGAAATCGTTTATAATAAAGAGTAGAAACACATATCACTTTCATTTCGTAAAGATCTTTTCGTTTTAAACTGGCATTCATGGAAATTTTGAAAGGTCGTAACAGGGTTTTAGATTTTCTATGAATAATCTGGATTTAAGTTCCAAATATCATAAAAGCATTTATGATTTGAAAACATAAAATTTTATTACCTAAACAATAATATCTTAAAAAGGAGAGGAAATTATGTCTATTATTTATATTGATGGCGAAAGCTTAACTATTGAAGATGTTGTAAAAGTTGCAAGAGAGAACTGCAAGATAGAACTTACTGATGAGGCTGTTGTGAGGATTAACAAGGCGAGAGAAGTAGTTGACGAGTTTGTTGATAACGAAAAGGTTGTATACGGAATAACTACTGGCTTTGGAAAATTCAGTGATGTAGCTATATCAAAGGAAGAAACTAAAGACTTACAGACGAATCTTATAATGAGCCATGCATGCGGAGTTGGAAATCCTTTAGACGATGATATAGTTAGAGCAATTATGCTACTTAGAATAAATAATTTATCAAAGGGTTTTTCTGGAATAAGATTATCAGCTTTAAAGGTTTTAATGGATATGGTTAATAAAGGAGTTCATCCAATTATACCTGAAAAAGGATCACTAGGTGCCAGCGGAGACTTAGCTCCACTATCTCACATGGTTCTAGTAATGCTTGGTATGGGTGAAGCTAACTATAAAGGAGAAAGACTTTCAGGTAAGGAAGCAATGGAAAAGGCGGGAATTGAGCCAATTGAATTAACTTCTAAAGAAGGTCTGGCGCTAATTAACGGAACACAGGTTATGACAGCGGTTGGAGCCTTAACTGTATATGATGCAATAAAGGTTATGAAAATGGCAGATATAAGTGCATCTATGACTTTAGAAGCATTAAACGGTATAACTGATGCCTTTGATAGTAGAATACACGCTGCAAGACCGCACAAAGGTCAAGGTGATTGTGCACAGAATCTTTTAAAGATAACTGAAGATAGCAAGATGACTACAAGACAAGGTGAAATAAGAGTTCAAGATGCATACTCACTAAGATGTACTCCTCAGATTCACGGAGGAAGTAGAGATGCAATTGAGTATGTATTAGGCAAAATAAATATTGAAATGAATTCCGTTACAGATAATCCAATAATCTTTGTAAATGAAAAGGACGTTATATCAGGAGGTAATTTCCACGGACAGCCAATGGCTTTAGCATTTGACTTCCTAGGTATAGCAATAGCAGAGCTAGCAAACGTTTCTGAGAGAAGAATAGAAAGACTTGTTAATCCTCAATTAAGTGGTTTGCCAGCATTTCTAACAGAAAAGGGTGGACTTAACTCAGGTTTCATGATTGCTCAGTATTCTGCAGCATCCTTAGTATCAGAAAATAAGGTTTTAGCTCATCCAGCAAGCGTTGACTCTATACCTTCATCTGCTAATCAAGAAGATCATGTTAGTATGGGAACGATAGCTGCTAGAAAGGCAAGAGAAATTTTAGGAAATACGATAAACGTTTTAGCAATCGAAATATTATCAGCTGCTCAAGCAATAGATTTCCATGAAAATAAAGAGTTAGGAAATGGAACTAAAACAGCATATGATATTATAAGAAAAGAAGTGACTACTCTTCACGAAGATAGAGTAATGTACTTTGATATAAATAAGTGTGCTGACTTAATTAAAACCCATAAGATAGTTGATGCAGTAGAAGAGAAAATTGGTAAATTAAACTAATAACTATAAATAGATGTTTATATAAAAAATAGGAAAATACTAAGCCCAGATTGTTTATAGAAAATCTTGAGAGTTGTAAGAATATATTATTCTGCATTTTGATTTTTTATAGATAATCTGGGTTAAACTATTAGTATGTCTTTTCGAATTTTAATAGAAGCAATTTAACAAAGGAAATTCATATAAATTTGTCGATTTATCATGTTATTTATTCGTAAAAAGATTGACATATAAATATTTTAAATGATAAGATATAGACAAAATATACTAAATGGAGTGGAAGTTGATGCAACCCAAAGAGAGAATTGACAGAATAAATCATCTTGCCAAAAAAGCTAAGACTGAAGGCCTAACCGATCTAGAGAAACAAGAGCAAAAGAAGCTTAGAGAGGAATATCTAAAGACTTTTAGAAAAAACTTTAGAGGGCAATTAGATCGTATTAAATTTGAAGATTAATAATAAAACAAAGATTATTCATTTGTGATTTTGAAACATGCTGATGAATAATCTTGTTCAAAAGAAAAAAGGGGGAATATTAGTGTCTGAGAAGCAATATGTAATATTTAATTTAGGAAATGAGCAATATGGTGTAGACATTATGAATGTAAAAGAAATTAGTGAATTTAAAGAAAGTACTAAGGTTCCCAGTGCTCCATACTTTGTGGATGGAATAATTAACTTAAGAGGTGAAATCATTCCAATCGTCAACCTGAAAAAGAGATTTGGTATTGAGAATGACGAAATTGATTCTGATACGAGAATAATAGTAATTAATTTAAATGGAAGAAATGTAGGGTTTGTTGTTGATGAAGCATCACAGGTGTTAAGAATAAATAATGATGATATTGACCCAGCACCTGAGATAATAGCAGGCGTAGATAGACAATACATAAATGGCGTTGGAAAGGTTGAGGACAAGATCATAATACTATTAGATCTAGAAAAAATCTTGACTGATGAAGAAAAGGTTCAACTGAAAGAAATGGAATAATTTAGCACTAATTGTTGATAAAAAAAATTGCTTTGACAACAGTATAAGTCATGATTCGTACAACATATAGGGTATAATCAAAATAACAATACAATATATGGCGAGGTGCGAATGATGAAAAAGGTACTGTTGTTTTTTTTGCTATTAATTACATTAGTGATTAATAGAAGTATGATTTTTGCAGTTGAGGATAATGATAGTAACCTAGATGAGACACAGACTCTGCAGATAAAAAAAGATATAAATAACCTGCTAAATAAAAGGGCTAATTTATGGAATGAATTATTTTCAGAGGAAAAGAAACTCGAAGAAATAACTGAGGAGTTAAAGGAAATAGTTGAGGATCCTTTACTTACATATGATATTGAAGCATTTAACCAGATAAAGGCTCAAAATACTGGTATGGAAAAAATATTGAAGGTTGATGTATTAAAGATAAAAAATACTATACTAGGTGAGAATGAGATAACTGCCGATATAGAAGTTGAATGGCTCATGGAGGGCTTTGAGAAAAATTATAAGGAACAAGTAGATTACAGTATGAAGCTGATAAAAGATGATGATAAATGGAAAATATATGACTACAAAGTTATAGAGCCTTAAAAGTGTGAATACTATATTCACATTTTTTTTGTGGGATCATTTTTTAAAGAAAAATTTGACCGAAGCTAAGAGATTCGATGTCTTTGAGTTTCTATTTTTTTGTGAAAAATTTAAATTTATAAAAATTAGATGCATAAACCTATTTAATATATCGAGAAGTTTCGATATAATAGTATAATAATTGATATTTTTCAACAAATATTAGAGGTGTTATAATGTCCATTAATGTACAAGTCAAAATTCTTAATGAAGTAATTGAAAAAACCATTACTGCTATAGAATCAGGTAAAAAGGAAATATTCGAGATTTCTGAAAAGGCTAGAAGTGAATGTAATGAAGCCGAAAATGAACTAAAAGAGCTTAAGAATAAGGTTGCAGAAATAATCAAACAAGTAGATGTAATGGAAAAATTAGAAAAAAATAGCAGGAGAAGATTGGTAATTGTCAGTAGAAATTTCAAACAATTTAATGAAGATGATATTAAGGAAGCCTATGAAGCTGCAAATGATCTACAAGTGAAGCTTACTTTAATGAGACATGAAGAAAAGGAGTACATTAAGCAAAGAAGAAATCTTGAAATGAGACTGAAGAGGGCTCAAGATGTTGTTGAGAAAGCTGAATCTTTGACTTCGAAGGTAGGTGTTGCTTTAGGATATTTAAGTGGAAATCTTCAAGGAGTATTTGAGCAATTAGAGGATATACAACAAAGGCAGTTTATGGGGATTAAGATAATTAAGGCTCAAGAATTTGAAAGACAACGGGTTTCGAGAGAAATTCATGATGGACCTGCTCAAACTATGGCCAATGTTGTTCTAAAAGCAGAGTTATGTGACAGACTAATCGATCTAGATAAAGAGAAGGCAAAAGTAGAGCTACAGCTATTAAAGGAAATTGTTAGGGATAGTTTAAAGGATATAAGAAGGATTATATACGATCTTATGCCAATGTCGTTAAATGATTTAGGCTTGATCCCAACAATGCAAAGACTGGTTTTGAATTTTGAGAGGGACAGTGAAGCTTCTGTTGACTTCGTTATTAACGAAAATTATGAAATTAAAGAGTCAATCCTATTGCTTACAATCTTTAGAATAACTCAAGAGGCTCTTAACAATATTAGAAAGCATGCTAAGGCCCGTAGAGTTTCTGTTAAACTTGATATAGGTTCTGAAAATATTTACATTAGAATAGTAGATGATGGAATAGGATTTAATGTAGAGGAGAAGGTCAATTCAGTAGATGATAAAAATGGCTTTGGACTTTACAGTATAAGAGAGAGGGTAGATCTCCTTAAGGGTAAGATCGATATTGAAAGCGAAGAGGGTAAAGGTACTAAAATAAAGGTTACCATTCCAGTATGTAAAGAGGAGGAGTACAATGGAAGAGAATAAGATAAGGATTCTGATAGTAGATGATCATTCCCTTATGAGACAAGGTTTAAAACAAATATTAGAGATTGAAGAGGATATAGAGGTAGTAGGCCTAGCTGTGGATGGCGAAGATGCTTTAGAACAATGTTTTAAGCTAAGACCTGATGTAATCCTTATGGACATCAATATGCCAAATATGAATGGAATTCAAGCACTTAGAAGAATTAAAGACATGGGTATAGAGACAAAGGTTATTATGCTTACTATTCATGACGATAGAGAATACCTATTTGAAACTGTGAACATTGGTGCAGAAGGTTATGTCTTAAAGGACGCTGAATCAAACAGCCTGATAAGAGCAATAAGAAACGTATATTTTGGTGAATCCTACATACATCCTAGCTTAGCCTCAGAATTTGTAAGAGAGTATAAGAGTAGAGGAAAGACCTCTGACAAGGAACATGGCAAGAATAAACTAACAAGAAGAGAATACGAAGTTCTAACACTGATTGCTGAGGGACTTAATAATAAAGAAATAGCAGAAAATTTATTTATTAGTGAAAAAACAGTTAAAAATCACGTATCAAACATATTTAAGAAAATCGACGTAAACGATAGAACACAAGCTGCTATTTATGCATTTAAGCATAATATAAAGAAGATTTAGTTTTTACTAAATCTTTTTTTCTTTTTTGAGATGTTAAATTTTCGGAATGTAATAGAGTTTTGTAATTTACATCTTGACAAAAATAGGCAAAAAAAATACTATTAAGCTAGATAAAACTAATACATATAAATTTTTTGATGTGGAGGATGTTTATGGGGAAAGAATTAAAAGAAATCTATGAAAAAGTAACCTATAAGTTTGATAATGCATGGGATCATATCTCGGAAACTGAGAGGAAATCGGTGTTCAATTTTTCAGATGAATACAAGAGCTTTTTAGATAAAGGGAAGACAGAAAGAGAATGCGTAGACTCAATACTAGGAGTTGCTAAACTAAATGGATACAGGAACATTAAAGAAATAATTAGTAATAATGAAGAAATAAAACCTGGAATGAAGATATATGCAAATAACAAAGGTAAGGCTGCACTATTATTAGTGATTGGTGAGGACAAAATTGAGGGTGGAATTAATGTACTTGGAACTCATATTGATTCACCGAGATTGGACCTTAAGCCATTTCCTTTATATGAAGATGGTGGTTTAGGATTACTTAAGACCCATTATTATGGAGGAATAAAAAAATATCAATGGGCTTCAACACCATTGGCATTACATGGAGTAATATTTAAGAAAAGCGGAGAAAAAGTTAACATTGTTATAGGTGAAGAGGATACCGATCCTGTATTCTTTATATCTGATTTGCTTATTCACTTAGCTAAGGATCAAATGGAAAAGAAGCTTAGAGATGGATTAACCGGTGAAGGTTTAAACATAATTGTAGGTAGTATACCCCTAGGAGATAAAGACATAGATGAGAGAGTAAAATTCAGTATCATGAAAATATTAAACGATAAATATGGTATCGAAGAAGACGATTTTACTACAGCAGAAATTCAAGCTGTGCCAGCGGGCAAAGCAAGAGATGTAGGACTTGATAGAGCTTTAGTAGCTGGATATGGACATGATGATAGGGTCTGCTCATTTGCGGCTCTAAAGGCAATATTAGAAATTGAAAAACCTAAGAAAACCTGTGCAGTATTTTTTGCTGATAAAGAAGAGATTGGAAGCTATGGTAATACAGGAATGGAATCAATGTTTTTTGAGAACATGATTGCTGAACTAATTACACTACAAAATAAAAGCTACAATGGATTACTTTTAAGAAGATCACTTGCATCTAGTAGAGTTTTATCTGGAGACGTTGCAGCAGGTTTTGACCCGAATTTTCCCGATGTCTTAGATAAGAGAAATGCAGCCTTTATTGGAAAGGGATTGACTATTGTTAAATATACAGGATCAAAGGGTAAAAGTGGATGCAACGATGCAAATGCTGAATTTTTATCTGAGGTAAGAAAGATATTTAATAACAACGATGTAGTTTGGCAAGTAGGCGAATTAGGAAAGGTCGATCAAGGCGGTGGAGGAACCATTGCATTCATATTAGCAAGATATGGTGCAGAAGTTCTAGACTGTGGAGTACCAGTACTGAGTATGCATGCACCCTATGAATTGATTAGTAAAATAGATCTTTATATGACATATAAGGGGTATATGGCTTTTTTAAAGGATGCTTAGGGTGTTTCAGAATGGCGAATTTCTGCGTTATTTGAAATGTTCACCGACTTGGCACGTACGTTAGTACTACCAAACCGGTGAAATTTCAAAACCTTGAACTTCACTCATTCTGAAACACCCTGGGGCTGAACTCATAAGAGAAATTTATGAGTTCAGCCCCTTTTCTAACACAAATTTCTTAAAGGTTTCAGCCAATGGAGATAAAGCTCTATTTTTATGATACACGAAGTAAAACTTCCTTTTAAAGTCTAAGCCTTCTACTGAAATAGTTTTGATAGAGTTATTTTCAACATCGGAAGTTATGGCCTTAGATGATATAAAAGTAATACCTAGTCCATTCTTTACACATTCTTTTATGGTTTCAGTATTTTCTATATATGCTACTATATTTAGATTATCAACAGAATAATTATGATTACTGAGAGTATCTTCAACGATATTTCTTGTTCCTGATCCCTTTTCACGTAAAATTAGAGGATAAGTTAATAGTTGATCTATGGTAATAGAATCTATACCGATATACTTGTCCTTAATTGGAGCGGCAAGGACAATATTATCATCTAAAATATCAATATATTCTAATTGCTTCGATTCCTTCATAGCGCCTACAATACCAAAGTCAATCTTACCTGATAAAATATTAGCTATTACTTCACCAGTATCATGCTTCCTTAAATTATACTTTACATCGGGATAGATACTGTTAAACTTCTTTAAAAGTTTTGGGAGAAAATATTGTTCAGGTATAGTACTAGATGAAATTTCTAATATACCTTCAATCTTTCCTTCGAATTGATTTAGAGAAAAAATTGCATTATCACGTTTGTTGATGATTTCTATTGCGTATTCATAAAGTAAGCTTCCTGCATTTGTTAAAGTAATATTCTTATTAGTTCTGTTTACTAGCACAGTATTAAGTTCTTTTTCCAAATTGGAAATGTGATTACTTACAGTAGGCTGAGTTAGATACAAGCTCTCAGCAGCTTTTGAAAAGCTCTTAAGTTTTACTACTGAAACAAAAGTTTCTAACTGTCTAAAGTCCATAGCTAACACCTCAATTCAATAATACTAAGATAATATTAACATTAAAACATATGTTTTTCAAACAAAGTAATCATGATTAGAAAAATTGATTATGCAATTAAGCATCGGATATTAGAAAATTCGTTGGATTTAATAGAGATTTTTGAAGGAAAAATTCCAGTTTTAGCGTATAATAGTTTTATAGCTACAGATTTGGGAGGGGAAAGGATGGATGGGCAAAAACTTAAATCCTTATTGAAACAGGGAGAAGGACCCAAACTAGATTATAAAGAAAAAATTGATATTAGTGTAGAATCGGGGAAGAAAGAGTTAACTAAGGACGTTATAGCCATTGCTAATAGTCAAGGTGGAAGAGGACACTTAGTAATTGGAGTAAGGGATAAAAGTAGAGAAATAATAGGAATCGACCCTTCAAGCATAAATGAAGAAAGAATACAGCAGATAATAAGTAACCGATGTGATCCACCTATCAATGTTAGAGTAGAATACATTGATGTTGATAGCAAAACAGTTGGAGTTATTACAATTTTTAGAAGCCATAGGAAGCCCCACCAAATGAGACAGACAGGAGCCTTTTATATTAGAAGAGGATCAACAACGGATTTTGCCAGAAGAGATGAAATTGCAAGCATGCTTCAGAACGGCGGAATTATCAGCAATGAACAGATTCCTATCTATAACATAGGACTAGATGCACTGAATGATGAGCTGATAAAAAAATACTTAAAAAGAACTAATATTGGTGAGTCTGAAGGAGATAAGGTATTGTTAAACAACCTTGGAATAATTCACTATGATAAAGACAGTGAGCAATTTTATGCAACCATTGGAGGGTTATTGATATTCGGAGACAATCCACAATTATACCTGCCCCATACAGGAATTAAATTAATCTACTTAGATGGTAAAGAAAAGATTTCAAAATATTTTTCAGGAAACCTTTTAGCTTTATTAGATAATCTAACGATATTTATTAGAGAACACTTGAAGGGAACAAAATATCCTTTAGAACCTGTTGAAGAAGCTATAGCCAATGCCATTGCCCATAGGGATTACTTTGATGTTTCAAGGGAAATCCTAGTGTACATAGGTGATGATAAGGTTGAAATAAGCAATCCAGGAAGCATTTCAAAAAAAGATACAATAACCAATATTTCTAGGGAGCAAAATCCATTTAGGAGAAACAACTGGCTTTATCATGCTTTGTTAGTCATGGATGATAAAAAGAGATTTATGAAGAGTGGATTAGGTATTCAAAAGATTAAGGATGCATTTAGTGAAAGTGGTAAGGTTAGATTCTCCAACTTTAGAAAAAACAATTTGTTTAAAATAGTATTGCCTGGTAAAAGTAATGTAAGCAAATAATCGAAGTGTATATAAGCTGACTTCCAAATGAGTGGAGTTAGCTTATAACTTTTTAGCTCCCATAAAAAAGGGGGGGCTCAGAATGACGAATTTCTGAGTTGTTTGAAATTTCATTCATTCTGAAACACATCGGGGCTGTACTCATAAGATCGTTTTATGAGACAGTCCCTATTAATAGTAAGCTTTTTATTCAAAATCATCAGGATTAAGTTCTTCAGAGTGCTCCAATTTCATTTTATAACATTCACTTATTTCTTCACTCTTTTTTCTAGATTTGCTTTTTTCAGTACCTACTTTAGAAGTAAAGCTCCTGTCTAAATCATTCTTGCTATGTCTTCTATCTTTCATATTGTGGCACCTCCATTCAAAATTATTTTTTTCATATCTATAATGATTTATTCGTGGTTTTAAAGTCGAAATCTTTTGTAAAGTTATCCTGAGATTTAAAAGGTGTGAAAATTCCTATGTGTCATAAAAAAAGTTTTTAATAATTTATTTATTCAAAAGGAAAAGAGAAATTATTGTAGAATTATGTAGAAATATTAAGATTATTCTTAAACCTACGATCAAACTGAGAGGGAGGGATAATGTTGCAATATCAATTAAATAAATGACTCCATAAATATAGTAAATAGACATAGAATTTGATTGGAGGAAAATAGATGGAGTTAAATGTAAATAATAAAAATGCAAGTATTTATCGAAATAAGAATCTCATGCTCTTAGTTACAGGGCAGATTGTTTCAAACATAGGTAACTATGTCTTTAAAACATCGATAGCTTGGTATATTATGAGCTTACTATCAAATAAAGATTCTGGATTCTACATGGCAATATTTATGTCCTGTCTTCTTGTACCTACTCTTGTTTTCGGGCCTTTTTCAGGTGTAATTGCAGACAAATTTGACAGAAAGAAAATTATCGTAGGAACAGATTTAATTAGAGGAACATTAATGCTTACACTGGCATCATTAAATTATTTTAAATTAATGTCTTTAGGAGTTTTATTTACTATTACATTTATATGTGCTTTCTTTGAAACCTTTTTTAATCCGTCAGTAATTTCATCAGTTCCCAATCTAGTCAGCAAAGAGAGTTTATCTAAGGCTAACTCATTAAACAGTATGAGCTGGAAGCTGAGCTCTTTAATTGGTATATCACTCTCAGGATTTTTATTGCATTATTTTGGGATAGCAGGAGTACTTCTGATTAATGGTATCTCTTTTATATTGTCGGGAATTTCAGAAATGTTCATTGACATGCCGAAACCTAAAAATTCCCAATATGAACTCAATATAAATAAAATTAGAAGAGATATATTCAATGACTTTAAAGAGGGATTGATATTTTTAAAAAGTCAAAAAACTCTCTTACTATTAGTAGGCTTTGCACTATGTATTAACGTTATATATTATCCTGTTTTTGAAATAATATTTCCTAAAACAATAAAATTTAACTTAGGCATGAGCGCAAGGATGTATGGAATCTTGCAATCCTTTATTCCTATAGGTTCGATTATCATAATGCTTATATTGTCCCTAAAAAATCTAAAGGGAAATAATAGTAAATGGATTATTAGAGGAGTTATTATAGAGGGGGGAATAATTCTAGCATTAGGTATACCTCTAGCTCTCTATATGAGATCATACATGTCAAGTATTTATGTCGTAGGTATCTATGCTATGCTGGCGATGGTACTAGGCGTAATTATAGGTCTAATGAATATACCTTTAATAAGCTCATTTCACAAACTAGTTCCCGATGAATATAGAGGTAGATTTTTTGCGATATTTGAAACGGCAGCACAGGGTTCAATACCAGTAGGGGCATTTTTGTTCGGGATACTATCCGATAGGATACAGCCTACAACAATTTATTTTGCTGCAGGTGCAATAATAATAGGCTTAGGAATATGGATGTTGAGGATTCCTGAGATGAGGGAGCTATAAACCAATATAAGTTACAAATAGATAAAGACTTCTTTAAAAAAATTTTATGTGATCAATTAAGGGATGTTTCAGAAATTAGTTATTCTGAGACATCCCTTTTAATATGGGATCATGTATAAAAGTCAAGCAAAAGAAAAAAATAGATTTGAATGGAGGTGTGATTATGGCAAAAAGTAGGGAAGAGAAGGCTACCGCAAATAGAGCGGCTATAGAAAATGAAATTAGAAATATGGAGCTTGATCCGATACAAAGACATCCTAAGAGAAAGTCAAAGAAATTTGACCACAATAATGAGAAATTTGTTGAAGATCTAAATATCAATGATTTTGAATAAGTAATATATGTACATGTGCCTAGGTGTAAACCTAGGTTTTTTTTAATTATTATGGTAGTATAAAAGAATAAGTAATACATATAGATTGTAATTAATTATGGGGGAGGAATTACATTATGAACAAGGGGATTGGACATGAATTTTTAGAAAAGACAAAATACCAGTATTTAGACGTATCTGATCAGGATAAAGGTATTAAGCAACCACCACTTGAGCAAGAGCATGATAAGGATCAGAATGTAATTGATTTGCCAGATCCTAAAAAATTAGAACTAGGAAATATAAGTCTAGTAGATGCTATTGAAAAAAGGACTAGCGTAAGAAAATATGCAAATAAGCCCCTAAGCCTAGAAGAACTTTCATATTTATTGTGGTGTACCCAAGGAGTGAAACAAATTGTTTCAAGGCCAGCAACACTTAGAAATGTGCCTTCGGCTGGTGCGAGGCACGCCTTTGAAACATATTTACTGATAAATAATGTTGAAGGACTGAAACCAGGGTTATACAGATTTTTGGCTATCGACCATAAGCTTGTAGAAATTAATTTAGAAAATAATATTGATGAAAGCATAACAGTTGCATGCCTTGATCAGATTATGGTGAAAAAAAGTGCTGTAACATTTATATGGGTTGCCGACCTATATAGAATGAAATGGCGCTATCAAGAAAGGGCATATAGGTATTTGCTTTTGGATGCAGGCCATGTCTGCCAAAATCTATATCTAGCTGCAGAAGGTATAGATAGTGGTGTCTGTGCCATAGCAGCATATGATGACGATGTTATTAATGATATCTTGGATCTAGATGGCAAAGAGGAATTTGTAACATACATTGCAAGCCTCGGAAAAAAATAGAGGTGGGTGAAGTAATGACGGAGTTTACTTCAAAACTTTTAGGAGTTATGACTAGTATTCCATATGGAAAAGTAACAACATACGGTAGAGTAGCTGAAATCGCTGGGAATCCAAGGGCAGCAAGGCAAGTTTCTTGGGCCCTAAGGGTATATTCCGATAAATATAATTTACCTTGGCATAGAATTATTAACTCAAAGGGAACAATTTCTCTAGGAAGAGGTCAAGGGTTTGAGCTGCAGAAGAGTCTTCTTGAAGAAGAAGGTATTCTAGTTATGGAAAATGGATGTGTTGACTTGAAAAAGTATTTATGGAACGGAGACTTACACCATAATTTTGAATAGAGGATATTAGAAACATTTTTATAGACTACATGAAATAGAAATATAAGACAATGAACTTACTAATTTGAGAAACTCAATTTGAGGAGTCTATTGTCTTATATTTTTTTGAACATAATAAACATGAATGAAATTTATAGAAGGCTATATAGTAGCCTCAGATTGTTAACAAAGTTAACAAGATGATAGGCTGTTAAGAAGCTCGAAGTTCGAGGCGTGCTGAAAGCAAGAGATCGCAGCGTATAAAGACATACGTAAGAGTTCTTGATTGAAGCAACAACGAAGAAATTCGGGTTTGTTAACCGCCTCAGGCTATATAGTAGCCTAGAAGCTAAGCGTATATATCTGAAAATTCTACGTTTATCCTTTCCACATATTCCTGTTGAAACTTAATATCAGACTTACCAATACTATCGTCATATTTTATGACTTTAATAGGAAACTCTAATATAAATTCTGTACCAACGCCCTCAAAACTTTTTACAGATATCTTGCCGTCGTGCATTTCAACAAGGGATTTAACTAAAGAGAGTCCTATGCCACTTCCTTCTTGTTTTCTAGTTAATAATTTATCTACTTGTCTAAATCTATCGAAGATAATATCTTTCTTATCGCAAGGAATTCCAATGCCGCTATCTTTGACGGAAACCTTCAAAATTTGATTCTTAGATTCAACAGTCACCTTTATGATTCCACCTGGGCTAGTAAACTTTACTGCGTTAGATAGTAGATTGAGTATGATTCTTTCAATTGAGTCTGGATCTACAGCCATTAGCTTTTCTTCAATATTAGTATCGAATACAAGTTTTATATCTTTATCCTGTATATACTCTGCAACGGATAAAGTTATATTTTCTATAAGACTAACAATGTTGAGATTGGTTGCATTGAGTTTGAAATATCCAGAATCAATTTTGGTAATATCAATCAAGTTATTAACTAGTCTTAGTAGTCTATAACAGTTCTGTTGCATAATTTTAATTTTCTTATAGGAGTTTGTATTGTAATTTTCTTTTTCTTCTATTTTTAGAGTTAAAATTAATAACTGGAATGTTCCTAGCATAATGTTTAGAGGCGTTTTAAACTCATGGGAAATGTTTGCGAAAAATTCAGTAGTTAATTTATTGTGCTCAATAGCCTCATTCAACTTATTTTCTGTTTCTTTTCTAAGCTTTTCTTCCTTCTTACGCTTAGTAATATCCCTAACAATAGTCTGACATGCGACTTTATCTTCATGGATGAAATACGAGGTTGTTACTTCTACATCAATTACTGTACCATCGTATCTAACTAGTTTTTGCTCATATGGAAGAACATTTTTTTTATATTTCTTAATCTGACTAATTCTTTCTTTCACTATTTCATGAAAATCAACATGAGCAAAATCATAAATGCTTCTACCTATTAACTTATTTATATGTGAAACACCTGAAAGGTTTGCAGCAGCCTGATTAGCAAAAATGATGTTACCTTCACTATGGACAACTATGGCATTTGGAGAATATTGGAAAAGATTTCGATATCGCTCTTTACTTCTATAAAGAGCCTTTTCGATCATCTTTTTTTCAGTAATGTCTGAAAAAACACCGACCAGTCCTGCAATATTTCCATCGGCATCTGTAAAGGAAGCTTTATTGAATAAGACATCGTGCATGGTGCCATCGGCATGAGACATGGTATGCTCATACACCTGAACACCTCTGTTTTTAAACAATTCTCTGTCCTTTTCCGAATATTTATCAGCCAACTCCTTAGGAAATACTTCATATAATCCTTTATTAAGAATAGCCTCTTTACTTTTACCAAGAAATTTTTCATAGGCTGTATTACAGTCTATATACTTTCCATCGATATCCTTTATAAATGCTGGATTTGGAATTGTATTTATAAACTTATGTTGAAAAGCTATTTTATCCTTCAACTTTTTTTCGTTTTCCTTAAAGAGGGTTATATCTTTGAAGCTCCAAACCCTGCCTCTGACAGTGTTATCAATCAATAAGGGTTTAGTAAATCTATCAAATATTCTACCATCCTTAAACTCTATATTGTCTAGACTATCAGAATCTGATTGATACAAAACTTCTACCTTAGCTGTAAATTCCTCAGGGTTAGCTAATTGGTCAAGTACATAATTCAAAAAAATCTCACTATTGTTATTATTATTAAAAATCTCATCGGGTATTTTCCACATCTCTTGAAAACGTTTATTGGCATGGATAATGTTTTTATCATTATCAACAACTAGAACCCCATCATGTATCGAGTCCAATATAGTATGTAATACTTCTTTATTTTTTACTAACTCTTCACTAACCACAAAATTCGCCACCTTTGCTAAACTTATCAAAATATATCTCTTTAACTTAATACTATAAAACTTGACAACTTCCTCCCTCTTTTTATCGCAAGTTTAGACGATATTCTACAAAATTGTTCTGAGGGGTTTCCAATGAGAATTTCTATAATAGACCTTATAAAAACAGCTATTCACTTCATTGAATTGTTAATAAGTGCTGAAACAAAATAAAATTTCCATAAGATATAATAGATTTGTTTTAATAAGGAGATAATATAAAATATTAATGGAATTATGGAGGTCTATGTAGTGAACAAGGATTCTATTTCAAATATACAAGCAGTATCTATTTTGATACTCTTTATGTCCTCTACATCTACGGTTTTGATGGTTGCCTTGTCGGCTCAAGGTGATTTTTGGTTAGCTATTATCTTATCGGTTTTGATGGCTAGTGTTATGGCCATAATATTTGCTCAATTATATGATATTTATCCAGAAAAGAATTTTTATGACATGTGTGAATCATGCTTTGGTAAAGTGCTGGGAGGATTCATATGTATTTCATATATACTTTTTGCATTTGATGAAGGAGCATTAACTTTAGTAAATGCTAAGCAATTTATTACTGAAACTACCCTTGAAGAAACCCCCAGAATCATAACCATACTTCCTCTTGTTTTTCTATGTGCATGGGCAGTGAAGGCTGGAATTGGAGTTATTGGGAAATGGTCAAAGCTTGTGATTATTGCATTTATATCTTTTGTATTCATTGTAGTAATTCTATTAATTCCTAAAATGGATGCTAACAACCTAGAACCTATATTGTATAATGGAGCAAGGCCACTTTATGAGGGGACCATATCAGCCTTTTCATTTCCCTTTGGTGAAATAGTATTTCTTTCATTGGTATTCAACTTTAAAGACAGAAAGTCAGCCTATAGAGTTTATTTGGGGGGCTTATTGATATCAGGGGTTTTAGCCCTTGTAATAGCATCCACTACTGTTTTAATACTAGGTGTAGACTTTGCAACGACTTCATACTTTCCTGTCCACACAGCAGCTAGAGTAATTAATATTGGTCATTTTATACAAAGGCTTGAAGTAATAGCAGTACTTATAAGTGCTGGCGGAGCATTTTTGAAAGTTAGCATACTTATATTAGCTGTATGCAAAGGGATTGCAAAGCTTATAAACTTTTCAGATTATAGATTCATTGCAGTACCAGTATCATTATTAATGATTAATTTTGTTGATTTTTTCTTTGACAACAGAATGACTTTTCTTAATTATAATTCAGAAATTTGGGTTAAATATGCTATTGTATTCGAGATCTTTATACCTGTCATGGTGCTATTTATTGCATATATAAAACGGAAACGCAAAAGGAAGATAAAGGCTTAAGAAGATTGGAAAGATTGATTAAAAAATATATAAGTTACAAAAATCTATTACATTCCGAAGATTTAACATCTCAAAACCGCTGGCTGTTAAATCTTCAGAATGTAAGATGTTTATATTATTATATATAGAAGGGGATTTAAAGAGCACGACGAATATTAATAATTGAAATACTATATTTAATATGAACAAATTGGGGGTAGCATATGGAGAAAATAGCTTTTCATAAAAAGCAAGGATTTTGGGGAATCCTGATAATGGTAGGCTTTATGACAATTCATATATTTGGTGTAAACGTTTTTGCCGATGGATTATTACCTGCTGTTTGGGTAGGAGGATTAATTGGAGGCCTTATAAGGTATCTGATGAAGAAAGATGATGTGAAGGAAATTGTATTTGGCTGGGGATTCTGCTTAGCGATGCTACTAAATTATATCCTATTTAGATATGGTCATCCCTATATACCAAATTACATAATCATATTTATCGGATTTGCAGCCATTAATATCTATGATTTTAAGAAAAAGGGTACAGCGAATATGAAGGAAAAAGCTGCTTTAGTATTGATATTGCTAGTAGCTTTCTTTGCTATAGATTATTATCAATACTCGAGTAATATTATAAAGGGTAGGGGTTTTCGCAGATTAATAAAAAAAGAATATGGTATTCAAGGTAAAATAGATAAGGAAGATCTAAAAGGGATAGAGAAATTGGACATAGACGATAATGATCGTGTTAATAATATAGAAGGAATTAGATACTTTCAAGACGTGAAGAGTATATACATATCTGATGCAAGCACAATAAAGGATCTTAGACCTTTGGCTAATTTATCTAAACTAGAGGAACTAACAATATGGTATTCAAATGTCGATAAGATTGAAGAAATACCTAAAATCGAATCCTTAGAGAGGATCGATATAGTTTATCCTAAAGCAGGAAAGATAGACAGTCTAGAGAATTTTCCGAACTTGAAGCGATTTGAAATTCAAGGTATGGACTTTGATAATCTAAATGGTTTAGAAGGGCCAAAGAATCTAGAGAGGTTAGATATTGGAGATGGAAGACTAACGACATTTGATGGTGTGGAAAAGTTTCCATATTTAAAAGAAGTTGACTTATATGAAATGAGTATTAATGACATTAGCAGAATATTTGAACTAAGAGAGCTAAAAAGTGTTGAACTACAGGGTGGCTATATTCATAACAGAGACTATTTTGACAAAATGGCTAGAGAAAGAGGCATTGTGGTTAAAGAAAGAGGAACTTCTAACGTAGACCTGTTAAAATGATTTAATTATAATCGAAAAACATCCGACTGCTATTTACTTTAAATTATATATAAAGTATAATTTATATAGTTTAATAGCATATGCCATTAAAAAATAAAAAGTTACGTAGCTATAACAGGAGGGGATAGATATGGAAGCTATTCATTCAGGCGTTGAAAAATATTTTTTAGAACTGAGAAGAGGCTGTAATAATCTTATTGACAGCCAGCAATTAAAAGAAAGAATAGTAGCAGGAGAAAAATTATTTCTACTCGATATCCGAAGGAAGTCAGATTACGATAAGGGACATATAGAGGGTTCATTTCATGCAGAATGGCCAGAGGTAGAGGACTTCATCAAGGAGGGTGTCTTCAGAAAAGATGAAAAGATAATTGTTATTTGTTATACAGGACAAACCGCCGGACAAATTGTTTCAATCCTTAAAGTACTTGGATACGATGCATGCTCATTAATGGGTGGAATGATGAATGGCTGGTTAAAGGGACACATGCCTATACAAGCAGGCTGCAGTACATGAGGTTAAGGTATTCTCTAGTTTAGAGATACTATGTGATTGAAGTATAAAGAGTAAGAAAAATTCATACATACGTTCTAAAATAAACCCGAAAAGAATTCAAATTCTTTTTGGGTTTATTTATTAATTTTCTTGAAAAATTATAAAAATTCTGATAATATTTAATTAGTTAGTTCTTGATACGAACTAACTGGACAAGGAAGGGGGCTAATCAATTAATGACAAATGACTTTCAAAGGACAAAGAAAAAGGGAGTTTCTATAGAAAGAAAGATAGAGAAATGGGCATATTTATTTATAATAGGTCCGTTACTATACTTTTTCACATTTAGAATGTTCCCAACACTTTTCTCTTTTTATCTAAGTGTTACTAAATGGGATCTTCTGTCATCTAACAAACCCTTTAGTGGACTTGAAAACTTCAAAGACGTAGTAAATGATCCTGTTTTTAGAACAGCCATAGTGAACACCTTAAAGTATCTTGTAGTGGCCGTTCCCATTTGCTTAGTTTTAAGCCTAGGAATCGCATTAGTATTGAATGCTATTGTAAAGGGAAAGGGACTATTTAGAATGTTAATATTTATTCCCTATATAACATCTACGGTAGCGATATCTTGGGTATGGAAATGGATGTTTATGAAAAATGGTGGAGTAATAAATACTATACTAATAGCTCTAGGGTTGAAGGCCCAGCCATTCTTAAACAGTACTACCCAAGCAATCTATGTAATCATCTCTAACATTGTTTGGAAGCAGATTGGTTTTAATACCATTATTTTTATTGCTGGACTTATGCAGATTTCTAGAACCTATTATGAAGCTGCTGAAATCGATGGAGCATCTTCATGGCAGCAGTTTAAAAATATAACCTTACCACTTTTAAATCCCACTGTGGTATATTTAGCAGTTATAAATACCATATCTACACTACAGGTATTCACTCAGATATTTAATATTGCCGGCCCAGAAGGAGGACCACTAAACTCCACAAACAGTATAGTAGTTGAAATATATAAAACTGCATTTATGAGTTATAAAATGGGTAGGGCAAGTGCTATGACCGTAATTTTATTTATCATTATTCTAGGTATAACCCTGTTCCAAATGAAGGTTCTAAATAAAGAAAATTGAGAAGAAGGGAGTTAATAATGGAGAAAAAGAAAAGAATTAAACAACTGATATTATATGTAATTATTACAATTGTATGTGCAATAATGGTTTTTCCTTTTTTATGGATGATAGCAACATCCTTTAAAACCGGTGTAGATGTATACAATATATCCCTTATTCCAGAAAATCCAACAATTAAAAACTACATAGAAGTCTGGAATAATTCAAAGTTTCCTAAATGGTTTTTCAATAGCTTTGTAGTATCGATAATTACAGTTATTAGTGTACTATTTTTTGATTCCCTCGTAGGATATACCTTTGCAAAGCTAAGATTCCGAGGTAGAAAACCATTGTTTATTGCTATATTGTCAACATTGATGGTTCCTACTGAAATGTTGATTATACCATGGTTCTTGATGATAAATAAGTTTGGATGGGTTAACTCATACTGGTCAATATTGTTTCCCGGACTAGTTTCAGCCTTTGGTATCTTCTTAATGAGACAATTTTTTTCAGGCATACCCGACGATCTACTAGATGCGGGACGTATTGATGGACTATCGGAATTTGGAGTGTATTGGCATGTTGCACTGCCGCTAGTGAGGCCAGCTTTATCGGCTTTAGCTATATTTACTTTCTTAGCAAGCTGGAATGCATTCCTATGGCCGGTTATTGCAATCGACGATCCTAATATGTATACACTACCAGTAGGGGTGGCCTTATTCTCTAGTGAGGTATTAAATGAATGGGATTTAATTATGACTGGTGCATCAATAGCAACAATACCAGTTATTATAGTATTTCTAATATTCCAAAAGAGAATAATTGAAGGAATACAATTAGCCGGATTGAAGGGTTAATACAAAGGGGAGGACATTATGTTACCAACTAATCTTAAAATTATAGACTCCCATGCTCACTTTTTAGTAAAGGGAATGGGCATAGGCTGTTATAGAGATGAATATATAGATAGATTTGGTGAAGAAAAATGGAATAGGCTTCAAAGTATGAATGAATTCCAAAGGGATCAATGGAGAAGGGCATGGGGATTCCCAGATGTGCAACCACCGAAGGAGAGTATTGAAGAGACGGCCTTGCAGTGGAAAGAGGATTTAGAAAAAAAGAATATAGAGAAGATCATATTCGCGACAGCTGGTAATTATGAAAAGAGTAACGCGAACATGGAAAAGATAGTTAAAATGTACCCAGAAAAATTCATTGGATATGCTTATCATGATCCATTTTCCAGTGATGCGCCGGAGCTACTTGAAAAAGCCATAATAGAACAAGGATTAAAGGGATTTAAGATTCTAGCACCGGACTTAAATGGAAGAATCGATGATCCAAAGTTAGATAGGCTGTGGAAGGTAGCTGAAAAATATAGAATACCTGTCTTAATCCATTTCGGGATATTGGGGGGAGCTGGAGGAATAGCATATCATCCAAATATATCTCCAATAATCTTACATGATGTTGCAAAGGCTTATCCAGATGTACCCTTTATCATTCCTCACTTTGGATGTGGTCAGGTAAAGGATGCTCTACAGTTGGCCTGGGCTTGTCCGAACATCTACATTGATACAACAGGGAGTAATCAATGGGTGAGATGGATGCCTTATGATCTAACCGTTAAGGATTTATTCAAAAAATACTATGAAACAATAGGACCCCATAGAATAATCTTTGGTACCGATGGATCATGGTTCCCAAGGGGATTTGTATACAGATACGCTGAGGACCAGTATAGAGATTGTGTATACCTAGGCTTTACCGAATCTGAGATAAATATGATATTCAATGAAAATATCATAAGAATATTAGAAAACATCAAGGTGTAGAGATTTATATTAAGATATTACCTATAAAACAATAAATATAAAATAGAAAATATGGTGAAGAAATTGAAAAAAAGGACAAATAGTATATTAAAAGAGATGAATAGGAGTATTTTGCTTTCTAAGATATTAGAATACGAAGAGTATGAAGGGATATCACGAATTGAACTATCAAAGCAAGCTAATTTGAGTAAATCCACGGTATCTTTGATAATCGAAGAACTTATTTCTTCGGGTTTAATCAAAGAGGTTGGAGAAGGTAATTCTACAAAAAAAGGTGGAAGAAAGCCGATAAAGATCAAGCTTAATCCCTATTACGGATATATCTTATCCATAAAAGTTAAGAAAAACATAAGCACCTATATCATATCCAATTTGTTTGGTGAAGTTTTCACTGAAGAGATCATAGAGAATTGTGATTGCTACGGGGATGAGTTAGTTGAAAGGATAGCTAATAATTGTAAAGCCTTAATCAGTAAAAATAGTGATTTGGATATTATCGCCATTAGTATGTCTATACCGGGAAATGTTGATTCGAAAAATGGCAGTGTGTTATTTTCTCCAGAAATAAGGCTGAATAATTGTAAGATAAGAGAATACTTTAATGAAAATACCAACATTGAATGTGATGTGTATGTAGAGAATGACGTTAACATGACTATAATAGGTGAAAAGTGGAAGGGAAAAGGTCGTAACTACAAAGACTTTGCCCTTGTAATGGTTGGCTCTGGGGTAGGCTGTAGTATGGTGCTCAATGACAAGATATATAGAGGCAGCAATGGATTTGCTGGCGAAATTGGATATATGGTTCTATCAAAAAATGCCATTAATAATGAATATAGCACATTAGACAAATTTGGATACTTTGAAGGCAAGACCTCTATGGCAGCCCTATTAGAAAAACTAGAATTAAAGGATATCAAGGAAATTAATAAGAAGCTTGAAAATGCTGATGTAGAAGTATCAGTTGAAGTTGAAAAAATTATTGACTATTTAAGTATAGGAATTGCTAACATAACGAGTTTACTAAATCCTGAAGTAGTAATATTATCTGGGTCAATACTTAATTTGAAGGATCATATACTAGGACCATTAAGGGATAGGGTTGGAAGATTAACACCTCTGTACTGTGATATAGAAGCTTCTGAGCTGCCTAATGGGTGGCTGTATGGCTCTGTATTAAATACTCTATCGGCATTATATGATATAAAGCTAATCTAAGTGAGGAAGGAAGAACTCATATGAATTTAAAAAAAGAGGTACAGCTTGCAGATGGGACTGCTTTTCCTGGGCGAAGCTTTACTGAAGGTGTCTTAAAGCCAATTTTTAATATACAACGTGATTACTATTATAGGATATTTATTGATATAACCAAAGCACATGTTGTAATGCTTTTTGAACAGAAAATAATAAGTAAAGATGAAATAACAAAAATATTGAAGGGAATAAGAAAGCTTGAAGAAATTGACTATAGTAAAGCTGAATATAATGAAGACTTTGAAGATCTGTTCTTTATGCTTGAAAGAAAGCTAGAAGAGTTCTTAGGCAAGGATATAGCTGGTAGGATACATATAGCAAGGAGTAGAAATGATATATATTTAGCAGAATTTAGATTAGCACTTAGAAACAGAGCAGTAGAACTTTTAGATTCGACGCTGAATTTCAGGGAGTCATTATTGTATCTAATAAATGATCATTTCGATACGATTATGCCAGCTTATACCCATACACAACCAGCACAGCCCACAACCTTAGCTCATTATCTTTTATCCTACTATGATAATGTGACAAGAGATTATGAAAGAATAAGAAGAAGTATAGACACAATAAATAAATCGCCTCTTGGAGCGGCGGCAATAACTACAACTGGTTTCAACATTTCAAGGGAAAGAGTCTGTGAGCTTCTTGGCTTTGATGGACTTGTAGAAAACTCATATGATAGTATTGCTGGAACTGACTATATCTTAGAACTTGCAGGCGGGATAATGGTTTTCGCAACAGCTTTGTCTAAATTTTTAAAGGATATATTGGATTTTTGTACAGCGGAGTTCAACGTCTTTTACCTAAGTGACCCATATGTTCAGACTAGCAGTATAATGCCCCAAAAGAGAAATCCATCATCCCTTGAGCATTGCAGGCCAATGGTTGGTAGAGCAATAACGGAGGCAAAGGCTGCATTTGACGTATTATATAACACACCATATGGAGACATAGTCGATTCTGAGGAGGAGCTGCAGCCCCATTTATATAACTCAATTGACATTCTGAGAAAAGTGCTAAAAATAATGAGTAATGTTCTAGTTACATTGAAGGTGAATAAGGGTGTACTTTTTAAAAGAGCCCATGAAAGATTCATTACTTCTACAGAACTTGCAGATACTCTAGTTAGAGAAAAGGGATTATCATTTAGGCAAAGTCACCATATAACAAAGGAAATTGTAAGATACATCTATGAAAATGATTTGTCTACTGAAGATATAGATGAGGATATAGTGAAAGAAATAGGAAAGAGAATTGTCGGTCGAGATATTGACATTGATAAAAATACCATAAAAACCGCATTAGATCCTGTTAACTTTGTGAAGATAAGGGACAAAACAGGAGGCCCAGCACCAAAGGAAACAAAGAGAATGTATGAGAGAAGAGTAGAAGTATTTAAAGAAGATTTAGCTGCATATAAGGATTATTGTAAAAAGCTAAGCACGATAAAGGATATCCTAGAAGAAAATGTTGATAAGTATATCGATTAACATACGTTCTTTTCGATGGGGGGGATACAATGGGATGTTCAGTAGGAATTGATATTGGTGGTACAAATATAAAATATGTTCTTATGAATAGTAAAAGAGAACTCATTCATAGTGATTTGATAAAAACCGATGACTACATGAAAAATGTATTTGAAATAATAGATCTGTGCCTACAAAAGGCGGAGAATAATATAAGTAAAATAGGTATTGGTATACCTGGAACAGTAGATCATAACAATGGAATCATTATTGATTCACCTGCACTAAATTGTAGTGACGTTAATATTAAAGAGATAATAAACAGCAGATATGACATTACTGTGGAGCTAGATAATGATGTGAACTGCTGGGCCCTTGCTGAGCTTGAAATAGGGGCATGTAAGAATAATAATAACTTTGTGATGATTACCTTAGGTACAGGCATAGGATCATCGGTTATAATATCTCGAGAAATATACAGAGGATATCAAAATCTTGCCGGTGAAATTGGTTATTTCACACTTGATAAAGAAGCATACAATAGTCAAAACTCAAACTTACAATTTGGCTATTTTGAAAAAATAGCTTCTCCATTAGGAATAGAGAGTAGATATTTTGAAGACTTTGGAGAGAAAAAGACGGCTAAGGAGATCATAGAGCTTTATGCGAGGGGAGAGAAAAGCGCTAAATTAATTGTTGAAAATGCCTTTGACTATATTGGCCTAGGCATAAATAATATCATCTGCTTGTTGTCGCCGGAGAAAATTATAATAGGAGGTGGGATGTCAAAAGCGGGAAGCCTATTAACGAAAGCTCTTAAGGATAGGGTAGAGAAAATATGCCCTTATCCGAGAATTATTGAAATCAGTAAGACCGGCCAATATGGTGGGGCGATAGGCAGTACATTATTATAAAGAGAATGAGGGGGAGAAACAAATATGTCTAAAAAAATAATTTCATTACTTTTAGTATTAATGATGGTATCTAGTCTATTTGTAGGATGTGGAAGCAAGAGCACTAATGAGCAAAGTGCAGGAAGTGAAGTGGAAACTAATGAGCAAGCTAATGAAAAAGAAGTTGTAGAGATCGAATACTGGCAATACTTCTATGAGACAAAGATAAAACTAATGGATGAATTAATTGCAGAATTTGAAGCTAAGAACCCAGGTATAAAGGTTGTTCATAAACATTTCCCGTATGATTCTTATCAACAAAAGGTAGCAGCAGCTATTGCAACAAACACAGGCCCAGATATTATAAACCTCTATTATGGTTGGGTTCCTAAGTATGTAAAGTCCGGTGTACTTCAAGAACTACCTCAAGATGTATTTTCTCATGACATGATTGAAAATGATTTTGCAAAAATGGTAAGCATAAATAAGATTGATAATAAGTACTACACAATACCTATAGCTGTAAGAACTCTAGCATTATTCTGGAACAAGGATTTAGTAGCTAAGGGTGGCTTTGATTCAGAAAATATACCAACCGATTTTGATAAGCTTTTAGATATGGCAGAAAAATTAACAATAAGAGAAAACGGTGAGTATGTTCAGGAAGGACTAACCTTCCATCCAGAAGGACAGCTTCATCATGTATTTAGACCATTGTTACTTGAATTATTTGGGCAATCACCACTTTCTCAGGATAACAGAAAGGTTCAATGGAATGGTTCAGAAAACGGTTATAAAGCATTCGAATACTTGATGGATATGGCTACTAAAAGAAAAGTTGGGGAACCAGATTTTATGACGGATGACGTTACAGCATTCTTAAGTGGGAAGGCAGCATTCCATATCGACGGTTCCTACAGGCTTGGTACCTTAGCTAAGAAAGCTGAAGGTTTAAACTGGGGAGTTACCGAAATACCTTCACTTAATGGAAAGCAGTTAACGGCTGGTTCATTCTGGACAAATGGAATTACAAAAAATGCAACGGATAAAAAATTAGAGGCATCTGTTAAATTCCTTCAGTACCTAAGTTCAGCGGAAGTAATGAAGAGGTGGACAGAAGAAATTGGTGAAATAGGAGCTAGAGTTGAGTTTGCTGAGAATGAAGAGTTATTGTCAAATAAAAATATAGCACCATTTATAAAGCAGTTACCTAATTCAACAGCATACTTCTATGTAGACGAAAGTGCAGACAGAAAAGCACTTATCGATGCAATAGATAGAGTTTTAATTGAAGGAATGGATCCTAGAGAATCGCTTGATATAGCAGTTGAAGAGGTACAAAAAATATTGGATGATTATTGGAACAACTAGAACTAGAATTAAGATAGTGGAGCCATTGTGCTCTGCTATTTTTATGTTTCTAAGAAAATACACGTATAAGTTTATATTCGTTAAAGAAGAAATAAGAGGAAACTCATGAACTAACCTTAAATTAGTAGGATACTGACCCGAATACCATATACATAGTGTTATACTCCAAAATTATACATATTGCTTTAAATATATAAAGAAATTAACTGTTGCAATTGCATAGAACTACAGAATATGATATAATATAACATGAAATAGTATAAAATACAAAATTTAGCAAATGGCACACTTGTCGAAAGGCAGGGTCGCAAAGCTATGGGTCTAAGGGAAGGATTATTCCTACGATTGCCAGGTTGCCTGAATACTTTACTTATGACAGATAGGCAACTACATTATAATGTAGTTGCTTTTTTTATAACACATAGGAAATTATAAACCCTTTTAGGCTGTAGATAGGTATAATTTCCGTGATGTGTTTCAACAAAGTCAACCGTGAGAATATTTATAAAAGACTTTGTTCAAATAGGGTTTATCTAGAAAAGTATCAAATTGTCAAGAAGCTTACTAACAATAAGATACTATTTTTTCAAAAAGCAATATGGAGTCTCTAACCCTATTGTGTCTATGTTAGTAAAATGGTTTCCGGAAAAGAGTATAATATCCTAGTTATAGATCTGTGACTTTCACAAAAAAGAAATGGAGGTACAGAAATGTATAAAATAGATATTGATTCAGAGAAGATGGAGTTGAAAGTAACTATTTCAGGAACATTTAAAAATGAAGATTTATCAGAACTTTTCGATAGTCTAGAAAAACATATCGAGAAAATTGATCTTAGAAAATATACTTTGATTTTTGATGCTAAAGATCATGAGCCTGCATCATCAAATTCGATGCCCCTACAAGTAAAAGCCCTTAAGCTCCTTACTTTGAATAGGGATTTGCTTAATATATTTACTGCATGTGAAGTATAATAATATTGGCAATAATACATAGGGATATTAGGTCGAAGCAACAGCAAAGAGATTTACTTTTGCCATCGGCTTAAGAGCTTCAAATAAGTTTTATGCTATATGATTTAGATAATTCCTCCCCCATAACATATAAAAAAGCCAAAGACTCAAAGGGAACCCAAACCTTTGAGTCTTTGGCTTTTTTGCTAGACCTCGATGTTAATCCACTTTCTTGACTTGAATCTATAATAAAATAGTATTGCAGGAATCAAAAATGCCAGATTAGAAGTAATAAATACCCCGATGATTCCTAAGTTAGTAAACTTAACTAAAAGGTATGTTAGTGGGACAAATATTCCCCAGACTCTAAAGATGGTTATATACATTACCATCTTTGTATCACCAGCGCCCCTCAGGGCTGCAGAATAGATAATCATAGCGGCTAGTACACATTGTTGTACTGCGGCTATTCTCATTGGAATAATAGCTGTATTTATAGTAGTTATATCACTAACGAATATACTAACCAACGCTCTAGGAAAGGTAAAAAATATCATTCCTAAAGATAATCCCATGAGTGATCCTAATAATGCTGCCATATTTCCACTCTTAACAGCCATTTCTTCTTCTTTGGCTCCTAAATTTTGACCAACTAGTGTAGTGGCTGCTATAGAAATACCAAAGGCAGGCATGAAAGAAATAGACTCTATTCTTATTATCATGTTAAAGATTGCATGACTTACTTCTCCTAGGGAAACTATAATAAAATTTAAGGCTATAAACGAAGTTTGCATAAAAAACTGTTCTACAGCAGCAGACCAGCCTATTCTAGCAATTCTATTAACCATTTTGATCTTAAGTCTTAAATCATGAACTCTTAGTCTGATTTTTCTTTTACCACCAAAGGTTATTATCAATAAAAAAATGGCACCTAAAGCTCTAGACAATGTAGTTGATAGTGCTGCACCTGCTATACCCATTTCAGGAAATATACCTACACCATAAATTAGAAGCCAGTTACCTAATATGTTAAGTAGATTTACAGCACCATTAACATACATGGGAGTTTTAGTATCACCTGCACCTCTTAATGCACTTGATATAGAGAATGTAATAAGCATAAAAAATTGACTATATATAACTATCCTTAAATAATCAATTCCAAGGTTTATTACATTGCTATTTGCCGGAAATAATCTTATGAATTTTTCATGAAAAATAACCATTATTGAAACTAAGAAGATTCCAACAAAGGTATTTAGTAATAGAGATTGTCCTGCTCCCTCGTTGGCTTCATTATATTCCCGTGCACCTATATGCCTAGCAACTATGGCTGTGGTTCCAGCATTGAAGGCTGAAAATATAAAGATTATAGGAAAGATTATCTGGTTAGCAAGGGACATAGCTGAGATACCAGCAGCTTCCAGATACCTTCCAATCATCACTGTATCGGCGATACCAACTAAAGTAGTTAAAAGCATTTCTATCATTGAGGGAATGGCTAAAGATGAAATCCGCTTCAAAATATAAACTCTGTCTTTTTCAAAAAATCTTGCAACAATACGTCTCATATGACCTCCTACAAAATAAACTATATAAGAACAAAGTATACCATGTATTATGAGTAGTTACAACTTTTAAATCGACTCTGGCATATGAAATTTTAGATATACAAATTCATTATATATAGAATACTTAGTGGTTCTAGTGGTTAAACTCTAAGGTATAGAAAAATCTAGGAGGTAGCAAATTGTCACATAAACAAGAAAATATTAAGTTATTACTATTAGAAGTCAAGAGATTAAGGCAGTTAATAAAGATAAGAGATGCAGAAAATACATTGAGAGAATTATATGAAATAGAAGAGGAAACCAAAACTAAATTAGAAAAGGTTAAGTCATTGGAGGAAAAAGCATTAAACGAAGTAGTTGATCAATTAGATATACTTGAAGAAATAGATATTGAAATCAGTCGTGAAAAACATGGGAGTATACAAAGTCCTATAGAAACATTGATTGAAATAAAACCAGTGCCTATCCAAGGTATACAGAATAGAATAGAGCGGTTTTAAGAAAGGGTTGCTGAGTTCAGCCCACGGGGTGTTTCAGAATGAGTGAAGTTCAAGGTTTTGAAATTTCAACGGTTTGGCTAGTACTAACGTACGTGCCAAGTCGGTGAATATTTCAAATAACGCAGAAATTCGCCATTATGAGACACCCCCTAAAATATTTGTAGACTAAATTCAAGCTATTATGATATATTTATTATGCCTAGATTATGCATAAAACTTGAAAAGGGGTATGGAAATGACTATAAACAAAGGGCTTCTTCTTGAAGATATAAAAAAAATACCTGGACTACTATTATCCTTTGTCATCTGTGCTTATGGAATAGCTCAAATGAAAAACATAGGTATAGGAATGAGCTCTTGGGCAACTTTGAATTTAGGGATTGCAGTTAAAACAGGAATAGACTATGGTAAGGCTTCGCAACTAGTAGGACTTGGAATAATCCTTTTTTCTTTATCCTTAAAAATATACCCGGGAATCGGAACAATATTAAATATGTACTTTATTGGTTTATTTGTCGACTTTATTGATAAATACAAGCTTACTATAGTTCCTGAAAATAGTATCTTAAAGATTGGAGCATTATTTTTAGGACTTACTATTTTTAGTTATGGAATTTACTCCTACTTGAAGTTTGAACTAGGTGCTGGTCCTAGGGATGGGCTTATGGTCGGTGTTATAAAAATCACTGGAATAAGCGTACGCTATGTAAAGCCCGCAATTGAGATAACAGTTTTATTAATAGGATTTTTGCTTGGTGGAACTGTTGGAGCTGGAACTGTGATAGTAACCTTCTGCGGAGGTTATATACTAGATAAGATATTTAAGTGGAAAAATTTTAATCCGAAAAAGACTAACCAAAGAAAGCTTTCGGACTATATAAAAGTAAGTGAAAAAGAAGAAGTAGATAAATAAAAATGCAACTACGGAACTTTTTTCTTGAAGCACCGTCTAAGTATACATATAGAGATTTAAGTGGAACTCTATAAAGTTGATATCAACATAAAGACTTTAAAGAATATGAAAGAGGTGCTCAAAATGAAAAGATTTTTAGTTTCTGGTTTAATTATTGCAATGTCAATGACAGCCATGGTAGGTTGTTCTACTCCAGAGGCAACAGATACAAGTGGTAACGTAAAGGATGAAGCAGTAATAAGCAGTGCAAAGCTTAAAGCAGCTGATATAACAGGAAAAGTACTTGAAGTAAAAGAAGATGGGAAATATATTTTGATAGATTCTCAAGGAAATACGGTTAAAGGGCAAGTCTGGGTTAGTATTACCGATGAAACAAACTTTTTTGAAGGATTATCAGAAGATATTGCAATAGGATATCGTGATGTAAGTCGTGATTTTGAAGTTGGTAACCATGTAGAAATCATTTCTACTGGAGAAATAGCTGAATCATATCCGATGCAGGCTACAGCCAGTGCAGTTTATGTGAATGTAGCTAAAATGGTAAGTGATAGTGAGGAGTATGATCCTCAAAAACACGGTATCTTTAAAAGTGGTGTTATAAAAGAAGTAGATGCATCAAAATCAACTCTGACTCTAAATGATGAGAATAATATAGAGTATAAAGTAACATTAAATGAAGACACAGTCTATGTATTTACAACATTAGATAAATTACAAGCAGGTCAGGAAATTACTGTTCGCGCTAAATATGTAGAAGATGGAATAACAGATATTACAGCTACAGAAATTCAACTAGAACATGACATAGAAGCTGATATAGAAACAGAAACAATTGAAAAAAACGATAAATAATTAGATTGTTACTTTAAAAAGAGGTGTTTCAGAATAACGAATTTCTGAAACACCTCTTTTCTATTATTAACTGACATTGAATTAGTGAATTTGATGCTTATATGGGCGTGAGATAATCTTATATTGTATAGCAAACAAAATTAACATTAAACCACTAAGAAGGAAACTTCCTGGAAGTAGGCTCAATTTAACTCCTACTAACCCTGCATATAGAGCGTATATAGTCCATGCTATAGGAACAATTAAAGATATCGCTAGAAGGTCAGAAGGTATCCTTTTAAATAAATGTTGTAGAACATCCGTCATTAACAATACCCAAAAGGAGCTAAAGGACAATTCTATCCACATCCCGAGTACCATATTGATTGACCATCTATCAGTCATATTAAACATACTTTCACATGCGAATTGTATTATTAACATAACTAAAATTAACGCTGATGCCCAAAGTCCATCGAATAGAAGTCTTACAAGAATCTTGTTAACAGGTTTTATAGGTATAGATTCCCAAAATGGTGCCTCTACTCCAAAACTTTCAACTCTTCTACGTAATAACACATAGGATATCAACCCTGCTCCCAACATCAACAGTACGTATGGAATGATATTTTTAAACATATAGTTGAAATTTAATACCGATATTAGAATATGGTCGGAATCCAACCAATTAGCATTGACATAGATATATAAATATTTACCCAGATGCAGTGAAAAGGCATACAAAAATCCTGAAAGTAAAACAGCTGCACTTAAAATTCCACCTACACGCCTTCTGGCAGAGAACATGGCTTTAAAATAACCTATCATTTAGAAAACACCTCCATATATATATCCTTTAGGGAAAGACCCTTCATACGAGCTTCTTCTATATCTTCATCCCTTTCTATGACACCATTTTTCAAGAAAACTACTCTATCATATAGTGATTCCGTATCTGTAATCTCATGGGTAGAAATAAGAACTGCTCCTTCATCTGAATAATTTTTTATAATCATTTTCATAACCTCATCCCTTGCCAAAGGATCAATTCCACCGAAGGGCTCATCTAAGAGGTATATTGCCGACTCCTTTGACATAGCAATGGCAATTTGTAATTTAGCAGTCATACCCTTTGAAAAAGTCTTTATAGATTTATCAAAGGGGACATCTAGCTGACCTAAGATTTCAGAAGCCTTATCTCTGCTGAAATTAGGAAAGACATTAGAATGCATATCTAGTAACAACTTAGCTGTCAAATCCTTTGGTAAAAATAGACTGTCTGGTATGTAGGAAATCAGAGATAATCCATTCTTTGTTCCAGGAGTATATCCTTGAATGCCTATAGAGCCAGTATAGTTTGTTAAAAGACCAGCAGCTAATTTAAGCAGAGTACTCTTTCCAACGCCGTTAGGGCCTACTAAAGCCGTTACGCTGCAGGGATCTATAGTTAAATCTAAATTAGATATTACCTTCTTATTACGATTATATGAAAACTCTAAACCTTTAATCTCTAAAACGCTTTTCACTCTATTCCACCTCCGTCATATGCTTTTTTAGTATTTCCGACACATTTTCAAAACTGATTCCTAGGGATTTCACTCTCTCAGCAAATACACTTACTTCCTTATCCACAATTTCTTTTTTTAGCCTATTAAGTAACTCGGAATCATCTACTACAAACCTTCCTTTTCCACGTTTGGTCATTAAGACCTGTCGCTTTTCAAGTTCGGAATAGGCACGCTGAGCCGTATTTAAGTTGACACCGGCATCCACTGCTAGATCACGGGTTGACTGTAAACGCTGTCCCGGTACTAGTATACCGTTAACTATACGGGCAATGATTTCCTTAACAATCTGTAGATATATAGGTTCATTTGAATTAAAGCTCCAGCCCATTTATTATTCACTCTCCTTTCTTATGTATGAGTGTATTATTATAATAATACACTCATACAATTAAGTCAATGCATTTTTTCTATATTGTTAACTTCAATTTTGTAATACAGTATTTCCAAAGGGATTAATTACTGGAAAATAAAAGATATGAGCTAATTGAGCAAATTGCATAATTACAATCCTTAAAAACTTACAACTATATATAGTCTTAAAAGCCCTAGAGCCATACCACCAAAATATACTCTATTTTGAATGAGTAAATTAAGGATGATATTCGCATATGAAATTGTGCCAAGTTAAAATTATGCAATTTCCTCGATTATTAAAAGGTTAGTGAAATACGGTGTGCTGAAACTAACAGAGATAAGCAAAAAAGAAAATAGGATCGATGATGAGAAAAGAGATAGGATTAAAGGGTATAAATAAACCTGAAGATAATGGAAAAAGTCCATTATCCTCAGGTTAGTAGGTGATAGTTCTAGTAAAACTTTTATACGATAAATATAGCTTATATTTTCTTTAGTATTTCATATAGTGTTTTCAATTCTTCATCAGATAAATCAAGAGATACTTTCACTAGCTCTTTATCAGCATCTCTATGAGCCTGTCTACCTTCATCGGTTACGGTTATATATACAACTCGCTGATCTTCACTGCTTCTTTCCTTGAGAATGTATCCATTTTCCATCAACTTATTTAAAGATCTAGAAACATTTGGGCTCTCATCTACCATAAAACTTTTTATTTGATTAACCGTTAGTTGTCCTGAAGGTGAGTTTGATAATACATGGAGAATCTGTACCTGTGTCAATGACAAGTTCATATGTCTAATACTACGTATCATCTTTGCAGTTTGTTCCTGCGCAGTACACATAAGCAATCCTAATACTTTCTGATCTAAATCGATATCTGAATTAATAATTAAATCTTTATTCGCCATATTCAACCACACTTTCATATTCATTGATTTAATTATTATAGTATAATTCTTTATCAAATATGTCAACTTAGTCTAAACTTCATTGCTATGAAAATAAGTTTGAAGTAAGAATTTAGTGGTATATCTAAAATATGAAGCTAAATAGAGTATAATAGTTATTGGAAGAAATATATTGATATATGAATAAAGGTGAAATTTGTTATGAACGAACTATTTGGGAATGATAAGTTTAGGCCGTAGAGACTATAGCATAAAATAATGATTTGTTAAAAAGCTTGGAGGGGTTTTAGTGGTTGTACTAGTAGTTAGCGCAGTATTGATGAATGAAGATAAAATAGTTATGATACAAGAAGGAAAAGAAGAGATTTATGGAAAGTGGAGTATACCTTCTGGTAGATTAGAGATGAGTGAAAAAATAGTAGATGGAGCAATAAGAGAAGTAAGAGAAGAAACTGGGTTCGATATTAGAGTTACAGATTTAACTGGGATATATAACTTTACTAGTGAGTTTAGAAACCAAGTAGTAATAGTGAATTTCATTGGAGAGATAATAGGTGGAGACATCCAATATGATGGGACTGAAATAATTAATGCAAAATGGCTTACTTTAGATGAAATAGAAAATCTAAAGGATAGTGAACTAAGAAATCCTCAATTTATAAGAAAAATTATTGAAGATGTAAGAAATGAAAAAAGATTGCCGCTAGAAATAATACAGGATATTCTATAATAACGCAGTGAATAATATAAGATCTACAGCTATTACTTTGTGCAAATGGCTGTAGATTTTTTTATTGAAGAGAAATCTTACAGGAATGAGGGGTATGATAGCTATGAGTTATTATTTGGAAATTTTAGTATTGACTTGAATTACTTACAGATGTAGCATAGTATTGTAAGTTACACCTTTAAGGAATCAATGTGGGTACATATACTGAATAAGAAAAATAAGATATCAGGTTTATGGGGGGATAAAGAATGAAGAATTTTAGTGTAAAGAGTTTTGTATGTGGTCTGACAATCGGAGCAATTGGTATTACAACTGTATTTGCATCTGGAGGAATTAAATCAGCTAAATATGAGGATGTTAAGGTGTACTTTAATAGATCTATTATTCCTCTGAAAGACCCTATTGTTGCTGTTGTCAAGGACGGCGAGGATAAGGCAAAAATGTATATGCCCCTTGAGGAAATACTGAAGTATCTAGGCTATAAAGTGGAGCCGAATAGCTTAGATGGATCAATCAATATTTTAACAGAATCCTTTGGGACAACTAACAACGTCAGTCCAGTGATAGAGCAAATCCCAAATAGGACTAATAGTGATACTACAAGGAATGAAACAGACAAAAAGGCTTTAGAAATCATGCAAAAGACAGGAAATTGGAGCTACGTCGAGGATCTATTTCCTTCTATGACCTCCGGGGGTGTAGAAGAGGTGGTTGATTTATATATTAAAAAAACCGGTAACTACAAGCAGGCAGAGGCGGCTTTGCCATACATAAATAAGGATGGCTCTACTAAAAATGGTTCTAATAAGCCAAAAACACAGTCGGACTATGATGCCTTAGCTAGTGAAAAGATGGCAAAAACAGGAGATATATACAGTATAATGGTTTATTTGCCTCATATGAGTAAGGGGAAAATTGATACTGTAGTTAAGAGTTATATCGACAAAACTAATAAATTCAATTGTATTTATAGCATTCGTCAATATATGAGCACAGAAGGCATTGATAAAACTGTAAGGAGCTATGTTGATAGAACAGGAGATTATGGGACTGTCGCTGCTATTTTGCAGTTTATGAGTGCCGATGCAAGTGACTATGTAGCAAGAAAATACATAAACGAAGCAAAAAATCAAGAATATAAGCAATTCTTTAAACCGTACTTGAAAAAGGATTAGAAGTGCTATTGAGGTTTTTGAAGCTTATGAGTTCAAAATTTATGCGGTTTGGCTAGTACTGACCAAACCGCATAAACATTTCAATAATCGTAGAAATTAGTTATTTTGAGTCCATTTTATTCATAGCTTAATCCTAGAGGATCTTCACCATATTCGTTCGGCCCATCTGTTCCTTTTTTAAACAATAGGACAAGAGCAAAATAGATATTGTAAAGAGGAATTAGAAGAAACAAATAATGAATTCCAGGGCGTTCAATATCATGTAATCGTTGAATTGTAACACATAGTTGAAGAGCAAAAATCACAAGGCTAACCAAAAAATTCACCATAACAAGTAGCATACTTTCTGTATATATAGCTGTAAGCCTTAGAGGTATAGCTACAATTCCTACTAGCAATGGGATTAAAAAATACCTTGCACGATTTATACGGCCTTCAAAGGAAAAATATCTCTTAATATCCATGTTATCACCACCTTTTCTAAAAATTAGAGACTTGAATATTATAACATAATTCGCCATATTATGGAAGACTTATGATGAATTATACCAAATCTTGTAAAATCTTGAAGGAGAGAAAAGAGAGTGTATAGAATAATATGTAATTCGAGAGAGAAATTATAAAATAAAGATGGAGAATTAAATACTATTATAGGACTGGCTAGATATGGAGGGGTTATGATGCAAAGATTACTTTTAATTTTACTACTAACAATAATAGCCATTACTGGGTGTAGTACAGATAAAAAAAGCTCAGGGACTGAGTCACCCAATACCGATACCAAAACAGAAGTTAATATCGATAATACCCAAAACTCAGAGAAGGGTAATACCGAAACAAAGGAAAAGGAAGCAATACCTGAAGGAACTACCGTTGAGCACACAAATGACTATTTCTTTCCTCAAAGTGATAAAGTAAAGCTGACTCAAGAAGATATATATAATATTGAATCTGAAAAACTAGAGTTAGCTAGAAATGAAATCTATGCCAGAAGAGGATACATATTTAAAGCTGAAAGGTTCTCAAAGTATTTTAGCAAAAAAGAATGGTATAACCCAAGGGAAGATTTTAAAACAGCGGAATTAACTTCTATAGAAATGTATAATATAAAACTAATATCCTACTTTGAAAGTTTGAATGAGCCCTACGAAGCCAATAAAATAACTGTATCTGAAGAAATACGTAATATAGATATATTTCCTAGGGGCAAAGAAGTAAATGCAGATCTAAATGGTGATGGAATAGAAGAAAAGATACTATATAAGACTAATGGTGAAGATGCATCCTACGGTAATGCCTGTATACTTTTCGTTAACGAACAAGAAATAAAGCTAGAGGGAAGCAACTTTTTTGACTCATTTGCTATAGCCGACATAGACAAAACAGACAATATAAAGGAGATAGTTATTAGCGATGATGGTCCAAGTGGTGACCCTATATCCGAATTTTTCTATTATGATGGTAAAAAGACACAGAATATGGGAAGTACAGAGGGTCTATATGATTGTGGCATAAAAATAAGTGGTAAGGGCGTGTTTAGTGCAATCTCTAGAGCAGAGATATTACACACTTGGTGGTTTGAGAGATTGTACAAATTGGATTTAGACCATAAGATTATTGAAATAGAACAAGACGTATTGGACACCAACTATTCTGTTTTTCTAAAGAAACCATTAAAACTATATGTAAGTAGAGATAGTAACTCAGATTCTTTTACAATTAAGGAAGGAACAGTAGTAAACTTAGCAGGCACCGACAATAAAGAATGGTGCTTGATTAGAACAAAGGATGGTAAAAAAGGGTGGTTTGCCATTGAAAGCTTCGACGAAATAAAGGGATCAAATTTAAATGCTAGAGAATTCTTTATTGGGCTATGTTATGCGGATTAGATGTAAAACTCTTGGTATAAAACAATCCAATAAAGATTAGTGAATTTTATAAGAAAATGTAATATACGATGAGACCTTAATAAAAAAGATAGGGCAGAGAAGCTGAATTAGATTGATACATTCAACTTCTCTGCTCTGAATTTTTACTCCTAACATGTTTAATTAAATTATCTCCAAAAGCCGTTATCCTATAATATTCTCAGCAGGTATCTTCTCTTCGTCAATGGCTACCGTAGCACACATTTCTAGAGCTAAATCACAATATATCTTTTTACTTATTGTTGATACCCTTGCAGGTGGGTTTTTAGGAAAATATTCTCTATATACTGCATCCATTTCAGGAAAAATATCATCCGATGCTAAAAAGAATTGTGTCATTAAGACATCATCTAATGTAGCTCCCATCTCTTCAACCAATATCTTTACATTCTTTAAGATAACATGTGTCTGTTCTGCAACAGAACCATGTACTACATTTCCATCAAGATCAAGGCTCAACTGCCCGGAAATATATGCAATTCCGTTATGAATGACAGCTTGAGAATAACTAGGAGTTGGTGGAACGGCCTTTTTAGTATAAAAAATCTTCTTTTTCATTGTATCTACCTCCATTAACCTTAAATAGTAAGTTTAATAACCAGCGCTGATTCAATTGTATAATGTTACCGTCTTTTTAATGTCAAAAGAAAGGTGACTATGAGAAGAATTATTTTGTGATTTCCCTAGTTATTTAAAAAAAAGTTTAAAATCTACTGCCACCCTAAAAATAACGATTGATAAAATAAGTATTGCTTATGAAAAAAATATAATATAAAATATAGTTGATAATATCAACGTTTTCTGTAGGGGGATAATATGAACAGAGCTAACCAAATTAGAAAAGAACTTCGCATAATTGTTAGAGAATTAGGATTGTTGAACCGAAATAGTCTTAATTCAGGTATGACTTTAGTACAGGCACATATATTGAACTATTTAGTAGCAAATGGCGAAACTTCTTTTAATGAGCTTTTATTACAGTTAGGTTGTGATAAAGCATCTTTAAGCAGAACGATAAATAACTTGGTAACTAAAAATTATGTTGCATCGGAAAAACTTCAAAGTGATAAAAGGATGAAGAGTGTAAGTATAACTTCTACGGGGCTAGATGCAATTAAAAATGCAGAATATCAAGCAGAGAATTTTATTGAAGATATTTTGAGTATTGATCATAATGACTCCTCTTCAGAATTAGTTAATGCATTGAAAGCATTTAGAATACTGGCACTAAGAAAGAGTATTTTAGAATGCGACTCAAAGTTAATATTTGAAGAGCTAAAGCAAAACTATTATAAGAAGGCAATGAATCTAGTTTTAGAGACTTTTAATGGGGATCAAAACATACCTAAGGAACTAATTCCTATTTCTAAGGAATTAACTCCTATGTGGTGGTGTATAAGAATAGGAGAGGATGTTGTTGGCGTTGTAGCGTGTTGGATTGAAAATAGCGATTATCATCTTGGTAGGATTGCAGTTGATAAAGAATTTCGGAAAATGGGTATAGGAAAAAAGTTGATACTTAATTCCATTAAAGAAATTTTTGCAAATGGTGGAAACGAAATATACCTTGATGCAAGGGATGTAACAGTAAAAATAATTCAGCGAATAGGTGGAAAAATCATTGGCGATTCCGTAGAATTTTATGGTGATTCAGTTACACCTATGATATTAAAAAAATCTGATTTTCTTTTTTAAATAAATTAGCTTATAAATTGTAAACATATTATTCTTAAGGGCGGTTTTTGCTGAGATATCGGCGAAACCACCCTTTCTTTCTATCTTTTCCAATACCCATTTTGCTCATGGTTGTGACCTTAACTATTGAGTCTAACTTAGTTACATATATATAAGAAAACTGATAAAAGCAAATGGGCAAAGGAACCTTTTACTCACAAAAAAATAGTATTTAGATGTTGAGAATAATTATTTATTTATTGTTAAGGTGTACACGGGCTATAAAGGTCTATGTTATTCATTTATTATGAAGAAACCATTAATTTAATAAAAGAAATTAGATAATATTAGGAAAACATGCTGATTGAAATATTAATGGACAAGGTGTATAATGCTTTTAGAAAAGTTTCCTAAATATGGGGCTTATAGCTGGACTTGGCAGTGATATAGATTGATGCATAAATGAAGCAATAGGTTCTAAATACAAATTAAGGGGTGGAGAAAATGAAAAGAGTAATAAGTATACTTTTAATTCTAATTCTTTGTTCAAGTTCTAGTTTTGCAGATAGTTCTTTAACAATAGATATAGATGGTAAGGTATCGAGTATTGATGGAGGAATTACATTGATTCCTGCACAGGACATGTTTGAAGCACTAGGTGCGAAGGTAGAATGGAATAGATACGCAGGAGAATTTACAGCTATAAAGGACGATACAGAGATTAAGATTGATACCTATTCCAATTACATGACATTGAACGGCAGCAGAGTAGACTTAGATGAAGAAGTTAGGGTCATTGACGGTAGAGTATATGTATCTTTGGAAGCTATAACTAAGTCAATGAACGTAGAAATAGAAATGGACAATAAGCTACATGTAAAATCCGAAGAACAGATGGAAAGAGAGTATGAGAAAGAGGAAAAATCTCTATATAGAAAATATCCAAAATTATATAAAGCAATAGAAAAAATAATGAAAAAGCCCTTTGAGCAGAGCAGCATCATAAGCATGAAGATAGCTAACTGGAAAATTACAGATGATAATGATAAAGAATATTTTGAGGAACTTGTTAAAAATACACAAGAATTTGGGATCGACATAAAGAGTGATTCTAAAATTGACTATTTAAATAAAAAATTAGAGTCTGATACTTCAGTTAGCATAAAGCAATCATGGGATAAAGAAGAGAATGGACTTAAAGTCATAGTTTTAGATGGCATTGTTTACACAAAGCCAAAGGAAAATAAGGTAGAGGGCATGGTTTGGACAAAAGCAGAATTAGAAGAAGACAAATACTTTTCTAATAGAGATAAAATGATGAAAGAATTGGTGAAATTTAAGGATAACATTAAAAGAGGTAGAAGAAAGACAGATACCATATATACTATTGAAATTGATGATGGTATTCAGTTTGATGATGTAATAGATATTTTAGGTGAAGATAACGCAATCTATACACAACTAAAAGAGTCAAATGGAAGACCTAATATAAAAATAAAGGATTTTAAACTTGAATATATTATAGATGATGAAGGGAATCTGAAGAATAATGACTTATCAGTAATCTTGGAGGTTTCCGATGAAGAGGTTACAGTAGAATTCTTAGTGACACTTAAAGGTGAATACAAAAACATTGGGAGACCATTGGAAATTAGTATAGCAGGTGATGGTGAAGAAGAGTTAAAAAAGTCAATAGACTTAAAAACTTTACAGTTGAAAAAAGATGGAAAGGATATATCCTTGGATCTAGAAGCAATCGTTGTAGATAGTAAAATATTAGTTCCGGTAGAAAAGGTAACCGAGCTTTTAGAAGCTGAAGTTTCAGTCGATGAAGTTACTGGAGACATAAAAATTGAAAAGGGTAATTCCTATATTATAATAAGAAAGAATACAGATTTTGCTTTAGTAAATGGATTTGAGGTGCCAATGCCATTGTACCTTCAAGAAAGAGATGGAGTAAACTACGTACCTCTCTCATTTGTTGTATCAGAATTAGGAGGCGTGGCAATTATTGATTCTGAAAGATCTGAGATAAATATATTGTCGGTAGAAGCTGTAAAGAGGGATTTTGAAGATGAACAGAAGGAATTTGAGAAGAAATATCCGAAGTTATATCAAGCTTTAAAGAAATTAGAAAATGAGCCCTTTAAACAAAAATTTAATTTTATCGATAGGGTTGACAATATTAAGGTAGACGATAGAGAAAGCATAGATAGAGACGATTCACATCTTATAGAGTCAAAGATATATTATTTAGCCTCATATGATTTTCAAGGGCAGACTTATGATGAAGTAGATATTAAAAACAGAATTAGAAAGTCGCGCTATGAGGGTATTGCGGCGGGTGACTCAGAGGTATATAAATCAGAGTTTATAGTTATGGACAAAAAAGTATACCGTAAAGTGGAGAGCGGTGAAGGCTACGAAGCTTCTTGGATGTTATTTGGTTTAGAAAATGACGATAAATATTTTCAATTTATATATAATAGCATAAGCCTATTTATAAATGATATTATAGAAGAAAAGGTTGAAGATGGAACTAAATTTACAATAAGAATAGATTCCACCCATGAGAATAAGGCGGCACTTGAGAGATTTATTCACGATAAGACTACTGTTGTTCCCTATGGATTTTCGAAGGATGACTGTGAACTGAAAAATCTAGAAGTAAATTACTTAGTTGATAAGAACGGCGACATGAAATCTAGAGAAATTAAGTATTTAATACATGGTACTTATAAAACAATTCAAATGGATTTCAAGTCGGAAACGAAGGCGGAATATGAGGAAATAGGTAAGTCTCTTAAAATAGAAAAGCCAACAAACATTATAGAATAGAAGATAAGATAAGTATACTTTTTAGAACAAAGCCCCCTAGATGAACTTGTGTTTATTTAGGGGGCTTTATAAAATATTATTTTAAAAGTATGGGTAAAATGATTGCTGTCACTAAAGCCTAGATGCAATACAACCATGACGATGCAAGTAAAGAAATAGCAAAGGAAATTCATTTCCTTGGATACCCCAAAAACTTTGAGAAGCTCAAAACTACAGAAAAACCAAAAATATTTAGAAAATAGGAGTTGAATGTACTCCAATTGTGATAGTGAAAGTATTTAACCCAATGCATTATGAGTTCAAGAATAAGAAAAATTGCTGAGGATAAAAGTATATAATAAAACTTCCATGTCTCCTTTGATGGTGAAAAATATATAAGAAGTATGCCTCCTGCATATCCACTTATTAAATATAGTATAGGTAATCCTGATAATCTTGAGATTCCATAGCTATAGGAAAATGCTCCAAGCCTTATTAAGGTACTATCTATTAAATAGAGTATAATTACTGAAACTAGTCCAAAAGGAAATAAAGCTTTATGTTCACTCAATGGAACTAATATAAATAGTAGAATATAAGCAATAAGAGAAAAAACAACCCAACCCAAGAAAATTCCTCCAATAATATGGTGTAGTTATATAATATTGTTTCAAAAAAAGGATTAATTATTAATGGGTTGTTTTATAAAAGACAATTAATAATAGAATGCCAGCAAATAAAATTAGAAAAGGGGATATCTCAGAGAGATTTCTAATGAATTAAGCCTCTTGGTGTCTCAGAAATTCATTATCATGAGGCATCTTCTTTTTTGTTGATTAAACCAACACTATCAAGAGCAGTTATGATTTCTAAGACTCTTTTTGGGCTAAGACCCAGTTCCGTGAATTTATTATCTACCTCAAGATATTTCTTTCCGATTTCTTGAAGTTTTATGTCTTCCACAAATACTAATTCCTTTCTGCCAGTTCTCCCAACTAAGTAGTCAATTGATGTATCAAAATAATCAGCTAGTAAATAAAGATTTTCAAGGCTTGGAAAGCTCTTACCCTTTTCATAGTTCGAAATAGTGTTTTGCGGAATGTTTATTATTCCTCCAAGGTCATGTTGAGTTAAGAAAAATTTTTCTCTTAAATCCTTTAATCGTTCACCTAAAATTGTCTTATCAATGTCATCGTATCCTAATAAGTATTGTGGAGTTACCTTAAAGTATTTAGCAAGTTTGTTTAACAAAGAATAAGTAGGTGGCCTTCTATTATTTTCACAAAAGTATATGGCTGCTTCACTAACAGAAAACATATCACCTAATTCAGTTTGAGTTAACCCCTTTTCTTCTCTCAATTTTTTTAACTTATCACCAAATTTCATAATAGCATCTCCTCGCTTGTAAAATAATTGAAAATAATACCTTTTTAGGAAATTGTATCAAAAATCCTATAAAAATCAAGAGAAAGATTATAATACTAGGTGTAATTAGGAAAGAAGTAATAGCTGATATAGGACTATTTAAAGGAGATATCATAAGAAAAGTCTATAAAAAATAGAAAAGTAGTAATAGCCTCAATTGTTTGATATGACAGGAATTCGCCAGTCATATTAACACTCTTATTATTATTTAAAATAGAACTATAAGAAAATAGGTCATAAACTTCCTAGTTTCTTATAGTTTTTGTAAAAAATATAAGAAGAGTAGAATTTATAGTAGTCAATAGTGAAAATAACTACTGTGTCTCTTTACGATCTTTCAATACTGGAATTAACATGATAATGGTAACAAGTACTGCTGACCCATCAGCTATCGGTGTTGAAAGCCATACTCCTGTGAGTCCTAATACTCTTGGTAGTAAAAGTACAATAGGAATTAAGAAAATAAACTGTCTTGCAGCACTGAGAAATAGAGCTTTTTTAACTTGAGCTACAGATTGGAAGTAGGCTGTTCCAAGTAAATTAATACTTAATAGCGGTAACATAAGGTTAAACAAACGAACTCCGTTAATTGCTATAGACATAGTTGATGAATTTGGGTCTATAAAGAGCTGCATAAATATAGCCGGAAAAGCTTCTAATAATATAAATACCACTATAGAAAATAAAACTGCTATAAGCATACCAATAATTAATGTTTTTTTAACCCTATCTTTCAAATTTGCACCATGATTATAACCAATTATAGGCTGCATACCTTGCTGAATTCCCATAACGGGCATAATGAACATACTATAGAGGCTATTTACCCCTCCCATTGCTGTAATTGCAGCATTGCCACCGTATTTTCCTAATGATACATTAAGGAGTATCATAGCAATACTAGAGCCGATTGGAGTAATAAATGAGGCAGCACCTATACTTACTATATCCTTAATCAATTTAAGGTCTGGTATTAAGTCTTTGGCAATAATTCTAAGAATACTTTTACTTTGTGAATAATAGATGCCTAATATTAAAAGACCAGAGAATTGACCAATAATAGTTGCAATAGCGGCTCCTTTAACCCCCCATCCCCAAATAGCAATAAAGATATAGTCCAGGGCTATATTAGTTACAGCAGATGCTACCATGGATATCATCGCTAATCTAGGCCGTCCCTCTGTTCTAACAGCACTTGCAAGAGCAAAGGAAACAAGTTGAAATACAACACCAATAAAAACAATATTCATATAGTCTGTTGAATATGGAAGAATATTCTTATCTGCTCCCAGTAGTGTTAGTAGACCTTCTAGATTCAAATAACCACCCATAGTTACCAGTAATCCCACAATAGCTGTCATGCTGAGCATATTACTAAAAATATGATTTGCACTTTTTTGATCACTTTCACCAAGCTTAATTGAAATCAAAGCAGTACCACCTATACCAACTAAACTAGCAAATGCAAAGATTAATATCATTATGGGAAAAGAAACCGTAAGGCCAGCTAAAGCATTTTCTCCTGCAAACTTTCCAATATAAATTCTATCCACTATATTATAAACGGCATTAACCATATTAGCTATAATTGCTGGTATAGAATACTGTGCTAAAAGTTTTGTTATAGACTCTTGTCCTAATTTAGATGTATTATTCATATTGTCACCTCACTGAAAGTAATTAGATTTCTAACGATTTAAATAGTAACATACAGAAAAATAAATGTCAACAAGTTAGATTTATAACTAATTGACATTTCTGTTATTCATTGCTATAATGTTATTAATATAACCAAAACTTTTAGTTTATATCGTTTCAGCGGGGGTTGAAATGGGAAAGTTAATCTTGAGATATACGAGAAGAGGTGATTAAAGGTGATAGAAAAGGATAAAACACTTCAAAGTATCCTTAATATTTTTCCTATGATTACGGAAACTTTTTTTGAAAACTTTCTAGTATCATCGGATATGTTAAAGGATCTTAATACCACCCACACAAAAACACTTATGACTCTTAAATATGAAGGCGGTTCTACTATGAGTGAAATTAGCCGTAAAATAGAGTTGGAAAAGGGGTCCTTTACTCCAGTTGCAAATAAGCTTATAAAATTGGGCTATATTGAAAAGGTACAATCAGTTGAGGATAGACGCAAGAGCATGCTGAGATTAACTGAATTGGGACATTCATTTGCAGATAGATTTCAAAAAGAACATACAGAATATATTTATAGTCAGCTTGACAAGCTATCTGAAGCAGAGCAGGATGCCTACTTAGCAGCTATCAATCTAGTGCTAAGTCTATCGAGGAAGATGTTAGAGCAAAAATGAAGCATAAATAAGGTGCTAAACTATAGACAAAACTTTTAAAGAGAATCCGTTTTGGATTCTCTTCAGATTGTTTACAAAGTTAACAAGATGATTCAATTGCCAAAAAGATTTCGGGGAGAATTAATATGAAAAAGTCAAAAATAAAGGTTTTAGGTATTATTTTTCTGGCTGTGACAGCTATATTTTTAGTATCATGGGGACGAAACGCTGGAAAGTATATCGGTGAAAGTAAGAATAATCAACACAACTCTTATACAGAAGGGGGAGGAAACTCTATTTCTAATGTTAACATTTCTCGAAACGAAAATGAAGATTATGAAATAATAGATTCGCTTCCAAAACCTATCTCAAAAGAAGAACGTGCAAGGTCTATTTTATCTACTATGACCTTAGAAGATAAAATAGGACAAATGTTCTTTGTGCGCTGTCCACAATCAGAGGCAGTAGAAAAAATAGTTCAATATAACTTTGGGGGATACATTTTGTTTGCTGAAGATTTTAAAGATAGTTCTAGAGAACAGGTTTTGAAAAATACCCAGAGCTATCAAAAGGCCTCAAAGATACCAATGATAATAGGTGTTGATGAAGAAGGGGGTACTGTAAATCGGATCAGTAAATACCCTCAATTTAGAAGTACGCCTTTTTCTGCCCCTCAGAGTTTATACAAAGAAGGGGGATTTGAACTGATCGCCAGTGATACAGAGGAAAAGGCTAAACTGTTGAAATCCTTAGGTGTTAATTTAAATATGGCTCCAGTCTGTGACGTATCAGAAGATGAAAATAATTTTATATATAAACGTACCTTTGGTAAGGATGCTAAAGAAACCTCTGAATATGTACAGGTGGTTACTGAAACCATGAAAAAGGAGAAACTAGGAGCTGTGCTCAAACATTTTCCCGGTTATGGCAATAACGTGGATACCCATAAGGGTATAGCCTATGATATGCGTGATTATGCGACATTTATAACATCTGATTTTTTACCCTTTAAAGCAGGGATTGAAGCGGGTGCAGGGGCAGTTTTGGTATCCCATAATATAATTGCCAGTATGGACAAGGAAAAGCCTGCATCACTTTCTCAAAATGTTCATCGTATCTTAAGAGAAGAATTGCAGTTTAAGGGTGTTATTATGACCGATGACCTTGTTATGGATGGTATTCGTAAATTTACAGGAGAAAGGGAAGCTGCTGTTATGGCTGTATTGAGCGGTAATGATATGCTATGTGCTACAAACTTTGAAACACAAATTCCTGCTGTTATTTCAGCCGTAAACAATGGCGAAATTCCTATTGAACAGATTGATGCTTCGGTATTGAGGATTTTGCTGTGGAAAATAGATATAGGGGTCATTGAATAAATTTATTTCAAACTGGGTAAACATCCTATAAAGGAGGTTTACAAATGAAAATAGTCGCGTATTTGATGTTATCTGGCAATTGTGAAGAAGCTTTGAATTTCTATAAAGAAGTATTAAATGGAGAAATAGTTTTTCTACAACGTTATAAAGATGCAGTAGGAATGCCCGTAGCTGATGAAGATAAAGAGAAGGTTCTTCATGCTCAGCTTGAATTTGGTGAAAACAAGCTTTATTTCTCTGATTCTAACAAACACCAACCACTTAAGGTAGGAAACAATGTTTCATTAACCCTTGAATTTGAAGATGAAGGAGAGCAGCAGCGTGTATTTGATTTGTTAGCAAAGGATGGTCAGGTACAAATGCCTTTAGAAGATCAATTCTGGGGAGCAAAATTTGGATCAGTTATTGATAAATTTGGTTTCTATTGGAGCTTGAACTGCAATAAGTAATCCTATACATCTAAGGCTATGAATAACTTTAGAGTAAACAAAAACCGCCCACTAAGATATCATATCTTATTGGGTGGTTTTTTACAGGAAATTAATAGTTCTTGAAATTGAGTCTCATTTATGATAGACTTTCACTGTTGTCTCAATTTAGAAGGGACTCATTTTGATGAGCATAAAGGGTACAAGTTATCTGAAAACGCTTTCTGAAAGATGAGAAAATTTGAGTTGAGCTAAAAGACATCTTAGTATAGACGGAGGGAAAAAGAAATGACAAATTTATTAAAGCAATGGAACAAATTAAGTTTGGTCAAACGAATTATTATAGGTTTGATCACCGGTCTTATTTTAGCTATTTTAGTTCCTGATGTAGCAAAACCAATCGGAATTTTCGGTTCATTATTTGTTGGTGGATTAAAGGCGGTTGCACCTATACTGGTATTCTTCTTAGTAATGTCTGCTATATCTCAGCATAAGAGTGGACAAAAAACCAATATGAAATCAATCGTTGGTCTGTATCTTTTAGGAACATTTTTAGCAGGACTTGTTGCCGTTGTAGCAAGCTTTATTTTCCCAGTAACATTAAAACTTGGAGCAGGTATTGACAGTATATCGCCTCCAGGAGGAGTTGTTGAAGTATTAAAAACATTACTTCTAAATGTGGTTGATAATCCAGTAAAAGCTCTTTTCAATGCTAACTACATTGGTATCTTAGCTTGGGCATTACTTTTCGGTCTTGCACTAAAAAATGTACCTGATACTACAAAGACAATGATTAGCAATTTCTCAGATGCATTATCTCAAATTGTAAGATGGGTAATCAACTTTGCACCACTTGGTATTATGGGGCTAGTAGCTGACACAATAGCTACAAATGGTACTGAAGCTTTACTAGACTACGGAAAATTACTTGTTTTATTAGTTGGTTGTATGGGCTTTGTGGCACTTGTAGTAAATCCAATCATTACATTTATTATGATTCGCCAAAATCCATATCCACTGGTATTTAAATGCTTAAAGGATAGTGGTATTACAGCATTCTTTACACGTAGTTCAGCGGCAAATATTCCAGTAAATATGAATCTGTGTGAAGAACTAGGTTTAGATAAGGATAACTATTCAGTATCAATTCCACTTGGAGCTACTGTTAATATGGCTGGTGCTGCGATTACAATCTCTGTACTAACACTAGCAGCAGTTAATACACTAGGTATTAACGTAGATATTGGTACAGCATTAATCCTAAGCTTACTTTCAGCTATAAGTGCTTGTGGAGCTTCTGGAGTAGCTGGTGGTTCATTACTATTGATTCCTCTTGCTTGTAGTTTATTTGGTATTCCAAATGACGTAGCAATGCAGGTAGTTGGTGTAGGTTTCGTTGTAGGTGTTATCCAAGACTCTTGTGAAACTGCACTTAACTCTTCAACAGATGCACTGTTCACTGCTGTTTCAGAATTTGCAGAGTGGAGAAAAGAAGGAAAGAAAATCGTTATTACTAATAATAAAAGAAAAGCTGCTTAGAATATATAATAAGGCCCTCTGTTGTAGTTATAAAACTATGATAGAGGGCTTGATTTTTAGTGATTCTTAAAAAAGTTGCAGGAGAATAGAAGAATATGTAGAAAAAGTGAAAGGTAAATAATGTAATATTCAGAAAGTGTTATTCTACCTAGGTATCTAGTTTGATATTAAAATTTTTCTGGAGAGTGATGTAAAAGTGAAATTTATTGATATGGAAAACTGGAAGAGAAAGAATCATTATAACCATTTTAGAAAGCTCGATTACCCACATTTCAATGTTTGTGGAAATCTTGATATTACAAACTTCTATAAATATATCAAGGAAAAAGAATATCCTTTTTTTATATCAATTCTATATGCAGTTACAAAAACAGCCAAAAGCATAAAAGAATTTCGATATAGGATAAGGGATGACAAGGTAGTTGAACACGAAAACGTAACTCCATCATTCACAGTAATGGGTGAAGATGAAGTATTTAGTTTCTGTGCAGTAAAGTTCGTAGATGAGTTTAATGAATTTAAGATTAGTGCCTCAAAGGAAATAGAAAAGGTAAAGAATAACATAAGCTTGCAAGATGAACCAGGCCGTGATGATTACATATTCATAACAAGTATTCCTTGGGTCTCATTTACCAGTGTAACCCATCCAATTCAGATGAATCCAGTAGACAGTATTCCAAGAATCGCCTGGGGGAAATACTTTGAGGAGAATGGGAGAATAAAGCTACCTCTATCTGTACAAGCCCATCACGCACTTGTTGATGGCGTACACGTTGGACAGTACTTTAATACTATACAAGAGATCTTAGATAACCCTGAAAAATATTTATAAAACTGTTAATATATCGATATGCGATTTGTCTATATATAAAAATAGAATGGGGATGACAAATATGAAAATAAGAAATTGTGCAAGAGCTTTGTTTATAAATGAAGAAAATAAAATACTATTACAAAGATTCGAATTTCCTCAAGTTAACGGGAATAAAGTTTTATGGGTGACTCCAGGTGGTGGAGTAGAGGAAAATGAAAAATATGAAGAGGCTCTAGAGAGAGAACTGTATGAAGAGTTAGGAATTAATATGAAGATAGAAGGGGAGCCTGCACTTGTCCTAGATGTACCTATAGATGGGAAAAAAGGAGCCTTCATAAGCCATGAGGTATACTATTTAGTTAACTTTACAGCTGATATGAATATTTCACTTAGTAATATGACAGAGAATGAAAAGCATACATTTAAAGGCATGAAGTGGTGGAGTAAGGAAGAACTGCTTCAAGAAAAGTCCGATGAATATGCTCCCGCGGAAATACTAAACTTTTTATAATACATAGGAAATTATAAAAACCATGATTACTTTATAGTTACTGCTATCCATATCTTAAAAGCGCAAAGAATGTGATTAAAAGCATTTTTTGCGTTTTTTTAAGATGTTATCTATAGCGATAATAAATAGTAAACAAGCCTATAAACTAGAGTAAAAGAAACAACAATTAAAACTATACCTACTTTGAAGTCCTTTTTTACCAAGTTCTTACCTCTGGAATCATACCTTTTTCCACCATTTTTAAAGTTATAATAGGCGATGCTAACAAAGAGGAAACCTAAAGCTAAGGCACCCATTAATATCAAAATAATAAAGAAAAGAATAATTATTGTCATATAATCAACATTCCTTATATACCTTGGAAACGACTTTAACGATATAGCTATGTAATATTTCCAAGGATTCTTATAGTCTATTATGAAAAATGTTCTTACTTTTATTATACTAGTAATACTACAACACTACCATAAAATTACATGAATATAAAGTTTTTAGCTATGATGAGGACTATTTTTATTTAGTGAGAATAATTTGTCGAAGGATTATCAAAGGAATTTGAGATAGAATGTCAAATTAATATACTAATTGCTAGGTTTGGGATTGTTCTATCTGTATACTTGTAGTGAATATATTGCCAGTAGAAAACTCGAAATGTTCAATCTTTAGATGAATAAATTTCTTAAGGAGGAAAAGCAGCTATGAATATTAACTATATAAGGGATAATCAATTAGAATATAAAGAAGATGTACTTAAAGGATTGGTTACATACAATAAGAAATTTACGGGAGACACACTTTCTGAGATAGTCAACGTTTATGTTTTTAATGGTGATGAATTAGTGGGAGGTTGTCACACTGAACTTTCCTGGAATTGGGTATACATACTAGCACTATCCTACCACAACCAAGAAGTATTGATAACGATGATGAATGAACTTTATAAACTTTATAAAGGAAAAACAGAGGGTATAATTGTTGAATCCTATATTGGTGACCGTATTGAAGATTTTAAGTCGACAGGCTTTGAAGTACTTGGAGTACTAGAAGACAAGCCAATTGGTTATGAGTCCCACATAATGATTAATAAAAAGTTGAACGATGTACCAGTTAATCATACATATGAGCTTAAAGTAATGAAAGAAAAACATGAAACCTATGCAAAAGTTGTAGATGACCAAGTAAAAGCGTATAATGAAAAGTTTAAGATTGATGAATCAAAAACTGAAATTGAATATGTGGCACTTGATCAAGAAAAAGTTGTTGGCGGTGTTTATGGATATCTGATTCAAGACTACTTATATGTATCTCTTTTGTGGGTGGATGAAGCCTATAGAGGCAACGATGTTGCTACAAAACTAATGGATCTCATTGAGGGGGAAGCTAAAGAGAAAGGTTATAAAAATTTCTATTTAGGAACATGCACATTTCAAGCGAAAGACTTTTATGAGAAGAGAGGTTATAAGGTGAAGATGATTATCGGTAACTGTCCTAAAGGCTATGATGATTATATAATGGTTAATAAAATATAAGGTGTATGGGAAGTCCGTTGTTTGATGCAAAGTAAAAGAGGTCTTGAACTATGAATAAATGTTATTAGTGTCGAAGTAGGTTTTAGTATATAAAGCCTACTTTGTTTTTTTATGCACTAAAACTATGAGCAAATATATATCATGGAGGGTTCTATGAAGTGAAAGTCTGAGAAAAAGGGCAAAGTTTTATAGATGCAATAAAAGCTCTAGGATATGGGAATGATAAGTAATACATACTTGTATAGATTGTAACTAAGGGGTGAAATTTGTTTGAATGCAGCAACTTGGGTTTCGATATATATGCCGTTGTTTATTCTATTCTTTATTATTTTTCCGCAGCAACGTGCGTTACGAAATGCAGTACTTTTAAAAATACGGAGAAGAAAAGGTGTAATTAATATGACAAATGAGATGATTAAAAAATACATAGGAAAGAACTGTCATATATCCACGGGATCATTTGGCATCAGTATAGTTGGAGAAATAATTGAGGTCAATGAAAAATGGATCGAGGTTAGAACTAAAAAAGGTAATCAACTTGTAAATTCTGAGTTTATACAGAACATTAAAATAAGATCAAGCTAGTAAACTAGGTGCAACTTTATACAATTCATATAGGCAACAGTACTGAGAATACGTCTATGAAACTGTTCATTATATATCTTAGCAAATAAAGTAAGCTCAAAGGTAATATGGAAAATAATTAATTATCTTCAAGCTTATTAGTCATACCAATTGTTCTTCCAGGTGGAGGGCAATTTTTTTATACCCGAAATAAGGAAACTGTATAAATCCTAAACTAAAAATGAAAGAATAATAAGAAGAAGTTGAAATATTAAAGGAGATTAAAGTATGCTGAAATTAAATTATGAATTCAATATTAAAAAACTTGTTAACACAATAATAAAAGAAGTCTTTCCTCAATTTTATAGCCAAGAGTTGATAAATAGTGAAAAGGAATATATAAGTCAAGCTGATGAAATATTTGATGAAATTGAAGAAGTATATAGAGATAGAGAACGGTACAGTATGCATTGGGCTTTTGAAAATGCACAGGATAAAATCAATGACTTTTATATACAAGTAACTGAGGGAAGGATTAAGGATGAACTACAGTCTTATGAAGGGAAATATAAGATACTAACGGAATTCGGAAAACTAGATAAAATAAATAAAAAAAGAATTAAGCAGATAAAAAGGGTATTTAGAATGTACTCAACTATATCGTCTCTTGTGTCAATCATCGATATTATTATTTCTTTGATACTAATTTTGATAATTTCTGAAATAAGTCATAGAGGTGAATATCTCATTACTTCTGCATATTTGAGTGTCCTATTCGTTATATTCTTCGCTTTGCTTAAGGTTACCTTAGAGAAATACTATATAATGCCTAGGGTAGAGAGATTGGGATGGAAACTATACAATAAAGCTACAATGAAATTCAAGAAATATTTATCACTATTAATTACAATAGGGCTGGCTATACACGCATCAACCGATCAGAACCATGACCCTAACGAGATAGTGAGCATACTAAGAACTAGCATAAGAGAATCAGTCAATGAGCAGTGAGAGGATCTTGTTACATTTTAAGAAAAAACATCGTAGAAAAAGTTGAATTAGAATAATATACTCAACCTTTCTACGCTGACCTTTTTGAGACTTTCAGATAGGAGTGGACTAGTTAATATTATTTTTCAAATTTGGAGTAAGAAATTTTAATGTTTTTTCAATATCTTCAGCAGGTAGAGGTTTACTTAAAAGAAAACCTTGCCCTATAAAGCACGTGTTTTGCTTTAGATAGGACTCTTGGTGTTTCTCCTCAATGCCCTCAGCGATTACTTTTAATTTTAGGTTGTTTCCCATATCAATAATTGTCTTTACAATTGCAGAGGTATTTAAATCAGTCATAATTCCACTTGTGAAGGATTTATCAATTTTTAAGGTGTCAATAGGTAAGTGCTGTAGAATACTTAGTGATGAATAACCAGTACCAAAATCATCGATGGATAGTCGAACTCCTATATTTTTTAGTTGATCTAATACTACAGTCACTTCTTCAATATTTTGCATAATACTTTCAGTAATTTCTAGTTCTAGGTATTGCGGATCAAGTTCTGTCTCTTCTAAGATTTGATGAATAGTTTCCACAAAGTGATTATCTTGGAACTGGCGACCTGAAATATTTACTGCCATCAGAATAGAAGGGAAGCCAGCTTCTTGCCAATTCTTATTTTGTCTACATGCAGTTCTCAAAACCCACTTTCCAATATCAATTATAATTCCAATTTCCTCTGCTAACGGAATAAACTCATTTGGAGGAATTAGTCCTAGTTGTGGATGATTCCAGCGTATTAAGGCTTCCATACCTATAATCTCATACGTATTCAGATCAAACTGAGGCTGATAATGAAGTATGAATTCATCATTCTCCAATGCTTTTCTTAATCCATTTCCGAGGTCCATCTTTCGAGATATTTTTTCACTCAGCTTAGTATTGTAAAACTGGAAGTTATTTCTTCCATTATTTTTAGCTGAATACATTGCCATATCGGCATACTTAATTAAAGACTCTACATCTTGACCATCGGTAGGATATAGACTAATTCCGATACTAGGAGTGGTAAAAATCTCACGTCCATTAATTATAAAGGGACGGGCAAATTCATCAATAACTCTTTGTCCAATTTTTGTGATGTCTTCCTGACTTACATCCTTCATTAAGATAATAAATTCGTCACCACCTTGGCGACAAACAATATCATCATTGCGAACTAAACCAATGAGCCTTTTAGCGACATGCTGCAAAACAATGTCCCCAAAGTCATGACCCATGGTGTCGTTGATTATCTTAAATCTATCTAAATCAATAAACATAACGGCTATTGTGTGTTCTTTTTGAGTGATATCTGTTAATAGCCGCTTCAAATAATTATTTAGAAAATATCGATTAGGTAAATTAGTTAATGCATCATGATAGGCCAAATGTTTAATGTGCTTTTCAGCTTTCTTACGCTCCGTTATGTCTAGAATAATAGCTAAAATCTCAGGTTCTTTACCATTCGTAATAGCCGTTCCTGCTGCTTCAACATCTATAATCTTTCCGTCGGCTCTAATCAACCTTTTTTCACTAAACTCTATGGAATTACCCATAGATATATGTTTTATATGCTTCTTAGCCAATTGGACGTAGTCGGGATGTAAAAAATCAAATATGCTTTTCCCAATAAGTTCTTGAGCAGTTTCTACTCCGAGAAGTTTTGCAAAGCCATTATTTGAGAAAATAATCTTACCCATGATATGTACCACAATTCCATTAGGAGAAAGTTCAATTAATTTACGATATCGTTCTTCGCTTTGGCGTAGTTCATTCTCTATTATTATTCGATCTCTAATTTCTTTTTCTAATTTTTCATTAGCCTTTTTAAGCTCATTAGTTCCTTCGTTTATTCTCTGTTCAATTTCATCGTAGTTTTTCTGTAAAGTTTCCTCTGACTTTTTAAGACTGGTAATATCTATACCCACAGATTGGAATTCAATAATTTGACCTTCACTATCAAAAAAAGCTTGATCAGTCCATTGCTGCCAAGAAATTTCACCCTTAGAATTTATCACTTGATGTTCATATGTAATACTAGGATTATCTATACTAAGTGATTTCAACTTTTTAATGATGAACCCATGGCTTTTTTGTGGTATGAAGGTTAAGAATTTTGAACCTATTAATTCCTCTGGACTCTTATTGAAATAATCGCAGTAAGCCTTATTGACAAAAATCAATGTAGTATCCGGAAGAAATCTACAAATTAGCTCGTCCAGATTATCAACTATAGAGCGGTATTGTTGAACACTAATTTCATTATTAAAATCCATATAAAACACCTTCTAACATTTTGTTTTTTGGCTCATATGTAATTTGATTTAGAAATGTACTCACAATTTTACATTTATGTAGATATGTAGGTTTTAAGAAATGTCTTGAATACAAAATTCGACATTGTTGTACAAAAATCCTTTTTTAAGGTGAGGTAGAGGAGAAGGAGATGTTTATTTAAAAATGGTCTATATTTTCTACATAGTTGTTAGAAACGGATTTTGAGAAGGTTACGATATGTAATGATTAAATTTAATAATCGATAAAACGTAGGAATGTCAATATGCATATATATTGTATAACTTAATTAAAATTGATGAAAATTAGCCAAAAGTAATTAAGTGGCAAGAAAAAGGCAAGAAGTATTTCTAAATTAAGTTTGAAATAAATATAAATATAAATATGAATGCAAAAAATAGGTTGAAAAATTATCTAGTTTTTTATAATTTTTGCTAAGGGTTGAAGGTGAAATTAATTTTACGTAGAATTTAGGGATTATACAAAGCTTGCACTTTTCATAAATCAATAAAATAGTAAGATCATCAATACATAGGGGTGGATTACAGGGGGGATAGCATGAAAATAGTTACACTATTAGAAAACCGAACAGAATCTAAGGAGTTAAAAAACAAGCATGGGCTATCGTTATATATTGAGACTAACGGTATTAAAGTCGTTTTTGACACAGGGCCCGATGATACTTTTATAGAGAATGCCAGAAAGCTTGGGGTAGATATTTCAGATGTAGACCTACTAGTAATTTCCCATGGCCACAAAGACCATGGAGGCGGTCTTGAAGCATTCATTAAGACCAACGATAAAGCTAAAATTATAGCAAGCAAGTATGCCTTTGATAAATACTATGCAAGGGTTTCAAAGTTACTTGAGATAAATATAGGATTGAATCCTACGTTTATGAATCATGAAAGGGTACAGCTAATTGAAGGGCTAACTGATCTAGGTAACGGTATGCTTGTATTTGATGGAGTTAAGCCAGATAAGTTATTACCTAGCTCCAATAAAAAGCTGTTGATGAGGGATGAACGAGGCCTTCTTGAAGATGATTTTAAGCATGAAATAAATCTAATAATCTCTGAAGGGGATAAGAAGAGCCTCATTTGCGGATGCTCACACCTTGGAATAGGCAATATAATTGACCAAGCTGAAGATTTAATACAAGGTAATATCAATACAGCAGTTGGAGGAATGCACCTTTATGATCCAATTGGTAAGAAATATGAGAGTGAAGAGTTCATAGATAATCTTGGTGAGACCTTATTGGCGAAGAGGGTTAATAATTACTATACCTGCCACTGTACTGGGGAGAAGGCTTATAGCCTATTAAAGACTCAAATGGGTGATAAAATTAATGAATTAAAAACAGGAAAAACCATAATTATATAGAATGATTTGTAAAATTGAATAATTTTTACAAAGAAAAAAGATGGTATACCTTGGGGATGGTATGGAGTGACACCACCCCCTCTCAGCGTAATAGCAAGACTTTGAAACTAGGTGATAATTTTCACTTAGTTTTTTAATTTTTGTAGAAATTTACAGGGGAAAGAATGACTTTGTAGAATAAATTCTTACCTTATATAATTCCGTAATAAGTATAACACAAAATACTGAACTTAAGCATAAGTCGTTAAGGGAAAAAAGAGGAAGGTTGCAAGGTGACGGTTCTGATGACACCTTTCGATTTGACTTGGTTAATTACTTGATTTTTTTATAGTTTTTATAAAATTTTGAAGGAAAAAAGGTTATTGTGTAGAATAATATGTAATTCGAGGTAAAAATCTACAGATAGGGGGAGGTAAATGGGAATGAAAAAGGCGTTTAATGTATTAATTACTATAATTTTATTACTTGTGATATCTAATATATCATATGCAGTTGACTATCAAATAAGTGAAGATATTGAAAAACAGGGTTGTAACATTTCCTATAATGGGAAAATTGTTTTAGTAACATCAATTAATGGAAGAGCTTATATTTCAAAAGATGGAGAAGAATGGGAAACACATGGGACTCCTTATTTTAGTAATCATAGTTTAGTTTGGGATGGAGAAAAGTATGCAGTATTCACTTGTCGAGGTAATGTGTACTTTTCAAATGATGGAATTGAATGGGAGTTAAAAGAAAGTTCGAATTTAAGTGATTTTGCATATGAAGAAATAGATGAGGATACTAAAAAAGTATTACTAATAAAAGAAGTAATATGGACTGGTAAAAGGTTTATAGGATGTAACTCTAATTCAGCGAGATTTTTTAGCTCGAATGATGGTATTGTATGGGAAGATAACGGAAATGCAGAAGGAGCAGAAGATAATTATAGTTGGAGGCAATTCCATACTATTGCATCAAACGGAGAGATTACAGTGGCAGGAGGTAACTCAGGAAGAACTGCAGTATCTTATGATGGGGTAACATGGAAAGACACTTCATACACAATGGAAGATATAACGTTAAAGTATAATGATGAAGCCTGTTTTGAAAAAATAATATGGACGGGAGACAAATTTATAGCAATAGGAAACTTGGGTAGAGGTGCATGTGGAGAAGAAAGAAATATCATATTTTCATCAGAGGATGGTTGTACTTGGAAAGAGATTAGAGCACAGAAAGGGAGGAGCGAATTTGAAAATATAATGTGGAATGGTTCACAAGTAATAGTTTTGGGTAAGAAGTATACTCCTCCAAATGAAAAAGGACAAAGTAGTGTAGACCATAGCTATATTTTAAGTTCAAGCGATTTAATAAACTGGGAAAAAACGATTATTTCAGAAAAATATATTCGTAAAATGACGCTTGTTGATAATAAAATTATTGCAATAGGGTATGCATTAGTTTCTATAAAAAATATACCAGATAATTAGACAAATATATCTCAAAGACGGGGCCCGTTTCGGACTATCTTGATGATATATAGATAATTCACATATAAAAAAAGAGCTTAGAATTTTTTCTGAGCTCTTTGCATTTTAACTTTGATCTTCTTGTTCAACTAAGACTCTCAATAACAGATTGTCTATGAAAAACTTTTACAAACAATAAAGAGTATATTCTAAATAAATTGTTTTACCGGTGCTAAGGCAATTTTTATAATTGGCTAAAGATTTTAGTTTTGGAGGCCTGAAAAATGGAGCAATATGAAATGAAATCAAATGGTTAAAGGAACTTTTTCCATACTAAAAGAAGTTTATAATAAATACTCCTAATTAGAGTCTAGGCAAGCTATAGCGTCTATGTAATTCATTTAGATGGAGAGGACATAGACTTAACTAAAAGAAATAAACAGCTATTAGGGCGATGTTCTGATTGAAATATCAATGTGGGCGATATATAATGACTCTAAGAAAAAATTTCTAGATATGGAACTTGTAGCTAGGCTTATTAAGGATATAGTAGAGGCATAAATGAAGCAATAGGTTCTAAAGACAAATTAAAGGAGTGGAGCAAATGAAAAGAGTAATAAGTATACTTTTGATTCTAATTCTTTGTTCAAGTTCTAGTTTTGCAGATAGTTCTTTAACAGTAGATGTAGATGGTAAGGTATCGAGTATTGATGGAGGAATTACATTGATTCCTGCACAGGAAATGTTTGAGGCACTAGGAGCAAAGGTAGAGTGGGATAGATACACAGGAGAATTTACAGCTATAAAGGACGATACAGAGATTAAGATTGATACCTATTCTAAGTACATGACATTGAACGGTGATAGAGTAGATTTAGATGAAGAAATTGAAGTTATTGGCGGTAGATTGTTCGTGCCCTTAGAAGCTATAACAAAGTCAATGAATGTAGAAATAGAAGTGGATAATAGGCTACATGTAAAATCTGAAGATCAGTTGGAAAAGGAGTATGAGAAAGAGGAAAAATCTCTATATAAAAAATACCCGAAATTATATAAAGCAATAGAAAAAATAATGAAAAAGCCCTTTGAACAGAGCAGCATCATAAGCATGAAGGTAGCTAACTGGAAAGTTGCAGATGATAATGATAATGAATATTTTGAGGAACTTGCTAAAAATATACAACAGTTTGGGATCGACATAAAGAGCGATTCTAAAATTGACTATTTAAATGAAAAATTTGAGTTTGATACTTCAGTTAGCATAAAGCAATTAGGATATAAAGAAGAGGATGGATTTAAGGTCATAGTTTTAGATGGCATTGTTTACACAAAGCCAAAGAAAAATAATGTAGAGGGTATGGTTTGGACAAAGACAGAATTAGAAGAAGACAAATACTTTTCTAATAGAGAGAAGATGATGAAAGAATTGGTGAAATTTAAGGACAATATTAAAAGAGGTAGAAGAAAAACAGATACCATATATACTATTGAAATTGATGATGGTATTCAGTTTGATGATGTGATAGATATTTTAGGTGAAGATAATGCAATCTATACACAACTAAAAGAGTCAAATGGAAGACCTGATATAAAAATAAAGGATTTTAAACTTGAATATATTGTAGACAATGAAGGGAATCTGAAGAATACTAACTTTTCAGCAATCTTGGAGGTTTCCGATGAAGAGCTTACAGTAGAGTTCTTGCTGACAAGTAAAGGTGAATACAAAAACATTGGAAATCCACTGGAAATTAGTATACATGGTGATGGTGAAGAAGAGTCAAAACAATCAATCGATTTAAAAACTTTACAGTTGAAAAAAGATGGAAGGGATATATCCTTGGATCTAGAAGCAATCGTTGTAGGTAGTAAAATATTAGTTCCAGTAGAAAAGGTAACTGAGCTTTTAGAAGCTGAGATTTCAGTCGATGAATTTACTGGAGAGATAAAAATTGAAAAGGATAATTCCTATATTGTAATAAGAAAGAATGCAGAGTTTGCTTTAGTAAATGGCTTTGATGTGATAATGCCATTGTACCTTCAAGAAAGAGATGGAGTAAACTACGTACCTCTCACATTTGTTGTATCAGAATTGGGAGGCGTGGCAATTGTTGACTCAGAAAAACCTGAGATAAATATATTGTCGGTAGAAGCTGTAAAGAGGGATTTTGAAGATGAACAGAAGGAATTAGAGGAGAAATATCCGAGGTTACATCAAGCTTTAAAGAAATTAGAAAATGAACCCTTTAAACAAAAATTTAATTATAGCCATAGGGTTGATAATATTAAAGTAGATGATAGAGAAAGCATAGATAGAGACGATTCATATATGATAGAGTCAAAGATAGATCATTTAGCCTCATATGATTTTCAAGGGCGAGGTTATGATGAAGTAGATGTTAAGAACAGAATTAGAAAGTGGGACTATGAGAGTACTGTGGTTAGTGAATCAGAGGTATATAAATCAGAGTCAATAGTTATGGACAAAAAACTATACTATAGATCAGGGCTCAGCGAAAGCGAAGAAGCTTCTTGGATGTCATTTGATTTAGAAAATGACGATAGATATTTTCAACTTGCAATTAATAGCATGAGCTTATTTATAAATGATATTATAGAAGAAAAGGTTAAAGATGGAACTAAATTTACAATAAGAATAGATTCCGCCCATGAGAATAAGGCGGCACTTGAGAGATTTATTTATGATAAAGCTACTATTGTTCCCTATAAATTTTCAAAAGATGATTGTGAACTGAAAAATCTAGAAGTAAATTACTTAGTTGATAAAAACGGTGATATGAAGTCCAGCGAAATTAAGTATTTAATACATGGTACTTATAAAACAATTCAAATGGATTTCCAGTCGGAAACGAAGGAGGAATATGAGGAAATAGGTAAGCCTCTTAAAATAGAAAAACCTATAAAGACAGAAGAATAGTATATAAAAAGGAAAAAAAGGACAAATCTCAAAAGAGAGGAGTTCTTTTTTTGTGAGGTATCAGGGGGCACTCCGAACCGTCTCGTTCTAAGATATAATATTTCAGCAAAGTTTACTTTGAGAATCTTTATGAAAAATAAGTATTTGGTATAATAAGAAAAAACTTGAAAATTACTATTATGTCACTATAGTTTTTTCAGACACGCTCTAGAAGCAACGTAAAGGAGGAAATATGAATATACTTTTAAGAGCATCACAATCTTCTGATATTCCATTTTTAAGAGAAATGCTTTATGAAGCAGTTTTTTGGCGTGAAAGCAATAAAAAGCCTTCATTCGAAGAAGGACTTTCCTACCCGGATGTAAGTAATGCGCTGGCTGAATGGGGAAAACGAGAAGGAGATGCAGCAGTTATTGCCACCATCAACTCAATTCCAGTCGGTGCGGCTTGGTACAGATTTTGGACTGATAACGATTCCATACGTGGGTATATAGATGAAAATACACCTGTATTAGCAATTGGAGTCCATTGTAACTATCGACATCAAGGAATTGGGAAAAAAATGATTGATTGGTTAATTGATTATGCATCAAAATACTCCATCAAAAGAATAAGTCTCTGTGTTTCAAAAGATAATTACGCTATAAATTTATATAGACAACAAGGTTTTATAGAATATGCTGATACAGGAGACTCATTTATAATGGTAAGAGAAATATAAATACAAATTCGATATCAAAAGAAAATCTTTCTTTCTAATGGATATAGGTCAGTAAAGAAGATGTTAGCTATAATTTAGTTAACATCTTTTTCATTTTCCTGTGAAAGGATTACGGGATGCCAGGGGGGAGCTGTTGCCAACTTCGTTTCTATGCATCTAAATATAATCCACAGTAGCACTAAGTTTTAACTACTACATAATATAAAGTGTAAGAAATACAGGGATAAATCTCTAAGATAATTTTCAATCTAAAGTATATAGTTTTCGCTTAAAAGGCTTCAAATAAGAATGTATAGAAACATGAGGAGTGAATTTTTTAATGTCTATTATATTAAAAAAAACAGAGAAGGAACAAGGCTTGTATTCTTCTAAGACAATTTCTGTAACTGATAAGGAGAAAGTCCTTAGTGATCTAAGCAAAATGCCTATGATGTTTATCACAAATGCCGGACAAATAGACAATAAGGTTAAATACTATGCTAAGGGAGGAAACTTTGTATTCTACTTTACTAAGGAAGAAGTAGTTCTAAACTTTGTTAAAAGAATATCAAAAGGGATTTTTGATAAAAGCACAAGTAAAGGTAATATTTCTAAGGAAGAGGAAAAAGAAATTGGAGTAGCCCTATCTATGCAGTTTATTGGTGCTAATCCAGATGTGAGAATAGAAGGTCAAATCAGGGGCGGTGGAAGGGTCAATTACATTAAGGGAAATGATCCTGAAAAGTGGTATACAGATTTATCTACCTATGAAAAAGTAGTGTATAAGGAACTATGGCAAGGTATAGATTTAATATTTTATGGAGCAAAGGGACAGCTTAAATATGAATTTGTAGTTCATCCAGGAGCAGATTTTGAGGATATTAAGCTAAGTTATAAAGGTGCAGAAGATATATCCTTAGACGAAGAAGGAAATCTATTAATTGAAAATGAGCTTGGAGTACTAATTGATAAGCATCCTGTAAGTTATCAGGAGATTGAAGGAAGAAAGGTGGCACTTGATAGCAGCTTTGTAGTAAAGAAGCATGAAAATAGGGAAAGCTTTTATAGTTTTGAAATTGAAAAGGGTTATAATCCAGACTACCCTATTATTATAGATCCAGCTCTTATTTACTCCACCTATCTTGGGGGAAGTAGTTTTGATGTAGGCAATGGTATAGCAGTAGATAATACCGGCAGTGCCTATGTGACAGGACAGACTAGTTCATTAAATTTTCCACTTATGAATCCTATTCAACCAGTATTTGGAGGCTTTGCTGACGCATTTGTTACAAAGATAAACCCTGCAGGCACAGCTCTTATTTACTCCACTTATCTTGGGGGAAATGCTAATGATGCAGGCCTTGATATAGCACTAGATAATACCGGCAGTGCCTATGTTACAGGATTTACCTTTTCAGGAAATTTTCCAACAACTGCTGGAGCTTTTCAGACAGCAATTGGAGGAAATAATGACGCATTTGTTACGAAGCTAAATCCTTCTGGCACAGGTCTTATTTACTCCACCTATCTTGGGGGAAGTGGTACTGATGCAGGCCTTGGTATAGCAGTAGATAATACCGGCAGTGCCTATGTAACAGGACAGACTAGTTCATTAAATTTTCCACTTATGAATCCTATTCAGCCAGTAATTGGAGGTTCTATTGACGCATTTGTTACAAAGATAAACCCTGCAGGCACAGCTCTTATTTACTCCACCTATCTTGGGGGAAGTGGTTTTGATGAAGGCTTTGGTATAGCAGTAGATAATACCGGCAGTGCCTATGTGACAGGACGGACTGATTCAGCAAATTTTCCACTTATGAATCCTATTCAACCAGTAATTGGAGGTTCAGCTGACGCATTTGTAACAAAGATAAACCCGGCAGGCACAGCTCTTATTTACTCCACCTATCTTGGGGGAAGTGGTTTTGATAGAGGCTTTGGTATAGCAGTAGATAATACCGGCAGTACCTATGTGACAGGACGGACTGATTCAGCAAATTTTCCACTTATGAATCCTATTCAACCAGTAATTGGAGGTTCTGCTGACGCATTTGTAACAAAGGTAAACCCTGCAGGCACAGCTCTTATTTACTCCACCTATCTTGGGGGAAGTGCTTTTGATAGAGGCCGTGGTATAGCAGTAGATAATACCGGCAGTGCCTATGTGACAGGAACGACTGATTCAGCAAATTTTCCACTTGTGAATCCTATTCAACCAGTAATTGGAGGTTCTTTTGATGTATTTGTAACAAAGGTAAACCCTGCAGGCACAGCTCTTATTTTCTCTACCTATCTTGGAGGAAGTAGTTTTGATGAAGGCCTTGGTATAGCAGTAGATAATACCGGCAGTACCTATGTGACAGGACAGACTCAATCATTAAATTTTCCACTTATGAATCCTATTCAACCAGTATTTGGTGGAGGTAGTTCTGACGCATTTGTTACAAAGATTAATACTAATCCTCCTATAATATCTCCAATACCTTCTCAAATAAAGATAATGAATCAAAATATTACTGCTATAGTTTATGAAGCAGGTTCAAATCAATAAAATCGTAGAATATGCTGTCCTATCAAGCCTAAGATTAAGAATCGGATCGAAGTAATATATCCAATTGGCAACGATAGCAAGAGTGAAGCTTCGATGATATATCAATGGAATCGTCTTGTCGGTGTATATAACTTCTGTGTCATCAAAAAGAGAGCCAAAAATTATCGATTTTAGCTCTCTTTTTTGGGTGAACGGCAATTCTTCTCTATTCGAATTCTTCCTACGATATTCTTTATACTCTCTATGTTATTCAATACAATAGAGAGCCTTTAATGAACTTATCAACATTTCCTCTCTATTAAGATTACCTTTACTAAGACAATACTTCATTAATATACCATTTTGCAAATTTATCGCTACATTGCAAAGAGTTTCAGCATCTGTAGGATTCTTGATTTCTCCAAGTTCTTGACATTGTTTGATGATAGGCATTAATAGTACTTTCATTTCTTTTGCAGAAACTACATTTTCATCAAAGCCTTTTGTCATTCCAGAGGCTAAATAATGAATTATTGCTTCAGTACTCCCAACACTATCAATGTGCTTCTCATAAGCGAGTTGAATTCTAAAAGCTCTTTCGATATTGGATTCTGCTGTAAGAATCCATGACATTCGTTCGGTATTAAAAACTTTATCTGGTTTATAAAACTCTGATAGAATCTGTTCTTTTGTGCGGAAATGATAATAAAATGTACTTCTTCCAAATTTCAATTGCTGGCAAATCTGCTTGATAGAAACCTTTTCATATCCGTACTCTTTAAATAATGCTATAGCAGTATCAATAATCTTTTGCTTGGTTTGTGGACTATTATGCATAACTGTTTTTATGATCAACTAAACTACGATCATTTCTCCTTTCATAGTTAGTAAATTTACTATTTTATAAAATCAAGTATAAATGTATTAACATTATTTCAATAAAATCCCTCTGGAAAAACATAAATTCCTTTTCATTCCATTTACATTAGTACAAGTATAACATATGTATGCAAAATGTTCAATGTGTACGAATTAAACTGTACACTGTACAAATAATAATTGACAATGTACAGCTGAGTATGTATAATGAATTTAAGATACTATTCGAATAGAGAATTTGAGATTTTTTTGGAAGGAGTTGTATTATGAAACGAAAAATTGGATTTTTATTAATGCCAGGATTTAGGAACGCAGATGTTGTAGGAACAGAAGCCGCTTTACGATTTCATCCAAATAATAAGATTTATTATATTGGTGAACAAGAAGGATTAATTACTGGTTCTTCGCAATATCCTTTAAAAAGCACTACAACATTTTCAAAATGCCCGAATTTAGATGTATTGATCATCCCAGAAATTCCAACTGAGGCCTTAACTAATGAACAGATGATACAATTCATACAACGTCAAACTGAAAACTGCTCTTATGTGATTGGTATTTCAAGTGGTGTATTAGCCCTCGGTAAAGCTGGTGTTTTAAAAGGAAAACATGCTACAGCAGATCGAAATAGTCTTAGTCTATTAAAGAGCTATGAAGTTACACCAGTTGATAAGAAGAGTTTTGTTAAGGATGGAAAATTTATTACTGCGGGTCCTTCAACCGCGGCAATAGAGTCGGCATTTTACTTAATGAGTAAACTTCATGGAAATACTATTGCGAAAATGCTAGAACTTAATCTTGAATATAACCCACAGGCTAGCTTCAAAGATATACATCAAGAGTATTTACCTGAAGTAGGTAAAAAACCGTTAAAAGTAGCTGTCATCACTCCACCTGGATTATATCTACCAGATGTTGCTGGAGCAATAGATGTATTTTCTTCATTACCTAATGTAGAAATTTACTTTGTCTGGAAGGATAAAGGAGAGAAAAAAGCAATTGTTGGTCCAACCTTGGTATCAAATATGACTTTTAAGGAGTGTCCACAAGTTGATGTTCTAATTTCTGGAGCAATACTTCCTAAAGAGACCGTTGATCCTGAGCTCATTGAATTTTATCAGCAGCAAGCACCCAGAGCTCAAGCAGTTATAGGTGTTTGTGCTGGAGTATTTGTGGCAGGTGCCGCAGGACTACTAGAAGGTAGAATGTCAGTTACGAATTTTCATATGCTAGGCATGTTAAAGGGTGTAGGTGCAGTTCGACATAATACAGAAACGGCTTCAGATGGAAAATATCATACAGCTGGTCCGGCAATTGGGTCTTTTGAAGTTGCTCTACAAGTAGTTTCACAATTGTATGGGCGCGAAACAGCGGCTTATATCGAAAACATTAAAATGGAATATAATCCACAACCTATATTTAATATTGGTACGCCAAAAAAAGCAGGTAAATTACGATATATAATTAGCATAATTATTACATCACCAATAATTTCGCTTTATAAACCCAAAGTAAGAAGAACTTATAAAAAACTAGTAAGCAGAAGATTCAATGAGAAAACTGTATAACTATTTTTTGTTGAACCTTTAAAATATTCTATATCAAATGAACTATCACGATGATATATATAGAATTCACATATAAAAAAAGAGCTTAGAATTTTCTCTAAGCTCTTTGTATTTTAATTTTGCGCTCTCCATACTTAACCTTACTTATAAGGAATTTTAAACTGACTTACATCTATTTTTTCGTCATTTATAAAACTAAAGTATATTTTAAAAATATCATTATTTGGATATTCTCCGCAACTAATATGAATTAAAGAATGAAGATTTGCACAAAAAGCCGCCTAAATTATGGTGGCTTTTGTTATGCACATCATATTATAATCTATAGTAAAGAAAATTTATTAGAATTTTAGAGGGGGAGAATAGTATGAGTGCATATTTTGTTGCACAGATAAGGATTGAGGATGAAGTAGAATATCAGAAGTATTTAGATCAGTGTGACACAGTGTTTAAAAACTACAAGGGGAAATATCTTGTCGTTGAAAATCAACCAACTGTTCTTGAGGGTGAATGGAAGTATTCTAGGATGATCATTATTGAGTTTGAGTCTGAAGATGCTTTAAGAGATTGGTATGAATCAGATGAATATCAAGAGATTTTAAAGTTTAGATTAAATGCGTCTAAATGTGATACCGTCATTGTAAAAGGATTAAACTAATATCAAAATTATTATGTAATGCAGGAGTTGCAAGAAGAAGCAGTAGAAAGCATAAGAAATATGATATTCAATAAATAAGCAAATATTATGACGATGTGATGATTGAAATATCAATGTAGACGATATATAATGACTCTAAGAAAAAATTTCTAAATATGGAACTTGTGGCTAAACTTACTAAGGATATAGATAGAGGCATAAATGAAGCAATAGGTTCTAAATACTAATTAGAGGAGCGGAGAAAATGAAAAGAGTAATAAGCATACTTTTGATACTGATTCTTTGTACAAGTTCTAGTTTTGCAGATAGTTCTTTAGTAAATGAGTATGAGAAAGAGGAAAAATCTTTATATAGTAAATATCCGAAATTATATACAGCAATAGAAAAAATAATGAATAAGCCCTTTGAATATAGCAACTCCATAAGTATGAAGGTAGCTAACTGGAAAATTGCAGAGGATAACGATAATGAATATTTTGAGGCACTTGTTAAAAATATACAAGAAGTTGAGATCGACATAAAGAATAATTCTAAAATTGACTACTTAAATAAAAAATTAGAGTCTGATACTTCAGTTAGCATAAAGCAATTATGGAATAAAGAAGAGAATGGACTGAAGGTCATAGTTTTAGATGGGATTGTTTATACAAAGCCAAAGAAAAATAAGGTAGAAGGCATGGTTTGGACAAAAACAGAATTAGAAGAGGACAAATACTTTTCTAATAGAGACAAAATGATGAGAGAATTGGTGAAATTTAAGGACAACATTAAAAGAGATAGAACAAAGACAGGTACCATATATACTATTGAAATTGATGATGGTATTCAGTTTGATGATTTGATAGATATTTTAGGTGAAGAGAACGCGATCTATACACAACTAAAAGAGTCAGATGGAAGACCTGATATAAAAATAAAGAATTTTAAACTTGAATATATTATAGACAATGAAGGGACTCTGAAGAATAATAACTTATCAGTAATCTTAGAGGTTTTCGATGAAAAGCTTACAGTAGAGTTCTTATTGATACTTAAAGGTGAATACAAAAATATTGGTAACCCATTGGAAATTAGTATACCAGGTGATGGAGAAGAAGAGTCGAAAAAGTCAATAGATTTAAAAGCTTTACAGTTGAAAAAAGATGGAAAGGATATTTCCCTGGATCTAGAAGCAATTATTGTAGATAGTAAAATATTAGTTCCGGTAGAAAAGGTGGCTGAGCTTTTAGAAGCTGAGGTTTCAGTCGATGAAGTTGTTGAAAATATAAAAATCGAAAAGGATAATTCCTATATTACAATGGGTAAGTATATGGATTATGCTTTAGTAAATGGACTTGATGTGCCAATACCATTGCGCCTTCAAGAAAGGGATGGAGTAAGCTACGTACCTTTCACGTTTGTTGTATCAGAATTAGGAGGCGTGGCAATTATTGACTCCGAAAAATCTGAGATAAATATATTGTCGGTAGAAACTGTAAAGAGGAATTTAGAAGATGATCAGAAGGAATTTGAGAAGAAATATCCGAAGTTATATCAAGCCTTAAAGAAATTAGAAAATGAACCCTTTAAACGAAAATTTAATTTTAGAGATAGGATTGATAATATTAAGGTAGATGATAGGGAAGGATTAGATAGAGACGAGTCAGATATAAAGTATTTAGCCTCATATGGTTTTCAAGATCGTGGTTATGATGAAATAGATATTAAGAAGAGAGTTAGCAAATCTAGCTATGAGTTTATTGATGACGATAGCTCAGACGTATATAAATCGGAAAGAGTGGTTACGGACAAAAAAATATATCATAGGACATATGGATCTGAAGTGGAAAAACCCTCTTGGCGTGTATATGATCTAGAAAATGAGGATAGACATTTTGACATTTTGTCTAATATCATGAGTTTATTCAGAAGTGATATTATAGAGGAAAAGGATGAAGATGGAACTAAATTCACAATAAAAATAGATTCTAACCATGAGAATAAGGCTGCACTTAAAAGATCTATTTATGATAGAAGTATTATTGTTCCAAATAAAATTTCAAGGGATAATTTTGAACTGAAAAAACTAGAAATAAGTTACTTAGTTGATGAAAAGGGTAATATTAAGACTAAAGAAGTCAAGTATTTGCTCCATGGTACCTTCAACGGTATTCAAATGGATTTCCAATCAGAAGGTAAGATAGAATATGAGGAAATAGGTAAGCCTTTTGAAATAGAAAAACCTACAATGACAGAAGAATAGTACATAAAAAGGAAAAAAGAACAAGGGGACGGAGTTAGCGACACTATCTCAAGATTTAGATAGTGGTGTCGGTAACCCTGTCCCCTTGACATATTGCTACCAACGGATTTTGAGAAGGTTGCGATATGTAATGATTGAATTTAAGAATTGGTGAAACTTTGTAATACCAATATGCATATAGATTTTAAAAGTTAATTAAAGTTGATGAAAATTAGTAGAAAGTATTTAACCGGCAAGAAAAAGGCAAGAAGTATGACTAAATTTAGCTTTGGGAAAATAAAAATAAGAACACAATGAAACTAGATGTAATCTAGTTTTTTATATTTTTTGTAAAAATTTGAAGGAAAAAGAATGATTATGTAGAATAATATGTAAACATAGGTAAAATTTAAACTAGGGGGATTTTTAATGTCAGCTACTCTTTATTTTTCCAAAGTAAATGTTGTTTCTCATATTTATGATATCTATGATAAACCTAAAGAATTAAGAAAGATTCTAAAAAAATTGCTTATTAACATTAATAACGATGTTAAATATGAAAAACAAGATGTGCGAGTTGATGAAAAAGGTGAAGTTCACGAGTATAATGCTGTATTTAAATTTAGATCTATTGATAAGTTAGATGATAAGTATAATAATGCTATTGTTGGGAATGTAGTAAAGAAGTCGTTATTATTTATTAATGATATTGATGAAAAGACAAATGTAGTGAAGAAAATACCTGTAGAAAATTCAGAGATAATTCAGTTCTATTTTGATGTATATAGAGAAGTAGTGGTATTTTATACTACAAATAGATTTGGACGTAAAGAATTTAATGATGCATTTAAAGAATTGCTTACTGCTAGTATGAATAAGGAGGAAAAAGGATATAATTTTGAAATAAGCTTAATAAAACCAAATTTGGATATTGCTGATATAAAAAATGAATTAAGAAAGATTGGAGAATTAGAATCACTAAAAATACATATAATTCCTCCAAATCCAGATGATGAGCTACTAGACGAGATTAGCAATAATGGAGAAGAAATTTTAGAGTCAATGAAAGAAGGAAATGTAACTAATAAGAGTATTGTATTTACTTCCAAATCTTTAAGAGGTCTTAACTTGAATGCAAAAATAATCAATGAGGAAATTGGGAAAATAAATAAAATACATTCGAAATTATCTGGAAAGAAAGCATTAGGACTTGGATATGCAAGTGTTGAAGCAACAAGCGTAGATGGGAAAACTTTTACTACGGAAGACACAAAACCAATAAAACAAAAGATAAGTGAAGAAGAAAAGACAAGAGGTTTGTTTATAGATGTATGTAAAAATAAAGTGCTTTCTATAATAAGAATGCTATAGGTGATTACACATGGAAAAACGTCCTTTTAAAAGATTTAATAAGTATAAAAAATGGAAAGATATTACGAATATTAAAGCTACAGAATGCATATTGGCATTAATTTTTACAATGCTTTTCTTAGCATTGACGTATTTTTTAGATTTATATAATGGATTTCAGTATTATGAAGAGGCTTTAAAGAATATCACTTTATATATTGCGTCAGCTCTTATTGGTATGATTGGTATAATATTGGCTGGTATAGCATTAATGCTTGGCCTAATAAACAAAGATATTAAAAGAGCTATGGAGAAAGCAAATGGAAAAGGTGTAATTGAAGGAATACTTGTAAGTTTTGAATTTTTAGCTTTTATTGTTGCAGTTGAAATTGCTTTATTTTTCTCCTTATATATTTTGATATATAGCCCGAAAGAATTGATTCCATATTTTCTATTTCTGCCACTTTTGGCTTTGGTTAGCTATGCATTCTTTTTTACAATTTTTTATACTGTTAGTTTAATTGGGAACTGCATCAGATTCTTTACTATTTCAAATATGTATTCAAAAATAGTTCATGAAGAAAAGAATCTTCATACCAAAATAAATGAAATACGGATAGATTTTATTTTACACAGCATATTAGAAAATGTAACAAGAGATGAGTTTATGGATGCACTATTGGAATTTGTTGATGCAAGTAATGTTGAGGACAAAGATGATATAAAAAAGTACCTTATGAAATATTACTCAAATAACTAAACATTAAATTAGTTAATGATAAAAGTATGATTAGTAGACAATTTTTTTATTTTATTAATCTAGTTAGGAATATACAATAATCGCCGATCGGCGATTTCTTCTTTTTGCGGGGTCTGTATAGATAATTATGTAAAGTTAAAAAAAATTTACGGTTACGAGATTGTAAAAAACTATATAATGGTAAAAAAATAGCAACCTTTTATTGGTTGTTATTTTTTTGTTAGGTTTTCTATTGCTTTAATTAAATTTTTAATATCTCTAGTTTTAAACCCCTTCTCTTTGAATTGCTTATTTACTTCTAAATATTCTACTCCTAACTGTTCAGTCTTATCTCTGTCTATCGTTTCTTCTATATCAAGTAACCAATTAGCTGACACTTTAAATGTCTCGATTACACTTCTAATAAATTCAGCTGATGGCATAAGTTTACCCTTTTCTATTTTACTTAGATTTCCTCGGTTGTATTTTATAGTAAGTTTATTGCAAAACTCTTCTTGAGTCATATTGTTTTCATTTCTTAATTCCTTTATCTTGTTCCCTAGTTTAATATTAAAATCGCTCATTAAGAACCTCCTAAAAAAGAATGTGTAAATTAACACAAAATCCCTTGACTTTTGTGTGTAATAGCACTATAATGTGTTTATAAACACTAAAATGTGCTAATAAACACATTAATAATATATTCTATGTTCTAATTATATCATTTTTGGTTCATATATACACATTGAATGTGTACTGCCGAAAGTCCTCCGGCAAACTGCCGAAACTCTGCCGGTATTTACCAAACAAATGTTCTATAATTAATATTACACTGTTCTTTGACAATTAAATACAAAATTCCCCACGATTAGAGGTCTTAAAAAGGAGGTTGGTATATGAAGAAAAAGATACAGAAACTATGTGAAATACTTATAGCATGCATATTTGTTATATGCTCCTTAATCGCTATACATCATCATCAAAATGAATCATTTGTTTTAGAGCGAGATAGTATCACTGTATTGATATTTTCTGTTGGTTCATATCCTTTTTTTAGCATGATATTTGACAAACTTGATGCTAAAAGGAAAAAAAATAATTAAATGTTATCTTTTACGTACATGAAGCCCAAGCCTAGAATAATGACAATAACCCAAAATATTGGTGAATTGATAAGAGAGCCTAAGTTATAAGAAGATCCATATGAACTTTGAGAGAAAGACTCTAATTTGTATAATGCGGTTCCCTTGTTAACAACTGATACAAAGACACTACCAACAAGAATGACCGCTAAGAGTTTAATTATATTATTCAATATAAAGCTCCTTTCATCAAATGTAAATGTAAGAAAATTATACCATATTACACCAAGGGTTTACAGGGAAAAGGAGGGTGTAATGACAAGAGAAAAACTAGCAAAGGAGATTCTAAAAGAAATTAAAAATGTTGTCCCTTTAAAACACGGGGATTATGAAAAGTTATACATAGAAGCCATAAAAATGGGATTAAAAAAAGGAGGAATTTAAATGTTAAAACTTAGTGGAAAGTACAAAGGTATTCAACCTAAGAAGAATGGAAACGGCTATTTAGTAGGAATCGAAGGAAATGGATTTGCAACTAATATAGTCCATGTAAAGGAAGAACATGCAGATGATTTCAAGAAGCATGAAAAAGGTAAGGATTTAGAAATATCCGTATATGCCTTTAGTTTCCAAAACTCTGATAGAGTTCAGTTTTCTTACAACAAGATTTAAGGAGTAGGTTAACCCCTACCCTTTGAGATACATCGAAAGGGGGTGAAATCATGGTTGAGGGTTTAAAGAAGCATGCCAAGAATATTGCAGTAGGTGCAGGCGGTGTAATGCTTGCGGGTGGTTCAGTAATTAACGCTTTTGCGGCAGAAGCTGACACAAATATCGCTACTATTATGGGTTACATGCCACAATTCATTACACTTGGAGTTGTAGGAGCAATACTTTATAAGGTTAAGAACTTATAGGATTATTGGGGGGAGATTATCTCCCCTTTACCTATCTGGAAGGATGGTACAAATGGAAAATATGACTTTGGAAATGGCTAGTGTAATTAGCGTTGCAGTAGCTATTTTATTATATTTACTTGAAAAATGGGGGTTGTTATAAATGGTATTCGGCATAGTTGTGACAGTTATAGTAGCCTTTTGGATTATAGATATGGTCTTTGACCAAATACAGTTTTAGGAGGTTTTAGGCTTGAAGAAGCTTTTATATATAGGTATAGCCATTTTGGTCTTTATAGCCTTAACAGGGCAAATGTCCGTTACCGTGGGCGGTTCTGGTGGTGTTGTATTCTCAAACCCTTTACATAGTGATACCTATACGATATCAAGTCCCTACGGTATGAGAACCCACCCCATAAGCGGTGAACTAAAAATGCATACTGGAATAGATTTAGCAGACGAAGAAGGAACTAATGTTTATCCTGCATTGCCCGGCATAGTGGAATATACCGGCTTCGATGATGGTTATGGAAATCAAATAACTATAAAACATGCTAGTAACTATATCACTAAGTATGCACACCTTAAGGACATAAATGTAATTGTCGGTCAAAGTGTCTCTAATACGGACGTGATAGGAACCGTAGGAAATACAGGAATAAGTACTGGACCACATTTACACTTTGAAGTAATACATAATACTGATAGAAAGAATCCAACTAATTATATTGAGTTTTAAGGGAGGTGAATAGATAATGAAAAAATTCTTGATATTGTTAACTGTTATTTTAGTATTTACATCTAACATGTTGTTTGTATTAGCAAATGAAGACGAAGTAATAATTACGAATTCTAGCTATTTCCAACCAATTCCCGAGAATGTAAAGAATTATGATTATTATTCAATAGGTTATTGTAACGGAACATATAAGATAGTTTTTTCCGATGCCCCTATTGAATACAAGAAGGGAAAATATTTAATAGGTGATGGTAAGTATTATGCATGGGATAAGGACTCTTTGAAATGGGATACAAAAGAATGGGGCTTTAGTAGTTGGGGTTCAGAAAGTAGCGGTTATCCAGTAACTATGATAGCTTCCAATCATGATATTTTATACACCGATGGTTCTGGTATATTCTATTCGAAAAATGGTATTCAAGGTGATGGCTTAAAGTTAGAACTAGGAGGCGTACTAGTATTAGAAAATCCAACATCTAAAAGTGTTGAGATAATTGGAAAGCCATATGTATATAATACGGCTTCATATTCTGGAATGATGTATGTACAGGTCGAAAACTATGGATATGGAGGAACGACAACGACAACGGATATGCTTTCTAGCGATCCAAATGCACCGGACTTTTTAAGAACCCATAAGTTTTCCCTATCGCCATACGGTAAAAAGGTTTTAAAAATCTATAATACCGCTAAGGTTAGCGACTATGTTGAGTACTCTATTCCCGATGGTGTAACAGTGAAGTATACACCCCCTACAAGATATGTAAGTGTAGGCTCACAAATCGGCTTTGACTTAAGGGGAAGAAGTGAAGGGATTCGAGTTGAATTTGGTTCCCTTGTAGAACTTATTTATTATAGGGAGAATGACGAGGGAAAAAAGTACATAGTTATGAATTCCGATTATATGGATTTACTTCCCGGTTATCTCTATACTATCCGCCTCAATGAATTTAGTGGAGACCCACAGAAAACATCTATTAAATATAGTGATATAGATATGATAACCGAGGGACTAGAAACCGTTCCAGTTCTGCCACAACAAGAACCCTCTGGCGATGTAATTGACAATTCAGACTCCCATAACTATGAGTCTACTCCCTTACTACCCGATAGTTTACTCGGTATATGGTCTTATGAAAAAACAAAGGTAGATATACTAGACGATGCATATAAATTTCAAATACCCTTTACAAAGGAATCTATGTGGGATGATAAGGACGATATAGAACTTAAGGTTATATTAGATGGTAATGCAATTTCGGCAGACTATAAAAACAATGTTCTTGATATTTGGAGTGATAAGGGCTTAAATGGTGCTTCGCTCTATGAATGGCAAGCGATTATTTGCGTTAACATGACTAAGTCCCCCTATTTTAAGAATGGTAAACATACCGTTCAAGTCTATGCCAAGTGGAAGAACGAGGTACGTTTAAGTAAAACCTTATATATCGGATATACACAGGAAGAAATAGACGAGATTCCAGACGATGAAAAACCCGACGATGGTATCATAGTTGATGATGAATTTATAAATGACCCAATAGGAATTATTCCACCTTCTACCAACGATGGAAACGAGGGGGGAGGAATCAACATTGGTAATATTAAATTACCTACGGTGGAACTTACAGGTGATGCCGGATATGTAGGAAATACTTTAAAAAATTCTTGGAGTAGCGCCATAGGATTAATGAATCCAACTATGTCAGAATGGTTCGGAGCTGATTGGTTAATATATTTGATTGGTTTAATAATTCTTTTTACATTAATAAGAATGGCTTAAGGAGAGTGAAGAAAATGAAATTGATGAAAAAAATAATGCTGATGCTAAGTAAAGATAGAATTATCCTTCAAGATGGAGCGAAATGGAAGGTTAAGAAATGTACTAGTTATAAAGAAGGAGAAATATTAACTATAGATAATGAAATAATCGCCTATTCCGATGTTTTAGAAGATAGAAGGAATAAGATATATCTATCGAATATAACAGAACTGCCGATACTGGAACTTAATAAGGCTAGAAGTATTATAGAGAGTCATTTGATTAAGAGACTTACTAGGGAAAAGCTTACAATATTTGAATTTATACTAGTTGCCATTTGTATAGGTTCTATAGTCTTTAGCTTCTTCGCATGGAAAGAAGTAAGTCAGTTAACTGCCCTAATAAGGGGGGTTTAGTATGAGTGTTGAAGTAATGGAAATGGTAAAGGAACATATAGAACAAGAAGATAAGCAGCACGATCAAGAAGGGAAAATTATTGAAGTCCCCCAGGAACCAGTTAAAGAAATCTCACTACTAGATATTATCAATGGTAGTAAGAATAAGCAATCGGAGCATTTACAGATAATACAAAACCATACCCTTAAACTAAGGACGAAAACCTCCGTTGCACTTGCTCTGCTTGGTACGGTAAATAAGACATTAGATAGTCCACTGATAGCAGGGTTTCTAGAAGAATATATTTATTTCCGGAGATACAATGAAGGTGCTAATAAGGATTTAATCAAGGCACTCCAAAGTATCAGCTATAAAGAACTAATGGATAAGACACAGGTTGGTGTTAAGATTGGCGGTCAATAATGGCTGGCCTATATGCAGTTAGTGGAAAGCTTGGAAGTGGTAAAAGTATTATTGCTAGTGCCCTCGTATGTATGCTTAGAACGATTAATAAACACAAAGGAACATTAGCTAATTACAACTTTAAAGGTTCAAAGCTTATTGAGACATTTCAAGACGTTAGAAACGCAGATGATAGTTATATTATCTTAGACGAGGTTCACATGTTTGCCAACGGTAGGCACTTTAGAAAAAACGATAAAATAACGGAATTTTGTTTAATCACACGGAAACAGGGTCTTGATGTATTCCTCATATCACAGCGTTTCATGCAAATAGATGTTTCTATAAGGGAAATAATAGATATTTTGTTCTATTGTAAGATGGACTATGAAACTAAGGATATTCATGTATATGTAATAGATTTAGATACTAACGAGTGTATTAATACATGGATTATTCCCTATTCTGTCTATTCACTTTTTTTCGGTGTCTACGATACTAAAGAAATGCCAACTAATTTCATGAGAGATTAATAATTAAACATGGATTAAAAGTACAAGAAGCTTTTTAATTATTACGAGAAATTTGGCCTTTATAGAGTGCGAAATGATAAGTCAAAAGGATGGAGGGGAAGGCTTCAGACTTACCCCTCCAGTAAGATATCGTTATTAATTGTATGTGCTTCATTTTATGTTTTTCGTAGCGGAGTTTTTTTAAAAAGAGAGTTGTATTTCTTTTATAAGGGCTAATGTAGTGCAAGGAACGGTTAAATCAAAATTTCTATAGGGCTATTTTATTGACCCGTTAGTTAATGCGATGATTACTTATCATCGTTATGGTAGATTTTCGACGGAATACATTTGTATCTATGATTTGAGGATATTGCTTTTCTCTCATAGTTGAATTATGTGTAGTGATACTATACCACCATAACCAAAGGGAGGTTTTAAAGTGTATACTTTGGATGAATTATCAGTAATTGAATTAGCTTTACATCGTTTAAGAGAATGTGAAGATAAGGAAGATTCAGAAAGTCAAAAGGAAGTAACTAAGGTCTTAGATAAGGTAATCAAAGATTATATGGAAACTTACAATAAAATTCATGGTTAATGGAGGTTATATGGGTTTTGTATTAGGTTTATTATTATCAGCAACTTGTATAGGAATTACGAAATTTATATCTTACAAGTTTGGTTTGTCTGCACAAACTGAGTTAGTAATTATAACATTATTGGTATGGATAGGAATATATAATTTTGGTAAACTTAAGAGATTTTATAGGTATTAGAAGTAAAGCTTAACTAAGAAGAGTACCACCGCCAAAGGCGGTGGGAAAGGCTTTACTTGAGTAATGTCGCACTTAATGCGACTGTCATTTAAAATCCAAAGACCCTTAAAAATACCCGAGAAGGAGGTTTTAGAATGTTAAATCAAATGTCATATAACTTAGAGATTAAGATCGCTGGAAAACATGTAACGCTAAAAAGATTATCTAAAAATAAGTACTTCAACTATCAAGTAAAAAATGCTCCTTCTCCATCTTCTAAGGGGAAAGGTGAGCATACAAAGGAAAACTTTCTTAAAAGTATTATAAGGGCTAGGAAGAGAGTTTTTGACATAATAGCATCAAATGTTAATACTATTCCGGATTTACATGGAGAGATACAAAGGCCAAAGTTTTGGACTCTTACCTTTGCTGAGAATGTAACGGACTTGGAAGAAGCTAACGAAGAGTTTACTAAATTCAATAAGCGTTTATCTTGGTATCTCTATGGAGTTAGAAAGAATGTTTTAAAATATATCTGTATACCCGAGTTTCAAAAGCGTGGTGCAGTACATTTTCATATCTTGTATTTTAATTTGCCCTATGTTGAGCAAAAGAAGTTCCAACAAATATGGGGTAAGGGCTTCACCTTTGTTAAAGGTGTGTCTCAGAAAGAAGATATTATGGACTTTGCTAGTTATGTAGCTAAGTACATAAACAAGGAAAACTCAAAAGGTGAGGATAATTATTCTATTTATCTGGAGAAAGACATGTTAAATAGAAAGAGATATTTTTGCTCTAGGGGACTAAATAAACCCGAGATATACAAATTAGACATAGACAGTAAATTATATGAATCTGTCCTAGCATTGCTTAGTGATTTTCATGCTTTTAATGGCAGTTATGAGAATGAGTTTATAGGTAATGTCGATATTAATACTTATGAGATTGAGGACAGTAATGTAAAACGAAATATCATAAGTTTTGTAAATGCTTTATTTAGAGATATGAAGGAAGTCTATAACAAACAGGTTAATATCAAGTATAAGGACGTAGGAAAGTTTTTGTTTCCAGAAACTTTCTATGCTATTAAACGTGTTAAGGAAAGGCTATGGAAAAAGTACCAGTTTATAGAGGTACCTATCAGAGAAAATGAATTAAATATGCTCGGATGTTGAGATTATAATGATTAAATTTATGAAAAATAAATATACTAAAGGAGGATGCGTAAATGGAGAAATATGTTTATACAGTTAGAGAAGTAGCTAAAGTATTAGAAATTGGAATGAACTCGGCCTATGACCTTATACATGAAAATGTAATACCTCATATCAGATTAGGAAGAAAAATAAGGATACCTAAAAAAGCCTTTGATGAATGGTTGAATGAAGCAGGAATTAAGAACTTAAAAGAGAACGATTCGTTTAATAATAATGGATTAAGTATAGTAAAGGTGAGCTAAATGCGTGGTCATATTGCTAAGAAAGGTACTAGGTACTATCCTGTAATATACTTGGGTCGTGATGAAGAAGGAAAAAGAAAATACAAGTGGTTTAGTAGTTTTAAAAGGAAGAAAGATGCCGAAAAAGAACTTACTAAAATAGTAGCCCAATACAACAACGATGGTTATATCGGATTAGAGAACATCACATTAAAGGAATATATGGAGAATTGGCAAAAGAATTATGTTGAAGAAAACTTAAAGCCCAAAACAATAGCGAGTCATAAGGTATGTATCAATAGAATCATTGTTCAATTAGGACAAGTTAAACTCCAGAAGCTTCAACCCATACATATACAGAACCTATATACATACTTGCTTAAAGAAGGTCGACAAGATGGAAATGGGGGGCTTTCGGCTAAGTCAGTGATACAAACCCATAGAGTATTGAGAAAGGCTTTGCATCAGGCCGTAAAATTACAATTGCTTAACAGGAATCCTGCTGACTATGTAGACCCTCCAAGGGCTAAAAAATATGATGCCCAAGTATTAAATGAGAAAGAGATACAGGAGTATATAGAAGCTTATAAGGACACAGATATATACATCCCTTTCTTACTAGGAATAACTTTAGGATTAAGACGTGGAGAAGCCCTAGGGCTTAGATGGTGTGATATAGACTTTAAATCTAAGACTATCACAATAAGACAAACACTTTTATATGTAGATAGGAATAATATATTTTCAACCCCTAAATCCGATAAGAGTAGGAGAACAATAGTAATAACTGAAAATCTTTTGAATATATTAAAGAAGAAGAAAGCGGAACAGGACTTGTATAGAAGCTTATTAGGTGGATATGATGATAATGATTTAGTGTGCTGTCAATATGATGGAAGCATAATGACTCCTAATTCATTTTCGAGTAAATTTAAGTACATACAGGAAAAGAAGAAGTTAAAAAAGGTTAGGTTCCATGATTTAAGGCATACGAACGCAACATTAATGCTTAAAAATAATGTTCCGGCTAAAGTTGCATCTGAAAGACTAGGGCATTCCACTATAGGGATTACTTTAGATTTGTACTCACATGTAATGAGAGAGATGCAGGAAGAAACAGCAGAGAAACTAGAAGATTTAATACTTAAGAATAGTACCAATATATGAGAGATTAGAAAAAGATTAGAAGTTTGCTAAATACGAAAAAAGGGTATAAAAAAACTAGGTTACTAAAACCTAGTTTTATCAACTGGTGCCGAAAGAGGGACTCGAACCCTCACGATATTGCTACCAACGGATTTTGAGTCCGTCGCGTCTGCCAATTCCGCCATTTCGGCTAGTGACAAATAATATCTTACCATAAATTTTAAGCCTATGCAAGACATTTTTGTTTAATTTTAGGAAAAAAATATGTGTCGAACTATGTTGTAGGGCCATATTATGTATGTTATACTTGAAGCATGAATAATTATTAGGGTGGTGACAAAATGGATCCAGTCACTCACGGGGTGATTGGGCTAGCGATTTCTGCCTTTAGTGGGGATCCCGTTAGTTTGAGTAACCCTGTTAGCATTGGATGTGCTATAGGTGCTATGGCACCGGATGTAGATGTAATAGTTAGAATTTTCAAGGATGATTTTCACTATTTGAGACACCACAGAGGATTTTCACATTCGCTACCATCTTTGTTGGTTTTAGCAGGGCTCATTACCTTGGGGGTAGGAAAGTTTTTCGGAGATGTGAACTATCTAAATCTTTTTATTTGGACATTTATAGGGGCATTTTCCCACACATTCTTTGATATACTTAATTCCTACGGCGCCAAGCTGCTAGCACCATTTACTGAGAAGAAGTTTAAAGCTAATTTGTTGATGCTGTATGATCCAGTTATATCAATACTTTGTTTAACACTTATATTTAAAAGAAACATCAGTAATCTATTCTTGACAACTGTATTCTTGATTTTTGTTACATATCTTGCTACTAGGTATGGGATGAGAAGAAGGGCTGAAAGAATTGTTAAGGAGAATTATTACAGTGGATATAAGCTTAACAAGGTAAATATCTTACCATCGATACTTGCCTTCAATAAATGGGATTTTGTAGTTGATACAAATAGTCATAGCTTGGTAGGACAGGTAAACATTTATAATGGTAAGGTTACCGTAAGGAAGAAATTTAAGAAACCTAAGGAAGAAATAGTGGAGCTCTTTAATAATACTAATGTTGGAAAATACTTTAGTGACTTCTCCCCTATATTCCATATTTCTCAGATTGAGGAACAAGGTAACTTAATCTTGAAGTCAATTGACTTAAGATACTATCTAAAAAATAATTTTATGCATCATGCTACGGTTGTTTATGATAAGGAATTGAATTTAGTTGAATCCTTTTTCCAGCCCTATGATGTGAACAAATATATTCCAATAACTGAAGAAATTTAACTTAAAATCACCTGTGGTTTACAGGTGATTTTTAACGTTCTGCTTTTGAGTACCCTACTAAAAGTGAATGGAATATTAAGAGTTGGTAAAAATTAAAAATATTAAAGGATTTTTTTTAAAATTCGGGAACTAAATTAAATATAGCTACGTCTAAAATATGATGGAGATAAATATTCGCTTGATTGAGCGATTATTTTGATTTATGGAAAGGAGTGAGGGAAAGTGTCTGATCTAGAAAAAGTCTTGATAGAGAGAAGTATAAATGGAGATATAGAAAGCTTCGAAAAGCTTATCGAGAAATATCAGGTCGTGGCCTTTAATATTGCTTTTCGGATGATAGGTAATAAAGAAGACGCAAGCGACATGGCACAGGAAGCATTGATTAAGGTTTTTAAATCTTTAAAGAACTTTAGAGGAGACTCTAGTTTTTTAACATGGTTTTATAGGATTGTAACTAATAAATGTATTGATGCAATAAGGAAAATGAAAAAGGTGAAAACTGTTTCACTGGACAAAGAGTTTGAAAGTGAAAATGGGAATTATAGTATTGAAATAGCCGATAATAAATATTTACCAGATAAATTGTATGAGGTTAAAGAAAAAAAGGAACTGGTGCAGACAGCACTGAAAAGAGTACCTGAAAAATATAGGACTGTATTGGTTTTAAGGGATATACAAAGCTTTACATATGACGAAATATCAGAAATTACCAATATGCCTTTAGGTACTGTAAAATCAAGGATTAGCAGAGGACGATTATTATTAAAGGAAATATTAATAAAAGAAACGGAACTTTTTTTAGAGAATTAAGTCTAATAAAATGAGAGGAGGGATAATATGAGATGTGAAGAAGTTAGAGATTTTTTATCGCTTTATATAGATAATGAATTAAATGATAAAGAAAGAGCAGACATCGAAAAGCATTTAAAGGACTGTGAAGAATGCAATAGGGAATATGAAGACCTATTAACTATAAAGCAATTACTGGCAGAAACTCCACAGGTTGAATTGCCAAGTAATTTTAAGGCTGAGCTTCATGAGAAACTCGTTGAGTGTGTTGCACAGGAAAGTAATACTTTAGAAGACAATAAAGAGGTTATTAATTTTAATGAAATAACTAGTAAGAAATCTAAGAAGAAATTCAATATTAAGATATTATCTGGTATTGCAGCAGCATTATTCCTAACGGTAGTATCGGCATCATTAATTAATAATGGTTTTAGAATGGAAGATATGGCTAAGAGCGAAATGAAACAGGCAGCTCCACAAGAGGAGATGAAATTTGAGATTGCTACGGAAGAGGCAAGGGACTCTGGCGAGATTGCTACTAAACAAGCTCCAATGGAAAACCTGGAGACAGAAGACGAGCCGATGAAGCTTGCTAAGGAGCCATCAACATATGAAATTTCAGAAGCACCGGCAGCCGACGCAGCTCCTGAAATGAACTTTAGTGAATTTACAGCTGAGAAAGCTGATAATATAGATAGCAAGGTAATACTTAGCGGATATCTGCACCTTGAGGTTGAGCAGTATGATGCAGCCTATAAGAGTATTGAAGCTTTAATTGCTTCTAGTGGTGGATATGTAGAAAGCTCTGAAAAAGTAAAGAATGAGGTTAAAGATGAATCTGACAAATTATTAAAGGCAAGTAAGCTAATTGTTAGAGTTCCTCGAAGCGATTTTGAAAGTATCTACCAAGAAATAGCAGCAATAGGAAAGATCATTGAGCAAAAAGAAACCGCCGGCGATGTTACTATTTTGTATAATGAGACTTCTAATAGGCTAGCACAGCTAAAGCAACAAGAAATTAAGCTTAAAGATGGTGTGGGGACCACAGAAACTGATAAGAACTATACAGGTATCCAAAAAGAACCACTTAAGATTCAAGAAGAGATTAATAATTTACAATCTAGTATTGACAGTTGGGATGATCTAGTAGAGCTATCAGTGATTGATATTATTTTAGAGGAGGTGGATTCGGATACTTAAGGGCAAAATTAAGGGTAATATAAAATAAGTTCTTTACTTGAGGAAATTGCGTAATAAATATGGTATAGCTCTAGGGCTATATATAGTAGTAAGTTTTTTAGGATTGTAATTATGCAATTTGCTTACTTAATTGATACAAATATAAAGGGAGGTCGATTAGTTATGAAAAAAATGATTTATTTGCTATTGATTCCAGTTTTAATTGCTGGTCTATTTGCAATGGATAGTATGGATATTTTTAGTGGGGAAGCAGCAGCAAGTGGAGCGACTGGCGCAGAAGGAAACATTGTAACAGTTAATGGTATGGGTACAGTAAAAGTTAAACCAGATATTGCTTATGTAAATGTTGGTGTAGAAATATTTGATACGGATGCTAAGAAGGCACAGGATGATAATGCAAAGCTGATGGATAAGATTGTAAGCAATATAAAGAAAAATGGTATTAAAGATGAAGACATCAAGACTATTTCCTATGACATCTATAAGTCAACTAAATATGAGCCTGCAAGCTTTGGTGGGAAGGAAAATAGAATTGAAGGATACTACTCAAGAAATGTTGTAGAAATCACAGTAAGAGACATTGAAAACGTTGGAAAAATTGCTGATTTAGCTGGAGAAGCTGGAGCAAATGTAATAGGAAATATTAGATTTGGAATAAGTGATGAAGATAAGTACTACAATGAAGCTTTAAAGCTTGCTATGGAAAATGCTAAGGGTAAAGCAAACACTATTTTAAGCACATTTGGAGCTAAGGCTGATAAACCATATAGAGTACAAGAAAATAGTAGTGGAGCCCCAATTATCTATAGAGAAGCTGCAATGATGAAGTCAGCTATGGCAGATGAAGCCTTTAATACTCCTATAGAAACAGGTGAACTTGAAGTAACTGCAAGACTTTCAGTTGAATATAAATATTAAATATAGATAATTGATATAGATTAGAAAGCGAAAGGGTATATGAGCCCTTTCGTTTTTTTGTTCTCGCTAAAAGAAGGATTTTAGTATAGAATTACGAATATATAAAAAAACTTTAACTTATATAGACTTCATAATTTTTACTATTATTGATAAAATACTATTATGGAAGTCTTAAGGAGATGATGATTTGAAAAAAAGATTGGTAATAATTGATGGTAACAGCCTTATAAATAGAGCTTTTTATGCTTTGCCGGATTTGATAACTAAGGAAGGTATACATACTAATGGAGTTTTTGGTTTTATAAAAATGATTAATAAAATACAAGAAGAGTACAAGCCTGAGTATTTAAGTGTTGCATTTGACCTAAAAGCACCTACCTTTAGACACCTTGCATATAAGGAATATAAGGGACATAGAAAGAAGATGCCTAGTGAATTGGCTCAGCAAATGCCTATTCTAAAGGAAGTTCTTGATGCATATAAAATACATAGAACAGAGCTAGAAGGCTTTGAGGCCGATGACTTGATAGGTACTATCGCTAAGATGTCTGCTGAAAATGACTTTGAGGTAATAATAGTTACAGGTGATAAGGATGCGCTGCAACTGGTATCTCCTAATATAACTGTTATGATCACTAAAAAGGGTATTTCTAACCTAGAAGTTTATGATAGAGAGATGGTTATAGAAAAATTTGGAGTAACTCCTGAGCAAATTATCGACTTCAAGGGTCTTGTAGGGGATAAATCCGATAACATACCTGGAGTACCTGGAGTTGGTGAAAAAACAGCTACAAAGCTATTGAATGAGTTTAATACAGTAGAAGAACTAATAATGAATGTAGAGAGCGTTTCTAGTAAAAGGATCAAAGAAAAGATACAGGAAAATACGGAAATAGCGATGCTAAGTAAAAGATTGGCAACAATTAAGATTGACATACCATTAGATCTTGACCTAGAAGAGCTTAAGATAATATCTCCAGACAATGAAAAGCTAATAGCGTTATTTAAAAAATATGAATTCACCAGTTTGATTAAGACTTTGAATATTCAAGGTGAGGGTCAGGAAGAAGCAGGTGAAGAAGCAATAGCTAAAAAGGATGTTGATGTAAAGATTGTTGAAAATGCTGAAGAGCTAAACACGATTATCGACATTATAAAAAGCAAAAAGAGCTTTGCATTCAAAATCTTTAAAAAAGAAAATAATCTGAGAACTGACAATATTGTTGGTATTTCTATATGCATAGATTCAGATAATAATTACTATATAAATGTAAGGGAAAATGAAGAACTTTTAATGCTGCTTAAGGATGTATTTGAAGATAATGAAATTAACAAGATGGGACATGGATTAAAAAAGGAAATTATAGCCCTTTTAAGATATGACATTGATTTAAATGGTATAGAGTTTGATAGCTTTATTGCTGCTTACTTGCTTAGACCATCTAGAAGTGATTATGATGTATCTGATCTGGCAGCTGAATATGTAGGAACTAAAATAGACAGCGAGGAAGAACTTCTTGGTAAGGGTAAGAAGGCTAAGAAATTCAGCGACTTGACTAAGGGAGAGCTATCTAAGTATGGTGGAGAATGTTGTGATGTAGTGGTGCGTGTTAAGGAGCTTTTAACGAAGGAATTAAATGAACTTGAGCTAACTAACTTGTTTGAACAAGTAGAGATGCCTCTTATTGAGGTACTTGCTAATCTCGAGTACGAAGGGTTTAGAGCTGATAAGAGTGTCCTTGAAAAGCTAGATGTAGAATTGACGGCTAAAATTGAAGATATAACAAATCAAATCTATGGGCTATCTGGTGAAGAGTTTAATATAAATTCACCAAAGCAATTGGGTGTTATACTATTTGAAAAGCTTGAGCTTCCTGTAATTAAAAAGACTAAAACTGGATATTCAACAAGCCATGATGTTTTGGAAAAGCTATTAAAGAGACATCCGATAATATCCCTTATAATAGAATACAGACAGTTCGTTAAGTTAAAGTCTACATATATTGATGGTTTATTCAATCTAATAAATCCAGTTACAGGAAAAATACATTCAAGCTTCAATCAGACGGTTACTGTTACAGGGAGAATTAGTAGTACGGAGCCAAATCTGCAAAATATACCGATAAAGATGGAAATGGGTAGAAGGATACGTAAGGTATTCATTTCTTCCGACGAAGACCACAGTCTAATAGATGCTGACTACTCTCAAATAGAGTTAAGGGTTTTAGCTCATATGTCTAATGATGAGAATCTGCTTAAGGCCTTTAAAGAGGATGAAGATATACATACCCTTACTGCATCACAAGTATTTAATGTGGATATAGATAAGGTTACTTCCTTAGAAAGAAGTAGGGCAAAGGCTGTAAACTTTGGAATCGTCTACGGTATAAGTGATTTTGGTTTAGCTACTAATTTAAATATAACTAGAAAAGAAGCCAAAACATATATAGATGAGTACTTGAAAAAATACAGTGGTGTTAAAGAGTACATGGATAATGAAGTTAAAAAGGGTAAGGAAATGGGATATGTAACTACAATATTGAATAGAAGAAGATATATACCTGAGCTCAAGTCAAAGAACTTTAATTTAAGATCTTTTGGTGAAAGAACTGCTATGAATACTCCTATCCAAGGAAGTGCAGCGGATATCATAAAGATAGCTATGATAAAGGTATTCCATGAGCTTAAGGAAAGAAAGTTAAAGTCTAGATTGATCTTACAGGTACACGATGAGCTTATCATTGATGCCCATAAGGATGAAATTGATGAGGTAAAGAAATTATTAAAGGAAAACATGGAAGAGGCTATCAAGATAAGTGTTCCTCTTAAAGTCGATATGAATATTGGCGATAATTGGTACGATACTAAGTAAAGGTAAAGGGAGTATAGAATGAAAGTAATAGGCTTGACAGGAGGCATTGCTTCGGGAAAGAGTACAGTTTCAAATTATCTTAGGGATCTTGGTGCAGTAATTATAGATGCTGATATTGTTGCTAGGGAGATTGTGGAAAAAGGACAGCCGGCCCTAGCTGAAATCGTAGACTATTTTGGAGGAAAAGTCCTAAATTACGATGGAACCCTTAATAGAAAATATCTGGGATCAATAGTTTTCAGCGATCCCGATAAACTACAGGTTTTAAATAAGATTACCCATAAGAGGATAATTGAAAGAATAGAAGACAAAATCGATTATTATAGACATAAAGAGAATCTAAAGGCAATATTTGTTGATGCCGCTTTGCTAATAGAGATGAAAATGTATCTTTTGACCGACGAAGTTTGGTTAGTCACTGTCAGTAAGGAAACGCAAATCGAAAGAATAATGCTTAGGGACAATCTGTCTTCTAATGAGGCAATTGAGAGAATAAATTCCCAAATGTGTTTAGAGCAGAAAAAACAACACGCAGACGTCATTTTAGATAATTCTAAGGATTTCAATTTCTTAAAAGAACAAGTAGAGACCGTATATAATAGTATTTTCGGAGGTGCTTAATTGGGGATTTTTGACTTAAGGAGATATCGGATTGTTATAGCACTTTTAGCCATAGGTATGTTAATTTTTATTTGTGTATATGCTTTCAATTTTGCAATGAAAACTGTATATCCATTACATTATGAAGGGCTTATAAAAAAATACTCCGAGGAATATGATCTAGATATTCTTTTTGTTGCATCGGTAATAAGGGCTGAGAGTAAATTTGACTCAAAGGCTGTTTCTCCAAAGGGTGCCAAGGGACTTATGCAAATAGCTAGTATAACTGGCAGATGGGCTTCAAAGGAATTAGGGATTGAAGGGTATGACGAGGAGATGTTATTCAACCCTGAAGTAAATATTAAAATTGGGTGCTGGTACCTCAACAAACTACGAAAAGAGTTTGGAGATAACACAGTACATATATTAGCAGCCTATAATGCAGGGAGCGGGAATGTAAGCAAATGGCTTCGTAATGAAAAATATTGTCCAGATGGGGAGCAACTTGTGGAGATTCCCTTTGGAGAGACTAAAAGGTATATTGAGAGAGTAGAAAGAAATTTTAAGATATACAATTATCTCTATAAGGAATTTTAATTGTATACTTCTAAAAGAGTAGTGATCGCATAATTTATTATTGAATAATGTTTAAAATTTAGTTATAATTGTTTTAAATTTTGCTTTAGTATATTTTGACATGTAATTAAGTTCTGCTATATGAACTCTACATATTCAAGGGAAATTAATTAATTTAACCCAGATTATTATATTATTCCCTCGGATAATGTACCGAGAAAGGATTGGTTTAATGAAACAAATGAAGAGTCTGGATGATGCAAAGAGCTTTGAATTAGACAGAGACAGGATGATTCATTCAGCAAGTCATGAGGAAATACTTAATTGTGTAACGACTGATATTTACTTTTTAAGGACTCTTGATATATTAAAGGAAATGGGCCTTGATGATACGATTGTTACTGCTGAAATCTTCCCTAGAAAGCCTGGTGTTTTCGCTGGTATAGAGGAAGTTAAAAATATGCTAAGAGGTAAAGATATCGAGATATGGGCCATAGACGAAGGAGAAGAGTTTAGTCCTAAGGATACGGTAATTAGAATAAAGGGGCCTTACAAGGAGTTTGCTGCCTTTGAAACGGTTGTTTTAGGAGCACTGGCAAGCTCATCTGGATGGGCAACAGCTGCTAGAGAAGTTAAAGAAGCCTGTGGAGAAAAGAACTTTCTTTGCTTCGGGGCTAGACATGTACATCCTTCAGTAGCTCCTGTTATGGAAAGGTCAGCAGTGGTTGGAGGGGCAACCGGTGCAAGTTGTATTTTAGCAGCTAAGCTATTAAATATAGAGCCTTCTGGAACGCTTCCCCATGCTGCTATGCTAATAGCCGGTGATACAGCAAGGATAGCAGAGGTGTATGATAAGGTAATGCCTGAGTCTCATAAGAGAACTGTATTAATTGACACCTTTAAAGATGAGGTTGAAGAGTCACTAAGAATTGCAGATTTACTTGGAGAAAATTTGTATGCCATAAGAGTTGATACGCCTAGTGAGAGAGGTGGAGTAACTCCAGGGTTAATTAAAGAATTGAGATATAAATTGGATATGGCAGGTCATACCCATGTAAAGATTTTTGTTTCAGGAGGATTGACGCCTGAAAGGATAAGAATCTTATCTGAAGCAGGGGCTGATTCCTTTGGTGTTGGAAGCTATATCTCGGCGGCATCACCTATTGATATGACTATGGATATAAAAGAGGTAGATGGAAAGCCAGTTGCTAAAAGAGGTAGATTACCTGGTCTTGTGGACAATCCAAAATTAAAGCATATAGAATTTTAGATAACTAATAGGGGACGAGAGTCCTCTATTATATTTATGTAAAAAATTACAATTTTAATAAAATATTCTAATTTTCTATAGTGCAACCCTCTTGACAAAACCAGTAAATATCTGTATAATAATTTTTGTCACTAAAACAAAACAACTTTTCAACACGATTATGCGGATGTGGCGGAATGGCAGACGCGCTATCTTGAGGGGGTAGTGAGCAACGCTCGTATGGGTTCAAATCCCATCATCCGCACCAATTAATCTGAAATATTTGTGAGTCTCATATTTTGAACCTACAGGACTACTAAGGGAGTTCAACATTTAGGTGTAGATATGTACCATTACGTGAGACCTCTTTACGGCTGTAAAGGCGATAGAAGCATCTGTGAGGACACCCACCTATCGATGAGATAGGTGTCAAAATATGAGGTACGGTATTTTGGATTATACCATTTGAACAATTTAAATTAATTCTACAAAGACAGGTTAGTATGCCTGTCTTTTTATTGTGCTCATTTTGAATCTCCTAATATTACTATCAATTAATGATAGATTTCCATAATATGTTATGACAAATAGAGCATTTCAATATTTGATAGCGATATTAGAAATAGGAGGTTGGAAATTAGTGACTAAAAATAAAGCTGATCAATATAACAAAGCTTGTGAGGTTGTGAATAATTTTGCTAAGTGCAAATCAAAGCACCCTGAACCTCAAAAGGTAATACTGGAATGCGGTGAGGGTAGAGGAAGTAGAACCTTTACATCAACCAATTATATGCCATTTCAAATAGCCCGTGTTAGGGTTGATACTACATGCTTAAATAAATCTAAAGTGTTAATAAAGTTTTCCAGTCTTGTTAAAGCTGAACCCACAGCGCTGGGAATCATTCGATTAGAATATGAATTATTTAGATCCTGTAATGGAAGGAAACCATTATCATTAGGAACTTGGATCTTTGAAAAAGATACTAGAATACTTTTGGCTATTAACAGTATAGAAGAGTCATTTAATTTCATATTTTGTGAATACCAGCCATGCAGTGACTGTTGTGATTACTTTGTAACTGTCTCACCAATTGAAATAACTGGGGCTGGTAGTGTTGCCACGGTCAGTAATGGGCGAATAGCAGCATTAACTCAATCACTATGTGATTATAAAAGTAATAAATTCTCAAAAGATGCACTAAAGCATAAAGATTTTGAATCAGAAAAAATTGTAATGGTATGTGGTAATGGGACTGGAGTAAACCAAGCTTTAATTTCAAATCCATCTGATATTCAAATCCCCATAAGTCTAGCTAATGTTACAATTGACACAAGCTGCTTAAGTAGATCAAAAGTTCTAGTAGAATTTTCAAGTATTGTTAAAACTAGCTTTCAAAGCTTTCGTAAAATTTTATTACAATTTGAATTACTCAGAGTATGTGGAGGTAGTGAGCCAATATCATGTGGGGTTTGGAGATTTGAAGAAGATAATACTGCCATTATTACCACAGAACAAAAAGAAAGAGGATTTAGTTTTATATTTTGTGAATCTTTAAATACATCGGAATGCTGTAGCTATTTTGTAGAAGTTACACCTTTAGAAATATCTAAAGGTGAAGGATTGACAGCTTGGGGAATTTACAACACCCAAATTAATGCCTATGTTCAACCATTGAAGAATGATTGCATCCAGTATTGTGATTACAATAAGATTGAAGATGAAGGTAACTGCGCTATTTGTAATCCAGTACATTCGAAACCTAAAAAAATATTATTAGAGTGTGGCTATAGTAATGGAAGTAAGACTTTCACTTCACCGAGTGATGCCTCGTTTCAATTAGCACATGTTAGCATTGATACAACTTCTCTTTGTAAGCCAATGGTGAATATCCAGTTTTCCAGTATTTTGAGTATTGCCTCTGAATCTCAAGTGGGCGCGTCGGTTGTTCAGTTGCGGTATGAATTATTTAGAAGCATTGATGGTGGAACGCCTATATCAATTGCCCTCTGGACAGTGGATAGAGTTCGACTATTATTGGATAGAACCACAGAAACCTTTGACTTTACTTATTGCGACTTAGCAGTTTGTCCTGGGTGTTGTGACTACTTTGTAACTGTTAGACCCGTGGAATTATATCTAACAACTAATTTTGCATATGCAATTACAACTGTTAGCAATGGTAGAATGGCTGCATTGGCACAGGAAGGATAAATAGAAATATAAGGCGACTATGGTCGTCTTAATTTTTTTGACTATATTATATAAATAAGAAATTATGTAATTCTATTTACAATATTTACTTGGTATTAGTACCTTATAAGGGGAGCTATATAAGAGATATCTGCTTTTTTACTTACTGCATATTTAAAGAAAAATCTGATACGAAAAAAGTAGTGCCGAGTTAAGAAGGATAAAGTGCTTTTATCTTGTTAACTGGATAAATTAAGAGTAATGAGTTATAATTTAGAGACAATAGACAAAACTATATAGTAGTAGGTGATATATTTTGACTCAAATAAGACAAGATTTGTTTACAGATAAAATGGTAATAATGGCGACGGGGAGGGCTAAAAGACCTTGTGATTACAAAAAAACAGAAGAGAAGAAAGAGATTCCAGAGTTCAGAAAGTGCTGTGTCTTCTGCCCGGGTAATGAGGAAATAGTACCTGCTGAGATAGAGAGAATAGAAAGAAATGGACTATGGAGTGTAAGGGCGATACCTAATAAATACCCAATATTGAATGATGAGTATGAAGATGAGTGCAGTCATGAATTATATAAGTGCGTTATGGGTCAAGGGTTCCACGAAGTGATAATAGATACATATAAGCATAACGGAAATTTCTTTAATATGGAGAAGGAAGAGTTCTTTGATTATTTAAGTATTTTAAAAAGTAGATACAGTAAACTTAAAGGAAAAGATAATGTACAGTATATAAGTATCTTCAAAAACTACTTAAAAAGGGGAGGTGCCTCATTGGAGCATCCCCATAGTCAAATCATTACCTTGCCTCTTATTTCGCCAGATACGGCTAAGGAAATAGCTAATGCTAGAGCTTACTTTGATAAAAATGGAGTAAGTCTACATGAATACATAATTGATTATGAGAGAAGCAAGAATGAAAGAGTTATCCATGAGACGGAAAGCTTTATAGTGATGGCGCCTTATGCTTCCATATACAGCAACGAAGTAGTGATTATTTATAAGCATAATAATAGATTTGAAGATATATCTACCGATGCTATAGAAGAACTTTCAGGCATATTAAAGATACTATTTGAAAAGATGCAAAACTTACTTGGGAATTTTCCATTTAATATGTTTTTTCATACCCATCCCTTAAATCTAGAGAGAATCGATTTCTATAGATGGCATATACATGTTACTCCTAAAATGGGCAGTATGGGAGGTTTTGAGACGTCAACAGGTATTCATGTTAATTCAGTTAGACCCAAAGATATAGCTAACCACCTTAAGTGGTGAAAATAATAAGAAAAATAATATCGAGACTCAGTTTGGTAGGAGGATTATGACTAGATCATAGACCTCCTACTTTACTTTTAATCATTTCTCGAAGCCTATTATAAAAAAACATTGATTTGGAGAAACTAAATAATGTTTCGCAACAAAGATTCTTAGAGGTTATCTCTGTAGGTTAAGATTTACATTAATCACAGAGTAATAACTCGCTATCAGGTGTATTTTATTTGGAGGAGTATGTGTTGAATAAAGAGGTGGTTTCTGATAGACAAGGTATATTTCTCGTGATTCTTTTTGTTATTGGCTCCGGTTCTGTAACTGTACCAGGACTTGAGGCAAAACAAGATGTATGGTTAGCATCTATTTTAGGAATAGTGTTATCTCTTCCGATGGTATTTATATATGCTAGATTACAATATATTTTTCCTGATAAAGATTTATATGATATTATTCAGATTTGCTTTGGGAGGTTTCTTGGTAATCTAGTGATAATATTTTTTGTTTTACATCTTATTGCCATTCAAGGAACGATTATAAGGCATCATGGAGAATTTATAACCGTAGTTGGGTTAATAGATACACCGATTATAATTATAATATTCCTCTTTTCAGGAGTAGTTGCTTATGCTTCTAAGAAGGGGATTGAGGTCTTGGGACGATGGGGTGAATTATTTATCAAGGTAGTTATTCCTCTTACGGTTATTATGCTAATACTATTTATTCCAGACATGAATATAAATAATATTAAACCTATGCTGGCAAAGGGAATTAAACCCTTAGCTCTTGGGTCTTTTAAAATACTTGTATTCCCTTTTTCTCAAATAGTTGTATTCTCTGCGGTATTTTCTAGCTTTAGGAAAAGAAAATCACCTTACAATATATATCTTAAGGGCTTCCTAATATCAGCTTTAATAATGTTTGCTACCTCCCTTAGTGTTATTCTAGTACTTGGAGTAAATCAAGCAGGTAGCAAATATTTTTCTACCCATGCCGCTGTGACTAGAATAAATATAATGAGTATGCAGAGGGTTGAGGTGTTATCATCCATTTTATTCCTGTTAGGTGGGTTTGTCAAAATGGGTATACACTTAATAGCGATATGCATTGGAATATCTAAGATTTTTAGACTTAGAGACTATAGAATACTTGTGATCCCTGTGGCAGCACAGCTAGTTAACCTAACCTATTTAACATGGTATGGCACGATGGATTTTTTTGAATTTGATAGAGATGCAATGCCATATATTAGCTTTTTGAACAGAGTAATCATACCCATTGTTGTATTAATATTTGCTGAAATCAAAAAGAAAAAATTAACAGATATCTCGACGTGATCATAAAATGAATAGGATTATTTGATAGTTATTAGTAATTATAAAAAATTATCATTGAATTGTTAAAAAGTTGTTGAAATCTGGCTCTAAAAAATGTATAATAAATAAAGAATATTCTGAAAAGTGAGGGAACTATTATGACATCGAAAAGTGATTACTTAAACTTACTTGAAAAGCTAAAAATCATTTATGAAAAAGTGGATGATGATAATAAAAACAGATTAGAAGAAGCTATTCAAATGGTTGTAACAAAATTTGAAAATAGAATTTAGCAGAAAAAAAGCCATGGTTACTTGTTAACTGTGGTTTTTTTTATAATACATAGGAAATTAGGAAAATGGACGTAAGATATAGTTATGAAAAAAATACGAATTTTCAGTATTTTTTTAATTTGAATAACATAATTTAGACTAATCTATAGAAAACAATAATATGATATAATATATGTGATTGAGGATGTACCATTGTTAGTTTTAAGAGAATTGTTTGATTAAAAAATATAATTATAGAGAGAAAAATCATGCAGTTTTCTTAAGTATATAGAGCGCAAAGGATTTGTTGCGACTTCTATAAATATTTTAGGAGGGGTTATATGAGACGAAATAGGACTAAGACTAGAAAAAGTAATAATAACAATATTGTAAAAATACTAGGGGCTATAGCACTATTATGTGTATTAGCAATAAGCATAGGCTATTTTGGGACAAAATATTTTATAATACCTAAATATTTAACTAGCCAAAATACCAGCGCTAGCGGGAATACCACACAAAAGAAGGTTGATTTAAAACCCCAGAAAAACGTTGATAACGAAAAAACACCAGCTTCAAATGGAACAGAGGGATCAAAGGAAACTAATGAAACAAAAGAAACGGCTAGCAATAATGAAGGGAAAGAACAGACCGCTGAGAAAAAATTATATTCTCTTGAAGTACCACCTTTAAATATTTTCAACATCCAGGTTGGAAGCTTTGACAATAAAGCTCATGCTGAGACCCAGGTGAAAAATTTAAAGGATAAGGGTCTATCTGGATATATTGTTGAATCCGATAGATATAGGGTTATGGTTATGTCCTTTGTTCAAAGAGAAAGCGCTGATAAGTACAAAAATAGTATTAAGGATGTTTACGCAGATGCTTTCATTTCACCAAAACAATTACCGACTAGAGAAGTAAACTATGGGGAATCGGGAAAAGGGTATAGTGAAGTTGCTTCAAAACAAATAAAGGAGCTTAAGAAGTATTACGAAAGTTATTCTAGTTTCTTGGCTAATAATGATATTAATACTTTAGAGACAAGCAAAATAACACAATTTGTTGATAGTCAAATTAACAGTCTAGATGGAATCGCAAAATCTATATCGACTGTTAGTCCTTCTGACGACTTCAAAAATTTTAACAGTAAGTTCAATAATATCGTAACGACAGCAAAAACAAAACTTACAGAAGCTAAGAAGTCTAACTTCTCAGACAGGACTAAATTATTTGAAATTTTCATGGAAAGCTTGAATTCATTTGAGGGTATAATATAAGGAGGTAAACGACATAAATGTTAGTGGGAGAAGTTAAACATTTACTAGATGCAGAGTTTTTATCGGGAGACGAGCACTCGGAGGTTGTAGTAACTGGAGCCTTTGGTTGTGACCTGATGAGTGATGTTTTGGCCTTTGTAGAAGATAAAATTTTACTATTAACTGGTCTTACAAATCTACAGGTAATTAGAACCGCTGAAATGTTAGATATTAATGCTATTGTTTTTGTAAGAGGAAAGACTCCTCCGCAGGAAGTGATAGATATGGCAAGAGAAATGGGAATAGCTCTATTAGCTACAAATCATACCCTATATACCTCTTGTGGAATACTATATAATAATGGACTAAAAGGCATTACAATTGGAGGAATATAAAAGAATGGATTTAAATGAAAAAAGTACAGGAATAAAGCTTGAGTATGAGATAGTAAAGGATGATTTTGCTAGAGCAGGAGAAGCTTCCAGTAGCATTAAAAAGGTACTAAGACAGCTTGGTATTGACTCTAGCGTTATCAGAAAAACTGCTATCGCCACATATGAAGCAGAAATAAATGTTGTTATCCATTCTGAGGGTGGAAAAATAACAGTTTATATAAAGCCAGATAAAATTGAAATAATTGCTAAAGATAATGGCCCTGGTATCAAGGACATTGATCTTGCTATGCAGAAGGGCTTTTCTACTGCATCAAATAAAGTTAGAGAATTAGGATTTGGTGCAGGTATGGGATTACCTAATATTAAGAGATCGAGTGATGAGTTTTATATTGAATCCGAAGTTGGTAAAGGAACCACTGTTAAAATGGTGATGAACCTATAATCTAAAATTAATATTGCGTTCTAATATTTTTAATATTGGGGGATAGTAAATGAAAGATTATTGGCACTCAGTTGCTTTGGAAAAAGAAAAGTGTAATGGATGTACAATTTGTTTAAGAAGATGTCCAACTGAGGCTATTAGAATAAGAGATGGCAAGGCAAAGATTATCAAGGAAAGATGTATTGATTGTGGGGAATGTATTAGAGTCTGTCCATATCATGCTAAAAAGGCTTTTGCTGATGATTTGAAATCCATTGAAAAGTACAAGTTTAAGATAGCCTTGGTTTCCTTACCTCTATATGGCCAATTTGGACTAGATATGGATATAAATAAAGTTTTTAACTGTTTTTATGAGTTGGGATTTGACATGGTGTATGATGTGGCATATGCAGCTGATCTGGTATCATCTTTGCAAAGCGACATTCTAAAGGAGAGTAAGACTAAACCGTTGATTGCTACATTGTGTCCGGCAATAACACGACTCATACAAATTAGATTCCCATCTTTAATAGATAATATAATAAATCTTGAATCACCTATGGAAATAGCTGCAAGATTAGCTAAACAACAAGCCTCTAAAGAACATTGTCTAAATCTTAACGATATCGGGGCATTCTATATTACTCAATGTCCTGCCAAAATCACAAGCATCAAGAAGCCTATAGGTATAGAAAAATCCTATGTTGATGGCGCAATTCCAATAAAATCAATTTATACAAAACTCTTAAAAATTTACGACGACGTAGAAAAAAACAATAAGATTCAAAAAGCCTCTGGTCAGGGAATTGGATGGGCAAGGGTTGGTGGACAAAGTTTCGCCTTAGGCCTAGAAAAATTCTTAGCTGTAGATGGAATTGAAAACGTTATTAAGGTTCTTGAAGAGATTGAACTCGGAAAGCTTAATAATATTGATTTCTTTGAAGGTTATGCCTGTGTCACGGGATGTGTTGGAGGACCTCTTAATGTTGAGAATCCCTTTGTAGCCAAAAATAGAATTAGACAATTAGCTAATAATTGTGAGAAAGATAGATTGGATGAAGCAGAGGTGGCTAAACAACTTGAAGGTATAGATGTAGGATGGACAGAAGAAATCAAATCTTTAGGTATCATGAAGCTTGATGCAGATATCGAAAAGGCAATAGAAAAGATGGAACTTATAGATATGATTAATAAGGAGCTACCTGGAATAGACTGCGGTTCATGTGGAGCCCCAAACTGTCACGCAATGGCAGAGGATGTTGTTAGAGGAAAGGCTAAGCTAGAAGACTGTATAATAAAAATGAAGAAAAAAGTTGATAAATAACGGGGGGAATTAAGATGATTATTAAGGACTTAAGAGATAAATTTGAATTTAAGGTTTTAGCTGGTGAAGATAGTCTAGAGAAAGAAATTAGTGGTTTATATTGCTGTGATTTGCTTAGCTGGGTAATGTCACATGCTAAGGATGGAGATGCATGGATCACTGTTCAAACCCATATGAATATTGTGGCTATTGCATCATTACTTAATTTAGCCTGTGTTATAGTACCTGAGTCCATCGATGTAGATGAGGATACAATTGAAAAGGCTAACGATGAGGGGATACCTATCCTGTCAACTGATCTTGACAGCTTTAAGATTTTTACAAAGTTCTATGAAGCTGGGATGAGATAAATGAAACTATTCTACGACTTGCATATTCATACTGCGTTATCCCCATGTGGGGATAACGACATGTCTCCAATGAATATTATAAACATGTCTATAATAAAGGGATTAGATGTAATTGCTATAACTGACCATAACTCCGTAAAAAACTGTATACCATGTCTAGAAGCGGCCAAGGGTAATGACATAATAGTTATTCCAGGTATGGAGATTCAAACCAAAGAGGAAGTACATTTGATTTGTCTTTTTAGAAATATAGAGTCTGCCCTTCAGTTTGGAGAGATTGTAGATAAATTAATACCAGATGTACCTAATAAGCCGGATTTCTTTGGAGAACAATTAGTTTTTGATGTGGATGGAAATACTGCCTGCAAGGAAAGCAGACTATTAGTTTCATCGGTAAACATGAGTATAGATAAGGTTTTTTCAACGGTTAGTGAGTTGAATGGTGTAGTTATACCTGCCCATGTGGATAAAAGAAACTTTAGTGTTATATCGAACTTAGGTTTTGTCCCTTTCAATTTAGATATAAAAATCATCGAATTTTCAAAGAAATGCAATAGGGAAGATTTTATTAGCAAAAATAAGTACTTAGAGAAATACAAAATAATTGTCAATTCTGACGCACATTATTTAGGCGATATTTCTGAGCCGGTTAATTATATGGAGGTTGATGCTAAGGATATTGACTCTGTTTTCAATTTTCTTAAATAGTTGAGAGGCATAATATTTAAGGTGGAGTTGATATTTTTTCATGAAGATTTGAAAGCTAAAGTACAGAATACGCAGTATAAGGGGAAATATTTATGAGAGAGCTATCAATGCATATTTTAGATATTGCACAGAATTCTATTGTTGCAGGAGCTTCTGTTATAGAGATTGTAATAAATGAGAATTTAAATGAAGACACTTTAACAATTATTATTGAGGACAACGGTAAAGGTATGAGTGAGGAAGAGGTGTCTAAGGTTATAAGTCCCTTTTTTACAAGCCGTACAACAAGAAAGGTTGGTCTTGGAATACCTATGTTTAAGGCTTCGGCAGAGGCCTGTGATGGATCCTTTAAAATTACCTCGGAGAAGGGCAAGGGAACCTATGTTGAAGCCGTATTTAAGCATAGCCATATTGACAGAGTACCTATAGGGAATATGCCTGACACTATGGTGGTGTTAGTTTCATCGGATATAAATATTGATTTTATTTATAAACATATAATAAATGATAAAGAATATATGTTAAGCACTAAGGAGATTAAAGAGGTTTTAGGTGAGGTTCCTATAAACGGTATGGATGTTTTAGAGTGGATAAAAGGTAATATTATTGAAGGGATCAAGGAGTTGAAGTGAAAATATGGTAGTAATTTATTTACATTTGAATAATTAAATGGTATAATTCATGGCATAAATTAATACTACTATATAAGAGACGTGAGTTGGAGAGTCGCATAAATAGGCCATGGATTTATAGCCTTTTATATTGCGGCTTTTTTTATTGCCCGCAATATACCATCTCATAACTGAATTCCTAATACATAGTTCTTAGTGAAGCTTAATTTATACATATAAAAATATTTTATGGTACTGGGGTATTTTGATGTATATAAGTTAAAGTTTTGACTGGAATCTCTATAAGTAATATCCTCATACAATACAGTAAATTACCTTAAAAATTGATATTTATAATGAAGAACTATATTGAAAGTTAAAAAAATATCGAAGATTGACAATAAAAATAATACAAGGTACCATATTTAAGTAATAGTTTACAGATAAGTACAAAATTAACCTTTAAAAAAGGCTTTGTATACTGTATACTATTAAAGGGGACTAATAAATACTATTTTTATTGTTTATAATTACTTTAAGAGGAGTGATATAAAATGGGGCTTTTGTCATTTAGAGGTGGAGTACATCCTCCACATTTTAAAGAGCCTACTTCAAGACATGCGATTGAAAAGGCTGCCCAGCCGAAAATTGTAACCATTCCCCTTAGTCAGCACATTGGTGCGCCATGTGAACCTTTAGTGAAGCCTGGCGACGAAGTAAAGGTTGGCCAAAAAATTGGTGAAGCAACTTCCTTCGTTTCAGCACCTATACACAGTAGTGTATCTGGCAAAGTCAAGGGAGTAAAAAAGAGTCTTACTCCAAGTGGGGAAGCTTTATGTGTTATCATCGAGTCCGATGGACTAGATACCCTTCATGAAAACGTTACACCTAAGGGCGATATTGCAACATTGAGTGGAGAAGAAATAAAGAACATCATTAAAGAAGCGGGTATTGTAGGAATGGGTGGAGCAGGATTCCCAACCCATGTAAAACTATCACCGCCACCGGAAAATAAGATTGATACTATAATCTTAAATGGTGCTGAGTGTGAGCCTTATCTTACAGCCGATCATAGGCTAATGCTAGAAAATCCTGGAGACATAGTTTATGGATTAAAGGCAATGATGAAGGTTGTAAATGTTGAAAAGGCTTATATTGGTATTGAAGATAATAAGCCGGACGCAATTAAAGTAATGAAAGAAGCTGTTAAAAACGAAAAGGGCATTGAGGTTGTTGGTCTACATACTAAATATCCTCAAGGTGCTGAAAAACAGCTTATTTATGCATGTACGAAGAGAGAAGTTCCTTCTGGTGGACTTCCTATGGCAGTAGGCGTAGTGGTAAACAATGTTGGAACTGCTGCAGCTATTGCAGATGCAATTAAAACAGGTATGCCACTTATCGAAAGAATTTGTACTGTAACTGGAAAAGGTATAAAGGAACCGAAAAATCTACTTATTAAGGTTGGTACAAGCTTCAAGGAGATTGTTGAGCAATGTGGTGGATACAGCGGAAATATTGGAAAAATCATTATGGGTGGTCCAATGATGGGTCTTGCTGTGCATACCGATGAAATACCAGCAGTAAAGACGACTTCGGGAATATTAGTATTTACACCTGATGAAGCGTCACTTCCAAAGCCTAAAAATTGTATTAAATGCGGTAAATGTGTAGAAATCTGTCCAGCATTTTTACAACCGCTATATATAAGTGCATATTCATTAAACAACATGTTTGAGACGTCAGAAAAATATAATGCTTTAGATTGTATTGAATGCGGGTCATGTTCATTTATTTGCCCTTCTAAGAGACCTTTATTACAATCAATTCGTGTTGCAAAACGTGAGATAATAGCTAAAAAAAGAAAAACAAAGTAGTTAGGGGGTAATTTGATGAATAATAAGTTAATAGCTTCGTCATCGCCTCATATAAGATCTAGTGAAACTATAAGTAGTGTGATGAGGGATGTAGTTATAGCGTTATTACCGGCAACTTTAGCTGGGATATACTACTTTCGATTAGGAGCTGTAAAGGTTATATTATTTGCAGTATTGGCAGCTATCGTGACTGAGGCTGGAATACAAAAACTTAGAAAACAAGAAGTTTCAATTAACGACTGGAGTGCAGTTGTAACAGGTTTACTTGTAGCCTTTAACATACCTGCATCAGCACCATGGTGGATTCCTATTATTGGATCTATTTTCGCTATTGCAGTTGTAAAGCAAATGTTTGGTGGTCTTGGACATAACTTTATGAATCCAGCTTTAGCAGCGCGTGCAATGCTTTTAGCATCATGGCCAGTTGAGATGACTAGCTGGGTAAAACCAGGTGCAGACGCTGTTACTACTGCAACACCATTAGCTCTAATAAATAGTGCAGACACAGTTTCGAGTGCAACTGAGCAGCTTCCTTCATTATTCAAGCTTCTTATTGGTAATACTGGAGGATGTATTGGAGAAACTTCGGCTTTAGCATTGATAATAGGTGGAGTTTACTTAGTGTACAGAGGCGTAATAACTCCTCGTATACCGGTAATATACATAGCAACAGTTGCAGTAATGACATTTGTACTTGGTGGATGGGATCCGTACTTTATGATATATCAAGTACTAGCAGGTGGACTTATGATAGGTGCTATTTATATGGCAACTGATTATTCATCATCTCCTGTAACACCTAAGGGTCAGATAATATTTGCCTTAGGCTGTGGATTGATCACAAGTATAATCAGGCTTTATGGTGGATATCCAGAGGGTGTGTCATATTCTATACTATTAATGAACGTAGCATCACCACTTATTGATAAGTATACTAGCCCTAGAGTTTTTGGGGAGGTGAAGTAACATGAAGGAAATAGTAAAATTAGGAATAATACTATTGATTGTTTGTGTAGTTGCAGCTGGAGCTTTGGCTATTACAAATGAAGTTACTAAGGATCAAATTGCGTTCCAAAGAAATTTAGCAAATGAAGAGGCTAGAAAGAGTATTTTGCCTAGTGCGGAAAACTTTAAGCCTTTAGAAGAAGATAAACTTAATGAGATAGTTAGTAAAAACAATAAGGTTGCTGAAGTCTTCGCTGGATACAAGGGAGACAGCGTTGTAGGCTACACCTTCAAGACTCTTCCATCGGGTTATGGTGGAACTGTTGAGGTTATGACAGGAATAGGTATGGAAGGAAAGGTTACTGGTGTTAGGGTTGGTAATCACCAAGAGACACCGGGACTAGGAGCAAATGCTGCATTACCTTCATTCTATGACCAATACGAAAATAAGAGCGCAGAAACTGAAATCGCAGTTACTAAAACTGAGCCAACAGAAGAGAATCAGATTCAAGCGATTTCAGGAGCGACAATTACTTCTGATGCTGTAACAGCAGGGGTAAACATAGCGATAGATACCTTCAAGGAAATCTCAGGTAAATAATAGTGGAGGTGAGATATATTGAATCCAGTTAAGAATTTAATGAATGGACTCTTTAAGGAAAACCCAATATTTTTTCAATTGTTAGGAATGTGTCCTACTCTAGCGGTTACTACTTCTGCTAAAAATGGATTGGGTATGGGTCTTGCATCAACAGCGGTTTTGATTTGTTCCAATGTAGTTATATCTTTACTTAGAAAAGTTGTTCCTAGCAAAATCAGGATTCCAATATTTATAGTTGTAATTGCTACCTTCGTTACAATGGTAGGAATGTTAATGGAAGGTTATATGCAAGCTCTTTACAAGTCACTTGGACTGTTTATACCACTTATAGTTGTTAACTGTCTTATACTTGCAAGGGCGGAATCATATGCTTCTAAAAACGGTATATTAGGTTCTACATTCGACGGTATAGGAATGGGACTTGGATTTACATGGGCATTAACATTATTAGGAGCTATTAGAGAACTATTTGGTGCTGGAAGTATTTTTGGCTTTAGCATTTTTGGCGCTGCTTATAAGCCTGCTTTAATTATGATATTACCTCCAGGTGCATTCTTAGCCCTAGGTATATTGTTAGCAATTAATAATGTATTAAAGTCGAGATCGGCATAGGGTAATTAGAAAATAACCCTTAATATAGTTTAGGAGGGAATAATATGGAAAATGCAGGTATCTTTGTGCTACTTGTTAGTTCAATATTAGTAAATAACTTTGTTCTATCAAGATTCCTTGGAATCTGTCCTTTCCTAGGTGTTTCTAAGCAAGTTGAAACAGCGATGGGAATGGGTATGGCAGTTACCTTTGTTATGACGTTAGCAGGAATACTGACTTATTTTGTTCAGAAATTAATATTAGTACCTTTCAATATTGAATATCTGCAAACTATAGCTTTTATACTAGTTATAGCTTCATTAGTTCAGTTTGTTGAAATTGTACTTCAAAAGATGAGTCCGACACTTTATCAAGCACTTGGTGTTTTCTTACCACTTATAACAACTAACTGTGCGGTTCTAGGGCTTGCGTTACTTAATATACAATTTAAATTTGGTTTAATTCAAACAATTGTTCATTCAATTGGTGCGGCTATAGGATTCTCCCTAGCTATAGTGTTATTTGCTGGGATCAGAGAAAAGCTGGAGGTTGCGGATGTACCTACTCCTTTTAAAGGATTTCCTATAGCACTTATTACTGCTAGCTTAATGTCAATAGCATTCTTAGGATTTGCGGGATTAGTGTAATCATCTTGATAAATCTAAATGACTTAAGCTTTTGAACGACTTAGAGAAGGGGTGATACTATGGATTTGAATAATATACTTCTTGCAGGTATAAGCTTAGGCGGAATGGGTCTTGTGTTTGGTGCTGGACTTGCCTTTGCTTCACAGAAGTTTGCTGTTGAAATAGATCCTAGAGCGCTTGCTATTAGAGATGCACTACCTGGTGCTAACTGTGGTGGTTGCGGACTTCCAGGTTGTGACAGCTTTGCAAATGCAGTTGTTGACGGAACAGCACCTGTAAATGGATGTCCTGTTGGAGGCCCAGACTGTACTAGTAAGATTGCTGAAATAATGGGTGTCGACGCTGGTGACAGTGTGAAACAAGTAGCAAGGGTTATTTGTATGGGTGACAAAGATAATTGTAAAGAAAAGTATGAGTACTTTGGTATTCAAGACTGTAAAGCAGCGGCTATGATAGGCGGAGGAAGTAAGAGCTGTAGCTTTGGATGTTTAGGGCTTGGAACCTGTGTGAAGGCCTGCCAATTTGATGCCATAGAAATAACAGACGGGAATTTAGCAAGAATAATTCCTGAAAAATGTACAGCATGTGGTAAATGTATCGAAGTTTGTCCAAAGAATGTTATTGACATGGTTCCTTTTGAGCAGGATGTAGTTGTTGACTGTAACAACAAGGAAATGGGTAAGCCTGTAAAGGAAAAATGTAGTGTTGGATGTATAGGCTGTAAGATTTGTGCTAAGGTTTGTCCGTTTGATGCTATTGAAGTTAAAGATAATATTGCTAAGGTAAACTATGATAAGTGTACTAATTGTATGCTATGTGCTGAAAAGTGTCCTACTAAAGCAATTTACGCTAATTTCGATAAGCGTAGAAAAGCAGTAATAATAGAGGATGGCTGTGTTGGATGTACCTTATGTAAGAAAGTTTGCCCAGTGGATGCAATAGAGGGTGAACTTAAGGGTAAGCATAAGATTATTGAGGATAAATGTATCGGATGTGGAGCATGTGAGCAAAAGTGTCCGAAAAAAACCATAGAAATGAAATAGGAAAATAGTAGCAAGAAGTTTAACAAAGCCTATGATACTTTTGGATAAAAAAGTGTCATAGGCTTTATTTGCTGTTGTTTCCATATTTTACAATTCATGACCTTGAACCTAATATTTACATTTGTAAAAAATTCTACTTGTAATAGCTTTTACTAAATGCTAAACTTAAATTGTATACATAAGTTTAGAACTAAGATTTCCAATGCTTTGCAATCTATTTTTTTTGGAAAAAATTATTAGTTAAAAAACCAAATAATAGATATTAATGCACGAATTGGATATAATAACAAATGAGAATTATATATAAACACACTTACTATATAGAGTCCGTATAGCAAAACTTGATTTATACATATGGGAATACTATATAATTTTAAGGGCTTTGAGTATGTATAAATTAACAGTTTTCCTTGACTCTCTATAAGTAGATTAAGGAGGGGGCATCTATTGTGAGAGGAAAGAATAGAAATCCGTGGCTTTTGTTGCTATTATTGCTAGTGGGATTAGTTATTGGGGGCGTAATAGGGGATATATTTCGTGATAGTATCAAATGGTTAGGCTATAGTAAGTCAATTGGACTAGAGCCAACTCCCTTGGATTTAAATGTTATAAAATTAACCTTTGGATTTACTATGAAAATAAACTTAGCCAGTGTTATTGGTTTAGTAATTTCCATTATAATATTTAATAGACTGTAGGTGTTTTATGGATAAAAAATTGGTTTTAGCTTCTTCTTCTCCAAGAAGACGTGAGATATTAGAAAACTTGAATTTGGATTTTGATATTATTAAAAGTGATACCCCAGAAAAAGTTAAAGAGGGTGAATTGCCTGAGCATATAGTGATGGCATTAGCACTAGAGAAAGCATTAGATGTATCAAAAAACTTAGACAGTGGGACAGTTGTTATAGCTGCAGATACAATAGTATATAAGGATAAGGTTTTAGGGAAGCCTGGATCATATGAAGAGGCCTATGAGACCCTAAATGCTTTGCAGAATGATGTACATTATGTATATACTGGGATAGCAGTTATAGAAAGTGATACCCATAAGAAAATTGTTACATATGAAAAAACGAAGGTAAAGATAAAAAAACTATCTGACGATAGGATAAAAAAATATATTGATACTGGAGAAGTGTGGGATAAAGCTGGATCATATGGTATACAAGGCTTTGGAGCCACTATTGTCCAGTGGATAGAAGGCGATTATTTTAATGTTGTTGGATTACCTGTAGCAAAGCTTGAAGAGATATTATTTAAGCATTTTGATATATCCGTCTTATAGCTAGAGGCTTTATAAGCTATGTATATAGGGTTTACATAGTATAACTTAATTTATAAATGTACAAATACTTGGCGGTTTTGGGAGTTTTGGATATTTATAGATTAAAGTCTTTACTTAAATCCCTGTAATTAAAGATATAATGGTACTTTAAATTAAAAAAAGTTTACTATGCTTTATTATGTAATGAATTCAAAATCTTCTTTGCAGTGTTGGAGTGTTAGATATGATTAAATATAATTTAACAATAAAGGATATGCCTGAAAATGAAAGACCGAGGGAAAGGCTGGTTAGGTATGGATCACATACTTTATCTAATAGCGAACTGTTAGCGATATTGCTTAGGACAGGTTCTAAGGAAAAATCAGCTCTTGAGCTTGCTAGCACTGTACTCAGCCATGATAAAAAAGGGATAAGATTTTTAGCCAATTGTACTGTTGAAGAGCTTCGTGAAATAAAGGGTATAGGTGAGAGTAAGGCCTGTCAAATTATTGCTGCTGTTGAGCTTGGAAATAGATTGTCAATGAGTCAGCTAGAATTAAAAAAGACAATAAAATCTCCTAAGGATGTAATAGATATATTTATAAATGATATGAGGTTTTTAGAAAAAGAGCATTTTAAAGTGGTTTTTCTAAATACCAAGAATGAGATAATAGCCTTTGAGACAATCTCTATAGGAAGTCTTAACGCTTCAATCGTTCATCCAAGGGAAGTATTTAACAGGGCTATTAAGAAGAGCAGTGCCGCTGTCATACTGTTACATAATCATCCAAGTGGTAACCCTGAACCTAGCAAAGAAGACATAAATATTACTAGAAGATTAATTGAAGCAGGTAAAATTATAGGTATTGAAGTATTAGATCATATTATTATCGGTGACGGTGACTATTTTAGTCTTAAAGAGAATTCTTTAATATAGAGAGTTGCAAGAAAATCTTAATTTATAGATATCAAAATACCCGATGTTTCTGGGGAATTTTGATGTGTATAAATTAAAGTTTTGACTGGAATCTCTATATAGTTTTTCTTGAATCTCTATAATAGATAGATACTAGGAAATCATAAAATAAATCGTTAAGTTGTATATGCAAAAGGATTGGCAACTAAGGAAGGAGAAGACAAATGGGATTATTTAATATGTTTAGTAAGGATATTGGTATAGATTTAGGTACAGCTAATACATTGGTTAACGTTAAAGGGAAAGGAATAGTGGTTCGTGAACCTTCAGTTGTAGCTATACAGGAAGATACGAAGGATGTACTTGCGGTTGGCTTAGAGGCAAAGAAGATGATTGGTAGAACTCCTGGAAATATTATAGCTATTAGACCACTTAAGGATGGAGTAATTGCAGATTTTGATACAACTCAAAGTATGTTAAAGTACTTTATTAAAAGAGCGTATCCTAATAGTTCACTGCTTTTTAGACCAAGGGTTTTAGTCTGCGTACCTTCAGGTGTTACTGAGGTTGAGAAGAGGGCCGTGATCGAAGCTTCTGAACAGGCTGGAGCAAAGGAAGCATATCTTATCGAGGAACCAATGGCAGCCGCTATAGGTGCTGGATTGCCAGTTGCTGAACCGACTGGAAGTATGGTTGTTGATATCGGTGGAGGTACAACTGAGATTGCTGTTATTTCATTAGGTGGTATTGTTACAAGTAAGTCCATAAGAATCGGTGGAGATGAAATGGATGAATCAATAGTTTACTATATTAAGAAGGAATACAACTTAATGATTGGTGAGAGAACTGCTGAAGAAACTAAAATAACAATTGGGTCAGCATTCCCAAAGGTTAAGGAAGAAAGAATGGAAATAAGGGGTAGAGATTTGGTTACTGGACTTCCAAAGACCCTTACTGTAACTTCTACTGAGATATTAAATGCTTTAAAAGAACCTGTTAATTCAATAATTGAAGGTATTAAAATAACATTAGAAAAAACGCCTCCAGAGCTTGCGTCAGACATAATGGAGCATGGAATAATGCTAACTGGTGGTGGGGCCCTTCTAGATGGCTTAGACAAGCTTATAAAAGAAGAAACAGGTATGCCTGTAGGTATAGCTGAGGAACCACTAGACTGTGTTGCGTTAGGTACAGGTGTTGCACTTGAAAACTATGACTTACTTAAGAGAGTATTTATTTCTCCAAGGAGGAGTCTTTAAGTAGATAGGTTAAAGAATAAATATTTAAACTATAAAAGAAAAGTAAAAAGTGGTGATTAGCAATGTTTAATATGTTTAAAAGCAAAATAATGATAGTAACAATTGTTACTATCATTTTACTCGTTATAATAGGAATCACCTTTGGGGGCAGAAGTAATTTAACATCGGCTGAAAAGATGGTTGGAAATACATTGACTCCGATACAAAGATTTCTCCAATTAGGGAGTACTTTTATATCTGATCTAATAGATCCTGTTTTGAATATTTGGAAGCTTGATGAAGAGAATAAAATGCTAAGGGAAGAAAATGTTAAGCTTCAAAACGATGTGATTAAATTAAAGCTTAGCATGAGGGAATATGAAGACTTAAAAGGTCTCAAAAAAGCTTTGAATTACGCCAAAGACAATAATATAGGGGAGTATGTTACTTGTAACGTAATTGCCAAGGATCCGGGTAATTGGTTTAGTATTTTTACGATTGATGTAGGGCTAAAGGATGGTATAACGAAAAATAGTACTGTAATAAATGGAGATGGATTGATTGGCTTAGTTTATGAAGTTGGTGATTCGTGGGCTAAGGTAATAACAATCATTGACAACAGAAGTCGTGTAAGCTTTGAAACTCTAAGTGAAGAAAATGGTAATATTGGTTTAATCAATGGAGATGGAGAGGCAATCCTAAAGGGTTATTTATTTGATCATGAGGCTGAGGTTAAAATAGGAGATCAAATAGTAACTTCAGGACTTGGATTATATCCTAGAGGAATTCAAATTGGGAGGATAAAAGAGGTTATTGTAAATGAGGACGAGTTACTGAAGAGTATTTTAGTTGAGCCGAGTGTGAACTTTAAGAAATTGAATAGGGTTTTTGTTATACCCAAGAAAAATCTTGAGAACTAAAGGGGTCTAAAATGAATGTATATTGGTTAGTGGCAATGATTATTGGTAATTTTATACTTCAGTCTACTATTTTTCAATATTTTCGTATTGGAGGAATCTTGCCTAATACTGCATTATTGATAGTAGTAACGATTAGTATCCTATATGGAAGGAAAAGGGGCGTTATGACTGGCATTATAGCGGGGTTATTACAGGACCTTTTTTTCGGAAAGGCTATAGGTATAAATATACTAATATACTCTTCGATTGGGTACATTATAGGTGGGGTAGAAAACAAGGTTTTTAAGGACAATCTTGTTACACCATTTTTGTTTATATTAAGTACCACAATATATTATCACAGTATATATTTTGTATTTATGCACTTTCTTAGACAACCGGTTAATTACCTTACTGTCTTGAAATCGGTGGTTATGATAGAGGTCGTATATAATCTAGTCGTGGGTATTGTTTTTTATAGGATATTCTATAGAAAAGTATATTAATATTGGGGATGAGAGATATGATAGAAAAATTAAAGGATAGAAATAATCAAATAATTTTGGGGTTTGTAATAATTTTTCTAATTCTCTTTGTAAGACTTTCAAATTTAACTATTGTTGAAGGGGAAAAGAGAAGGGAGAATTCCGAAAATATCAGAAAAAAGGATATTCCGATTGTAGCGCCTAGAGGAGAAATAAAGGATAGGAATGGTGTATTGATAGCTGGAAATGTGCCTAGTTTTACTGTGCAGCTAGTTAGAAGTGAATTGCCTAAAAAGGAACTGGAAGAAGTTGCGATTAAGCTAATAGATCTGCTAGATAGAAATGGTGAAAAGCATATTGAGTTCCCTATACTTATTGAAGATGGCAATTACTACTACTCCCATGATAGGGATATCGAAAACTGGCTTGAATCTTTAGGTAAAGGCTATGAAAATTTGAAGGATGCAGAGGCAGTATTTAATAAAATTGTAGAGGAAAACCTACCTTTTGAGGATTTGGAGAAGGGAAAGGCTCAAGAGTATTTAATAGCGATGAACATAACTCCTCCAATTTCTGTCAGCAAGATGAAGTTTTTGGCTCAAATAGAGAAGGAAAGTTTTTTAAATAGCTATCGTTTAGATATCAATATCGACGCTAAGGAAGCCTTTAAAAAAATAAGAGATAAATATAATATTAGCACAGGGTACTCAGATAATGATGCAAGAAAAATTCTAATCATTAAGCATGCCCTAAAGCAACAGGGTTATTTGCAATATTTCCCTCTTCGAATTGCATCGGATATATCAGAAGAGAGTGCTATACTGATTGAAGAGGATGGAATGGAGTTACCTGGTATTGGTGTTGCTATAGAACCAAAAAGGCATTATCAGAGTGGCAACTTGGCAGCACATGTAATAGGATATCTTGGGAAAATATCTAGGGAATGGGAAATAAAGAAATACGTAGATGAATACAAATATTCTAAAAATGATATAATTGGTAAAACCGGAATTGAAGGAAAATATGAACTAGTATTAAGGGGACAGAATGGAGTAAAATCTGTTGAAGTTGATACCTATGGAAGAACGGTAAATGAGTTAGAGGAATTTATAAAGCCTATGCCTGGCAAGGATATCTACTTGACTATAGATGCTAAACTGCAAAAAATTGCTGAAGACAATTTAGAGTATGCCCTTGAAGAGGTACGAAAGGGTGGTACCTTTGAAAGTAAATGGGGAGATTACACCTTTAGTGATAAGACCCTTAAGAATGCTACTTCAGGTGCTGTTGTAGCGGTTGATGTAAAGACAGGTGAGATTCTAGCGCTGGCAAATTATCCGTCTTATTCTCCGGAGCTTTTTGCAACTGGTATATCGAACAAGGATTATAAGAGCTTGTTACCTAAAAATAAAAGAGACCCTATAGCTCCAAGACCTTTATATAATATTGCTACATTCACTGCTGTGCAACCTGGGTCAACATTTAAAATGCTCGTTGGTTTAGGTGCTATAGAAAATGGGTTAGATCCTACTAGGCAATTTGTTGATGGTAAGTATATAAAAATTGGAGATAAAACCTTTGGTAGTTGGATGTGGAACGATTATAGAATGTCCCATGGAAGCAATATAGATTTGTATAAGGCTATTGAAGAATCGGTTAACTACTACTTCTTTAATCTTTCTATGGATTATGATTACTACAAGAAGAAGCCTTTAAATCTTGGGATAGGTATTAATACATTTTTAGATTATGCTACAAAATTTGGATTGGGTGATAAAACTGGAATTGAAATAAGAGAAGTTTCCTATGGTGTGCCAGACCCTGAAGGAAAAGCAAGAAATATAAAGTACTTATTAAAAAGAAAACTAGAAGCAACTGCTAAGAATTACTTTGAGGATGAGATACTCAATGATGAAGAGAAATTAAGCAGTGTAGTTTCTGAAATAGTTAATTGGGGGGACGAAAATCCTTCAAGGGGAAAAATTATTAGAGATCTTAAAAATATTGGAGTTAAGGAAGAGAAAATATATGAGTTAGCAGATTTGGTTAAATACAGTTATTTTAATCAGATGAAATTTAAAGAGGGAGATGCCTTTAACCTTTCTATTGGGCAAGGTGATCACGCCTATACTCCGATTCAGATGGCAAGATATATATCGGCTATTGCGAATGGTGGATATCTAAATGACTTGAGGCTGACTAAGAAAGTCGGAGATGAGATTGTTAAAGGAAAACCTGCCGAAAAAATTGTATTAAAGAATGACAATAATTTAAATCACATAAAGAAAGGTATGCTAAAAGTAACACAGGGATCAGAAGGAACGGCTAGAAAGCTATTTAAGGATTTCCCTGTTAAGGTAGCCGCTAAAACAGGAACAGCTCAAAGATTTGGTAAAATACCTCCAGAAAGTGAAGTCGATTATTTAAAGCAATACTTAAGTCAGATTGCTCCTGATATTTCCTTTGAGAGTATAAATTCGAAGTCATTGGAGATTTTAAATCAGAGAAAAGAAGAAATATCGAAGTTACAGGACGAGTTAGAAAAGATTCAGGAAGAACTGGCTGCCTTAGAGCAAGCTAATTCTGGTAGTGAGAATGGAAATGACGATAAGGAACAGAAAGAAATAAACAATGTTAGAGCCCGAAGAGACAGGGCTAAGAAGAAAATAATAACCAGATTGACTAAGGGATACTTTGATGAAGGTACAAGAATGAGGGAAGCGATTAAGCAATTAACAGACAACAGAGTCACAGATGAGGATATTGATAGGTTTAAAGAGGATTATGATAACTTTGCTTGGTTTGTTTCCTTTGCACCCTATGAAGAACCGGAAATTGCAATTGTAACCCTTTTATTCCAAGGAGGGCATGGAGGATATGGTGCTCCTATTGCAAGAGAAATGTTTGCCGAGTACTTCAAATTGGAATTGCCCGTTGAAGACGAGGTTGAAAGTACGAATAATTAGATGGATTTGGGAATGAAGATAGATTTCCAATATTTACATAATCTAATAGAAGTCAGAATTACAAAGGAAAATGCTGAGGAATATTAGTGCCTCAGCATTATTTATAATAATTTCATATATAAAAGAAGGAAAATCTCATCTATTGAAGAAATATTAATATAACTGCAATTTTGTATTTTAACTTATATAGTGGGATTCCTTAGAGTAAGAACACAAAAATCTAGTTAGCCTACAGATCAATGTAGAGTTATAAGTGTAGAGGTTTTTACTGTCAGACTTTGTATATCGTTATAAATATGGAGGTAGCTTTTAAATGACTCTTAATAATAATATAGAATTTAAAGGAACAAAGGATGGTTTGATCATACATCTTAATGAATCCTGTGAGTATGAGAAGTTAAAGCAACAATTAATTGAAAGGCTAGAAAAGACAAAAAATTTTTTTGTAGGAGCTAAGATAGTCGGATTTGAAGGTAGAGAACTAAGTGACAACGAAGAAAGTGAAATAATTGATTTAATCAACGATAGATTTGGAATGGTTATGGTAGAGAAGCAGCCGGTAGAGTGCTCAAAGCAAGAAGAAGTTTTTATGGGATTAGAAGAAGGAATAACTAAATTTGTCAAGTCAACAGTACGTTCTGGAAGAAAAATTAAATTTGAAGGCAATGTAGTTGTTATAGGGGATATTAATCCTGGAGCTGAGGTTGTTGCCTATGGAAATATAGTTGTAATGGGAGCTTTGAGAGGCATAGCACATGCCGGTGCCAATGGTAATAACGAAGCCAGTGTTTCGGCCTTTAAACTTCAACCTACACAACTTAGAATAGGAAGCTTTATAGCAAGGGCTCCTGACAATAGTGCCTATAATCCTAAATATCCCGAGATAGCTTTTATTAGGGATGAAATGATCCAAATTGAGCCGTATCTTACAAAAAAATAGATAATTTTACAGGAGGGAATTGCTATGGGAGAAGTTATTGTTATTACATCCGGAAAAGGCGGAGTTGGTAAAACTACTACTACTGCAAATATAGGCGCAAGCCTTGCAATACTAGGAAAGAAAGTAGTTGTTTTAGATGCAGACATCGGACTAAGAAATTTAGATGTTGTTTTGGGTTTAGAAAATAGAATAGTTTATGATCTAGTTGATGTAGTGGAAGGAGTTTGTAGACTAAAGCAGGGTCTAATAAAGGATAAGAGATTTGATGGACTACATTTATTACCTGCAGCACAAACAAAAGACAAGAATGCTGTTTCTCCAAAGCAAATGCAGGATCTGTGCAATGAGCTTAAAGAAACGTTTGATTATGTATTAGTAGATTGCCCTGCTGGTATTGAGCAAGGATTTAAGAATGCAATAGCAGGAGCTGATAGGGCTGTTGTTGTTACAACTCCAGAAATATCTGCTGTGAGGGATGCCGATAGAATTATTGGACTTTTGGAAGCTGCTGAATTAAATGATCCGCTCCTTGTTGTAAATAGAATAAGGATTGAGATGGTTAAAAAGGGAGATATGATGAACATCGAGGATATGACAGATATCTTAGCTATAGATTTATTGGGGATAGTACCTGACGATGAATACATTGTCATTTCTACAAATAAAGGTGAGCCTGCAGCAAAGGATGAAAAATCTTTGGCTGGACAAGCCTTTAGAAACATTGCTAGAAGGATAACTGGGGAAGAGGTTCCATTTTTAGATCTTGATATTCAAGAGGGGTTCATGGTTAGATTAGCTAAATTATTTGGACTAAATAAGTAGGGGGGAAACCAATGCTAGACGTTTTTAAGTTTTTTGGTAAATCTGAGGGAACAAGTAAAGATGTTGCAAAGGACAGGTTGAAGCTAGTTTTGGTTCATGATAGGACTAACTGTTCTGCAAACTTTTTAGAAATGGTCAAGGGAGACCTACTAAATGTGATTTCAGATTATATGGAAATTGATGAAGATGGATTAGATATTAGAATCACTAAGACAAAGAGGCCCGATGACAAAGTTATGCCTGCGCTTGTAGCAAATATTCCGATAAAGAAGATGAAAAACAGGTAAATTATATGTCTTATTTTGAAGCCCGACTATAAAAGGGCTTTTTTTATTGAAAGACTTTCAGTTATCTTAAGTTTTATTGTATAAATTTCTACTTAAACTGGGTTATAATAAAGTTGAGAAGAGGAAGGATTTTATGTTATAATTCTTTAAGGTAAAATATTTAATCTGGGTTTAACCCTATGAGGTGTTTTATGTTTGATAGAAGATTACTTAAAAATATTGATCTTGGACTAATTGCCATAGTAATAGTAATATTTATGATTGGAGTAGTAATAATTACTAGTGCAACAAATGTCATAGATTTAACTAAGGATACATCATTTAAAGAAGCTATAGATGATATACTGGAAAATGGAATAAAAAGACAACCTAAAATCCAAATAATCGCCTTTGTAATCGGTGCCTTAGCGATATTGGGTATATTGTGTCTTGATTATAATTCCTTTGGTGAAGCCTATAAAATTTTGTATGTGATCTCAATACTATTATTATTATTGGTTTATGTTCCAGGCCTTGCGATAGACCCAAGCTTGAGAGGTGGGGCCAGAAGTTGGATAAGTCTAGGAAGAATAGATTTTCAGACATCTGAACTTGCTAAACTTGGTTTCATATTATCATTTGCAAAATATGTTGAGCATAGATATGAAAATCTTAATACTATTAGGGATTTGATTGGACCACTTATTTTTGTTTCTCCATTTGTATTTTTACTTTTGAAGCAGCCAGACTTAGGTTCGGCTCTAGTATTTGTTATAATAGCTTTTGGGATGGTGTTTGTGGCGGGTATAAACATGAAAATTGTAGTGTATGGAGGGTTAATTGGGATTTCATCGATGCCTCTGGTTTATAATTTTTTAAAGCCCCATCAGAAAAAGAGAATTGATGCCTTTCTAAACCCATCTGATGCTTCCTTAAACTATCACGTAAATAAGTCAAAAACTGCTATTGGATCAGGAATGTTGTATGGAAAGGGAATATTCAAAGGGAGCTACCATAGGGGAGACTTTTTACCGGTTCAGGAAACTGACTTCATTTATGCGGTTTTAGGTGAAGAACTAGGTCTAGTTGGTTGTGCTGCTATATTACTTTTGTATTTTCTCTTTTTATATAAAATGGTTATTATAGGTAAAAATGCTAAGGATATTTATGGAATGCTAGTTGTTACAGGTGTTACATTCATGTTTGCTTTTCAAGTAATAGAGAATATAGGGATGACTATAGGTATTATGCCTGTTACTGGAGTTACACTTCCGTTTTTAAGTTATGGTGGAAGTTCTATTATAACTAGTATGATTGCATTGGGACTAGTTTTAAACGTCTCGATGAGAAATAAGAAGATAAAATTCTAGAGAGATTCCTCTAACCCGGATTGTTCATGGAAAGTTTGAAAGAGCGCAGCAGAGCTTTGAAATTTCTATGAATAATCTAGGTGGTGGGGTCTTTTTTCATGGAAAAAAGGTTGAAATTCTCTAAAGAATGCTACGGGCTTTTATCGAACTTTTGTCCATTTGATAGTAATAAATATTCCTCCTTAAAAATATATTATAGATAAATAACGTTAAGCCTGGATTACTCATGAATAATCTGGGTTAAGGTTCTATAAATACATTTTTAAGGAGGTAACTATGGATAAGTCCTATAGAAGAAATGCAATAAATAGGCACAGGAAAAACAATTATAGATATAAGCAATATAGACAGGGAAGAGGGAATAGAAAACCTACTAGTTTCATTACAAAGCTGTTGGCTCAGATTTTAATATCAATAATAATTGTATTATTGATTATTATGCTAAAGAGTTTCAATACTCCCATTACAAATGAAACTTCTTTGTTTCTAAAAAAGGTCATTTATGCAGAGTTTAACTATAAAGAGAGTATTGATAAGACAAAGGAGTATGCGTCACAGCTAAGGGATTACACAGTTAAAACAGTGCCGGTATTTAATAGGCTTGGAAATAATTTGAACTTATCTAAACCTGTAGATGGAATAATAATATCCTCCTATGGGGAAAAATATGACCCTGTTACAAATAATCAAACATTTCAAAGAGGTATAGATATAAAAGCCACAGATCTGACAATTATTAAATCTATAAAGGATGGAGTAATTGAAAAGGTTGGTGAAAGTGACTCTCTAGGAAAGTTTGTGAAAATATCCCATGGAGAAGGTACTTTTTCCCTATACAGCAACTTAGAAAAGACCTATGTCAAAGAAAATGAAAGAATTATTAGAGGACAAAGAATCGGAGAGATAGGTGATTTACAAACTTCATATTTACACTTTGAGTTGTGGATTAATAATGATGTTGTTGATCCAGAATTGTATATAGATTATAGTGTAACAGGTATTTGATGATGGTATACTGTTATTATGATAGTGCTTTACAAAAAATCGTCAAAATCTGTATGCAGTAATATAAAATAAATTATATATTGTATTTCTTTATATACAAAAAGCATGTATAATATACAATAATGCAATACTAATGATAAAGCCGAATTATTCATAAATAATTCAGGATTAAGATACTATTTCAAGGAGGAACATTAATGAATGAACGAATAGAAGAAATACTTTATAAAGTAGAAAAACCTAGTAGATACATTGGAGGAGAAATAAACAGCTATAAAAAAGACATAAATGAAAATTTGATAAGATTTGGATTTGCCTTTCCAGATACATATGAAGTCGGTATGTCTCACTTAGGTATGCACATAATTTATAATCTACTTAACGAAGTAGAGGATGTTTATTGTGAAAGAATATTTGCTCCTTGGATCGATATGGAAGAGGTGCTAAGAGAAGAAGATGTCCCTTTATTTACTCTAGAGACTCGTAGTCCTATGAGTGACCTAGACATTATAGGTTTTACCCTTCAATATGAACTTAGCTATAGTAATATTTTAAATATGCTAAACTTAGGGAAAATTCCACTAAGGAGTTCTGAGAGAGATGAATCTCATCCAATAATTATTGCTGGTGGGCCATGTTCATATAATCCAGAGCCTTTAGCGGAAATTGTAGATATTGTTACCCTTGGTGAGAGTGAAGAATCACTAATTGAAGTTTTGGATATTTACAGGGAAATAAAGAGTAAAGGATTTAATAGAGATAAGTTCTTAGAAGAAGTGAGTAAGATAGAGGGAATATATGTACCAAGCTTTTATGAGGTTAGTTATAAGGAAGACGGAACTATTGAAAGTGTTAAGCCAAAGAAGGAAGAATATCCTGCTAAGGTAAAGAAAAGAATTATTAAAGATCTTAATGATGCTTTTTATCCTGAAAAGGTAATTGTACCATTTGCTGATGTTGTACATAATAGAGCGATGATTGAGATATTTAGAGGTTGTACAAGGGGCTGTAGATTTTGTCAGGCTGGAATGATATATAGACCTATAAGAGAAAGAACGTCTGATAAAGCCTTAGAACTAGTAGATAAGCTCTTAAAGAATACAGGATTTGAAGAAATTTCTATATCATCATTAAGTACAAGCGATTACTCAGAATTAAATGAATTTGTTAGAGCGTTGATAGATAAGTATTTAAATAATAGGGTTGGAATATCAGTACCATCCCTAAGACTAGACTCTTTCTCAATTAAACTTATTGAAGAAATTCAAAAAGTAAGAAAGACTGGTCTTACATTTGCTCCTGAGGCTGGGACTCAGAGACTAAGAGATGTTATAAATAAAGGAGTAGTTGAAAAGGATTTGATAGATGCTGTATCTAATGCCTTTGGACTTGGATGGAGCACTGTAAAACTATATTTCATGATAGGCTTACCAACAGAGACATATGACGATCTTGATGGGATTGCTGATTTAGGTAGGAAGGTAGTTGATAGTTATTATAATGTTCCAAAGGAGAAGAGAAATAAGGGCTTAAAGGTTACTATCAGTACTTCATCCTTTGTACCTAAGCCATTTACTCCGTTTCAATGGGAGCCTCAAGATAAGATTGATGATTTAATAGAAAAGCAAAACCACTTAAAGGGCAAATTAAAGCATAAGAACATTTCATATAATTATCATGATTCTAAGACAAGCTTCCTTGAAGGTGTATTTGCAAGAGGCGATAGAAGACTTGGTGAAGTTCTTATAAGAGCCTTTGAAAAGGGATGTAAATTTGACGGATGGCAAGAGCACTTCAAGTATAACGAGTGGATGGAAGCGATAGATGAATGCGGTCTTGATCCAGCATTCTATGCAAATAGAAGAAGGGAATACGATGAAATATTGCCTTGGGATCATATAGATGTGGGTGTTACTAAACAATATCTAGTAAATGAAAATGAAAAGTCTAAAGAAGAGAAATTGACAAGTGATTGTAGGGATGGCTGTACAGGTTGTGGAATAAATAATGGTTTTATAGGTGGTGTTTGCTAATGTTTAAGATGCTAGTTAAATTTACTAAACAAGACAGAATGAAATTTCTATCCCATTTGGAACTGATTAAGTTGGTTGAAAGAGCTTTTAGAAGGGCTAGTGTGCCACTAAAGTTTTCACAAGGATTCAATCCGCATCCTAAGATTGCCTTTGCTGCTCCCCTAGCAGTAGGTGTTTCAAGTGAGGGTGAATATTTAACTGTTGAGCTTGATGAGAAGCTCGATACAAAGGAGTTTGTAGATAATCTTAACAATGTGTTACCTGAAGGTATAAAGTTCCTTAAAGCTAAATATATTGACAATAAGAGCAAATCTCTTATGAGCATTGTAGAAGATGCTACTTACATTATTAAGTGTCGTTTAAAAAAGAATTATAGTTTGGAAGAATTAAATGATTTTATCAAAAAGTTCTTAAGCCGTAATGAGATCTCACATGAAAAGCGAGGTAAAAGAGGAAAGGTAAAAACAGTTGATATTAGAAGTTTGATTAAGGAAATTATTGCTTTATCATTAGATGGCAATGAGATTATTTTCAAAATGACTGTATCAACGGGAAGCCAAGGAAACTTAAAACCTGAGATCGCAATACAAAAGCTAGCACTTTTAGAGAATGTAGAAATTGAAACTGAAAGTATAAGGGTACATAGAATAGAAATTTTTTCATCAGAGGGAAATAAGAAACTAGTTCCAATTGATGCGATAATTTAAACTTTAGGGTGGGAAAGCAATGAATAAAATTATAATAGATTCTGGTTTCAGCCAAAGTCGCGTTGCATTATTAGAAAATGAGGAATTGGTTGAATACCATATTGAAAGCAAAAACTTAAAAAGACTGGTTGGGAATATATATAAGGGTAGAGTAAAAAACGTATTGCCTGGTATGCAGGCGGCCTTTGTAGATATAGGCCTAGAAAAGAATGCTTTTTTATATGTTAAAGATGCAATTCCCCAGGAAATATTGAATGATAGAAAAATATCTTCAAGGGATGTCTCCATAAGAGATGTTGTAAAAAATGGACAGGAAATAATTGTTCAAGTTACTAAAGAACCTATGGATAGTAAAGGTGCAAGAGTAACAACGCACCTTACTTTTCCAGGAAGGTATCTAGTTCTAATGACAAATGTTGACTATATAGGTTTATCACGAAGAATTGAGGACGAAGAAGAGAGAAACAGACTTAAAAAAATGGCAGAAGAGATTAAGCCCGATGGTTTAGGTTTAATAATAAGAACTGAAGCTGAGAATAAGGAAAAGACTGACCTTGAAGAGGATATAAAATATCTTTTAAAACTTTGGCAAAAAATCGAAAAAGATAAGAAACTAGGCTTTCCACCTAAAATTTTATATAAGGATCTAGATTTAATTCATAGAACTATAAGAGATTTGTTCACAGATGATATAGGGGAGCTAATTATCAATGATAAGGAAAATTATAATACAATTATGGATTTCCTAGATTTGATATCTCCTAATCTTAAGGATAGGGTAAAATATTTTGATCCTGGGATAAATATTTTCAGTTACTATGGTATTGAGAAAATGATTAAGCAAGCTTTAAGTAGAAAAGTCTGGCTTAAAAGTGGTGGCTATATTGTAATAGACAAGACTGAAGCCTTAACTATTATAGATGTAAATACCGGCAAATACGTTGGTGTTAATAACTTATCTGAAACTATTATTAATGTTAATAAGGAAGCAGTAAAGGAAATAGCAAAACAGATTAGACTAAGAGACATAGGTGGCATTATTATAATAGATTTTATCGATATGCTCAATAAGGAATCTGAACAGGAAATACTAGAGCTTTTAACAGAAGAGTTATCAAAGGATAGGGTTAGAACGAATGTGTTAGGTATGACGAGTCTAGGACTTGTTGAGCTGACTAGAAAAAAAGTTCGTAATCGTATAAGTTCAATACTTGAAAAGAAATGCCCATATTGTGATGGGCTCGGAATGATACTAACTCCAGAGACCGTTATAAGTAGCCTAGAAAATGAACTTAAAAGAATTGCTTTGCACACTAATTCTGAAGCCGTAATAGTTGAGTTAAATGATGAAGTAAAAAAAGTACTTTGCAATGACATGAAAGACTATTTAGCTGAATTGGAGAATGCATTAAAGATTAAAATATATATTAAAGGAAATAATAATATACATGAAAATCACTATGAAGTCACATATAAGGGTAGACTAAATAAGGTTGAGGATATTTTAAAGGACTAAATCTGCGCTTGTAAAGTTAAACTAACTCAAGTAGTCACTGAGAATCCTTTTGGCTCATGCTATGAACCTGTTTTAGTTTGAAGAACAGAGGTTAAAACAGATTCATAAAAATCGCACAAAAGGAAACCTCAGAGCCTACTTTCGTTTATTGAGTTTTATTAACGCAGATATGAAAAGTCTTGAAATAATCCCTATAATTTTGTTGACATTATATTTGTGCTGTGATAACATGTATATGTTGTGGATATAGAGCCTATGCTTTGTATCCATTGTAGCCGCTCATATCGGGTTTAAAAACGTTAAGTTACCTAGATTTGGCGAGTCTGGATTGAGGAGGTGTAAGAATGTACGCAATTATCGAAACAGGTGGAAAGCAATATAGAGTTCAAGAAGGAGATACTCTATTCGTTGAAAAGCTTGAAGTAACTGCTGGTGATACTATCAATTTTGATAAAGTTTTAGTTGTTTCAAATGAAGGTAAATTATCAGTTGGAGCTCCATTTGTTGAAGGTGCTAAAGTTGAAGCATCTGTAGTAGAGCAAGGTAAAGGACCAAAAGTTATTGTGTTCAAGTACAAGGCTAAGAAAGACTACAGAAAGAAGCAAGGTCACCGTCAACCATACACAAAAGTTAAGATTGAAAAAATCAATGCTTAAGGCTATTAGATATGATTAATATAACAATTAATAGAGATCATAGAAAAGATATAGTATCATTCAGCGTAGAAGGACATGCATATGCTGATGAGGTTGGAAAAGATATAGTATGTGCAAGCATATCTATACTTACTCAGACAATCGTATTGGCTTTACATGATGTTGCTAACATAGATGTTACATATGAGATGAATGATGGATTTCTCTATTGTGAAATTCCTGATAACATCGATGTTACTCGTAGAGAAAAGGCTAATATTATATTTGATACTATGCTAACTGGAATTAAAGGTACGATAGAAATGTATTCCGATTATATAAAGCTTCAAGACGAGGAGGTGTGAAGCGATGTTATTCAAAATGAATCTTCAGTTGTTTGCGAGTAAAAAGGGAGTTGGTTCTTCTAAGAACGGTCGTGACAGTGAATCTAAAAGATTAGGTGTTAAGAGAGCTGACGGTCAAGCTGTTCATGCTGGAAGTATCTTAGTAAGACAAAGAGGAACAAAAATTCACCCAGGTAACAACGTAGGAAAAGGTGGAGATGATACTCTTTTCGCTAAAGTAAACGGCGTTGTTAAGTTTGAAAGAAAGGGTAAAACTAAGAAGCAAGTTAGTGTATACCCTATAGATGAAGCAGCACAATAATTTGACTAAAAGCCCATACGTAAGGTATGGGTTTTTTAATTTATAATAAAGATAGAGTGATAACGAATTACATATTGAAAATAAGGGAAAACTAGATAAAGAATTTACAATATGGAACTTGGAACTACATAAAATTATTGGTATAATTGTTTTGGAAAAAAATACTTATACCCATTTAAAGGTGATGAAAATGTTTGTAGATAAAGCAAAAATATATTTAAAAGGCGGAAAGGGAGGAAATGGAGCTGTTTCCTTCCGTAAAGAGAAGTATGTACCTGCGGGTGGTCCTGATGGTGGAGACGGAGGTCGTGGAGCCAGTATAATCTTTGAAGTTGACGAAGGTTTAAGAACCTTAATGGATTTTAGATACAAAAAGAAGTATATTGCTGATTCGGGAGAAAACGGTAAAGCTAAAAAAATGTTTGGTAAGGATGCCAAAGATTTGATTCTTAGAGTACCTCCAGGAACTATTATAAGGGATGAAGAGACAGGTGCTGTTATAGCTGATTTGACGGAAAATAAGCAAAGAGCTGTTATTGCTAAAGGTGGTAAAGGCGGTAAGGGAAATGTTCATTATACGACGTCTACCAGACAAGCTCCAACCTTTGCTGAGGCAGGAGATTATGGTGAAGAGCGTAATGTAATATTAGAGCTTAAGCTTTTAGCTGATGTAGGCCTTGTAGGGTTTCCAAACGTTGGAAAGTCAACGTTACTTTCTGTAGTAACAAAGGCAAATCCTAAGATAGCAAATTACCACTTTACAACTATTACTCCAAATCTAGGGGTTGTAGATCTTGTGCAGCATAAGAGCTTTGTTTTAGCAGATATTCCAGGTCTGATAGAGGGTGCCCATGAGGGTATTGGTCTTGGGCACGAGTTCTTACGACATGTTGAAAGGACAAAACTGTTAATACACGTACTAGATGTTTCTGGTATTGAAGGTCGAGACCCACTAGAGGATTTTGAAAAAATTAATAACGAATTAGAATTATTTAACCCCAAGCTTGCATCTAGACAGCAGGTAATTGCTGCTAATAAGATAGATTTATTAGAGGATCAAGATAAATTCAAAGAATTTGAAAAGGTTATGACAGATAGGGGATATAAGGTTTTCCCTATTTCAGCAGCTACAAATACTGGACTTAAAGAACTTATGCTTTATGTAACGGAACTATTGGATAAGGTAGAGGTTGATCCTATAGTAGAGGAAGTAGATCCAGAGCATAAGCTATATAAACTAGAGAAGAAGGAAAAAGAGGAACTAATTATAAGAAAAGAAGAAGACTTGTACATAGTTGAAGGAAAGGCAATAGAGAAATTAGTTTACTCAACTGACTTCAGCGACATCGATTCTATAAGACGATTCCAAAGTATCTTAAAGAAAAAAGGAGCTTTTGAGAGGCTTAAAGAACTTGGGATAACCGATGGAGACACAGTAAAAATATATGAAATTGAATTTGAGTACTACGATTAAGGAGATGATATAATTGATAACTAGTAAGCAAAGGTCTTATTTAAAGGGAATAGCTCATAATATGGACCCTATTGTACATATGGGCAAGGAAGGTATAACAGAAGGTTTCTTAAAGCAGTTAGATGATATATTAGAAGCCCGTGAGTTAATAAAGGTAAACATACAAAAAAGTAGTATTTTAGATACTAAGGAAGCCGCAAATGAAGTGGCAAGGTTGACTAAAGCAGAATTTGTTCAAGCTATAGGTAGAAAATTTGTTATATATAGAGAAGCTAAAGAAGATCCACAGATTGTACTACCTAGATAGTTTTAGTCCTGTTAAAATCTAAATAGTGGTTTTGAGACCACTATTTTTGTTCCATTTATGCATATAGTCTCATAGAAATGTATTGAACTTTAGTATTGTTACCGATACTTTAGACCTAAAAGGTTGGAGGAAAAAATGAAAAAGATTGGATTAATGGGAGGAACGTTTGACCCAATTCATTATGGACATCTGGTCTTGGCGGAGCAAATAAGAACTCAGTTTAATTTAGATATGGTATACTTTATACCAGTCGGGATACCAGCACATAAACAGGGTAAAAACATATCGAGCAGTAATGACAGATATTTTATGACTTTATTGGCAACTATAACAAATCCAAATTTTGAGGTATCAAAAATTGAAATTGAAGATAATAATATTTCTTATACTGTAAATACTATCAAAAAGTTTAAGGATAAAATAGATTGTGATGCCGAGTTATACTTTATTACTGGAGCCGATGCAGTATATGAACTTGAAACGTGGAGAAATGTAAAAGAACTTCTAACGTTGTGTAATTTCATAGCTGCAAGCAGGCCTGGAATAGATGAAAAAAAGCTAAAGGAAAAGATAACCGAATTAAATGAAAAATATGATGCTAATATTCTTGTAACTTCCGTACCTGCTTTAGCTATATCGTCAACTGATATAAGAAAAAGAATAGGGCTTGGTGAAAGTATAAAATACATTATACCTGAATCAGTGGAATATTATATTTATAAAAATAGGTTATATACAGAAAGCGCTAATGATAAATGATGAAATTGCATAATGCATGCAAGTTTCTTAAATAACTAGAGGTGGAAAATGTGTATGATTTAGAATATATAAAATCTGTACTTAAGAACAAGCTGCCACATAGAAGATACAAACATTCTCTAGGAGTTTGTGAAAGTGCTACATGGCTTGCTAGAAAACATGATGCATGTCAAAGTAAGGCTGAGGTTGCGGGGCTATTACATGATTATGCTAAGTATTTAGATGGTTATGAAGCAAGAAAATATATAAAGGAATTTCACATTCAAATTGATGAAGTTATTGATTTAAATATAGATTTGGCCCATGGTTTGATAGCGGCTGAGCTTATTAAATCAGAATTCAAAATTGAAGATGAAGAGATTCTGAACGCAGTAAGATATCATACTACTGGTAGGAGAGGTATGACAAGTCTAGAGAAAATCATATATTTAGCAGATTATATAGAGCCAAATAGGAGATTCCCTGGGGTAGATGAAATAAGAAATATAGCCAAATATGATTTAAATAGAGCAGTACTTATGGCTTTAGATAATTCTATCAAGCATGTAATTTCAAAGGGATTACTTATACATCATAATAGTATTTTTGCAAGAAACGCTTTAATCACAGAAATGGCATCAGTACAAAGTTCAGTTGAAATATAAATAAGGTAACCCGGACTATCATGAAAAGTTCGAAAGGTTTCACTAGAGTTTTGAATTTTCCATAGAGAGTTCCTAGTACAACTTAATTTATACATATTCAAAGACCCAATGCTTCTGGGAGTTTTGGATATGTATAAATTAATATTTGCACTTGAACCTCTATAGGAATAATCCGGGATAATAATGGAGGAATCAAAATTGATTTATACTACATTGTTACTATTTTTAGTTGGACTAGTAATTATTATTAAAGGTGGGGACTTATTTGTTGATGCATCAGTGTGGTTTGCAACTATCACAGGAATACCAACTATAATAATAGGTGCTACAATAGTGAGTTTGGCAACAACATTACCAGAGCTTTTTGTTTCTGTAATAGCGTCAACTCAAGGATCACCGGATATGGCCATTGGCAACGCTGTAGGGTCAACTATTTGTAATATAGGGCTAATCCTTTCGACTTCAATACTTTTTGCACCTAGTGTAGTTAATAGAAAACTTTTTAGCGAAAAAGGCTTGCTAATGGTAGGGTCTACAGTACTTTTGCTGTTTTTCAGTATAGACACTATAGTAACCAAGATTGAAGGTCTAGTTCTATTTGCAGTTTTATTAGTATTTATATGGTTAAACCTTAAGCAGTTTAGGGGTAGTAATATACTTGTAGATAATAAGAATTCCGAGAAAAAGACTTATTCAAAGGATGTCTTAAAAAATATTGTTAAGTTTGTACTAGGAAGCATATTTATTATCATAGGAGCACAACTTCTCGTTGATAATGGAAGAAAAATTGCTGAATTCTACAATGTTCCTGAACAAATTATCAGTTTAACATTAATAGCATTAGGAACGTCACTGCCAGAGCTTACTACAAGTATCACTGCAATAGTAAAGGGGCATGAAGGTATCTCAGTAGGTAATATTATTGGAGCCAATATATTGAATAATACTATGATACTTGGAACGGCTTCAATAGCTACTGGATATGGTCTTGAGATAAGTAAGAGAGATATAATATTATTTGGAAGGGTTTTTGAAGATATCCCCCAAACCCTTTATGTGGATTTACCAGTTTCATTATTGCTTATGTTAATACTGGTTATTTCAGGAATATATAATAAAAAGTTGAGAAGAGTTACTGGAATACCATTACTATTAATATATTTAATATATTTAACCTTCTTAGGTTATAATGCATTTGCAGCATAAGGGATATTAGAAATATAGATACAATGATGTGTGACAAATTATTTTTCAATATCCCTAAATTAAGGGAGGAAAATGGATGCAAAATTTTGAGAGGGAACTTGCAATAGAGATTTGTGAAGCAATTGATAGTAAAAAGGGAAAAGATATTGTATTAATGGAAGTAGGTAAAATTGTTGCCTTTGCTGATTATTTCATTATAGCAACCGGGACTTCAACAAAACATACAACTGCTTTAGCTGATACAGTTGAAAAGAAATTAGCTGAAAAGAATGTATATGTAGGTCATAAAGAAGGGCATAATGAAGGAAGCTGGATTCTACTGGATTATAAGGATGTAGTTGTTCACATATTTACTGAAGAACAAAGAAGCTTTTATGATCTGGAGCGAATTTGGAAAGGTGCAAAATATGTAGAATTGAACTTAGATTATTCATAAAAAATTCAAAACTCTGCTACGTGCTTTTGATTCTAAGACCCCCATCAAATTCTTGACGTACCGTTTAGGTATACCTTCGAACTTGATGAAAGTCTTAGAATTCAAAACTACTTGCAGTCTTTCAAACTTTTTATGAATAATCTAGGTTAGATATTGACATGAATTGAGAAAATTATTACAATAAATGATAACATAACTTTTAAAAAATTAATATAGCAAGTATAGGAGTAGTAGAAATACATTCTATTTAAGGATTAATAACCTTCAGAGAGTCGATGGCTGGTGTGAATCGATATAGATAGATTTCGAACTTACCTAAGCATAGTAATACTACATTAAAACTTAAAGTAGTATTACTACATTTATCTAGGCTGGTTACCTTTAAAAAACCGTATGAGTGGATATTATGTCAAGTAGGGTGGTACCGCGGGAAAATTCTCGTCCCTATATTTAGGGAGGAGTTGTTTTGCGGGTACCACTTTTTTTATATTCTATAAAAAATGTTTAGTTGTTATTAAAATGTTTATGAATATACAATATTGAGGAGGCATAGTAAATGGTTAGATATGATTTTACCGAAATCGAAAAAAAATGGCAGAAAAAATGGGATGATGAAAAAGCCTTTAAGGTAGAAGTAGATAATGAAAAGGAAAAATACTACTGTCTTGAGATGTTTCCATATCCTTCTGGAAAGCTACATATGGGCCATGTGAGAAACTATTCTATAGGTGATGTTATAGCAAGATTTAAAACTATGAATGGATATAACGTACTTCACCCAATAGGATGGGATGCATTTGGACTTCCAGCGGAAAACGCTGCAATTAAGCATAATATACATCCAGATATATGGACGAGAGAGAATATAGCTGAGATGATAAGACAGCTAAAGGAGTTAGGAATCAGCTATGACTGGGATAGAGAGGTTACTACTTGCTTACCGGATTATTATAAATGGACACAGTGGATATTTGTACAGTTCTTCAATAATGGTTTAGCTTATAAGAAGAAATCTCCAGTTAACTGGTGTCCATCATGTGAAACTGTTCTTGCAAATGAGCAGGTTGTTAATGAAAAGTGTGAGAGATGTGATTCAATAGTCGTCAAGAAAAATCTTGAGCAATGGTATTTTAAAATAACCGACTATGCTGAAAAATTGCTAGACGATATGAAAAAGCTTGAAGGTTGGCCAGAAAAGGTTAAGACGATGCAAGCGAACTGGATAGGAAAAAGCTACGGAGCAGAAATGAAGTTTGAAATTGAGGGGACATACAAGGTTCTAGATATATTTACAACAAGACCTGATACAACCTTTGGAGTTACATTTATGGTTTTAGCTCCTGAGCATCCTTTAGTAAGTGAACTAGTAAAGGGAACTGAATATGAAGAAACAGTAGAGAAATTTGTTAATAAATTAGGTCGTATGACTGAAATTGAAAGAACGGCAAGTAATGTAGAAAAAGAAGGTATATTTATAGGAAAGTATGCTGTAAACCCATTGAATGGCAATAAAATACCAATTTATATAGCAAATTATGTTCTAATGGATTATGGAACTGGTGCGATTATGGCAGTACCTGCCCATGACGAGAGAGACTTTGAGTTTGCAAAAAAATATGATATTGATATAATACCAGTAATAAAGCCAGAAGGTTTAGAGAATGTTGAGGAATTAGAACTTCCATATACTGAGCCAGGAGTTATGGCCAACTCTGGAGAATTTAATGGTCTTCAGAATACTGAGGGTGCAAATAGAATCAATGAGTTTATTGAAGAAAAAGGCTATGGTAAAAAAACTATTAATTATAGGCTTAGAGATTGGCTTATATCTCGTCAGAGATATTGGGGAACACCAATACCAGTAGTTTATTGTGATAAGTGTGGAGTAGTAGCAGTACCGGAAGAAGATTTACCGGTTACACTTCCTACCGATGTAGTATTTTCTGGTCAAGGAGAATCTCCACTTACTACAAGTGAATCCTTTAAAAATGCTCCTTGTCCAAAGTGCGGTGCCATGGCGAAAAGAGAAACTGATACAATGGATACCTTCGTTGATTCATCTTGGTATTTCTTAAGATATACCGATGCTAGAAATGAAAACAAGGTTTTTGATAAAGAAAAGGCATCATACTGGATGGATGTAGACCAATATATAGGCGGAGTAGAGCATGCAATCCTTCATCTTCTTTATGCAAGGTTCTTTACGAAGGTGCTTCACGATATTGGATTGTCACCTGTAGATGAACCATTTAAAAATCTATTAACTCAAGGTATGGTTCTTAAGGATGGGGCCAAAATGTCTAAGTCTAAGGGTAATGTAGTTAGTCCTGAAGAGATTATTTCAAAGTATGGAGCTGATACCGCTAGATTGTTTATACTTTTTGCAGCGCCACCTGAAAGAGATCTTGAGTGGAGTGATACGGGAGTAGAAGGTTCATATAGATTCTTAAATAGAGTTTGGAGATTGGCTTGTGAACTTGAAGAATACACAGCTTTAGCGGGTGAAGCAATTCAGATCAACGGAAAAGAAGATAAAGAACTTAACTTCGTTATAAACAGTACTATAAAGAAAGTTACAGAGGATATTAGTGGTAGATTTAACTTTAACACTGCAATTAGTGCCATAATGCAGCTTGTTAATGAAACATATAAATATAAAGAAATCGATAAAGAAAAAATAAATAAACCACTAATTACTAAGTCATTAGAAACAATATTAGTACTTTTATCTCCATTTGCTCCTCACATGACAGAAGAATTATGGAGTATGCTTGGTAATGAAGGAAGCGTTCATGCGCAGAAGTGGCCAAATTATGATAGTAAAGCCATAGTGAAGGATGAAGTGGAGATAGTAGTACAAGTAAATGGTAAAGTAAGAGACAAACAACTAGTTAATAAGAGTATGTCAAAAGAAGAACTAGAGAAAACAGCGTTAGATAATGAGAGAATTAAATCATTTATTGAGGGGAAAAATATCGTTAAAGTAATCTGTGTTCCTGGAAAATTAGTTAATATTGTTGTTAAATAGCAGATAAATTTAGGGGGGATTCGATGGCAAACAATATAAATCCGATTTTAAAAAGTTATATCCCGGTTGTAGAAGGTATAGCAAAAACCTTTGGGACAAACTGTGAAGTTGTACTTCATGATTTTAGCAAAATGGATAGATCTATTATTGCAATAGCCAATGGACATGTTACAGGCAGAAGTGTAGGTGGACCTTTATATGAATCACTTTTGAAAAATGTTTTAGATCATAATATTCAAGAAGACAAGATAAACTATACAGGAAAAAGCGCTGAAGGAAGAGTCCTAAAATCATCAACTATGTTCATCAGAGATGAGGATAATAATATTATTGGTTGTGTCTGTATTAACTTTGATCTATCAGAATTAGTTGTTTCAAAGAGAGTAATAGATAATCTGATTCAAACTCAATCATCTAAGAAGGAAAAGGAACACGATGAATCTACAAATAGGGTTAACGATGTATTGACAGATATAGTTAAAAACACATTAGAGAAATCAGGTAAACCTGTGGCTTATATGGGAAAAGAAGAAAAAGTAAATATTGTTAAAGAGTTAGATCATCAAGGGGCCTTTTTAATAAAAGGTGCTATAGATTATGTTGCTAAGGTACTTTGTGTTTCAAGATACACAATCTATAACTACTTAGACGAGATCAGAGTAGATAGTAAGTAAATAAATTAAATTTTTTACATTTTGATTGTTTGGATATCCGTGAAACATCGGGTATTCAAATGATTAGAATGTAGATTTTTAATGCATTTTATATACAAAAATTTAGGAGGGTTTTAATATGGATTTAAAGATTATACATACTGACAAGGCACCAGCTGCTGTTGGACCTTATTCACAGGCGGTTTTAGCAGGTAATTTACTATTTTTATCAGGTCAAATTCCAATCAATCCGGCTACTGGTGAATTAGTACAAGGTAGTATTGAGGAAGAAACAAAGCAATGCCTTGAAAACGCAAAGGCTGTGTTAGAAGAAGCAGGTACAACACTTGAAAATGTAATCAAAGCAACAGTTTTCATAAAAGATATGGATCAGTTTGGAAGAATTAATGCAGTATATGGTGAGTACTTTAGCACTCATAAGCCTGCAAGAGCATGCGTTGAGGTTGCTAGACTACCTAAGGATGTAAATGTAGAAATAGAAATGATTGCTGTAGTAAAATAGAAAAAGTAGACAAATAAAAAAAGCGACTTGACGTCGCTTTTTTTGTTTACCATTTCCATCTTCTTCTTTTTCTTCTAATCCTTCTGACAGTTACAATAGTTCTCCAAAGGACATAAAGAAGTACCAAACCTATTAAGATTTTGACTAAATTAAGATTTTTAGGATCCTTAATCTTCTTTATGATTTTATATATTTGCTTTTCATCGATAGACTGTAATGCAATTAGACTTGTTTCTCCGACATTTTCACCATTAAGAGTATATGTAACCTTTCCAAGAAGCTGTCCCTTATTAATGGGTGCCACTATCTGTGGTTCAACTTCAACCTTATATGCTATGTCCGACTGATTATATTGATTCAATACTGTTTTAGAAATACTATCTTGAGTTACTAAATCAACAGTTTCTTCAATACCATTTTCAACTGGAACTGTTTTAAGTGTAGTACCAGAGTTAGCCACAGTAATTACTTTAAAATTATCGAAGCCATATTCCATTAGTTTTCTTGTATCGGAATAGATATTTGTTTTAATCGCTTTAAGAACAACAGTTATAACTCTTCTATTATCCTTAGAGGCCGTTGATACAAGGCATTGCTGTGCTTCAGAGGTATATCCAGTCTTAATGCCATCTACTATGTCAAATTTGATATCTACTAATTTACCATCATACTCCATCTTATTGCTAGGGCCTACACCCCAAAGAAGTCTATTTCTATTTTTAAGGTATCTAATCTCGTCAGTTTTTTCTGTTATAGGTATTTGATACTTTACAGTCTTTACGATTTCCCTAAACTTTGGAATTGTCATAGCATATTTCCCAATCATTGCTAAATCATAAGCAGTGGTTACATGCTCCGAATCAGGAAGACCGTGGGGATTTGTGAAGTTTGTGTTTAATGCCCCTAGTTCCTTAGCCCTTTTATTCATAAGTTTTGCAAACTCTTCGACGCTTCCAGATATATGCTTTGCTAAGGCAACGGCTGAGTCATTTGCTGATTGGATTAAAACCGAATTAAGCAATTGCTCAACTGTGAAAACCTCACCTTCTTTAACATATATACGGCTTCCATCAGTAAAAGGAGTTTCTTTATCTATAATAACCTTATCATTCAGGTTGGCATTCTCTAGTGTTAATACTGCTGTCATAACTTTAGTTGTACTAGCTGGATACATTGGTTTATGTGCATTCTTTTCGAATAATATATCTCCACTTGCTGCATCAATGACAATTCCACTTTCTGCAGTAATATCGAAATTCTCATAGGAGCCCTCAGAGAAACCCACAGATGTAGACGATACTAGGATACTAATTACTAACATTACTATAAACAATCGCTTCATATTTTCACCTCTAATTTTGATATAAACATTATGTACAAGGATGTCCTCATTTTCAAGACGGACTCATTTCATATAAAATAAACTATAATTAAACTTGAAAGCTCAAGTATTACAAAACTTAAGAATATAAAATATAATACCAAAAAAATAGACTGGATTTTTAAAGATGGAAAGGATAAAAATTTTGTGACACTTATATAGTATAACAGAAAAAGAAAAAAATTTTAAGGTTTTATAATGGAAAAGAAGGTTAAGGAAAAGTAATATAGAAATAATTGTAAATGAGTGAGAAGCTATCTATGGGGAGAGAAGGGGGATATTATGAGAAAGATAAGGAAAAAAGAAGTTGTTTTGGTAATTATATTCATTCTATCAATAATATTTTTCAATGTTAAAGAATTTAGGTTTAAAACGAATGAGAAGGCGTTGATTGAAGCGGATATAGATATAGAACAAGAAAAGGTCAATACTGACTCTAAGGAAAATATAACTGAAGAATCTCAAAAGAAGGTTGAAGATCCAAGGGAGATTAAGGTTGATATCTGCGGTGCAGTTAAAAGCCAAGGGGTTGTGATTCTTAAGGAAGGGGATAGGGTAATAGATGCAATTAATAAGGCAGGTGGACTTACCGATAATGCAGATATTAATAGAATTAATAGGTCAAAATATGTTTCGGATGGAGAAAAAATTATTATTCCTGAAAAGGGTCAAGAGATTGAAAGCCTTGAGGATTTAGGGAGCCTAGGAGTTGACACAAAAATAAATATTAATACTGCATCAAAGGAAGAATTGATAACACTAGATGGTATAGGAGAATCAATAGGTGAAAGAATAATAAAATACAGACGTGAAAATAATGGATTTAAAAGTATAGAGGATATCATGAAGGTTAGTGGAATTGGAGAGAGTAAGTTTAATCAAATTAAAGATAGTATAAAAGTGAAGTAACCCCAGATTATTTATAGAAAGTTTAAAAATATGCAAGCAGTTTTGATTTCTAAGGTATTTAGCGAGTTCGAAGGCATACCAGTACAGTTTGTTGAGAATTTGATGGATGCCTTAAAAACAAAAGGACGCAGTAAAGTTTTAAACTTTCTATGAACAATATGGGGGAAAGTATGATAATATATACTTGTGTGCGAAAAACCTAGTTTGAGCACAGGTCTATTGGGTATAACCTAAGATGAGATGAGTTACTAAATTAAAATAGAATTTGGAGGTGGTAAAGATGAAAGACTTGAAGAATAAGAGATTGACTGAGTTAAGTAGTAGTTCTGGTTGAGCAGCTAAAATAGGTCCTGAGACCTTGGCACAGGTTCTGTGTCAATTACCACCAGTTAAAAGCGATAAACTCCTAGTGGGTTTAGATACATCCGATGATGCAGCAGTATATAAGTTAGATGAAAATACTGCTATAATTCAAACCCTAGATTTCTTTACACCAGTGGTTGATGATCCATATGTTTTTGGTCAGATAGCAGCTGCTAATTCTTTAAGTGATGTATATGCAATGGGCGGAAAACCAATATTAGCCTTAAATATAACATGTTTTCCAACTTGCTTATCTATGGATATACTTGCAGAGATACTTAAAGGCGGAAGTGATAAAGTACAGGAAGCTGGAGCATTATTAGTGGGAGGACATACTGTAGATGATAATGAGCCAAAGTATGGTCTATCAGTAACTGGAACTATCCACCCAGATAAAGTATTAAGCAACTCAAGTGCTAAAGCAGGAGATGTACTAGTTCTGACTAAGCCTTTGGGTCTTGGAGTATTAAATACAGCTATAAAGGCTGAAATGTTAGATAAGAGCATCGAACAGAAGGCAATTGATGTTATGATTAGCCTTAATAATATAGCCGCCGATGGAATGAATATAGTAGGTGCCAATTCTTGTACAGATATTACTGGATTTGGACTTTTGGGTCACGCCTATGAAATGGCAAAGGGAAGCGACGTATCTATTATAATAGATTCAAAAGCGGTACCAGTAATTGAAGGTACGATTGAAAAAGCAGAGATGGGATTAGTGCCTGCTGGGACATATAAAAATCAAGAATACTTAGGAAAAAATGTAAAATATGAAGGTGAAGTACCGGTTTACCTAAAGGACATTTTGTTTGATCCACAGACATCAGGAGGTTTACTCATCTCACTTGAAAAGGAAAAGGCTGAAAAGCTTTTAGAGTACTACAGTAAAAATCTTAATACGGAATTTGCTATAGTTGGTGAAGTAACTGAAAAACAAGAAAACTACTTAATAGTAAAATAAGCACTCCAAAGGAGTGCTTATTTTACTATTAAGTTTTTCTATTTAAAACCCTTAAGAAAGACCGTTAATACTTGGAACTTGTAACAGAGAACTTGCAATTCAAAATGCATCAACAGATGAATTTCTATCGTCGCTCTCTTTTTTCATAATCAGAGGTCATCTTAAAAATCAAAGGACTTAATGTTAGTAAGGCAATCAAGTTAGGTATTGCCATTAAACCATTGAATGTATCGGAAATATTCCAAACGAATTTTAAGGATGTTGTAGCACCGTACCAACATAGAAGCACCCAAACTATTTTGTAAAGGACAATAATCCTTACTCCAGCTATATACTCAAGGCATTTAGAACCATAGTAGTACCAACCGAGAATAGTAGAAAATGCAAAGAAAATTAAACCGATGGATACTATAAATGACCCGAATCCAGGCAATGCTTGACTAAAGGCAGTAGTAGTTAAAGCTGCACCTGTGAGCTCATCTGTAATTGCCATTCTTCCATCTGCGCCTATTGATACAAGCCCTGAAACCAATATTACTAAGGCAGTCATTGTACAAACTACTAAAGTGTCTAAGAAAGAGCCTAGAGAACCGATTATACCTTGCTTAACTGGGTCGTTGTTCTTGGATGCAGCATGGGCAATTGGTGCACTACCAAGGCCTGCCTCGTTAGAAAATACACCTCGAGCAACTCCAAAACGAATTACAGTACCGATTAATCCTCCGCCAACTGCTCTTGCATTGAAAGCATTTGAAAAAATCATAGAGAAAGCATCTGGGATCATTGATGCTTTATTAAAAAGTACTATTAAAGCACCGATAACGTAGACAATAGCCATAGCAGGAACTATCTTATCGGTTACACTTGCTATACTCTTTATTCCTCCGATAATAACTAGTCCTGTAGCAACTGCAATAAATATTCCAGACATTTGTGGACTTATATTGAAAGAGGTCAACAAGGATGCTGCAACAGAGTTGGCCTGTACCATATTTCCTATACCGAAGGAAGCGATGAAACCAAATAATGCAAATAGCCAGCCTAACCAAGAGAAATTGCCTTGGAATCTTTCACTCATACCAAGTTTTATGTAATACATTGGCCCGCCAGATTTTTCTCCCCTTTCATTAGTTGTCCTGTACTTAATAGCCAATAATGCCTCACCGTATTTGGTAGCACCACCGAAGGCAGCAGTTACCCACATCCAGAAAACTGCTCCAGGTCCACCTGCTGCGATTGCTGTAGCTACACCTGCAATATTACCAGTACCTATTGTAGCTGCAAGGGAAGTCATTAAAGCCTGGAAAGGAGTTATATCTCCTTCACCGGCATGCTCTTTAGAAAAAAGAAGCTTAAAGGCATAGCCTAATCTCCTGAACTGAACAACTCTTGTACCTAAGGTCAAAATGACACCTGTTCCAACTAAAAATATAATCATAAAGCCGCCCCAAGCAAAACTATTAACTTTGCCTATGATAGCATCTAATTGATTCATAAAAATCCTCCTTGAAAGATGTTTTTTTAAATGTTACATCTTTAGAAATCAGAATACACAATTTCCAAAGATATTAATATGTTTTACAAAAATGTAAAAATCTATCCCAAATTTGAAAGGTTTTCAAGTCTTATTTATCTAAAAGATTGATTAAACTAATTAACTACAAGTTATTTTTATTAAAAAAAACAATAAATATGTTATAATTTTATAGTAAAAAAATTATAATCTAGATAGTACTCAGATTATAAAAAGTATGTTGTGGGAGTGAAAACATGAATAAAAAGAGTTTACTTGCAAATCTACCAAAGGTAGACGAGCTATTAAATAATGAAAGAATCGATGTATTAATAGAGAAATTTCCTAGAAGTACTATTGTAGATTCCATAAGAAACAAAATTGACGAGGTAAGAAAAAAAATACTGAGTTCAACAGATGACGAACTAATTGATTTTGAAATTAAGACTGAGGACCTAGTTAATGATATTGTTGTTTATATAGAAAAAATGAATACTATGAGCCTTAGAAGGGTAATAAATGCTACAGGAGTAGTTTTACATACAAATCTTGGACGTGCTTTAATTAGCGAAAGAATTTTGAAGGAGTTAACCGATGTAGCTTGTAACTATTCAACATTAGAATTTGATATTTCTAACGGGAAAAGGGGTTCTAGATATTCTCATGTTGAGGAACTTATATGTAAGCTGACTGGAGCAGAGGGAGCCATAGTTGTAAACAACAACGCTGCCGCCGTATTATTGGTCTTAAATACGATAGCAAAGGAAAGGGAAGTTATTGTCTCAAGGGGAGAATTGGTAGAAATTGGAGGTTCCTTTAGAGTGCCCGAAGTAATGGTTCAAAGTGGTGCCATACTGAGAGAAGTTGGAGCGACAAATAAAACTCATCTTTATGATTATGAAAATAATATTTGTGAAGAAACAGCAGCTATATTAAAGGTACATACAAGTAACTACAAGATACTAGGCTTTACTAAAGATGTAGATGTAGAAGAACTAGTTACACTTGGAAAGAAATTCGACATACCTGTCTATGAAGATATCGGAAGTGGGACACTGATAGATTTTTCAAAGTATGGTTTAACATATGAACCTACGGTTTTGGAAAGTATTTCAAAGGGTGCCGATATTGTAAGCTTTAGTGGAGATAAGCTTTTAGGAGGACCTCAGGCAGGAATTATAGTTGGAAAGAAAAAATATATTGAGAAGATGAAGAGAAATCAGCTTACCAGAGCATTAAGAGTGGATAAGATGACATTTGCAGCTTTAGAAGCAACTCTTAGACTGTATCTAGATGAAAAGCTTGCTATGGAGAACATACCTACTTTAAATATGCTGACTATAGATGTAGAAACGATCAAAAATAAAGCTGAAATACTATTTGATAAGCTAGTAGAAAACGCTAACACAATAGATGTTACACTTGTAGAAGGAGTTTCTCAGGTCGGTGGAGGTGCAATGCCCCTTGAAGAACTACCTACGTATTTAGTATCCCTTAATCCTAAGAGGACTAGTGCAAAGAAGCTTGAGGAAAAGCTTAGAGGCTACAGTATTCCAATTATTTGTAGAATTAGTGATGATAGGGTATTATTAGATGCGAGAACTTTAAAAGAAGAAGAATGCAACATTATTGTAAATGCTATAAAGGAAATTGAAAACGGGAGGTAAGCATGAGGAACGTTATAATAGGTACAGCCGGTCATATAGATCATGGAAAAACGACATTAATTAGAGCCCTCACTGGAATAGAAACTGACAGGCTTAAGGAAGAGAAGAAGAGGGGCATAACTATTGAATTGGGATTTGCTTACTTTGACCTGCCGAATGGAAAAAAAGCTGGAATAGTTGATGTACCAGGTCATGAGAGATTTATAAAAAACATGCTGGCGGGAGTTAGCGGAATTGATTTAGTTCTATTAGTTATTGCTGCCGATGAAGGAATTATGCCTCAGACTCAGGAACACTTAGATATACTATCGATTTTAGATGTGAAGAAGGGAATTGTTGTATTAACAAAGAGTGATTTAGTTGATGATGAATGGCTGAGTCTTGTTAAGGAAGAGATAAGAGATAAGGTACAGGGAACTTTTTTAGAAAATGCACCTCTTATTCCAGTTTCTTCTGTTCAAGGTACAGGTATTGAAGAACTTAAGAATCATATAACTAAGCTTACTGAGAATGTCGAGCAAAAAGACGCTTCTGAGCCATTAAGACTCCCTGTAGATAGAGTATTTACTATGTCTGGATTTGGAACAATCGTTACTGGAACTTTGATTGAGGGAACAATATCAGAAAAACAATCTGTAACGGTATTTCCTAAAGGATTAGAAGCCAAGGTTAGAAATATTCAAGTACATGGGAAATCGGTTCCGGAAGCCTATGCTGGACAAAGAGTAGCAATAAACCTAACTGGAGTTAAAAAGGAAGATATCGATAGAGGAGATGTCCTTGCAGAGCCTGATTCTATGAAAAACTCAATGATCATTGATGTGAAATTAAATCTTCTAAAAAGCTCAAATAGAAAAATAGAGCACTGGAATAGATTAAGATTTTACCATGGCACTAAGGAAATATTATGTAGAGTTGTCCCAATAGATAAGGATGAGTTAAATCCAGGAGAGAGCTGCTACGCACAATTAAGACTTGAAGAGGAAACTGCCTGTAAATATGGAGACAGATTTGTTGTGAGATACTACTCGCCACTGGAGACCATTGGTGGAGGTATAGTTTTAGACCCAAATGCTGTTAAGCATAAGAAATCCGATGAAGATGTAATTAGTGAATTAACAGCCAAAAGTGAAGGCGACAAGGGAGCAATCATAGAGAATATATTAAAGAAGTATAGTGCTAAGCTACCTGATATAAAGTTTATAGCAGTACAAACTGGACTATCAGAAAAGTTAGTTGATGATACCCTAAAGGCCTTCTTAAAGGATGAAATAGCTGTTAGCTTTTCTGGGAACATATTTATGCATAGAGATTTTATTGAAGAGTCTGAAGAGGCCTTAATGAGCTTCTTATCTACATTCCACAAAAAGAATCCTTTAAAACCTGGTGTTTCTAAAGAGGAAATCAGAAGCAGATTTTTCAACAATACAAAGGGAAAGCTATTTGAAGAGATAACTGAATTCTATATTAAGAATGGCGTAATAGAAGTATTTAATAGTTTTGTTGCATTAAAGGGATTTGAAATAAAGTTATCTAAGGAACAAATTGTTTTGAAGGATAAAATATTAAAGGCATACAAGGATAATGAATTTAAACCTCCAGTGTTGAAGGAACTGTCAAAGTTTCTTGGAAATGGAGTAAAGGATAAGGAAATAAAGGATATCATAGAAGTGCTGATAGGATCAAAAATGATTGTAAAAATTAGCGATGATGTCTTACTGGATATTGATAGCTATAACAAGGCTAAAAAGCTCTTAGTAGATTTTCTGACAGAAAATAAAGCAATAGCATTATCAGAGTTTCGTGATATACTAAATACATCTAGAAAATACGTTGTTCCTATTCTAGAGCATTTTGATTCAATTAAACTTACGAAACGTGTTGAAGACAAGAGGGTTTTAGTATAAAATAAGTATGGTTTTTATGAGAATTATTATGCAAATATTGTTTAATAATAAAAGTATAAATATTTTCGTTATACGGAGGTATACAAAAAATAATGAGGTGAGTAGTTAATATCAAAAAAACTTTTAGTTGTTGATGACGAGGAAATTCTATTAAAAGGTTTAAAATATAGTTTAGAGCAGGAAGAGTATGAGATAGATACAGCTACTGATGGATTAGAGGCTTATGAAAAAGCTATAAATAATAATTATGATCTTGTAGTTTTAGATTTGATGCTACCTAAGATGGACGGCTTAGAGGTATGTAGAAAAATAAGAGAAAATTCTATGGTTCCGATCATTATCTTAACTGCAAAAGGTGAAGATACAAGCAAGGTATTAGGTTTAGAATACGGTGCAGATGATTACTTAACAAAACCGTTTAACATACTAGAATTGAAAGCAAGAATAAAAGCGATATTTAGAAGAGTTAATTTAAAAGAGAATGTAGTACATACCAATATTTTAAACATTGATGACTTTACTATCAATACCCTAGGTAGAAAGGTTAGTCTTAACGGTGAAGAAATAAATCTAACTGCGAAGGAATTTGATTTACTGTTACTTTTAGCAACTAATCCAGGTAAAATTTATTCAAGAGAAGAGCTGTTAGAAACGATATGGGGCTACGAATATTTTGGAGATGTAAGAACCGTTGATGTACATGTTAGGAGATTAAGGGAAAAAATTGAAAACAATTCTAGCCAACCTGAGTATATCCTGACAAAATGGGGAGTTGGTTATTATTTTAGAAATAAATAATAAACTCAAAGGATTAAGGTGGAAACTGGTTTCCACCTATTTATTATTGGTATTTTTGACTATTTTGCTAATAAACTCATTTATAAATGAGTCACTTAGGATCAACTATACAAATGAAAAGAAAATTAGCCTGCTTACACAAAGTAATATTATTGCAGATAGACTGTCTCCATATATTTCTGAAATCGATAGCAAATATGTAAATGAGGTAGTTACTGACATCGTTATGAAGCTAAGTATTGAACTTAAGTCAAGGGTTATGATTTCAGATCGAAATGGAAAGATATTGATTGATTCATTTGATACTTTGGAGGGAGAAAGACTTAACGAAGAAGAGCTTTCCCTTGCACTACTTGGAAAAAACGTTGCTAACCAACATTATTTACAGAAGTATGGTAGAGTGATATATGTAGCTGTTCCTATAATTAGTAAGGGAAGAATTTTAGGAGCAGTGTTTATATCGTCTTCCCTAGAGGAGATATTTGCCAGTATTAAAGGAACGATGCATAAATTTATGGTCTTATCCTTCTTTAGTTTAGCCATTACAGCCTTTATAAGTTTTATTTTTGCTGATATCATTTCAAAACCTATTGAAAAGCTTACTGAAGCCGTAAGAAGAATGGCCCAGGGGAAATTTAATCAAAAGGTAGAAGTCTATGGCAACGACGAGATAAGCGATCTTGGAAGAGCTTTTAACCTGATGACTACTAAACTTGATCAGGTTGACAAGCAAAGGCGAGAATTTGTAGGGAATGTATCACATGAACTTAGGACGCCCCTAAGCTCAATAAAGATACTTTCAGAATCGTTAATTCACCAGGAACATGCACCAGAAGAAATATATAAGGAATTCCTTAGGGATATTGATTCGGAAGTTGATAGACTGAATAAAATAATCGATAGTTTATTGTACTTAGTAGACCTAGAAAAGGAAGATATACATTTAGATTACCAGTTGATTTACGTGAACTATCTAGTTCAAAAAGTTATTGGGAGCTTAAAGCCTTTGGCTGATAAAAAGAATATTGAAATAAGCTTTGAAGAAAAGGTAAGGATACAGGTTATGCTTGATAAGTTTAAAATTCAGCAAAGCCTTATTAACATATTAGCTAATGCCATAAAGTACACTCCAGAAAATGGTAAGGTGGAAGTTGAGATCTATGCTGAGAAGGATAATTTTGTAATCAAGGTAAAGGATACTGGAATAGGTATACCAGAAGACGAGCTACCATTTATATTTGACAGATTCTATCGTGTAGACAAAGCACGAGATAGAAAAACAGGCGGTACGGGTTTAGGTTTGTCCATCACCCAACAGCTAATAGCTCTTCATCAAGGAGAGATAAAGGTTGAAAGTGTTGTTAACGAGGGAACTACTTTTAATATTGTGTTACCTTTAAAAGCAACTTTATAGGGCCAAGGGGGTTATAAATTTGAAGTCGTTCTATAGATTGTATGTATTTTTACTGATTATATGTATCGTAATATTGTTCGCTGTGACATTCAGGCAAGACATAAATATATCCGACAATGTTAAACCGATACCTCCGGTTCCTGAAGAAATCACATCGACAATTAAATTGTATTTTACGAGTAATGGTAAACTGGTAAAGGAGAATAGACTAGTTACTACAAAGGATATGATATTTGAAAAGGTTATAGTTGAGGAACTAATTAAAGGCCCGAGAAATCAAACTTTGATAGCCACTATGCCGCCAAGTGTAAGGATACTTTCAATAGAAACTATTGAGAAAATCTGTTATGTCAATTTTTCAAAGGAGTATATAGAAAACGTAAAATGGGATGAACTTGAAGATGATATTATTATATGGTCCCTTGTAAATTCACTAACTCAACTTGATTATATTCAAAGAGTACAAATTCTGGTTGAAGGAGAAAAGATTGATTTTCCTCACCTTGATTTTTCTAGAAATCAACCGTTTTCGAGGAATGATGATCTAGTTGCAAAGAGTAATGTAACTCATTTCTCTATTTTGAAAGACTTTCTAGATAGTTTGAAAATGGAAAGATATGATAAAGCCTATTCTATGCTGGATAAAGGAAGCACAATGAGAATAGGCTTCCAAGAATTTAGAGAGATAATGTCTGTTTACATAAAGGAATTAAGAGATTACGAGATCGGACTTTTTAACACACAAAAATTTTCCGATAGAGTAATTATTTCTATTAAGTATTTGAAGAATGATATAGATGGTCAGGTTCAGCTCTATCAAGAATGGAAACTGATTGAGGAAAACGGTGAAATTAAGATAGTTTTAGGTGATAAAGAGAAAATAGGATTCTAATCCTAGCTGAAAAGCACAATTGCCAAATATTAAAAAAGATGAAAAATATATTGACAAACGTTTTCCGAGTATGGTATTATGAATTTAATTAAATGAAAATCAAGGGACGTTACTTCATTTAGGCGTAAACCTATGTATTAATGCAAGATGTAAATCTGCGTATTAATGTATAAGTTTGCGCCTTTTTCATTATAGGATTATGCATCTTTATTATGGGGAGGTGTGGAAATGAGTAAAGCTAATTTTAGAATATTGAAGATTTTAAATAATAATATTATACTGGCCTATGATTTTACAAAAAAGAAAGATACAATCCTAATGGGTAAAGGTATTGGTTTTGGAAAGAAGGAAAATAAGAAAGTATATATTCCTGAAGAAAGCATACAAAGATCCTTTGTTGCTAACAATGAGAAAATGCAAAATGAGTATTTTAGGTTGGTAAATCAGATAGACCCAAACATAATAGAGATATGCGAGAAAATCATAGACATTGCTGAAGGAGAGCTAGGAGATCTGAATAGCCATATACATATTTTGCTTACAGATCATATATCCTTTGCCTTAGAAAGAGTAAAAATGGGGATGCAAATTGAAAATCCCTTTATAGATGAAATAAAAATATTGTATCAAGATGAATTTGATATTGCTATCCAAGCTATAGATATGATAAAGAAAAAATTAGATATAGATTTAGGGTTCGGAGAGATAGGTTTTATTGCAATGCATCTTCATTCAGCTAGAAAAAATGTTAATGTAAAAGAAACCATGAGGAATACTAGAATACTAAACGAAATGACAAATATTATTGAAGAAGGTTTAAACTTAAAGTTAGATAAGACGAAATATAGCTATAGAAGGTTAATCAACCATTTACAAGGAGCACTAGATAGAATTAACAATAGAAAGTTTATAGAAAATCCTCTCTTAGAAAATATAAAAAAGGAATTTAAGGACTCATTTGAAATTATAAAAGCAATAAAAGCTAAGGTTGAAGAAGAATATGAAATGGAGATACCGGAACAAGAACTTGGTTATATGGCGATTCATATTGAAAGACTAAAAACTAAATGATTTTATAGGGATTTAAGTAAGCCCTATACAGGTGTGTTACTGTTAAATCAGGCATTAACCTTTTGGATGGATAAACTAACTCTATCTAAAGGTTGATGCCTTTTTTGTTACAAAAAATAATAAGGAGGAATTACTTATGAGTAGTAATGTGTTTGGTAAGGTACAAAAACTAGGAAAGTCTTTAATGTTACCTATAGCAGTGCTTCCCGCTGCTGGATTACTGTTAAGATTTGGAGTACTTTTGAATATTCCGTTCATAACAGAGGCAGGAAATGCAGCTTTTGCTAACCTAGCACTATTATTTGCTATCGGTGTTGCAATAGGGCTAGCAAAAGAGAATCATGGTGCAGCGGCACTAGCTGGAGCTTTAGGATATTTTACAATAACTTCTTGTGCAAAAGCTATAAACGCAGATATAAATATGGGTGTGTTAGGGGGGATTATAGCAGGAATTTTAGCAGGAAATCTATATAACAAGTACCATAATATCAGCGTTCCAGATTTCTTAGGGTTCTTTGGTGGAAAGAGATTTGTACCTATAATTACTTCAATATATTCAATTGGTTTAGGTTTCATATTTGGTTATGTATGGCCATATGTTCAAAAAGGAATAGATGGAGTAGGTAATTGGACAGTAGAAGCAGGATCAGGTGGACTATTTGTATTTGGTACATTAAACAGATTATTGATACCTACAGGACTTCATCATGTTATGAATAGTATAGTTTGGTTCGTATTCGGAGAATATAATGGAGCAACAGGAGATTTGCATAGATTCTTTGCAGGTGACCCAAGCGCTGGGATCTTCATGGCCGGCTTTTTCCCAGTAATGATGTTTGGTCTTCCAGCAGTAGCTTTAGCAATATATAACACAGCGAAAAAGGAACATAAAAAGGCTATTGGAGGAGCTTTAGTTTCAGTTGCATTAACTTCATTCTTAACAGGAATTACAGAACCTATTGAGTTTATGTTCATGTTCCTTGCGCCAGTTCTTTACGTAATTCATGCAATACTAACAGGTATATCTATGGCACTAACTAATATGCTAGGAATACTACATGGATTTTCATTTTCAGCAGGAGCACTTGATTACTTTATAAACTGGAAATGGGCAACTAGACCAATGCTTCTAGTGCCAATTGGACTTATATTTGCTGCTGTATACTATGTAATATTTGTGCTTGCAATTAAGAAATTCGATTTGAACCTTGCAGATGGAATTATTGACCTTGCATATGGGAATGCCGATGAGGTTAAAGAGCGAGTAGGAAATGAAGCATCAGGTAAAAAAGACAACTTGGATGTAATAGCGATAGGTTATCTAGAGGCCTTAGGTGGAGAAGAAAATATTGAGGAATTGGATAATTGTATAACAAGACTTAGACTTGAACTAAAGGATGTTTCAAAGGTTGATGAAGATAAATTAAAGAAGCTTGGAGCTTCTGGAGTAGTTCGAGTTGGTAATAAGAGTATGCAGGTAATTGTTGGAACAAAGGTAGATATTATTGCTAATAGGATGAAAAAGAACCTAAGCGGCTCTAAATCATAAATCTAAGTCTTAAACCTGGGGCTTGATGCCCCAGGTAATAAACCAATTAAATTTATGAATTTAAGTATATTTATAAGTTTTTAGACAAAAATCACCAATTATCAAGTATAATAAATTTATTAGAGCATTACAAAAGTCTCTTGATATTATTGTGCAATTTTTTCAAAAGCCCTTACTATTGAAAAGATGTCAGGCTCAAGATTAAATCTCTTATAGGTTTATTTAAATTCATAAAAGTATTTATTATTGAGAAATAAACAGCATTATAGAGATTCAAGTAAAACATTGATTTATGCACATCACAACCTCCCAGAAAGGTTGAATTTTGGTATGTATGGATTAAGTTTTGCTATGAGAACTCTATGTCTTAGAAAAAAACAAAGCTCAGTACTTATAGGAGGGTGCAGAATGTTTAGTTTATTCAAAAAAAATAAAGAGGTAGTTATAAAGTCACCTTTTGAGGGAGAAATTGTAGATATTGCAAATGTAAATGATCCAGCTTTTTCAGAAAAAATCCTTGGAGATGGATTTGCAGTGATACCAAGTAGCAAAATTGCTAAAGCTCCATGTGATGGTAAAGTGACACAGATATTTCACACAAATCATGCCTTTGGAATAACAACTGATGAGGGACTAGAGATACTAGTACACATAGGTTTGGATACAGTAAAGTTAGATGGGGAAGGTTTTAAAAGGCTTGTTGAAGTTGGTGATGAAGTGAAAGAGGGCACAGGAATTATAGAGGTTGACTTAGACTATATTAAAAATAATGGTAAGGATGTTATAACTCCTGTAGTAATAACGAATATGGAGGCCGTAGAAGATATAGTAAAGGGCTTTAATGATGGTAAAGAGGCTTTAAGGGTAAAGGTTAGAAAATAGTTCTTGAGTTACTTATAAAATTAAAGCAAAGTGGAAAAGGAGGATATATCTATGGAGAAATTAGTAAAAATATTAAACGAATCGGGATTACATGCCAGACCTACAGCTGTTTTTGTAAAAACAGCATCGGGATTTAAATCTGAGATAAAGATAGAAGTTAAAGGAAATTGCCTAAATGGCAAGTCCATTATGAATGTACTAAGTCTAGGGGCTAAAAAGGGAGAAGAAATTAAGATTATTGCAAATGGTCCCGACGAAGATGAAGCAGTTCAATGTTTAGTACAGCTTATAGAGTCAAAATTTGGTGAAGAGTAGTACTTATATGGAATATAAATTTCAATAAATAAATCGACATTTATTGGAAAAAATAATAGATAGCCTATTTACTGCTTATAGAGAAATGGCAAGCTTTCATATTTTGGAGGATCAGATATTGAGTAAAGAAATTATTTCTGATAAGCAAGGGATATCTATTATTGTTATGTTTATATTAGGAGCATCCACAGTAATGTTAATGACCCTAGAAGTTAAACAGGATCTCTGGTTGGCAGTGATTTTTGCTATAGCCATGGCAGTACCACTTGTACTAATTTGGGCTAGGATGCACTATCTTTTTCCAGGAAAAGATTTATTTTATATTTTAGAATATTGCTTTGGCAAATTTTTAGGAACTGGTATTTTTATACTTTATACTTGGTATTTCTTTCATACAGGAACGTTAGTGGTGAGAAATGTCACATACTTTATACACACAGTATCATTAGAACAAACTCCAGAAATTGTGATAATGGCTTTTTTTGTGAGCCTATGTATATATATAACGAAAAATGGTCTTAAAACAATAGGCAGATGGGCAGAGTTATTTGTTATAATAGCCATAACATTTATACTAATTTCAATGCTTTTTCTACTGCCAAATATAAATATCAATAATATTAGGCCATTTTTGGCAAATGGGATAAAACCAGTTTTAAGTGGTGCCTATTATGAACTTTCTTTTCCTTTTGCAGAACTTGTGACATTTACTATGATTTTCACAGCCGTTAATAGAAGAAAATCATTTTATAAAATTTACCTATTAGGTTTACTAATTGGAGGCTTGGTTATATTTGCAGTTTCATTAACGGATATTTTGGTACTAGGGGCCAATACCATTTTGCATACTTATTTTTCATCCTATGCAGCTGTTTCAAGGATGAATATCAGGAATATTATTCAAAGGCTTGAGGTGGTACTCGCTATTGTATTTACATTAGGAGAGTTTCTTAAGATGAGTGTGTATCTACTTGCCACATGTAGAAGTATAACTAGAATAATTAAGGGTTTTCATTATAAACTTATAGTAATACCCGTTGCATTGCTTATGTTAAATACAGCCTTCATTTTACATGAAAGTACTATGGAATTCTTTGAGTGGAGCTATGAGGTGTGGCCATTTTATGTATTTCCATTCCATGTAGCTTTCCCTATAATTATTTTCGTAGTTGTTGAGGTAAAGAGGCATAGATTAAATAAAAATACAAAATTTAACTAGTAATTTGTAAGAATATTTAGTATAATTTTGCCGTAGAAAGTTTGTAACAAAATAGGTAATGACATCATGAGAAGTATACCTTTTAGCAAGAACATCTTCTAGGGTAGAGAGTTTTGATTTAATAATTCTACATAAAAAGGGGAGATCTTTTATGAAAAAGAAGTTTGGGAGCATAAAAATTAATGTTGTAGATAATTACGAAGAGATGAGTAAAGAGGCTGCCCGTTTAGTTGCTGCTCAGATTAGACTAAAACCAGAGAGTATTGTTGGATTTGCAACGGGGTCAACTCCAACAGGAATGTACAAAGAGCTAGTGAAAATGTATAGAGAAGAGGGGCTGGATTTTTCTAAAATAGTGAGTTTTAATTTAGATGAATACTATCCGATTGATCCAAGCTCTGAACAAAGCTATTACTTTTATATGATGAATAATCTATTTAATCATATAAACATTGAAAAAGATAATATTAATATTCCAGATGGTAAAGCACCGGATGTAGAAGTTCAATGTAGACAATATGAAGAAAGAATCCGTAGAGTCGGTGGAATAGATCTACAGGTTTTAGGAATAGGCCCTAATGGTCATATAGGTTTTAATGAGCCTGATTTGAAATTTGAAGCAGAGACCCATATAATAGATTTAGACAAAAAGACTATCGAGGCTAACTCAAGGTTTTTTAATAGCGTGGATGAAGTACCTAAGAGGGCAATAACTATGGGGATTAAAACAATAATGCATGCTAGAAAAATCGTTTTACTAGCCAATGGAAGTGGAAAAGCTGAGGTAATAAAAGAAGCAATTTTAGGTAGCATAGTACCAAATTTACCGGCATCAATATTACAGCTTCATCAAGATGTAACTATAATATGTGATAAGGAAGCAAGTAAGGAATTAATCTAAATCTAATACTTTCTTAGTTCTCATAAAGAACTAAGAAATAGACTGTTAAAAAAAGTGTATTTTATGAAATATTCTAAAAATTATTTACTTTAATAAAAAATTATGCTATATTAAACACAACAAAAAAGTAGATATTGGCAGGAGTGATAAGTATAGTTATAAAAATTCAAGATGTGGCTAAGAAGGCTGGAGTATCGACAGCCACAGTATCTAGAGTTATTAATGGCTATGAACATGTTAGTGATAAGTTGAAAAATAGGGTACAGGATGCAATAGATGAGCTAAACTATAAGCCTAATCAGATTGCCAAAAGCTTAGCTTCTCAAAAAACGAACTTAATTGGCATACTAGTTCCCGACTTAAAGTATGAATATTATGCTAACATGCTCAGCAGTATTGAAGAGTATGCAAGTCAAAAGAATTACAATATAATAGTCTGCAACATTAAAGAAGATCTGGACAAAGAGATAAGATATATAAATATTCTTAAGGAAATGTGGGTAGACGGAATTATATTGATGCATGAGAAGCTAAATGATAATATAAAAAAGTTATTATTGGAGTGCGAAATTCCCACAGTATTAGCGAGTATTAAATTAGAGGGACTAGATTTTCCTTCGGTCAACATAGATGATTTTAAAGCTGCATATGATGCTACCAAATATCTTATAGATTTAGGACATCGAAAAATTGCAATAATAGCTGGAGATATGAGAGATTATACAGCTGGATCTGAACGATTTAGGGGATACAAGCAAGCTTTAGTGGATAATGATATAGCCTTTGTACCGAAGTATTTTGGACAGGGGAATTTCAATATCCAAGATGGGTATAATGCCATGGGGAAATTGCTAGAGAATGAAATCGATTTACCTACTGCTGTATTTGCTGTAAGCGATTCGATGGCAGTTGGTGCCATGAATTATATGATAGATAGAGGATATAATGTGCCAGATGATATTTCTATCATAGGATTTGATGATATTGATTTGGCTAGTGCAGTTCGGCCTAAGCTAACAACAATAAATCAACCAGCTGAAAAAATAGGAAGCTTAGCAGTTGAATTATTAATTAAGTATATTGAAAAAGAATATGATGAACATGACAAAGAAATCGTATTGGAGCATAGAATTGTTGCTAGGGGAACTTGTAAAGAGTTGCTTTAATTTAGAAAGGAATTGTAAGCGATTTCAAGTTTTACAATCAATTTTGAAAACGCTTACAAAATGTTAAAAGATATTCTCTTTAGTGTGTAAATTCATACCAGTAGATCATAAAAAACTTCATGATTTTATTTTTTTAGAAAAATTGAAAGCGCTTACAAAATCCAGAATTTTTAATAAAATTAACACTTTTATACTCACTGAATAAAGAAAGGATGAGAAATATGAAGTTAACGGTTTTAGGTGGAGGAGGAGTAAGGTCACCATTTTTAGCTAAATCAATCGTTTGTGGGGCAGATGAAGTGGGAATTACAGAGGTTGTATTTATGGATAATGACGATAGGAAGCTAAATATCTATGGGAAAATGGCAAAAAAGCTGGCTGAGCTGGTAAATCCTAAAATCCGATTTAGCATAAGTTCCAATGCTGAGGCAGCGCTAAAGGATGCTGATTTTGTAATAACTACCCTTAGAGTAGCTAAAGATGAAGGAAGAACTCATGATGAAAGAACGGCATTAAAGTATGGCGTTTTAGGCCAGGAGACAACAGGTGCAGGTGGATTTGCAATGGCCTTAAGATCAATACCAGCGTTATTGGAGTATTGCGAATTAGTTAGAAAGGTCTCAAAACCAGGGGCAATCATTTTTAATTTTACTAATCCTTCGGGAATTGTTACACAGGCACTAAGAATGGAAGGCTATGATAACGTCTATGGAATATGTGATGCTCCAAGCGAATTTATAAAACAATTACAAAGCATTTTAAAGGTCGATCAAAAAGATTTTTCTATAACGTGTTTCGGTTTGAATCATTTATCTTGGTTTAAGGACGCAAGGGTAAAGGATAAAGATGTAATGGAGGAGATTCTAGCCCATCCGGGATTATATACTGATACAGAAATGCGATTATTTGAACCAGAACTGACCGAAATCTCTGGTGACATTATGCTAAATGAATACCTGTATTTTTACTATTACAGGGAGAAAGCAGTAGAATCAATCTTAAAGACAGGAAAAACACGAGGCGAAACCATACTTGAGATCAATAATGATATGCATAGAGAATTGGAGAAGGTAGATATAGACAATAATCTTGAGACTGCATTTAGGATTTTTATGGAACATTACTTAATACGTGAAAATAGTTATTTTTCAATAGAGTCAGGTCAATTAAGGCCTCGCCAATTAACGGTACCAACTTTAACTGAAATTATTAAGACACCTGATGAAGGCGGATACGCGGGAGTTGCTCTAAACTTTATAAAGGCCTATACCACTGGAAACGAAGTGGAGATGGTTTTATCTATACCAAACAATGGAGCAATTGAGGGACTAGACGATGAAGATGTTGTGGAGATAACATGTCGAGTTGGTAAGGGTAACGTAGAACCAGTAAAGATAGGTAAGGTCAATGATATGCAAATGAATCTAATTAACACTATAAAATCCTTTGAGAAATATACAATTGAGGCCATTAAGAAAAAAGACCGTAAATTAGCAGTTAAAGCTCTAACAATTCATCCTCTAGTAAATTCATATTCCTTAGCAAAGCCAATAGTTGATGAGTATTTAGAGATATATAAAGATTATGTTGGAGAGTGGAACTAATGGAATTTATTTCAGTATTTGGACAAATGAATTTAGATATTATCTTTGATGACTTTGGAAAATTACCTGATCTAGGAGAAGAGGTTTTTGCCAAAAACTTTGATATGCAATTAGGTGGGGGACCGATGGTTTATCCAATAGTCTTAAGTCGCTTTGGAATTGATGCAAGACTCGGAACCTTTTTCTCAGATGATATTCAAAGTAAAATCGCTAAAAAGCTTTTAGAGGAGATGGACTTTACAAATTATAAGAATTTCTATGAGGATAAAGATGGACATCCAGTGGTGGTAACCAGTGTGCTTTCCTTTGAGAAGGATAGAAGCTTTATTTGCTTCAATGAGCAAGTACGTGAAACCAGTTTAAATGAAGAAAAGGTATATGACTTTTTAAAGGGGTCAAAGGTTGTATTTGCGCCCCATAGGTTTAATAGAGTGATGGAGAGGCTAAAAAAAGAAGGCAGTATAATGGTCTTTGATACAGGGTGGCAGGAAGATTTAGATATTAACATGTACAAGGATACATTAAAAATGGTGGATGTATTTACTCCAAATGACAAAGAAGCTATGAAGATGACTGGAACAGGTTCTCCAGAAGATGCTGTAAAGGAACTGGCTAGATATGTGAAACATCCGATAGTTAGTATTGGAGAAAAAGGATGCATAACCTTTTTAGATAATCAAGTTGTTCATGTGCCTATGCCTACAAAATTTAAGGTCATTGATACTACTGGTGCTGGAGATAATTTTCTTGCTGGAATTATATATGGGTTGTTTAATGACTGGGATATTGTTGAATCCATGAAAATGGGAAATGTTCTAGGTGGTTATTCAACTACAGCACTTGGGTGTTATAGAGCCAATATAACTTTAGAAAAGGCCATGGAGTATATGAAGTTATATAAGTAGTTATTTGAATCATAGGCAATATTATTATGTTAATGATTGCTTATATAGCAATTGTTATATATAAAAAATTAAACAAAGGGTGGGAGAATTTATGAAAAGGTTTATTTCTATGTCGTTAGTTTTGTTGCTAGTTTTGACAATGGTTGCTGGTTGTGGAAGCCAAAGTGCAAGTCAAGATGGTAAGCAAGGTGAGAAAAAGCAGATCACCTTAGGCATTTGGGATGAGAATCAAAAGCCTGCGCTACAAAAAATCGTTGATAAATTTAATGCGCAAAATCAAGAGATTGAAGTAACTATAGAATTAACACCTTGGTCAAACTATTGGACTAAGCTGGATGCAGCAGCTGGTGCAGGGGAAGCTCCCGATGTATTTTGGATGAATGTCTTTTTACCTAAATATGTTGATGGAGAGGTTATACTACCTCTAGATGAGCTAATTAAAAGAGACAGCGTGGATTTATCAGGGTATGTAGATGCTACTGTTAAAATGTATAATTACAACGGCACACAATGGGCTATGCCGAAGGGATTGGACTCTGTAGCCGTAGCCTATAACAAAGAGATATTTGATAAGTATGGAGTAGAATATCCTAAAAATGGATGGACTTGGGAAGATATGAGGGGTACAGCCGCAAAGCTGCGTGATGGGATCAAACAAGAGGGTGGAGATGAGTACCCTATACTAATGGAACTAGATGCTCAACCGTCACATTTCAACTTTGTTCATCAAACAGGTGGTGAGGTAATAAGCAGCGATTATACAAAATCAGGATACAATATGCCTGAAACTACAAAGGCATATCAAAAGGTTGTAGACCTATTCAATGATGAATTGTTGGCTCCATATGTTGTTCTATCGGAGACGAAGGGTACAGACTTATTTTTATCTAAAAAGGGAGCAATCTTATTTGTAGGATCCTGGAAGACTTCAGTTCTAGAAGAGTCTTCAATCGCACAGGAGGATAAGCTTGGACTAATAACAATGCCAAAACAAGAAGCATCAAACGCATCAGTCTTAGGTGGTTTGGGCTACTCAATATTTAAAGGAACTAAGAATCCCGACGCAGCTTGGGAATTCGTGAAGTTTATTTCTGGACCAGAAGGAAATAAAATTCAAGCTGAAGAGGGAATAGATATTCCAGCTCTAAAATCAGCACAGCAATATTATTTAAATAATTTTGAAAAGGCAGATGTAAAAGTATTTTTCGAAGCAGCAGAAAATGCAGTTGGTTTCCCTGCTGGACCAGCTCTTGTAAAATGGCTTGGTGTTGTAAACGATAATACAGCTAAAATCTTTGCGCAAGAGATTAGTGCTGAAGAAGGAACAGCAGCAATCTATAAAGAAATGCAAAAGATAATTGATGAAAATTAGTATTTATCCTAAGTTGGCTGTACTAAAAAAGTAACTTTGAATTTCAGCCTTTGTGGTGTTTCAGAATGAATGAAGTTCTAGATTTTAAAATTCATCATTCTGAAACACTGCCTCAATAATCAATTAAAGGAGGAGTGTTATGGGCTTGTCTAAAGTTCGTGAACAACAAGCAAATATCCAGGATGAAGAAGTAACCGAAGATCAAAAAAATAGAAAAAAGAAAATATCTCCAATGCGCTATGACGAGATCAGATGGGCGTATGTCTTTATAGCACCGCTTTTAATTGGCTTAGGTATATTTTACTATTTTGCCTTTTTCCAAAACGTTTATTTTAGCTTTACTGAACTAGGATCCTTTGGCAAGGCTAAATTTATTGGACTTCAGAATTATAGAGAACTATTTAATGACGAAAAGTTTTATATAGCTTTAAAAAACACACTTAAGTATGTAATATTAGGAGTTCCGACGATTTTAATACTTTCCACACTATCAGCGGCTTTTATTAATTCAAAAATAAAGTTCAGAACATTCTTTAGAACAGCCCTATTTTTACCGGCAGTTACTATGCCAGCGGCAATTGGGTTGCTTTGGAGATGGCTTTATAATTACAAATTCGGCTTGATAAATTTCATTGCTGAGAAACTAGGATTGAAATCTGTGGCGTGGTTATCGGACCCCAAAATTGTAATTTATTCTATAACCATAGTAGTAGTTTGGACCATGGTTAGTACACAAATGATTATAATTTTAGCAGGATTACAGGGAATTCCAAAATCCTTTTATGAAGCGGCCAGGATAGATGGTGCCAGTAGAATACAGACATTCCTCACTGTTACATTACCATTATTAACACCAACTTTATTTTTTGTAACGGTAATATCTATTATTAATGTTTTCCAGATATTTGACTTTATCTTCCTTATGATTCAACCAACTTCTTTAAGCATGCAGTATTCGATGTCATTAGTATATTATTTTTATGACAGAGCATTCATTGCATTTGAAAAAGGATACGCGGCTTCTGTTTCAATGATATTATTCATAATAATTTTAGTTATAACTATAATACAGCTTAAATTACAGAAAAAATGGGTTCACTATAATTAGAGGGTGGTGAAGATATGAAAAATAAGGGCAAAATATGGATTTATGTGATACTTTCTATATCTGTTATTGTTACTATAGGACCATTTATTTGGATGTTCTTAACATCAATAAAAACCTATGAGGAAGCCATAAAAATACCTCCAACTTTGTTTCCAGCAATTCCTCAATGGGTAAACTATAAGATTATATTAGATAAGTTTCCCTTTGGGAAATTATACATAAACACATTTTTAGTTGTATTTATGGTGGTATGTGGGCAATTATTTATTAGCTCAATGGCAGCCTTTGCATTTTCAAGATTGAACTTTCCAGGGAAAAATACAATATTTATTCTAATATTGTCTCTGTTGATGATCCCTGGTCAGATATTTTTAATACCACACTATAATATTATGGTGAAACTTGGATTAACCAATACTTTAGTAGCACTTGTAATACCTAGCCTATTTAATGCCTTTGGAGTATTTCTATTACGTCAATTTTTTATGACTATACCAAAGGAGTTAGATGAGGCTGCCAAAATAGATGGATGTAATTACTTTCAGATATATTACAAGATTATACTGCCCTTAGCAAAGCCAGGACTAGTTTCATTAGCGATATTAACATCCCTGTGGACATGGAAATCTCTTATGTGGCCTATTATAGTAAACCGTTCCATGGAGAAGATGACACTTTCTGCTGGTCTGGCATTACTAATTGGTGAGCATACTACCTATTATGAGCAAGTTATGGCTGGAGGAGTAATTTCTGTATTACCTATGATAGTAATATTTATTATATTCCAAAAACAAATTGTTGAAGGTATTGCGTCTTCAGGAATTAAAGGCTAAATGAGGTGATAGAATGTTAGATTTTTTAGTAATTACAGCCCATCCCGATGATGAGTTCGCTGTAACAGGAATATTGCTTAAAGCAAAAAAACAAGGAAAAAAGATAGGCTTAATTTGTTTTACAAGGGGAGAAGCAGGGGGCTTCGCTTTAAAAGAAACGAGAGTAAAAGAACTGAAAAATGCTGCTGATCTTCTCGAACTAGACTATTTCAAACACTTGGACTTTCCTGATGCAGGTGTGGAATTTAATTCTGAGTCAGTTGAAAGAATTGTACCTTTATTACGTGAAGCAGAGGCACAGGTAATACTTACTCTTCATCCAGAGGATTATCATCCTGATCATGTAGCTGTATCGAGGATTGTAGATAGAGCAGTGTTTGTAGCAGGTTTAAAAAAACATTCAGACGATGAGAAAACATGGCATCCAAAGCAAGTATTATATTTCTCACTTGATTCAAGAACTAATTCTAAAAGACCCGATATTATTTTTGATGTTACTGATGTATTCGAAAAAAAGCTTGAAGTTGTAAAATGCCATGAATCTCAACAGGTGTCAAAGTTTGCTGAGATACGTGCAAAATCACTTGGTGGATTAGGTGGGTTTGAATACGGTGAGGCACTATATATTAAACAACCATTAAGATTGGATAATGTAGATTCACTGATTAGCAACAATAAAATAGGCAGATAAATTAGAAAAGTACTATAGGGGGCTGTTCTCATGAGAGTATAACATGGGTTCAGCCCCTGTAGTGTTTTAGAATAAATCTCAAATAATGAAGGAATTCGTTATTATGAGATATTCTAATTTTAGTATTTATAAAGTTAAGCATTTACATTGAAGATCTTACCACTTTTTTAGCTCTTAGATAAGCGAGAATTTCATTCTTATCATCATCAGACCAGGAGTCAAAATCTTTAAACTCTTCAAGAATTTCTAGAAAGGCAGGATTTTTTAAGAGTATTTCAATGTTTGGATTTACTATAAGGTTATCATATTCACCAAGTAGATTACTTACTGTTGTATCAAGTCCTTTAGCAATTTCTCTAAGCCTAATCAAAGATGGATTACTCTTTCCATTTTCTATATCACTTAAAAATGATATAGACATGTCTATCCTTTCAGACAAATCCTTTAAGGATAGCTTTTTTTGCTTTCTAAGTTCTTTAATACGTTTCCCTACCATAATATTACCTCCTATTTCCGTAAATAACGGAACAATTAAAGTATATCATATAGATACTTCTAAATGTTGAGTGAAGATGCAACCTTAGTTCAGATTATTATATATAATTTATATGTTCTCCATATATAGTGAAGAACTTTCAAGATAATATATAAAATTGCAATCGAAGAAATGAGAAAAATTTCGATTTTTACGTAAAAATGTGTTATTATGGAAAGAGCAAAGCAGTAAAATGATAGGATATATCTAAATTGCATGTGAGTTAACAAATGAGAATGGTTCGTAATTTACGTAAAAAGTGATTTGAGGGGGACCAGCTATGAAGATTGGAAAGAGAATCAGAGAAGAGCGTATGAATATGGGGATGAAGCAGTATGAGCTTGCCAAGGAGGCAAATATTTCGAATACATATCTTTCTGATATAGAAGTAGGGAGAACAATGCCGTCTATTAAAACTTTGATGAGTATATCAAAAGTATTGAAAGTAGACTGCAGTATATTCATTGATGATTAGGAAGAAGAATGAGCGTTTGATAATTAGTTATTTTTATTGTAAAGATATAGGGGAGGAGAGATATTTATGAAGCTTAGGATTTTACACAAAATGTTGTTAGGTTTTTTAATTGTGAGTATTATTGTACTGGGTATAGGATTTTATTCAGCAAGAATAATTGGAGGATTAGAAAGAGAAAATATTGAACTCGGTAGAAAAGATGCACCACTGGTAGATGCGTGTATGGAAATTAAATTAACTGTTATGGAAGCCCATCTTTGGCTTGAAGAAATACTAAGTGATGCCGAAGGTAAAGATGCCATGAAGGATGTTAGGAAGCTAATAGATGATTCAATCTTCTATTCCGATGCGATTCTTTCAGGTGGAGAAAATGAAGAGGGACAATTTTATGCTACGGAAAACGAAGAGATAAGTAAGACTATTAGTGAAGTAAAAGACCTTCAGTTAAAGTTCAAAGAACTTGCAGAGAATAGATATAAAAACTATATAGGAAATAGCTCAGGTTCAATAGATGATAGTAAATTAGATGAAGAGTTTGATAAAGCTTTTAACGCCTTAATTATGAAGGCCGATGAAGCCGAGACATTGATACAAGATAACATGCAAGCTCGAATAGAGCATGTAGTTACATATAGTAAAAGAAGTAGTATGTTGATTAGGGTAGCAACCATTGTTAGCTTTGCTATTGCCCTATTAATAGGATTCTTCCTATCCCATAGGATAACTAAACCAATAAATAGAACAAATATTATGATAAAGGATATCGCAGAAGGAGAAGGTGATTTAACACAGAGATTAAAGGTTTCATCAAAGGATGAAATTGGAGAATTAGCCGATTGGTTCAACCTATTTGCTGAGAAAATAAGAGAGATAATATTACAAGTAAGAGATAAATCAATCATATTCTCTGAAACAGCCGAGAATCTATCTGCAACCACTGAAGAAATCTTTGCCCAAGCTCAAAATGTAAATGATAGCACTCAGGAAATTGCAGCGGGAATGGAAGAAAGTAACGCTGCTACTGAGGAAATTAGTGGTTCGGTTGAAGAGGTAACTAAGGCAACAAGACAGCTTGCAGAGAAGGCAGAAGAAGGAAGTGTACTTTCAAACGAAATAGGAAAAAGAGCTTCTCAAATGAAGGAAGATGCTTTGAATTCTAGTAAAATTGCGAATTCACTATATGAGGAAAAGCAAAGAGGTATCTTGAATGCCATAGAGAAAAGTAAAATAGTAAACGAAATAGAGACCATGGCAGTAGCCATCTCGCAAATTGCAGAACAAACAAATCTATTGGCACTAAATGCAGCTATAGAAGCTGCAAGAGCAGGAGAACAAGGGAAGGGTTTTGCAGTAGTGGCAGAAGAAGTTAGAAAGCTAGCTGAGGAGTCGACTAATACCGTTGGAAATATTCAAAATGTGATTGTGGAAGTAAAGGATGCATTTAATGATTTATCAGAAAATACTACTGAAATACTTAGTTTTATAGAAGATAAGGTTATGAAGGATTATAAGGTATTGATCAGTGCTGGAGAACAATATATGACTGACTCAAACTTAGTGAGTAATCTAGTGGAAGATTTTGCCGCTAGTTCAGAAGAAATATTAGCTTCTATGGAGCAAATAAGAGAAGTTGCAGGGTCTATCCATAATGCAGTTGAGCAGTCTGCAGCAGGGTCACAAGATATATCTGGAAATATGGATGAGGTTACAAAAGCTTTGGAAGCAGCAGTTAAAGTTGTTGAAGAACAGAATAATCTTGCTTATGAATTAAATAGTTTGGTTAAGAGATTTAAGGTTTAGATTCATATTAAAAATATGTATTAAATGAGTAATTAATAAACTAAATCGATGAAGGATTATCGTAGATTACGAATAGAGCCATTTGAAATCATATAGATTTCAAATGGCTTTACTATTTACACATAATACAAGGTAACAACTCATATTATGGTATGTAAATAGTAGTAAAAACTCCGTGGTAATAATAAGGGGGAAGGTAAAAAATGACCTTAGCCAAATATGTAGATAGACTGCCTATAATTAAAACTATAAGACCTAAGGGAAAAATGAAAGGGGCTCCATACTATGAAATAAGAATGCAGCAATTTAAGCAAAAGCTCCATAGAGATCTTCCGGAAACCACAGTATGGGGATTTGAGGGGAACTATCCAGGACCAACTATTGAGGTTAACCAAAATGAACTCATAAGGGTTAAGTGGATGAATAAGCTTCCCAAAAAACATTTGCTTCCAGTTGATACTACCGTACATGGGGCAGGTCCAAATATGCCTAGAGTCAGAACTGTAATACATCTTCATGGATCAGTAGTACGCCCAGAAAGCGACGGTTATCCAGATGCATGGTTTACAAAGGACTACGAAGAAGTAGGGCCGTATTTTACTAGGAAAGTATATGATTATCCAAATCAACAAAGACCAACGACTCTTTGGTATCATGCCCATGCCATTGGTATAACTCGCCTAAATGTTTATGCTGGATTAGCTGGACCATATATAATTCGTGATCCTTTAGAAAAATATCTAAATCTACCTTCGGGGCCTTATGAAAGGTTGTTGCTTATTCAAGATAGATCCTTTAATTGCGATGGGTCTCTCTATTATCCAATGGGACCAGAGCCACCGGTACCCGGTGTTTGTCCCTCCGTAATACCCGACTTTTTTGGAGAAAACATACTAGTAAACGGAAAGGTTTGGCCATACCTAGAGGTTGAACCAAGAAAGTATAGATTTAGGATTATAAATGGATCGAACTCAAGATTTTATAGAATGAGACTCTCTTCTGGTCAGCCCTTTTATCAAATCGGAAATGACGGAGGATTACTTGAGAGGCCGGTTGTGACCAAAGTGATACTACTAGCACCTGCGGAACGCGCTGATGTTATAATAGATTTTTCAAAATTTAGGGGACAAAATATTGTAATAACTAACGATGCCCCGTCGCCATTTCCAAGGGGAAAGCCTGCAGACAAAGATACTGAAGGACAAATCATGCAGTTTAGAGTATTGCTCCCACTTTCGAGTTATGACTTTAGTGTAATACCTTACAGGTTAAGTACAATATTGCCGTTACAGGAGAAGGATGCAAGATTAATAAGGAATCTTACACTAGTAAGGGAAGAAGATCAGTATGGAAGGGCATTTCTTCTACTGGATGGAAAGAGATGGGATGATCCGATCACGATCAAACCTAAACTTGGAAGTATAGAGGTCTGGACCTTAATCAATTTGGCAAACTCTACTCACCCTATACACATTCACTTAGTTAACTTCCAGATACTAGATAGACAGCCCTTTGATGTAGATTATTATAAAGAAACGGGCAGGATTCTTACCACTGGACCTGCAGTGCCACCAGAACTCAATGAAAGGGGATGGAAGGATACAGTAAGGGCAAATCCCGGTGAGATTACCAGAATAATTATGAGATTTGTTCCATATGCAGGATTATACCCTTGGCACTGCCATATACTTGAGCATGAGGATCATGAGATGATGCTGCCCTATGAGATAGTATATTGACAATTATTAGTAATTAATATAAACTACAGTTAAACAAATGTTTAACTAAAGATTAAATAAAAGTTGGGATGAAATTATGAAGATAATGTTTAATAAAGAGATAGGTGAAATAGCTAGTATTCTACACAGCCTATATTATGCCTGTAACATAAATGAACTATTGGATCGGTTAAAGGCAGAAAACATAGTAATCGATGAAGCGATAGAAAAGGACTTTCAAGTAATTAATAACAGCAAAAAATTGCTAAGGGAAGAGCTAGACTTTTTCTTTAATAGTGAATCACATATTTGGAAATCGCTAATTCATACTAAAAAGATGTGGAACTATTCAACTATTGATGATTTCTTAGATAGTATATATGATTTAAGTTCTATAGAGATTAGAGAGAGACTGTTCATAAAGCTAAATAAAGAGAAAAGTGAAGTTGATTATAACGAAATTAATGATGTTATTAAAAACGATAAAGGCTTTATCAACTACATTAAAAGACTAAATGTATCTTCAGGTACCAAATGGGGTCTATATTGTTTCACACAAGATATTGATGATTATACTAATAAATTTGTAGAATTTATAAAGAAATACATTCCCTTATATAATAAGGTATTTGAAAAACACAGGATTGAAAATGAAAGTTTCAATAAATATATTGAAAAAAGAATAAATGAGGAAGGTATGGACTTTATAAGGCTAATAACTAAGAAATATTTTAATGTTGAAAACTTCAAAGAAATATATGTAACTACTTCTTTTTACAATACTTACAATATAAATTTTGCTATTGAAGAAAACAGTCTTTATATTTACATAGGAACAAAATATATAGAGACCTTAAATAGACATATAAGAGAAAATAGGATTGAGGAAAATATACTTGTTTATAAAAATCTTTCGGATAAGACTAGATTTGAAATCATGAAATTTTTACTTACGGGAGAATACTTTGGACAAGAAATAGCTAATAAGTTTGGAATTTCAACGGCAGCTGTGTCCTATCAAATGAACTATCTATTTGCAGCAAATTTAATTCATATAGAAAAGAAAGATCGTAAAGTGTATTATGCTTTAAATAAAGAAACTCTTAGTAATAGCATTGACTTTTTGAAAGAAGAATTTGCACTATGATTTAATCCAAGGGGGGACAGAAGTGATTAAAGAGCAAATTGAAAAATTGATTAGTAACTTTGCCAAAAGAAACATAGAAACCTTTTATTTTGACAGCCTAGAGGAAGCTAAAATTAAAATTTTAAATATGGTGCCTATAACCACAACCGTTGGAATAGGGAATTCTCAGACCTTAAAGAAAATGAATATATCTAAGGTCCTTGAAGAAAGAGGAAACACTGTTTATGATAAGACCTTAGCTAAGAATAAAGAAGAAATTAGAGATTTAAAAAGAAAATCCTTATTAACTGATTGGTATATTACTAGTTCCAATGCTATTTCTGTAGAAGGTCATATAGTCAATATTGATCATAGCGGTAATAGAGTAGCGGCTATGATATATGGTCCCGATAAGGTTATAGTCGTTGTTGGGAGAAATAAGATAGAGGAAACCTTGGATGATGCAATGAAGCGAGCAAGAAATCATGCGGCGCCACTCAACGCAATAAGAGCCGGATATAATCCTCCATGTGTCGAACTAAAAAGGTGCGTTGATTGTCTATCAAAGGATAGAGTTTGCTATAACGTTGTAACAATCGAAGGACAATATGTCCCAGGTAGAATGAAATTGATTATAATTAATGAAGATTTAGGCTTTTAAAACTAAAAATGACGTAATGTTATTATGGTAAACTATTTTAGGCTAATAAACACTCAAATGACAAGGAGGATATAAATGCGAATAGAAAAATATACGTCTAAAGATTTTAAGGATAGCATTGACAAGTCAAATATCATTATAATTCCTATTGGTTCTTTAGAAGCCCATGGAGATCATATGCCCCTAGGAACCGATATATTTGCACCAAGGATGTTTTGTGAGGGGGTGGAGGAAAGAATTGGAGAGAAGGTATGGATAGCACCAGAGATTCCCTATGGACAGAGCAATGATCTATCTGTCTACCCTGGGACTGTTACTGTTCCATCAACGGTTTTTGCCGAGTATTTATTCCATGTTGGGAAGAGTTTTTATGACAATGGACTTATAAAGATAGTGTTTATGAATGGTCATGGTGGTAATATAACAGCTTTAAATCTAGCGGCAGAAAAGCTAGCTGCTATTGGAGCAACGGTAATTATTATCAATTGGTGGATGGATTTTCTTGAGGAAATACTGAAGATAACAGAAACAAGAGGGCATGGCGGTGAGGATGAAACGTCTGCTATGCTTTACTATGATGAAAAACTAGTTAAGATGGATAGAGTTAAGGTTAATAGAAATAAACCCTTGTTTAGAGTATACTTTAAGGATAGAGGAAAGATACTTATGAAGCATGGTATAACAGGAGATCCAACTAATGCAACTAAGGAAAAGGGGCAAAAGATATTCGATGTAGTTAAAAAGAAGATAGTGGAGAGAATTGAGTTGCTTATAGAGGATAAATATTTTGAAACTCTGTAGGCTCTGAATTAAATTAATATAAAAACAATAAGATTAAGAGGGGTAGATTTATATGGGAAATATTAAATTAGATGATTTTATAAAGTATAAATATTTGTCTAGGGTTAAGTATTCTCCGGACGGTGAGAATGCTTGCTTTGCTGTACATAGAGCAGATGTAGATGAGAATAAATACCTTTCAAACTTGTGGTTATATAGAGTGAAAGAGGATAAATATATACAGTTAACTTCCTTCGATCAAGAAAGAAGCTTTATATGGATGGATGATGGAGAGCATATACTTTTCTCAGGTATGAGAAATTCAAAGGATAAAGAAAAGCGTGAAGCAGGAGAAGAATTCACTCAATATTATAAGATAAATATAAATGGTGGAGAGGCTAAGAAAGCCTTTAGAGTTCAAAAAAATGTTGGAACTATAAAAGAACTTGATAAGAATACATTTCTCTTTACCGCTTCTTCTCATATTGAAAAAAGTGAATTATACGAATTAAGTGAAGAGGATAGAGCTAAGGAACTAAAGGAAAGAAAAGAAGAAAAGAATTATGAGGTTTTAGATGAAATTCCATTTTGGGCAAACGGTGGAGGATATACAAATAAGCAGAGAAATAGACTATTTATATATAAAGTAGATTCGGATAAGATTGAGCCTTTAACAGAAGGACACATGGATGTGGAAGGTTTCCATTTAAATAATGATAGGACAAAGGTAATATTCACATCGATGACCTATGAAAACAAAATGGAGCTTGATAGCGATATCTATATTTACGATTTATTCTCAGAGAAGCTAGAGAAGCTATCGACGGATGAGATATTTTTATATGACTATGCAAACTTTATAAATGAAGATACCGTTATATGTGCTGGTAAAGATATGAAGGGGTATGGACTTAACGAAAATCCGAAGTTTTATTTGATTGACATGAATACAAAGGCTAAAAGATGTTTAACTCCGGAGCTTGATGTCAGTATGTGGAATTCTGTTGGCTCCGACTGTAGATATGGAAACTCAGCAGCTATTAAAAACTGTGGAGAGTATACATATTTTGTAACAACAGAGAATGAAAGTTCTTATTTAAATAGAGTAGGTATTGATGGGAATATTGAAAAGGTAACTAATGTAAAAGGAACTGTAGATGACTATGACATAAATGGTAATGATGCCTTATTTATAGGCTTTAGGGAAATGAAGCTTCATGAGCTATATAGATTGGAGAATGGAGCTGAAACCCAAATCACAGATTTTAATGGATGGATTCAAAAGGAAAAGAAGGTAGCTAGTGTTGAACACTTAACCGTTGAAACTGAACCAAATGTATTTATTGATGGTTGGATAATGAAGCCTGTTGATTCTGATTCTAACAAGAAATATCCCGCTATATTGGATATACACGGTGGACCAAAGACCGTCTATGGAGAAGGGTTCTTCCATGAGATGCAATACTGGGCAAATGAAGGATACGTAGTATTTTTCTGTAATCCTAGGGGCAGTGATGGTAAGGGAAATGAGTTCGCTGATATCAGAGGAAAGTATGGAACTATAGATTATGAAGACATTATGAAGTTTACAGATGCTGTTCTTGATAAATGCACATACATTGATACTGATAGAGTGGGCGTTACAGGTGGATCATATGGAGGCTTCATGACAAACTGGATTATTGGTCACACCGATAGATTTAAGGCAGCTGCATCCCAGAGAAGCATCTCTAACTGGATATCATTCTTTGGTACAACTGACATAGGATATTTCTTCGCTTCAGACCAATGCGCAAGTACTCCATGGAACAATCATGAGAAGCTATGGGAGCATTCACCGATGAAATACGCTGACAGGGTAAAAACTCCTACATTGTTTATTCACTCGGAAGAGGACTATAGATGTTGGGTAGTAGAAGGATTTCAGATGTATACTGCATTAAAGTATCATGGTGTAGAGTCTAGGTTATGCATGTTCAGAGGAGAAAACCATGAACTAAGTAGAAGTGGAAAGCCAAAGCATAGAATTAGACGACTTAAGGAGATTACTGATTGGTTCGATAAGTATTTAAAATAGAATAGAAACAAGGAGGACATCCTTGGAAAGTTTGATGTCTCTGTGAATACTTTTGAATCATGTTATAAAATTGTTGTTTTTATAAATTGTTCAAAAGAAAATTCCAGAGACTGCTTTTGTTTAATAAGATTTACAAGCAGTGGGGTTCTAGGCTAGGAAGGAGATATTATGGACTTTATATTTAATGAGTCAAGGCAAATTTATATTTCTAAAATTAATAAGGTGCAGGACTACATAGAAAAACATCTAGATGAGGAATTAAATGTAGGACAGCTAGCGGAGATTGCGGCCTTTTCCAGTTTCCACTTTCAGAGGATTTATAGACAGATAACGGGTGAGAGTCTTTACAGTTATATAAAAAGATTGCGTCTTGAAAAAGCTACATTTTTGTTACTTGGTAATAAGAAAAAATCAATCCAGGATATTGCTCTATCACTTGGTTTCTCTAATCAGGCATCCTTTGCAAAGGCTTTCAAAGAAAAATATGGTGTGAGCGCAAGTAAGTTTAGGTTATTTAATGAATCTGGCAATATGGAAACGATTGATTGTATCAATCAAAAAGATGTTAGCACGAATGGAAAAGTATACGATTCAAAGATTAGTTATACTAGACCTATAGAATTATCTGTCAAATCAGTAGAAGAGACAAAGGTGGTATATATTAGGCATGTCGGTCCTTATAAAGGTGATAGTAATCTTTTTGAAGGCTTGTTTTCGAAGTTATATTCTTATGTCAGTTCAAAAAATTATATAAGAAATGATTCAAAATGGTTTGCTGTATATCATGACTTTGGCGACCTGACAGTGGAGGAGCAGCTAAGAGTAAGTGTTTGTATGTCTATCCAGGAGGATGTAAAAACTGACGGCGAATTTGGCAGTATGATTCTAGAAGGTGGAAAATATGCGATTGGAAGGTTTTTATTAAAATCAGATGAATATCAATTGGCTTGGAACTATATGCTATCGAAATGGCTTCCGGAAAGCGGTTATGCACCAGATGATCGTATGTTTTTTGAATATTATCCACCTCAAGAATGCATTGAAAACAAAGAGGAGAAGGTTGTAGAAATATTCATTCCAATAACTCCTCTTTAAAAGGAGGAGGAACTATGAAAAAAATAGAATTTCAATCCATTGGAGATCATGAAGTCATAAACAGAGCTGATGGTGGAGAAGAAATTATAACAAGGGTTACTTTAAAAAAGGGTTTTGAAAAGGCGATGATAAAATTAGATAATTTTAGTCATTGCCTTATTTTCACCAAAGACAAAACCGGGATTTTGTGTTATGGAACAAAAATACATGGATTAGAGGAAAAAAGCGGTGAAATCTTAATTAATGAATGTAATATAAAAGGTGAAATTGTAGATATAAAGCCGTATTTTCCATGTGAAGAAAGGATAGAAAGTGTTTATAAGAACCAGAAACCAGCAATGATTCCCTTCACTGAAAATCCTATTGGTGAGTATCTAGTTGTAAGAGGTAGTGGTGTGATACAGTTTCGTGAATCGGAATACCTTAAAGGCAATGAAATAGAATCGGCATTAGGAATGATAGAAGAAGGAGACTATCTAAGGGTAATTTGGTGGTTCCACAGATTTGATAAAAATGAATTTCGCAAGAATCGAATGTGTAATCCTCCATATGAGAATGCACCAAGATGTGGCGTCTTTGCTACAAGGTCACCGGTAAGACCAAACCCACTTGCATCTACAGTGGTAAAGGTAGAGGCTGTAGATAAACATAATCATTTCCTAAAGGTTGAGGGATTCGACGGATTTGAGAATTCAATGATATTACAAATTATGCCCTATAATGCTGTTCAGGTTTTTGAGGGTGTAAAAGTTCCAAAGTGGGTAGAACACTGGACTGATTACAAGGTCTTTCAAAAACCAAAAGGGGATATTGAAGCTATTGATTCTAAACTGCAAAGTACTATGGATGAAGAAACAATATACATGGAAGAGCTTGAGCCAGAAGGTGACTTTGAGTTTGAAAAAGTAAATGCTAATGAAATTGTGGTTGAGAATGCTTCGATTCATAATCTAAAGGACATATCTGTAAAAATTCCTAAAGAAAAGATCACGGTATTAACGGGAGTCAGTGGAAGTGGAAAATCGAGTCTTGCATTTGATACTATATATCATGAGAGCCAAAAGCAATTTATTGACTTGGTTTCTTCTAATTCACCTATAGGAAATGATCTTAATGACTCTAAAGTAGAAAAAATAACGGGATTACAACCATCTATTGCTATTGAGCAAAGAAGCCTAAGTATGAATCCAAGGTCAACAGTTGGGACGATATCTAGAACAGGAGATTATTTGAAATTATTATATGCCACCATTGGTGAAAGGATATGCCCTCACTGTCATGAGCCTGTTTCTGAAAACAATATTTGTAGTAAATGCGGCACCATCTTTTTTACACTGACACCGGCAGTATTCAGTTATAATCATCCAGAATATATGTGTCCCGTTTGTAAGGGGTTAGGAGAAGAATTACAAATTGATGTAAATCTAATTATAAGCAATCCTGAGAAATCCATTTTGGACGGAGCTTCTATTTGGTGGGGGAATCTAAGAAAGCATAGGGAAAAGCCTAATGCAAACTGGATGAAAGGTGAAGTACTTGCCCTAGCCGAGGAGATGAAGGAAAATCTAGAAGTGCCATTTAAGAATCTTTCTGACGCTTTTAAAAAACAACTTTTCTACGGCACAAATGGTAAGGAAGTTAGCCTAAGCTACAAAAATTCCAATGGCAGAAAGGGAATCATAACAAGACCTGTTGAAGGCGTAGTGAACACCATGTATCGCCTTTTAAGGGATAAGAATTCTGAGAAGTCTATGGCACATCTTGAGCGATTTATTGTTAAAAAGAAATGTAGTTGCTGTAAAGGAGAGAGGTTGAGGGAAGAAGGTCGTTTAGTAAAAGTAGGTGAAACAAGATATCCCGAAGCTGCATCCATGAATATAACAAAGCTAAGAGAGTGGTGTCATAGGACATATAGTATTTTAACTCACGAGAAAAGAGATAGGTCCAAGGCTATTTTTATGAAGATTCTATATAGATTAAAGAAAATAGATCAAGTTGGATTAAGCTATTTGAGTTTGGATAGGAGTGTTCCTTCACTTTCAGGTGGCGAGGCTCAAAGACTTAAGCTTGCAACTCAGTTTGGATCAGGGCTGACAAACATCCTCTATATAATGGATGAACCATCTAAAGGACTTCACCCAAAGGATTATTACTTTCTTATAGAAGCTATAAAGGATTTGAAAAAACTGAATAACACGGTTATCATGGTAGAACATAAGAAGGACTTTATCAATATGGCAGATTATATAGTGGAGATAGGTCCGAGGGCTGGAAAATATGGTGGCGAATTAATAAGAGCTGAGGAAGTAATAGATAATGAAAAAAGAAGCACAGATGAATTTTATTTTCAGCCTAAGAGCAATAATATTAATGAAGATAAAAAAATAGTATTAAAAGGAGCATCCACCAATAATCTAAAAGATATTGATGTAACGATACCATTTTCAAAACTAACTTGTGTTATTGGAGTAAGTGGGTCAGGTAAGAGCAGTTTGGTATCGAAGACTTTGTATCCAGCTGCCTTAAGGTCACTAGGGAAGAAAACTGATATTATAGGGGCGTATAAGGAGATTATTGGGACAGAGAAATTAAAAGAGGTTTATCACGTTAGTCAAAGAGCAATTGGAAAGACGCCAAGATCAAATCCCGGAACCTATTCAGGAGTGTTTGACCTTATAAGAGATTTTTATGCTAAGTTAGATGATGCAAGAAAGAATAAATTAACCAAGGAACATTTTAGTTTTAATAGTAAAAAAGGACAGTGCCCAGAATGTAAAGGTGCTGGGCAGATAGCTGTGCCTATGCATTTTATGCCAGATATTTATACAAGATGTAGAAAATGTAACGGAAAAAGATATCAAAATAAGATATTAGAAGTAAAATATAAGGGATACACTATTTCAGATTTATTAGAGCTTGAAATCAATGAAGTAAAAGAAATATTTAAAGATGAAGAGAAGATTTTTGCCATACTTGATATGCTTGATAAAGTGGGAGTATCTTACATTAAACTAGGTCAAAGCGCAACAACTCTTTCCGGTGGTGAAGCACAAAGAATAAAACTTGCAAAAGAATTATGTATGGGTAAAACAAAGGATGCCCTATACATTCTTGATGAACCTACAACAGGTCTTCATGATGAGGATGTAAAAAAGCTGATATATGTTTTAAATGAACTAACCAATAATGGTGCCACTGTTATAGTTATAGAACATAATCCTTTGCTCATACAAGAAGCCGATTGGATTATTGAGATGGGACCAGAAGGTGGAGATTTAGGTGGTTATGTTGTTAATGAAGGTTGGTTGAAGAATAATAACATATGAGTTAAAAGTGATTAATTATTCTATGAGTTAGGTGTATTAAAGATAGAGATGAAAAATTCTTTTATGCACCTTCTTCTTCCTGCATATATAACATTGACATATGCAACAGTGATTGTTAAGATTAATTAAAATGATGAAAAAATATACATAAATCTTAATTTTTATTGATGGGAGATAGTATTTTGTATTTGTAGGGGGAAGGAAAATGAAATATGAATTAAAGTTTGGAAAGGGTAAAGTAAAGTTTGAAATCGATGATAAAAACTACATGGGCGAAATCCTACCAAAGGAAATAGAAAGCGATATAACGGGAGAAGCTGAAGTAGAGAGAGCCCTTGAAAACCCAATAGGGTCTCCAAGGCTTAAGGATATAGTAAAGCCAGGAGAAAAAATAGTAATAGTGACGAGCGACATAACAAGACCAATGCCAAGTAAGATAGTATTACCGCCGGTTTTAAGGGAACTAAAGCTAGCAAATATAGATGAAAAGGATATAAAAATTGTTTTAGCCTTAGGAAGTCATAGATCACACACTGAAGACGAAAAGAGAAATTTAGTCGGTGATGAAATATATAATAGTGAAATAGAAATACTAGATAGTGACATGAAGAAATGTATTAATCTTGGAAAATGTGCTAACGGCACACCCGTAGATATATTTAAACCCGTGGCCGATGCAGATAGAATAATATGCATGGGGAACATAGAATACCATTACTTTGCAGGATACAGTGGTGGGGCAAAGGCAATAATGCCAGGAGTATCAAGTCATGAAGCAATACAGGCAAACCATTCGAACATGATAAAAGAGGAGGCCTATGCTGGGAATATAGATACAAATCCCGTAAGGCAGGACATTGACGAAACAGGAGAATTTATTAAAATAGACTTTATTATAAATGTAGTTCTTAATAAGAAGAAAGAGGTAGTAAAGGCAGTAGCCGGCCATTACATAAAGGCCCATAGAGAAGGATGTAAACATCTTGACGCAATGTACGGAGTAGAAATAGAGAAGCAAGCGGATATTGTGATAGTATCCCCAGGTGGATTTCCAAAGGATCTAAATATATATCAGTCTCAGAAGGGGCTTGATAACTCAAAGCATGCCGTTAGAGACGGTGGAATAATTATTCTAGTGGCATCGGCAAAGGAAAGGTTTGGGGAGAAGACCTTTGAAGAGTGGATGTTAAATAAAACACCAACGGAAATGATAAAAGAAATAAAGGAGAATTTCAAGCTGGGAGGTCATAAGGCCGCTGCAATAGCTATGATACTTCAAAAAGCAAAGGTATATATGGTATCAGACCTAGAGGATGAGTTAGTGAGAAAAATAAACTTTGAACCTTTTGATACTGTTCAGGATGCAATAGAAGTTGCTTTGAAGGAATTAGGAGAAGATTCACAAATAATGATAATGCCTGCGGCAGGATCGACTTTGCCTAGGGTTAATATTTAATAAATATAAGTACCCGGATTTTATGACTTGTCAAGAAAAAAATTCTATGCTATACTTAGGTAAACGTTTTACTAAAACGTTTACCTAATACTTTTTTGTATGGTAATTTAAGGAGACCGAGTATAGAAAATGAAAATAACTATAAAAGAAATCGCAAAGATGGCTGGGGTATCTACTGCTACAGTTTCTAAGATATTGAATAAAAAGGATAAGAATATTAGTGATGCAACAAGGCAGAGGGTATTAGATATTGTAAAGGAGCATAATTATATTCCTAATACAATAGCTAGGAGTTTGGTAACTCGTCAAACCAAAACTATTGGATTGGTTATACCTGACATCGCAAATCCTTTTTTTCCTGAACTTGCGAGGGGTGCAGAAGATAAGGCTAATGAATCTGGATACAATATTATATTTTGTAATACCGACGATAATATTGAAAAAGAAGAAAAATATATTAATATGCTAGTAGAAAAGATGATTGATGGTATTATATTTACTCAGTCTGCTAAAAGAACTATGGGTTTTGGCAATCTGAACCTAGGATCAACTCCAATTGTTCTTATCGATAGAGACATGGAATTAGAAGGTGTTGTGGGAAAGGTATTAGTAGATAATTTTACTGGAGCATACGAAGGCGTGAAATATCTAATAAATGAAGGATACAAAAAAATAGCTTTTATTACAGGTGCTCTAACTACAGATACTTCGGTAAGCCGTTTAAATGGATATAAAGAGGCATTAGAGGATTCTGGAATCCTATATGATGATGATTATGTTTTAGCTGGTGAGTATAGAAGTGAGTGGGGTTTTAAAGCCACTGAGCAGCTTATTGATAGGAAAATTGATTTTGATGCTGTTTTTTGTGGTAATGACTTGATTGCACTCAGTGTTATAAAGGCTTTAAAGAATTATGGAAAATCCATACCTGAGGATGTTGGTGTCCTAGGATTTGATGACATATATATGTCTAAGTTTATAGAACCGGAACTGTCTACAATTAGGCAACCAAATTATAAAATGGGTTATAAGGCGGTTGAGATATTAATAAATATCTTAGAAAATCCTGCTGAAAAAAATATAGAGAAAAAACTTATACTAAATACTGAACTTATAATAAGAAAATCAACATAAATTTTTTTGTTAAGGTAAACGTTTAACTAATATTGTTTTGATATATATCATATATATAGTATGAAATGAAGGTGAATTTTTTTTGATAGGTTAAACGCTTACGTACTTGGAAATACTAAAAAGGTGTTTAAGTTAAGTGAAAGAGGTGAAAAGATGATTACTGTTATAGGTAGTTTGAACATGGACCTAGTAACTAGGGTAAAGGTTATGCCACGTATAGGAGAAACGCTAATTGGAAAGAATTATATGCAGATACCTGGAGGAAAGGGTGCTAATCAAGCAGATGCAATTGCAAAGCTTGGTTCAAAGGTAAAAATGATAGGCCTAGTAGGTGATGACGGATTTGGAAATGATCTTATAAGTTCATTGACTGAAGATGGTGTTGACGTTAGCCATATCAAAAAACTTAAGGATGCTACAACCGGTATTGCAGTTATTATGGTAAACGATGAAGGTGAGAATTCTATAGTTGTAATTCCCGGTGCTAACTTTGAACTGACCCCAGAGCATATTGATGATTCTATAGAGGCAATAAAAGGATCAGATATAGTAGTAACACAACTAGAGACTCCAGTCGATACAGTAAGGTATGCATTGAAAAGGGCTAAGGAACTCGGAAAATATACGATACTAAACCCAGCGCCTGCTGCAAAGCTTGACGACGAATTGATTAGCTATATAGATTTATTGACACCAAATGAAACGGAGCTTGAGGTTTTAAGTGGGGTGAAAATAGAAACAGAATCTGACATACTAGCCGGTGCAAGGGTATTGATGAACAAGGGCGTAAAGGAATTAATCGTAACTATGGGTGAGAAGGGTGCTTTATATGTAAATGATAAAGAAAATAATGTTTATCCAGCTCACAAAGTAGAGCCAGTAGATACAACAGCAGCGGGAGATAGCTTTACTGGCGGTATAGCAGTGGCTCTGTCGGAAGGAAAATCAATGGAGGAAGCAATTAAGTTTGCTACTAAGGTTGGAGCCATAACGGTGACTAGAGAAGGGGCACAAAGTTCATTGCCTACGAGAGAGGAAGTAGAAAGATTTAAGTAGATAATAAAGGGGTAGAGACGATATGAATCGAGTGAGAGATATAGAGTCTGAGATAGAAAAACTTAGAGATAAACTATACTGGTTAATCAATGAGACTACTTTACTTTGTGATTCTAAAGTTGTTGAAATAAGTAAAGAGTTGGACGAAGTATTAAATGTATATAATGATTTGGATCAGCACTCTAGAGTATAAATAATAATTCATAAAGTCAATCCACTTTACTTAAATAAAACAAAGCTAATATCCAGACAATTAGAGGAGGAAATACATTTGAAAAAAGGTTTATTGCTCAATTCAGAAATATCTTACGTTATTTCAAAGCTGGGGCATACTGACGGATTAGTCATTGCTGATAGTGGTTTACCTATTCCAAGTGGAGTACAAAGAATAGATTTAGCCGTGACAAAAGGAATACCGAGTTTTTTAGATGTCCTAGATGCAGTTTTAGATGAACAAAGAGTTGAAGAAGTTGTTATTGCAGATGAGATAAAAAAGGCGAGTCCCGATATGCATAAGAGTATAGTGGAGAGACTTAGAAAACTAAAGGAAGAAGAGAATATTGAGGTAAAGATAACAGAAGTTCCACATGAAGATTTTAAAAGAATTACTATGGATGCCAAGGCAATTATAAGAACCGGTGAATTTACACCTTATGCAAATGTGATTCTAAAATCAGGTGTTGTTTTTTAGGGAGTGAATGATATGAACAACGTGATATTAGAGATGAAGGGAATAACGAAGGAGTTCCCAGGAGTAAAGGCCCTAAAGGGTGTAGATTTTAGGGTTCTTGAAGGTAAAGTAATGGCACTACTAGGTGAAAACGGTGCTGGAAAATCTACTTTAATGAAAATATTATCGGGAGTTTATCAAAGGACTTCTGGAGAGATGTATTATAAAGGCGAGGCTGTGCAGTTTAAAAATTCTAAGGAATCTCAAGATAAAGGAATTGCAATAATCCATCAGGAGTTAAACTTAATTCCTCAACTTACTATTGCCGAGAATATCTTCCTTGGAAGAGAACCTGTAAATAGCCTTCGCAAAATAGATTGGAACAAGCTTTTCAATGACTCTAAGGGTTTACTGAAAAAATTAGGTGTTACAGAAGATCCTAAGACCTTGGTTGGTGAATTAAGTATAGGTAAACAACAGATGGTTGAAATTGCTAAGGCATTATCCTTAAATGCTCAGGTGATAATCATGGATGAGCCGACTGATGCCTTGACAGATAAGGAAGCCCTAAAGCTATTTGAGGTTATTCGTGAACTCAAAAAAGAGGGAAGAAGTATAGTTTATATATCCCATAGACTCAAGGAAGTCTTTGAAGTTTGTGATTATGCGACTATATTAAGGGATGGAGCTTTTATTGCAGAACATCCTACTACTGAATTAACCGAGGATAAGATAGTGGAGCTGATGGTTGGTAGAAAACTTACTGAGCAGTTTCCGAGAATTGAAGCAAACACAGGAGAAGTAGCTTTAGAAGTAAAATCGCTCAATAATAAGTATTTGAAAAATGTTAGCTTTAAAGTTAATAAGGGTGAGATTCTTGGTATCTCAGGATTGATGGGAGCAGGAAGAACAGAGCTTGCAAAAACTATATTTGGTGCCATTAGGAAAGATAGAGGAGAAGTCATTATTGATGGTAAATCCCTCAGTATTAAATCTCCAGAGCAGGCTATAAAAGAAGGACTTTCATATGTATCTGAAGACCGAAAGGGAGATGGACTACTCTTAGGTCTAAGTGTGAAGAAGAATATGACTATATCTGCTTTAAAAGAATTGTCACAGACTCTATGGAAGATAGATGGAAGTAAGGAAGAAGATATTGCACAGGATTTTGTTAAGGACATGTCTATTAGAACCCCGAGTACAGAACAGATAATCAAGAATTTAAGCGGGGGAAACCAACAAAAGGTTGCAATAGCTAAGAGCTTGGTGACTAAACCAAAGGTATTAATATTGGACGAGCCTACCAGAGGTGTTGATGTCGGTGCTAAGAAGGAGATATATGATATTATAAATAGGTTCAAAAAAGAAGGAATGGCTATAATCATGATATCTTCCGAAATTGCCGAAATACTTGGAATGAGTGACCGAATTATGGTTATGCATGAGGGTAAGGTAACGGGTATTATCAATCGAAACGATGCGAGCCAGGAAAGAATCATGAGATGTGCAGTCGGTATAGAGGAGGTACAGTCTTAGATGAAAATTCTAGAGAATAAAATAATTTCAAAATATAAGTATGTTATAGGATTAATACTGTTTTCAGTTATTATATCAATAATGAATCCAAGGTTTTTAACTGTATCGAATTTATTAAATGTCTTTAGACAAACATCAATAAATTCTATTATTGCAGCAGGGATGACTTTTGTTATCTTAACTGGTGGGATAGACCTATCGGTTGGATCAACCTTGGCTATATCAGGAGCTATAGCAGCTAGTATGGTTGCTGGAGGGGCTAACGCTATCTTTGTAGTTTTAGTAGCTTTAGCTATTGGTGGAGCAATAGGTGCCTTTAATGGATTTGTAATAAGTAAGGGTAAGGTACAACCCTTTATAGCTACCCTTGCAGCAATGACTTTAGTAAGGGGTTACACGCTGGTTTATACACAAGGAAAGCCAATAAGTACAGGATATGAGCAAAATGCTGAAGCCTTTGCAAAAATCGGTGAAGGATACCTATTTGGTATACCGATACCAATCTATCTAATGATTGCAGTATTCGCATTGTCCTTTTACGTTTTAAAATACACGAGACTAGGAAGATACGTTTATGCATTAGGTGGAAATGAAGAAGCTACATTTCTATCAGGAATCAATACAACTAAGATAAAGATATATGTATACACAATATCAGGCATTTTCGCAGCACTAGCGGGAATTATTATAACTTCTAGATTATCATCGGCTCAGCCACAAGCGGGATCAGGATACGAACTGGATGCCATTGCTGCAGTAGTACTTGGTGGGACAAGCTTAGCTGGAGGGTCTGGTGGAGTAATTGGTACTATAGTAGGTGCATTAATTATTGGAATATTAAATAATGCATTAAACCTTATGAACGTTTCATCATACTATCAGCTATTGGCTAAGGGCTTAGTAATATTAGTAGCAGTGCTATTGGATAGAAAACAAAAATAATAAATAATGTTTTAAGACCCTAAAAATCAAAACGTCTACGTATATCTATATAGGTGTATGAGACAGCTTACACTCATTTTACTTATTATTCATGCAGAGGCTAAGCCTTTGTAGGAAATAATATATAGAGATTCCAGTCAAAACTTTAATTTAGACACATCAAAAATCCTTAAAATCATCGGATATTTTGATATGCATAAATTAAGATTTACTTGGAACTCTTTATAGGGATTTAAGTAAAGACTTTAATTTATAGATGTTCAAAACTCTCAAAAACTCTGAGTATTTTTGCACCTATAAATTAACTTTTACTATGTAAACCCTATATAGAAAATTATAAGGAGGATTATAATGAAAAAAGTTTTAATTTTATTAATGGTTGCAATGTTAGTTGTGGGGGCACTGGCAGGATGTGCAGCACCAAAGGAAGAGAAGGTAGAAACTACTAAGGTTGGTTTAGTTATTTCTACACTAAACAATCCGTTTTTCGTAACATTGAAAGAGGGAGCTGAGGTTAAGGCTAAAGAACTAGGATATGAGTTAATAGTTTTAGACTCTCAAAATGACCCTGGAAAAGAGTATTCAAACGTAGAAGATTTATTAACTAAGGATGTGTCTGTGATTTTAATTAATCCAGCGGATTCAGATGCAGTTGGAAATGCTGTAAAGGCAGCAAACAAGAAAAACATTCCTGTTGTTACTCTAGATAGAGGTGCTAACGCAGGTGAAGTTGTAGCTCATATTGCTTCAGATAATGTAGCTGGTGGAAAAATGGCTGGAGAATACGTTATCGAACAATTAGGTGGAAAAGGTAAAGTAGTAGAATTAGAAGGTATTGCAGGAACTTCTGCAGCAAGAGATAGAGGTAAAGGTTTCAACGAGGCTATTGGTGGTTCAGATATCGAAGTAGTTGCTAAGCAAACTGCAGACTTTGATAGAACGAAGGGATTATCAGTAATGGAAAACATCCTTCAAGCACAGCCAGAGATAAACGCAGTATTTGCTCACAATGATGAAATGGCTCTAGGTGCTCTTCAAGCAATAAAGGCATCAGGAAGAGATATTATAATCGTAGGATTTGATGCAACTGATGATGCAGTAAAGGCAGTTGAAGCTGGAGAAATGGCAGCAACTGTAGCACAACAACCTAGTGAAATAGGATCTATGGGTGTTGATATTGCTGACAAAGTTATTAAAGGAGAAAGTGTAGAAGACTTTATTCCTGTAGATTTAAAGTTAGTAACTAAATAATTTAGCTTAAAAAGAATCAGCTCACAATGCTGGTTCTTTTTTTGAGAGAGAAATCTGGAGAAACGAGACCCGTCAACAATAGTAGCCATTTGACTATTTGTTGACGGTTTTTTTGTTAAAATAGATTGATGTTAGAAAATTCAAATATTAAATTGGTATAGGGAAATAGAGTATAAAATAAGGAGGAATAGGTATAGATGTTTCAATTTATGAAAAGCTCAGACAAGCTTAAGCAATTGATTGAGAGACTATATGATAATGACCTGAATATCCCCAGAAGTGAAGGACTGAACAATGATGAAGCAAAGCTCTACAAATCAATTATAAATCTAAGACGATTAATTGCAAACTTTCTTGGGTCCCTTAAAACCACTGAAGATGTAAGTATCATGCTTGAAAAGGATATTGATACGTTCAATAATTCAATGGAAAATATCAATTCCGCTATTGACGACTTATCCCATGGGAACCTAAATATCACAGAACAAATTTCCAGTATATCAAGCAATGTATATGATAATAACGAACTAATCTATGAAATCAATTCTAATATCGACAATGTAAAAAATCAAAGTGAGGAATCTCTAGACTTATTAAAGAAGGGTAAATACGAAATTAAAATTCAAGAAGAAAAAATGAGTGAAACTGCTAATACCTATAAAAGAATTGAAGATGAGGTTGAAATCTTAGACCATTCATCGAACAAAATAATGTCAATAGTTGATGTAATTAATGGGATATCAGAACAAACAAATCTCTTAGCCTTAAATGCGAATATAGAGGCGGCTCGGGCTGGTGAAGCTGGGAGAGGATTTTCTGTGGTTGCTGATGAGATAAGAAAGCTTTCAATTAGTTCAAGAGAATCTACTTCTCAGATCATTGAACTAATTAATGATATTAACAATAAGATCAAAAGTATAAAGAAGGTAGTAGAATCAGGTCACGAGGCAATAAAAGATCAGAGTTCGTCAATAACTAGCATCGTAGGTGCCTTCGAAAACATAGACTCTTCTATAATGAATATATCAAGTAGTATAAATCATGTAGTAGAAAAGACTAATAGATTATCGGATATAAGTAAAGAAATAAATGAATCGGTAGATGGTATATCCGCTGTAACTGAAGAGACATATGCAATGTCTGAAGAGATAAATGCTAATATTTCTCAGCAATACAGCAATGTAGGGGCTATTAAGGACAGAGTCCATTTCTTATCAGATAACGTTGAAAAAATATCAAATGAACTACTCAGCCTAGATTTTATAAAAGTTGCCATTACTCCTTGGGATGAGCATAGGTTCCAGTTTGAAGTCTTCAAAAAGGTTGTAGAGAGGAAGTTGAATTTACCCGTTGAAGCGATAGTTGTTCCTAGTCTTGAACTATTTAAAAGTGTTAATGACTCTATTGCTGATGCGACACTTGCACCGTGGATGCCATATGCATGTAAGGAGTATTGGGAAAGGTACAATAGCAATTTAGAGGAGATTGGAGCTAATACCCATGGCTGCAGATCCGGTCTTGCCGTTCCTAAATATGTAGATATAGATAGTATAGAAGATATCTTGAACTATGGTAGTAAATTCGGTAACAAAATATATTCTTTGAGAAGAACTTGGAATATTGGGTCCTTGATGCAGGATGTAAAGGAGAAATACAATCTAGATAATATTGAAATAGTCTATATGGATGAGGCTGAGATGTTTAAGGTATTAGAAGAAAAATATAAAAAGAATGAATGGGTTGCTATAACAGGATGGACACCCCATTATGTATTTGGAGAATATGAGCTGAAATTCTTGAATGACCCTAAGAGTGTATTAGGTAAAGAAGAACACTTAACTACATATGTAAATAAGAACTTAAGAAATAAAAATCCAAAACTATATGAAATAATTAAAGGCTTTAAAATGGATATGGATTCGTTAAACACTGCTTTGAGCGAAATTAGACAGGGAGCAGAGTATGAAACCGTTGTTGAAAATTATATGAAGAAAAGTGGATTACTATAGCGAATTTTGAAAAGCTAAGTTTAAAAAGGAAAAGAGTTCCTTGAGGTGTTTAAATCTCAAGGGACTCTTTTTAAGGTCTGATGTTATAGAGAAGCAGTGTAAAAATCAAGAGGTTTGACAAGCTAAATAAATTAGTGATAGGCTAATTGTGTAATGATTAGTGGATGAGTGTATTAAATATTTAAGGAGAGAGAAGTATGAAACGAGAGATCGTTAACTGGTTGAATGATGGTCCTAGTTGGCTCCAATATGCGGTTCAGCTACAGCTTATTAACGGAAAACCAGATATTAATCTTGTAATGGATGGCGATAAAATTGTTAAAATAATAGATAGAATAAAGGACAAGCAAGTTGGAATTCCAGCATTAAAGACTGGAAAGGTCCTATATACTAAGACTGGAAATGCATACTGGGATTTATTTTTTCTTGCCGATATCGGACTTACCATTGATGAACTAAACTTAGAAAAGGAAATTGATCAGATTCTTGACCTTCAAAGACCTGATGGAACCTTTGTAACCCAAGAGAATATTAGACCCAATTATTTTTGCATTCCCACAATTCTCATGTCCTCTATAGTAAAAATGGGTTATAAAAATGATTCGAGGCTTGATAAATATATTGAAATTATTTTAGAGACTCAGCGCCTTGACGGAGGATGGCATTGTGCTAAAAGTCGCGCTAAGGGTCAAAAACTACAAGATACGGAATCCTGTCCAATGGATAATTTAAACATACTAATGTTGCTTAGCCAATATGAAGAGTATAGAAATGATAAAAGATTTGAAGGTGCCATTGACCTTCTACTTAACCATTGGTATAGGAAGGATGAGAATTGGCGTCCCTATGGATTCGGAGTGGGTAAAGACTTTAAGAAGCTAAAATATCCTGCTATAAAATACGGTATTCTAAGGGTTTTAGATGTGTTATCATTATTTCCCTATGCAATAAAGAGTAGGGGATTTAATGAAATGTTAGAGTTTGTACAGCAAAGGGCTGATAATGGAAAGTATTTTGCTGAGTCAGTTGTAAAGTCCTATGCGGAGTTTGATTTTGGACAAAAGAAAGAACCGAGCAGATGGATTACTTTCTTGGTTAATAGGATTGAAAAACGCATAAATGAGTGTAAGTAGAGAGGATTATAAAAGTGAAGAATATATTAACTGAAGATAAAGAATATAACGCGAGGATTACAACGCATACAGATATAGAGTGGATAGACAAAGAAGCCTATGTAGTAATAAGCCCGCCAAAGGAATTTGACTTTAAAGAATGTATGGTTTATTTAGGTCGATCAGATATTGAATGTTTACATAGGATCAAAGGTGAAGAGCTATATAAACTTATAAAGATAGACGATAAAATGATTTTGTTTAAGGTAACAAGTGATAATAGAGAAGTAAGGATATCATTTTTAAATGAAGTACCTGATGAAAGAATTAAAGCTCAGGTAGTTAGGTATGTATGGGACATGTTTGACCTAGGAACTGATTTACCAGAATTCTATAGAGCTATGAAGGGCGATAGTATACTAGAAAAGCTAACAGAAAAATACTATGGTCTTAGGGTAATAAAGATTAATGATTTATTCGAGGCTTTATGTTGGGCAATTATTGGACAGCAGATAAATCTAAAATTTGCCTATACATTAAAGAAGCGACTCGTTGAAGGATATGGAGAAGGAATCAAATATAAGGGCCAAGAATATTGGCTGTTTCCTGATCCGGAAGTAATAGCTGAATTAGATGTTGCTAACTTAAAGGAACTTCAATTTACAACACGAAAGGCTGAGTACATCATCTCATTGGCAAAACACATGATTAGTGGTGAGTTAGCAATTGAGAAGTTAAAGGCTCTAAATGGCTATGAAGCCATACATAAAAGACTTTTAGTCATGAGAGGTATCGGTAATTGGACGGCTGACTATGTTATTATGAAAAGCTTTAACTTAAACCAAGCATTTCCCATAAGCGACGTGGGCCTCCATAATGCCTTAAAGAATATACTCGAGTTAGATGCAAAGCCTTCAATTGAGGAGATTGAGAAAATGGCAGAAAGATGGAAGGGTTGGGAGTCTTACGCAACCTTCTACCTATGGAGGTCATTATATGATTAAAAGATATTATGCCTACTACGACTCTCCAATAGGTTTGTTAGAGATAATTAGTACGGAAGATAGCCTTGTATCAATTATGTTTGTAGATAAGAAAGAGACTACTACAAAAAAGCCTAAGGTCATAGAAGAGACTTGTAAACAGCTAGAAGAGTATTTTAATGGCAAGAGAAAGACTTTTGACTTGAAGCTGATGCTTCGAGGGACAGAATTTCAAAATAAGGTATGGCATGAACTGACAAAAATACCATGTGGCAAAGTAATAACCTATAAAGATATGAGTAAGAGAATCGGAAACGAGAAGGCAGTAAGGGCTGTAGGTAATGCTAATGGTAAAAATGTAATCAATATAGTTGTACCCTGCCATAGGTTGATAGGCAGTAATGGGAAGCTAACCGGCTATGGAGGAGGACTTTGGAGAAAGAAATGGCTTTTAGAGCATGAAGGTGCAGTTGTTTCAAAGAAATAAGATAAATATTTTATTGATAACTTTTCTTAATTATGCTATAATATTAAAAAATTAATAAGAATTTATAAAGTTTATTGAATAGCTCCATTGAGTTACTCAATATATAAACTTCGTATAACCCCAATAATATGGTTTGGGGGTTTCTACCAGGGACCAATAATTCCTGATTACGAAGAAAGTACATTAGGTGTATTTTCTTTGTAATCAGGAATTTTTTATTTTATGTGAAAAAGTCGTGATTAGAAGAAAGGGGAAAAAAATGGACTCAATGAATTTACCTAAAATCGAATTGCACTGCCACTTAGATGGAAGCGTTAGACCTGAAACTATAATTGATATTGCCAAAAGAGAAGGGGTAGATATTCCTAGTTATGATATCGAATTAATAAAGGACATGGTAATCGCTCCTTTGGACTGCGTTTCTTTAGATGACTATCTAAAAAGATTTAGTATTCCTGTAGCAATTATGCAATCAAAGGAGAGCCTGAGAAGGATTGCCTTCGAACTCTTTGAAGACGCTGCTAAGGAAAATGTAAAGTACATGGAAGTAAGATTTGCACCTTTGCTTCACACAGAAAAGGGATTAACTATTCAAGAAATAATTGAAAGTGTATTAGATGGGATTAAGGATGCAGAAAATAGGTTTGATATCAGAGGTAATCTCATACTATCATGCCTAAGAACCATGCCTGTTGAGGGTGTTTTCGAAGTTGTAGAATCTGGGAAAGAGTTTTTAGGTAGGGGAGTAGTAGCAATAGATTTATGTGCATCTGAAAATAGAGGATTTTGCCACAAATTTGTGGAACCGATTTCATTAGCTAAAGAATATGGATACAGAGTTACTATCCACGCCGGTGAAACTGGTGTAGGTGAAAATGTACTTGAAGCTGTTCAATTGTTAGGAGCTGAAAGAATAGGTCATGGTGTATATATAAAGGATTGCAAGGAAGCATATGATATTGTCAAGAGAAAAGGAATTTTCCTTGAGATGTGTCCAACAAGTAATGTTCAAACAAAAGCTGTTGCAACTTTTGATGAGCATCCAGCTTTTGATTTTTATAAGGATGGAATTAGGGTAACTATTAATACTGATAACAGGACTGTATCGGATACAGACTTAAGTAATGAGTACGGTATCATATTGAATGGATTTAATCTAACATGTGAAGATTACAAGGAAATCTATTATAGTAGTATTGAAGCATCCTTTGCTGATTCTGAAACTAAGAAAAAATTGAAGGAATGTATATAAGCACATATAATTAGCAAAAAGATTTGAATACGATGATTATTAGAAAGATCTATAATTAAATTTTTAAATGTTCTGGGGCTGAACTCATAAGATAGTTTTATGATATAGCCTCGTTTTTTTATGCATGTAAAAGAAAATATTAATATTTGAACAAGCTATTGCATATTATGAAATAGTAGTTAAAGACTTCATTAACGATGGAGAAGGATAACAATGATAAAAAAGGGAGGACAAAAAGATGGCAAAGAATTATAGGGGAAAGAATATAAGAAAACCAGGCTGGAGAGGAACATGTCAAACCTGTAAAAGAGAAGCTGTGAAGGTTCTATGGACTACTACTGACAAAGATGATAATGAATTAAAAATTTGCAAGATTTGCAATAGTAAAATTGAACCAACAGACTAGTAATAGCAATAGGCGTGAGATAAATTGAAACACAGTGGGGGGAAGAACTCTTAATTGTAGTCATATAGAAAAAATGATGTTGATAATAGCCATTTGAAACTAAAAGAGTTTCAAATGGCTTGCTTTTTATTATATTACATTATGAAGACTTAAAATCAACTTCTTTAATAATGTACGATTCTTCAAATAACACTGAAATATCCTTAGCAGGCAAAGGCTTACTATAGAAATAGCCTTGTCCTAAAAAGCATTTGTTTTTTAGTAGATAATTAACTTGTTCTTCACATTCAATGCCCTCTGCAATTACACAAAGTTTCAAGTTTCTACCCATATCTATAATTGTCTGAACAATAGCTGAAATTCTAGAATCATTAACTACTCCATTAGTAAATGATTGATCAATTTTCAAGGTGTCTATGGGTAAATATTGTAGTATACTTAATGAAGAGTAGCCAGTACCGAAATCATCTATAGAGACTTTAACACCAATTTCTTTTAATTCACTTAATACTCTTGTTGATTCTTCAATATTTTGCATTATGCTTTCAGTAATTTCTAAATCTAAAAATTTAGGATTCAGCTCAGATTCACTTAAAGCTTGTTTTACAGTTTTACAAAAATCAGGATGCTTTATTTGCTGTGGTGAAATATTTACTGCTACATTTATATGTGGAGAACCAGATTCTTGCCAAATCTTATTCTGCTTACATGCAGTTTTTAGAACCCACTTACCTATAGGAACAATTAGCCCGCTTTCTTCTGCGACGGGAATAAACTCTGATGGTGATATCAAACCTAAATCCGACTTATTCCAACGAAGCAAAGCTTCTACACCAACTATTTCACCTGTCTCAAGGTTATATTGAGGTTGATAATAAAGAACAAACTCATTGTTTTCTAGTGCCTTTCTCAAGCCATTTTCAATATGCATTTTTTTACACATACTCTTGCTTAGAGTAGAAGTATAAAATTCAAAGTTATTTCTTCCCTTTGCTTTTGCAGAATACATGGCTAAATCAGCACACTTAATTAAATCTTCGATTTTCTCTCCATCCGTAGGATAGCTGCTAATCCCTATACTTGGAGAGATAAAAACTTCATGGCTGCCTATACTAAAGGGTAGGGTAAATTTGTTAATTATATTATGGCATATGTCTGCAAGATTTTTTTGTGTGACATCTTGTAGAAGGATAATAAACTCATCTCCACCATGACGGCATATGATATCATTTGAGCCTATACAATTTATTAACCGTTTTGAAACATGCTGTAAAACAATATCGCCAAAATCATGTCCTAATGTATCATTAATTATTTTAAACCTATCTAAATCAATGAAGATTAGAGATACTGTATTAGAATTAAGATGAGCTAATTTAAGGCTTTTTTCAGCAAGTTGAAGGAAGCCCCGTCGATTCTTCAACCCTGTAAGTTGATCGATTATTGTTATAGAATGTAATTTGCTTGTTAAAGATTTTAATTCTTTATACCTTCGATATGAAAAAACTGCAAGTGTAATGACAATACTTATAAGTAAGAAAACTATCTCATCAACTTCATACTCTTCATACTTAGATGCTAAAAGAGACCATTTCTCATATAGATCGAAATGTACACTTATCATATAAGAGCCTACACAAAAGATAAAACCAATTACAAGGTCATAAAAATACTTATTTGTATATATAGTATCTAAATTTTCTTTTAAATGATTGAATAGTTTTTTCATTGGTAGTCACCTTATCTCTTATAATTTAATTAATCATAAAGTAAAGTTTTTGGGCAAAAAAATTACTTAATCTATTTTAACATAGATCATTATCGATATGTGTCGAATGATGTAGCGTTCCTAAAATAATAAAGTTTTTAGATTAAATTGACTTATATATATTAGGACATTTTCTAATTGACCACAGAACGTATGTTTGATAAACTCTATTTAAGATGATGGAGACCAGTTATTGGATATTAAAGAATAAATAGGAGGAAAGCTATAATGATGATAACAAAAGATCAAGCAAGGCTCTTTTTGCTTAAACATCAGGAACTTTTGAATCCCCGTAAGCTTTTAGGAAAACAAGGAATACTTGAATACATAAAAAAGGTGGGGTGTATCCAATTTGATCCATTAAACATGGTTGGGTATAATCCATATCTAGTTCTTCAATCAAGGGTGAAAAATTTCAAATCAGAATCTCTTACAGAACTATTGTATTCTGATAGAAAATTACTAGATGGATGGGATAAAAACATGTCTATCTATTCTATAGATGATTGGCCATATTTTTCTAGATTTCGCGAAAGATCATGCAAAAGATATGGAGATGAATCAAAGCCAATTAATCAGATATTGTCACAGGTAAGGAAGGAGCTTAGAGAAAGAGGGCCGTTATCATCTATTGATTTAAAGTTTGACACAAAGGTTGATTGGGCTTGGGCACCAACAAGGGCATCACGAGCAGCCCTTGAAAGCATGTACTATTGGGGCGAGTTAATTATCCATAGTAAAGTTGGAACACGGAAGATATATGATTTTACAGAGAAATATCTTCAGGAAGAATTGTTTTCTATGCCTGACCCTAATGTAACTATGGAAGAATACTTTGAGTGGAACATGAAAAGGCGTATTGGAGCTGTTGGGTTACTGTGGGGACGTGCTAGCGATGCATTCCTTGGTATTAGGGATATGAAGAGCAAGGAAAGAGCAGAGGCTATCATGGTGCTTGAAAAAAGAGGTGAACTGCTACAGGTTGAGGTAGAGGATATCAAATATCCCATCTATATTAGAAGTGAGGAGTCAGCACTACTAGATCAAGTAATAGAGGGTATTGACTTTGAGCCTGAAGCATCATTTATTGCTCCGTTAGATAATTTGTTATGGGACCGGAAGCTAATTAAAGAAATTTTTGATTTTGAATATATATGGGAAGTATATAAGCCTATTGATAAGCGTGAATTTGGATACTATGTATTGCCTGTTTTATATGGAGATAGATTTGTCGCACGATTTGAGCCTAGATTTAATAGAAAAACTGGAAAGCTAGAGTTGATTAACTGGTGGTGGGAGTCGGATGTTGTAGTTACAGCTCAGATGAAAAAAGCTTTAAATAAATGTTTTGAACATTTTATGAACTATTTAGGTACTAGTGAGTTTGTTATAGATAGTGACAGTAAAACTACAAAAGACTTAAGATTGATAGAGGAAATAATTAATTGAAAAGCATCTAAATAGTAACATAATCTAACCTCCTGGAATACTATACTACTGAAAAAAGACAAACTATAGAAGGAGAAGGAGGTGAGATATATGTTTGGTTGCTTATTCCCATTTGGAGGATTGCTTCCGTTACTTTTTTTATTAGATGGAGGTCGTGGTTGTCGTAGAAGATGTTATCCTAGAAGACGCTGTTATTGGTAATAGAAAAGGTTAAAGAAGTGGTTTTTGCTCCGAAAATTGTAAATGATTATTTTATAAACTAAATTCTCTTTTTCTTTCATTTGAAGCTGTTACAGTTTCAAATGTTTTTTTGTACAATAAAAACCACCAGAAGGTGGTTTTAAATTATATAACTATCCAATTCTCTCAACAAATTCAAATTTTTCATTATTAGGGCCTCTAAAGAACAAGATTCTCGCTTTTCCAACAATCCTTGGATCTCTTAAAATTTCTATATTGTTCTCATTAAGCTTTTCAATAAGAGAATCAAGATCAGGGACTTTAAACGCTAAGTGATCTATTGGAGAAGGATTTTCGCTTTTAGTTTTTTCAATATTTTTTTTATATATAAGCTCAATATATGTACCGCCACCATCTAAGAAAACTAATGTCATTTCAGGATAATCATATTCCTTTACTATCTTACATTCAAGTATCTCTGTATAAAATTTCTTAGATTCTTCTAAATCCGTTACAGGGATTCCTATATGACCAAATTTAAACATGTTATATACCTCCTTAGATTTTACTATAAACAACATAAACGGTTGTTTGTCTCTAACATTATACAATCTTCAACTAAGAAAGTAAAATAAGCATTTAGTTCTTTTTATTCTTCTTAGGATAAGCTTTCTTAACCTTACCTAGATCTAAGATAGATCCTTTATATATTTCCTTTGGCCAAATTTTTATATTGAAATGTTTTGCAAACCTTCTAATTGAAGGGATTTCTTTTTCTGTAACTATAGAAATGGCAGTGCCTGATTTTCCAGCTCTTCCAGTTCTACCGACTCTATGTAGGTACTCCTTTGAATCCTTTGGTAGATCTAAATTAATTATATGAGTTACATCCTTTACATCAAGTCCTCTTGCCGCTATATCAGATGCAATCAGAAGCTTGTATTTTCCGGTTCTAAACCCGTTTAAAGCTTTCTTTCGCTCTTCCTTAGAAGCATTACCATATATTCCGAATGCATTAATATGATGAAATTGAAGCTTTGCTGTAAGCTCTTGAATTTGAGAGTCCTTATTGATAAATACTATGGCTTTCTTAGGTTTTATTGAGGCTACTAGCTTTCTTAAGATCTTAATTTTATCTCGTCTCTCAGCAACAAAGTACATATGGTTTATATTTGGGTTAACTTTCTTTTCTTCGATCTTTATAATTTCTGGATCCTTCATCAAATCCTTTGCAATATTAATAGTAGGATCATTAATTGTAGCTGAAAAAACCATTAATTGTCGATCCTTTAAAGTAGTCTTAATAACATCCTGTACTCCTAATAGATTGTTTTTGTCAAGTAATCTATCGCCTTCATCTATAATAATGGTTTTAACAGTATGGGCTTTTATCTTTTTCTTCTTTATAAGTTCCAATATTCTTCCTGTAGAGCCTACAATTATATGGGGTTTTGTCTTTAGCTTTTCAATTTGTCTGTTTATATTAGCCTTGCCAATTATAGGTGTAGACGTAACAGGGATTTCTGAGTTTTGCGATAAAAGCTTAATTTGTTTATCTATTTGCAAGACTAGTTCATGGGTAGGTGCAAGTATGATAGCTTGCATTTCCTTAATAGAGCTATCTATCTTTTCATATAAAGGTAGTAAATAAGCCAGTGTTTTTCCACTTCCTGTTATAGACTGTCCGATTATATCCTTATTTTCTAGTGCTAAAGGTATCGCTTTGGATTGAATATCTGTTGGTTTAGTTATACCTTGTTTTTTCAAGCCTTCTATTAGATTTGGGTTTAAATTTAACTTATCAAATGAAGTTGTCATATGTATCTCCTTTATATTTTAATAGGTTTATGAGCAATTTTTAAAGCGAAAAACTTCTCTAATTCTATACCTAGAGCTTAGATTTGTCAATAATATAGAAGAATTTATATTTAGTATACCCTAATATAGAGAGTTCCAAGTAAATCTTAAATTATACATATCAAAATATCCGATGCTTATATGAAATTGTGAATCAAAAAAACAATCAAAGCATCTTCCTAGTAAGGAATACTCTGATTGTCTTTTGGTTTTAAATCACTAATTTACTTCATATATGTTTAGAAGTATTTGCTTATTACTTTTGACTGTCTGCAGTACCCATTTCAATTGGATCAATTTGAATAACTTGATCCTTTTCAACTGAGCTTAATACCTTTGCAGTAATTGTTGTCATCTCACCAGTTTTGCCCTCTTTTAAATCTTCATGGTCATAAAAGATGCTTATTAAATAATCCTTTGGAAAGCCTATTGTTTCATCGTTTTCTAATTCAGTGTCTTTATCAATGATAATATCTACTAAACCATTGGTTCCAAAGATACCTTCTGCTTTAACTATGCGAACTTCTTTCCCGTCCTCACCTTTTTTAATTTCAGAAGAAATAATTTTACCTATAAATAGTTCTCCCTCATTAACATCTTCTACAACTTGACCTGAATCAGCTAACATTGTAGTTTCTTGAACACTAGATTTTTTGATTTCCTCAGCACCTGAAGTTGCACACCCAATCATACTTATTGCCATTCCACCGATCAATAATGTTGCAATTAATTTTTTCATTTATAATTACCTCCTAAGTCAAAATAAATTTTTATTATGTTCCATTTTATTGGTTACACTTTTTTAGACGACGGTGTAAAAATTTTAGTTCCATTTTTTGATTATTTTTTTTTAGAAAACTACTATTAATTTTTTCTTTCATTATAATGTGATAAAATATATAGCATAGCTAATTTTGTAATCAGGTTTAAATAATTTTGTAAAAAGGATGATAGGAATGAACATTGTATCAATTGAGAATGTATCTAAACACTATGGAGATAAAGCACTTTTTGATGAAGTTTCCTTTAATATAAATGATATTGATAAGATGGGGCTAATAGGAATAAACGGAACAGGGAAATCGACTCTTTTGAAAATTATAGCTGGGGTTGAGACTCCTGACTCTGGAAGTATAACTATACCAAGGGGAATGAGGATAGAGTACCTTCCTCAAAATCCTGAGTTTGATCCAGATGTAACTGTTTTAGAACAGGTATTTAAAGGTGATTCACCATCTATGAAGGTTATAAGAGAATATGAGAAGACAGTTGAAGATATCTCTAGAGGATCAGATGATTCTGCATTGCAAGAGAAACTAATAAAGCTTTCTCAGGATATGGACTCTCAAAACGCTTGGGAACTTGAAAGTCAAGTAAAAATGGTTCTTACAAAGCTTGGAATATCAAATTTTGATTCAAAGATTGGCACTCTGTCAGGTGGGCAGAGAAAAAGAGTCGCCCTTGCTGGCGCTTTAATAACCCCATGCGACCTGCTAATTCTTGATGAGCCTACAAACCATATGGATAATTCTACGATAGAATGGTTGGAGGAATATCTTAAAAATAGAAAGGGAGCTCTCCTATTAATAACCCATGATAGATACTTTTTAGATAGAGTTGTTAATAGAACAATAGAGCTTGATAAGGGCAGATTATACACGTATACTGGTAATTACTCTGAGTTTTTAGAGAAGAAGATGGAGAGAAAAAATTTAGAAACCGCAATGGAAAAAAAGCGCCAAAACCTTTATAGGAAAGAGCTCGAGTGGATAAGAACTGGTGCAAAGGCAAGAACTACAAAACAGAAGGCCAGAATTCAAAGGTTTGAAGAAATTAAAGAGTCTAAGATTGATATAGATGATTCAAATGTAGAAATATCAGTGGGACATTCAAGACTTGGTAAGAAGATAATTGAAATTAAGGATATATCTAAAAGTTTTGGTGAAAACCACTTGATAAAAAACTTCAATTATACCTTGCTAAGAGATGATCGTATAGGAATAATTGGAGACAATGGAATTGGGAAATCGACATTATTAAATGTGATAACTGGAAAGCTGAAAATAGATAGTGGAAGTATTGATGTAGGTACTACAGTAAAAATAGGTTATTTCTCTCAGGAGTCTGAAGGTATGGATGAAAGCTTAAGGGCCATAGAGTATATTAGAGAGGGAGCTGAGTATATTACTACATCCGATGGGAGTAAGATAAGTGCATCTCAGATGATGGAAAGATTCCTCTTTAACCAGGATATGCAGTGGGTTTATATATCAAGGTTATCGGGGGGTGAGAAAAGGAGATTACATCTTTTGAGGGTACTTATGGAGGCTCCAAATGTACTTATACTAGATGAGCCGACGAACGATCTCGATATAGATACCTTGAAGGTCCTTGAAAGCTATATAGATGAGTTTAAAGGAGCTGTAATAACTGTATCACATGATAGATATTTCTTAGATCGAATATGTACTAGGATATTCTCCTTTGAAGGTAATGGAAAAATTGTAGAGCATACTGGAAATTACTCCGACTTTGTAGTATATAAGAAGAAATATATGAGGAATGAAGTGGAGGAGCAAAAATCAGAAAAGAAGAAAGATACAGGGGCTAAGAGAAAGAAAGAGCCTCAATTAAAGTTTTCCTATAAGGAAAAGCTTGAATACGAAACTATAGAGGCTGATATAGAGGCTCTAGAAAACAAAATATCTGAACTTGAAAATGAAATTGCCATAAATTCAAGTAACTTCTTAACTCTTCAAGAACTTACAGAGGAAAAGGAAAAGATAGAAGAGAAACTTACCCTTAAGATGGAGCGTTGGGAGTATTTAAGTGAACTAGCTGAAAAAATAGAAAGTTCAAAGATATAGGTGTTTCCAATTTAAGTAAAATCACAAATATACGCTAATGTTATCATATAAATAATGGACAAGTACGTTGGAAATACAAGTTTATAGCTAAGTTATTAATATTTTATGAATAATGGAGACCATACATTGTAGTTTTCATTTAACAGTGTTATACTGTTATAGATTTAAAAAAATACAGCAGGGGGAAAAGAACGTGAAAAAAATATTATCTTTATTATTAGTTTTTGTTGTAGCAATGTCTCTTTTTACTGGATGTAAAAAGGAAACACCGAAGGAAGCCCTTAAAAAAGGTTTTGAGAATTCATTAAATCTCAAAACAGCTAAGTCAAATTTTGATATGACAGTTAATTTTGAACTTGATGAAGCAGAGGCTTCTAACGAAGCATTTTTACTACAGATGATAAATGGTTCTAAGATAAGTGGTGAATTTACAAGTGATGTAGAAAAAATAGCATCTTCAGGTGAATTAGTTTTAGACATGAATGGAATGGCATATAAGGCTGATTTCTATTCAACACCTGAAAAGCTTGCATTCAAAATGCCTATGATTAACAAATATATAGTTATGGATCAAACGGCATTAAACAATGATCCTGCTAAGCAAAAAGAGGAAATGAAAAAGCTTAATACTGAGGTTATGGATGTACTTTTAAAGAACATAAAAGACGAGAGTATAAAGGTACTTGAAAAAGAAAAGATTTCTACACCAGAAGGAGATGTGGAGATAACTGGATACGAAATAGCCTTCAACAATGATGAAGCAATGAAGATTGCAGAAGAACTATTTTCTTTCATTTTCAAAAACGAAACGTTTAAAAACAGTATGAAAACTAATTTAAAAAACCAAGCAAAGCTTGAAGGCAAAGAAGAGTTAAGCGATGAAGAGATTGAAGCTAAGCTAGAAGAAGCTCAAAAAGAGATGGACGAAGCTATAGTAAAAATGAAGGAAAATTTAGCATTTGATAGCTTAGTAGTGACATATGGATTAGATAAGAACTACAATATTGTAAGCTCTAAAGCAAATGTAGCAGTTACTGCAAAGATTAGTGAAACTGAAGAAAAGACTATATCTTTTAGCTTTGACATTAATAGCAAGGTTTGGGATATAAATAAGCCAGTTACAATAGAAATGCCAGAATTAAACGAGGAAAATTCAGTTAAGTTTGAAGACTTAGCTAATGAATTTCCACTTGGAATGCAGTAATAGAAGTAATAACTGAATAAGCTATGATTTTTTAGGAGAATCCTTAATTAAAAGGGTTCTCCTTATTTATTAGTCATATTAATCAAAAAAGAATTAGAAATCGACAAAAATCAACACAACATCCTCTATTAAATATGTATAATTAAGAAAAACATTAATAAGATTTTATTGAGGTGATAATTTGAAGACCATAAAGACAGTACTAATTACAATTTTAATAATGGGTGTTATTATTATAGGTGTAGTGAGTTATAAAAATTTTAGTATTGAACATCAAGAAAAAATAGGGACCTCTACAATTGAAGAAAAAATTGCTGGGATTTCTGAGTTGGCAGTTGTCAAATATAATTATAAGGATATAGCAACATTTAAAGATGCAAAGAAAGTAAATGGATTGAACGTGCCTTTTGGTGAAAAATCTTTTATTATAGTGTTTTCAGGTTATGTAAAAGCTGGGGTAGACTTAAATAACATCGACATTGAAATAGATGAAGAGAATAATAAAAATGTAATTGTAAGAATTGATAATGCGAAGATAATTGATAATGTTATTAATGAAGAGGATGCTAAGGTATATGATGAGAAATCAAATGTATTTAATAGCCTGAGCTTAGAGGATCTATTAAAGGTACTCGCGCAAAAGAAGGTCGATGTAGAAGAAGAGTTACAGGAGAATGGATTTATGGAAGAAGCAAATAAACGCTGTGAAAGGCTTATAGAAGGATTGTTAATTGGTATGGGATTTGAAGAAGTGAAGGTAGAGTTTAGAAATTAATCAACAGAGTTTAAGATTAGGATTCCTCATCGGTCAGGTGAGGTTACAGAGCCTTACACCTGTATTAAAGGTGCGAAACTAACTGCAAATATATTTTGAAAATTCTAGAAAGGGGTTTTGATAATATTACTATGGAAAGAGGAAAAGTCTATTTTACAGAAAGAAAAGAGAAATTTAAGAGTATTTCAATAAACTTAAGCATTGTTTTTGGTAGTTTAATGTTTATTGTTGGAGCACATTTTAATGATCTAGATCTAAATGACCTAAATCTAGCACTTATCATTCCTAGTATTGTCTATTTATTTATTATGACTATGATATTCTTCACCACATCTCCGACATTAAGAGTCACAAAAATTGTCCTGAATGAAGAGAAGATAATGATTAAACCATTTTTAGATTCGGAATCATATGAGATTAAATGGAGCGAAATAGAATTAGTTCTATTAGGAGATATGCAATTAAAGAATGATAGATTTGGGAGAGTGGTTTATGGTTTTGAGTTTAGAGGTTATAGAACATCAGATGTAGTTAAAATATCCCATATAGAGTATAAGGAGCAATTAATATCTGATGTTATAAACTATTGCGAAATGAAGAACATAGATTTTAAAGATTTAAGTGAAAGATAGAAAGATTTTTCAGAATTGGAGAGTAGAAGTGCTAATAGGAGAGGTCTTATGATATATGTCGTAAGACCTCTCTTAACTTATTTTTGATAAGTAATTCAAGATATATAGGTTTGGTAATGTAAGCACTATTTAAGGGATTAAAATTTTTGGAACCATATGGAATAAGTTGTCTCAAAAATCATATTATTCTATATACCTATAAAATAGCAATATAATAGGAAAGATATATCATTATGTAAATCACTACTAATAAGGAGGTGGATTTTTGATAAAAGAATTACATGATTCTGATGGTGCATATCTTAATGGGTTTCAAAGTCTATTTACTGGATTTGATAGGGCTTTTGCTAAAGCTATGAGATATCCTCTATATAAATACTTGGCACTTATATTGGGATTACCAGTTACAGTGATTGTATTGATTAAATACTATCTAAATCAAAGGCATAGCTATCAGGCTGTATTAAGAAGAGAGATAATACAGGAATTTGATAAGAAAAAAACATATGAAAAATTGAAGGAAGAAACCCAATTCCGATTAGAAAGAAAATATGAGTATTTTTATAGGAAAATTGAAAAAGATGGTTTTCAAAAAGAGCTGGAACAAATTGTTAAAAAGGATTACGAGAGGATGCTTAATAATAAAGTGATTGAAAGAATGGCTAAAATGAATAAGAAGTCTAATTCTTTAGCTAATACCTTTATCCAGCTATATCAAAACAATATTTTTAGGTATCTATCCTATGTGTTAGGATTTTTTATGTACATAGTACTATTCATTTTTAAGAACCCATATCTAAAATATATCTTTGAAAGAATTCTAATGTTACTTTTCGTAATCTTTGGTGTTACATTCGTTGTATTCACAATCTTATATTTTTCACCGATGGATCCAGCCAGAAACATACTAGGCAAACTTGCAACTGAGGAACAGGTTATGGCATGGAAAGAATTATATGGCTTAAATGCTCCCTATCATGTTAGGTTATTTAACGCCTTTAAGAATGTTCTAACCTTTGATTTTGGAAATTCCTATGTAGGAAACGAACCTGTTATGGAAGGTATACTTAGAAAATTTCCAATAACCTTAAAGGTTACATCGGCTTCACTTCTACTATCAATTATTATTGCTGTGCCTGCAGGGATAATATCTTCAATAAAGCAATATTCGGCTTTTGACTTTGCTTCTATGATAATCGCACTTATTGGTATATCGATACCAAACTTTTGGTTAGGTCTAATGCTTATACTATTATTTTCGGTAAAACTAGGATGGCTAAATGTAATATATTCTAATACAGAGTGGACATCACTAATCATGCCTGCAATTGTTCTTGGGACGGCGCTTGCGGCTTCCTGCGCACGTATGACACGTTCATCTATGCTTGAGGTTATAAAATCGGACTACATAATTACTGCTAGGGCTAAGGGTCTGAAAGAAAGTGCAGTTATCTTAAAGCATGGACTTAGAAATGCAATAATTCCAATCATCACAATTATTGGATTACAATTTGGAGGTATGCTTGGAGGCTCAGCAGTTACAGAAAAAGTATTTACGATACCTGGCCTCGGATCACATATAGTTTCTAAGCAAATGATACCCGATGTACCGGTAGTTTTAGCTGGAGTGGTATACATTGCAATTATAATTAGTTTAGCTAATCTATTTGTAGATATCCTATATGCATTTTTCGATCCTCGAATAAAAGCAAAACTAAAAAAATATTAGGGGCTTTTACTATGATTGATATAAAAAAAAGAAATAAAAGATTGATAAAAAAGTCTGGTGAGCGTAGCATAAGTCGTTTTACCATATGGTTTTCCTTAGCCTTTGCAGGATTTTTTTCGGTAATATATATATTAAATGCATCAAAGGAAGAGGTAAATTCTATATTTCTAGGTACAACATTAGCTCTGGCGATAGTATATTATCTAACGTCAATTTACTGTATTGTTTTAAAAAAAAGAGTTGAAAGTGACATAGAATGCTTTGGACATATTAGCGGCAAAACTAGAAAATTAAGTTTACTCTTATTCATTTGTGGAGCCTTTGGAAATATCTTTGCAGTCATTACTGCGCTAAATTTTATTAAGGAAGAGAAATCCTTAGAGTATAAGCTATCATATTTTACAGCATTAATTACATCTTTTTTGTTGTTAATTTCTGTACTAAACCTATTTAAAGAAAGTCCTTCCAGCATTCAACATATGGGGGTTGTATTACTAGCTATCATATCCATTACTCAATGGATATGTGTTTTCCTTGTAGGAAAATACTCTACCATAAAAACATTGAATCCTAGATTAAAGTATATAGGTTACATTTTCATAGTCCTGACAATAAGCGGCAATGTACTATCTTTGATTACAGGAATAGTAATAATTGTTAAGGTTAGAAATGTTGGTTCAAGCAGAAATATTATGTGGATTGATATATTGAGAAGATTGTTTAGAAATCCAACAGCTGTAGCTGGTCTATTCTATATAGTATTTCTAATTGCAGTGTCTATATATAGCTTCTTCATTTTTGATTACAGCCTAGCAGTAGAAAATGACTATTCTCATCTTTTTGAAAAACCTAGCTTAGCATATCCCTTTGGAACAGATGAGTTTGGCCGTGATGTTTTTGTAAGAATAATCTTTGGCGCAAGAATATCACTTGCAGTCGGTTTTGTTGCAACTATGATTCCAATAATCTTCGGTGGCTGTTTTGGCGCCATAGCCGGATATTATGGGAAGGATGTAGACAATATAATCATGCGTCTTTTAGATGTTTTATATGCCATACCAGGTATTTTACTTGCAATAGCAATCGTTGCCTCTTTTGGAGCTAATACATTTAATCTAATTATGGCTCTGAGTATTGGAGGAATTCCAGGATATGCAAGAACCGTTAGAGCACAGGTGATGCAGCTAGCCGATGCAGAGTTTATAGAAGCTGCAAGGGCCTGTGGTACTAGTAATATCAGAATCATATTTGAAGATATTATTCCAAATTCTTTGTCGCCGGTTATTGTTCGTGCAACCCTTAGTATAGGTTTTGCAGTTCTTTCTACCTCTGCTTTAAGCTTTTTAGGTTTAGGTGTGCAGCCGCCGACGCCCGAGTGGGGAAACGTCCTGAAAGCGGGTAGCGAATATTTAGAGTTTTATCCACATTTAGCTATCTTTCCAGGATTAGCTATTGTTTCTGTCGTGCTATCATTTAACTTCTTTGGTGATGGACTACGTGATGCATTAGATCCGAAATTAAAATAGGAGTAATGATATGGAAAAAATATTAGAAGTGAAAAACTTACATATACATTATGTAACTGAGGATGAAATCGTAAAGGCCGTGAACGGGCTAAACTTTACTCTAAATAAGGGAGAAAGTCTGGGGTTAGTTGGTGAAACCGGTGCGGGAAAAACTACGACGGCCCTGTCAATATTACAACTTATACCTAATCCACCGGGTGAGATTATTGATGGTGAAATAATTTATAGAGGGAAAGATATTAATAAAATATCAGAATCCCAGAAAAGAAAAATAAGAGGAAATGAGATTTCTATGATTTTTCAAGACCCAATGACTGCTTTAAATCCCGTTTTTACAGTGGGAAGTCAGATTGCTGAGACTATAAAAAATCATCAGAGTGTCTCTAATGTTGATGCTAGTAAAAGAGCAAAGGATATGCTGAAGGTAGTTGGGATTGAGGAATCAAGATTTTATGATTATCCACATCAATTTTCAGGAGGCATGAAACAAAGAGTAATAATAGCAATGGCACTAGCTTGTAATCCTGCTCTGTTGATTGCTGATGAGCCTACCACAGCACTTGATGTAACAATTCAAGCACAGGTTCTAGAATTAATAGAGGAGCTAAGGGAAAAATACCAAACCTCTTTAATATTGATTACCCATGATTTAGGAGTTGTGGCTGAAACCTGCGATAAGGTAGCTATAATGTATGCAGGAGAAATTGTTGAATATGGACCAATTGAAGACTTATATACAAAGACAAAGCATCCATATACCCAGGGCCTTTTCAATTCTATTCCTTCACTGGATGAAGATATTGAAAGATTATCGCCAATCAAAGGCCTTACACCGGATCCAACAAATTTACCAGTTGGGTGTTCATTCCATCCAAGATGTCCGTGGGTAAGTGAAGTATGCAGGAAGGAAGAACCTAATTTAGTTGGTAAAATACATATTGTGAAATGTCACCATCCATTAAACAAATAAGGAGAAGGATCTATGGGAGATAAGGTGATTTTAGAAGTAAAAAATCTTAAGAAATACTTTACTTCACCATTTGGACTACTACATGCTGTTGACGATGTCTCCTTTAAAATCGAAGAGGGGAAGACACTTGGAATAGTCGGAGAAAGCGGATGTGGTAAATCCACATGTGGTAAAGCCATTATAAGATTGCACGAACCAACTGCAGGGAAGATTTACTACGATGGGGTTGATATTACCAGTCTTAATAAAGATGAGATGAGGATTATGCGTAGAGAGCTGCAGATTATTTTTCAAGATCCATACGCATCCCTAAATCCACGTAAGACTATGGCTCAGATCATAGAAGGACCCCTTGTGGTACATAGGATGTATAAAAATAAGGGAGATAGGATGAAAAAGGTTAAAAAACTTATGGAGCTAGTTGGTTTATCAAAGCGTCTTTACAATACATATCCCCACGAGCTTGATGGAGGCAGAAGGCAAAGAGCAGTAATTGCTAGGGCCCTTGCAGTTGATCCAAAATTTATTGTATGTGATGAACCTGTAAGTGCCCTTGATGTATCGATTCAAGCTCAAATATTGAATCTATTACAGGATTTACAAGAGCAAATTGGACTAACATATATGTTTATTACCCATGATTTATCGGTGGTTAAGCATATTTCAAATGAAATTGGAGTAATGTATTTAGGTAAACTTATTGAAAAAGCACCTAAAAAAGCTATCTTTGAAAAACCTCTTCACCCATATACTAAAGCTTTATTATCTGCAATTCCAGCTCCGAATATAGGCAAGAAAAAGAAAAGAATAATATTAAAGGGGGAGATTACTTCTCCAATAAATCCTAAACCGGGATGTAGGTTTGCAGCACGATGTAGATTCAAAAATGACCTATGTATAAGTCAAGATCCAGAACTAATAGAAGTACAAGAACAGCATTTTGTGGCGTGTCATAGGATTGATGAAATAATAACTGGATCCTTATGTTATTAATTGTTAACTCTCATCAATCTAACCAATATTACAATAGAAATTTTAAGGGGGGTATTTATGAAAATCAAAAAGATTCTGACACTGTTTTTAGTTTTAGTTCTTCTTATGGCTGGCTGTAGTAGCAATCAAGAAGAGCCAAAGGAAGTTGCTAAAGAAAATGAAAAGGAAACTACACCATTAGATGTGGAACTTGATATTGTTTTTATGACAGGTTGGGGGGATAAAGATTGTACAATAGTAAAGGATCAATTAGAAAAACTTGGTTTAAAGGTTAACCTAGTTCAAACACCTGACTATGCTACATATTTAGAAAGAGTTTCTAGCGGGAATTTTGACTTAGCATTCACTAGCTGGACTACAGTTACAGGTAATCCAGATTATGCAGTACGTTCACTGTTTACGTCAGGAGGAGATTATAATAATTCAGGTTTAGCCGATCAAAGGGTCGAAGAACTTATATTAAAGGCTGGAACTGAAACTCCAGAACAGTATGTCAAGACCTATGGTGAATTTGAGAAGCATATGATGGAAAATGCCTATAATGTTCCCCTATATTCAAAAAATAAAATACAGGCCTATAATAAAGCAGTTTTAAAGCCCGGTCGTGAGAATGTAAGATTGTCAAAGTCTCGATCAATGGTTTGGGAAAAGTTAGATTTTAATGATGTTTCAAAACGAAAAACAGATCCTATAATAACGCAGCAGCGTTTAGGAAACTTAACATCATTTGATCCAATTAAGGGTAATGACGGTTCTATTAATATGCTTAATACAAACATGTATGTAAGATTAGTTAATTTAACCGATGATGATGTCGTAACTTCGGAAGGATCGTTGAGCTACGAACATGCAATTGCAGAAGGAAATACTTACTATTACTTTATTTTAAGAGATGATATTAATTTTGCTAAGGTTCAAAATGGTAATGTAGTTGATTCTGGTGAATTAGTAGGTGGGGAAGATGTAGTTTACCATCTTGGTCGTGCAAAGGACAAAAACTCAGTTCCTGAACACAGAACCTATACTCTACATGGAAATATGAAGGAAATATCTATTGTAACAGATTTAAATGAACTTGAGAGTACTAAGATTGCTTCAGGAAAGACAATTAAAGAAGTACTGGAAAGCAAAGTTCCAAGTGGTTCAATATCGGAGCTTGTTGAGTCTAAAGAAGATGTTGACAATTCTAATGGAAAATATCAAGTTGTACGTGTTGAAACGAAGGAAGCATTTCCACAGGTACTAAATTTCTTAGCCCATCAATCTGCAGGTATTACTAGTAAAGCTCAGGTATCAAAGATTAACGATAATGGTGGAATGTATGGAGATCAAAATGAATCCCTAAAGGACGATCACCTACGCACAAGTGGTCCATATTGCATGTACTACAAGGATGATCAAGTAGTTAAGTTCAAGAAGAATCCGGCGTATATGGTTGGTACTGATCATGAACCTAGGGCAGAGGAGATTCATGTTAAGATAATTCCCGACGCCAATGCAGCTGTTCAAGCCTTATTCAGCGGTGAGATCCATGTTTTATATGCTGTTTCTTCACTTCACTATGATAAGGTAAAGAATGATCCAAATCTAGATATTATTGAGATAGAGTCAAATAGTGCATATTATTTGATATTTAACCTAGATGAAAAATATCAAAGTAAAGTATTAGATAAGAATTTACGTAAAGCAATTTTAAATGCCATAGACCCTAAAGCCTATATCACGATTGTTCAATCTGGTAGAGCAGTGGGAATTACATCAACTGTTACTCCTCTTATAAAGAATATAGACGGGTATACAAGGGTTGAAAAGCCTACCAGTATTGAAAAGGCGAAGGAATATCTTAAGGCTTATGGTGAAAGCAAATAGTTATATTGTGAGAATCTATCTAGAAGCAAACTTTTGTTTCTAGATAGATTTTTTATAGCATTAGATGAAAAAAATCGTATTTGCAAAAGTAAAAAATCCTTGTTCTTTATTTCTGTATTTATGCATATAACAGATAATAAGTAAAGTCCTTTGATGAATCTATAAAGAGGTGAAGTTGTTTAACTGACAGAAAAAGGAGGACAAAGATGACAAGTAGACAAAGGTACTTAATGAGAGCTAGATTAAAGGGGATATTAATTAAGAGAAGGAAAAGGAAGATGAGGAAAAGGTCTTCGGAGCTAAAAGCTCTAATGATCTTTTTCCTATTTATATTTATATTAGTATTTGTAGCTCCCGTAGTGATTATTATGCTAGTAGACTCCGATGTGGAAGAAAAGGATTTGTCTAAGGAAATATATGTACCCTATAAGTACTTAAAAAGCGCTTATATAAAAGCTAATAAAGAGGAAATATCATTTTCAAAGCTTCTTACTTACTCAGCTTGTGAGGCAGGATTCCTTGCAGATGGGTATTCGCATAGTGTATTGAGGAGAGCAGTGAAAGCTGCTAAGGAAAATCAAGAGATGACCGAGTATCAGAAAAAACTTTTTAGGATTTACTCTAAAGTCTTCGATGACATAAAGGTAGGTCCAATACCTGAGAAGAGTGATATATATATATGGGATGTCAAGAAGGGAAAGTGGAAGAAGCAAGAGAGTAAGAGTTATAGCTATACATCTACAAACGATTTTGGTGCTGCTAGAACCTATGGAGGAGATAGAAAGCATGAGGGAAATGATATAATTGCCGACATGAGTACTCCGATTGTTACCATGACCGATGGAGAAATAACTAGACTAGGATGGAACGAGTACGGAGGACAGAGGGTAGGTATTACCTCGAGTAAAGGCACATATTTTTATTATGCACATATGTCGAGGTATGCCGATGGAATAGTGAAGGGAAAAAGGGTTAAAGCTGGCGATGTAATAGGATACGTAGGAGATACAGGTTATGGCCCTCCAGGTACTAGGGGACAAATTATACCACATCTACATGTACAGATAGGCTATAAGCTTGAAAATTCATCTAAAGGATATACGTGGTTTAATCCTTACGATGTAGTAAAATTCTTAGATGATTATAGAGTGACTTTAATTGAAAAAATAGAGGAATAAAAATAGCTACTAAGAGTATCTTAGTAGCTAACATCACTTTAACAAGTAATGCTGTGATTTTGCCAATTCAAGCTCATTTAGAAATAGGGAAATAGATGGATTCGTATTACTCTTTTTCCAGGCTACTACTAGCTCATTATCATCTTTCTCTCCTTCGATATCCACAAAACGAAGACTAGGGCTTGAATTAAGTTGTAGACTTTTCGGTAAAATTGCTATTCCCATTCCTGCATCAACTAACATCAATACTGTACTTAGAAGTCTAGGTTCACTAACTATATTTGGCGAAAAACCATTATTAGCACAGATTAATAATGTTTGGTTGAAACCCTGGGGAGATTCTTTTCGATTAAGTACTATAAAACTCTCATCAGTTAGATCTGAGATTTTTATACTAGATTTATCTGCTAAAGGATGATCACAATACATAACTATTGAAAGTTTTTCTGTGAGAATACTTTTTCTTTCAAGCCCACCAATTTTATCAACACCAAATCCAAGGGTAAATACCATGTCTAGTTCACCTGTATTAAGTGCTTCGATTAGCATACCATGATTGTATTGATCTATATGCAAATCAATTTTGGGATAGTTACTACGAAAACGTCTGATTAAATAAGGTAAAAAAATCTTTTCTGTATAACCTAAAAATCCAATGCTGAGATTTCCTATTATGCCCAATTCAGCTTGACGGGTTTTTTTTATTGCTTCTTCAGACCTGCTTATTAAGTGGATAGCTTCCTGCAAAAGTACATTACCAGCATTTGTTAATTGAACAGAACGCTTATTACGAATGAATAACTGTACACCTAACTTTTTCTCTAGATCTGCAATTTGTTGACTAACAGCTGATTGTGCTATATATAACTCCTTAGCTGCTTCAGTAAAATTTAAATGTTCTGCAACTGCAATAAAATAGCGTAATTGTCGTAAATCCATATGTATCCCTCCGCCTCACGGTGTACCAACAAGTATATATAAAAAACGAAATAAAGCAATTACCTTTTTATTAACGCGATAAGTAAAGACTTTAATTTATAATTGTCCAAAACTCCAACTAAGGATTAATAATTGTACATGTATAAATTAAGTTTTACTATGTAAATCATATATATAGAAATCGCAAAAGATCTTTTACATTTTGATTCCTCAAATAGCCATAAAGCGTTGGCTATTTAAGAAATAGAAATGTAGATTTATAAGTTGGTTCTATATATGAATAATAACATTTATATCTTTTTAATTCAATATAAATAAGTTTTACTTATTACTGATATAGAAATATTATGTTTCACAATACACGAAATATTCAGTATTCTATAATTAGAATGGAATTGTTAAAAAAATGTTGAAAAGTTTAAAAAAGTAGAAAAGTTCTGAACTATTAAAAGAGAAAAGAATTGAGATGGTTGACGAGAATGATGTTAAGGCAAAAATCACGTTTTTAGTATATTGATGTGGTGGATTGTCAGTAGATCAGTTAGGAAGTATACATCTAAACCTATTCTAGTCTTAGAAAAAAATAGAAAAAGGAGGGACTATTATGGCAAAGGTTGATGTGATAGAGAAATACTGTAAAAGTTGTGGTCTGTGTATCGAGGTATGTCCTAAAAAGATATTAGCAATAGGGGATAAAACAAACGAAAAGGGATACTTTACAGTGGTATGTACAGATCAAGACAAATGTATAGGTTGCACCCTATGTGCAAAAATGTGTCCTGATGTAGCGATTGAAGTATACAAATAGATAATAGGAAGGGAGATGATTTATTTGGAAAGAAAATTAATGAAGGGTAATGAAATAATTGGCGAAGCTGCTATTCGTTCGGGTTGCAAATTATTTTTTGGTTATCCTATTACCCCATCAACAGAAGTTATAGAATATTTATCAGCGAATTTCCCTAAGGTTGGTGGAACAGTACTACAGGCTGAAGATGAAATTGGAGCTATTAATATGTGTTACGGTGCTGCCTGTACAGGAACAAGAGTTATGACTGCATCATCAAGTCCTGGAATCAGTTTAAAACAAGAGGGGATTTCTTATAGTGCGGCCGTAGAATTACCTATGGTTATTGTTAATGTTAACCGTTGTGGTCCAGGTCTAGGCGGATTAGGACCTGCTCAATCTGACTATTTCCAATCTACCAAGGGCGGAGGTCACGGAGATTACCGTGTCATAACTCTTGCACCTTCTACTGCTCAGGAACTTTATGACTTTACGATGAAAGCGTTTGACTTAGCGGATAAACATCGTAATCCTGTATTGATATTATCAGACGGTTTCTTAGGTCAGACTATGGAGCCTGTAATCTTAAAAGAAAGACCTGAAGCACCTGAATACGACAAAAGTTGGATTGTAAATGGCGCAAAGGGCAGAGAAAAACGTATTCTTGCAAGTTATTCATTAACTAATGAAATTGGTGAAAAGAATAATCTATATTGGGAAAAGAAATATAATGGCATTCAAGAGACGGAGCAGCAATGGGAGGAATTCCATACAGAGGATGCAGAATATCTACTAGTGAGTTACGGTACAACGGGAAGAATATGTAAGAGTACTGTACTAAATGCTAGAAAAAAAGGTATTAAGTTAGGCTTAATCCGTCCAATAACTCTATGGCCATTCCCTGATAAGGCATTTATTCCTTACAAAGAGAAAGTAAAAGGAATGGTAACTGTTGAGTTAAATACTGGTCAGATGATCGAAGATGTTAAGCTAGCTGTTGAGTGTAAGATGCCAGTACATCTTTATAGGAGACAGGGCGGTATGCTACCAACAGAAAATGAAATATTAAAATATGTTGAAGATAAATTCGGTTTATCTGAAGTAGGGGAGGCGTAGGTTATGGAAAAAGTTTTTGCTAGATCTAAAGGACTAACAGATGTACCTTTTTCATTCTGTCCGGGCTGTACCCATGGAATTATTATGAGATTAATTGCAGAGGTACTTGAAGAATTAGATATTATTGATGAAACTATTGGAGTTTCTCCTGTAGGATGTGCAGGATTCTGTCAGGACTTTTTTAGCTGTGACTTTATAGGGGCTGCCCATGGTAGAGCACAAGCTGTAGGAATAGGAGCAAAGAGAGCATTACCAGATAAGATGGTATTTACTTATCAAGGTGATGGGGATATTGCTGCCATAGGAACGCAACATGCGATTCATGCTGCTGCTAGGGGTGAAAAAATCACTTCTATTATGGTTAATAACGCTATTTTTGGAATGACTGGTGGACAAATGGCACCTACTACACTTGAAGGAATGAAGACAGTAACGAGTCCTTATGGTAAGGATGTTTCAACTACTGGTTATCCTATAGATATGCCATCACTTGTAGCTAATCTTCCAGGTGCAGTATATGTAGCTTCTGTGTCTGTAGATTCACCTAAAAATATTGCTGAGGCTAAAAAAGCAATTAAGAAAGCCTTCAAGGTTCAACAGGCTGGACTGGGCTTTGCACTAGTAAGTGTATTATCTACATGTCCAACTAACTGGAACATGTCACCTGCGGATAGTTTAAAGTGGCTTAGAGAAAACATGATGCCTGTTTATAAAATGGGTGAACTAAAGGTGGCTGAGGAGGTAAAGAGCTTATGATGGATAAAATAATAATTGCGGGATTTGGTGGTCAAGGTGTAATGTTTTTAGGTAAGGTTTTAGCATATGCTGGAATGGGTTCTGATTTAGAGCTTCTTTGGATTCCGTCATATGGACCTGAAATGCGTGGAGGTACGGCAAACTGTTCTGTTATTCTGTCGGATGAAGAAATCAATTCTCCCGTTATTGACTATTCAGATGCAGCTATTGTACTAAATAAACCAGCATATGATAAATTTGCTCCTCGCGTAAAACCAGGAGGGATATTAATTGTAAATTCTTCATTAGCTAAATTAGAGGAGGTTAGGGATGATATAACCATAATTGAGATTCCTGCTACTGATATTGCTAATGAATTAGGTAATACAAGTATTGCCAATATGGTTTGTCTAGGAGCTTTGCTTCCAAGTCTAGAGTTAGTTGATTATGATAAAGTATCGAAAACTATGGAAAAACTAACAAAGAAAAGACCTCAACTACTTGAAGTGAATTTAACTGCAATAGAAAAAGGAATGTCTTTTGTTAATGATTAATAGATAAATTTAGGAGACGGATAATAATCTGTCTCCTGAGACTGCCCGGAAACCCGAATTTCTTCGTTGTTGTTTCAAGCAAGAACCCTTACGTATGTCTATATACGCTGCGGTCTCTTGCTTTCATCACGCCTCGAACTTCAGCTTTCCGGGCAGTCTGTCATCTTGTTGACTTTGTCAACAATCTGAGGAGACGGGTAATAATCTGTCTCCTTTTTTATTTGAGTATTTTTATGGTTTTTGCTCTTTACTATCAGATTTTTTTTCTTTATACTCAGGCCTATAGACCTCAGCGGCCTTCTTTATTATGTCATAAGATTTGTCAAAAATAGTTGATGTAGAATACTCACTCTTTTCAAATATATTTCCTGACTTTTTCTTTTCCTTATTCAAATCAGTTACCCCCTTCATATAATATATATTATTGCAAACTAAGGATATTGAGCATTCTTTTTAGGAATTTGTACAAAACAATACAAGGACTCATTTTCAAAGAGTAGTGTTCGACTAATGAAACAAATTCATGATGCCAGATATAGATAGTGCACTATAAATTAAAAGTAGTCCCATAGCTATATTAAATTGCTTTCTATATTTTGAAAGAAATTTCTTAAATAAAGAACCGAATATTGCCCAACATGAAGTTGCTATAAAAGCCACAAATGCTAAAAAAACTGAGAAAAAAACTAGAGTGATATTAGATTGGTAGTAAGGTATGACAAAATTAGAAATTACAGTTATACCATAAAGTATTACCTTGGGATTAACAAACTGCATTGTCATGCCTGTGAAAAATGAGTTTAAATCTTTTCTACCTTTGCTAGGCTCATTGTCTTTGTTCTCATCAGCAACATCTTCATCACAAAAATCATTAATATCTTCTTTAATTTTCATGACCTTAATAGCTAGGTATATCATATATACCGACCCTAATATACCCATAAAAATTTTGATTCTAGGAATTACATTAAAAAGCAAAAGATTGAAATAACTACAGAGAAGCATAATTATGAAAAAGCCTGTAGAAACACCTGAAATAAATTTTAATGTTTTTTTATAACCAAATCTACTAGCATTTGATATAGACATAATGTTATTTGGTCCAGGTGTAAAGGTTACTACAAAAACATAAGATAAGAATGCACCCAAATTAAACATGAAATATCTCCCCTTTTCAACTTGTATGTTATAATATACAAAACGTACATTATAAAAGTTATGATTATATTATACAATATGTGCTGTATAACGCACAAGAGGATGAGGTGATCTTTTTGGAAAATTTAAATCTGCTTATTTCGATGAATTTAAGACGTATTCGTGAAGAGAAGAAACTGAGCCTTGATAAAGTAGCGAAAATGACAGGAGTTAGCAAAAGTATGTTAGGCCAGATCGAAAGAGGGGAATCAAATCCAACTATTACAACGGTATGGAAAATAGCAAATGGTCTTAAAGTATCCTTTACATCACTTTTAAGTCAGCCGCAATCCGATACCGTTATAGTCACTGAAGATGATGTGGAACCTTTGATTGCAGACAATGGAAAGTATAAACTATACCCATTTTTCCCTTATGAAGATGGAAGAAGATTTGAAATGTATAAAGTAGAAATAGAAAGAGGCGGGTATTTAAGCGCTGAACCCCATGGACAAGAAACCTATGAGTTTATTACTGTATTTCAAGGTGAGATTACGATAAGAGTAGATGATGAGGAATACACAGTAAAACAAGGAGATTCAATAAGGTTTAGAGCAGATAAACCCCATGCATATCATAATTCGGGTAAGGAATTGACAAGGGTGAGTATGGTCATATATTATCCAGAATAAAGTTGGTGGATAAAAAAAAGAATCTATAGCAATGATCAAAATATGATTGACAATATTTTGATGTCCAAGTATAATTGTTTTATGCAAATTTACTTTGATGTCCAATCAAAATAGAAATAGTAACTATGTTCTTAAGTAATTATTTCTAGATAAATAAAACTCTACTTTATGAGAAAGTAATTAAAATCGAATAAAAGAAATTTAAAGAGGGTATAAGAAAAAAGAATCTGAAAAGATCTAGAATGTTTACTACTTGGAATGATACAGTAAAATACAAAATTTTAGGATGAAGGGAGTGATGTTTAGCAATGATTAGGATAGCCACATCACAAGATTTAAACGATATTATGATTATCGTAGATGAGATAAAGGAAGAAGTGAAGATAACGGATATCTTAAAATGGGATGATGAATACCCAACTAGGGAAGACTTTCAAAGAGATATGGATAAAAAAACTCTATATATAACAGAAGAGGAAGTATTAAAGGGATTTATGTGTGCAAACAAACATGAGCATGAAGAATTCAAAGATGTTAAATGGAGTAATAATGATGGTATTATTGTACATCGATTAGGGATTGGAACGAAGTATAGGAACTTAAAAAGGGCACTTGAGTTATTAGAATATGCCGATGAATTAGCTATAAAAGATGGCTGTAGATATTTAAAAACATGTATTTATGAAAAAAATTACAAGTCACAAAATCTATTTAAAAAAGCGGGATATACCTATGTAGGAGACATATCATTAGAAGAATACGAAGGTAAATTCTATTGTTATGAAAAATTTGTAAAGTAAATATTATAAATTTAATTTCTAAGAAAATGATATGAACATATGATATATAAGAATGTAATCTCTATAAGAACAAACCTAGGATTTATTAATAAAGTAAGTATAAACAGAAAACAAAATCATTTAAAACGACATGATGAAAGCAGAAAGAAATTGCTATCATACATGTCTTTTTTATTCTTCTTAACACAACAAATTAATTACTATCATCAACAGTTTCTAGCTGTATGATTTCCAGATATTAAAAGTTTGATGTAGATATGCTAGAATTGTAAATTGATGAACTGACTAATGAATGTATTATTGTAAATACTAACAATAGAGAAATTATTTTTGGGAATATAGAAATAATTGAGGAAATCTAATAATACCTATAATACATAAGGAGGTAGATTATGAGTAGAGCTTTGATAGTAGTTATTGCAATAGTTGCAATAATTGGACTAGTAGGGATGTACTTTGTGGGAATTTACAACGGTATGGTGACCATGTCTGAGAATGTAGATGCACAATGGGCTGTTGTTGAAAGTAAGCTTCAAAGAAGATATGATCTTATCCCGAATCTAGTTAACTCCGTTAAAGGGATAATGAGTCAAGAAAAGGAAGTATTTAAGAATATTGCCGATGCGAGAGCTAAATTAGCAGGTGCTGCAACTACATCCGAGGAGGTTGCTGCTTCAAGTGAACTGGAGGGTGCTTTAAGTAGACTGTTGGTTGTGATGGAAAATTATCCAGAGCTCAGGTCTGTGGAAAGTGTAAATAATCTTATGGACGAACTAGCTGGAACAGAGAATAGGATATCCGTTGAAAGGGATAGATACAATGGGGTAGTTAGAGAGTATAACAGCTCCATTAAACGATTTCCAAGGAGCATACTAGCGGGAATGTTTGGTTTTGCGGCTAAACCATATTTTGAGGCCACAGAAGGAGCTGAAACAGCGCCAGAAGTACAGCTATAATATTTGTAAGGTAGTAGCGTATTATTCAAGTGTCGATTAGAGGGTGATTTTATGGTTAAAAGGAACGCCTGGTCTGTATTCATACTAATAGCTATATTGCTATGTCCCGTTTTTGCTTTTGCACAGCCAGAGCTGCCAGAGCCAACTCGAGAGTTCTATGTGGCTGATTATGCTAGAGTACTGTCGCAGGACGTAAAAAACATAATAATAAGTGTAAATAAAAACTATGAAAAAACCGAGGAGTCTCCCCAACTTGTGGTGGCTACCGTTCCAAATATGCAAGGAATGGATATAGTAGATTATTCAGTTAGACTTTTTGAAAAATGGGAAATAGGTAAGAAGAAGTATGATAACGGAATACTATTACTACTCAGTACTGAGGAGAGAAGAGTTAGGATTGAGGTAGGTTATGGTCTTGAAGGTGCTATAACCGACAGCAAGGCAGGAGATATACTAGATAATGTACTTCCACAATTATCTGAGGAGAATTATTCAGAAGGACTTTTAAATGCTTTTTATCAGATAGTTCAAGAGGTAAATAGTGAATATGGCTACGATGATTCCACTATAATGCAAAACTTTCAGGAATATAACTTTACTCCTAGTACAAATAGAAATACTAGGACTCCCCTTTTCACAGTTAGAAGGATTATTATAGCTATTGGAGTGATATTTTTAATATGGTTTGATAGTAGATTTCTTGGAGGTTTTATATTTAGAACGATTTTATGGATGCTTTTCTTTGGCCGAGGCGGTGGCCGTGGTGGCGGAGGTGGCTACGGTGGGGGAAGCTTTGGAGGTGGAGGTAGCTCTGGAGGCGGAGGTGCCGATAGAGGATTTTAAAGTCCATTCATGATACAATTAAAAAGGAAGAAGATGCATAAAAGTATAGAGTTGCGTCATAAAGATTTATTATGAGTTAAGCCGAGGGGTATTTTAGAATGAGTGAAATTCACTATTTTGAAATCCTCTTTTATTTTGCGATTATTTTAATGTTGAATTATACGTCAATTATGTAAAAAAATTTATTATATGGTAATAGTCATAGATGCTATACTGTAATAGAGGAAATTTATTAAATAAAAACTTGGAGGTAAATCATTGCAAGATAAAAATATTAGGATCATAGAGTATAGTCCCAAATATGCTACTGATACAGTTAAAATGTGGAGAGAAAGTAAGGAAAGAGCTATAGGACAAAAGGAAATGCATTCCTTCGAAGATCATGTATATTTCTTAAATCATATATTGAATAAAGACAACAAGATATATATTGCTATTGACGTATATAATAATAAAGTTGCGGGTATATTAGCCTTTAATGAGAATGAAATAAATCAATTATACATTAACAATGACTATCAAGGAAAGGGTTTAGGCAAAAGGTTCCTTGAGATTGCTAAAAATAATTCAAAAGGGAGACTAACATTATACACCTTTGAAGTCAATGAAAAGGCACAACGGTTCTATGAGAATAATGGATTTAAAATAATCGGTAGGGGAAATGACAACGAAGAGAACCTTAATGATATTAAGTATGAATGGGTTAGATGTGAGGAGAGTATGCATATAAAAAATATTTAGAATTTGCAGGCAAAAAATATGAATGTAGTAAATAGCTTGTTCTATGGCTATTAGAAATGATAAAGCTCCTAAAAATTAGGGGCTTTTGATGCGTACTTTTTATCTGATTATATTAATTATGATTAAGAAAGTTAGCTATATTATAGTATCCATATAAAAAAGGGAATAGTTACAATAGAAAATAATGTACTTATAAAAACTACTTTAGAAGCTAAGTAATAGTCATTTCCATATTTTGCGGCTACAATTGATGAGCCAACGGCTACAGGTAATGCAGTGGCAAGCACTGGTACACTGAATAATAGCCCATTAATATTAAAAAACTTGAGAATACCTAGGACAATTAATGGTAAGACAATCAACCTTATTAAAGTACATTGAAGTACCTTAGTATCAGCAATAATATCCTTAAACTCTAGATCCCCAAGCATAGATCCAATAAAAATCATAGCTAAAGGAGTTGTAACACCTCCGACTAATTCTAATGAATTATGAATAGGGAGAGGTAATTTAACTGAAGTCAAAAATAGTACAATCCCAATTAAGACAGCAACAATACATGGATTCATCAATTGCTTCAATAAAGAGGTACTTTGGACACTTAAATCCTCTTTGTTAGATGTCCTAAGTGGCCTACTCATAACTTTAACTCCGAATGTCCACAGAAATATGTCACTCAGCATATTAAATATAGCAATATAAAACACTCCTATTTCACCGAAAACAACATAGGCAATAGGAAATCCCATAAAACCTGCATTTGTAAATACTAGTGCAAATTGTAATACATCCTTAGTAGTATCTTTCACTCCCAGTATTTTGGTAAAAATATAAGACATTATAATATATAAGATGTTTAAAACTAAACATATTATGAAAAGCCTACTACCATCTTTTAGCATTGCATCCGAGAATTCAAAACTACTAAAGGAGACTATAATTAGAGCAGGTAGTGATACGTATACGAGCAAATTACTTACGTCATTATTCATATTATTACTAATAATTTTCAGCTTTTTACAGATATATCCTACCCCTACTAATGAAAATAGGATCACAACTTGGATTAGTGCCTTCATAATAATCCCCCACAATTAAAATAACTATATCTGTTTCTTTATCCCTGTAATTAGTTCCTGATTATTAAATATATTTAATATTTTCTTTATAGTAAAATTATAATCTTTTAGTGAGAATATGTAAATAAACAGCAAGAAGTCGTTATGGAAACCTAAGGAAAAATGACAGCTTAAAAATTTTGAACTTAATGTTTAACTGTGGTATTATTTAGGGAAGAATATAATAAATCCATAAGTTATAATTAAAATACTATATAAATCAGCAGACTAAAAATTCACAGTTATAGAAGAGGTGCGTTTTGAAAAGAAAGAGGAATTTAAAGAAGAACAACTTAAAGAAGAGGAGTAGTAGCTTAAAGAAAAATGACCCAAAGAAAAGTCAGAAATTAGAAGGTTCTCAAAATCATAATGAACAAGTAAGATTAAATAAATTTATAAGCAGTACTGGGTTTTGCTCTAGGAGAGAAGCCGATAAATTCATAGAACAAGGTAGAGTTACAGTTAATGGTATGAAGGCGGAAGTCGGTACCAAAGTTAGTTCTATGGATAATATTAAAATCAACGGAAAATCTTTGAAGTCTAAGGATAAGTCTATTTATATGGCTTTTAATAAGCCAGTAGGGATTACTTGTACTACTGAACACAAAGTTAAGGATAATATAATTGATTATATTAATTATCCAAAGAGGATTTTTCCTATTGGACGTTTAGATAAGCCCTCTGAGGGGCTAATATTTTTAACTAACGATGGAGATATAGTAAACAAAATTTTAAGGGCAGGCAATAATCATGAAAAAGAATACATAGTTAGAGTAGACAAGCCTATAACCCATGAATTTATAAAGAAAATGCAAAATGGGATTCCAATTTTGAATACCGTAACGAAAAAATGTTTTGTAAGAAAAGAAAGCAAATTTGTATTTACAATAATTTTGACTCAAGGGTTAAATAGACAGATAAGAAGAATGTGCGAGTATCTAGGCTATAATGTTGTAAAGCTTAAGCGTGTAAGGATTATGAATATAAATCTTGGAAATTTACCAGTTGGAAAATGGCGACATTTTACCAAAGAAGAAATAAAAATAATTAATAGATTAGTTTCAGATTCAATCAAAACTGAAGATGCATTTTAATGATATAATCCCCTATCCAAAGGTATTTCTGGCAGGGGATTGTTTTATATGATATACGATATATTTATTTATACCCTCTGGCTTAAAGATTCTTAATTAATTTATCAAGACACTTTAAGGTTGTACTATACTCATCATCTGTAAGGATTTTTCTGATTCTATTATCAAAACCATCGATAATATGCCATGCTTCTTTTTCAATTGCCTTTGATTTATCAGTTAATACTATTTTTCTAACTCTAGCATCATCAATATCAAATTTTCTTACTACAAGTCCCTTTTTTATTAGGACATTTAATAAACTTGTAAGGGAAGAGGGTTTTATTTGTATTAATTCATGAATCTCTTTTTGAGAAAGCTCACCTTTTCTCCATAACCAATTTAACACCCTAAATTGAGAAAGGGTTATACCTATTTTTTCGAATTCCGCATTCAAAATTTTCTTTTCAATTTTTTCTAACTGATCTATATAATAGCCTAGCTTTGTTTTTGACATATCACTTCCTAAATTTTTCTCAAATTCTTTTGTCATAGTTCTTTTCTCCTTATTAGGTTCTTGATATATTATCTTTTAATATCAAAATATTTTTTCCGATAGAAGCTGAGTCATTGGTTTGTTTTGGTCTTTAATGTTTAGTATATACTTTAATAATACAATGTTCAAGGTTTGATAGCATTGGCCTATCCTATTTATAGTCTTAAATAGCTTTGGAGATTGAATAAGTGTTGACAATATTCAGAAAATATAATAATACTTAGATATCTAATAATTAGATACCTAAGTATTATTGCGATTAAAGTAAAGTCATTTAGTATTTAAAGATAAAGGGGAGATATTATGAATTATGATTTTAAGAATGGAAGGGAGTCTGCACAAGAGCTTGATAAAGCCGACAAGATGAGGATGTATAGGGAGAGATTTTACTTAAACGAAGGTGAAATCTACATGGATGGTAATTCATTAGGACTGTGCTCTAAAGACGCTGAGAAAACTTTACTTAGGGTGTTAGATGAATGGAAGAAGTATGGTATAGGATGTTGGTCAGAACCCGATATAAAGCTATTTTTATATCAAGATTATTTAGGAGAGCTTCTAGCTCCTCTGATTGGAGCTGAACCAAAAGAGGTTACAGTTCATACAAATACTACTATGAATATTCATACCTCCATTGGAACTTTTTATAAACCAACGAAAAAAAGATACAAAATCTTAGTAGATGATCTCAATTTTCCAACAGATAGGCATGCTATTGATGGTCAGATAAAACTTAAGGGGTTAGATCCTGAAAAGTGTGTTAAGGTTGTAAAGAGCAGAGATGGTAAGATGATCTATGAAGAAGATGTAGTAGAAGCCATGACAGATGATGTATGTATAGTGTTCTTGCCGTCCGTTCTATATAGAAGTGGTCAATTAGTGGATATGGAATATATCACCAAAGAAGCTCATAAGAGAGATATTATTGTAGGCTGGGATTTGTGTCACTCAATTGGCGCAGTTCCCCATGACTTCAAAAGGATAGACCCAGATTTTGCTGTCTGGTGTAACTATAAATACTTAAATGGTGGACCTGGTGCAGTTGCAGGACTCTTTATTAATAAGAAGCACTTCGATAAAGAAGCAGGACTTCCAGGTTGGCATGCTAATGTAAAAGAAACACAATTTGAGTTAAACCATAGGCTAGACAAAGCTAAATATGCTGGAGGATGGCAGTCTGGAACTCAATCTATTTTAAGTATGGCTCCTCTCGAAGGATCGCTAAAAATGTATGCAGAGGCAGGTATAGACAACCTAAGGGAAAAGTCACTAAAGATAACAGAATACTTAATGTATTTGATAGAGATTAAACTGGTGAAATATGGTTTTAGTATTGGAAACCCAAGAGAAGATAGTAAAAGGGGAGGACACGTTGCCTTGGAGCATGATGATGCTATAAGAATTAACGAAGCATTAAAATCAGAAAAAGTTATACCTGATTTTAGATATCCTAATGTTATAAGACTAGCTCCTGTACCTCTATACGTATCTTATGGGGATGTATATGAATTAGTGGAAAGAATTGTTGATATTATGGAAAATAAAAAATATGATAATTTCGAGAACAAGATAGGGGCTATTGCATAATAAAGAATGCTTCGGACAACTCCGTTTTGGAAATTGATCATTTGATAGCATAGGTAAGATTTGATATAATTAAAATTAACAAAGTTTACTAGGAGTGTGAGAATATGAGATTTAATCTCAAAAAGCGAGAATTACTCAGAATACTCTGTGCAAAGTCTGTTGGTATGGCTAATGGCGACAATTTGCACAGAGGAAACGATATTCTCTAGTCGCCTGCACTAATAAAATTCATACCTTGACAGGCTTTGCTTCCTTAATTTGATATTTTAATTTAAGGAGCTGAGCTTAGTGAGATATGTAAAAGCAGAAACAATACTACCGGATAATCTAGTAAAAGAAATTCAAAAGTATGTACAAGGTCAATATATATATGTTTCATCTCAACAATCAACGCGAAAGAAATGGGGAGAAAAATCCGGGAGTAGAGAGTTTATACGAAATAGAAATCAAGATATACGTAAAAAGCATAAAAGCGGATATACAATAGCAGAGTTGGCGGAAGAATTTTTTCTATCAATTCACAGCATAAAAAAAATTGTATATACAAAAAGCAAGTAAGTTAGGGGGTGTCTCATAAAATTTTCTTATGAGACATCCCATTTTTACGTGTAAAGAACATTACAGAAATGTCTTTTACATACTATTCTAGTATAAATCTATATTAAAATTATATTATAATTATAAGAATTTATCATTATAGGAGAGTGTGATTAGAATGAAAACAATTTGCAGACCATTTAATTTGCATAATAATGATTTTGAAAAAATGTGGAGGTTATTAAAAGATGATTATTCACAGAAGCAAGATGCATTTATCTGGCTTTTTAGCAGGCTTGAATATTGGCGCTTTGGAATTTGGCATGAAAAGAAATATGTTCCTACTTTTTGGGAGAAAAATGTTCAACTATGGTTAAACTCTTTCGGGGATCTTCTAGGTTTTGCTATAAGTGAAGAAGGTGATGAGACATTTACGATTATTGTTAAGCCATCTTATGAATACTTATATGATGACATCTTAAATTGGGTTAAAGAAAACTGGGGTGACAGAGGAAAATTAAATATAGAGATTAATTCTTTGGAATTGTGGAAAAGTGATATTTTGGAAAAAAACGGATTTGATCAAAAAAAGTTAACTTGTACTACTAGAAGATATGATCTCCAAAAAGCGATGAAAGGAGAGGTTGCAATGAAACCAAACTTTAAGATATTTGACATGGCAACTAATCCCGATTATGCTGGTAAGTTAAGGTGCACTAGAAATGCCTTTAAAAATAGGGAAGTTATAGATTTTGATTTTTTAGTTAATGAATACTTCATTCAATCCCCTAGTTATAATCCATACCTTGATATTTCAGTAGTTAGTGAAGAAGGAACTCATGTTTCTTCATGTATAGGATGGGCTGACTATGAAAATGGTGTTGCTGAAATAGAAACAATATGTACCCACAGCGATTACCGGCGTATGGGATTTGCAGAAGCTGTTATTAGAGAATGTATGAGGAGATTATATTCTTTAGGTATTAAATATGCTTATATAACAGGGTGGAATGAGATTACAAATGGATTATATGGAAAAATTGGCTCAGAGAGTAAAACTGAGTGGTATAGATACGAGATAAACAAATAGTGAAAGAAATTTTTGAATAGTTTTAGTAGTGACGATTAATTATAAATGACATCAAGAAATGGCCACTTGAGGCAGGTTAGAGTTTCAAGTGGTTTTAGTTGTGTTTTGATAGTTTTATGTATTATAACTATATGGCGGCCGAGAGGACGTTGGTGACAGCGAGGATAATATTGATATAAAAGTAAAAACTGCTTGTGGTGAAAGAGTTGTTAGAATTTTTGCATTAAACTGTTCTTTAAAGTCCTCATTTTTATCTCAGCTACGATAAGAATAATGATAGGAAAAATTGCCTGCAATAGAAAAGCAAAGGGTGGCCATATATCTATACCCCATTCAAGCCATCCCATTACACTTTCATGTAAAAAATAGGATAAATTAAGCATTAGTAAAGAAATAGGTACTACTATAAACCTATATTCATCAAAATTAAATATTTTACTAATACCTATGCATGTTGCCAATAGGCATATACAAAACTTTGCAAAGGTCCCAATACTGAACAGAATAATTACAACTGCTTCTGCTCTTTGGAGCAATTTCCCAATGGATATCCTTGAAGCAGCAAGATGAGCAGGAAAATACTGGGTTGAAGCTGTATTGATCCCGAGAACTAGAATATATGCCATTCCCAATATAAGCAGTAAAACTCCAGAAATTAGTAATCCTATAGTGTATATCTTATAAGGAGACTTTCTAGTTTCAAAACTATTAAATACCATTGTAAAAATTACGATTTCTGCAAAGGGGAAAGAAAATGCTGAAAAAGCACCCTTAATAATTGGACCAATTTCACTTGAGAATGTGGGACGGATATTAGCAATTTTCATCTCTGGAATTGAGAGCAATACAAAAATAGTAATTATAAATACAAGTATATGAAGGAAGAGTTTTCCCCAACGTGCTAATACCTCAATGCCTAATTTTACAGCATATGTTCCTATTACGACACAAAGAGTATTAAAGGCTATTCCAGGTGTTTCAGGAAATGTAACAGTTGTAAAGACAAAATCAATGTATGTTAGTATCAGAGCATTTAGGTGAAAGGCAAACCATATATATAGTAGACCTATTATCTTTCCAATAAGCTTTCCAAAACAAATTTCAAGAATATCAAACAAATCCTTGTGCGGGAAAAGATAGTGAAGCCTAGCGAATACAAGACATACTGCTAATGTCATAAGCACTGCTAAAATAATAGATAACCATAAATCCTGTTTAGCTTCAATTCCACGTATTAAAATAGTAGCTGTACCTACAATGAACATAATTATGAGATAGATACTTTGCTTATCGGTAATAATTTCCTTGTTCACTAGCAAGTCCTCCAAGCATTTTGATAAATAGAACTGGTATAATTACTATAGTTTAACCAAATATTTCTTTTCTAATAAATTTTGTCACAGTACTTATTATGCTAAAGGATAAGGGGGTGCAGGTGATCTGTCGAACTAGTTCATTTTATCTTACCGCTTCATCGCCGTTATAAGGCGTCGAAAATTGAAAAAAATCTTTTTAAACTCTAAATATGTTACAATGTTCCAAGGATAAGGAACTATATGGAAGTATATAGGTGTTGATGAGCCCAATTGCCTTCAAAGTTTGAATATGACTTTGAAAGCTCTCTCTTTTTTATTCGTATGAAGAATGATGCAGTAGCTATGAAAATAATTTCATAGTTACTGCATCATTCTTATCTAGAGGCTTAATAAAAGTTGATCATATCCTTACTTGATGCACTATGAAATTATTTTCATAGAAAAGGATTATTGATAAATGCTATTTACAACAAGCGAAACATGTAACGTGTTTTTTAATAAGTGAATATGGTTCATGTTTTAATATGAATATTTCAAACAGTTGAAACGGAGCCAGAAGGAGAATTATAAGTAATTAAATAAATCCTCTTGAGATTAACATCAGGAATATTTAGAGAAAACTTAAAGTTTTGGCTTGAAATTTGCTATTATTAAAAGTGGATGACTATTTATATTTTCTTATACTAATTTATATTGCAGACAATATTAGTGATGAAGTTTGAACTCTGCTGAATAAATCAGAAAGATAAAATAGTTGTTGTAAATTGCTTGTAGATTAATTTTATTTTTATTAATATTAAGTTTAAAGAGTATAATACATAAAGATGACATATAAAAAAGGATAAAAAAATGTACAAAGAAGATAGAGAACTAAAGAAAGAATTAACTCGGCATATTTCTATTATTATGATTGGGATATTATGTATTCCGGTAATCGTGATTTTTCTTTTGATTCAGCAATCTATATACTACAATAGTTTGTATAAAGAAAACATTGGTAAAGATACGGAGCGGGTTGCAGCTGCAGTGTCTGCTGAAATACAAGAAAGTTTAGAGAAATATACTCAATTGATGAGCATATGGCCTTCATCTAAAGAGAAATCGAAAGATAGTGATTTTTATAATCTAATGAACGTTGAAGATGTTTATTTTTTCAAAAATAAAGTGGACGAGAAAAATCAATTGAGTAAACTTTGTGATGACATTAAATACAAAAAATCATTCAAAGAAGGAATCAATCTCATTACTTCTGATTTAGGTGGTAAAATCATTATAAAACAATCATTTAATACTCAAAAGACTGGATCTATAAGTGTATTAGGTGAATCCTATTTCAAAACTCTAGATAAAAATAAAAAATTCCAAATATATATTTTTAATGAAGATAAAGAGTTGATCTATAATAACAATTCCTTAGAAAAAGATAGAATAATACAAAATATTATTAACAAAGATAAATTTGATAATTATTTCAATGAAAAGATCTTAGGAAAACAGGGCTATTCATATTATGACAGTTATGGAAAATATGGAAGGCAAACGATTATAAGTTATGCGCCTTTAAAAAATCATATTTCTTCATCTATCATAGGAAGCGTTGTGGTTTTCAGAGAAACTTCAAAGCTAATTCCAGAAGAAAAAAATGTAAAGATAGCCTTGTTTATTGCTATGTTCGTTGGAGGGACGATTTTAATAAAATTAATTTTCAAATTTTCGGAGATTATTATAGTACAATTTATCAAAATAACTGAACGATTCAATCAAGCATCTAAAGAAAAGGAAGCTATTCGTAAAAAATTACTGATTTCAGAGAAGTTGGCATCACTAGGGCGTATTACCTCTGGTATTGCTCATGAAATTGGAAACCCATTATCATCAATATTAAGTATTACACAAATTTTGATGAGTTACGATCTTTCGAAAGAAAAGAGTAGAGAATTTATAGCAAGGATTCAAAAGGATGTTCTTAGGATTGACAGTTTGATCAAAGAATTTCTTTATTTTCATAGGAATAGAAAAGAAAATTATGAACTCTTAAATATGAATGAGTTATTAGAAAGTGCTATTGTATCAATTCCTGATAATAGAAAAGATGAAAATGTTAAGTTGTACAAAGATTTTTCAAAGAACTTACCAGATATTTTAGGGAGTAAGAAAAAACTTGAAATTGCGCTTACAAATGTTATTCTAAATGCTTTCCAGGCAACTGAAAGAGGAGGAATGATCTATTTAAGAACTACTAAACAAAACGCTATGGTTTGCATAAGGATCAAAGACACTGGGAGCGGAATAGGAGAGCAGGAAATTAACAAGATATTTGATCCATTCTATACAACAAAAGAAGTAGGTCAGGGCTTTGGATTGGGGTTATTTATATGTCAACAAATCATTGAGGCACATAATGGAAATATTGAAGTACTTAGTGAAGAGGGAAAAGGAACGGAATTTATTATTCGGTTACCTTTTGCAGAAAATGGAGGAGAGGGAATCAATGATGGCTAAAATTCTTGTAATAGAGGATGAAATTAACTTAAGAGATAGTCTAGAATTTCTTTTAGAGCAGGAAAGCTATGCTGTTGACACTGTGTCAGATGGAAATGAAGCTATGAAAATGTTAGAAGCAGATATCTATGATGTTGTTATTTGTGATATTAGGTTACCAGGAAAAGATGGATATTCTCTATTGGCCCTTAAAGAAGAAATGAAACTAAAAGCTGACTTTATAATGATTACCGCTTATGGTAGCGTTGAATCTGCTGTTGAGGCAATTAAAAAAGGAGCGGAAGAATATATTATAAAGCCATTTTTAAATGAAGACTTGTTGAGAACTGTAAAAAAGATAATAAAATTTAGACATATTCAAAAAGAAAATGAAGTTTTTAGAAAAGAAGTTGCAGAAAAATATAGTTTTTCCAACAAAATTATTGGAAAAAGTATATTGATGCAGGAATTATTTGGGTTGGTGGAAAAAATTTCAAAATACGATTCACCAGTACTAATTACTGGTGATAGTGGAACAGGAAAAGAATTGATTGCAAAAGCTATTCACTTTCATAGTTCAAGAAATAATTATCCTTTTGTACCGATAAATTGTGGAGCCATACCTGAAGGTCTTATTGAGTCAGAATTTTTTGGACATGCTAAAGGAGCTTTTACTGGCTCGAATGGTGTGAAAAAAGGATTGCTTGAGCAGGGAGAAGGAGGAACAATCTTTCTTGATGAAGTTGGCGAAATGAGCTTGAACGTACAGGTGAAATTGTTGAGAGCACTTCAGGAAAAAGAGATTCGAAGAGTTGGAGATGTTCAACCGAGAAAAATAAATGTTAGAGTCATTGCCGCAACCAATAAAGATTTAGAACAAGAGATTCAAAATGGTACGTTTCGAGAAGATTTATACTATCGCTTAAATGTTATTGAAATTAAAAATCCTTCATTGACAGAAAGGAAAGAAGATATTCCATTATTGGTTGAACATTTTATTCAGCAATATAATAAAAACTTTGGAAGAAATGTTCAAGGAATAGAGAAGGAGGCCCTTGAAAGTTTAATGAATTATTATTGGCCTGGAAATGTGAGAGAACTTGAACATGTTATACAAAGAGCCATTATATTGTGCGATGGATTTAAAATTAAACTACGGGATTTAGAAAATAAAATAAGAAAAAATGAAAAAGATCTAGAGGTTCATTTACCAGAAGATGTTTATGATTTAAAAATGATCCTAAGCAAAGCAAAAACAATAATTGAAAAAGAGTTAATTCAAAAATCCCTTCAACAGAAAAATAATAACCGTACTGCAGCAGCAAAACTTTTAGGAATTAGTCATCGTTCATTAATGTATAAAATGAATGAATATGATTTGTAATTAAATCTAAAGACTGGGTGAAGATAATATGGAAATTCATTATATGATCATTGGGATGTTGCTATTATACTTTTTTGTTCTAATTATTGTTGGACTTATTACATCAAAGAATTTTAATAGCTTGGAAGAATATTTTCTCGGGGGCAGAAAACTATCGTCCTATATTATGGCATTATCTTTCAGTTCAACAGGTATGAGCGGCTGGCTAACTTTAGGATTTGCTGGATACACTTATGAAAATGGTTTTCAGAGTTTATGGATAATGATTCCTAGTATAACCGTAGGGATCATTATCTGCTATAAGATGGTGAGTAAAAGACTGAGATATTATTCAGAACAAATTGGGGCAATTACTGTAATTGAGTTAATCAAGAAAAGATTTTATGACAATACAAATATTCTAACTATTATTACAGAAATTATGATCTGTGCAGCTACTATTGCTTACGTAAGTGGTCAATTAATTGCATCAGGAAAACTCTTGAACATTATCTTGCATTGGAATTATCAAGTATCAGTTTTTGTTACTGCGATTGTCATGGTGGTGTATACTGTTTTAGGTGGATTTATTGCTGTGTGTTGGACAGACGTAATTCAAGGAATATTAATGATTGTTGGAAGTTTTCTTGCTGGAATATTTGCTTGGATGTATTCTGGCGGATTTGAAAAACTTTCTTATGAATTAATTCAAACTAGTCATTCAAATCCAGACTTTCTTATTACACCTTTTGCAGGAGTAGGAGCAATTGTTATGGGGATGAGCTTGTTTATTGGAGATGGGATTTTCAATTGGGTTGGACAGCCTACACTCATGGTAAAATATATGGCAGCAAAAGATTCAAAGACTTTATCACAGGCAGCTATAATCAATATAATCATTCAATTTGTTTTATTTGGAGGAGTGTTTTTAGCCTCTGTATATATGAGAACACAATTTCCTGATGCCTCTACCCTTCCATATAGTGGAGATACTGAAACAGTCCTTATTCAATTTTTTATCACAATGACGCATCCAATGATTGTAGGAATTATAATTGCAGCTATTATAGCAGCCATCATGTCTACCTCAGATTCCCTTTTAATGATGGCAACATCTGTTTTAGTTAATGATATTTATAATACATTATATCCAAAAGCATCTCAGAAGCATCTTATATTTGTTAGTAGAATAACAACAATACTATTAGGAATTATATCAGTGATTATTTCTTTAAATAAGAGCTCGGTTCTTTGGAGCTCATGGTTTGGGTGGACAACTCTGGGAATTGTCGGAGCACCTATTGTAATTGGTTTATATTGGAAAAGGGCGACGAAGGAAGGAGCAATTGTAGGGATTTTAAGTGGATTTATTGTATTAATTGTATGGAATGTCTTTGGATTGACACAGATATTAAATATCTTCCATGGTCTATCCGCGTGTGGAACGGCTTATATTATGACAATACTCGTAAGCTTGTTCACGCCAAAACCTCCTGCACATTTGATGCGAGAGATAGATGACTTGAAAAATAGGAGAAATAATCTAAACAAGGTGGAGTTAGATTAAGTTTCATAGTAAATCCAAGTTATTAAGTAATTTATTGATGTAAAGGAGACGGTTAAGTAATCTTGTTATAGAATAATTTAAATTACATACACGTATGAATCAAATTGCATGAGCTATGAATTTTCTTTCTAAGCTCATGCAATTATTCTTTTTGCAAAATAAGTTCTATATTTCAGTTTTTGGCTATGAATCAATTTTCATAAAAACATACCAGATTAGCATTAAATTACTAGAGAATCAAAAAAAAATTTTGACTAAAAATAAAATGTCTACTCATTTTGCCTATCCATGCTTGAAAGTTAAAACTCTAGATATAGGTCATAACAAAGTATTAAAAGCAAATGGAGCGCTTTCTTATTTAAATTACTATAATGTTTTAAATTTTGGCATAAGTTTTGCGAAATAAAATTGGTGTAATTCATTGCATAATGCTTCATCAAAAAAATAGTGAGGAGGATGAGAACCATAAGAAATTAGTGCCAAGACTAGAGAAAAACTAAATTTTGATGAATCAAGAACGATTTAAAACTATTAAAAAGTAAAGGAAGGTGCTTATGAAAAAAGAGAGAACTATCAAAATGGCTCTTGTACAGATGCGTTCAATACAAGGTGATACAGTTAAAAACTTATCTAAAGCAGTAGAGTATATATCACAGGCTGCAGAAAAGGGCGCAGATATTGTATGTTTTCCAGAACTATTTTACTCTGGATATCACCTATCATCTTTTGAGCTACAGTCACTAGCTGAACCAATAGACGGGCCAATGGTGCAAAAACTAAGTAAAGTTGCAAAAGAAAAAAACGTTTTCATTATAGCTGGTTTTGCAGAATCAACTGAAATAATTGGGAGAATGTACAATTCTGCTGTATTGATAAATAATAGTGGTGAAGTTGTTGGAAGTACAAGGAAAGTTTACGCATGGGGAGATGAGAAATTTAAATTTAGAGAAGGAGACAAATTTAAAGTTTTTGATACTCCACTTGGTAAGATTGGCATTATGATCTGTTATGACATGGAATTTCCTGAGCCCATGAGAATTATGGCTTTAAAAGGAGCTGAAATAGTCTTTGTGCCTTCTGTATGGAGTTTTGAAGCTGAAAGAAGATGGCATGTTGATCTTGCCGGAGGTGCTTTATATAATCTAATGTATACAGCAGGGATTAATCCTTGGGGAGACGGTGCTTGTGGATCGACAATGGTTGTAGGTCCAGATGGTGAGGTAATAGATATGGCACCACGTGAGGAAGAGCATGTACTATATTGTGAGGTAGATCTAAATAGAATTATTGAAATGAGGAGTAAGATTCCATATCTAAATGATTTCAAAGAGAGTACATTTTCTATGGATGCAATTCATAAATACTAATCTAAATTAATTCATAAAGAAGATAAATATAGGCATGGAAAAAAACTTATTTTAAAGGAGGAAAATTGTAATGACTTTAGCAGATAAAGTTACAAACAATGAAAGTGTATATAAAGAAGGTGCACTTAAGATAACGAAAATGACTCCAGCAGAAGTAACGTTTACTGTTATCGGCGCTGTTATTGGGTCAGGTTGTCTTGGTACGGCTTATGCATCAAGACTAGCGGGTTGGCCTGTTATTGCACTTTGGTTCATTTTAGCTGGATTTTTAACTGTTTGCTCAATGCTGTATGTAGCAGAGACTTCTTTAAGAACTAAAAATCTTGTTCAATTACCTGGGCTTGCTGAAAGATATGTTGGCAAAGTTGGTTCGATAATAATTTTTGCTTCTGTTGCTGTCAACTCTATAGGCTGCCTAATAGCTTATTTTAATGGTAGTGGTGATATTTTGGCTCAAATGCTAGGTGTATCTAGAGAAATTGGAATGATTATTTTCTTAATACCAGCAGTTGGAGTTTCTTGGTTTGGTCTTAAAGCTACTGGTGCAGGTGCTAAATTACTTAGCATAGGCATGATTACATTACTTGTAGTATTATGCATAGCATCATTCTTATCAGATAAGGTTGATGTTAACAATGTAGTATTCGTAAACTGGAGATTTGCAGTACCTCTATTTAGTGTTGCAGCATTTAGTTATATCGGGCAATATTTAGTACCTGATCTTGTTAGGGGGATGTCACATGATCCTAAGAAACTTGCTCCGGCAATAGTAAAAGGTATGGTTATTTCTGCTGTTCTTCTTATTATGATTCCACTAAGTGTAATGCTTATTAATAAACCAGATGAGATTACTCAGGTTGCAACATTGTCTTGGGGTCAAGCACTGGGAGATTGGGCATTTTTTACCTCTAATATATTTGCACTTATAGCAATGTTAACATCATATTGGGCCATCAAGACCACCTTTGTTACTAATGTTGTTGATGTACTCAAGCTTAAATCGGAATGGGATATAAAGACAAGAGTAGTTATAACTGCAGTAATTGTAGCAATACCACTTTACCTTTCTATGGGAGGCCTTGTAGGATTCGTTGACGCCATATGGGCAGCAGGTACATTTGGTGGTGTAGTAATGGCAATTATTCCAGTTATGATGCTAAGAAGCTCAAGAAAAACTGGGGATATTGATCCTGAGTGGAAATGTGGCTGGTACTCACATGCATTCTTCCAATGGGCGTTAATAATTATTTACTCTAGTGTAGCAGTATATGCAGTATTTGGCATGTTAGGGTACCTGCCTGCGGGATGGTAAAATCAAATGCTGTGTCAAAGGGATATTTTGATTGATGAGATTGGATCGAGCTTATGAATTACATATATTTCCATTTTGCGATTATATAACGTCGAAAAATGTAAAAATTATCCCTTGACAGAAATTGCAGATATGCTATAATGTAGTAGTGCCAAAGAGAAAGGGCACTACATGGGAGTAGATGGGTGCTGGTGTGCCCTCTGGTCTTCAAAACCAGTTTGAGGGGTTAGGAGCCTCTTAGGTGGGTTCGATTCCCACATACTCCCGCCAGTCTCCAAGTATTTAAAATAGGGTAGATTAGAATTAGAGAATCCCATCGATAGGATTCTCTTTTTTTAGTTTTAATAAAAGGAAGACCGACTAAACTGCTTTTAGTCGGTCTTCTTTTTATTAAAATTAATCTTTGATTCATTACCGGATAGTAGTCTTCTGATGTTGGATTTATGTCTATAAATAACGAACAGACCAATAAAAATAGAAAAAATTAAGAAATACTCATGGGTATTCATGAAATACGAAAGTATTGGGAATAGCACAGCTGCTGTAATAGAAGCCAAAGAAACAATACGAGATATTGCAACTATCAAAATAACAGTACTAAGTAGTATTATTCCGACTAATGGATAAAGGGCAAAAACTGTACCTCCAGCTGTGGCAACACCCTTTCCACCTCTAAATCTTAGGAAGATTGGATAACAATGTCCTAATATAGCAAAAACAGAGCAAATTACTGCTACATCAATTCCAATAAGATTTTTAACCATAATTGCTACTATAAAGCCCTTTAGGAAATCTCCTGTGAAGGCAACGGCACCAGCTTTTTTCCCAAGGGTACGGAGAACGTTTGTAGCACCGGTATTACCGCTCCCATAATCTCGAATATCAATTCCGCCTAAATATTTTCCTGTAAGTAATGAGAAAGGAATACTACCAATTAAATAACTAATAATAGCGGGTATTAAATACTCACTCATTAAAACTCCCCTTTCAAAGAAATCATATTAATTTAATAATACGGGTTTAATTATAATTATAAAGAAGGTATCGAATTGAAGCAATACAATTAGAGCATTTATTTATAGTATATTCATAGAAATTATAGCTAGAAGATATTATTATAGTCATGTGGTACTGAAACTTGATAAACGAAAGTATCTGTGAGAGTTTCGTCCAAAATTTTTATAACACATAGGAAATTATAGGATTATCAACTTAATTGATAAATATAATTTCCTATGTGTTATAAAAGAGTTTTACTTAGCAACTTCTTCCTTAATGGCCTCTATATTACTCATAAGTACACTTGCTTTAATTTTAATAATATTTAAATCCTGCAACTTTAATGCCGCCTCAAGATCCTTGACAGAAGTATTTAATTTATTAGCTAGTTCTGTCAACTTCTTTTCTACTAATTGAGACACCAAAGCATCCTTATATATTACCAATTTACTATAGTTTTTTCCTGCCTTTTCATAATCTTTGATTCTACAGTCTAAAATTATCTGTCTAAGGTGATACTTCATGAAATATATTGGACTCGGAACCTTTTTCTTAAAATTATTAATTAAATCAGGAATATAGGATGTCAATTTATTAGCATAAAAAAGACTATCCAAATAATTATATTGAGAAGCGGAAATAGTTAAATTATTTAGTGTGTTCTCAAATCCTTTTATTGCCTCTGGAGAGGCTCCAGATTTAGTAACATGAGATTCAAGCATGTTCCATTTTTTATGTAGCCCTGTTACCTTAGTATTAATACCATGCCAAATAAATACAATATCAGTAGGTATTTCCTTAGAGCCATTTTCCTTTTTATCGGTGGCTTCCGCCTTCAGAACCTCAGATAATAATATATCATTAATAGTTATAGGATCCGGTTCGAACTTTATCAACGAGTCCACTTGACTAGTTGAAGCTTCTTTTTCCTTCTCCTTACCCTCTTCTTCTTTTCCTTGACTACTCTCCTGTGCCCCAGTACCTAACTTAATAGCAAGGTCTTTCTTTTCTTTTTCCTTTTCTTTCTGCATATCGATTTGTCTTCTGTAATAGGAAACCATATCTATTTCAGACATAATGCTAATAATTTCGCCTTCAATTTCATCGACTACTGGAGGCATTTGTTTTGGTTCATTTTCAGATTTAGGAGCTGGTTTCTCCTGTTTTTTTGCACAGGAAGACATCAACATAACAGACAAAAGAATTATTAAAGCATATATTAATAAGATTTTTATTTTTTTCATAATATCACCTCAAAAATATTATTTCCATAGTCTATTTAAACGATACTTTTAAAATGACTTTTTTAAGATTTTTAGGTTATAATTATTTTAGGGACATTTAGTTTTGAATATACATTGAATCTTTATAGCAAAATTAAGAATATATTATATATACATTTGGAGGGTAAATATGGAACAAAAAAAGGTTTTAATTACTAGAATGATACCTGAGGAAGGAATAAACAAGCTTAGAGAATATTTTGAAGTTGAAGTAAATGAACTTGATAGAGCTTATACATATGAAGAATTGAAGGAAAAGGTTAAAGGAAAAGATGGAGTTTTATGTCTGCTATCGGACCAAATTGATGGAGAAATAATGGATGTTGAAGATAGAGTAAAAATCTTTGCTAACTATGCAGTGGGATACAATAACATGGATGTTGAAGCTGCAAAGGCTAGGGATATATACCTTAGCAATACACCAGGTGTTTTAACTGATGCTACAGCTGATATTGCATGGGCTTTACTATTTGCTACGGCAAGGAGAGTAGTTGAAGGGGATAGGTATATTCGAGATGGAAAATTTCTAGGATGGTCTCCTAAATTACTTTTAGGTAGAGACGTAAGCGGTAAAACCATTGGAATTATTGGAGCTGGGAGAATTGGAAGAGCAGTGGCTTTAAGGGCGATGGCATTTAATATGAAAATTCTATACTATAATAGGTCAAGGAAAGAGAACTTTGAAAAAGAGACAGGTGCGGAGTACGTTACTTTTAAGGAACTTCTAGAAAAATCCGACTATGTATCTATACATACACCACTTACTAAGGAAACCACCCATATGATTAGCGATAAGGAATTTGATATGATGAAGGATACAGCAATATTGATTAATACTTCAAGAGGACCAGTAGTAGATGAAAAAGCATTGGTAAGAGCATTGAAAGATAAGAAGATATGGGGTGCTGGATTGGATGTATACGAAAAGGAGCCAGAGGTTGAAGAAGGACTTAAAGATTTGAGTAATGTGGTACTTTGTCCCCACCTAGGTAGCGCCACAGATGAAACAAGGATTAAAATGGCAGTTATGGCAGCAGATAATATTATAGCCGTTTTAAGAGATGGAAAAGTACCTCATAACTGCGTTAGTCTATAGGAGAAAAGATGGTTTTCCACACAATAATATTTAGGGGTTAGAATGAATATGAAAAACATTAGAAGAGGTTTATATTATTTCTTTGGGAAAGTATATATTCCAGAAGAAATAATGAACTGTAAGGAAGAGAAATTATTGCATATCTCAGATACACCATCTAGTTTTTATTCGGGGTTAAACCAATTAATACAGAAGTTGAATCCCAAATATATAGTACATACTGGAGATATGGTTGACAATATAAAGCTAGAGTTGTATCCATCGAAACGAAAGCTATATAGAGATAAGGTTAAGATACTGATAGATATGTTGGAGGATTCTTCTGCCGATAGAATATATATAGTGATGGGTAACCACGATGACTATGAGATTGTTAGCGATTATGCTAAAAGAAGTACTATTATTAAGGAAAGTAGTATTATTGATATCGATAACATACAATATAAGGTCAGTCATTTCTCAAAGGATGTAGCTAACACATCAGCTAAATATAATTTATTTGGACATGATCTGGCAATGATTTCAAGAATAGAGAAAGATAAAGTATACTTGAATGGAATTACTGGGATAAATATAATAGCCCTTAAAAGTGGAAAAATTTTCGTTTTGCCTTATCCTTACGGTACAAACGATGATAGAATGTGTAAATCAAATATAGGGTTATAAAATCGGAGGGATTCATATGCTGTCAATTTTCCGTAGTGGTCCAAAGATTATTATTTTAGAAGGTCCAGCAATTTCTAAAATAAGAGAATATATAATAGAGAATTTTAAGGCAAAGGATTATGATATACATACGGCCTTTGAGAAATCAACAGAAAATACGACGATTATATTTATGACTAATAAGAAAAAGGATCTGATAAAGGATAAAGATATAGGTAAGGTTTTGTTCCTTGAGAATCAAGCTGAGGATGTGCTATGTAGAATAATAAATGATAAGAAATGTGATGTGATTTCCTATTCAAGGATGGCACCGCGAATAATAATTATGAAGACCTTTGGAAATACGGATAAGGTCATAGATCAACTTGTAAAAGATTATGGGGGAGAAGCAGGAGATTTCAACGAGATGCTGGAAAACACTAATAAAGGTACGGTTATAACCTTTACTCAAAAGAAAATTGGTGAGCCAATAAGCATTTCAGATTTGCATGGAAGATCTGTCCATATTAATAGTGATTATCCAAGGGTAATGAGACAACTAAAAATTCATGACTTAAAGTATCTAAACATGGGATTTGATAATAAAGACTGGTATGAGTTAGTTATAAAAATCTATGATAGCTATGGAGAATATATGCTTCACTATCAAAGGCTACTTAAAGTACTTGAACATTTGGAGGTTGGTTTTATACTGGGAGAAGCTTGGGGGAAGGATGCAGCAACAGTATTTTTATCTGTAGGTGTATATCGAATTAGATTCTTTACATATCATGAGCCTAAATATATAAAGAAAATACTACTAGGCCTTGAATACCTTGATGATGGCACTAGAATAGTTGACCTGGATCTATATCATAAAAGAAGAAAGATATACTGGACTGACATTATGCAAAAGGGTTTAAGGGATAAAGAAGAATTAAGTAAAATATATAGAGATGAAGTTTTTTCCCAGCTTAATAAGACTACAAAGGAAGAAATAATTGAAATGGAAAAGGAGATTCTTAATACAAGATCATAGAAAAAGAATAGACTTTAAAGATATATTTTTATATTATTACCGGGGAAATGAACAAGTAATGACACTAATACCTAATATTAGTGTTATTTTTCTTTTGAATATGAAAGATAAATGTTAAAATATTAGATGAATTAACTAATTTTGGAAGAGAAATTTAAGGGAGTAACAAAACAGTTATGTTTTATATAATTATTTACCAGGGGGATTGTGGATATGAAAATTGAAGATGGATATAAGAAAAAAATTATTTCAATATTATTGATTGTAGCACTTTCTTTTTCAGCCATATGGGCATATAGGCAATGGAGGCTCTTGCAAAACTTTATTGAAGAAAAAAGCGGGTATATGTTGAAGCGATATCAGCAACAAAATAGATGCTTAAGAGAGCTAGAAAAGATTACTACCGAGATAATTTTATTAAATGAGATTTCAGAAGAAGTAATAGAAGATATCCAATATTTTAAGGACGAATATTTTAGATACGAAGCATTACCAGATTATTATAGACATGGATATTCAAAAAACAGAATAGATGATTCTGAGTTGGAAACGCTTATTTGGGAGACAAACAGATTTCTACGGTATGCATCTAGTGGCAAGGTAAAGCTTACAGAAAAGAATAAAGAATTTTTAAGAAAGATAAACAATAAGGTCCAAGAGATAAACTCAATTAAAGAAAAATATGAGTTTGCAATTGAGGCAGAAGAATATGAAAGATTATTTTATAGTAAGGTTTTAGCAGATGCTATTAATGAAATGAACGATTCGATTGATATAGCTTGGTTAAGAGAATTAGATTATGAAACAGAATATAGGAAAAAAAGTAATACTAAGAAACCTAACCCAGAAAAGGTTTATGGCGAAAAAGTTTTTTCGGAGGATGAAGCGAAGGAAGTTGCCCAAAGGTTCTTAGGTGATTTAGGTAATATTGAGAGAAAATCTGGTGGCGGTGAAAGCCGATACGATGATGAAAAGATGATAGAGCGTGTTAGGTTTAGGTCTGACAATGGCTATGCAGTAGAAGTGTATATTCAAGGAGGAAAGATAAAAAGTATATCAGATAGGGAATGGGATGATTTCATTGAAGAGAATGGAAAAGAATTTAATGAGTCGAAAATTAATATTTCTGAGGAAGAAGCAATAAATAAGCTTATGGACTTTCTTAAGCAACGAGGCTTTAACTCATTAGAAGTAATTGAAGTAGATAAGTATGGTCCTGAACTAGAGGTTCGGTTTGCAGAGAATAACGGAAGATATATTAATATGGTTGCAGATATCGATAGTAAAGTTAACCTTATAGACGAAGGAAGGCTATTGGAGTTATCCTTTTATGGATATTGGGAAGGATTAGCCTATGATGACTCTGGGTATGATGAGGCTCTAAAGGGCTATGAGACGGCAAAGAGTGAGTTAGATACTGAAACAGCTATTATTGATGAAAAGCTTGTTGGACGAAGGGGAGAAGGGTTTGCGTTAGACTTCTATTGGAGGTTCACAATAGAAGACGAAGGTGAGCAATACCATATATATATTAATCCTGAGACGGGAAAGAAAGATGTTAGAAAGATAAAAAGATAGTGGGGTGCCAATGATTAAATCTATATATAAAGTAGCGATATTTATAGTTACAATAACTTTGTTGATAGCCACCACAGCGGGATGTAAATCAGAACCAAAGCATTTCAGTGCAAACTTTCCAGAAAAAGAAATAGACTTTACTGAAAAGGACGTGTACGATAATAAATTTATTAGAGTTGAACCAATTAAAGTCAATACGAAAGATGATGAAATCAAAATTCTATTAAGGATGGGACCATCTGAAAAGCTTTTAAGTATGGGATTTGATGAGTTCAAGCTTCCAAACCTTTTATTAAAGATTAGTAAAGATGGAGAGAACTTTGAAGATATACAGACCTCGGAAATTAAAGAGGAAACGGGAAACGATGAAAAAGGAGATTATAGGATTATAACCTATAAAGTTCAAGACTTCGTATATGATAAGAAAACAAAATTTAGAATGTGTCTAAGTGGAGGAAGTGCTTGGAGGAGTGAAGATAGATACTACTCCTATGATAAGGACGATAGCATGGTATTAAAGAAATACGATGATTTAGGCATTTTTAAGCTTCGAAGTATAGAAGAAGTGAATAGGAAAAAGAAAAATATTGTAGTTAAGGTCGAATTCATTACAAAGCATAGATATCCCATTATACCCTATTTTAATCTAGTAAAAGAGAGTGGTGAAGAGCTAGAGATGCAAAGTTATAGTGGATATTCAACATATGAACAGGGTATGATAGAAGGTAGGACATATTATTTTGAATCTGAATCAGGCCTTGCTGATGGACGTGAAGTGAAGCTGCATATGTATAAGCTGTTTATGTACTTTGTACATTCAAGTTCGAGGTATTTAGAATTTGAAATATAGAGGCTGATTTTGAGAAAATGATTAATTCCTATATCAAAAATCTATATCAACTATTAAAATCCTTTATGCATGTTCAAAAACTAAATATGCTATAATGACAAATAAAAAGGCTTATTAGGAGGACTAGCATGTTTAAGTTTGTTGACAGCCTATCATTTACAATGCTTATTTTTATATCTATATTGATGTTATTAGCGCCATTTAAACCAATGCCCCATGTCGTTGAGAAAATAATTATGCTTAAAAATGGTGAATTAAAAAAAGGTATAGACATTCTTGATTTATTTTACCATTTTGTACCGACTTTTTTACTTATTATAAAAACTTATAGGTTTTATAAAGCTAATTAAGAAATAAATATTTTGAGATTATACTTAAGAGAACTGATGAAGAGAGAGTAATAAACAAGACTTTATCATAGTAGATTTAAAATCTATTATGATAAAGTCTTGTTTATTTTTATCAGATTAAAATCTAGTCCTATAAGCCTTTCATAATATGTTCCTTGTGAAATAGCATGTAACAATAGGATTTGAAAGGAAAATCTTTGAAATCATTTTTTCACAACCTACAGGAAAGACTAAAAATGAATATATTTCAGCCTTTGTAGAAATTACCAAACTCATCATCATAAAAATCTATGGAACAAATCAAGGCATAAGAGAATATTTAGTATATATCAGAAAGTTAGGGAGGAAGAAATGAAAAATCTATTAAGATTATCTAACTATATTAAGAAGTACTCCATGTATTCACTACTAGCTATCATATCTATGTTTGTTGAGGTTGTAGCGGGACTTTATATTCCTTTTTTGATGACGAAGATTATTGATGAGGCTTTACCGTCAGGAGATTTGAATTTGCTAAGAAATACAGCATTGATGATGATTTTTATGGCGTTAGGAACGATAATAGCTGGCCTTATAAACAACTATTGTGCTCAATATATTGCACAATATGCAACTGCAAATTTGCGACTAGATTTGTTTAAAAAAATTCAAACACTATCCTTTGTAAATGTTGATAAGTTTAAAACAGGTAGGTTAATTACATCATCAACAAACGACATGCTACAAATAAAAACATTGTTTATGCTCATGTTTAGGTCAATTATTAGAGGACCATTAATGTTAATAGGTGGTTTGATTCTAGCTATTAGGACATCGATGAATTTGTCAGGCATATATTTAATTATCATTCCTGCTCTGATAATTGGGATTGGTATTATTATGGCAAAGGCACTTCCTAAGTTCACCCAGGTACAGAAGGAATTAGATGATGTTAATAATATTGTATTGGAGAGTGTTAACGCACCTAGAGTAATTAAGTCTTTCGTAAATATGGAGTATGAAAATAAACGTTTTACTGAGAAAAATGAAAACTATAGAAAAATTTCCACAAGTGCAAATAAGATCATAGCATTCGCAATGCCCGTTATAACAATTGTAGTTAATCTAGGAATAGCAAGTATTTTGTTTTTAAGTGCAAGCCTTATTGAGAAAGGGATCTTAGTATCAAATGGAGTTGCAGATGCAGGTATAATAATGGCTTTTTTCAATTATACAATGCAGATCCTTATGGGGCTTCTTATGCTTGCCATGATGCTAATATTTGTTTCTCGTGCAGAAGTTAGTGCAAAGCGTGTTAATGAGATATTTGATGAAATAAGCGACCTCACTAATAGTCCATGGGCCATTAAAGACTTTAAATTAACCGGAAAAGTAGAATTCAGAAATGTTGACTTTTCATATTCACGTGACGGAAACAATGTTTTGAGTGATATTTCCTTTAAAGTGGAACCAGGAGAAACTATAGGAATCATTGGTTCAACAGGTACAGGTAAATCAACACTAGTACAATTACTCCCAAGGCTATATGATGCTAAAAATGGAGAAGTATTACTTGATGGACATAATGTTAAAGATTTAGATATCGAATCACTAAGAGAGCAAGTTAGTATGGCGTCCCAAAAACCGATTATATTTTCTGGGAGCATAAAGAGTAATATCTTGCAGGGCAACGAAAATGCAAGCTATGAAGAAATAAGAGAAGCATCAAAAAGAGCTGCGGCCTTAGAATTTATTGAAAAACTTGAGAAGCAATTTGACTCAGAGGTTCATCAAAAAGGAGCGAATCTTTCAGGAGGGCAAAAACAAAGATTATCACTTACAAGGGCATTTATTAGAAAACCAGCAATTATGATTTTAGATGATGTAACCAGCGCAGTAGATGCTAAAAGTGAAGAGCAGATAAAAAGTAATATAGAGAAACTAAGTAAAAACATGACAACCTTTATTATTTCACAGAAAATATCTACAATAATTGATGCAGATAAGATAATTGTACTAAACAATTATGGTAAGCTTGATGGGTTTGGAACTCACGATGAAATGCTAAAGTCCAGTAAAGTATATCAAGAAATTTATAACTCTCAATTTGGAATTGGAGGTTCTGTAAATGAGTAGAGGACCAGGACGGGGACAAGATGTTTATACAGGAAAGGGTGCCAAGGATTTTAAAGGGACTCTTGTAAGAATTCTCTCGTACCTACTAAAATATAAGGTTGGCTTGATTGTCGTATTTTTTTCAACCATAGCAGGGGCTTTATTTAATCTTGCTATTCCATATATATTTAGTATCACAATTGATCGATACATACTTAAACTCGATTATGATGGCATTTTAAGGATGTCTATAATACTAGTGGTCATTGGAATATTTGGAGGCTTTTTCAGCTGGCTTCAATCCTATATGATGGCAGTAATTTCACAAAAAACCGTTAGGGATATTAGACAGGATGCCTTTGATCAATTACAAGTATTACCCCTTAAATATTATGATATGAACCAAAGCGGTGCCATTATGAGTCGATTGACCAATGACATGGAGCTTATTAGCTCAGCACTTAGCCAAACCGTCGTACAACTTGTAACAAGTGTGATTACAGTTATTGGCTCTGTAATAATGATGTTTATTGCAAGCTGGCAATTGGCAATAATCACAATAATATTTATACCACCGATGATTATATTTACAATTATAATTGCTAAAAGAACCTTTAAAAACTTTAAGGAGCAACAGAAGCATTTAGCATCTATAAATGGAATAGTCGAAGAGTCTATAGGCGGTCTAAATGCAGTCAAACTTTATAATCAAGAAGAAAATGTAATTAAAGAGTTTGAGAAGAAAAACGAAGCCCTTAAAAAAGCCGGCTTTAAGGCACAACTTTACTCGGGAGTTGTAATGCCAGTTATTAATTTTATTAATAATTTTGTTTATGTCGTTATAGTTGTTGCAGGTGGCTATATGGCGATCAGGTTTAACACTGTATCGGTTGGACAAATAGCTGCTGTGTCTGCATATGCAAGACAATTTACGAGACCAATCAGTCAACTTGCCCAATTATTCAATACATTACAGCAAGCTGTTGCTGGAGCTGAAAGAGTTTTTGAAATCATTGATGAGAAGAATGAATATATTAATGACACTGGTATTAGGATAGAGGAAATAGAGGGAAACGTTGAATTTAGAAATGTTTATTTCGGATACGCTAAGGAGAAAAAAGTATTAAAGGACATAACCTTTGAAGCAAGTGCAGGAGAAACCATTGCAATTGTTGGACCCACAGGAAGTGGAAAGACTACGATAATCAATTTGATCAATCGATTTTATGATGTCGACGAAGGCGAGATATTTGTGGATGGTCGCAATATCAATGATATCAAGAAGGATAACTTAAGATCTAAGGTCGGAGTAGTTTTACAAGATACAAACCTTTTTAGTGGAACTGTCTATGATAATATAAAGTACGGGAAAATGGATGCTACCGATGAGGAAATAATGGAGGCAGCACGTCTTGCTAATGCAGATGGATTTATTTCAAGATTACCTGAAGGTTATAAAACCGATGTATATGAAGGCGGTCAGAATTTTTCACAGGGTGAAAGGCAATTAATCTCTATTGCAAGAACGATCCTCTCTAATCCAGATATATTGATTCTTGATGAGGCAACATCAAATGTTGATACTAGAACAGAATCTAAGATTCAAGAGAGTATGGACTATCTAATGGAGGGAAGAACAAGCTTTGTAATTGCCCATAGACTTCAAACAATTAGAAATGCAGATAAGATACTAGTTATAAAGGACGGTAGAATTATTGAGAAAGGAAGTCATAAAGAGTTGTTAAGTCAAAAAGGTTTTTACTATGATTTATACACAACGCAATTTAAGGATGCGGGTTAATAAAGCATCTGTCATATAGAAGATGGATTTATAAATAAAAGTCGATTATGATTCCGTTCTATGGGTGTTTCAGATATTTGTTATTCTGATGCACTCCTATTTTTTATAAATTGCTAGGTAAATCAGCGTAATGATATGTTAAAATAATGAATCAACCACACGAAAAATAGAGGAAATTTAAAATATTGGTAGAATTCTCTAAAGATGTCGCTTTTTTCATAGGGATTAGTACTTATGTTGAAATAAATAGAACAGATTATTAAGCAAGTCGAATTTATTATGGAACTATACAACAGAATATTTTATAGATTTTAAGGGGGCTAACAATGGATCCAGTAAACAAGCAAATAGTAGAAAGTGTTTTTTTAGCTAATAGAACTGAAATATTAAATAGTACTAAAAAAACTGCAATTATAGCAATGGCATGTATGTTGTTTTTCCTATTTACCGAGAGGATATTTTCATTCGCATCGATAATTTATATTTCTATAGTTAGTATAATCATAGCAGTAATACAATTTTTAGTTATGAAAAGATATAAAGCTAGCATATTTGAAAACAAAATTGTATTTGAAAAGTATGGTGAATACGAATATAGTTACGATAATATCAGCATGATAATAGTTGGAGATGTTGAAGTAAAAGGTTCAAGATTTGCTCATAGAGTTTTTGGAATAGAAGTATTTTATTCAGAGCAGGGATATGATGGGAAACAGATTAGTTCAGATGTGTTTAAGTTAAAATATTTTAAGAACTATGATGCTTTGATAGATGAGATTAAGAAAAAGTGTGATATACACAATATAAAGCTTGAAGATACAAGAGAGTAAAATTTGTGATCGTTTAACTAAGATGGTGTTTTTAGCAGAAGCACCATCTTTTTTATATTCCAAATATAACCATGTCTCTAATCATTGACAGAAATATTAAATAGAAATATAATAGACTTACAAGTCTAGACTTTGAGGTCTAGACTCTGGAGTCGAAAAAAGCTACATTTTTTTATTATTTGATTCTTCCTTTGGTGTTTGAACTACGCCTTTATTGATGAGACTTGCGTCATAGTGTGACAAATAGCCACCAAAGTCGTCGTCATCATCAGCTGTACCTAGTTTGTGAGCGATTTTAGACTCAACTTCATCTAAGGCAACTTTCTTTCTAAAAGCATGTAACCTTTTTTCTTTAGACATGAAATCAACTCCTTACATTAAGGTGTATTTATAGTATATCTAGATTAAATAAATTTATGAGCCAATTAAAAAGATATGAGACTAAACATTTAAAATATAGAAAGTTTTATTTGAAAATTATTTAAAGATTGACTTTAACTATTTTGCAAATAATTAGAGAATCATTAAAAGTGAGAAGCCAGGCAGTAATTCAGTAATATTATTGAGGTTAGGAATAATAGGGGAGAAAGGTGAGAGAAAATGTTGCTTCATGAAGCCATAGAAAAATTCAAACAATACCTAATTACGATGGATAAAAGTACAGAAACTATAAGGAGTTACATGTCAGATCTATGCTCTTTTGAATATTTCCTTGAAAAAAAACACAACTGCCCCTTATATATAGATGAAATACAAACTGAAGATATAGAAGACTATCTCTACTGGCTAAAGGAGAAAAGAGCTTTAAAAGCAGTTAGTAGAAGCAGAAATCTTTATACCATTAGATCATTTTGGAAATATACACATAACAAAGGACTTTGCCCTAGAAATATAACTGTATCATTAGAACCAATTAGATCACAGAAGAAAGAAAGAACTTATTTATCGATAGATGAAGCAGATCAATTTATAGGAGCCATAAAACACTCGTTAATCAAAGTAGTTGCGCAGACTTTGTACTATACAGGTATGAGAATTAGTGAATGTCTTAATCTAAAGTTAATGGATGTGGATATTGATAATCAAATAATCCATGTAATCAATGGAAAGGGGAAAAAGGATAGACAAATACCTATTAGTAAAAACTTACTTACAATATTTAAAAATTACTTAGACAATCTACGTCCTAAGGTTGACAGCAATAACTTTTTTGCTACGAAAAAAACTGGACGTTTAAGTTCCACGTACGTAAATAGAGTATTCCAGGAGATTACCTTAGAACTTGGCTGGAAAAAGCGTGTTACTGCTCATATATTGCGTCACAGCTTTGCTTCAAACCTAATTAAAAATGGGGTGAATCTGGTTCACGTGCAAAAGCTATTAGGTCATTCTAACCTAAAAGTAACCTCTGTATATACCCATGCAAACATGGATGACTTAAGTGAGGCTATAAATGTATTGTAAAGGATCAATTTAAATCGAAAGGTGGTTTTTTTATGTCTACAGACTTTCAAAAAAATGGCTATCCTGAAGAGGAGCTATACAATGATGATGCTGGTTATGCCGACGAAGTATATACATCGAAAGATCTGACAAGAGACATATCATCAGAAGAAATATCTGCTGCTTTACAAAACGGTAGAGCAGCTGATTATGATGACAAATATATACTAAAAAAATTAATGGAAGGCTTATCTAGAGAAGAATTGGCTCTTAAACTTGATCATAAAAGCTATAGAACCTTGGATATGTATATGCGACGCCGAGGTTATAAATGGGATGGCATCAGGCAGATATATGTATTAAGGCCAGAAACGAATGTAACGTCGCCATCATCTTTTGGTACTGCTAAGGCAGAGCGAGTGGTATCCTTATTTAAGGCAGGTATTGATCCAAGAGAAATAGCTAAGAGAGTTGGTATGAAAGATCATAGGGCAATGGCAATGTATATGAAATCTAAGGGATATATATGGTCAAGCGAAAAACAGACATATGTATTGCTGAAAGGTGAGATCTCTACAACAAACAATAATAAGAATACCGAAGTAATGGCTACAGAAAAAGCATTTATACTAGAATCTGAGCAATATACTGAAGAAAATAGAAATATTTCTCTTGAAGAAAAATTTAAGGGTGAAAGATGGGAAAAACTTGTCCCAATGCTGGAAATGCTCGACCGAAACAAAGATAAGCTAATTCAGCTTCTTGCTATTAACGAAGGTGGAACTATTCCACGCTATGTTGTAGGTGGAATAACTATAACTAAATCTCTCTGTATTTCCCATTCTTTAGGAGAGTTAATCAAGGATTTCAGTAAAGAGAAGAATATCAGTCAGAAAGAAATCTTTGAAGTTGCAATTATTGAATTTCTAAAAAAATATGGCTATGAAAATGAAATCAATGCTCTTTTTGTACCTTAAACATTAATATCACGTCATGTGAAGATTTGGCAGTTTTTCTATCTTACTAAAAAATAATGATATAGATTTTGAGAACAGATCTTTATGATCCTATTATCTGAATAATAGAATCATAAAGATCTGATTTTTTTTATGTAAGAGAAAATTCTTTGAAATGATATCACGACTACTATAGTGGGAGAAGAAGGAATAATATTTAATTATGATTATATAAAGTAGCGAAGCCAAAATAGGCATATACATTACAAAAATAGAGGAATGAAGAAATAATAGTAGAATTATCAATCGTATACAACTAAATGGAAACACATTTATATATTATAAAGGCTACAGGATTATTGTATATGAACTTAATGGAGATAAAATAGAGACTGTAATATTAAATGCTGATGGAGTATAGGGGAATTATTAACTATATAGTAAAAAATAATTTTCAGAAAAGGAGCATAATTCAATGAACATTCTGGTGGCACCGGATTCTTTTAAAGGAAGCTTAAGTGCTAAAGAGTTTTGTGATATTGCTGAAAGGGCAATAAAGAGAATTCTACCTAATGCCAATGTTATCAAGGTACCCTTGGCAGATGGTGGAGAAGGAACTGTGGAAGCCCTTGTGCTTAATACTTGCGGAAAGATTATTAATAAAACTGTGACGGGTCCATTGGGAGAAAAGGTCGAGGCAGTGTTTGGTGTCTTAGGAGATGGAAAAACTGCGGTTTTAGAAATGGCAAGTGCTTCTGGTCTCCCCTTAGTACCGAAGGATAAAAGAAACCCGATGATTACTACAACCTTTGGAACGGGCGAGCTTGTCCAGGAAGCACTAGACATGGGCTGTGATAAAATCATTCTAGGAATAGGAGGAAGCGCAACAAATGATGGTGGTGCAGGAATGCTTCAAGCATTGGGATATAAACTATTAAATGATAAAGGAGACCCGATACATAAAGGAGCTCGGGGTCTTTTAGAACTTAATTATATAGATATGTATGGATTAGATTCAAGAATTGAAGATATAGACTTTTTAGTAGCATGTGATGTAGAGAATCCTCTCTATGGTAAGAATGGAGCAGCTTATGTATATGGTCCCCAAAAGGGAGCTGAAGAAGAGATGGTTCCTATTCTAGATGAAGCATTAAAGAATTTTGATAAGATTATACAAAAAGATCTTAAAAAGCAAGTAGCTTATGTTCCTGGGGCGGGAGCTGCAGGAGGCTTTGGAGCAGGACTATTGGCATTTTTAGATGCAGAACTGAAACCAGGACTTGAAATCATTATGAATACTATCAACTTGGAAGAAATCTTTTATAAAAATAAGATTGATCTCGTTATAACTGGAGAAGGAGAAATTAATTACCAGACAATCAATGGGAAACTTCCTGTGGGCATAGCTAAACTTGCAAAAAAATATGATGTACCTGTTGTTGCAATTGTAGGATCTATTGGAGAAGGTTTTGAAAAAGTATATGAAAAGGGAATAGATAGTGTGATTAGCATCATAAATCGTCCTATGAGTTTAGATAAAGCTATGGAGAAGGCTCCAGAACTTTTAGAAGATGTAATATCTAGGATAATGAAGTTGCTAACAATATTAAACTAAGCTAAGTAGAATGTTATGCTTTCTAAGGGGGAAAGTACATGAAGATATATCCATTTACAGACTTAAAAGAGGAACAAACAAAAGAACTATACGATTTTATTATGAGCTTTGGTTCAAACTCCTATTTTGACAGTTACGATGAAATGATTAGGGATTATAATGGCCCCGTATTTAATAAGGGAACAACTTACTTTTCTTTATGGGATGGGAATTTATTAAAGGGTACAATTGGCATCATAACTAAGGATGTAGAAGAAAAAGGAGAAGTTTTTATTACATCAATAAACGTATTAGAGGAAGATAAAATAGTCTTCAAAAAACTTTTGAAGAAGGGGATAGAAGAATCTATAAAGATAAGTCCTCAAAAGATGAAAATTGGAATTCATTCAAATAAGAAGTACTTAATACCTTTTGTAGAAGAATCAGACTTCAAAGGTGTATATGAAGCTGTTATTTTAAGATTAAAATCATATGATGATTTGAATGAGATTGAAACACATGATGAAATTTCCTTTGAAAATCTTTCTGAAAAAAATAAAATGCATTTCAAAGATGTACATAATGAAGGTTTTTTAAATTCTCCTAATGGTGCGATGCTAACTGATGAGCAAATTGATGAAATGCTACAAAAGAATGGCGAGAAGCCTAATATAGTAAAAATATGCTATATGAATGACGAACCTGTAGGGATATATGAGTTGATACTTAAAAGGCATGTGGGCTGGATTGAAGCAATAGCTATATCATCAAAATGGCAAGGAAAAGGCCTTGGTAAGTTATTGCTAAAAGAAGCTGTGGACAATTTACTTAATATTGGAGCAACGGAAATAAAGTTATTTGTAATTAGCTCGAATGAAAAAGCTTATAAATTATATTTAAAGTATGGATTTGAAATAGAAAAGATTACAAGTCATTGGTTTGAAAAAGATATAAAATAATATATATGAGACTAAAAAGGAGGATTCTTTAGAACAAAGAGTTCTCCTTTCTATATGGCTAATTTGTGGCACTTAACTCCTCAAATAGTATTTCAAAAAACTTGTCTTTAGCATATTTTTCGTTCCAAGGGCTATGGCCACAATTCTCCAATAGTATGAACTTAAAATCTGCAATAACCTCTGATAAAGGCTCTTTTACTCCCTGATAAGGATGTGAATCATGATCACCATGAATTGCAATAACTGGACATTTTATATCTCGTCCCATCTCTAAAAGCTCAAAGCTTTTTCTTAGCTCATTTACTTCAGACATTATTTTACTAAAGGTGTCAGGCTGAAATTCAATTGTGCCATCATCATAGGATATTGGTTCATAGGAATCGGCTTTAATTATTAATTTTAGGAAATCACGTAAAACTTTATCAGAGCACTGTTCTTTATCACGTAATTGATTCCACAGACCTTCTATTTTTCTATTTTCTTCTTCATTAAGACGACTATCTCTAGTACTATTTAATAGTTTAAGGTATTTTGTGTCATATGATCCACTACCTATTAATATTATTCTCTTAACGTAGCTAGGAAACTTAGCCGCAAACATATAGGATAGCCATGCGCCCCAAGAATGTCCAATCAGAGTGATTGGTAGGGCAGCGGACTCATCTAAGAGATTGGCTAATTCAGAAAGCTGTCCCTCTATAGTATCCTTTGATTGTAAGGGCTCTAATACACCACAATCTTTTGATAATACCTCTGCTACTGGTGCCATGCTGCCAGGACCACCTGGGCCACCATGAATAACAGCTATATTATAAGGCGCCTTACCGTATATTCGTAGGTTTTTCATAACATGTATCCTCCTAAATCTTTATTTGAAATCTTATAACTTTGATATTTATGGTGCGACTTATATTAACTTATCTTATTTAGTTTATCACTTACATATAATAAACCAAACTGAAGGGTATGTTTATGGATTTTTTTACCATATACTTATCATCTATTTTAACTCAAATGGAAACAATATACCAAGAACATTTTTATGGAAAGAATCTTCAGATTTTCTCTTATGCATTGCGATATTTCTATTATATTGATATTATATTATCATGTAAGCTTTAGTAATAAGGGGATAAAAAGAATAAAAATTTTTATTGATACTAAAAGCCATATGAAAAGCCAGTAGAAAAATAGGAACTCTTTTGGATATCAGGACCGATTAAGGGGGATATTGTATATGAATAAATAGTTGCTATTTTGGTCGTATACAGAATAAGATGTATTGTTGATATAAGGAAAGGAAGTTAATATGAATTATATAGTATTGGATACTGAATTTAATCAGCCATCACCTCAATTATTTAATCCTAAAACAAAATTCAAGCCTAATAAAATATGTCCCTTCGAGCTCATCGAAATTGGTGCTGTGAAGCTAAATGAGAGATTTGAGCAAATAGATACCTTCAAGATATTTATTAAGCCAGTAATCTACTATAGCCTATGTCCAATAATTAAAAGAAAAACAAAGATTTCATCGAAAGATTTAAAAAACGGAATACCATTTGAAATTGCGGTAAAGAATTTTAGAACATGGATTGGTGATGAGGATTATGTACTATCTGTATGGTCAAACCATGACATCATAGAATTAAAACGTAACTGTAATTACCACAATTTAAAGAATGACTGGTTGAACAACTATTTAGATGTTCAGGCCGAAGCAGGGAAATTTTTTGATTTACCTAAGGGTCAGCAAATTGGATTAAAAAATGCAATAAAAAAACTTAACATTGAAATAGATATGAAGTTTCACAGAGCTTTAAATGATGCTATTTATACTGCCGAAGTATTTAAACTTATTAGACAGGATAAATAAGATTATACTATAGAGAAATATTGAACAAAAGTAAAGGGGAACTGTAATGGAGAAAGTAGCTATTATTTCAGATATTCATGGAAATATACCGGCATTAGAAGCAGTTTTAAAGGATATAAAGGATCGATCTTGCGATAAAATTATCTGTCTAGGTGATATTGTAGGTAAGGGCCCTAATTCGTCAGAAGCCTTAGATATTTGTAAAGAGGAATGTGATGTTATAGTATTAGGTAACTGGGATAAATATGTAGCGAATAACGATGTGGCAGGGAATATTGGATGGTATAGAGAAGAAATTGGTAAAGAAAGATTAGAATATTTAAAGGGCTTACCTGAAGCCGTAGGTTTTTATTTGAGTGGAAGGTATGTAAGACTTTTTCATGCACATCCCCATGATGTATTTAGCAGGCTATGGCCAAATAGTCCAAGGGAAGAGAAGCTTAAAATGTTTGAGGTACCTAAAATCATTAGCTTGGATAATGAAATATGTGAATCAGATATAGTAGGATATGGAGACATCCATGGTGCATTTATGGAACCCTTATTTGGTGGAAAATTATTATTCAACGTGGGTAGCATTGGTAACCCATGCGATCATATTACGATGGCTTCATATGCAATACTGGAGGGAGATCTAGAGAGTAGGGAAATATCTAATTTTTCAGTCCAATTTCAAAGGGTGATATATGATATTGAAGAGGCTGTTCAGTTGGCTAAGAACAGCAGCTTACCTACAATAGAAACATACATAAAAGAATTAACCACAGCAATTTATAGTGGGAATAGAGAATAATATATTGGTGGTACGTCGTGACCATTAAGTACAAGAAAAAGTCGCATGTAGAATTGGGGCTTTTCTTTTGTAGGAGAACAAGGTTTGTGAAATTATATCTTAAACTGATAATATAGATAAGGCTATTGATTGTTTCCATAGACTAGGAACTAAAATTGCAGCTACTACTTTAGGAAAAGAAGAATAGCAGTTATGATAATTCGTTTTCTTATATCCTAAGGTATAAATGAATATGAATAGTACAAATGGGGTGTTTCATAAAAGTATATTATGAGATAATCCTATTTTTTATTAATGTCACTAGACTTCAATATATGGGTATATAGCAATATCTCACATGTTTGCAAATTATGGTATAATTGATATGCGATTGAAATTGACACTTGAATCATTTAAAATGTATTGATTTAATATAAAATAGAAGATACTATTTATTGAAGAGCTAAAGATGGAGGAATAGATATGAAATGGTATGCAGTTGCAGTATGCAATATGCTTAATGATGAAAATGAAGTGAAAATTGTACATGCCCAAAATGAGATTGATGCTATGATTATTGCTGTACAGGGTGAGGATTCATGTAAAATAAGTGTTAGTACTATGGATGAGTTAAAGCAATATTATCTTGATTTAGATTTTTCCGTATCAAAACCTGTAGAGATTAAGAAATAGAAAAACATATTAAGTGAGACTCTTTTGCCCTTAACATAACACCGTGATATAAAGCACGGTGTTTTTTGAACAAAAAACGACAAAACAATTAAAAAACTCACAAAATATTACGAAAATGTAACAAAATTATGATATAATTATTAGTAATAAACAATTCAATCTATAAATTGTCAGGTGTAAACACTCCTTGAAACTATTGTATTTATTCTAATACTAAAGTTCCTTTATTATATAACCATAACAGTAACAAACGAATTAACTACAAAAAGCTAAATAAAAGAAGATCGATGATAAAAAAGTTATGCAATCTTAGTTGTATGATTTTTTTGTTATAATCAAAAAAATACTGGAGGGAAGCTAATGAGATTAAAGACAAAAATAGTACTAATTCTCCTATGTTCTACCATACTCTCTATTCTTAGTGTTTCTGCAATAGGATTTGTGAACGTGAGAAAAGAAATTAGTAACTCTATTGATTCAGAAATGGCAGTTACTGTAGATGGAATAAGGGACGAGTTTGAACAATGGCTAAATGCAAAAGCAAAAATTGTGGATACTACAAGATTGTTAATAGAGAACAATGTAAATAAGCAAGATATACGGAAGCAACATTTACAAGGTTGGAAGACAGATGATAGTTTGTTTGACATTTACATAGGTTATGAAGAAAGTGGAAAAATTCTTGATGGAAATAAATGGACACCTTCGCCTGGATTTGATGCTAGAGTAAGGCCTTGGTATAAAAAGGCCATGAGTGAAAATGGAATTATATTTACAAATCCTTATATCGATGACGGAACAGGAGAGTATGTTGTATCTGTTGCTACGCCAATTAAAAATCCCTCGAGTAGTGGCAAGCTAGGAGTTATTTCAGGCGATCTATTTATAACAAGTTTAAAGGATAAAGTTCTAGATATGAATATTAAAGGTTTAGGTTATGGATTCCTAATTGATAGTACAGGTGTTATTGTCGCCCACCCTAATGAGGAAGTTATGGGTAAGAATGGTCTTGATATACCTGGAAGAGAATCTATGACGAAAGAAATGCTTACGAACAGAAATGGGAAAATGACTAAAACAGTAGATGGATCAGAAGTTTTGACAGTATACAGAGAAATTCCTCTTACTAGTTGGATACTAGGTATTTCAGTGCCTGAAAAGGATATCTATGCACCGATATGGAATGTAGCAAAATTATTTATTATTATTGGTTTAATTGTTGCAGTGATTTTATCGATGGTTGCATGGACGTTTGCTAATAAGATGACAAAATCTTTAAAGATACTTTCAATAGATGCTGAAAAAATTGGAAATGGTGATTTAACTGTTGTTTCAGAAGTCAAAAGTAAAGATGAGATTGGTATGCTAGGTAAGGTTTTGAAGAAAATGACTCAAAATATAAGAAATATAGTCATGAAGAATCAAAGTACTGCTGAACTAGTTCATACTACATCTGAACAAATGAATGAGATGATAAATGAAATTTCAATAGCCAGCGACGAAGTATCAAGAACTGTTCAAGAATTGGCATTAGGAGCAAGTGATCAGGCTGCAGAAGCTGGAAAATGTAAGGATAAAACAATGGAATTAGATGAGAAGATAAACAATATGACAACAGTTCTTGACAATGTTGTTGAAAGCACATTGTTTGTGAAAAATAAAAACCAAAATGGAATAGAAGCAATTAAAAACTTAAATCATAAGTTTACGGAAAGTACAAACTCATCAATGAAGGTAGCCGAAAATATAAAGGAATTAGAAGAAAAATCAAACTCTATCAGTACAATTATTGAGACAATAAAATCAATTGCTGACCAAACCAATCTTTTAGCACTGAATGCTGCCATTGAAGCAGCTCGAGCAGGCGAGATGGGAAAAGGGTTTGCAGTTGTAGCTGATGAAGTTAGGGTATTGGCTGAGCAATCAACTAAGGCAACAGAAGATATTAATAATATTATAGAAGAGATTATTAACGTTATTAACTATACTAATGAATCTATGGAAGAATCTACTGCAATTGTGAAAAATGCAAATGAATATTTACAAGATACAACTAAAGAATTTATGGATATAGGGAATTTAGTAGATGATGTTGCAAATCAAATGCAAAATATTGATAGAGAAATTAAACAAGTGAGGCTCGTTAAAGAAGAGGTAATGAGTGCTACTGAAAACATTTCTTCAATTACAGAAGAGTCTGCTGCAGCTACTGAGCAAATAAGTGCATCGGTTGAAGAACAGACAGCTTCGATGATAGAAGTAAGATCTTTCATAGAACATCTAAATGAAATGATTCAAGAGTTGTCAGATTCAATGAAGATATTTAAAGTGTAAATACTAGTAATAGTTAAGCTAACCTACGCTCAATAGTATATTGCTCATAAAAAAGATTTGAAGTAAATACTTGGATTTATTAGTATGAATATAGCAATAAGTACAAAACCTAATAGAAAATAACTTTGGAGGATCAAAGTGTGAATAAAGGAGCTATTTCTGATAGAGAAGGTATATCTCTTATTGTTCTTTTTCTAATAGGCTCATCTTCTGTATTTGTCATGGGGCTAGAAGCAAAAAAAGATTTATGGCTAGCCGATATAATTGCTATGTTAATGGCCCTTGCAATGGCCTATATATATGCTAGACTTCATTATTTATTTCCAAAGAAAGACTTGTATGATATTTTAGAATTATGTTTTGGCAAACTTATTGGAAGAGCTATACAACTAATTCTTATTTTTTTCTTTTACTATTGGACCGCTGATGTTATGGTGAACTATGGAAGCTTCATCAATGCAGTTAGTCTTGATGAAACACCGAAAATTATTCCAATGATGGTGTTAGCAGTTTTATGTGCATGGGGAATAAGTAATGGGATTAAGGTGATGGGGAGATGGAGTGAGCTTTTTTTAATAATGCCTTGCTTTATTTTACTTATTCTCACATTGTCTCTAATACCTAAAATGAATTATAGAAACCTTTTACCGATAATGGGTGAAGGAATAAAACCTGTTTTGGCAGGTGCCTTCGATGCATTTTCCTTTCCTTTTGGACAGATATTTGCTTTCTCAATAGTATTCACAAATTTTAAGTCAAGGAAATCACCATATAAGGTATATTTCTCAGGATTAATATTTGCAGGTATAATTCTATTAATAACAGCTCTAATTGGCATTTTGGTATTAGGAGCAGAAGATGCTGGAAGTACCCATTATCCAACTTATGCTACAGCTTCAAGGGTAGAAATAGGCGATCTTTTTCAAAGGATAGAAGTTTTAGTTGCCATTAGTTTTGTTTTAGGAGGATTTATAAAAGTAGGAATATTGCTGCAATGTACATGTGTAGGAATAAGTAAAGCATTTGATTTTAATGATTATAAATTTCTTATAATTCCTATCATGCTATTAGTAATTAATCTATCATATTTTCAATATGATAGCATAATACATTATAATAGGTTTCAAGCTGATACTTGGTTGTACTTTACATTTCCATTTCAAGTAATTCTTCCTATTATTATATGGATAGCTGCTGAAATAAGGAAAAAAAGAATAGTTGAGGTGAAGTAAATATAAAGGTTTTAATAAAAATAAACTGCCGAGACATAGTTCTCGGTGGTTTGTTTTTGCATATTTTACCTGATTACGAAATTCGGAGTTAGTGATATGATTATCTAGATAAAAGATCAAGGTTTAGCTATCTTAAGAGGGATTTTGAAAAACAAGGAGAGTGTTATTTAGTGAAGAAAGCTTCTAATATTATAATAGTTTCGGCAATATTATTGGTTCTCATTATTACAGATAGAATGTATATAGATCTGTTTGAGTGGTTCTTTATTTTATTTTCATGCTTAACTTTAACATCAATCTTGGGTCGGAGAATTGCTAAGAATAAAAATAAAATTTCATGGGGATTACTTACAATAGTAGCATTTTGCCTATATATAGGACTTACATTATTCGATATAGTTGGTGATTATGTAATTTCTAAACTGACACTAGTTGGACCTCAAGATGGAATTGCTCCCCCTTTGTCCTATGTAATAAAAGAAACCTATGATGATTTTATGTTATTAAATCTAATTGCTCCTATTTTGATAGGTCTTGTTGCAGCATCTATTTCTGAAATCAAAGTACGTAAATCAGTTTAAATCAATATACTGACAAATATATAAATCATATTATTTATTAAAAGTCTACTTTTTCATATGTAGGCTTTTTATTGTACTTATAGGAATATAGGTTTTTGAAGATGACAAAAACGTGTGAAACGATGGCATATAAATACTCTAGGACAAAATCTATCACGGGTTTGATAAAAGAACATATGATGTAGTGAAAATAGAAATGAAATAAGTATAAATTTTATTTGGCCTCGCAAAATTAATGCTTAGTTCCTGATGTTTTATCCTTATGTTAAAGGAATAAAAGTTTATTAAAATGATAGGAGGTAATACTTAGTGACCTATAAAGTCTGTAAACCAGATAGTGAGTCTATTAAGTGTAAAACAAAGTACAAAAAAGCCAAGAAAATACTATTAGAGTGTGGCGAGGGAACTGGAAGTAGAACCTTTACTTCATTTAATGATGCCCCGTTTCAGTTAGCTAATGTTATTATCGATAAAACCTGTTTAAATAGATCGGAAATGCTAATAAAGTTTTCTAGTCTAGTTAGAGTGGAAAGATTAGATGATGGAGCAACGGCAAGGTTACAATATGAATTATCAAGGATATGTGAAGATGGCGCCCTTGCATCTTTAGGAATCTGGAGGTTTGAGAAGATTAATATTGCGCTAAGAGAATTTAGCCGTGTTGCAGAGGAGTCTTTTAATTTCATTTTCTGTGATTCGAATGCATGCAAAGGCTGTTGTGAATATTTAGTAACGATTATGCCACTGGAAATAACTAATGCAAGAGCAACGATTAGTAATGGAAAAATGGCAACACTAAATCAGTCTTTAGATTATAGAAGAGAAATGTATGACTCAAAATCAGATCCTGCTAACTTGGCACAAAACTGTCCTAAGGAAAAAGAAATAATTTTGGAAAGCGGACAAGAAACTGGAAGTATTACTTTCGTTAGAGGGAATGAACTACCAGTGCAAATAGCTGATGTTACAATTGATGCTTCGTGCTTATGCAAATCTGAAGTTTTAGTTGAATTTTCCAGTATTGTCAGTTATGCATCAGCTTTTAGTCCAGCAAGTACTATTCAATTACAATTTGAACTCTTTAGAATATGTGCTAAGGGAGAGCCAGTCTCACGAGGAATTTGGACATTTGAAGTGGATTCTGTAGAAGGTGTATTATCTTCAAAATCATTCAGCTTTATTTCCTGTGACTTGGCTACTTTCTCAGGATGCTGTGAATACTTTGTAATAGTAACGCCTATTGAAGTATTTGAAGGAACTCAAGGATTTGGTGAAAGTATAACGATTTCAGACTCAAGAGTAAGTGCAGTTGTCCAATCAGATGGAGTCGGTGACAAAAAAACTGATATATTAGACGATAATCGAAAGAATCCTAAGCCTAAATGGCTATTATTAGAATGTGGCCAGGGAACGGGAAGCAGTACTTTTACTACATCAAATAATGAGGGATTTCAACTAACACAGCTTACGATAGACATCAAAGGTTTATGTAAGCCTAAGGTGAATATTGAGTTTTCAAGCATTGTAAGTTTGGAACCAGGTTTTACTGGTTATGATGCTCTACTAAGATATGAATTGCTTAGGATTTGCGATGATGGTATGCTTGAATCCCGAGGAATCTGGACATTTAGAAGAGGAAATGGAGATGATGCTCCTGCTACTACGACCACAGAATCCTTTGATTTCACTTTCTGTGAAACTATAAAATGCAAGTCAGACTGCTGTACTTATATTGTAAAGGTTACACCGATTGGAATAATAGGGAGTCAAGTAACAGTTAGTAATGGAAGAATGGCTGCATTGGTTCAAGGAGGTTATTAGAATAGCGGAAATTTTGAGTTTAGTAATAATAAGGCGACTTTGGTCGTCTTTTTTTTATGAGTAATTTTTATAATTTCATTTATAATACTACTGTATATCCAGGCTGCTTTACAAAGAATTTGATGAATAAGGAGTAAATCTCTTGAAAGGCATATTTACCATTGACATTTTCAGAAAATTATAATATATTCTATATAAGTCCATAATATGATTATGTAGTCCATAATATGGACTGGACGAGGAGGTATAATATGTCAACAAATCCTAATGCAATAGAAAAAACACTTTTGATAATGAAGGCCTTTACAGAAGAGCCATTTGAATATACGGCTAAAGAATTAAGCGATAAGCTTAAGATAAGTAAACCGACTGTGCATAGAATTTTGAACATTTTAGAAAAAGACAAATTTGTTAAAAGAACACTGGACATGACCAAGTATACAGTTGGTTATGCGAGTTATATAGTGGGAATGCAATATGCCAAAAGACAGGACGTTTATTCAGAAGTTAGAAGAGTAGTAGATAAGGTTGCTAAATCCACAGGACAGCAGGTAGGCTATACAGTTATGGAGGGAGAAAATGTTATTAGTATTTATGAATCAGAATTCTTCAATAGAAGAATAAATTATATGCCGGGAGAGATTTATACTGTCAATTGTGGAGTATATGGAAAAGTTCTTATGTCCTATTCTCATTCAATTAAAGAACTAGAAAAATTAGTTTATGAAATAGAGTTAAAGCAAGTTACCCCCAATGCAATTATGGAGCCAGAAAAACTACTTGAGGAATACAAAAAAGTTAGGATAAATGGATACGCCGAGAGTGATGGAGAACATATAGAAGGTACTCTTGGAATAGGGGCACCAACATTTTACTCCAATGGAAAGATACATGGATGTATCGGTCTGTCAGGAATTAAGTCAGAGACATTTAAGTTAAACAAACCCAATTATATAAAAGAGGTGTTAAAAGGAGCTGAAGAAATAAGTAGGCTCTTGATATAGAGAAAGGAGGGCAGGGTTAATTACTTTAAAAACTATATAGGGGGGAAAAAATGAGTGAATTGAATGAAAAGAAAGCTAACAATGCTCAAAACAAATCTAAGCTAAAGGTACCGCATGTTTATGTAATACTACTCACTGTAGTGGCAATTTGTGCTATTCTGACGTATATTGTTCCGGCAGGACGATATGAAATGATGGAAAGCGCTAGTGGTAGAATGGTAGTAAACCCAGAATCATTTCAATTTACGGAAAACACTCCAGTAGGTCTTCTGGACTTTTTGAAGGCTGTTCCCGATGGAATGGTTGAGACTGCATCGATTATATTCTTTATTTTTATGGTAGGAGGGGCTTTTGCGGTAGTTGAAGCTACTGGTGCTATTGAAGCAGGTATAGGAAGAATAACCTTTATGATGAAGGGGAAGGAAAGAGCTATAATTCCAATTATTGTTATCGTTTTTTCTCTTGGTGGAGCAGTATTTGGAATGGCTGAGGAAACTCTTCCATTTATTCCAATAATGGTAACCTTGGCAATTGCACTTGGCTTTGACTCTCTTACTGGAATAGGAATGGTATTGGCAGGAGCAGGAGCCGGATTTGCGGGAGCATTCATGAATCCATTTACAGTTGGTGTAGCACAGGGGATAGCAGAACTTCCGATGTTTTCAGGTATGGGATTAAGAATTGTTGGATATGTAGTAATGGTAAGCCTCGTAATAGTATTTTTATACAGATATGCAGGTAAAGTTAAGAAGAATCCAAGACTTAGTTCAATGTATGAAGTTGATATTAATAGAGATGATGTTCTTGATTTAGACTCTCTCAAAGAATTAACAAATAGTAGAAAACTTGTTTTAATAACTGTAGCAGGAACAATTGCTTTACTGATATTTGGAGTTATCAAATATGGATGGTATATACAGGAGATAGCAGCACTATTTATGGGAATGGCAATAGTTACTGCCATAGTGGGAAAGCTTGGATTCAATGGATTTGCAGAGAATCTAGTAAAAGGATTTGCCAATCTTGCAGGTGGTGCATTAGTTGTAGGATTTGCTAGAGCAATACTAGTAGTACTTACAAAAGGACAAATACTTGATACGATATTGTATTCATCGTCAAATGTACTTTTACAGCTCCCTTCAGCTGTATCGGCCTTTGGAATGTATGCCTTCCAGTGTCTATTGAACTTTATTGTACCTTCGGGAAGTGGGCAGGCTGCAGTTTCAATACCAATACTGGCTCCTCTATCTGACTTGGTTGGAGTAACAAGACAAACGGCAGTCCTTGCCTATCAGTTTGGTGATGGGATATCAAATATCTTTACACCTACTTCTGGGTACTTTATGGCTGGTTTAGCACTAGCTAAAATACCATGGCAAAAATGGGCTAAATGGATATTACCACTTATATTATTGGAGTATCTATTTGCAGGAATACTTGTACTTGTAGCTCATATGATTAATTATGGACCATTTTAAAAAGTTACAGTTATTAAAACAAAGACAAGGATCAAATATCTAAGGAAAAATCGCGAAATAAAACCAAAGATAAAGACCCTTAATAGAAGTATATAAACAAAGCAATAAAAAGTCAAACATATAAGGCAGTCGAAATGACTGCCTGAGGCTGTTAACAAACCCGAATTTCTTCGTTGTTGATTCACTCAAGAACCCTTACGTATGTCTATATACGCTGCGGTCTCTTGATTTCAGAACGCCTCGAACTTCGACTTTCTTAACAGCCTGTCATCTTGTTAACTTTGTTAACAATCTGAGGCAGTCAAAATGACTGCCTTATAATTTAGGAGGCACTATTCAATGTACGATATAAAAATACTCAATGCAAAGTTCCCAGATTATGATTCGAATGAATTTAAAGTCAGTGATATATGTATAAAGAATGGTAAAATCGATTATATAGGAATGAATTCCAAGGAAGCAAAACTTGAAATAGACGCAGAAAACTATATAACATCACCAGGGTTCATTGATATTCACATGCATGAAGAAGAACTTGAAAAATATCCGTCAATTGGAAGGTTCTATATAGCTGAAAGAATGCTGAAAATGGGAGTAACAACAGCCCTTGGAGGCAATTGTGGTATAAATTATCAAGCTCCAGAAACATTTATAAACTACATCAAGAAGTACAACTCTCCAATAAATTATATGTTAAAAATAGGATATAATACTTTTAGAAAAAAGATTGGTCTGAACTCTCCATATGATAGAATATCAGATCATGAATTAGATATTATGGAAAAAGAAATTGTTGAAAATATACCTTTAGGAATAAAAGGTATATCCTTCGGCATAGAATATTCACCGGGAATTGAGTATAAGGAAATGCTTAGGGCTTCTCGCCTGCTCAATCCAGAAAAACATTTAATTTCAGCACATTATAGAAATGATGGAGAGGAAAGTATATCTTCAATTGAAGAAATGATCTCACTTTCAGAAGAATCATCAGTACCTATGCAGATTTCACATATAGGAAGCTGCAGCGCCTATGGCTATATGGATAAGGCTCTGGTTAAGATAAGAGAGGCAAGGGAGAAGAACTTATCAATAATGGCTGACTGTTATCCATATAATGCTTTTTGTACCTATATAGGTTCTACCGTATTTGATGATGGATGTCTTGAGAGATGGAATGTAGATTATTCAAGCATAATGTTAACGCAAGAACCTTATAAAAATATTCGTTGTACAAAAGAAATCTTTGAAGATGCAAGAAAAAATCATCCCAATATGCTTGCCGTGGCATTTGTGATGAATGATACGGAGATAATAGAGGCAATGAAGTCTCCTTTCATAATGATTGGTAGTGATGAAATCTATAATGGTAATCAGGGTCATCCTAGAGGAGCAGGAACCTTTCCAAGGGTTCTAGGAAAATACGTAAGAGAAGAGAAACATCTTGAGCTAATAGAAGCATTATATAAAATGACAAAGATGCCTGGAGAAAGGCTTATGCTCAGTCAAAAAGGGCAGATCAAAGAAGGATATGATGCTGATATTACAATCTTTGATGAAAGAAGTATCATTGATAGGGCAGATTTTATTAATGACCCTATTGCTCCGCCTTGCGGAATTAAGTATGTAATGATAAATGGAAAGCTTGTATTAAAAAATAATATTATCCTAAGCGATAACTTGGGAGTGTTTATAAAGTAAAAAGAAGCTGTGCTGATTAAGCACAGCTTCATCTTGTTGACAAAGTCAACAAGATGATAGGCTGCCTGAAAATCTGAAGTTCGAGGCGTGCTGAAATCAAGAGACCGCAGCGTATACAGATATACGTAAGGGTTCTTGATTGAAGCAACAGCGAAGAAATTCGGATTTTCGGGCAGTCTCAAGCTGTGCTGATTAAGCACAGCTTCGTTTATAGATTCTCGCTTTTATGCTATAATTAGTAAAATCATTTAAGCACCTGAGGTGGGAATAATGAAAATAGATGATAAAGTTCTTTTGATGATCAGAAACCTTGTAGGAGAAATAAATGAGAATGACCTTAAATATGTAGATTACTACGTTACTGAAAACTTTGGTATTTTTATACCTACTGTGGGCTTTTGCGAGTGTGCAATTAGACCACAGCATACACACCCTTCCTATTCATTCGCTATGTTTTTTTCAGAGGATCAAAGTATTTTTCCTGTAGAAATTGAGATGAAACCAAATCATTATTTAGCTGTGGCGATCTCTCCAGAAGTGACACATGAAGAAGAGAGAACAGATATGTTCACACGATACATTGCTATATTTATTTCAACGGAATACTATGAAAAGCAACACGCTGTGTACAATAATAGAAGACCCGATGAATATTTGCTAAACCAGTTTCTTATTGAACAAGATATCATGCTTTATATAAAAAAATATATAAGTGAGTATGAAAATAATATTCCAGGTAGAGAAAGTTTGCTTGAGGCGTTTGTTCTAATTATCTCAAATTATATAATTAGAAGCATCTTAGATGTAAGTAACAAAGGGGATATAACATCTGAACGGTTTGAAATAGAAGAGATTGTAGGATATATGCATCAACATTTTGGGAAGAAATTATCGAATCTAGAGTTAGCAAAGGCCATCAACATGTCTGAATCACACTTCATTCGTATTTTCAAAAAGGAAACCGGAATGACCCCGATGCAGTACTTAACAAATGTGAGGATTGAAAAGGCGAAGAAATTACTTAAGATTGATAGGAAGAATATTACTGAGATTTCTTTGATATGTGGATTCAACAGTACCTCGCACTTTTCATCGAGCTTTACGAAATATGTTGGAATGACTCCATCAAACTATAGAAATATATATTTATAACTAATAATGAGAGCAGAATTCTTAAAAGAAATGATTATAAGTTGAAAGCAATTGATATGAAATCCATTTATACTGGTGATACAGATATAAAAGTATGAATGGAGGAGAGAACATGACTAAACAAGAAATATTTGAATTAATGAATAATAATCCCGTTTTCTTTTTAGCAACAATTGAAGAAAATGAGCCGAGAGTCAGAGGGATGTTACTTTATAAAGCAGATGAAGAAGGAGTTATTTTTCATACTGGGACAATGAAAGATGTATATCAGCAGATCACTAAAAACTCCAAAGTGGAGATGTGCTTTAACGATCTTAAACTTGGTGTTCAGGTTCGTGTAAAGGGTGAATTAGAGTCCATTGATGATAATAGTATGAAGGATGAAATTTCTGAGCATCCTACTCGCGAGTTTTTAAAGCCTTGGAAACATAGTGTATCATCGGAAGACTTCTATAAAACATTTGTAGTATTTAAGATGAGAAATGGAATAGCTAATGTTTGGACTTTTGAGAAAAACCTATTGCCTAAGGAACAGATTAAACTTTAAGAGAGGAAAAATTACCAATTTTTAATAAGTACAAAAAGCTGGTTAATCAATGGAACTTCATTAGTTATATTGATTAACCAGCTTTTTTTTATTTATTAGCTGGTATATAACTGGAAGAGATTTAAGTCCAAAATGATTCCGCATAGTGAATTAGTTTACCTCATTTTCATTAAGTCTAAGAATACTTGTGTGTTTATAGATTTCTTGAAAAAGTATTGATAATGTATAAAAATATATATATAATACAAAATATAAGCAAAATATATAAAAAATTATATAAATGGAGCTGTTTTTTTCATGAAGGTTAACAAAGATTTAAAAAGATATTTTCCCATAGCAAACTTGGTTGCTAAAACTTTCGGTAAGAATTGTGAAGTAGTAATACATGATCTAACCCATCCACAGAATTCAGTAGTTTATGTAGTCAATAATCATGTAACAGGGAGGGAAGTTGGGGAGACCTTTAACATCTTAATTAAGCAAGTATTGCTATCTAAGGATTTTGATAGAGATATCACTGCAAATTACAAAACAATAACAAAGGATGGAAGAGAGATAAAATCTTCAACTGCTTTTATAAGAAACTCTAAAAATGAAGTAATCGGTGCAATATGCATAAATTATGATTTAGAAAAAATGAAGGACATGAAGGATTTCTTAGATGATTTTATGAAGGTAAAAGAAGAAACGATTGAAGATGAAGTAGAACCTATTAGTAGTGTGATGGATATAGCTGATGATATTATCAATAAAATTATTGGTGATGTAAATACACACAATTTAAAAAGAACAAAAAAGATAGAATTAATTGAATTCATGGAAAAGAAAGGGATTTTCTTAATAAAAGGAGGCGTTGAGAAAGTAGCTGAAAAATTAAATATTTCAAAGGTAACGGTATATAGTTATATAGATGAAATAAGAAAAAATAAAGCTAGGGGGAATAAACAATGAGCGATGTAAAGTTATTTTGTACGAAATGTAATAAGGAATTTTCAGCAGATAAGGTTCATATTCTTTGTGATGTTTGTAATGAAGCCCTAGAGGTAGAAACAATAAAACGAGGAAAAATCTGTGATGGAAATGCGCTTGAGCAAAGTATTATGGAGAGATATAGGGAATTCTATCCTTTCCTACCTATAGATAAAGATACTTCTCTTGGAGAGGGATTTACCCCTTTAGTAGAATCAAAAAAACTTGCAGAAGAGTTGGGAGTAAGGAAACTATATTTTAAAAATGAAACTCAAAATCCTACATGGTCCTTTAAAGATAGAGGGACCTTAACTGGTGTCTTACATGCAATAAAGCTGGGATATAAAAAAATAGGTACAGTATCTACGGGGAATATGGCTGTATCTGTAGCTGCATATGGAAGTAAAGCTAATTTAGAGACCTTTATATTTGTAAAGAAGACCATGGCATCTGAAAAGTTAAATCCTGTGGCTATTTACGGACCTCATCTTATAAAAGTAGATGGTGATTATGGGAATCTATATTTTGAAAGTTTAAAAATAGGAAAAGAAAATGATATATACTTTATTAATTCAGATGTTCCCTTTAGGGTTGAGGGATACAAAACCTTAGCCTATGAAATTTGTGAGCAGTTAAACTTTGAGATTCCAGATTATGTAGTTGTACCAACTAGTGCAGGTGGAAATATAAGGGGCATAGAAAAGGGATTTGAGGAATTTAAGAATAGTGGATACATAGATAAAGTTCCTAAGATGATTTGTGCTCAAGCAAGTGGCTGTTCTCCAATTGATAGAGCATACCATAATGACGAAGAAAATATATCGAGATTTGAAAATCCCAATACTATTGCCCATGCTATTGAAAACCCATTTCCCCCAAGTGGAAACCAAGTACTAAGAAAACTAAGGCAAAAGGATGGCGTATTTATATCTGTCTCAGATGAGGAAATAGTGAAAGCTCAGGATATACTTGCAAGGGAAGGAATATTTGCACAGCCAGCTTCTGCAGTACCCTTAGCAGCCGTAAAGAAATTAAAGGAAGAAAATAAATTAAATGGCGATGAAAAAATTGCTTGTGTAGTAACGGGAAGTGGACTTAAATACACTGCTGCATTTGAAAAACATGATCTAAAATCTAAGGAGTGTAAATTAGAAGAGCTGGGGAATTTTATAGCAAAGAATTATTAATCTTCTGGGGGAATGAAGGCATGAATATTGAAAAAAGACTAAAAGAATTAAATATAAGGCTGCCTGAATGTCCGAAACCTGCAGCAATATATGTACCTGTAGTTTTATCAGACAAATTCATCTTTGTATCGGGTCAAACTCCTAAGGATGGGAGTACTTTACTCTATAAAGGAAAACTAGGAAGAGATTTAACTGTAGAAGAGGGATATGAAGCTTCAAGGATATGTGCACTGAGGTGTATTAGCGCATTAAAATCTGAGGCTGGTGATCTAGATAATATTGAAGGAATAGTTAAGTTAACTGGATATGTAAATAGCAGTGATGACTTTTATAATCAATCACAGGTAATCAATGGAGCATCGGAGCTCATTGAAAAAATATTTGGGTATAAAGGAAAGCATGCAAGGGTAGCTGTAGGTGTAAATACGTTACCTGGTAATGCAGCAGTAGAAATTGAAGTTATAGCTAAGGTTAAGGAATTAACTGCCTGACAAAAGTACCTTTTGAGTTCAACTAATACGGTGTTTCACAATGAATGAAGTTCAAATAACATGAAATTCATCATTGTGAGACTTACACCTTTAAATGTTTTCACCTTACTATTTAAAGCATTTTTTTCTATTTTGGAAACTTATTTTTTCTTCTACGAGAGTTTTTATTTTGGCTATATTTTTTAGTAGAAGTATTTTTAACAGTTTTTTTCTTCACTATTGGTGTAGTACCAGGGATCATTTTGTGAGGATGTTCTTCTATTGCTGGTATTGTCTTACGGATAAGTTTTTCAATATTAGTAAGGTAAGCATTTTCTTCCTCATCACAGAAGGAAAGTGCAACTCCTTTAGATCCAGCTCTTCCAGTACGTCCAATTCTATGAACATAAGTTTCTGGTACTTCAGGCAAATCAAAATTAATTACATGAGATAATTCATTCACATCAATACCTCTTGCTGCTATATCCGTTGCTACCAAAACCTTTGTCTTTCCTTCTTTAAAATTATTTAAGGCACGTTGTCGTGCATTCTGTGATTTATTTCCATGAATGGCTTCAGCATCTATCCCTGCTTTAATAAGACCATTTGTAATTGCATTTGCACCACGTTTTGTTCTTGAAAACACCAAAACAGAATCTATAGATTCGTTTTTCAATAAATGCTTTAGTAAAGACTTTTTATGTCTTTTACGAACAAAATATACTTTTTGTGAAATAGCATCTACCGTAGATGAAACAGGTGTAACTTTTATTTTTACCGGATTTTTAACAACAGAATTTACTAGTTTTGTGATTTCTGCTGGCATAGTTGCAGAGAATAACATAGTTTGTCTAACTCTGGGTAGTTGTGCTATTATTCTTTTTACATCATGAATCATTCCCATGTCCAACATGCGATCTGCCTCATCAAGTACAAAATATTTTACATTACGTAAGTCAATATATTTCTGATTAAATAGATCAAGCATTCTTCCTGGCGTTGCAACTAGTATATCCACTCCTGCTTTGAGTGCATTTGTTTGAGGTCTTTGTGATACTCCACCAAAAATAACCACATTTTTAAGGTTCGTGTATTTACCATACGTAGTAAAACTTTCTCCTATCTGAATGGCCAATTCTCTAGTAGGAGCTAATACCAAAGCTCTAATAGGTCTAGGACCTTTTGCAACTCTTTTCTCAATAAAAAGATTTTGTAATACTGGAATAGCAAAAGCTGCTGTTTTTCCAGTACCAGTCTGCGCACAACCCACAAAATCCTTTCTACTTAGTATAGTTGGAATAGACTTTTCTTGTATTGGAGTAGTTTCTGTATATCCTTGTTCTTTTAATGCCTTTTGAATGGGTTTGATTATATCTAAGTTTTCAAATAACATTTTTTCTCCTTTTTGATTTCAAATTTTAGTTTATTCTTTCTATTTTATAAGAAAAATATAACAAGAAGCTTCCTACTAAAAATATACTCAACCTTCGTATATGTTTGTTGAAACGGTAGCTTGCGATATTAACACTCATGGTTCTAAAAGAATAAAAAGACATTTCCTTGTTCAGCATAATCTAATCACTACAAAACAACAAGCAACAAAGGAATGCTCTTCATGAGTACAATTATAACAAAGAAAGATACGAAAAAACAGTTTAAATCAATCATAGGTAATCTTTTTTAAGAGCCATCTAAAAGTAAACCCTTAGAAACAGACCTCTAACTTTTAACAGCCTCAGCATCTACTATTTAATGGTAGGTGCTTTTTACTCTATAAAAGAAAATACTGAAGAAACTTATCAGGTGATGATTTTCTATTGGATTTGTGAATTGAGTCATCTATATAGTAGGTTAGCATGATAATTTAATAAAACTATAGAAACCTATCCCAACATTTCTGAATTGCTATTCTAAATCCATATTTTACATAAAGGAAATACGACAAAAATATCTAATTAAGCATTTATAGAAAATTTATGTAAACTAATGTATGCTTTTGAAGTAGCAGATACCTAAAGAACAAAAGAAGAAAAGGAGAAGATGTATGCGATTAAAAAAGTTATTACTTTCAACAGCAATAGGGATAGGCATGATCTCTGGTGGCCTAATGGTGGGCCATGCACAAAATCTGAATTATACAGTAAAGGCAGGAGAGACATTCTGGATAATTAGTCAGAGTCATAATGTAGATTTAAATGAATTAATGGCAATCAATAATGCCGATGAAAATACAGTGTTATATGTTGGACAAAACATACTAATACCACAGGAGAATAGCGAAAGTAAAATACATATTGTAAAGTCAGGAGATACATTTTGGATAATTAGCGAAAAATATGGAGTAGATATATACGAACTGATGAAGATAAATAACGCAACAGAAAATACAGTTTTGAACATAGGAGATGAAGTAATAATCCCTAATAGTTCATCAAATGAAGATCCTCAAAAATATACAGTTCAATCTGGAGATACATATTGGATTATAAGTCAGAAGCTCGGAGTATCCTTAGATGATTTATTGGAAGTTAATAATGCTAATGAAAACTCTATGCTATTGATAGGACAAGAGATTATAATTCCTAATTCCGCAGATAACGGCGACCCTGACAAACCATACATAAGCTACGAGTCGTATACAGTACAAAAAGGAGATGACCCATGGAAGATTGCACTCAAGTTTGGAATTCCCTACAGTGAGTTGCTTAAGGTGAATAATATAAATGAAAATACAATGCTTAACATTGGAGATACTTTGAAAATACCAGTTTATAATATTCCTGTAAAGGAAACACCAGGTCCTGAGTATGGAGAGTATCTAGACTGGTGGAATGAAGCTCAATATGTACTTCCTACTAATGCGGTATTTAAAGTAATTGACTTTTATACCGGAAAATCCTTTATGGTTAAAAGGACAACAGGAGCAAATCATGCAGATGCAGAAACCTTGACGGTAGAAGAGACAAATAAGATGAAGGAAATCTGGGGTGGGAGTTTAAGTTGGGTACGCAGACCAGTAATTATTGAATACAATGGAAGAAGAATTGCAGCCAGTGTTTCAAGTATGCCCCATGCAGGAAATGATAATGCTCCTGGAGGATTATATACTACATGGAGAAGTGATGATTATGGACCAGGGTATAATTTGGATTGGGTAAAAGGTAATGGAATTGATGGTGTGTTTGATATTCACTTTTTAAATAGCACAAGACATAAGGATGGACAAATAGACAGCGAACATCAGGAAAACATTAAAATAGCTGCTGGAATTAAATAATATTTCACTCTTAAAATAATACTTACATAAATTATTTTTAAGGCAAAATTATGAGAGCATCTACTATTTACTTAATGGTAGGTGCTTTAAATGTTGCATCCATTCTATGTTAAAGAGCATATCTAAATAAAGCTTACTATTTTATCATATAATTAGGGAGTAGAATAGTGATTATCTTTGACTAGACTCTTATGAGTGTCATATTGTTATAAGAACAAATTTTACTAATAATGGGCTTGTTTTAAATACACAATGGCATTATTATAAGAAGAAAGGAATACTAGAAACAATATAGATAGGTGGTTATAATGGATTACTATAATGAAATGGCTATGAAAGAACTGAATAGATGGAAGAGAAAAATGAGGAGAAAACCTTCATTACCTGGAAAAATATCGAAGGGTGTTCAGAATAAAATTAATGGAATATTACCTGAAAAATATCATGAAATAGTTACTGCGGCTATAAAAAACATGACTAAAGCAGTTCTATTTGGTTCTAAATATATTACTAAGACACCTTATGCAAATTTAACCTTGAGGGAAAGAGAAAAATTAGTCGCGAAAAAAGTTAAGATATATAAGGCAACTGCTTTAATAGAAGGTGCAGGAACTGGCGCTGGTGGAATAATTCTAGGTCTCACTGACTTACCTTTACTTTTAGGTATTAAAATCAAGTTACTTTATGATATTGCTGCTATATATGGCTTTGATGTTAACGACTATAAAGAAAGAATTTATATACTAAATATATTCCAACTTGCTTTTTCAAGCAAAAGCAATGTAAATAAGGTATTTGCCAAAATGGAAAACATTGAAGAATATTTTTCCACATTACCTGATGACATCAACGCTTTTGATTGGAGAACCTTTCAACTGGAGTATAGGGACTATATTGATTTGGCAAAACTATTGCAGATGATTCCTGGAATTGGCGCTTTTGTAGGTGCCTATGTCAATTCTAAGCTTGTAAAAAGGCTTAGTAAAACTGCTGTACAGGCCTATAGAATGAGATTGTTGAATACTTAAATTAGATTCTTATCTGATAGGAGGGATCACTATGTCACTATCATCCTTTAAAGAAACGTGTAAGTTAAGATCTGAATTTATAGAGGCATAAAAAACTCTTTCTATGTTACTAATTCCTTGGTGTGATAATTCTTGATATAACCATGCTTCATTCAAATTGAATTTTTTTAAAACATTTGAATAAATTGTTCCGTCCATAATGATAGGAAAAGCAATAGGCGAAGATGCCCTTAGAATTCCCATATCTTCTAATGTAACTGGATTTTTCTGCGCTTTCTTTAAAACACTCAAATTTCCAGTTGCTTCTATAATTGCTGTTTCCACTTCACTAATGTCAAATATATCTTTTTCTCTAAGCTTATTAAGTATATTATCAATAGAATAGCGATTTTTTTTCAGATTTTTATTAATGAATTTACCATCTTGTATAACTACAGTAGGCTCGAACGTTATCAAATGGCCAATCTTACGATTAGAAATTTTTAAATTTGCAACTAAACGTTGAAGAAGACCAATAGATATTATTGCTACTATAGTAGGTATCTGCTTAACATCAGGATCTGCAATGTCTGCTCCAGTAACCGATCCTAAAGTAATAATAATTAGGTAATCAAATACTGGCAATTCACCTATTGCACGTTTTCCCATGAATAATGTGACGAATAATAACAAGGGCAGTATAGTAACTATTCTTATTAGAACGATTGATATCTCTTTCATTATTTCAGTCATTTTATCTTCTCCTCACAATTATTTATATAGTATTTTCATTTAGAATATATTTTAGTAAAAATCTCAAGCAAAAAATTTAGGGTATTATGGTAGTATGAATAAAGGTATATTTGATATAGAGGTAAAGAGCGAGCTTAATAGTAAAATGTTTGAATAAAGAAAAAACTATAGAACTAATAATATATATAGGGTTTTATCATGACTCATTAAATTATTATATGGGGTGAGATTTTCAGAATGGATAATGAGAAGGTACGCATTTCTAAACTAAGTATTATTGCCTTTTGCTTATTTTTACTTGGCACAATAAGCTTTTTTGGTGGCGCAAGTCTATTCAATACCGGATTTATTCCTGAAGACAAAGGATTCCTCATTTCCGGTACTTCAATACTATTGCAATTATCAGCATTTACTTTGGGGATAATAGATCTATTTAAGAAGAATAGAAAGAAAATACTATCAGTCATAACTGTTATTTTTAGTGGATTACCAACTATAGTTTTTCTTTTAATCCTTATAATAGTTCAATTATATGCCAAAACGCCAAAGTAACGTATTCTTTTATTAGTAGAGAATAAAGTGTTTAAGAGCTGAACCATAGGTTTATGGAGTTTGTTGAAAATAGGATAAAATTTTTTACAACCCCTTTTGAAATATTTTTGTTTTTGAGAAGGGGTTTTTATAATTCGGTCACCAATTTCTTTTTCTTTATTTCAGCAACAATTAGAATAATAATAGGGAGAATTACTTGGAAAGGAAACTTATAATATGGGGATACTGTAGAAGCAAATTCTATAACTTCCATGGTACTATCATATATAATAACAGATAAATTATTCATTAGTAAAGCAATGGGTGCCACTATAAAACGGTAATCAGCGCAACCAAAAATTTTAGCAATTCCCTTACAAGCTGCTAATAAAGATATACTCATCTTCACAAAGCCTCCTAATATAAATATAATAGCTGAAATTATTTCTATCCTTTGAAAAAAAACTCCAATGTTTATCCTTGTTGCGATAGAATGAGTAGGAAAATAAAGACTCAATGATGTATTTATGCCTAAGACAAGAAGAATTGTTAAATTAAGAGAAACTAAAATAAATCCTCCTAATAATAGACCAACTAGATAAATCTTATAAGGAGATCTTTTTGATTGAAAATCTGAAAAAAACATAGTAAGGATTACTGTCTCAGCAAAAGGAAATGCAAAGGAATAAAACGCTCCCTTTATAACAGGCCTTATACCATTACTTAACACAGGACGAATATTATTTATGTTCATATGAGGAATTAATAATAAGATAATTGTAAATATAAATAACATAATAAAAGGAGCAAAAAGTGTTGTCCATCTACCTAATAATTCGACTCCTTTCTTGACTGCCCAAATTCCCAGAACTATAATAACCAACATGAGTGTAAATTCAGGAGTTTCAGGTAAAGAAACTGAAGTTATAAAGGTTCCAAAATCGTGTGTTATTAAGGCTCCTATATGAAATGTAAACCAAATATACAATATACTAATCACTGTACCAAAGAGTTTTCCAAAACAAATAAAAAGTATATCAAATAAATCCTTGCCTGTAAAAATATGATGTAAACGAGCATATATGGTCACCAGAGGTAATGCCATGAATATTGATAGAATATTGGCTATCCATAAATCTTTTTTAGCACTCAATCCCATTACGATTATCACAGAGGTTCCTATTATTGCTAGGATTGTAAGAAATATTCCTTGCTTATCCGAGATAACTTCCTTTTTCACTATTTTTTCCTCCAGAATAATATAACAGTCGATAAAAATGTTAGCTGAATGTTCAAATTAAATGAAATATTATATAGTTTATCCATATAATGCAAATTTATATAAGAACCTATTTAAAATATTAGCAAAAAAGCAAAACTTAGGGGGATAAAGACAAATCTTATTAAGACTTACGAAGAGGATTAAATTTATTAGAGGCAAGTAGATCAAGGTTTGCATCAAGAAATTTGAGAAGTTTTAAGCAATTAAAAAAGCACATGGACTTTATAAGCCACGTGCTTAAATATCAATATGTAGTCGCGCACCCATCCTTGACAAGCTGCCACAGACGTTACCTAAACAGTTAGCTCAAACCAGGCTACCTCACGGCACACGAGAGGGCTTACTTACCGTTGCTTCCTTCCGGACCTGGCGGGGTTCACAAGTTCCCGTTGCGTAAGACCCAATTATCCTCACCACTTATTCAGGGCAGACTCTACAAACATCATGCCTAAGATAGGAATTCAATCCTGCTATAGCGGATTGCAGGTTACAGGACACCGCTACCTCCCCATCTAGTGCGACATATATTATGTTAACATAAAAATCACATTAAAACAAGGTTGAAATAATGCTATATGTGGTAAAATTATGTAAGATTGGAGCTGATGTAAGATTTTTAGAACTCTATTAACATATAATCTAGTAAAGAGTGTTATTTCCTTGATTAAGTTAGTACTTAAAAGAATAGGGGGAAGAAGTATGAATTATAGTGAGAAGTTTATTAATGCGTTGAAAATGAATGATATAGAATCCTTAAGAAAAATACCAAAGGCTGATCTACACAATCACTTTTACCTTGGCGGGAATAGAGAATACATATTTGAAAGGACAGGAATAAAGATTCCTTTCTTGAATCATAAACTTAATAATATGGATGAAATGCACAGTTGGGTTAATAAGCATTTAGGAAAAGCATTTGAAGGGAAGAAAGGTCGGAGATTAGCATTAGAAGCTAGCTTAGCTCAAGCTAAATATGATGGAGTTACGATTTTAGAAGTAGGGGAAGATATTTGGGCTAATAGCTACTTTTATAATAACAATGTTGAAGAATTATTGAGTATTTTCGACTCTGCACATAATATGATTGCACCTGATATGGAGTTAAGGTTACAAATAGGGTTATCACGGCATTGTGAAGTTAGAAAATTGGAAGAATGGATAGGGCCATTCTGGGATTACGAATGTTTTTATTCCATTGATCTATATGGAGATGAACTGGCTCAACCCATTGAGAATTTTAAAGGGATTTATCGTAGGGCTAAAGAAAAAGGACTGATATTGAAAGCTCATGTTGGCGAATGGGGAGATGCGGACTCTGTGAAAAGAGCTGTTTCGGAATTAGAGCTTAATGAAGTTCAGCATGGAATAGCTGCTAGTCAATCACTTCAGGTTATGAACTGGTTATCTGAGAACAACATACAACTTAACATTTGTCCTACAAGTAATGTAATGCTAGGTAGGGTGGAGTCAATTAAGAATCATCCTATTCGAAGGTTATTCGATAATGGTATTAAGGTGACTGTAAATTCAGATGATGTCTTAATATTTGATAGTCCTGTTTCAGGAGAATATTTAAAACTATTTAATGAGGGGGTATTTGATGCTAAAGAATTAGATACTATTCGTAAGAATGGACTAGTTAATAGTAAGAAGGAACTTATATAATAGCGAAATATTTAATAAACCTTTTATTTAATCAAAAAAAACACTCCTATAGAGTAAAATATGTCAGGTCTATATAGGATTGGTTTTGTATAATATTCCTATGCAAGTTGAAATTTAGATAATAGTTTTTGCTATATATTAATTAATGAACGATGATAAATAAGCCAGTCTTTTGCTATATATTTGGAGCTGTCCATTGCTTAGAGTGTTGTAATGTAAGTTCAATAAATTTTTTTAATGCTGGTGAAATCCACTTATTTTTATGATATGCAATTTGAGATATCATTTTCTTTTGCTCAAGCTCTAATAGAGAGACAGAAACATTATTGGCTTTTAAATCATCAATAATTGTAATCAAAGGCAATAAAGATATGGCTATACCGTTCATTGCGCACTTCTTTATTGTTTCTATACTCCAGGTTTCCATAACATTTTCTGTAGATATGGCATTACTTTGTAAATATTCTTCGAAAATATACCTATAACTACATCCTTTTTCAGTAAAGAAGGCTGCAAGGTTTTCGGAAATAGAATCCTTGTCATCTAAAGAGTAATCTGGAGGAAGTACAAGACACATTTTCTCTTCTATTAATTCTTCAATTATCAAATCGGAATCAGAAATTTTACTATCCAAAATAAAAGCCAAATCTAATTCCCCTTTATGAAGAGCTTCCCTTAATTTAGCATGAGATACATCTTTTATAATTATCTTTACCTGCGGGAATTCCTTTTTATATTGTTTGAAGATAGAGTTTAGCCTATATATCAATAAAGTTTCTGGTGCACCTATTTTGATGGTGCCACTAGGGTTATTCTGATCATATTTCATGTGCTCGATTTTTTCATAGGTACTTAGAAGCTCATTCGTATACTTTAACAATTGATTTCCAGTATCAGTTAAGGATATGTTTTTTCCGACTCTATCAAATAGCTGTGCTCCTAAGTTAGACTCTAGTGCCTGAATATGTGAAGTGATACTTGATTGAGCATATCCCAAATGCTCAGAAGCTCGAGTAAAGCTCCCTAGCTCAACTATCGTTCTAAATGTAATGAAATGTCTGATTTCCACTTTACTCCTCCTCGATATGAATATATAGTATAAGATTAGTATATCAAAAAAACTGATAGATGCATTCAGTTATTTCAATTTTACAGATGATAAAATCGCATGTATAATTCTTTCTAACAAAGACTTATTGGATTTTAAGATTTTAGAATTCAAAGGAACTTGATAGGAGGAGTAAAAAGTATGAAGGGTAGAATTAAAATAGTAATTGCCATGCTCATATATGGAAGCATAGGAGTTTTTGTTAGAAATATTAATCTTTCTCCGATAGAAATAGCTTTTTTAAGAGCTTTTATAGGAAGTATGTTCTTGTTAGTTGCTGGCTTTTTTATAAAAGAGAAATACTCTATTCAAGCACTGAAGCAAAACATTCTTTTGCTAATAATTTCAGGATCGGCACTTGGGATCAATTGGGTATTATTATTCAGAGCCTATGAATATGTTTCTGTGTCTAGTGCTACTTTAGTCTATTATTTGGCTCCGGTATTCGTGATTCTTCTATCACCAGTAGTTCTAAAGGAAAGATTAAATATTGTTAAGTTGATTTGTGTTATTGTTGCTATGATTGGATTAGTACTAATCATTAACGATAAGTCTGTTGTTTTACAAAATTCTAAGAATTATGCAAAAGGAATAATTTATAGTCTATCAGCTGCTGTATTTTACTCAAGTGTAATCTTAATGAATAAGAAAATAAAGAATTTGACAGGATTCCAGACAACATTGATTCAACTGATATTTTCTTTAATTGTATTACTTCCAGTTATTCTGTATCAAAGCAATATCCAGATAGCAAAATTAAATCCTATATCAATAATCTTTATCCTTGTTCTTGGGATAGTTCATACAGGAGTAGCATATCTATTGTATTTTTCCTCAATGAAAGAGTTAGAAGCCCAATCAATTGCAATATTCTGTTATGTTGATCCTATTTCCGCTATATTCTTTGCCTCAATCTTTTTAAAGGAGAATATAAGTGTTTATGAGATAATTGGAGGTATTCTAATTTTAGGTTCTACCTTTTTAAGTGAAAGAGAATTTCAATCATTAAAAGGAATAAAAGAAGGAAAAATAAAAAATTAATAGAACAACTAACTAAGAAATAAAAAGGAGGAATATAAATGCAGTTAAAAATTGCTGAACTTACTGATATAGATGGAATCTTAGAACTCCATAGCAAATATCAAGTCGATACAATCGCTGAAGAAGATAAGAAAGATGGATTCGTAACAACTTCTTTTACGAAGGAACTGTTATCAGATTTAATTAACGAAGAAAAAGGTATAGCCATAGCAAAAATAGATAAGAAAGTTATAGCCTATGCTATGTCAGCATCTTGGCAGTTTTGGTCTAAGTGGCCAATGTTCCAACACATGATAGCGGATTTACCTAACTTAGAATATCTTGGGAGAAAACTTAGCGTCGATAATTCATACCAATATGGACCAGTGTGTGTAGATAAAAGTGTCAGAGGAACTGGCGTGCTAGAAAAAGTTTTTGATTTTGCCATTGAGCAAATGTCAGAAAGGTATCCAATTATGGTTACATTTATAAACAAAATAAATCCAAGGTCATATGAAGCACATACAAGAAAGTTGGGACTTGAGGTTATACAAGAATTTGAATATAACAATAATAACTATTATGAATTAGTTTATGATACATCAAAGAATCCAAAGAGATATTTATCTCATCATGGATAGAGTTGCATAGAGATGTTTTAACATTGACAGAGTTTACTAGATGTTATGAAAATCTAATTTTACATGTTATAATATCTTTAGATTATAATTACTATTTATGAGTATCATCAATAACAATTATAATCTAATCATTACAGAGGAGGTGGCTTCTATGAAAAATAAACTTAGTAACGCGCAATTAGAAACCAAGGCTGGTGGTTTCTTCTAGAGAAGCGACCCGGCCGAAAATATGAAAGGTGATGTGTAATGAGTATAGCGTTATTAATTATTGATATGCAAAAGGCATTTAAGAATGTTGAGAAATGTAGAGAATCTATAGATGATGCTCTAGAGTATATCAATGAAACCAGCAATATTTTTCGAAATGCGGGAAAACCAGTGATTATTATTCAGGATGAGGAAGTTTCAGAAGGTCCTGGTTCTGATGATTATGACCTAATGGAAGACTTAATAGTAGAAGATTCAGATTATAGAATATCTAAGTTCTATTCTAATGCTTTTTGGAAAACGGACTTAGAGAAGATTTTGAGAGACTTAGATGTTGAATTTGTAGTTATAAGTGGATTTGCAGCAGAACATTGTGTGTTATTTACATACAATGGAGCATTGGAAAGGGGTATAGGTGCCTCTCTTTTACAGCATGGTATAGCGGGATTTGATAAAAATCAAATCAAAGAAACTCAAAATTTAAGAGCAGTTATTAGTATTGAAGCAATTGATTATTTATTAAGGAAGCTAACATAGTAACTAATAAATTTAAGTTGTAAATACTTAAATCCAAAAGTTTAGGGGTGTCTCATAAAACCATATTATGAGACACTCCTATTTTATTATTACATCAATTCTTTACATATCCCATCTTCACAGTAAGGAACACAAAGAATCACATTTAGAAAACTTGCAGTTTCTTCAGTTATGCGAACCTCAGCTTCAGTATCACCACGTTTTACTCTAGCTAAAAATATAGTTTCTTCGCCACATTCCATTTTATTAATACAAACATGTTCTAGATTCATTAATTTATCTATCCTTTCATTTCTCAATCTATACTTTTTGCTTTACAGTATGCAACAGTATATATAAATGTGTCCAGATAGAAAGTTATGATAGAAATGAAAGGCTATTTCTTAAATAGGTTAAAAAAGGTGACAGGAAACTATATTAGCTGTCACCTTATCAGTTATTAAAAAAATCAGACCGCTAACTATGTAATGTAAAGTATCTAACGAACTTTGATTGTCAGCTTACATATTTCATCTCCATTTAATATGGATTTTAGTATTTGAACATCAACTGGTTTATCAAACAATGTTTCAAATATAGCCTTAGAGTATCCTTTCGTGCAATTACATAGGAATGGATCAATATTTTTCATAGTCTCAACCATAGAACACCCACAACGGTGATATTCAAGGTAAATGATATCATTTTCTTTATAAAGTAGTGGAGAGTTATTATATACTTCCTTTTTATAAGTTTCAAATAGAAGATCGATATTATCTTTTTCCGCTATATTATCCCTGATTTCCTTAGCTGACTGGCGAGAACCAGTTAAGTTTGAACATGATCTTCCGCATTTTTCTAATATTTTTTCTCCCTGACTCTCATTTAGATTGCTAATTTCAGATAAAACAGTATTAATCCAATTTCTTGTTTCGTTTGCATCCAAATCAATCACCTCACACATTATTATCCTTAAATTTGTAACCATCAAGTTGACTAAAAGTGGTTACGCAATTACAATTAAAGTATAACATAGCGTGGTGTAATGGTCAATTGATTTTATGGAGGTTACGTATATGGAATTTTTATGTATCGATTTTGTGAATAGCCAATGGTACAATACGCATAAAACATATGTAGAGCCATTAAAGGATCACAAATGGATGGATGAATTTTTGAGGCAATGGAATTTGGAGACTGAACTTGAATTAACTGAAGATACGATTAATGTACTTTTAGATTTACGTTTGAAACTAACAAATTACTTTGAAAAAATATTTTACAATAGAGAAATAGATCAAAAAGATGTTGATCAAATAAATGATTACCTTGCTTTATCTAAGGTCAAGCGCAAATTATTGTATAGTAGCGGAGAATATTTAAGCCAATTAACAACTGTAACAAAGGATTTAAACTGGATTGTTTCTGAAATAGTAGCATCTTTCGTTATGTTACTCACTGAATACGATGATGAACGAATAAAAATTTGTGAGAATCCAGAATGTAAATGGGTTTTCTACGATGAGAGTAGAAGTAGGACAAGGCGATGGTGTGATTCTAAATGTGGAAATCTTATGAAAGTACGTAGGTTTAGAGAAAAGCAAAAAAACAAAAAAGACTAGAATAGTAAGTTTGTACGATATTTGAAATTTAGGGAGCTCGACATGTACGTCAATACTAGCTAAAACACCGGCATTTCAAAATACTGAGGTGCATTCGTATAAAGTATCCAGGAGCTGAACTCATGAGAGATCTTTATGAGACAGCTCCAACTAAAGGATTAGTTATTATCATCGTAGTCATCTGATAAATTATCTATCTTGTCGTTCTCAACTATTTGCACTTCTGAAATAGATTTTAGTGGTTGTATGTGGGAACTATCAACAACTAAAAGCGTATCAGGATATTTTCTTAATCTTATTATCCCTTCGGATTTGAATGACTCAGCATCAACATAACTAATACTATTTCTATATGGATTAGCAGTTACTATATATTTGCTATCATGGGTCATTGCAAAGAAACCGTTAAATTCATTAGAGAATTCTCGAGAATTTTTAAGTATAAAGCTATTAACATGTATATCTCTAACTATCTTATAGAGATATACTTTTTTATGACTGTATTCTGCTGAAACAAATATAGAGGTAAAGTCATCATCATTCTTACACTCTATAATCATCCGTGGATCAGTACTTTTATCGTTAAGAGTCATGACACGAACAAAACGAAAGCCATTAGAAATATCATATATTCTTAGTTCTGTCTTATCTTGACCTTTATCTGAGGTACTTCTTTTTCCGCACACATACAACAATGTTCCATCCATTGATATAGCAAGACAATGAGTTTTTGCCTTGTTGCTATAAATACTCTTTATGACGCTATCCGTTTGTATATCTCCGACATGAAGTTTACCACTGGATTTGTAACCAATAATGAAATATTTATTATCAGGAGTTATGGTTAAATTTTGTGGCTCATCTAGTGATAAGAAAAAAGATTTAAGAACCTCTTCGTTGGATGTATCTATGATAGATAAAGAATGAGCCCCCTTGCTAATTACATATAACTTTTCGGTACCTTCATATTCACCATGGGTTAGTGAAAGACCTATAGGGTTTCCTTTTACTTGGATAGAGTTTTTTAGGGTATGCTGCCTAATGTCAATAACTGATATCCATCCTCCAGTTCCTGAATCAGGATTGGAATTGGCTACATAGAGGGTAGATTGATTGTGACTTAAGGCAATGTTATGGTTATTATGATTATCTAATAAGCCAGGTAACTTAATGGTTCCATGAATTTGATTATCTTCTACGTTGATGATATATATAATACTGTCTTTACTGAATACGTATATAAAATTGCCAGATTCGTTGTTAATCTGTACCATGCCAATGGGAACCATTTCAATTGTAATGTTATTCTCTACTGAATCATTGTGAATATGTGAAACAATGTTCATTCTTGAACTACCTACATAGACGTCATAGTTATCTAACAATTCACTTTTGTTATTACTCAATATAAACATTCCTTTCCAATAATTATCTTTTTTGCTGTACAATATGCAAGTGTTTTTATGAATGTGCGTTTATAAAAAGTAATCGGAATATGAGAAATCTAGTTAGTGTGGGTGTCGCATAAAGAGTGTATGATATTTTGGACAAAATTTATCACAGATGTTAATAAAAAACATATGATGTAGTGAGAACGGAGCATAATTCTGAAAAAATTTTGCATTTAAAGCTTCATATTGTTAGGAGGTATGACAGTGAACAATGATCAAGGCTGTCAAGATTGTAAATCCTGTGAGCCTGTGAATAAATTTGCCAAGTGTAAAGCAAAACACCCAAATCATCAAAAAATATTACTAGAATGTGGAGAAGGAACGGGAAGTAGAGTCTTCACATCAACTAACGATGCTCCATTTCAATTAGCCTATGTTACCCTTGATACGACCTGTCTGAATAGACCTGAAGTTTTAGTCAAGTTCTCTAGCATAGTTGATATTGTGGGACTATCTAGCATTGGAAGTGTTAGGTTACAATACGAATTGTTTAGAGTATGTGGAGATGCTGAACCAAAATTATTAGGAGTTTGGAGGTTTGAAAAAGTTAATTTCAGATCAGCAGCATTTGATCGTCTAGAAGAATCATTTAGTTTTATCTTTTGTGAGTGTACAAATTGTCCAAGATGCTGTGAATATTTTGTGACTGTTACACCAATCGAAATAACAGAAGCAACGGCAACAGTTAGTAATGGAAGAATGTCAGCATTATCCCAACCTTTATGTGATTCTTTAAAGGGTGAAAATAAGACCTATTTGCCAAACTATGATGACACTAAATTCAAACTAAAACATCCCAGGCCTAAAGAAGTATTGCTTGCATGTGGTCAAGGAAATGGAAGCGTAACTTTTAGAGCAGAACAACCATCAGTTAATATAGCCCATGTTACCATTGATACTAGTTGTTTAAGTAAGCCTAAAGTTCTAATTGAGTTTTCAAGTATTATAAAAATTGATGAAGATGTGAGAGATGTCAGTTTACAATTTGAATTGCTTAGAGTCTGTGGTGACAAGGAACCACTATCACTTGGTATTTGGAACTTCAAGAGAATAGATAATAATGACGCTTCGGAAGTAAATAAAACCTTCGATTTCACTTTTTGTGAATGTAAAGCCCCTGAAGGATGCTGTGAATACTTTGTAATGATTACCCCCCTTGAAGTAAATATTGATGATGCTAGAGCGGATGTAGTAGTGGATAATGTTAGAATGGTTGCACTTGCCCAGTTATCAGGTGGATCGAATGATTGTAAAATCCTTGATAGAGAAATCGAATGTATTGATTGCGTACCAAAGCATCCTACAGCGAAAAAAATATTACTTGAATGCGGTGAGGGGACCGGAAGTAAAACCTTTACGTCATCAAATGACCCAGCATTTCTATTAGCATGGGTTACCATAGATACCACTTGTTTGTGTAAGCCAATGATAAATATTGAGTTTTCAAGTCTTGTAAGTTTTGAAGTACTTGTTGACAATGCTGTTGATGGTATAATTCTTTACGAATTGTTCAGAGTTTGTGACAATAGAAAAGCTATATCAATAGGGACCTGGGTATTGGAAAGAATAGAATTTGAGACCATTGGAAGATCAACAAACATATTTAATTTTACCTTTTGCGATTGTATAACCTGTCCTGGTTGTTGTGAGTATTTTGTAACCGCTAAGCCTATTGAAATATCGGCAGAAGGCATTACAGCAACGGTCTCTAATGGTAGAATGGCTGCATTGGCTCAGGAAGGATAGTGAATGATTAAAATATTGAAGCTTAAGGACGACTTTAGTCGTCTTTGTTTTTGATTAAATATTGACAAATTCTCAAGAATAAATTATTATATGATCAAATAGTAATATGATTAAGCGGTAGGAGGTTGCTATGGAACTTATTGATATTTTTAAAGCTCTTGGAGATGAGAATAGACTTAGAATATTTAATCTATTATCCAGACAAAAACTTTGTGTTTGTGAATTAGAAGTGTTACTGCAGATTAAACAGTCAAATTTATCTAGGCATTTAAACAAGTTAAAAACAGAAAAAATTATAATTAGTGAAAAAGTTTCGCAATGGGTGTATTATAGTATTGATGAGAGGTTTATGAATGAAAAAAGAGCCTTCTATGATTGGGTTCTGTTAGAAATCAAAGGGCAGAATAAACATTCAGAAGATGTCAAAAGGCTTAATAGGTATAAAGCAAATAATTTTAACTGCAATGAAATAAAGAATAATCTAGATAAAGTTTTGCAAAAACTAGGAAAAGATAGAGATTTTGAAATGTTATTCTAAAAATAGAGACATTATATGATTATATTACTATATAATCATATAATGTCTACGATTGATAATTTCATTCCTATTGTGAGAAGAATCTACTAAAATAGTTCTTTCTTTAATCTGAAAAAACTATCCAAATATTGGAAATAACAATCTAGTAATCTTATAAAAGCCTCTAAACATCAAATAATGAGGCTTTTTTATTTATGTACATAAATATATTCGTTTGGCAAAAAATAAAATTATTACTACACCTGTCGTAGTAATTGTGCTATAATAAAATTACTACGACAGATGTAGTACGACTGACGGAGTAAAACTAATATAACTATCATTTTAAATCTAAAGTAGTGGTAAGAATGAGAGGAGGGAGAATATATTTGATTAGCAGTGATGTTATTCGAGGGTATAATGATACGATTATTCTGTATATGCTATTAGACAATGATTCCTATGGATATGAGATATCAAAGAATATCAAAGAACTTTCAGATGAAAAATACATCATGAAGGAGACAACATTATATTCTGCTTTCAATCGTTTGATGAAAAACGGATATATTGAATCATTTTTTAAGGAAGAAACCCATGGGAAAAGGCGTAAGTATTATAGTATAACTGAAGCAGGGATAAACTATTACAAGGAAAAGTGCAAAGAATGGGAGGTAACAAAGGAAGTTATTAATCGATTTATAAAGGAGGAGTTGTAAAATGGATACAATTATTAATTACTTAGATAATATGTTTGCAACTTTACCAAAAACAAAACAAATAAAAGACTTGAGAGAAGACATATTATCCAATATGGAAGAGAAATACAATGAGCTTAAAAGAGATGGTAAGTCAGAAAATGAAGCAATAGGTATTGTAATTTCAGAATTTGGGAATATTGATGAATTAATAAAAGAATTTGACATAGAGATTAAAGACGAAAAAGAAGAACTTCCTATTCTAACTGAAGATGAAGTGAATGAATACTTGAGAGTAAACAAAAAAATTAGTAACTTCATTGGAATTGGTGTGTTTTTATGCTTGCTTGGAGCATCTCTACTAATTCTAGTTCCACAATTAATAGAGGATGGCTTCATAACTGGTTTTTCAGAGGGTTCAGTAAGGATGATTAGTCTCATTCCTTTCTTTTCACTTATTGCGATAGCTGTTGGTATGTTTGTATATGCTGGACTGACCATTGATAAATATAAGCATATAGGTAATGGCTTTGAACTACAAGCTCATGTAAGAAAGTCTATTGAGTACAAAAAAGATTCTTCTCATTCGACCTATATACTATCAGTAATTATTGGTGTAATGATGTGTATTCTATCACCAGTGGCATTATTTATAACATCGGTGATAAACGACAATGCATCAAGTTATGGAGTAGTTCTCCTGTTGCTTATCATTTCTGTAGCAGTATATATTTTCATATACTTTGGATGGATTCAAATAAGCTATAAAAAATTATTAAAAATTGAGGACTATCCAAATCTCAGCAAGGAAAACAACAAAGTAATTAGTGCTGTTGCTGCAATTGTGTGGCCACTTGCTGTTATCATCTTTTTGATTACTGGTTTGATTTTTAATCAATGGCATATTAATTGGATTGTGTTCCCAATTACAGGGCTATTGTTTGCAATGTTTAGTGGCGCATATACCAGTATCAAAGAAAAAAATTGATAGATAGCCACAGGGTGTCTCAGAAATTCATCATTCTGTGACACCCTTTATACTATCTAGAAAATCCAATTAATAGATCGTGAAGGAACATTAATTCTGTATATAGTTAGATAGAAACTTATGTTCCATCCAGTTCACATCAATCCAGCCTTTATCTTCATCTTTACCATTATAATATACATATTCTTGATAGATATTTTTTGAAGCTTCAAATTGTAGTACTATCCCTAGATATTGAGAATTAGTACCATACTTATCAAGGGTTTCTTTTTCTAAGGCCGGTGCTAGGTCATTTTCTATTTTTTCTTTCATTTTATTTATATACCTATCGCTGTACATTTTATTATTCTTTACATTTACTATAATAACTCCATCATTTTTAAAGGTTTTTCTAATATTGATAGTACTACGCAGGTCTCCATTTTTCTTAATAAAGTCTTCAACAGACTTACTTTTAAGGGTTTTGAAGGTATAGTTATTATAAACATTTTCCCAATATTTGCACGATGTTAGCTTTAAATCTTTAAATGTGTAGTCATATCTAAAGGCCTTAACATCATTAATATATACTCTTAAGCTCAATTTTTCAAAAGGTTTATCCTCGGACTTAAGTATGTCCGTTAATTGAGACTGATAAGGAGATGTTCCTATTGGAGCTGGATGCATGCTAATAAATGAGTTAGAAAAGTATGACATGAATTCATCAATTTCTAAGCTAGTTACTGAGCTATCGAAATTAACCACAAAATTATATTGTCCTGGGGAGTAATATAGTATATGGCTAGTTAGACTTTTTAGCTTAAACACTTTTTTGAAAATAGCATCAGCAGATTCAGGGTCTCCAATAACATCAGTATATGAAAGTGCATCCTCTTGAAAATATGGATCTATTTGTGAAGAGGTTTCGTTAGTCCCGTTTGTATAGGTGGTACAACTACATAAGAATAAGCTAAGGGAAAATATGATTATGAAACGAATTAATCTTTCTTTCATCTATAAAACCTCCTATTATAACAAGAATAAATTTAAAATATTTATAAAAATAATAATATACATCAGCAGTGTGTTTGTTAGGTACTATTTTACAATTATGTAATTATTATAACATAATGAGTTGAATAGTGAATGATTAGGGCGACTAAAGTAGTTAAAAAATTTCTAGGGGGTCAAATAATGTTTATACGTGAAGCTGTTTTAGAAGATATGGAAAGTATAAAAATTCTACTCGATGAACTAAACCACTCAAGTGCAGAACTTTTACCCAGCTTTTTTAAGATTGCTGAGACTACCAATGAAGAAATTAAAAAATTAATAAATAATGAAAGTTGTGAACTGATAATAGCAGAAGAATATAGGAAAATCGTTGGATTGATTGAAATTCATTTAAATGAGACAAAAAATATACCAGTTTTAATTAAAAAGAGATACATATACATTCAGAACTTAATAGTTCAAGAATCTTTTCAAAGAAAAGGAGTAGGAAAAGCTTTAATTGATGCTGCTAAGAAATGGGGCTCTGAGCGTGGGATTAAGTATTACAGATTATCGGTAATACCAAGCAATAATTCCGCTATATCATTTTATATCAATGAAGGCTTTGAGCCAATTATGTATAATATGGAAATGGAGATAAAAGATTAAATAAGTATAACAAGTACAGAGTTTGAACAATAAAATTGACAAAATTATTACCCTGTTATAGAATATAGCCATATAATTAGTTAGCTATAACTAACTAATTATATGGCTATTATTTTTTTATAAGGTGGGGTATTTATGAAAGGTATATTTAGAAACAAGAATATAATGTTACTTATTTTTGGAAGAAGTACTTCAATTTTTGGAGATGTAATGCTTATGACAGCCCTAGCTTTACACGTGTTAAAGATTACAAATTCACCGAAAGCTTTTGGTACAATTATGGCAATCGCTTATATTCCAAGATTAATTTTCAGTTCTTTTTCAGGAGCAATAGTAGATAGAATTCCCAAAAAGAAATTAATGATACTTTTGGATTTTGCAAGGGGTGTAGCCCTGATAGGAATATTAATATTCAATAATTACAGTCTTCCGATTATATATTTAGTTATTCTTACATTTGCAATAGCCGATACTTTTTTTATACCAGCTTCAGTGTCAGTCATCCCCAAAATTGTTCCTCTGGAGGATAGAAAGGATGTCAACTCCATTGATCAGACTATAGACAACTCACTTAACGTTATTTCACCGCTAATAGCCAGTGCGTTGTATGTATCTGGTGGGCTTTTTGTTATCGTTTTAGTTGACGCTATAACTTTTATTGTCTCAGCAATTTCTGAAATGCTATTGACGTTTGATGATACCATATCTGAGAAAAAAGGAAAAATTGCTAAAGATATGCTAAGTGTATTCAAGTTATTAAAAGAAGATATAAGAGTTGGTTCCTTGGTGGTAAATGGAGCATTAACACATCTTTTTTTAATACCATTTATAGAAGTTGGGATCATTTCTTTACTTCTAGTAACCTTTAAATCTCCAGAGATACATTATGGAATAGTTAGAGCAACAATATCTGTTGCAACAATCCTTGCTGGATTCTTGGCATTTGCAATCAAAGATAAGGATGTATCAAAAAATATTAATATAGGGATTCTAGGAATATTGACATCGGTATTTTTCTTCGCTATTGTGATTTTTACTCCAGTTGTAGACCTTATGAGTAGATCAGTAAATCTGCCAGTAATATACCTTTCAATGGCATGTTTTGTAATGTTTCTTTCATTTGGTTTTTATGCAGTTTTTTTCAGAACCTTTTATCAGACAGAAGTTCCAGAAAATATGTTAGGACGATTTATTTCCGTATTTATTATCTTTATTTCTCTCTCAAGAATTATTGGGATGTATGTCTATGGAATCCTTTTCGAAAGTTATCCAGTATGGATACCAATACTGATTCTAGGTGTAGGTATGCTATTGAAGTTGATAGTTCATATCCCATTTTTAAAAGAAGAGCAGAGGATTAATAGAGGCAATATAGATTTGAATATATGATAGTTCAATTCTATTACTCTCAAACCTCCTTGAGTCATTGGATGTTCAATGATAAAATTACAATAATAAAGACTAAGACACAATGAGGTGTTAGAATGGAACTATATGAGATAATTGATAAGTTAACCGATAAAATGAGTGAAATGGTAAGAGATGAAAAGATAAAACTTATTGGTCAAGAAGAGCTCGAAAAAATAAGTTACGGAAGTTTTAGAGTATTAGAAGTTGTAGCAAATTCTGAGGATGCAACCATAAGCTCAATTGCCAAGGCCCTAAATATAACTAAGGCATCTACTTCAGTTGCCGTACGAAAAATGGAGTCAGAGGGACTTGTATACAAAGAACAGTCATCAGAAGATAAAAGAGTGTATTTTATTAGATTAAGCGAAAAGGGGAAGGCGATCAAGAAAGGTGAAATTAATTCACTCAAGAGAATGGGAATGTATGTGGAAAGCAAACTATCAGAAGAAGAAGCAAAAAAGTTTAAAGAATATATGATAAAGCTGCTGAGGTGATTAGATATGAAATGTCCTTATTGTAATAAACCTATGGCTTATGGAACTATAAAGGGAGATAGAGGAGATCTGAGATGGTATAGCTCAGAAGAGAAGGGTAATAAGTTTATTGAGTTTCTGGGTTATGGTGGAGAGGTTGTAAGTACAAGACCTGGCTTTAGACCAGTTATTGAAGGTTTTAGATGTAATGATTGTAGTAAGATTATAATAGAAGTTTATGATGAGGAAAAAGATACGTAAGTGATATTAAGAAGAATTATATATATGCTTATTTAATAAGATGATCCGGAAAGAACGTGTAGAGTCGATCAGTATATACCTATAAAGGAGAAAGAAGAATGGTAAGAATAGAAAATTTACAAGAAAAAAAGCTTATAGGAATGAGTAAAGAGATGAGTTTCATGAACGATAAAACATTTGAGTTGTGGAATGGTTTTATGAAGAAACATAGTAACATAAAAAATAGAGTAGATTCTAATTTCATATCTATGAATGTATACGGTAAGAAGCATACTCCCGATACTGAGTTTGAAAAGTGGGCAGTTGTGGAAGTCACAGATTTCGATGATGTGCCTAATGAAATGCTAACCTACGTCTTACAAGGCGGTTTGTATGCAGTTTTCATACATAAAGGACCTGCAAATGCCTTTCACTTAACTCAGCAATATATATTTGAAAAATGGTTGCCAAGTTCACAGTATGAACTAGATCATAGAGAACATTTTGAAGTTCTAAAGAAGAATTATAGGCCTGATGATCCAAATGCGGAAGAGGAGGTTTGGATACCTATAAAGCCGAAGAATAATGAGTCAAAAAATAGGTAGCCTGTATCTATATGAAGGGAATTGGGGGATATATGAGAAAGTATGATGGGTATATACCACCATGTGGTATTTACTGCGGTGGATGTCCAAACTATGTAAGAGAAAAAAATCCTTGTTTAGGCGCAGGAGAGCATTGTAAGAAAAGAAGATGTAAAGGTATTTATGTATGTTGCGTAGAAAAAAAGGGATATAGATATTGCTACGAATGCAAATCATTTCCCTGTAGTCGATTCAAGAAATTTTCTGAGACCTGGTTAAAGCTAGATCAGGATCTAATTCTAAATCAGGAGAAGCTAAAGGAGTTAGGTGAAAAGAAATGGCTGCAAATGTGGCAAGATTATATAACAACTGACTAAGTAGAAAATGTAATACTTAAGGAGGTAACTCACATGAGACCTATAGACTTATGCTTTATTGGGGCAGGTTTTCACGCTTCAACAAATATTTATCCATCAGCAATTGAAGCGGGAATAAAAATCAAAGCTATCGCAACGCGAAATATAGAAAACTCCAGGAAAGCTTTGATTAGATTTGGGAGCGAAGGCAATCCATATGATGACTATAAGAAAATGCTTGCATCTGAACCATGTGACGGTGTTATTATTGTGGCTCAGCCTAAAGATCAGTTTCAAATTGCACAGGAATGTATAAAATTAGGGAAAAATATATTTGTCGATAAGCCATTAGGATGGACTGAAGAAGAAGCTAGAATCATACATGAACTAGCCAAAGAAAATGGAGTTTTTGCCATGGTTGGATTTATGAAGAGATTTGCTCCATGCTATGAAAAAGTAAAAGAAATGATTGCATCCAAAGAGTTAGGTGAAGTACGTTCTTTTACTGTTAATTTTGCAGTGGATGGTACACCTTTTTGCAAAGATGAAGAAAGCTTTATTAAACTTGCAGCAATTCACATCATCGATTTAGTAAGGTATTTGTTTGGTGAAGTTAAGGATGTTACTGGATTTAGTAACAGTCATAATGAAAATATATCCCAGTGTTTTTCTATAAAATTTGAGTCAGGCGTAGTGGGTAGTTTTTACTTTTCTAGTATGACGGCTTGGTCAAGGGAGAGTGAAAACTTAACAGTAACGTTTGATGATGGTTTTGTACAAACTGAGGAGATTAATAAGGTTATTATACATAAAAGCAAGCAAAATGATAAAGTATCTTATGCAGCCCATACTGAAGAAGATCGCATATTTACCCCATCCATGACACCAATGTCAGGTACTTTGCGGGACATATATCTTAGAGGGTTTGTTGGAGAAATGAATCATTTATCTACATGCTTAAGGGATGGAGTAATACCATCTTCTAATGATAAGGATAATGTAGAAACCATGAGACTCTGTGATCTCATTTTAAATGCTTTGAAGTAGAGGAAATTAATGTACATATGAAAGTGATTTACCTGAACTGTATATAATATTGAAATTGGATGCAATAAAAGAAGCTTTTTTTCCTTAATTGCATCCAATAAGAATGATGCTGTACAACTTATGATAAATTTAATCAATGTCAGTAATCTTAAATACTTTTAAGGGATATTTCACTAATGGCTTGATTAATGTCATCTGGTACCGTTTGCATTCCATTAACTAAGGTATCATGATTGTTAATTATTTTAGCAGCAGATGCTGACTGAAGTCCTAGTCCTAAGTCCATAATTTCTATTGGATTGCCATCTCCTGCTGATAGATTAATAGGGCTGGCATTCTCCAATATATAAAGTGTTTTAGAGTCAACAGTAAGTTTTGTAATGCCTTTTTTTACATCTAACACTTCAGAAGAAGCTTCTTTCAAGCCTTGTACATCTATTTCAAAGCCATAATGACCCGAATTAGCAAGAATTACTCCATCTTTTATTAATGCAACGTGTTCAGGTCTAATAACATCAAATCTACCTGTTACAGTAATAATGACATCAGCCATAGGAATAAGTTCTTCTAGTTCTCCAACGAAGTGACCTTCAGCCTTTGCTTTAAGACTATATAAAGGGTCAATATCATAAACCATTGTCGTAGCACCCATTCCTTTAAACTTAGTTGCAACACCACTGCCGCACCAACCGTAACCTATAACTAACACTTTTTTTCCACCTAGTAGTAAACTGGTACATCTCATAAAGCCATCTACTACCGACTGGCCAACACCAATTGCATTCTCTAACATTTTTTTTAGAGGAGAATCATCGATAACAATGATTGGAAAATCTATATCTAACTTTGCATCTTCAATAAGAAGCTTGCCGGAACGAGTTTCCTCATTGGCTCCAAGCGGTTTCCAGTTTGGCTTGGCTTCATAGTATGCAAGGGTCAAGCTACCTCCGTTGTCTAAGAAAAGATCACATTTATGTTTCATTACTTCCTTAAGATATTTTTTATGATCTTCTAAGGTATCGTTTTCCTTTGCTAAAACAATTACTTTATCTAAAGTAGCTAAATAAGCTGCCGTATCCTTTTTGGTAGTTCCAAGACAACCAACTAGATAAATATGCTCAGCACCACCCTTTAATAGACCCTCTATCCAAAATGCAGTTTTAGGTTCTACATGCATACATATTGCTAGAGTTGTTCCTTTAAAAGTTTGTTCCTTAACAAATGTTTCTTCAAGACTCCTTAAAATAGGCATTTGAGCTCTAAACCATTCAATACGATCTTTACCAGATTCTGATAAGTTAATATCATCAATAATTGACTTCATATATCGAGTCCACCTTTCTTTTTACTTTCAATATTTAATAACAGTATAAATTAATATTTTTTCATTAAGTGAGGACAATTGTCCGGGGAAGTATAAAAAAAATTTGGTAAAATAAAATTAGAGTCACATAGTAATAATGAAAAGAAAGATGTTAATAGAAAAGTTTTATAAAAGACTTTTTTATTCTAGAGGTGATAGCTTTGGAAAAAGTAGGTAGGATAGAGGTATTAAAAAAATATATAGATAAATACTCCCTGAGCAATATATTTGATGATCATAGTATCGAAGAAATTGAACTACATCGGTATGAGGCAGATGAAATGATTCTAATAGAAAATAGCGAGCGGAATTATTTTTATATATTAGTAGAGGGAAGAGCTAGAGTTTCTCCTTCATCAGAAGAGGGGAAATTTGTGTTGCTAGATTATTTGCAGCCAATTGATATACTTGGTGATATTGAATATATATTTAATGACAAATATTATCATAACGTAAAAGCTTTAGTTAAAACTACCCTAATTGCAATTCCTATTAAAACACTTGAATCGTATCTTAGCAATAACATTTACTTTTACAAATTTATATGTGAAAGAATGGCTTGCAAAATTAGAAGTACTTCTATTAAGTATTCTAGAGCATTGCTGTATCCATTAAAAAGTAGATTAGCTAAGTATTTTTATGATTTGGCCGATGGTACTAATGGAGCTATTAAGGTAAAGTTTAAACAAACAGCTGAGTACTTTGGTATTTCACCACGTCATTTGAGAAGAATTGTTGTTGAACTAGAGGAAACAGGTATTATTAAGCGTTCCAATGGCAAAATCATAGTGTTAGATAGTGAGAGGTTAAAAGATGAAGCCTCTTATTTATAAGAAAAAATAAAATTGAATATATTTGGCTACCAAGGTATCATTGGTAGCTTTTTTTTGTGAAAAAAGCAAATATCATTTGGTTTTGATTCTGTAAAGCCATAAAAAAACATGCTTCCGTGTATTAACTCGTTTTTATTAAAGTTGTTTTTCTGGGAGAAATTTTACTTTAATTATTGACAAATAGAAAAAACAGGAATATTATATTAGTAAATTAGTATATTAGAATTTTATAATATACTAACTTTAATATAGAAAATTTATACAAAGGGGTGGTTTGAGAATTATCATAATATCAAAAATAAAAAAGTTATACAAAGAAATAAACAAGTTAACTTGGAAGATAAGGAGTTGATTAAATTGATAGAATGGCTAAATAATATATTGCAATTTAAATGGCTTTACAATATAGTAGAGAGTCTAGTTGAGAATGTATTTGGTATATCCATGGCTACAAAGTTAGGTTCGAGTATACATTTTTTTATCTATGATACGATCAAAATACTTATTTTACTTGGTTTCATGATTTTTACAATTTCCTATATAAGAAGTTATTTTCCACCGGAAAGAACTAAAAAGATATTAAGTAGATTCAGTGGCATTACAGGAAATATTATGGCATCACTCTTAGGATTAGTAACTCCGTTTTGCTCATGTTCATCGGTTCCGATTTTTATCGGTTTTGTTGAAGCCGGTGTACCTCTTGGAGTAACTTTTTCATTTCTAATAACATCACCTATAGCAAATGAAGCAGCTTTTGCGATACTTCTAGCATCCTTTGGATGGAAGATAGCTGTAGCATATATTATAACAGCAGTTATAGTAGGTGTAGCAGGAGGTTTATTAATAGGAGCATTAGGATTAGAAAAGGAAGTCGAGGAATATGTATATGAGATACAAATGGGTGAAGTAGCAATTGAAGATCTGAGTAATCAGGATAGAGTTAAATTCGCATTAGACAATGTCAAAGAGATTATTAAGAGAATATGGTTATATCTAGTAGCCGGGATTGCTATTGGAGCAACTATTCACGGATGGGCTCCAGCTCCGGTATTAGCTAAGTATGCAGGGCCAAATAATCCTCTAGCAGTACTTGTAGGAGTTTTAGTTGGAATTCCACTATATTCAAATGCATTAGGTACTATACCAATTGCGGAGGCACTAATTAACAAAGGTGTAGGAATAGGAACTGCTCTATCATTTATGATGGCAACCACTGCACTATCTCTTCCAGAGATGATACTTTTGAGGAAGGTTATAAAACCTAAACTTATAACTACTTTTGTAATTATTACTGGTATTGGTATTATTGGAGTCGGATATTTATTTAATGGAGTAGCTCACTTGTTAATTTAATTTAGAAGACTCAAAACATATATTAATTAAAGGAGGAGTTTAAATGATAATCAAGGTTTTAGGCTCAGGATGCACAAACTGTAAAAAACTTGAGGAAAATGCTAAGAAGGCTGTAGAAGGATTAGGTGTTAATGCAACTATCGAAAAAATTCAAGATTTTAAGGAAATAATGAAGTATGGTGTAATGAAGACACCGGCATTAGTAGTTGATGAAAAGGTAGTAGTTATGGGAAAGGTGGCCAAGGTTGATGAAATAAGGAAACATCTTAGTAAATGATAGATGTTATTAAGAAAAAATTTTTTTTGCTCTTCACATAGATGAATATCGATGTGTTTAATGAAAAAGGCGATTGAGGATAAATGAGTAGATAAAGGAGAAATAATACTTGACGTTGCTGTAGCAATATCATTGTTTGGGCTTAAATCAGGTGCAACCCTAGCCACTGTAGTTGGTGTATTAGTAGAAGTGCCATTAATGCTTACACTTGTTAAAATAGCAAATAATATAAGACATTGGTTTGTAGATGATTGTTGGGATTAGTTATCAATAAAAATCATATTAAAAGGGGGATAAGTTATGAGCTATTATAACAATCCATATGGTATAGACCGTATGAAGGAGAAAGAAAAACTGGAGAATGAAAGAATGAAGAAAATGGAAAGTGCAATGATGGAAATAGTGGCTCAACTAAGGAATATTGGAGAACGTCTAGAAAAAATTGAGAAGAAAATATAAAGAAGGCGTAAAAAAACTAAAAAAGTGAAGTTTTGGCTGGTTTTACTAACCAGCTATTTTTTTCTTTAAGAAAAATTAGTGTTTATCTTATGGAGGCTACTGCATTTGCTTTAACTGGTGGAGAACTAGACCACTCTTTTGAAAAATGGGTGGCCAGTAAAACATTATTTGAAGTTGCTTCAAAAGCAGTACGTAAAGATAGAAAAGAACGATTTCAATCAATCGATGAATTTATCTTAGCTTGGAGCGCTACTAAAAGGTAGGTAAATATAGAAAGGCTTACAGTTAGACAAGCTAGTAAAGACCTATGCAACTAGACTAGCTTGTCTTGCCTGAATAAAATCCAAGTCATATAAACACTGTTAGATAGTAGGGAAGTTATATCTAGCAAAAATATTTAAAGAATTATAAAAGCTTCTATTGTGACTTTAACATATCTGGCAAACTATCAATTAAATAAGGACGTGTTATTGATACTTCTGAATTTAGCATTTCTCCAGGCTTTCCTGAAAAGAGTATACTACCGCCAGTCATTCCACCACTAGGACCAAGCTCTATAATATAATCAGCATCTTTCATTACATTAATGTTGTGTGAAATAAGAAAAAGGCTATTTCCTTCATCCACAAGCTGATTAAAGAGCTTCATGAGTTTTTTAACGTCGTTGAGATGGAGTCCATCAGTTGGCTCATCAAGTATAAATACTGTTCCTCTTTGATTAAGCTGACTTGCGAGCTTAACTCGTTGGAGTTCACCTCCTGATAAAGTTGTAATTGACTGATTAAGATGAAGGTAGCCAAGGCCTACCCTTTCAAGAGAATGTAGTTTCTCAGTAAAATCTTCCCCTTTGAAAAATTCAATAGCCTCATCAACAGTAAGATTCATTACCTCTGCAATGTTTTTACCATGATAGGTATATTTAAGAACTTCCATAGAGAAGCGATTTCCGTGGCAAACATCACACACTGTTTCAATCGAATCCATAAAGGACATATCAGAAATGATAATTCCTTTACCACCACATGCGGGACAGCCTCCCTTTGAGTTGAAACTAAACAATGTATGGCTTACTTTGTTTGACTTTGAAAAAAGCTGTCTTATAGGATCTGAAATATCTAGGTATGTAGCAGGCGTTGACCGAGAACTTTTTCCGATATTTTTTTGATTTATAGAAACTATCTCTTTATGATAAACACTTTGAAAAAAATCCATGAGAGAACTTTTTCCTGAACCTGCCACGCCTGCAATAACCGTTAAAACCCCCAAAGGAAGCTTGAGAGAGAGATTTTTTAAATTGTGATAATTAGCATTACTAATTGAGAACCAATCAGTAGGCTTCCTAAGGTACGTTTTAAAGGATTTTCTGTGTTTTAATGATTTTCCAGTAAGATTATCGGAATCTATAAGATCCTCGTAGGAACCTGTAAAGATTATTTCTCCTCCCTTAGAACCTGACTTTGGTCCCATATCAATAATAAAGTCTGCCATTTTTATGATTTCTTTGTGATGCTCAACGATCAAAATCGTGTTTCCGTTATTTCTCAGCTTAATCAGAGATTCTTTTAAAAGCTTTATGTCGTGGGGATGGAGTCCAGCACTAGGTTCATCAAGGACATAAACTACATCAGTTAAGGCCGAGTTTATATATTTTGCAATTTTTATCCTTTGTGCTTCGCCTCCTGATAGGGTTCCAATGCCCCTATTTAGAGAAAGGTAGCCAAGGCCTATTTCAGTCAATGCAGTAAGACGCTTTATGAGCTCTCTTTTTAAATCCTGTGCTAAATGATGATCAATGGATTTAATAAATTTTATTGCTTCAGGTATATGCATATCCGTAACATCGGCTATATTTTTATGGTTTATTCTACAGCTCCTTATTTTGTCGTTTACCCTTGAGCCGCTACACTCTGGACAAATAGAGGTTGTTATCATCTTATCAAGTATTTTTTGATGCCTCTTTCCTTCTTTTTTGTGTATTATGCTTCTGTACATTCTTGGGTATATACCTTCAAACTTAGCAGATTTTGGCCAGTGAGGAGGCGGGTTTTTTAGCTTTATCTGAGGCGAATAAAGGAACAAATCAAGTTCGTCTTTAGAATAATCCTTGATTTTTTTATCAAGGTCAAATAGACCACTGTAAGCATATCTTTTCCATCGCCACGCACCTGTTGTAAAAGCAGGAAAACTTATAACACCTTCATCGTTTAAGGATTTATTAAAATCCACAAGTTTATGGATGTTTAGATCGGTTACAACTCCTAATCCATCGCAGCGAAGGCATTTTCCCGATGGGTGATTGAAAGAAAAGCTATCGGAATATCCCACAAAGGGTTCACCTACTCTTGAAAACAAAAGCCTTAAAAGAGAATAAATGTCTGTATATGTACCTACAGTAGAACGGGAATTAGCTGTTGGCTTTTTTTGATCTAAAACTATAGCAATAGGAAGGTTTTCTATTCTTTCAACATCAGGCCTCCCGTATTTAGGAAGATATTGCTGAACGAAGCTTGGAAAAGTTTCATTTAGCTCTCTTCTTGATTCCGCAGCTATTGTATCAATACATAGAGAGGATTTTCCAGAGCCTGAAACACCTGTAAAGACTGTTATCTGTTTTTTAGGGATCTTCACTGATACATTTTTTAAATTATTTTCATAGGCATTTATTATATGTATAACTTCGGTTTCAACTATTGACACCAAATCACCCCATTAAAGTAAATAAAATGACTATATAAGATTTTGCTAATGATAAATAAAGAATCTATAGTTATTCTAATAAAATATATCATAAAATTCAATTTTTTCAACCATTTTACTTAGAATATAATTGAAAATAGATAAAACTAGTTAAAGGAATTTCACAAAATTTGCTTAAGTAGTATAGTTGTCGATGAATTTATCTTAGCATGGAGCTATGCAAACAAAATTCGCATAGCTAATATAGTTGACTATAAACTGTAATTAAATAAAAAGGTGATAGTAATTATATACTTATACATCTTATATATTAAGGAGGTTCTAACTTGATAGAGCTATTAAATAAGGAGATGTACTATCTTCGTCCTCTGTGCAAAGGAAAGAAGAATATTGACCTTTGGTCTTGTATTGAAGGAAAAATGGGAAAAGCGTGGGTTGATAGTAAGAAAGACCCTACAATTGCAATAGTTGTTGTTGCTGATTTCTGTCACTTGCTTGGGTCTATTAAAGATAAGAGGGATGAAACTAAAATATCAGGTTTACTTGATAAGTGTAAAAGAAAAATCATCGTAGCCGATGACGTCTCCTGGGTTTCAATTCTTGAAAAGTACTATCCCAATAGTTTTAAAAGATTCAGTCGATTTTCTATCAAAAGGGAACCAGATATATTTCAAAAAAATATTCTCAATGATTTTATTTCTGCTGTAGAGCAAGAGTTTAAAATACAAAGAATTGACGAAGTCCTGTACTATAAGGTTATAGAGGACAAATTCATGGCAGACTGCTGTTCGAATTTTTCGTCACTAAAAGAATTCTTAAAGTATGGAATGGGATATGTAATAGTACACAATGAAGAGATAATTTCAGGAGCATCTTCATACAGCTCTTGTGAAGGCTTCATTGATATTACTATCGGAACGAAGGAAGAATATAGACAAAAGGGACTAGCGTTGGCCTGTGCTTCAAAGTTGATACTAGAATGCCTAGAAAAAAATATATACCCTGTTTGGGATGCTGTAGATTTAAGGTCTGTGGCTCTTGCAGAAAAATTAGGGTATCACCTTGATAAAGAGTATGAGGTATATTCTATTTCATAGGGAATAGATTTAGGATTTGTGATTATACCTTGTATAATATTTGTTAGTCCTCCTGAAATAGCTCCATAAAAAGGTCCTAGAACCACTGCTACAAAAATAGTACCGATAGTATCTAGAAATAATAGCGGGATTTTCAACATTGATACTATGGTGCCAAATACAATATTAATCACAATACCCATAGAAGCAAAGATTAGTGCATATGTAGTCTTGTTGCTATTCATTCATATAACCTCCTCAGATTTCTTTATTCGCATAAAGTATATTAATTAATTTCTTTAAAGTACAATAGTAATTTTCAATGAAAGAACTGCGGCTATAGAAAAAAATAATAAATTGCATCTAAATATATAAATTACTTCTTTAAGCAAATTAAAGAGGTAGAACTATAGACAATATTTATAATGAACCTGAAACCATTAAATATTTCAATTAGTTTTTCAAATACAAATATAATAATATAGATAGTGTTGAACTTGGTTATATATTTATCAATCTTATTATCACAGAGGAGGAAAAGAATGAATAAGAAGGTTTTAAAGGTTCTACTAATTTCAGTAATATCATTATTTATGTTGGTCGGATGTGCTAAAGGAGCTAACAATACTAGTCAAATAAGTAATGGAACCTACGCTGATCCGAGCTACATAGAAGGTGTTGATTGGCTTAATGAGAATATAGGAAAAGATAATATACTTATTCTTGATGCAAGGGGAGAAAAGGAGTATGAAAAGGGACATATACCAGGGGCTGTTAACGTTGCTTGGCAAAGCTTTGCTAATATGGATGGGAAGCCAGGAGATAAAGGCTGGGGAGTAGTGTTAGATGCACAAAGGTTATCTAAAGCCCTTTCTAATATCGGTGTTGATAAGGAGAGAACTATAATAGTTTATAGTGATACAAAGAACGGTTGGGGAGAAGATGGTAGATTTGTATGGCTGATGAGAATGGCTGGCCTTGAAAACTCCAAAATTTTAAATGGTGGATTTAATCTATGGAAAGAGAAAGGATATGAAGTTTCAAAGGAAAGAACTAACCCTAAAGCAAGTGATTTTACAGTAGAAGAGTTAAATTTAGATTATACAGCTGATACTGACTGGGTTAAAAGTAATATAGAAACAGCTAAAGTATTAGATAGTAGAAGTAAAGAGGAGTATAATGGAGCAACTAAATTTGGTGAAGCCAGAGGCGGTCATCTCTCAGGGGCTATTCACATGCCATATACTAGTTTACTCAATGAAGATGGAACACTTAAGTCTCAAAAGGAATTAGACTCCATGTTTAGCGAAGCTGGAATCAATAAGGATGATGAGATTGCTACATACTGTACAGCCGGGATTAGATCAGCTCATTTAGCCATTGTATTAAGAATGGTTGGATATGTAAAAGCTAGAAATTATGACGAGTCATTCTATACTTGGGCTGCAGAGAAAAGCTTAGATTTGGAGTAGCTTGGAGAAACTTTTCTAATAATATTATCAAAAAAAATAGGATTTAAGATTGAGAGTAGGACGGTTTGAAGTATTTATCGATAGATACCTCAAACCGTCCTAATATATTACCAGTACAATATTCCTTTTATTAACATAATATATCTTCTAAGTTCTAATTCACTAAACTATCTTACTGTTCATTATAAAAATTCCTTTTAACTCTTTGACCTAATATAGAAGAACCTGGTCCTCTTTCAGTTACGAACTCTTCAGGCATATGATTCTCTCTAGCTATTATTTTTTTTACTCTCTTTCCACAAAATGCCCCTTGGCATTTTCCCATACCAGCTCTTGTTCTCTTTTTTATACCATCAATTGAGGTGATTTTTATTCCTCGATTTAATGCATCTACAATCTCACCCTCTGTAACTTGCTCACATCTACATATTATTTTTTCTGGACTAGATTCTATGTTTATCAGCTTATTTACTTCTTCGTTATTTAACTCCTTTTTCTTAATAATGGCTTTTCTGTAGGGATTAAAATTATCTTTCAGATTTAAATCTAATCCTGCGTTTTTTAAGATTTCAACTACCTTGAGGGCAATGGCTGGTGATGAAGTAAGACCCGGTGAATCAATTCCGGATACATTTATGAAACCATCTACTTTACTTTCTTCTATTATAAAATCCCTAGTGCTACTTGTTGATCTAATCCCAGAAAATGAAGTTATAATCTTTTTCATATCAAATTCTTCTATAGATTTTTTAGCAGTGTCTATTATATAATTAAGAACTTCCTTATTTGTACTCACATCATCTTTATCACCGATCTCTTCTGCATTAGGGCCTATCATTAAGTTTCCGTGATAAGTACTTGTTACTAAAACTCCTTTTCCTTTTTTTGTTGGAACCTGGAAGATTACTCTATTTACAAGCTTACCATAGCCTTTTTCAAATAAAACATATTGTCCTTTTCTAGGAATAATATGAAAATCATATATGCCGACCATATTAGCAATTTTATCACTGTATACTCCAGCTGCATTAATTATATATTTGGATTTCACATGTTCTTTAGTAGTTATTATTGTAAAATGGTTATCATCAATTAAAATATCTTTTACTTCATTTTCTAATCTAAGTTCTACTCCATTTTCACAAGCATTTTCTGCAAGGGCTATAACCATTTCATAAGGGGATGTAATACCCGTATGTTCACTCAAAAGAGCACAGGTGACTTTAGAACTTATATTAGGTTCGATCTTCCTTACTTCTTCTCCATCAATTATCTTTAGGTCATTAACACCGTTCTTAAGGCCATTTTCAATAAGCTCTTCTAATACGATTCTGTCTTCTTCAGAGAAGCCCAATACTAATGATCCCGTTTCTTTATATCCAAAATTTAATTCATCATTTAACTTCTTAAACATGCGATTACCCTTATAAGAAAGCTCACCCTTTAAAGTTCCATGCTTAGCCGTATATCCTCCGTGGACAATGCCACTATTAGCCTTAGATGCTCCATTACTTACATCATCGCTTTTTTCTAATAAGACAATACTTTTGTCGTATTTAGATAATTCTCTAGCTATAGAACATCCTACTACACCTGATCCAATGATGCATACATCGTACATTTGAACTCCACCTTTTCAACAGGATTAATTACTTTTAAAATACCCATACTTACTAAATTTAAATCAGTAAAAAAGACGTACTCAACTGTTGTTACAGTTTAAAACTTGATATTTTAAACAGTTAGCCCAGGAAGGATAAAAACTCTAAAGAAGTAAGGTGATTGAAGAACATAAAGAATGAACAGTCCTTGTATAGCTTGGCAAGGGCTGTTCATAGTTGTTTTGTCGATTTCAAGCATCATCAAGGTGTAACACTTATTGCTACACCACCATTTCCTCCTGCATTTACAGAGGTTACAAGCGTATTGTCAGAGGTCTGAATGACTTCTACGATATCAGGATTTGAGTTGGACACATAAACTCTGCTTCCGTCGGTATTAATCGCCAGTCTCTGAGGTGAATTAGCAAGGCTTAATTGTTTAATGACCTTATTGCTTGCTACATCAATGACATTTAGAGCGCCGAAGGCCTCAAAGACTTGATTAGAAGTTACATAGACGAAATCTGATGATGGAGAGATGACAATATCAGTTTCAAAGTTAGCACGGGTTAGTTCTATATTTGCAAAATTTGAATTATCCGATGTTCTGATAACATTTATAAACTGTGTGTTTCCAATTACATAAACAAATGCTCCATCTGGAGTAATGGCTAAATTCTGAGGGTTTAGCCCTAAATTTACGGTATCACTTATTGTTTGGTCCGATGTTCGTATAACGTTTACTGCGCCAAATGCAGTTACAACATATACAAAAGCACTATCAGGTGTGCTGGCGACAGAAAGTGGGGAAGTATCTACATCGATGGTCTTGATAACTGTATTGTCTGAAGTTCGGATGACGGAGACCGTACTATCGCTTGTATTCGTGACATAAACAAATTGACCATTCGGGGTAATGGTGATATTCCTATACACATTGGCCCTATTACCTTTACCCATACCAATTGTTTCAATAACAGTGTTATCAGACACACGTATAACAGAAACAGTGCGAGCATCAATATTGTAGACATAAACAAATTGACTGTCTGGAGTGATGACTAGATTCTGCGATCCTCCCTGTACATTTACAGTATCTATGACTGTATTATCGGATACACGAACTACAGTAACCGATGCGCTGTTAAAATTGGCTATATAAACAAAGTTTCCATCAGGGGTAATGGCTAAGTTAAGGGGAAAACGCTGAACAGGAAAAGATGTGATCAGCGTGTTGCTCTGACCATCTATTGCCGATGCATTATCTGAACCTTGATTAGCGACATAAATTGTTTCGGGTATAGCCGTGCATCCTGCAACTGTGAATTGTGTATCAGAAATTGGCGTGTTATTAACTTCTGTACTGGCCACGAAAGTGACAACTGTGGCAACTGTAGATGTGGTCACAGTAACACTTGATGTATACTCTCCATTCTCATTTGTTACTGCTGGGTTAGGATCAAAACTTATACTATTAGGTTCTGAACTAGCAAAACTTACCTGAGCTCCTTCAACTGGAGATACTCCATCGGAGGTTACTAATCCACTGATAGAACCTTGGCAATTGATTTCCATGGGAACTTCCAAAGAAATCGTTGGGGTTGGACAAATTTTAGAGGGTTCTATCAGTAAGGTTTTATACATAAAATCAACTCCTTTTAAGTAGTTGGAAGTAGTAAAAGACATATCCTATTTCCAGTACATACTATTCAAGTGTCCAATATATGTTACTAGAAACGCAGACTGCCAGGACAGTAATATCTGAGAAATGATATAGATCCACCAGATAAGAATCCGTATACAAATTAAAATTGCTACAGGTAAGTTGAGTGGATAAAAGAAGAATGATATATTGATATAGAAGTGATAAAAAAGAAAGTTTTTTTATAGGTTGCTAAAGAGATAAATATAGAAACTATTGGAGAGTGATTTAATGATTATAAGTGCCAGTAGAAGAACTGACATTCCAGCATACTATTCAGACTGGTTTATAAGGAGACTTAAAGAAAAATATGTACTGGTAAGAAATCCAATGAATTATAACCAAGTAAGTGAAGTTTCACTAGACAGAGAGACTTTGGAGTGCATAGTTTTTTGGACAAAAAATCCTTATCCAATATTAAAATATATTGATCTATTAGAAGATTATAATTATTACTTTCAATTCACTCTAACCTCATATGATCATCAGATAGAAAGAGGGTTACCGCCAAAAAGTAAACTAGTACCTATATTCAAAAAGCTATCTAGTATGATAGGTAAAGAGAAGGTTATATGGAGGTATGATCCAATACTGCTATCGGATAATATTTGCCTTGAGGATCATTTTGAGAAATTTAATCTACTAGCTAGTAAATTAAAGAATAGTACTCAGAAATGTGTTATTAGCTTTCTAGATATATATCCAAAGATTAGTAAAGGAATTCAGTCAGAAAATACTAGAGCCTTAGAACATCATGAGATGATAAGCATTGCAAAAACATTCTCTGAAATTGCAAAGAGCTATAGCCTTGATATTGAGACTTGTTCAGAAAAAATAAATCTTGAAGAATTTGGGATAAAGCATAGCAAGTGTATTGATGATGGTTTGATTAAAAGACTATTTAATTACAGCGGAATGGGACCTAAAGATTCAAATCAAAGGTCTGAATGTGGCTGTGTAAAGAGTGTTGATATTGGGGCATATAACACATGTAGCAATGGATGTGTGTATTGCTATGCAAATTCTCAAAAGAATATTAAAAGTAAGCAGCATATTGATTCACCGTTTATAACAGGAGAATTGGATCAAAATGATAAAGTTATAAAGAGGAAGATCGACATGGTGTTTTCAAATCAAATTGAGTTAATGATCTAATAAAAAAGCTAGAGATCGTTAATTTGTATATAGGAAAGGAATAAAAACAGATGAAAAAAACATATAGTTTAAGTAAGCCAATGCCACCTTTATGGCTGATGTATCCAAGTATTACTAGGTATAGTATTGGTTGGAGAATGGGATATGGAGAAGGATATGCTAATGAATATTTTAGATGGTATTCTAGTTTAAGTACGGAGGAAAAACAGAAATACCAACAAATGTTCCCAGAACCGAAGGGATGGCTCGGTTGGTATAAGGATACAGATGAAGATATTTATGATGATGGGACATTATTTTGGAGTAAAGATCATAAATTGAAATATTCTCTTGATAGCCTACAAAAGGATTTTAGGAAGGGTAAAAAGACAAAATATATATTTTTCTGGGGTCATCAACCATCTAGTGATGGAAAGATTACAAAGAGTTGCATGAGCCAATGGTGGAAATCAAAGTTTACAATTGATACTAGTCATTATTGCTGTATGGAACAGTATATGATGGCTGAGAAGGCAAGAATATTTAATGATCAAGATATGTTAGATGCTATATTAAAAAGTAATAGCCCTAAGCAAATAAAGGAATTTGGAAGAAAAGTTAGGCATTTTGATGAGGAGATATGGAGGAGAAAACGTAGTGCAATTATACTCAATGGTAATTTCGCAAAATTTCTACAGGATAATGAGCTAAAGCAATACTTAATACAGACAAAGGGTAAAGTGCTTGTTGAAGCAAGTCCATTTGATAAGATATGGGGAATAGGACTATCAGTAGATGATGAAAATATAAAAAATCCTCTATTGTGGAAGGGTCAGAACCTTTTAGGATTTGCTTTAATGGAAGTGAGAGATGAACTTATAAAAATTTGTGAGAATGAGAATAGAATAGATTATGAAAGTCTATATAAACAATATGGATAACATTAGCTTGCTAGCAAGAGTCTTACATAATTTCACATAATCCTATGACAATTCTTACACATTTCATATATATACTAAACCCATAGTTAAGATTCTAACTGACCTATAATTTATAAGTGATTACATAGGTAAATAAGAAGAAGTAAAGTTAAAGAACAATATGGAGGTTATAGTATGTCAATGAAAAAAATAGTACCATTGGGATTAAGTCTTGTATTATCGGTGGGCTTGTTAATACTTGTTAATGATCGAGTGCCGTTAAAACGTATCAAACTGAATTAAAGGAGTAAGTAAAAGAAAGAATGATCTGATATAATCATGACAGATATTTATAAATCAAAGGAGGCGTAGGATAAAAAAGAAACAATCTAGGGAAAGAAAGTTAATGGCTTATTGCATTAGCATTAAGAGCTTTTGTACCAGCCTTTGCTTTAGAAGGAAAGGCTGAGAATAAAGCAAATAACAGAGTTTAAAGAAGAAAAAGGGCTATTAAAGTAGCTCTTTTTCTATCTAAAAGATCAAAATGATTGTCGACAAAATTAGACAAAGGGATTTCTTTAAATTTAAATAACTAATATACTTGAGTGTAAATTGATTAAATAATAAGGTGACAGTAAATAAAGAAATGTTCCATAACATACATTATAATACTGTGGGGGTAATATAATATGATTATTGAAAACAAAACAATAGAAGGTAAAAGTCTAACATGGGTACTTCGCTCTCCAACAAAACAAGATGCAATTGAGTTATCTAAATTAAGAGTTAAAATTGATGGTGAAACAGAAAATCTTGACAGAGAACCTGGTGAAGGTCTATTGACGCCAGAGGATTTTGAGAAACTAATTTATGAAGATTCAATAGATGAAAGAACCATATTTTTAGTTGCAGATATAGACGGAAAAATTGTTGGCTTTACTCGTTGTGAAGGAAGTAAACTAAGTAGATTTAGACATAAAGCAGAGTTTGGAATATGCGTGTCAAAGGAATACTGGGGTCATGGAATTGGTAGAGTACTACTAGAAAATGTATTAAAGTGGGCAGATACTGTGGGAATTGAGAAGATTTCATTAAATGTGGTACAAACCAATTCAAAAGCAATCCAATTATATGAAAAATATGGATTTGTAGAAGAAGGAGTATTAATAAAGGACCGCCTTCATAAAGATGGAAAATATTACAATACAGTTGTAATGGGAAGACTATTGAAGAAATAGATATTAACAATCCAAATGCAATATTCTTATATTTTAATTAAGAGCCTAGGTATAAAACTGTAGGTTCTTTTGTTGCTTGTTTTTTAGTATAGTTCTTTCATATTTTACCTGAATACTAACTTAGAAAATAGTGCTATGATTAAAGTATACATAAAAGATGAACTGATACTATAATATGAGAGAAAATAGTGTTAGGGAAGGTACTATATTGTGTAACTGCAGAATATGCAACTTTACAAAAAATTTGGAGAGATAATTAAATGAAAAGTGTAATTTATATATTAATTGTTTTAGGGCTTCAAATGCTATTATTTTCAGGTTGTAAAAATGTTGGACTAGAGGAGAATGAAATGACTAAAAAAGAGTTGGTTGAAATAACAATCGATGATGAAGTTATAAATTCTAATGATGTATTTAGAATTATTGAACCTTTATGGTGGAATGTTAGTATTTATGATGGAGAAGAACAATACTTTAGGGATTTACAACCGTTTACAGATTCTCAAAGATATGTTTTTGCAATAATATGGTATTTAAGTGAAGTTAATAATGGAGGACATGACCAATTCTATTTTAATTCAACAGGCATTGTTTGGGAAGATGCTATGAAAGGATTTGAAGTTATCGGATTGAAAAAAAACTACGAGATTATTAAAGAATCTACAATGCGGTTAGGAGGCTATCCTAGTAAAGATAGAATTGAAAGAAATAATCAATTAGAAAAACTTGAACCTGAGTTTGATGATTTAGATGATAGACTTTATAAATTGGAAAAAGACATTGATGAAGAGTTATTGGAATATATCAAGAATAATAGAGAAGAATTCTATTTTAAAGGTGATGTTGAAAAGCCAAGTGATTTTGACTAATTAACTAAAATGAAAGGCAATAAATATTATGTTTGAAAATGCAGAAATGATTGTGAATGGAACGATAGAATTTGTGAACTAATACAGAAGAGATTAATAGATTGCAAAAAGTTGTGAGGATGATGATTTATGGAAAAAAGAGGAGTAAGATTTAGAATTCATAATGAACTTAATATAATAGATGCTTTAAAACCTGTGAATATTGAAGAATATGTTTGGCATTTGGAGAATATTGAATTTGTTGAGATGGACGATAATAAAAAATACTGGAATATTGAGCAACCATTTATTGAAAGAGGATCTAGCTTTAAAGAGAGATTAGATAACAGTGAGTATTATGCAATCTTTGGTGAGATTATCGCTTTTCCATTAAAATCTAAACCTTGTAAGGTACATAGCTATGAAGAATTTCTATCAAGTGATGCAGAGCTAGTTTTACTAATCGTTGACGTAACTTATATTGATATTTATTGTAAGGATTTAAGACTAGTTGAACTACTTTATCAAAATGCAGAAAGAAATTCTTATGAAAAAGTTGAATTTATTGACGAAAATGACCCCAGATATAAGTTATCCGTGTGGTAAGTTATTGATACAGGCGAACTATAGAATGAGGTCTTCTTTTCAGCTTATGTAAATGAATAAAAAAAGTTCGAAAAGCCAATAAGATAATTAGATCTTGTTGGTTTTTTTGAGCTCATTTATCGAAGATAAATCTGACCAAAATGAAAGGATTTGATGCTGTTAAGGCGTTATTGTGCAAAAAATGGAATTGACAACTTCTGCCGGTTTGATGTATAATTAAAACAGACAGAAGTTGTCGGTCGGAAGAAAGGGCGCGAAATGAATGGAGAAAACATATGACCATATAGATATAAACAATGAAAAGGTGAATAAAATAATAAACGCTGCTTTTGAAGTATTTACCAAGAATGATTTAGAAAAGGCTTCTACAAACAGTGTTGTTAAACTAGCCGGTGTCTCTAGAGGGCTGCTGTATCATTATTTTAAAGATAAGCAAGATCTATTTGAGTTTCTAATTTATTTTTCTATAAAAGCTATTGCTATTGATATGGAGAAGAGAGTCGACTGGGAAGATTCTGATCTCATGAATCGTATGCGACAAGCCATTTTTTTGAAATTTGAAATAATGAGCAAGTATCCATATGTCATTGATTTTTTCGATAAATATTCTTACCAAGTAACTCGTACAGACATAAGAAAGCAAACAGAAGAAATTGCTCCAGGAATAAGAGCAAAATTCTATAAGCACAACTTAGATTTCAGTTTGGTAAAAGAAGGCATTGATATTAAAAAAATGATTAATGTTGTCAAATTGACTTTAGGAGGAATAGTAAGAGAGCACTTGGATAAAGCAAAAATAAATAATGAACCATTTGAATTAAACAAATTAATTGAGGAATGTGATGAATATATCAAATTCTTCAGAAATCAGTTTTATAAATAGAAGAAATTAACTTAGGGCAGATGTAAGCATAGTGAGGTGATGAGATGAAAATTAAAGGCCAAAAATTAAACATGAATCTTATCCTATTGCTTATGGGACGAATGGTATCTGATATAGGATCAAGTATACAAATGTTGATTATGCCTCTATACATCATTGACATAGGCGGATCAGCAGCGACAATAGGACTATTTTCATTTCTTTCATTGATTCCAGTAATCCTTGCTTATCCATTTGCAGGAGTTATCGGTGATCGGTTGAACAGAAAAAAGATTATGGTGATTGCAGATTTTTCAAGTGCAGTTATTGTGTTGACTCTAGCCTATGTATCTTATCTAGACAGGATGAATCTTAGCCTATTGTTGATCACTCAAGTATTTGTATCACTGTTATATGGTTTCTTTGATCCAGCTACTAAAGGAATGATACCTAGACTTGTAGCAGAGGATGAACTTAATAAGACCAATTCAAGAGTTGCTACCTTACGGATTCTATCAGGGGTGGTTGCCCCTTTAATAGCAGTTGCATTATACACGAAGTATGGTATTACCTTGCTCTTTCTGATTAACGGAATCTCCTTCCTGATTTCTGGATGTAGCGAGATGCTCATCAAATACAAGCATATTAAAAAAGAATCTATTAAAGGCTTCAAAGGAGTATTGCATGATATGTCAGAAGGGGCTCACTTCATTAAGGAGAGTCCACTTATTAGACGATTAAGCGTTTATTTCTTGATAGTATTCGCATTTATTCAGCCAGTGTTCAGCGTTATTCTGCCTTTGTTTTTTAGAACAAAGCTCAATTATTCTGATACTCAATATGGGTATATACAAGTAGTATTGCTCATGGGGGCATTGCTGGGCAGCATACTTGTAGGAGTAATTGGTAAAGATAAAGATAAAGATTTAAAGAGGCCGATGATTATAGGTATTATATCGATGGTTATCACGATGTTTGCCTTCACAGGATTATTGTTTCCTGGCGTAGTTTCTTACTTGGGGAATGATAGTCTATTCTACTTCATTCTATTTTCGGCGGTGATGTTCATGTTATATAACGCTATCATGTTCATCAGTATTCCAGTACAGACAATTATTCAGAAGAAAACCCCCAACGATTATATGTCCCGAGTATTTTCTATAGTGGGATTGATTAGCAAAGGGGGTATGCCACTTGGGGCATTGCTATATGGAATGGTTCTTAATAAGATAGAGATACACATAACTATAATTATTACAGCAATGATGGTCATGATTGTATCTATAATGTTTTTGAAGTCGATGAATAAAATAAATGATTTTAAGTCTAAAGAAGTTAATTTTAAAAGTAATTCAATTACAAACTAAACCAAAGGGAGGGTTCTTGTATGATTTACGGATTTAAAACAAAAAAAGTACCATCACTGTCTCAAGTAGGTGGGAAAGCAAAAGCACTGATTGAAACAACTAAGGCAGGATTCGAAGTACCCGAAGGCTTTGTATTGTCAGTTGAGTTTTTTGATTCGTGGATACAAGAAATTAAATCAACTGACCAATGGAAAGGGTTTTTAACTTCGCCGACAAAGCAAATGTGTGATGAGCTCAAGAGACGAGCAAGTAAGCTTGAATTTAACGAGGTACAAAGGAAAGCTCTCCAAAAAGAATTTGCTGCTTTATCAGAAAAAACAGTTTTTGCAGTACGTTCTTCATCACCGGAGGAAGATCTAGAAGATACCAGCTTTGCTGGGCAATATGAGACTATTTTAGGCGTTACCCACGGTAAGCTTGAAAGTGCAATTGTTGAGGCTTTTACTTCGATGTTGGATACAAGAGTTGTTGAATATAAAAAACTAAATGATATACCTCTGGATAATCCGAGGATTGCTATTATCGTGCAAAAACAAATTGCTTCAGATGTAAGTGGTATTGCTTTTTCTCTAAATCCTTCAAACAATTGCTATGATGAAGCGATGATCAATGCTAGTTTTGGACTTGGTGAGACCATTGTATCTGGCCAGGTGACTCCGGACACATATATTGTAGAAAAGGTAAAAAGACAGATTCTTGATAAAAAGGTTATGGAAAAATCCTTTGGTCTATGGTTAAAAGATGATGGAGGAACTATAAAAAGAGTTAATAAGAAGCCAAAAGAACAGGCACTAACGAATAAACAGATTCTAATGGTGGCAGAACTTGCGTCAAGATGTGAAGCACACTACGGTAAGCCAATGGATATCGAGTGGGCAATAGAAGATGGGAAGCTTTATCTTTTACAATCAAGGCCCATAACTACCTATTTGCCGCTATTTCCAGAATTGATAACAAAACCCGAAGAAGAAAAGTACCTATATATAGATATCATGGGACTAACCCAAGGCTTTACCGAATCTATGTCGGTACTTGGTCTGGATATATGGGAGAAAATGCTGGAGATAGCTAAGGCAGGAACTATGCCGACGGGATTCGATGGTGCTGTTGTTGCCATTCATGGACGACAATACATGCATATATCAAACTTACTCAAAGGACTGGGTTTCAAATCAGTTAATAAAATCTTCCAAGGTTATGATGCGCCAACTAGACGTGCTCTTGAGTCTGTGGACTTAAATGACTATCTGCCTACTAAAAAAACAGATAAGATGAAGAAAGTTTATGGTTCAATGCTAAAAATGGCATTAAATATTGGACCTGGAGCTATTAAGGCTACATTTTCAGATCATAGGAAAATAAGAGATGAATATATCAAAATATCTGACAAATCAAAAGCTGAGTTAAGATTGGAGTTGAGCACGTGTACACCCTTTGACCAATCTATACGCAAAGGGCTGAGTCATTTCGAGAAGATGATGGGTTCAATTGGTATCCTAATAGCGGGAATGACTTCCTTGGCTAAGATAAAGAAATTATTTAAAGGTCAAGATATAGAAGATTTGGTTATTAGCCTTGGTATGGATTTAGATGGAAACCCCACAAGTGCTATGGGGCATTATATGTATAAACTGGCATGTTATGACGAAATAAAGAAAACTAAGTCTGGTGAAGAGTTCGCGAGAAGAATAGCAGATAGAAATTATTCAAAGGAGTTCTTGGAGGATTACGACAGCTACATGGAGCTTTATGGCAGTCGAGGATTCAAAGAAATTGATATTGCATCACCAAGAACCTATGATGACCCAGAGTCATTTTTTAATCAACTTGCCCATATTAACACTGAGAAGAATCATCTACAAGGTGTAAAAGAAAGAAGAAAAAAAGCATATAATCAATTATTAGAGAAGGCAATAGAAGGGGGATTTGAGAAAAAGTTTATCAAATATGCTACAAAGTATCAGGAGACCTTCGGTTTCAGGGAAGATCCAAAGTTTGTGTACGTAATGGTGGTAGATCAACTTAGGAGACTGGCACTCCAGATAGGGGATCAATTTGTTAGAGAAGGTAGACTGGAAACTAAAGAGCAGGTATTTGACTTAACTTCAGCTCAAATAGTTAATGCTCAAAAGAATAAATCTTTTGACCTTATGAAGTCCAGAGAAGAAAACGTGAAGCCATATAAATTAGTTGAACATATTAAGAACTGGCCAAATATTATCGATAGTAGAGGAAAGATTATAAGACCAATAAGTACCGGTGAAGAGGGAGATATTATTGGTGATCCTATTGCACCAGGTATCGTTAGAGGAAAAGCTAAGGTTCTTCATGGACCGTACGAAAAGCCCCTTGAGCCAGGTGAAATCCTAGTTACAAAAGCAACTGAGCCAGCTTGGACACCGATATTTGTGAACGCTGCCGGTGTTGTCCTAGAAGTAGGAGGACCCCTTCAGCATGGAGCGATTATCGCTAGGGAATATGGTATTCCTTGTGTGAGTGGAATATATAATGCTCAGAGCATCATCAAGGATGGTGATATGCTAGAAGTTGACGGTTCTAGTGGAATAGTGAGAATAATTGGATAGGAAAGATAGATATACATTTTAAAATTAATAAAACACACAGATAGACCCATGGGTTGTCTGTGTATTTTTATTGAGGTCATTTTTGAAGAAAAATCTGACTAAAACTCTAGGACGCGATGTCCAAGCGTTCAAGACACAAGTTTAAAATTGATTTTACGAAATACTTACCATACCTGATATTACCAAATTAATGATATAATATGTAATGAAGTATTAGCATTTAATTAAACTTGGGGGAACTAACTTTTTAAAAGGGATGGAAGACAAAAATGTTATTAAAAAATTTAAAACAGCAAATGTTGTTGCCAAAGGAAGAATATATTATCAACCAACGTGTAAATATCCGTGGGTTAGATGTCTTGTTGTTGAGTTTTACAATAGATAAGGACAAAAATCGTATGTGGATGATGTATGAGAATAAGGAACTGCTTAAGGATAATTTCGATAATGAATACCGGAAGGAGTTTATGACTAATCGCGAGAGATTATTGCATAGCCTTGAGTGGAATAGTAGGGATAAAAATTTCTATATAAGAGAGATGGAAATACAGGGACAAACTGTTAGATTTGGCTCATCAATTAGTGGCCCGATTGATGATATGAACAAGGAAAGACTAATGCAGTTACAGCATTTTACTGAAAACGGTTTAATTTTTGATGAATGGGATGATGCTAAATTAGAAAGCCTTGTAATTGCCGAATATACACAAAGGGATGGTGACGTAGCGCCTAGTATAAGTAGTGCTGAGGAGCTATCAGTTGTGTTACATATTAGCAAAAGCTCAAGAGAAGTAGCGATTCAACGTCCTTTTAAAGTGAAGTTTGGTAAACAAAAAGTTGGAACAAAAGTTACCTATTATGATGATACACTTGGAACGGACAATTATTTCTTTATAAACGAAATTTGTTCTTATGATATCTATGAGGACGTTGTAAAAAAGGCAGAACAAATTGAAGATACTAATACTAGGGAAAAAATGCTTAAGCATTTTAATGAGGCAATGGAAAGTATATGTCCTAGAGATAAGAAGCTGCTCGTTATAAGATACGAAACTGTAGATAATATTCAGCTCAAATTTATGATGAGAAATTACCTAGAAGCAAAGCCAGTATATAATAGCTCTGCTTCTGCAATTGGATTTATCGGTAAATCTGACGAAACCGGAATCAATGGCTACAAGCTGAGGGAATGTATGTTACGGCCAGTGGATAAAGATTTTGACGGAGAATTAGAGGTTGAGTTGTTTACACGGTTTCTTGAGATCCCGGAGGAAATTGTGGGGAGTTTTGTGAGGAAAGAATAAGACTATAAAAAATAATGCAAGTCAAAGGAGTACAGTCAGAGGTATTTCAGAATGAAAGATTTCAAATAACTTTGAAATTTTTCATTCTGAAGTACCTCTATTTTTATATACCAGATACATTAAGGGTGTAAACATAAGCCTTTAATACAAAATATGATATGTTTTACTTAAGTTAAAAATTGGAAACAATAAAATCTCTTTACAAACTCATAGACATAGTGTACTATATAACTAGTTCACTATATGAATGCGAGGTGAGGCGATGAATTTTAACAATAATATTCCGATTTACTTACAAGTAATCAATAAAATAAAGTCAGATATTATAACTGGTAAACTGAACCCTGGAGATAAGATGCCATCAACTAGAGATTTAGCGAAAGAACTTGGTATTAATCCTAATACAGCATCAAGGGTATATAAAGAGATGGAATCGTTAGGTCTGTGTTTTAAAAAGAGGGGCTTGGGGACATTTATTACAGAGTCCGGTGAGATTGTTGAAACAATAAAAGATGATATGGCTGAGCAATTGGTAGGAAATTTTGTAGAAGGCATGAAAAAATTAGGATTTTCATTTGATGAGATGGTAGACATGATCTTAATAAAGAAAGAGAAAAAATAATTAGGAGGTAAAGTAATGGAGCATATTTTAAAAATTGATGGACTTACTAAGAAGTATTTTAATAAAGTGGCTTTGGATGAGATATCCATTTCTTTTGATAAGGGAAAAATTTATGGTTTATTAGGCCCAAACGGTAGTGGTAAAACAACATTTATGAAGATAGTAGCTGGCTTACACAAACAAACATCAGGAAATGTATTGGTTAAAGGCAGACCTTTATCATATAGAACAAAAAGTGATGTAGTGTTTATGCCAACAGAAGACTTTTTATATCCTTGGATGAAGATCAAAACACTGATCAAATATTTCAGTGACATGTATTCAGATTTTGATAGTAAAAGGGCTAATGAACTTATTAAAGAGTTTGAGCTAAATCAAGACAGCAAGATCTCAGAGCTGTCTACAGGATTAAAAGGAAGAGTGAAGGTGGCATTGACTATCTCCAGAAATGCATCTATATATATGTTTGATGAACCATTAAATGGTCTTGATCCTATATCGAGGGAAATGATACTACGTTTAATTTCTGAAACATTTAATGAGAATAAAGTAATTATTGTTTCCAGTCACTTGGTTAGTGAGCTAGAAACATGTTTAGACGAAGTTATATTCTTGAAAAATGGAGTGATTGAACTTCAAGGAGATGCTGAAGAGATACGCTTAGAAAAGCAAAAATCTATTGAAGCCTTATATAAGGAGGTGTATTAAAAATGCTAAATTTAATCAAGTATGAATTTATAAAAAAATATAGAATGTTTATAGCAGTTATAGTTACAACCATTTTAGCAAGTGTATTTATGAGCTCCAAATTTGGAGAATCAGGCTTACCTGTGTTTGCTATAATACTTTCCATTGGACTGTTTATACTTTATGCAGTAGATGTTGTTCAGATGTACAGTCAAGATATTAATAGAAAAACAGGTTACATGATTTTTATGACACCAAATAGTGGTTATACAGTTGTTGGGTCTAAAGTTATAACGGCATTATTGGAAGGACTGGGTATGTTAATATTCTTTATATTAATTGTTACTTTAAATAGTGCAATTATTTATGGACCGAGCAATCTTTTGGAAATGGGCTTTTTAAATGGTGGCCTTGCGTTTAATAAGGTTATGCTCAATATATTCATAGTCTTGACGGCGGTCTTATTGTTCGCCATCCAATTTCTATTGACTATTTACTCATCTATTACAATAAGAAAAAGTGTTTTAGCTAATGTAAAGCTAAAAGGTTTAATCAGCTTCGGTATTTTTATTCTGCTCAATTATATTGTCGGAAAGGCATCTGATATTCCATATAATGTGTTAGATTATTCTGTCGATATAACTGTTATTAATATACCTATGGCCAGTGAGACACTTAAAATGTTAGCACCAGCAATGATAACATCGATTATCATATGTGGATTACTAACTTTTTTATCAGGATATTTGTTGGAAAAGAAAATCAACTTATAAAAAGAAAATTTCTTAGCCTCTTAAAACTCAGGGATTCGATGATTCCCTGAGTTTTTATTATAAAAAACAGTAAATCTGTAAATAAAACAATGAAGTGGGCTTTATATTTGGAATATTACGATGTTATAGATTGTAAAATTAGGGAGAAGAAAACTTTACTTGCATGTGGTGAAGGAAATGGAAACAGGACATTTACTCCATTATCGCGGGGAGTTTGGATGTTTCAAAAATTTGTTAATGCGAGTGATAGCGAAATAGCTCGTATTGAAACTAGTTCCTTTGGGTTTGATTTTTGCGAATGTTTTACTTGTTGTTCTGGATACCTTGAATATTTTGTTTTAGTAAAACCAGTTCAAGTTGAAGTGTTAGTTGCTCCTAGCGATTCTGAAATTAAAGCAACTGTTAGTGACGGTAGAATTGCTGTATTATTTCAAGAATTGTAGCAGAATGTCTAAAATATTGAACTATAATGACGACTTTGGTCGTCTTATTTTTTTTATATAAAGATTAAACAACATTGAAAAAAAATAATCTTGGCATTATACTATAAGAAACTATTAGTTAATAACTTGTAATTGGTCAAAAATAAACAAAATATCTACTTAATTGCTGGGAAGGTTAAAAATAGATCACGAGGTGGGAAACCATGACTAAGAAAATAAGGAATGGTCCAAGGTCTGCAAAACTCTACAAATTAAACATTCATTGGGAGGACCATGAAGATTAGAGGAGGTAATAAAATGAAAAAGGATTTCGTTATAAACGCAGATACAACAAAGGCTCTAATGAAGATAGGGGAAATGATAAATAATGTGCCTAACATTAATCTAAATAATTTAATTGCTGATGAAACCATATTGATTATTGTAGACTTAATAAATGGGTTTGCTATTAAGGGAGCTCTAAGTAGTCCAAGGGTTGGTGAGTTAATAAATCCAATAGCAAATTTTATTTTAAAAGCAAAGGAAGCTGGAATTAAAACAATGGCCTTTAAGGATGCTCATACGAAAAACTCCAAAGAGTTTGATTCTTTTCCAGAGCATTGCCTAGATGGAACATATGAAAGTGAGATAGTGGAAGAGGTTAATAAATTAGGAATTGATATTATAGTTCCTAAGAATTCAACCAATGGATTTGTAGCCAGAGATTTTGAAGAATTAAAAGAAGAGATACTCTCAAAGTATAAAAACTTCATAATAGTTGGTGATTGTACAGATATTTGCGTAATACAGTTCGCGCAAACACTTAAAGCCTATTTCAATGAATATGATTTCGAAAAAAGAATTATAGTTCCTACTACATTAGTTGATACCTTTGAATTTGATATGCATGATGCAACCCTTACGAATGTAATGTCACTATATTTGATGAAGAGCATGGGAATCGAGATCGTGAAAGAAATAGTTTAATAGATGAGAGCTAATAAAAATGAGTATATTTGATAACTAAATAGACTAAAATCTAGGAGGCTTTAAGCTATGAAATCAATAGTTGTCTTTGGAGGAGCATTTAATCCTGTAACAAATGCTCATCTACAGGTAGCAGAGCAGATTGTAAATGAATACGAGATTGATATGATGCTTTTTCTTCCGGTTGGAAATATGTATGAAAAAAAGGGGTTGCTAGATGCATCTATAAGAGTTGATATGCTTAAAGCCACCTGTATAAATAATATAAAATTTGAGGTTTCTACAATAGAAGTATCCTCAGATAAACGTCTATATACCGTAGATACTTTAAGTATATTAAAAAATCAATATCCAGGAGACGATATATACTTTCTGATGGGTACCGACAATTTAAAAGAAATTCACACATGGAAGGGTGCAGATGAAATACTAAAGAACTTTAAAATTATGAGTATTTCGAGAAATGGCGACAGCGTAAATGAAATAATTGAAAATGACCATCTACTATCTAGTAATAAAGATAGTATTATAGAGGTCAAAGAAAAAATAAGGAACGATAATAGCTCTACCTATGTTAGAGAACTCAGAAAACAAGGGAAAAGTATACGTTACTTAGTGCCTGAAGAAGTAAGAAAATATATTGAAAAGTATGACTTGTATAAAGATGATGATAGTAATGAGTAGAAATTGGAATGATGAACTAATAATAGAGTAAAACTGAATTTGACAAAGGATAGGGAGCTATTAAAAATAGTTCCTTTTTATATTCTAAAAAATTTAACTAAATATCGGCAAAACTAGTAAAACGAATTTTACTAAATGTGCACAGCTAATATGGTTATTTATTAATTAGAAGAAATGATGACGGTAAACTACCCAGAGGTATCAAGAAAATGGGACATAAAACTAACGTCTTAAATTCTGGAAGTAAGGAAGGGGAAGACGCAATTTTTTTCTTCTGTTGAGAAAATAAGATTTGTAGGACAAAATATGTCACGTATTTAATAAAACAACATATGATGTAGTGAAAATGGAGTATATGTGCTTTTAGAGTATTACAGATATAGAGCATATATTTCAAAAGTATACTCTAGATCTAGTAGTATAAAACGAAAAACTACTGAAATATAGATGGAGGTATATAAATGACTAATAATCATGGTTACGGAGATAATAAAGTCTGTGAACCGGATATAGATTGTGCTAAATGTGAATCAAAGCATCCTAAACCAAAGAAAATATTATTAGAATGTGGTGAAGGAGCCGGAAGTAGAACCTTTATATCGTCGAATGATGCACCATTCCAATTAGCTCATGTTACCATAGATACAACCTGTTTAAACAGATCTGAAGTTTTAACAAAATTTTCTAGTCTTGTTAGAGTGGAAAGATTAGGTGGTGGAGCAACGGTAAGGTTGCAATACGAATTATCAAGAGCATGTGAAGATGGATCACCCATATCATTAGGAACTTGGATATTTGAAAAAGTTAATATTTCTACTGCTGATTTTGACCGAGCTGCCGAGGAATCCTTCAATTTCATCTTCTGTGAATGTTCAGCTTGTCCTGGGTGTTGTGATTATTTTGTGACAGTTACACCTATGGAAATTACTAATGCTACTGCAACGATTAGCAATGGGAGAATGGCAGCCTTGAGCCAATCTGTAAAGGATAGTTCAAAGGATAAATGCAAAATATATGAGACCAAAGATGAGTATGGTAAATCTAGAACTAAGCTATTTGAATCAAAAAAGACAGTTTTAGAGTGTGGAACAGGAGATGGGAGTGTTATTTTCAGAACAGAGAACCAGCCACCCGTGAGAATAGCAAATGTTATAATTGATACATCACGTTTACGTAAACCTAAAGTTTTAATTGAGTTCTCTACCATTGTTGATTACTTTGAAGGGTCAACACCTGATTCTACTGTTCGCTTTCAATTTGAATTGTTTAAAGTGTGCGATGGTGAAGAAGCAATATCTCGAGGTGTGTGGAATTATGAGGTTGGAGTTATACAGGGATTAATTAAAGCTACACAAGGATTCGGATTTACATTCTGTGAATGTTTGGATTTTTCAGGTTGCTGTGAGTATTTTGTAACAGTAACAGCTATTGAAGTACCGATGGGAGGGTTGGATAATTCGACGATTAATAATTCAAGAATGACTGCACTTGCCCAATCATCTAAAACCGGTGATAAGATATGTAACACAACAGATTGTAAACTAAAGAACTCAGGGACTAATGAAGTGTTATTAGAATGTGGTAGTGGAACTGGAAGTAGAACCTTTACTTCACCTAATGACTCTGCCTTTCAACTTGCACAGGTTACGGTAGATACCAAAGGTCTATGCAAGCCTACAGTGAATATTGAGTTTTCTAGCATTGTGAGCTTTGAGGAATTAGATGGTGATTTGAATGCTTTACTGAGGTATGAATTATTTAGAGTATGCGAAGATGGGAGAGCTGAATCGAAAGGAGTCTGGACGCTTGCAAAATTAAGCCAAAATAGTACAAAGATTACAGAATCATTTGATTTTACTTTCTGTGAACCTACAAAATGCAAGTCAGACTGTTGCACATATTTTGTAGAAGTTACGCCAGTTGAAATAAGTGATGGGCAAGTGACAGTGAGTAATGGTGAAATGGCTGCATTGGTGGGGGAAAGACAGTAGAAATGCTGTAGGTAAGTATAAATGAGACTAGGTTGTTTATGAACAGCCTAGTTTTTTATAGTTTTGCAAAATATAGAAGGAGAAAGAAGGATTATATAAAAAATATATAGTTTAAGGTAATGATTAAATGGGTGATGAGTAATTAAATTCTTACTGATACCCTTCAGAAGGGGTAAAGTACTAAAGCAATAATGGCGACTTTGGTTGTCTTATTTTTTTGATTATAAAAGTGAGGAGACGGAGACATTTCATTGTGTCTATCTATGCAATTATGTTCATCAATTATATAAGAACATGGAAAAAATTATATCTCTTAAAAATCTTGAAACGGTGCTTTAGCACCGTTTCCCTTAAAAATATCGAGATTCATCTATAATTTCGTCTGGGCTTTTTACCATAGCTTCTAAAGTGGACTGACCTGTCTGTTTACGATAGGCTTTTACTATATGGTATCCTGCCGCATATCCACCGGAAGCTGGCATGATGGTTGAGTTACCTTTAGGATCTGATACAGACTGACCACCAAAAATATATGGGGCTACAGCTTGAAAACCTTGTAGATTCAGCTTAGGCTTTATTAGAGCTTTTGAAAGCTCAAGATTTTCCTTAGATATATTAGTTACCCAAGGACCAATCATATCCTCACCACACATTTCTTCAGCGAAATTCTCAGCCAAGCCTTCATACAGAATATATTCCTTTAAAGTAACAGCTGTAAAATCAAATGGCTTTAAAAGAAACATACTGTTATGATGTAATTCATGACAAACAGCTGCTGGAAGCTTTTGTAGATTCTTTAGTGTTGGAGCAATAACCATTTGTATATAGCCTGGAATTCCTCCAAAACCGGTATATCCTTCACTATGGGCTAAGGCATGGGGATTACCAAGGTAAATACCTAGAATTAAATGCTTAGGAAGTGGAATACCGCTTTTTTCAAATTCTAGCATAGATTTTTTTAAAACACTTAGGCACTTCGCTTCTATATCTTCTTGCTCTAATAAATTTAGGTAGTTAAGATATGTCTCTTCACTTTCAGTAATGGGTAATAAACTATTTAGAAGCTGGTCTATAGGCATACCAATTCTTTTAAATATAGGGATAAAATCTTTTAAAAGCTCATTTCTTAAATAGTCCTCTTTTTCAGAGGAGGCCTTTTTTAGCATTTTCCTATAGCCCTTTATCGTATCGAGTATTTTTATGTTCATGTTTACTTCCTCCTTTCTAGTTTGAGTATAAGCTATACCGTAACGTTAGGGTCAAGGAATTTTTTCATAAGGAAAAAATCGCTATCTGATAGAGAAGAATAAGAGGAACTGCTCCATAAAGACAAGAGGAGAGGCACTTATCTGATGGCGAGAATACAACATAATCCTACAACTGTGGTATAATATACCAAAACATATTATGAGTGGAGCTGATAGCTTGGATAAAAAATACTTATTTGATGAAGTGGTCTTAAATTATGAAAAAAGACGTCCAAACTATGGAGTACAATTATTTAAAGATATCATAAAATATGCAGGTATTAATATAGACAGTTCAAGTTACAAAACCATTTCTAAAAACAAAATGTAAAGTAACAGCAGTCGAATTAGGTGAAAATCTTGCTTCATATACAAGAAAAAAATTCAAGGATTATGAAAAATTCGAGGTTATTAGGTCAGCTTTTGAAGATTATGTGTGTGAAGACAATAAGTTTGATATGTTGTATTCAGCTACAGCTTTCCATTGGATACCAGCTGAAATTGGATTTAAAAAGGCATATAGAATCATTAAGAAGGGTGGTACACTTGCTTTATTTTGGAATAGACCATCTGTAAATAGCAAAGAAGATCCATTACATCAAAAAATACAATCCGTTTATAATAAGTTTTTACCAGAATGGAGTCACAAAGCAGACAATACATCTCGATATTCGAGTGCAATGAATGAAATAAAGAATTATGGATTTATCAACATGGAGTTAAAAACATACCATAATACTCGAACAATGACTGGCCTTGAATATGTAGAATTACTAAATACATATTCAGACCATAGAGCTTTGAGCAAATCAATACAATTGTCATTTTTCAATGCAATTAGGGAATCAATCGAAGAATTTGGCAATGAAGTGATTATTGATGATACAGTGGATCTATATCTTGCACGAAAGCCATAAATACTTTTTGAATATTTTGTAGTGTCGGGGAGAAGTAAGGACAAAGTCAATAAACTATAATGTTAAAAATTTACAATCATCTAAATACCAAAAAAATTAATAAAATCACTGGAAATACCTAACAATGGAATTAGATACTATTAACTATCATATCAACTTCTATTAAGGGTGAACTTCATGAAAAAAAGTTTTTTAGATGCAGTAAGAAAGATAATATTGCTTTGTTGATGGCATAGCATTTAGTCGATTGGAGGTATGAAAATATGAAAAATGGTGCAAACAAAATGAATAAGAATAGAAAAACTGCAATAATAGTAGGTGTACTTATATTAATTGCATATTGTGTTTTAGCTAGTACTATAATAGAATCAAAACTATTAGTGATGTTTTTTGAGGGGATTAGTGGTATTTCAGTTATAGGAATTGCAGTTCTAATGTTTCCAATCTTTAAACATTATAACCATAGAGTAACTTTCAGTTACCTTATTTTCAAAATCATTGAGGGAGCACTTATGATTATTGCAGGGATTTTATTCTTGTCTTCCAGTGATGTATTACTCAAGGTGCGAGATTCAATTTATGTAAGTCATACATACATCTTTGTCATAAGTGCTTTCATGTTTTATTATTTATTGTATAAATCAAAAATTATTCCCAAGTGGGTATCAGTCTGGGGTATTATTGCAGTCATATTATTACTGATAGTAAACTTGCTAGAAGTAACAAATAACACTATTCCAAAGTTAATATTAGGTTTGGGCTATTCTCAAATAATGTTGAACGAGGTATTTCTAGCAATATGGTTTCTGCTTAAAGGATTTAGTTCAGCTTCAATTGGGTCTGACAAAACAGATAGTTAGGATTTTGATAAATATGCTGCACAGCTCAATAATAGAAGCAGGTTGTGGAGCATGCCAAGCTACAGAACCATTTTTAAAAGCAAAATGAAAAGCAACAGCAGTTGAATCGAGTGAGAATCTTGCTGTTGATTTGTATCTTGCACGAGAGTCATAAATGATTTTGAATATTTTATTAACATAGATTTAATTAAATAGTATATAGAAGATAAACCAGGTATGAGAAGTAACTCATATCTGGTTTATTATATTGTTTAATATAAATGTAGAGTCCTATATTAGACCACTACATCTTCGATAGTTTAATACCATTGATTATAAACACAAGGGCTTCAGAATAACTTTCTACAAAATCAGGAAATACATAGTTGTAATTAGAACGTTTAGTGGCTTCTATCTGAATATCAGTAGGATTACAAAGTGGATACTTTCCAATTACAAAGGAGAAAGATAAATCCAGCAATTTCTTGATATCTTCATCAGTGAATTCGGGAATATTATGTTTAATCACATTGAACATTCTAGTTGTAATGATTAATAATTGATTTTTAAAGTCAGTCAGTACATCAATGTTAGAATTTTGCTCTAACATAGTAAATAATATGGAAATAAGTTTTAAATATCTAGGGTGTCCTGAGATGATAGTAGCCCATTTGAGAGCTAAAGTTTTTGTGTTGAACTTTTCTTCTTTTACTAGATTAAGTTCAAGCTCTTCAATAAAATCAGTCATCTCATCAAGCATTACATATAAATAAATATCTTCTTTAGATGTGATATATTTGTAAAGATTTCCGCGAGTAAAGTTAATCTCTTTAGCGATTTTAGATAAGGAAATCTCATGATATTCCATTTCGTCAAAAAGTTTTATTGCTGCTGTCTTGATTTGTTCTAATCGTATCTTTTTATTCTCTTCATTTCTAGCTCGTTCAAATGTCATATTGCTCACCTACCTTTTGTTGAACTATATTATAGCATAAGAAATAGAAATAGACAACGCTATGATACTTAAAAATCTACTTCGGATAAAAAGAGTAAGAAAATATAAAAAAATACACTTGACAATTAACAACGTGTTACTTATAATGAATGATATAAGAAACACATTGTTAATTAAAAACAAATTGAAAGGATTGATATTATGAATAAAACAATTGTTATCACAGGAGCATCAACAGGTATAGGTAGGGCAACAGCAATATACTTTGCAGAAAAAGGTTGGAACGTAGCAGCTACAATGCGTAGTCCAGAAAAAGAGAGAAAATTACAAACTATTGATAATATTAAAGTTTATAAACTAGATGTTACTAAACAACAATCTATTAATGATGCATACAAAGCTATCGTTGCCGACTATGGTAAGGTGGATGTATTACTAAACAATGCAGGTTATGCGCTTAACGGACCATTTGAAGTATGCACTGATGAACAAATTCGCGCCCAGTTTGATGTAAATGTTTTTGGTCTTATGAATACAACTAGAGCATTCATCCCGCATTTTAGAGAGAACAAAGGTGGTATCATACTAAATATATCTTCTATGGGTGGTAAAATTACATTCCCATTATTAACCTCATATCATGCGACGAAGTTTGCAGTAGAAGGATTTTCAGAGGTTCTTGGTTATGAGCTAGATGAATTCGGAATTAAGGTTAAATTGATTGAACCAGGTAATATAGCAACGGATTTTGGAACAAGATCAATGGTTATGGCTGATACTGGGGATAACAGAGCTTATGATAAATTATTAGGACATTTTATGAATCTACTTAACAACGTTAATCCTGACGAATTTTACAGTTCTCCAGAGATGGTTGCAGAAGTTATCTATACAGCAGCAACCGACGGGAAAAATCAAAGCCGTTACATTGCTGGTGATGATGCAAAGCAACTTATTGAGCTAAAACAAACTCAAGGTGATGATGCATACATTGAATTTACTAAAAAACAATTTCTTCCTAAATAGAGTTTTATAAAGTGAAATGTCAAGAGTGATCAGTAAGTGACCATTACAATTCTCTTTCTGATATCATAGGGAATCACCAAAAATAATTCAAGAAGTTCAATTCTTGGATTATTTTTTTATTCAGACAAAATGATAGCATTTACTTGAATAAAAAATTTAATATAACCTTGTAGAAATGGTATAATATTACAAGAAAAGCTCGTGAAAGATTAATCTTGATTTAAAAGGAAAAGAGGTCTGTATATGATTGTAAAGAAAAAACTTTCTTTAATAGCAGTATCAATATTATTACTGATAATCTTAACTATATTTGCTACTAGTGATAAAAACTCAAGTAGTAAGCCGATACATTTAGGAGAAATTAACGTTGGAACAGGATTTAGAACTACTGAACATGCAGCAAAAAGTGAGAATAATATATATCTTTATAAAAACACATTTTCACCAAAAGTAAGATGTGTTTCGCTAAAAGATAGTAGCTCAAAGCTATATGACACTTTACCACTAACTGATTTTTTAGTTACCAATGATTGGATTTACTATGTAAATACGGATAACTATGGTCCTTCGTTTACTTTACTAACTGGTCCAATTTATAGGATTTCAAAAGATGGTACTGTTAATGAAAAAATTAGTGATGAGGATGTAAGTTTAGTAGCGGCTGATAGTGAGTGGCTCTATTATACTGATACTAAAGTTGGGAACTTACATAAAATGTCTTATGACGGTATGAAAAGAATAGAGTTATCAGCCTATAGCGGTGCAAATTATACTTTAATAGACAATCAGATATATTATAGAAGTATGGAAGATGAGTCTAGTTTATATAGGTTTAACATAAATACTGAAGAAAATACTAAGATAGTAGACGAAGGCGTTAATGGCTACTATATTAGTGAAGGCTACATTTACTATATGAATTCAAGTGATGAGAAGATATATCGTGTTAACCTTGATGGGAGAAATAAAGAAAAAATAACTGATCAGAAGCTATATTCATTTATAGTAAAGGATGATTGGATTTATGGCGTAGATTTAGACTTTAACAAAGGCTCTAAACTATATAGGGTTAAAACAAATGGAACTGAACTTAGAAAAATAGCAGATAACGCGAATTTAAGTATAAGTAATATTTTTGCCTATGAAGATTGGATATTTTATATCAATTCAAAGGATAATAGAACATTATATAAAGTTAAAATGGATGGTTCAGAAAATGTAAGGGTAACAAATAGTATTAATATTAAAACTTTTAGATATAGTAATGATTCTGTTTACTTTATTGATGAATGTAGAGATAATTATTTATATGGAATAGATGAAAATAGCTCAAATATTTCTTTGCTATCTAATGAGAAGATGAGACATATTACTATCACTGATGACTGGATTTTCTACACAAATCCTATTGATAGTAACAAGCTTTATAAGGTTAAAAAAGACGGGACAAAGAAAACAAAGATTACAAATGACAATCTCCCTATAGGATTTATGATTGATGGAGATTGGATATACTATACTAATCATGGTGAAAGGGGTAGAAAATATAAGATTAAAGTCGATGGTTCTAACAGAAGCATTATTAAAAACGAACCTATATTTAGTCTATCTGTTAATAAGGGCTGGATTTACTTTGTGAAGGGTGACTCCGATAGAGATGGGACCATACATAAAATGAAAGCTGATGGGTCAAATGAAAAGAAACTTGGAAATGACCTTGTACCTACAATAGGGATCAATGGCATACAGATAATCGATGATTGGATATACTATATAAACAAAAGCGACAATGGAAATCTTTATAGAATGAAAATAGATGGCAGTGACAGAACAAAAATAACAGATAGATTTGTATCAGGAATGATTATAATAGACGACTGGATATACTACTATCAAAAAGAAGCAGATGACTTTGACTTTAACACATATAAAATCAGGACTAATGGTAAAGATGAGACTAAAATAGACGATTACAAATGGCTTGAATTGCTTCGTAGTAAAATTTATAATGGATGTGTATATTACAAAAAATACTCCGATGGCAATCTGTATAAAATGAAAACTGATGGAACTGAAGAAACTATGATATTAAATGATAGCATAAATGCCTTTAGTATAGTGGATGACTGGATTTACTACTCGCTTAGTAATGAATCCAATGTATATAGAATAAAGATTGATGGAACTTCAAAAGAATTAATAGAATAACATGACAAGTTTATAAACTTAAACTATTAGACTAGGAAACTACTTCAAGCAGTTTTCTAGTTCTATTATTTTTTTGAAATATTGACTCTATAGCATATAGAAATATCATTATAATTCAAACAGATTTGTATAATACTAAATGATATATAATATGTTCTCCCTTTAATATAAAAAACAGAGGTGAAAAATATGAGAATAGGTTTAGTTTTATCAGGTGGCGGTGGAATGGGAGCTTATCAAATAGGTGCATGGAAGGCTTTTGATGAGTTTAATATAAAATTTGATGTAATATCAGGAACATCAATTGGAGCTATAAATGGACTGCTTATGTCGTCAGTTGACCTCAACAGTGCAACAAATATTTGGTTAACCATGGAAGAGAAAATAGGTATTGACTCTGCTAAGTTGATATCAGAGCTTACTTTGAACGACTATAATTCTATATATGCAGCATTTATGGACCCAAGTTTTTGTGAAAAGCTAGTCCAATATGGAGGGAAAATTGATGAAAGACTTATAGAGGATGGTATTAATAAACTTTTGGATACAGCAAATAAATGTGAGAGTCTTTTCGTTTGTTCAACCCAAGTTACAAAAACTCCAAGTGGAGAATTTTTTAATATAATGAAAATGGATAAAGAAGAGGGTAAAAAAGCTATTCTTTCCTCAACATCAATACCCGTTATTTTTAATCCTGTTAACATTGGTAGTCATTATTACTATGATGGTGGATTATCTAACAATGTACCAATAGAGCCAGTTATACAAAGTGACTGTGACTTGATAATTGCAGTATTGTTAGATTTAAAAGATATCAATAAATTGAAAATTAATACAACAGTGCCGATCGTTCCAATTATACCATCACAGAGTCTAGGGGATTTTAAAACAGGCGTATTAGATCTTAAAAGACAAGATGTGGAGAAAAAAATGGAGTTAGGATACACAGACACACATGGACTTTTAAGTAGCATGAAAGGCTTAATGCATTAAGTTACTAAAACTCTGCACTTGATATATAAGTTCAGCATTGCTATTTTCTATTCAATAAAGGATGATCTTAGGCTAGAATACATAAATTTTGACGTATTCTGGCCTGACACTTTTTGTCCTCTTTTTTGTTTTTTCAATCATAAGCATTTAGCGTAAGGAATTGATCCCTTTAAACACCACTTCTTCCTTGTCATTGAATAATATAAAATCAAAATTATTTGTACGCCTACTATTATATGCATATGAACTACTTTTACATGTTATTGTAGCTTCAATTCTAAAATTTCTGCTTTCATTTTTATCCATGTAGATTTTATTGCTTGGCTTTGAGTGTACCTCTTTAGCAAGTATCTCATCTTCTATAATAGAATCCTTCCATTCTTCTGGAGTTTTTATCTTTATATAGAACTCTTGTTTTTCAGAACTACAATTTTCAAGATTAATAATAACAGATAGCTTTACTTCATTTTCATTAACCTTGCGGGCGTGTAACCATAAATCTTCTCTATCGCAATAAATAGAATCTAAACCACCAACAAAACCCTTAAAAGTTTTCAAACCAAAAATCCAGCAATTAGAGAATATAACTATCAGAACAATCGTTGCAATTATTCTCTTACATCTTGTACCTAAAATTTTTGCTTTGTTGCATGTGTAAATTCCTTTTAAGCCTTTATATATGATAATTAATGGAATTAATCCAGCATAAAAGAAGGTAACATCTCCAAATTTAAGAGGCCTAAATACTCTTTGTACAAAGATTTCAGGATTATTGTTAGTATTGCCTAGAATAATTAATCCAAATATTACAAGTAATATGTATTTAATAGAGTCTTTTTTATATAAGCTATTTTCCGTCATTAAATTTCTCCTTTCAAACCCATCGGTTCATCAAACATAAAGTCACTTTATAATATGCAGTGATATTTCCAAATAGTTCTCTTACTTCTTATAGGTATCCTTTAGATTTTATCTTAATAATTTCTTAAATTTAAAGCATATAAATTTTAATCAAATATTAATGTTGAATATATGGTTATACTAGAAAATCATGGTATTATATAATGGATAGGATCATGAAGATTGTTTTAAGCTATCATGTGGATGGTGAGATATAAATGCAAGGTTTGAACTTGGAAGAAAAAAATGATAATAAAAGTTATAGCACAAAGGACTTTAATGATTTTGTAGAGTTCCTTAAGTTTAAATACTTATCATTATGGTGGAGCTGTAAAACTGATTTTCCTCAGGGCAAAACGGATATTAGTTTTCTAAATAAATTTACTAATGAAAGGAAAGTAGAAGGATTTAGAAAAAAACTTCGCAGTGAACTGAGACAAACACCTAAAGAAGAATTTGAAAGAACTGATTTATATGATAAAATCATTTCTTTAATAGCAGAAATAGAAAATGGAATAATCGGATATGAAAATAGATGTCTAGATTTCTTCGTTGAGAAGGGGTATATAGATGTTACAGATGAGTTTTTAAAAGAAGCTACAATTTTTGATCCTGATATTGAAGTTTACGACATTTTTCAAGCTATTAGAAATGTATGGATTATGAATAGTATTCAAATACTGCTCGATACTCAAGTAAGATTAACACCTTCTATTTTCTCCTACAGTATGCTATATCCATATAGCGACAACTATCTAGATAACACTGATATAATAATTAAGGAAAAAATTGATTTCAACAATAAATTCAGGAAATGTTTATCAGGAAAAGAAGTTGAAGCGTCAAATTCCAATGAGAAACATGTATTTGATCTTGTTAGAAAAATTGAAGATGAGTTTCCAAGAGATAGATATCCTAAGGTTTTTGAAAGTCTATTATCTATACATAGTGCACAAGAGAAAAGTCTTGCCCAACAAAAAGGAAAAAGCCTTCCCCATGAAAATGATATTTTAGGAATTAGCTTTGAAAAGGGAGGAACCTCCGTATTGACAGACGGTTTCTTGATAAAGGGAGAACTGTTAAAAGAAGAAGCCGTTTTTATGTTTGGCTATGGAGTATTTTTACAATTAATTGATGACCTTCAAGATGTGCAGGTAGATTTAGAAAATCAGCATATGACTGTATTTTCTCAGGTTGCAGGCAAATGGCCTTTAGATATATTAGTAAATAAATTATTTTGGTTCATTGAGTCGGTGTTGGAGTCCTGTGATACCTTTGATTCACAGGACTCACCAAAGCTTAAGAAAGTCATACATGATAGCTGCATTATTATGATTTTGGAAGCTATATCAAAGAACAAGAAAATGTTTAGTAGAAAATACATAAAAGAAATTGAAAAGATTTCAATGTTTAGATTTTCATATTATAAAAAACTTAAAATGAGATTTCAAAGAGATTATTCATCTAAGGAGATTCAAAGTATTTGTAAAATATTAAGTAAGAAATCCTTGGGGAGTAAATTTAGTCAAATGTGACATGCTTGATATGTCAGTCCACTAGGTTTAAAGGCAGAAGTATAACAATTTTTATGTTGGTATTTGGGGGATATAATATGAGAAAGATACTTATAATAGGAACAGTTTCTATTGGAGTAATATTAGTAGCCTTATTTTTTTATGACGGTATTGAGAATGACAGTGCATCTATAGATAACACAGGATTATTAGTTACAGACTTTATTCCAAGTAAGCCTATGATTAAAGTCTATAAGAACGATTCTGGAGGTGTCACCAATATAGATTTTGTAGATATTGTTTCAGAAAATAAGGTACAAATAAGAAGTATTAGTAATGATGATAAAGAAATTAAAGTTGAGGCACTTGGAAAAACCTTTAACTTTATTGGGAATCTTATGGTTTATGAAAAAAGTGGCGAATACTTTAAACTTATATATATGGATCTTGGGGTTGGTCTTTTGGCAGAGAGTTATATTAATGAACAACAAGAAATGGACTTAATATTTTTAAAAGGGCCGATAAAAGAGGGGACTGAATGGAGTAATGAGTTAGGAAACAATAAAATAACAGATGATAGTGTAAAAGTGGAAACTCCTATAGGTGATTTTGAAGCAATAGAAGTAACACATAAGAAAAGGGGAGAAACTTCAAAATCGTATTTTGCAAGAGGACTTGGACTCGTAAAGGGAAAAGGGAAGAATTACTCCTTTGTGTTAAGCGAGTTAGACTATGATGTAAGTAGAATTAAGAGTGTAGATGATTTAAGAGAGATTTTGCAAAAATAATGAGCATTAACCAGAAGTATTTTAAGAGATTTGTAGTGATTGTATAACTACAGGAAGAAAGAATCAATAATGGTTTTGAATAGGATGGATAATTAATGAGAATTGGTTTAGTTAGACATTTCAAAGTTAAAATGAAATTACCTAAGAAGGCATTTATATCACGAGATGAACTATCTACATGGCTTGATGAATACGATAAAGCTGATGTTGAATGTGAGCAAGTTGACTTATGTAATGTCTCGTGGAAAAGTTGTTATTCAAGTGATATGCCTAGAGCAGTAAAAACTGCTGAGAACATTTATAGTGGAAACATTACTATTCTACAAGGATTAAGAGAGTTTAATCCAATACCTCTTTTTGAAAGAAATCATAGGTTGCCTTTTTTATTCTGGGTAGTTTTGATACAATTTGAAAAGTTGAAATCAAATCGATGTCTTTCTGAATACAAAAACCAGATAGAATCTTGTTTAAATGAAATACTATTAGAATCCGATGAAGATATTCTTATTGTAAGTCATGGATTTGCAATGATTTGTCTTAAAGAAGAATTGAAAAAGCGAGGCTTCAAAGGAGTAAACTTTAAGCTACCAGCAAATGGTAAGCTTTATATTTTTGAAAAGTGATACATAATGGAGAGGAATTTTATATGGAGAATAAGCGTAAATTATTAATATTGTATCATTCAGGAGCAGGAAGTACTAAAACAATTGCAGAGATTTACTATAAAAAGTTAGCTTCACATTCTATAGATATAACTTCAATTGATTTAGAGTATGATTATAAAAAACTTATGACTTATGAGTTCTTAATTTTTGCGTTTCCTACATATCATTGTAGCCCTTCTCATTCTATGATGGAGTTTATTAAAAATATGCCAGTATTTGATGAGCCCAAAAAAGCTTTTGTATTCACTACATGCGGACTATACTCAGGAAATGCATTAAGGGAATTTATAAAGAAATGTTCATCCAAGAACTTGAATATAAATGGATACTCAGTATATAGAGCACCTGCTACCGATGGAGCATTACTTCTACCGTCAATACCATTTATGTTTAATTATGAGAAAAATATAGACTATAAAATAAATACAGATATAAAAAAAATAGAAATGATTATTAAAAATGATATTGATGAACTTAAATGTCCGCCATTTAAATTATACACAATACTGAATTACCCTAATAAAGTTTTAGGAAAAGCTTTTAAGCATAAATTAAGATTACTAAAAGAATATTGTATTAATTGCAACAAGTGCGCTAATGACTGTATAAGAAAATGCTGGAGTGTGATTGGAGAATATCCTCATCATGAAATGGAAAAATGTGAATTTTGTTTTCGGTGTGTACATCATTGTCCAAATGGAGCAATAATACTATCTAAGAAAACTAGAAGAAAGCTTAAATTAGATGAAAAGTTTTATGAAAATTTAAAAGAAAAAATAACCCAGAAAGCATTATGACGCAATAGTCTTATAATACATAATAGCAATAGACCCTCATTCAAGTGGATGCAACATCTAGTCGTAATTGTACAGATGCAGCCTTTTCTATTACTGAATTGGCTTCTGTTATCAAACATATTTTTTATCAAAGATAATTTTTTCTTATTACTGCTTTTTCTTCTTCTCAAGCTTTCTAAATCCCAAATAAATTACACCTATGCAAATAACCAGACCTATAATTGCTGGTACAAAAATAGATTTTCCCGATTCTCCGCCGCTTGCTACACTCCAAATCATTTTACCCACAGCCATAAAAATAACAACTGCTAATCCAAACCACAAACTACGCTTCCACAGAGCTACTCCAAGAGCAGCGAATGAAATTGGTATGAGGAGTGTCATCAAAATTTTAGCTATTCCCCACTCACCACTCAAATATTCCATCTCCATTGCTAGAAATTGATTTACCATTTCACTCGAAGTTTCAGGTTTTGGAAACCAGAACATGCTTGTTAACAGTAGAAAAATCGTTCCAGAAATACCACCCCAGCTCCTTTTGTACGCAAAATAGCAAAAAGGTATTAGAAACAATGGTCTAATATACCAGCTTAACAGGTTGTGATGTCGTTCAAAAGCCCAATTGAAAAACTCTTTGCTAGCAAATGATAAAATAATAAATAATACTGTCAATACAGCAAAAATTATAGCTAGAATTTTATCATTGCGTTTACGCTTGTTATTTTCCATATTGCTAATCCTCCTAAAGTGTGTGGATAGTTTTGTACTTTAAAGAAAGTAAAATTCTCCTCTGATAGGAATTAACTTGATTTTAAAAGTAAATTAATAGTTTTATATAAATATATATTAACCTCAATCACACAAGAGCATGCATAAACTTTGTATGATTGGAATTATTAGCTCAAATTACAGTCTGCCGTTAATATTCAAGATTTAGACAAGCAACCTTGTATTTGGTATAATATGGGTGAAAATCATTAATTAATTGGAGGAATAGATAATGAAATTGATGAAGAATATTATACTTACATTTTTATGCCTTATAATATTATTTTCAGTGAAAGTGACATCAAGTTTTACCGACGATGACAATGATATGATTAAAGGAAAATGTTATACAACAAATATAAAAGCATATGTAAATGGAAAATACATAGAATCCTACAATATAAATGGAAATACATATGTAGATATTGACCAATTATCCAACTATGGCTATGATGTTGTGAAAAATGATGAAACCTCTGTTACAAGTATACTTACAAACTATTATCCAGATAAAGAATCAGTTGTAAATGAAAGTATATCGTATCCGGTGTATGAAAATCATAAAGAAGATGACTATAAGGACTTCATAGACTATGTTGAGCCAAGCTATGATACAGTTTCAACTATACATGGAACAACTAAATTAATGGGAACAGTTAAGGACACTGTAACTGTACATTTCTCCAAGAACTTTAAAAAGGAATATATCAATCCTAAATATGTACCAATATATTATAGAGATAAGAACGTCTCCAATTATTTCTTATATACATATGATGAAGATTCTAAACAATTAACCATAAAAATGAAACCAGAAAGCTTTAGTAACTATAAATTTGATGATGAGAATTTCACTCGAAAAGATTATCATAATAATAGAGAGATATTTACAGTATACTTCTTGAATGGCATTAAAGATCAATCTGGAGCAACGACAAAAAAGGTATTCAAATATTGTGTAGAATTTGATTTAGATGCGAGTGCTAGAGCGGAAATACCTAATAAACTTATAGGAGAATATACATCTACTAAAGATGAGGTATATGTAGTAGATGAAAGCGGTTCAGTAGAACATAATATTTATAGTTTAAATGGAAAGAGACTAATCTGTATAGAAGCATTAGGAGATTTTTATTGGGACGGTACAAGAAAGAATATTTATGCGTACTCAATAACATATCGTAATAACTTAGATAGAGAATATATCTCAAAGCTAAAAGAAGCTTCCAAGGCACTAACAACAGACACATACAACAATTTGATAAAGTCTACAAACCCTATTATGGAGTTAGAGAAAACAGTACATAGTGAAGCTGTGGAGAAAATTTCAGGTAGCATGAATGAGATAGTTATAAGTTTTAATAAAGCTATTAAAGAAGAATATATAAATGAAAAATACATTCCAATATACATGAAAGATGAGTATGTAGGATACTGGTTTGAGCGTAATTATGACAGAGAGACTAATACATTAAAGCTTACTCTAAGAAAGATTAATGATAAGATAAACTTAGGTAATGATTTTTCCCGTGTCTTATATGACCAAGATGATAATATCATTGATAATTATATAGGTAGCAGATTTGACGTATATCTTATGGAAGGAATCGCCTCTGAAGATGGTGATATGCTTAAGGATACATTGAGATTAACTTGCGATGTGTCATGGCGTCTCGACGAAGATGAAAATGCATTAATAAAAACGGTAAGCTCTGATTTAAAACAAAAAGTAAAAGAAGTTACTACCTGGAATATAAATGGAACTGAAATGATAAGCTTTAGAGAATATGATGCTGATAGTCTTAAGGAAGAATATGAAAATACATCTTCATTAATTAAGCCATTAGAAGAAATGGAATGGAGTTACTATAGACGTATTGCTAAACCATTGTATAAAGGCTTTGTGGATGATTGGATAGCAGATGTAACACCGACCACAGAGCTTATAAAGAGAGAAAATGATAGTGTAGTTCAAAAGGTTGGCAACACAAACTCAGAAGTTACCATTGTATTTAAAAAGGATATAGACGAAAGTTATATTAATAGTGAGTATATAAAGATATTTGAAGATAGTAATAAGATTTCATATCGATATGAGAAGAATCATAGCGACTTTATATTTGTATATGACAAAGATAATAAAAAGCTTGTCATCAAGACGAAAGACAGTGATAAAGTATCTGGAACATATGATATATACTTAATGAAGGGTATAGCTTCAGACACAGGAGAGAAATTGACAGAGATAATTAGATTAACAGTAGGGATTGCTGGAAAAGAAAAATAATCTACTTTTTATTATAACTTAGCAGAGGAACAGAGAACTGCTCTTGAGAAGGAGCAGTTCTTTTTTTGTTCGATAAAACTAATTAAAAGTATAAAAGCCTTTAAGAAGCATTTCTTTTCCCTTATCTTGTAACAAAGACGAACTGAATCGTCTTTATATTTTTTGTCTAATATTTTAACCAAGATTATTCGGTTAACCTTCCTGAGCCAAAGCCGCTATTGTACCATTGCTAACTGTCACTATTGCATTTTCTATCCTAATAGGTGTAACGGTTACGAAATAATCACAGCATTCGGGACAAGTCATACAGTCACAAAAAGTAAAATTAAAAATGTTTGTGTTCCCATTAATAATGGATAAATTAATGTTTTTCGACTCTATTTGATTGAAGCTCGCTCAAGAAAAATAAGCTCTATATTGGCTATATCGTAACAACGTATATACTCCATTTTCATTACATCATATGATGTTATATTGAATCTGTGATAAATTTGATAGCATGGTTAGAAGAGTTAAGGTGACAGTAAATATGTTCACTTTTACTTGAATATACAATTTAGAAAAAAATATGGATTTGGCATAAAACTATAAAATCTGATATCAGACAATCTAAGGTGAGCACATGATTTTAAGTACTGCATAGTATGAACTGGAAGAAGTATAGATATAAAACTGAAATTCAATATAGAAAAAGGGAATGATTTTATGACAGATTCAATTAAAAGAGATTACAGTTTGAATAAAAAGGAGTGTGATAGAAGGATGCATTGTGATTGTGGAAAAAATATGAACTGTGCTAAAGATGATGTACTCAGCCCTTGTCCTAAGGGGATATTAATAGAATGTGGTATACCCGGTAGTGAAACAAGCTTTTTTACTACTGGTCAAACAACTAATACGACCCTTGTAACTGTTGACGTCTCATGTTTTATTAAACCAGTAGTTGATATTCGATTTTCTAATGAAATTTCAGTAATATTACAGCCCGATGATGGTGTTACTCCTCCGGGTACTGCCGAAGTAGTACTTCGGTATGATTTGATGTGTAGACCCGATGGAGGAAGTGAGACAGCTGTAGGGAGTTGGACATATAAAAGACTTCTAACTGCAAATACATCGACTACTACTCCTACTCAGCGTTTAGAGACCACAGATACCTTTAGCTTCAACAAATGTTTATTCCCAAAACCTTGTAATGGATGTATTGACTACTTTGTTAAAATAACAGCCATTACTATAAGTGTTAATAATGAAATAATATAAGGGGGAAGAAATGAGTAGAAAATTGGGTAGAAGAATTAATAAAGGAATTACTGCTGAAATTTTTGAGTGGGGAGATAATGGAAAAGTAATTAAACTGGCAAGAACCCAAAAATCTCATCAAGCAATGTTAACAGAGTATTTAAGCAGTCAATTTGCTTGGGATAATGGACTATCTGTACCCCAGCCTTTTGAATTAGTAGAGGTTGATGGTCGACTAGGAATTGTATTTGAACGTATATATGGGCATACATTGATGGAACGTTTTAAAAATCAATTCCTTAAGCCTTATAATGCTAAAGAGAATATAAAAAAAATCAATTATGAAGATATGGCGCGAATATCAGCTAAGCTTCTAAGTGAAACACATAGAAAATCAAATCAGAATATGCCATCACAAAGAAAGGCTATTATAGATTCTATAAAGAGGGTAAAGCATCTAAGAATTTTAGAGAAGAAGTTAGTTATTGATATTTTAAATAGCATACCGCTAAAACAACAATTGTGCCACGGTGACCCTAATATGAACAATATATTAATTAGAGACAGAGACAATAAAGCTCTATTAATTGATTGGACGTACGCTTCAATAGGTAATCCGGAAGCTGACTTAGCAGAATATATTATTACAATTAGGTATTCAAGATTACAAAGAAATGTTCCTAGTGAATTTGAAGACTATATTAATTCAATTAGAGAGGAAATAATTAAAGTCTTTATAGATGAATATAAGAAACTATCAGATATTACTTATGAGGATATAGAATCTTGGATGATACCCATGGAAGCTCGCAGATTGTCTGCGGAAATAATAAACGAACCTGAAAAGAAACTAATTGTTTATGACATTAGAAAAAGACTGAAAAAATACAAGTAGGTAATGCTCAAATTTTTTATTTTGCTAAAACTGTATTTAACGAATAAGAGAGAACTGCTTTCGATTAGGAGTAGTTCTTTTTAGTTCGAGAAAACTAGTCAAATTAAAATAAATTTTATGAATTGAGACATAATGGTGTCCACATTGATAGTGCATAATAGACTCATACTAAAATCTTAGGAGGTTTGTTATGAGTAAAATTTATGAAGTAGTAAGATATCTAGGAAGTAGGTGTTATAATGGCAGAAAAAACTACATTATTGCTTAAAGATCAGTTATTTAATGAAGAAACAGTCGGTATAGTAGCAGATTGCATTGTTAACGCATACCCAGACCTTGATAAACGTAGCTTTACAGATGATATTGTTAGGGGATTTCCTAATCGTGAACTCAAGGAGCGTATGTCATGGATGCGTGAAATAATAGAGAAGTATTTACCGGATAACTATGAGACGACAATTGCTATTTTACTGAACTCCCTAAAAAATGTAACGGCAGCTGGTGATTTTACTTTTTCATCCTATACCGACTATGTCATGGCAAATGGCTGTAAAAGAGAGCACTTGGAACTGTCGTTAAATACAATTGGAGAGTTTACAAAGTTTTTTTCAGGCGAATTTGCCATCAGGAGATTTATTAATGAGTTCCCAGAGGAAACCTATGAGAAGATGGAGGAATGGTCACTCAGTGATAATGTAGATCAGAGAAGGTTAGCCAGTGAAGGTCTAAGGCCTAAGTTACCATGGGCTATTGGCATAAACTTTGATTATAAAAAGGGAGCACAAGTGTTAGACAATCTCTATTATGACAATGAGAGGTATGTGACAAGATCTGTAGCCAATCATTTGAATGATTTGTCTAAGATAGATCCCGATTATGTAGTTGAGATATTGGATAAGTGGCAAAAATCTAAGAAGCAAACGGATAAAGAGATGTCTTATATTATTGGACATGCGCTAAGAACTTCAATTAAGAGAGGGCATATAAATACCTTGGAGTTTTTAGGTTATAATCGTGAACCAGAGATAGAAGTAAAGCAATTAAAGATTTTGAAAAAAGATTTAAAACTAGGAGAATATTTAGAGTTCTCATTTGATATCATAGCTATGAAAAAAGAGAGCCTCATCATAGATTACAAAATAACCTACCCAATGGCGAATAATAAAACATCTGAAAAAGTATTCAAAATAAAGAAAGCCGTGATTAAAAAAGGGGATCCATTGACAGTAGAGAAAAGGCATCTATTTAAGAAAATGACCACAAAAAAATTATATAGTGGTGACTACAAAATAGAAATACAGATCAACGGAAAAATCTATGAGGGTGGTAGATTTAATTTAAAGGTTTAATTTTAAGGTGAGAATAGAAACAAACTTAGTACAGAGGTGAAGAAATGAAGATTTATTGCTTCAAATTGTTATTCTGTTTATTAACAAAAAAAGCTGACAGCACAGCAATTATCAGATAAATTTCAAGGGAAGCCATTTTGACTTCCCTTCATCAGTTCTTTAAGAATTAACTATTTAATAGTTTGTTACACCTATTATAATTGTTTATCGGAAAAATGTTTTTCCTTATTTGGAAACTGTTTTTCGAAAATATTCAATTCGTCCTTATCTATTTCAAAAACAGAATCTGCATAAAACTTGCCAGAAATTCCGTCAAGCGAACCTTCATATAATTCCAATGCCATGAAAGCTTCAAAATTATCTCCTTGTGATGTTAGAATATTATGATTCTTAGCATTTTCAAAGCCAAAGCGATGATAATAGTTTGGATTACCAAAAATTATTACTGCATTATAACCTAGTGCTTTTGCAACTGTGATAGAATGTTTCATAAGTAGAGTTCCAATTCCTTTACCTTGATAAGAAGGTAATACCCCAAGAGGTCCCATGCATAGAACTTCAAACTCATCATTATTTTCACTAATTACCTTTGCCTTTGAATAAATCACATTACCAACCACTTTTTCTTCATCACATGCAACAAAATCTAACTCTTTGATAAATGCCTTTGTCTTTCTAATTTTATGAACTACTAAATGTTCATCACAACCAGGCTTATACATATCCCAAAATGCTTCTCTTGTCATGTTTTCTACATTTCTAAAATCATTTTTATTTTCTAATCTAATTGATATATTCATCTTTAATATACTCCTTTGATATGTTATTTTTTTACTCAACCAATTGTATGGTGATAAAAGAATAACACGCAAAGTGATAATATATGTTCAAATAGTATCTAAGGCGTGTTATTCAAATACCACCCTTGATACAATGCTCTTTTTGCTCATAAAAAAATACTTCCTTTCTTTATATAGTATTGTCATTATAATATATATTGTGCAATAATACAATTTATTAATCCATAATAGATGAGGATGAAAAAAAGTAGTTTAAGAGAAGATATCGCTGAACTATCAAGAGTAATTGGATATTTTTATAGGATTGATATTAGCTATATTTATATAAAAGACATAGAAAGTAGGGAGAACCATAGTAGTGAATTTTTTACATATAAGCTCTATAAAAGTGGAAACAAAGATATAAAGAATATGCTTATTTAGTCATGGAAAAGCTATAAATAATCATAAAATTATCCTCTTAAATTTCAAATAAAGATTTATAGGGATTTTTTTAATTAAATTGTATTGATCTAAAGCTAATAATATTATTAACTGATCTATTTTACGCTTGTAACCAAGCAATGACATATAGAAATTTTCATAACCTGTACATAATTATTGAAATCACTAACCATTGGACTTGTGCAAAAAATATCTGGTAATGATTTGATTTTATGATACAATTAATCGTTAAGAATAAGAATTGGAGGAAAATATAATGGAACTAGTTAAAAAGAATGACGTTATAGAAGTTGAGATAATAGATATGGGTGATTCAGGTGAAGGTATAGGTAGATACGAAGGTCTAACCATTTTTGCTGAGGGTGCTATTCTAGGTGATATTGTAAAAGTTCAAATTAATAAGGTAAAGAAACGTTTTGCACTAGGAGAAACAGTTGAAACTATAGAACCTTCTAAAAATAGGATAGAATCAGATTGTAAGTATAGTAAAGACTGTGGAGGATGTCAGCTGAGAGAGATGAACTACGAAACGACGCTAAAATTAAAAGAGAAGCAAGTAAAGGATGCTTTAGAAAGAATAGGAGGTCTAACAGATGTTAATGTGAAAAACATTATCGGTATGGATGATCCTAATAGATATAGAAATAAAGTGTTATATCCCATTGCTAAGGATGGAATAACTGATAATCCAATGATGCCTAGCATAGGCTTTTATAAAAAGAAGACTCACAATATTGTAAATGTAAATACGTGTCTTCTTCAAAATGAGGTAAATGACGTTATCATTCAAACTATAAGAGAGTTTATTAAAGAAAATGAAATAAGAATGTATAATACTCAGACTAAAAAGGGTGTTATTAGAAAAGTAATGATTAGAAACTCCAGTGCTAATGGTGACGTTATGGTTATTATCGTTACAAATGGAAAGCACTTCGACTGGGAAGAGGCACTAGTTACAGCGCTGACTTCAAAGGTAGATAAGATTAAGAGTATAGTTATAAATGTAAACAAATCACCTATCAATACAGGTTTAGCTAAGGGTAGTTATTTTATCTATGGTAGCGAAACTATTACTGATAAAATTGGAGATTTTGAATTTGCAATATCGCCACGTTCATTCTTCCAAGTGAATCCTGTACAAACAGAGAAGCTTTATAAGAAGGCTATTGAGTATGCAGGACTTACAGGAAATGAAACTGTATTCGATGTGTACTGTGGCGCAGGTACTATATCACTTTTCTTAGCACAAAGTGCAAAGACGGTATATGGTATTGAAAGCGTAGAACCAGCTGTAATGGATGCAGATAAAAACGCTACTACAAATGGAATTACAAATATAGAATTCTGTCTAGGTGAAGCAGAGGTAGTAATGCCAAAGCTTAATGAAGAAAGAATAACTGCTGATGTAGTTGTTATAGACCCACCTAGAAAAGGGTGTGAGCAAATAGTGCTAGATACTATTATTAAGATGGCTCCAAAGACAGTGGTATACGTATCTTGCAAACCTTCTACCCTAGCAAGAGATCTAAAGATCTTAACTGACGGCGGGTATTCTTTAGAAGAAGTACAACCAGTAGATATGTTTCCATGGACAACTCATGTGGAGTGCTGTTCATTGCTTGTAAGGAAAGATAAATAAGAACTAAAAGTTGTTATTAACTATAATATGATATGCAGGAATATAGTGGAGAAAGAGATGATTGAATGACAAAAGTTAAATTTAATGATTATCCATTAGGAAGTGATTTATTAAAAGCAATCAGCATGTTAAACTTCGAAAGCCCTACAAAAGTTCAAGAACAGGTCATCCCTGTTGTATTAAATCAAAAGGATATCATAGTAAAGTCTCAAACTGGAAGTGGAAAGACTGCGGCGTTTGCCATTCCAATTTGTGAATTAGTAGACTGGGATGAAAATAAACCTCAAGCATTAGTCCTTACACCAACAAGAGAACTGGCCATCCAGGTCAAAGAAGATATTTTTAATATAGGTAGGTTTAAAAGGATTAAAGTACCTGCAATTTACGGCAAGTCTTCTTTTTATAAACAAGAAAAGGAACTGAAACAAAAAACACATGTGGTGGTGGGGACGCCAGGTCGTATTATAGACCATATGGAAAGAGGAACATTTGATACATCAAAAATAAAATATCTTGTAATAGATGAAGCCGATGAAATGCTTAATATGGGATTTATGGAGCAAGTAGAGACCATAATAACTAGTTTGCCAAAAGAACGTGTGACCATTTTATTATCAGCTACAATGCCAAGCGATATAGAAACTTTATGTAATAAATACATGAAAGAGCCTACTTTTATTGAAATAGAAGATGAAAATTCAGCAGCAGACAGGATATCTCAAGAAAGATATACCGTTGATCAAAGAGAGAAGATGAAACTTCTAAAAGATATTATGATAGTGGAAAATCCAGATAGTTGTATGATATTTTGCAATACAAGACAAAAGGTTGAGGAAGTTTATGATGAACTGGCAAGTTTGAAGTATAGTTGTGAAAAGATTCATGGTGGAATGGAACAGCGTGCACGCCTAAGAGTGATGAATGATTTCAGGCAGGGTTATTTTAGATATTTGATAGCTACAGACGTTGCAGCGAGAGGAATAGATGTAGATAACATTTCACTTGTTATCAATTACGATATACCAGAAGATAGTGAAAGCTATGTACATAGGATTGGAAGAACTGGACGTAAAAGTAGACAAGGGCGAGCAATTACATTTGTAGCACAAAAAGAAAGTAAATTTCTAGAGGATATACATCAATATATTGATAAAGAAATTCCTTTGAAAGAAAGACCAAATCAAGAAACTGTAAAAAATTCCAAACAGGAATTTATCAAAAAAATAAACACCGCTCCTGAGATTAAGGAAACAAAAGGAGCGCAATTAAGCAAAGAAATTATGAAATTACATATCAATGCAGGCAAGAAAACTAAGATGAGACCAGTAGATATCGTAGGTACGCTTTGTAATCTTGATGGTATGACAGCGGATGATATAGGTATCATCAATGTACTTGATATATCTACCTTTGTAGAGATACTAAACAATAAAGGTGAGTTGGTTTTTCAGGCATTACAACATACACCCATTAAGGGTAGACTTCGAAAGGTAAGTAAAGTAGAGATGTAGACGGGATAAGGGACGGAGTGGGACAGTCACAATTCCCTACTGCAATTAAATCTAGATAGTGTAAAACTATTTAGATTTAATTCTCTAAAATTGCATTTAATGAATAATAGAGAACTGCTCTCGATTTGGAGTAGTTCTTTTTAGTTCGACAAAACTAGTTAGAGGGATTTTACAAAATTTGCATAACTAATATAGTAAGTAATTAATTTGAGTTAGAAGAAACGTAGCATACTGTGGTTAGATAATAAACCTTTCAAAATAGGATTTTACTGGCATAGTCCAGAATTAGTAATTGGAGGGAAGTGGAATGGATAATTGGATAGACAGCGGTAAGATTAACATTATTGTTCAAAAAGTACTGGTAGAAGGTTGTGGAGCAATTATACTTACAGGTCCTTCAAGTTGTGGGAAAGGTCAAATTGCAAATGAACTTAGAAATTTTCTATCAATACCTAAAGAAAGACATCTCTCTATGGGCGATATTTTGCGTACTACTATAAAAAGAGCTCGTAGTGACGCAGATTTCAGAGATCGATTATCTGACAAATACAAGATAAGTGATAATGTATCAGTATTTGATTATAATCAAAATAGAGAGGAACTAATTTTAAAAGTTAAAAAATATGAGGATAAGTTAATGTTCTTCTATTCTGATAAAGATATAATAAGTCAATTGGATTGGTTAGAATTCTGTGTTAGGGAAGGGCTATTAGTACCTGATGAGTGGACAGTTAATCTTATTAATGCAACATTTGAATACTATGATGAATTTCAGAAAGAGATATTTATTTTAGATGGATACCCAAGAACAACAAAGGCAGCAGAAGAATTAATTAGGACATTTGAGATGTTCAACATTCCCATTATTAAGGTGATACACCTATCAATAACTAAGGAAGAAATGATTAGAAGAGCTTTAAATAGAAAAAGATTGGATGATAACAGAGAGAGTTTAGAGAGAAGGTATCAGTTCTATGTAGAGAATGTACAACCGAGTATCGACTTCCTAAAACTTCGACTAGGTTCAAATAAAGTTACATTGATTGATGCCCATCAACCCGTATATAATGATGCCGGGGATGTAGATATAGAAAAATCTATAAAACAAGTTACCCTAAGTGTATTACAGTCATTGGGACTACCTAGATATCTTTTAGATATAAAGAAATAAGTGAGCGTATCATTTAAGCAATACATTAGCTCAGAAGTTTAGGGACGGTTGATAAGCCTACAATGTGGCTATTACATACACTAATTGAGGAGAATATATATGGGGGGGTGAATGTAGTGATGTCAAATGCAGCGTTAATTGTAATTGATGTACAACAAGGATTATTTAATAAAACAACGCAAGTATTTAAGGGACAAGAATTAATTCAAACCATAAATAGTTTAATTGAGAAGTTTAGAGATAAAAGGCGTCCTATTATATTTATTCGTCATACAAATAAAAGTATACTTAAAGAAAACTCAACTGAATGGCAAATACACTCAGAACTTGATAGTAGAGATAGTGATGTCAAAATAAACAAAACTAAAAGTAATGTATTTGATGAAGATTTATTACCTAACTTTCTTAAGCAAAATAATATTTCAACCATAGTTATTACAGGTTTGGTAACACATGGATGCGTAAAGGCAGCATGTCTTGGTGGAATAAAGTTTTGTAATGAAGTTGTACTAGTTGAAAATGGACATAGTAGCTTTAATAAAAAAGCAGAAGATCTAATTAATGAATGGAACAAAAAGTTAGAAGATGAAGGAATACAAGTAATTAGTTCAAATAAGATAAATATTGAATGTATGAGATAGTTTTGTGACTTCAGATAATAAAATTATAAAAGCCTGACCATCTCGGATTTCTGAAATTTGAAGGAGGTTAAAAGATGAAAAGAAATCTGTCAATATTCATTTTTATAATAATGATAATGAACACTATCTTATCTGGATGTGCTGATCAAATTACAGCTAATAAAAGTGATAGTTTGGTAAAAAAAGAAACTGAAATAAATACCTATACTAATGAAATGAAAGATGGAAAAGTAGAAATAGATGGCATTTGGTATGATATCAGATCAGTTTCAAAGACCACAAATACATACGATGATAATGAGAATGCTATAGAAAAAGTCACTATACATGATGATGATTCTGAAATGCGTTTTGAGTATTTATATGAAAATAATCAACTAATTGAAAATAGGTCATACTCAAATGGGGAAGTATCATTTACTACGTACTACTATTATGAAGATGACTTGATGATAAAAAGGAAATCCGTTTCTAAAGGCGGTTTAGAAGTCGTTACTGAGTATTCTTATGGAAATAAGATTAAAAAACAAACACATTACGCTTCAGACGGTCGCATAACCTTTATCGCAATCGCATACTTAGATGATGATAATAAGATATTGAAAGCCATTGATACTACAGCAGACGGAGAGGTTATGACTTCGAGCACCTTCCATTACGAAAATGATCTATTAACAAAGGTCATTAGCGAGAAAGATGGTGTTATTGTTAAGACATTTAATTATGAGTACAATAATGTTGGTGACAAAATTATGGAGTACATTATTTTTTATGGTAAAGTAAATACATTAGTAGCCGTTTTTTATGATTATGAATATGATGAGAATTTATTGCCTAAAACTGTTACTGTCTATCGAGTACAGTCACCAATAGCAGATGAAGATATTAGGGATTATCAGTAATCTAGCTAAGCTCCACCAGAAATAGATCAATTTGAAATTTGGATACCTATATGAAAAATGGTTCATGAATCTTAGTTCATGAACCATTTTGTTTGATTAACCCGTGATTTTGTATTTGTTTTTTCTGTTTTGAGCCTCAAAACAGAAGCCGTTGACGTTTTATTTCTAGTCTTTTTTATATATTATACATGTATAGTTTATACGTCTTTTAGCTTACCCCTTTCGATTTCTTAAGAATATAAATATATATAAGTCATAGACATTTGCAAAATGGTGGTTATGATTTATTTTGATGGAATAAAAATCCTATTAAATACAGCTTGCACATAATTATTTTTAGAATCTTATAAAAATTAAAACAATTACAAATTTTGCTGAAATTATAATTTTAAGTGACAAAAATTGTGCTATAATTTGAATCAAATCATATTTTACAAGTAATTTTCTAAATGATCAGTGAATGTAATATAAAAAATGTCACTTACATTCAAATTGATAACAATAATATTGATTTTTTGCTGACAAAAATGGTGCTATACTGATGTCAGTAAAAAGAAGTTAGGGGAGGTGAGAAAATGCCTGTAAAAGTGGTTGTGAATGATAGAATTAATAGACTTATGGAGTATCTTGTACCTCAAGAATCATATGTAACTACAAAGGAATTAACTAATAACTTATCAGTGACTTCTAGAAGTGTTAGATATGATTTGAGTAAGATTAATGATTTGATGGAAAATGATTGTGTTAAGCCTATTAAAATCGTAAGAGGTAGAGGAATATTGATTGATGAAGATCATAGAAGATGGTGGATGCAATTTAGTAGTAAGAATAATCTTGAATATGTATATGAACAGGATATAAGGATTTCAATAATAATATCGGAAATAATTCTAAGAAAAAATGTACATATTAATTATCTTGTTGAAAAACTAAATGTCAGCAAAAATACAATATTCTTAGATCTTAAAGCTGTAAAAGAGATCGTAAGCAATAGCAAGGCAGAACTTAAATACAATAATTCAAGAGGCTACTATATCGAAAGTGAATTATTAGTAAGACGTCAATTATATATGATTAACATTGTGAAAATATTTAGGATAGTAAAAGAAGGTGTATTAGATTATCTTTCTAATGAAAGAGTAACCGATGTCCAAAATAAGCTTAGAGAATTTAGATATGAACTAGATGTAAGGTATGTTCTAAGTATGTGCAATATTATTTCAATATACATGGGGATGATTGATGACTACCATCTATTTGTAGAAAGTATAGATAAAGAAAAATATGACTTTATTTTATCTTCTGCAAAATTCAATATTGTAGACAGAATCTTTGTTGGCTATACTACGGAGTTTAAATTGTACCTTACGGCTCAATTAATGTGCCTAGATTTTAAACCATCAATGGATCATTATGACGTGACAAATATTAGCCCCCATATTAGAGATGGAGTAGCAAAGTTTGTTACGAGCTTCGAAAAGTTTACTAGTATAACCTTTGTAAACAAGAGTAGATTATTCGATATCGTTATGGTATTTATGCAAAAGGTTGAATATAGAAGAATGTTTAATATCGATTATGACTATAACATCGCTGAATACGTAAAAAGTAATTATCATTCTTTATACAACATAGTACAAATCGTATTAAAAGAATATTTCAATAAGAGTTTTACTATCATTAAGGAAAACGATATCTGCATATTGACACAAATGATAGGGATACATTTACGAAGATTTGTTACAGCTAGTAAGAAGATTAATGTTGTCTTTGTCTCTGCTACAAACCTCAAAAAAACTAAGATTCTAGTGGATAAAATAAATGCTTACTTTAATATGATTCATATTAGCAGGATTGTTGAACCTAAGGAGATATACTACCTTGAGGATGATTATGATTTTATTATTACAGATCTTGTTGAGCTCAATGCTAGTATACCTGTAGTCTGTATAAATATGGTTCTAGATGATAAGACAAAGGAAGATATTTTATCTCAAATAATCGTAGTAAAAACAAATTCTTCGAGGGGACAAAGTAATGAAATCTTTCAAATCGTTAAGAATTACATTCCAAAGGAAAATCAATATGAAGCAAAGGAAGCAATAGATAGATACTTTAGAAATACCTCTCCAAAGATGGCACAAATCTTAAAAAAAGAGTTTGTTCAAATAATAGATAGTGTCAAGGATTGGAAAAGAGGAGTTGAGCTATCGGCCCTACCACTTCTTCAGAAAGGCTATATAACCAGTGAGTATATAGAAGCATTAACTATCAACATAGAGATATATCCTTCTTATGCTTATATAGCTAAAGGTGTTGTTCTCGCCCACGCTAGACCTGAATTTGGGTGTAATAAATTAGGGGTATCCATCTTAAAGGTCAATCATCCAATAGAATTCTTGGATGATAATATCAACTACATAATTACACTCGCACCAGTAGATAGTACATCTCATTTTAAAATTATCCAAGAGATTATTGTTATATGTCACGCCGTGGAGTTTTTACAGGAAATGAGAAGTGTGACATCTACTAGTGTACTTCATGATAAAATACTAACTTTTCTTTTTAACAAAAAAATATAATTCCAGGAGGGTAATATGAATACAGCTCAATTATTTACAATTATTGTTAATAAGTTTTTAGCGCAAGCACCTCTATTACTAGGAACAATAGCATTTATTGGTTACATATTATTGGGTAGAAAAATATATGAAGCTCTTAGTGGATTCATAAAGGCATATGTAGGCTTTCGTATACTTCAAGTAGCTACTGGAGGTATAGTAGGCGTATTTAGACCTATCCTTCAAGCCTTAAGATCAACCTTTGGAATAGATGGATATGTAATCGATCCATATTCAGCATTACCAAGTGCGATTGAAGGTTTAGATGCGATAAATGGTGCATCCTTTGTTGGATATACGATGCTTATAGCATTTGCCATTAATATTTTATTAGTACTGTTTAGAAAAGTTACTAAGATTAGAACACTTATGATTACTGGTCATGTAATGTATATTCAATCTGCGGTACTGCTTTATGGACTTCACTGTGCCTTAGTTGGTATAGATGTAAAGGTCGGTATGTATGTGACTGTTATTACAGGGATAATCCTTGGACTGTATTGGTCAGTATTCTCTAACTTAACTGTTGAGGCCTCTAATCATGTAACCGGTGGAGCGGGATTTGCTATAGGCCATCAGCAAATGCTTGGAGACTGGCTGGCATACAAACTAGGTAAATATTTCGGTAAACCTGAGGATTCAGTAGATGATGTAAAGCTACCTGGATGGTTATCTATGTTCAATGACAACGTTGTTTCAAACACTTTGGTTATGACAGCCTTTATCGGAATAATTATGCTTATCATCGGTAAGGATGCTTTTGAATACAACACTGGCAAGTTCACATGGGGTACATATATTTTCTATCAAACAGCTAGTTTCCCTGTATATGTAACCATATTATTAACTGGTGTTAGAATGTTTGTTGCGGAATTAACTGCTTCGTTTGAAGGTATCTCAAATAAAATATTGCCGGGTTCAGTACCAGCCGTTGACTGTGCCGTTATATTTGGATTTGCTCCAGGTGCAGTTACATATGGGTTTATATTTGGATTGTTAGGGCAGCTTGTAGCAATTGGAATCTTAATACTGATTAAATCTCCTGTATTGATTTTAACAGGATTCATACCAGTATTCTTTGATAATGCCACAATAGCTGTTTATGCAAATAAATCAGGGGGGAAAAGGGCTGCCGCTATTATGCCATTCTGCTCTGGATTGGTGCAGGTTTTCGGATCTGCTATAGTTCTTAGCCTTGGCTATTATTCTCTAGGCTTTATGGGAAGCTTTGACTGGGCAGCAATGTGGTCGCCACTAGTATATTTCTCAAAGATGATGGGTATTGTAGCGCCTGGTATTGCAATAGTAGTGATGCTTGTAATACCTCAGCTACAGTATAGAAGATATAAAAACAAGGATAATTACTTTACAGTAATGATGGATGAGAAGTGTGAAGCATAATCGTTAGTAAAAAGGGGAGATTGAGATGATTAAGGTTTTAGCTGCATGTGGTAATGGAATGGGATCTAGTATGATTATAAAAATGAAGATTGATAAGATACTTAAGGAAATGAATATACCTGCGGAGATTCATCACGCAAGTGTCGGTCAGGCTAAATCAGATGCAAAAAATTACGATTTGATTTTAGTATCAAAGGTATTTGAAAAGGAATTTAATATCAAAGGCAATACAAAGGTTGTAGGATTAGTTAATATGCTATCCGATGAAGAGATTAAAAATAGCGTAAGTGAGGCACTAGGATTATAAAATATTGCTTATTAAGGGGCGTTAAAGCCCCTTAATAAGGTGACGAAGGAGTTAATATGTTAAAAGACTTATTTTTAAATAATGATTTGGTTCTTTGCAATTATGATGCTAAGGATTGGAAGGATGCAGTAACAAAAAGCATTAATTTGCTAGAGGAAAATGGATTTACTGAAAAGGATACTTATCTTGAGTCTGTATTCTCAAATACTGAGAAAAATGGGCCATATTATGTCATAAGCCCTGGCGTAGCTATTCCTCATGCAAGACCAGAGGATGGAGTAAAAGATCTGGCGTTATCTATTATTACTCTAAAGACGCCGATTGAATTTAACCATGAAGCAAACGACCCAGTGGAGATAATTATAGGTCTTGCAGCAAAGGATGGAGCTTCACATCTAGAATTAATGCAGCAGGTTGGAAAAATCCTTTTCGAAGAAGTTAATATAGAGGCTATAAGGAAGGCAAATAGTAACGAAGAGTTGAAAAATTGTTTGTTAGATATGCTATAAATTATAAAGAAATGAGAGTGTATTTAAGATGACAGGATATGAGATTATTAAAAAGAATATCAAGTTTGATAGTCCAGAGAGAATCGGTCTTAGATTTGATAGAATTGCTGGAGAAAGCGACGTATATAGAATATTTGTTCTTCCCAGTAAGGAGAGTAGAGATAATTCAATTGATTATACTGTAAAGAAAAAATTTAAAACTCTTCCGGGACATTACGATGAATGGGGTTGCTTTTGGCATTCTGAGGACCCAACAGCCGGGGACATGGGACAGGTGACAAATATACCTTTAGAGGATTGGTCAAAGCTCGAAGATTATATTATTCCAGACCCCTATGCAGATGGAAGATTTGATGGCTTGGAAGAGGCCTTAGATGAGGCAGAAAGGCTAGGGAAATACGTTCAGCTTAATAGCCCTCAATGTATCTTTGAGCGTCTCCACTTTATAAGAGGCTTTACTAACGTATTAATGGATACAGTCGTAGAGATAGAAAATGTTAAAAAGCTAATACGAAAGCTAGCAGATTATCAAATAGGGATAATAAAGGCTGCCCATAAAGCTTCAGGTGGAAGAATACATTGCTATGATACAACCGATGATTGGGGAATGCAAAGTGGACTAATGATTTCACCAGACTCCTTTAGAGCGCTGTTTAAGCCAGAATACAAGAGGATTATTGATACCGCCCATGAATGCGGTATGGATGTTAGATTTCATACCGATGGAAAGATAAATGATATATTGGATGATTTTATAGAACTGGGAGTTGACATTATAAATATTCATCAACCTAGGTTAGTAGGAATAGATGAAATATCAAAACAGGCTAGAGGTAGAATATGCTTTGAGGTGGCGGTAGATATACAATCTACGTTACCTACAGGAGACAAAGATCTTATTGAACAAGAGGTAAAAGAGCTTTGTGAAAAATGGACTACAGACAAAGGCGGTCTGATAGCCGTTGAATATGGTTATTTAGATGCGATAGGAACCACTAAAGAGTCTATGCTGTATGCCCTAGAATGTTTTAAAAAGTATGGAAACTATTAGAGTATATAAAGAACTTTTTAGAGAGGGTGTACTAAATGATAGAAAGAAAAATAAAAATTATAAATCCAACTGGCCTTCATGCAAGGCCAGCGGCGGTATTAAATAAGCTTGCAGCAAAATTTAAAAGTGATATAAAACTTGTAGTAGAAGATAAGGAAGCTAATATAAAAAGTATATTAGCAATCCTCGCTGCTGGTGTAGGCTGTGGAACAGATATAGTATTAAAGGCTGATGGAAACGATGAAAAAGAAGCTATAGAAGAAATAGGAAGTTATTTAGCAACTTTAAAGGAATAGGTGAAAAGATAAAGGCTATAAGAGATGAATTAAAACAGCTTATGGAGAGTGGTAATTATGAGTAATGTATATACATTAACAAAGGAAGAGTGGATATTAAGTAATTTCCCGGAATGGGGTACATGGTTAAATGAGGAAATAGAGAGTACAGTAGTAGAAAAGGGTACATTTGCAATGTGGTGGTTAGGATGTACTGGGATATGGCTAAAGTCAGAAGGAGACGCCAATATACTTGTTGATTTGTGGTGTAAGAGTGGAAAGAGAACACATGGTGACGGTCTCATGAGAAAGGGACATCAACATCAAAAGATGATTGGTTGTGTTGCTGTGCAGCCAAATCTAAGAAATGTACCTTGTGTTATTGATCCCTTTGAAATAAGAACGGTAGATGCTGTCCTTGCAACTCACGATCATGGAGACCATATTGATATTAATGTTGCAGCTGCAGTTATACAAAATTGTCCAGATACCGTACCTTTTATAGGACCTAAGGCTTGTGTTGATCTTTGGATAAAATGGGGTGTTCCAAAGGAGCGTTGTATTGTCGTTAAGCCTGGGGATAGTGTTACGATAAAGGATACAGAAATAGTTGTTCTTGAATCATTTGATAGAACAGAGCTTGTTACAGCACCAGCAGAAAAGGTGCTTAAAGATAAAATGCCTCAGGATATGGATATCCTTGCTGTTAACTACCTATTTAAGACTCCCGGTGGAAGTCTGTACCATAGTGGAGATTCACACTACTCAAATTACTTTGCTAAGCATGGTAATGATCATGAAGTAGACGTAGCACTAGGCTCTTACGGAGAAAATCCAAGGGGGATGACAGATAAGCTTACTCCTATGGGGATACTTAGAATGGCTGAAAGCTTAAAAGCCAAGGTAATAATACCATTCCACCATGATATATGGACTAACTTTAAGGCTGATCCAAAGGAGATTACTACTCTATGGGGAATGAAAAGATATAGATTACAATATAAGTTTAAGCCTTTTATATGGGAAGTTGGTGGTAAATTCGTATGGCCAAATGATAAGGATAAGATGGAATATATGTATGATAGAGGTTTCCATGATGCTTTTACAATAGAGCCAGATTTACCATTTAAGTCTTTATTATAAGGAGTAGTTGAACATGAAATTTAAGAAAAGATTCCTTAAGGATATATTTAAATGCTATGCTGTGTCCAGTGTTAAGATAGACGGTAAAACTAACCTGATTTTTGCTGGAGAAGGTAAGGACGCTGGACTATACGTTTTCAGTGGTAACGACTTTGAGGATGTAACTATGGTTTGGGAAAACAGTGGCGGTACTATGTCCATATGCCCTATACCAAAAAAGGACGGATATTTTCTTGCATCTAAGGGCTTTGTCTCCATGGTAGAAGCCAAGGATAGTCATGTAGTAATAGTACGCCATAATGACGGAGAGTTTAGATACAGTAAAATAGCTGACTTACCTTATTTACATAGATTTGATATGATTACAGGCAAAGATGGCATCAGCTATTTTATAGGTGCGACTATAGCCGAACATAAAAGCTCTAAAGAGGACTGGTCACATCCAGGTAAGCTTTATGTTGGAGAGTTTCCAGAGAATTTAGATGAGGATTTTGAACTAAATCTTAATGTAATTAAGGAGCAGCTAACCATCAATCATGGCTATTGTAGAGGGGAATATGATGGCTTTGAGGCAGGGTATATTGGATCGAGAGAGGGCATCTTTGTAGCAATACCACCTGAGAAAAAGGGGTGGAGCTGGCGAATCGAAAAGCTATTAGATATACCAACAAGTGATATGGCAGTAATCGATATTGATGGAGATGGAGAGATGGAAATCGCAGTTATATCACCATTTCATGGAGATGAATTTAAAATATACAAGAGAATTGATGGTGAATATAAGGCTGTATACCAATATCCTGTATATCAAGACTTTTATCATACCGTTCTGTCGTGCACATTAAAAGGAAAGACTTACTTCCTTGGAGGTGCAAGGAGAAATAGAATGCAGTTATTTGCTATTACCTATGATAAAGAATCTAACAAATTTATATCTGAAGTGATAGATGAAGGCGTAGGGCCTAGTAATGCATATGTTGTATATGAGAAGGATAGAGAGATTATATTATCGGCAAATCGTCAAATAGGCCATGCAACAATATATTATGTAGAATAGTTGGGGGCAGAAAATGAGTAGATATATGGAGCTTAAAGAAAGAGTTCTTCAGGCTAACTTAGAGCTAGTAAAAAATGATCTAGTCGTATTAACCTGGGGGAATGTAAGTGAATACGATAGGGATTTGGGAGCTATAGCTATCAAGCCTAGTGGTGTTTCATATGAATCTATGAAGGTGGAAGATATAGTTGTAGTTGATATAGATGGTGAAGTGATTGAGGGTAATCTGAATCCTTCTTCAGATACTCCAACTCATTTAGAAATATATAGAAGCTTTCCAAAGGTAAATGGTATAGCTCATACCCATTCACGATGGGCAACAATATGGGCCCAGGCCGGCAGAGATATTCCAGCCCTTGGAACAACACATGCAGATTATTTTTATGGAGCCATACCTTGTACAGATAGAATGACCGATGATGAAATTGACGACGAGTATGAGCTCAATACTGGAAAGGTTATCGTGCGAACCTTTAGTGAAAGGGGAATAGATCCAAGTGATATTCCAGCTGTAATCTGCTATTCTCATGGTCCCTTTTCATGGGGCAAGGATGGTTTTGATGCTGTGCACAATGCATTGGTTATGGAATATATAGCGATGATGGCAAAGGAAACGGAAGCTTTAAGACATATGGGGCAGCAGGAATTTAAAATAGATCAGACTTTACTTGATAAGCATTTTCTTAGAAAGCATGGTGAAGCTGCTTATTATGGACAGGCGAAAGGATAGATAAAAATGAAATACATGTTAGGCTTATATGAGAAATCTATGCCAAATACTCTTAGTATAAGAGCAAAGCTTATGTATGCTAAAGATGCTGGATATGATTTTTTAGAGATAAGTATTGATGAAAGCATGGAAAAGTTATCTAGACTAGATATGAACTTAAAGGAAAGACAAGATATAGTTAATGCATGCTATGAGACTGGAATATTTATTCGTACCATGTGTTTAAGTGGGCATAGAAAATATCCTCTAGGTACTCAAGATTATGATGATGAGCAAACTTCTCTCGAAATAATGAGGAAGGCTATTGATCTAGCTTATGATTTGGGAATTAGAATAATTCAGATAGCAGGTTACGATGAGTATTATAGAGAATCTAATGAAAACACTAAAGAAAAGTTTAGAGAGAACCTAAAGAAGAGTGTTGAAATGGCAAGCATCAAAGGGGTAATATTAGCCTTTGAAACCATGGAGACTGAGTTTATGAATACAATTAGAAAAGCCATGGATTATGTCCAGGAGGTAAACTCACCATTTTTAAAGGTTTATCCTGATTTAGGAAATATAACTAATGCGTGTAAGCTTTATAATGAAGAGGTTGAGGACGATATAAAGGCTGGTATCGGTAATATTGCTGCCTGTCACATAAAGGAGACTGTACCTGGAGTCTTTAGAGAGGTACCCTTTGGAACGGGCCACGTAGATTTTAAAAAGTGCATTAGTGCCATGCTTGATTGCGGTGTTAGAATGTTTGTAGCTGAATTTTGGCATACCGATGATGAGTGGAAATCCATATTAAAATCAAACAATACCTTTATTAGAAGCATCTTTAGTGAGTTAGGATATGATTAGTTAAGGTTGCTGTAGATTCATAGAATGTTATGCAATTACTCCTAATCTAAAATACCAAGCTAAAATACCAAGAAATATTGACAAAATGATTATCCATTTAAGTAGTTTTTTACTCATATTTTCTCCTCTCAAACTTAAAATCTTAAGTGGTCATAAATAATTGTTGACATTATTATAACACAGTATTTAAAAGGATAGTGTCAGTCTAGAATACATGATTTTATTATGTCATTTTTACGTGTTCTAGTCTGACACTTTTCCTTCTCCATTGTTATTTAAGCTTTCAAGATAGTATATAGCTATTTATTTTTAGCAATTCTATAGATAAATTGTGTACCCAAGCCTTATATCAATCATATTACAAATAAGTACCTCATAATCATAATTATGAGGTGATAGCTGATGAATGAAAATATTAAAAAGTGGTACATTGTAGGGAGCGTATTTATTATATTGCTTGGTACGTTGCTTCACTTTACCTATGAATGCTCAGGTAATAATACTCTCGTTGGAATCTTTAGTGCAGTGAATGAAAGTACTTGGGAACATCTAAAGTTATTGTTTTGGCCAGCATTTATCTTTTCAATTATAGAATACATATTTATAGGAAAAGATTATAATAACTATATTACTGCAAAGGCTATTTCATTTTATGTAGGTATATTTTTAATAATTTCCTTGTTTTACACATACACAGGAGTTCTTGGAGATAACTGCCTTGTAATGGATGTATCAATATTTATAATCAGCGTAATCATCAGTCAATATATTGGATATAAAATTACAACAGCTAACTCAGATGTTAGTAGGGGAGTAAACACGATTTCGTTTATAGCAATAGTACTTCTTGTTTTATCATTTGTGATTTTTACCTTTAGTCCTCCTCGAATACCACTTTTCAAAGATCCAATTACTGGAGGTTATGGGATATAGAGTGAAAAAAGTTTTAAAGCAGCAGGTAAAGTGACTTGCTGCTATTACTTTAAAAAGATGAAAAGGCGGTATCAGGCTAAAACACATAATTCTATTAGATTATATGTTCTAGCCTGTGATACCTTTCATACCTAATGCTACTTAGGTTAAATGCTTTGTGAAATAAGATCTGTATAGTATTTAGGATCACCGGTAGAATAATAGTTGTACCATGATTCAATGGTCTTACAAGGGAAAACATTCAAATACTGTATAATGTGTTTAGCCCAAAGCAAACCTCCTGCTGAACTTGCAGTTGTCAAGTTACGATCTATAATAGCTGGAGTATTAACATATAGCCCTTTACCACCATATTGTTTTGAAAATAATGTTAGGTAATCTAAAGAATTACTTGTATGATTGAATTTATCTAAAACTTTTAAATCAGCCAAAGCAAGTGTCGCTCCACAAATAGCCCCTATAAGAATACCCTGATTTATATATGATAAGGCTTTTTGTAAAATCTGATTATTTTCTTCACTGTTCCATGTCTCTGCACCAGGCAAAAGCAAGGCAACCATATTATTTTCATCTATTTCATCCAATAAACAGTCTGGCGTGATAGTTAACCCACCGATCGTTTTTATTGGATTCTTACTAGTGCTAACAGTTTTAACTACAAATTCTCTATTTTGCTTTTTTAGCATAGATTCCATACTAATAGCCTGTAGAATATAGCCAACTTCCCATTCTGCCATAGATTCTAAAATGTAAAGGTATATAATTTTCTTCATACTGTTCCTCCTTAAATTAATCTAGAGACATTATATAATAAAAACAGTGACACCTATATGTCACTATTATCATAATTTTTTATTAAAGTATTTTTCAAATGTTCCTTAATTCTTTGCTGATAAGATAAGGGGGAAAGAACTTTAATTTTTTCTCCAAAACCTAAGATGATAGAAAACATAATAAAGTCATCTTCTTTTATGACCATTTTTTTAACTATAGATGTTTCTAACACATTGATAACATCACCATGAAAATATTCATTAATCAAAGTTTCGATTTCTTTAGAATATTCAATAGTAACATATATATTATCCTTATCTCTTTTTTCTTCATATTCATCAAGCAGCCTTGTTACATCATAATCATTATCAAAATACTCTTCACTTATTTCTAAATTTCTCATTCTTACTATCTTAAACATGCGGAAATCACTTTTCTCTAAATCATAACCAAAAGCATACCAAGAGTACCATTTATAGAAAACGTGTATGATATTGAACTTAACTATTCGAGTATTACTATTGCGGTTAGTATATTGAAATAGGACTGTTTTATTATGATGAATGGCTTCCCTTAACATAGAAACATAGGAAGTTATATTTCCGTTTTCGTTTACTACAGAAAAATCAATATCTAGTGCATGATCATTGTCCTTATCAGAATATATATGTTTTACTTTTTCATAGGTTTCATGAACCTTTTTTTCACCATAGACACTTTTCAAGCTTTGCAAAGCAAGTAGAATATATTCAGAGTTGGCCTTATCAATTATTTTTTCATTTAACTTATAATCACGATGAATTGAGTAACCACCCTTAGAGCCTATTTCAGAATAGATTGGGATACCTGCTAATGTCAATGTATCTATATCACGAATAATTGTTCTTCGAGAAACATTAAAATGCTCTGCTAGAGTATTTGCACTAACTTTATCTCTATTTATTATATAAAATAATATTCCTAACAATCTTTCAATCTTCATTATTTCACCTCGATTCAACATATATAGATTTTATAATGTTACTCAACAAATGGCAACGAATTTCAGTAAATTAGAACTTCTTATTTATTATTTGTGATTTTTCAATGATTATATTTTACAAGTGTTAAGGTGAGTTGTGATAGATGGGTTAACTTTGAAAAAAGGAAAGTGTCATAGGCTGGAATACATAATTCCATTATGTTGTTTTTTTACATGTTTTGGCCTGAAGCTATAGAGGTTTTCACCTCTGCTTGTTCATAAATAGTTTACATTTTATTTATAAATTTATGGTAATATAGATTAGAAGAATATAGAAAGAAAGGAAAAGTAGTACACTATTTAATAGATGGTGACCATAAACACAATATCTTAGTTTTAAATGTAGTACATTGAATAGGAGTGATACAGCTAAAGATAAACTTAAAAAACAGAAGCAATTGTTTGTGGCAGAAAATTAGGGGCTCTAAATAGAGAGGGGATTTGAACTTGATGAAAAAAATAATGTACAAAAGAAACTATAAAATTTTATTGGCGATTTCTTTATTATTAGTAATTGTAAGTGTAACTGGTTGCCAAAGCAAGGATATTGTAGCTAGTGTAGGGGAAGAAGAGATTACTAAAGAAGAACTATATCAAAGCCTAGTTGATCAAAATGGAATAGAAGCATTAGAAGCATTAATAACAGAAAAAATAGTTGAGCTAGAAGCTAAAAAGGAAAATATTGAAATTACTGAAGAAGATATAGGAAAAGAAATGAAAAAAATCATAGATTATTATGGTAATGAAGATGCCTTTAATCAGGTACTAGAAAATGCTGGATATACAAATGATGATGTGATAAAGAATATTAAAACAAGTATAGAAATAGAAAAATTACTTGTACCTTCTTTAAATATAACAGAAGATGAAATGAAACAATACTTCAATGATAATAAAGCGAGTTTTGCTACACAAGAACAGGTGAAGACTAGTCATATCTTGGTTGACAGTGAAGAAAAGGCTGGGGAAGTTAAAAATAAGTTGTTAGCAGGTGAAGATTTTAGTAAGTTAGCAAAAGAATATTCATTAGACCCAGGCAGCAAAGAAAATGGTGGAGATCTTGGATATGTGGTAAGAGGACAGATGGTACCAGAGTTTGAGGATGCAGTTTTTACTTTAGAGGTAGGGAAAATTAGTGACCCTGTTAAAACTCAATATGGATACCATATTATAAAGGTTGAAGAAATTAAAGAGGCAAAGGAAGCAAATTATGATGAAAGTAAGGAAGAAATCAAAGAAACTTTAATTGAGCAACTGATGCCAACAGCCTATGATGAGTGGCTTCAAAAGAAACGAGAAGAATACAATGTAACAAACTTTCTTGAAAAAAAGGAATAGACTCAATATAGGTAAAATCTTAAATCTCCTTTTCTATAACAGTAAAATGTTATGGAAAGGAGATTTTCTTTTTCTATAATATTACGCAATTACCCCTAATCTAAAATACCAAGCTAAAACAACAAGGAATATAGCCAAAATAATTATCAATTTAAATAATCTTTTATTCAGATCTTTCCATTTCCGCCTTAAAATCTTAGATGATTATAGATAAATAATTCTTGATATTATTATAAAACAGTAAAAGTATGAAAGTTTAACATTGACGCCTAATAACTGTACGTATTGTAATAATTTGAGAAAAAATATTGGATATAATTAACAGTAGATGTATAATGAATTTATAGTATACTAGGTGATTCAAATTGATTGAGAAACAAGGGGGGATTATATTGTATAAAGAACAACTTGAATGGAATAAGTGGGGAAATCGAGTATCTAAAACCAATATAATGATAATTATCTTGTCTATTATACTAAGCTTTACTTTTTTAGGCTGTAGTGATCAAACTACTGAAGAGGAACAATTAGACAAACATATGGACAAAGTCGTTTACTCAAGCGATTTGCCATCTATATCTATACTGGTAGTTGATAATGGTAAACCTGTTTATAAAAAATCTTTCGGATGTGCTAATATGGAAACATTAGAGAAAGCTACGCCAAGTACTAATTACAGACTTGCTTCTGTTTCAAAAATGTTTACAGCAATGAGTATCATGATTTTAAAAGATAGAGGGCAATTAGATTATGATATGCGAGTAAAAGATATTTTAAAAGATTTTCCTGAGTATGGTAAAGATATTACTATAAGACACCTTCTTAACCACACCTCAGGACTTCGTAGTTTTTATGATTTGACAGATCTATTAGATGAAGAATTTAGCGTAGAAAATCAGCTTTTGGATTCCGATGTTTATGAGATTGTAAAAAGAACGGATTCTACCTATTTCACTCCAGGATCTATCTTTAAATATTCTGATACCGGGTATGTCATTCTAGGTCTTGTAGTAGAAGAAGTTTCTGGGATGAAGCTTCCAGATTTCATGAGAGAAAATATATTTATACCTTTAAACATGGATAATACGGTTGTTTTTGATAAAACCTTAAATATGTCAATCAATAATAGAGCATATGGGACTGAATCCGATGGTACAAAATTTATTACAAAAGATCAAAGTTATTCAAGTGCTACACGTGGTGATGGAAGTATTTACTCATCATTAGAAGATTTGTATAAATGGGACCAGGCCTTATATAGTGATATACTGGTAAGTAAAGAGACGATGCAAGAAGCATATACACCTCCCAACCATTTAAATTCCCTTTTTGAGAATTATACCTGTGGATGGATTTTCAGAAAAAATGGTGAAGACCAGCTTGAGCAAGTTCATGCTGGCGGTACTCAAGGATTTTCAACTATATATTTTAGGATTCCGGAAAAAAAGCAGTCAATTATTATCTTAAGCAATAGGAATGAATCTAATACAGTTTATGAACTAGATGATCCAATTCGAAAAATCTATGATTTTGCAAAGGAATCTTATTGAATACTTTGCTTTAATAGTTTTAAATAGATAGAGATAAGTTTGTGATAGGTATGTAAACATGAAAGGAAGTTTGCATTTTGCTTCATGATTTTTAACGAAGAATAGAGAACTGCTCGAGTGAGAGTAGTTCTTTTAAATTCGACAAAATTAGTCAAAGGGATTTTACTAATTTTGAGTAAATAATATAGTGATTTAAAAGCTGTGAACATATAAGAAGGTGAAAGTACAAAGGCTTGGATCTCTTGTTTTTTTAGCACAGGATGCCTTTATTTCAGAGTTGGATTATATAGAAAACTGCATAAGGAAGTGATATGAATGGAAAGAGTTCCTAAGATATTGACTCCATTACTTTATGATTATGGAGATTCAATATTTTCGCTACTAGGTAGTAAAATATACGGGATATATTTGTACAATTCCATTGCCCTTGAGGACTTTGATGGAGTAAAAAGTGATATAGATTTTGTGACTGTTTTAAATCATAAATTAGATGATAATGACATAAAGAAAATTGAGTCAATTCATCATAGCTTAATTAATAATTTTGACTATGCTCATAAGATGGAAGGTATGTATTTACTAAAGAAAGATTTAAATAAGAGTAGCGGTGAAATGGAGAAATACCCTTATTTCGCAAATGGAAATCTTATCAAAGGATATTATGATTTCAATAATGTAACAAGGTGGGTACTCAAGAATTATGGAGTTGAAATTATGAGTCCATCTAAAGAAACTTTAGAAATACATGTTGAATGGAAAGATATAATTGAAACAATGGAATACAACCTTTTCAACTACTGGGAGAGTAAAATAGTTTCAAATGAAATACAGGATAAAAGTGATGAATTTATTGAATGGGCAGTTTTAACCATCAGTCGAATCATCAATACGTTAAATGAGAAGAAGATAGATTCAAAGTGTGCATCAGGTCAGTATATATTAAGAAAGTATCCAGGCAAGTGGGATAAACTAGTGACTGAGGCGCTATTAATAAGAAAGGATAAATTAGAAGAATCCTTGTTTGAAGATGAAGAAAAAAGGTCTAGAGAACTTGTAAGGTTTATTAGATACGCTCAAAGCTTTATTAAGAGATAATAGAGGCTTAAAACATATTTCTTGATAATACTTAGTAAAATTTAAAAGCTAAGTTCTATCAGGATTCTAAACTTAAGATTACTCACTATTAGGACTACTTAGTAGAAATCAACATAAAGAGGTGATGTAACAATGGATGAAAAAATTGCTGCATTTCACATATTGTCAAGGAAATATTTAATTGAGATACTCCAAAATCTGAAAAATGAGTTATTAGAATTATCAAAAAAAGTTGAGAAAATCCTTGAGGAAACCGATGATTATCAAGATAAACGAATAATGGATTTAAATATGGATTTAAACATAAGATATCCCTATTGGTATGTTAGAAGAGATATATTAAGTGTTATTCTTATTAGGATAGAAAGCATATCTCCTAAAGACTTTAATTCATTAGATGAAATTAAGAAAATAGTGATACAAGAATATGAAAAAGCTAATATAAGTGAAAGAAAGCACTATTCTGATATCTCTAAAGAACTTAGAATCAGCATTTGTAATGAAGAAAAGCAAAAATTTTATGATTATATAAGCAATATTGATGAAAATAGTTTAAAGGAAGTAGATGAATTATTTTATAGAAGGGTAATATCAGACGAAAAGATAAAAGAAATTAAGAAAAGAATAAATGAAAAAAGGAACAATGTGGAATTCGAAGGTAAAGATTTTATGTGGTTCAATAGAGAGTATTTTCGAAACGAGATTAACATAAATGATTTATTAGATATTTTTAGGAGAAAGAAAATTGAAAGGATCTATGAAATAAATACTGGAGGGATAGATTCAGCATCATATTTAATGGATTTATCAGCATTAGACTTTTATTTTACAGATGGATTTAATATATACTGGTGTTCGGATGAAATGAATTGGATGATAGAAGAAAATCATGAAGATTTTTATTTGATTTACGGTGAGTGGTTAATCAAAGAGATAAAAAGAATAAGACCAAATTGGAAAGAAGGAATTTTTGATCGATTGTAGCTTAATTTTGGTGCGAACTTTGGAAAACTAAATATCATATAGGAGGGGAAAATGAAGAAAAACTTGCTTTTAATTGGATTAACTCTATTTTTTTTGATTATCCTATCAGGATGTAAGGAAGAAGTAGACAAGATTTATGACAATGATGTAAATATAGTGGTAGAACAAGTTGCAAAATCAGAATTACCTGAAGGAATTGGCTATGCAATTAAATTGAAAAATGATAGTAAACACGTAATAAAACAAAATAATGTATATCTTTATTTTCCGATAGTTAAAAATAACGGAAACTTGAAAAGTTATAATCCTATGAAAGTAGAAGCAAAAGGAAACAAGTTAAATATACAGCAAAATGAAGAAGTTTTATTAAATGTATTTGTACCAATTGAATGTATTACACCTGAGTTGAAAGATGTTGAGCCGGAGTTAGAAATAAAAGGGTATATAGAAGAGGTAAAGGATGAGAGGCGTTTTCATATTATGGGTTTAAGTTTATAAAAGTATAAAAGCCTGTGATAGTTTTTCTAATTGAGTAAGGTTAAATATAGCTAACTATAAGAGGCGTGAGGGGTATGTCCAGAGATTATATTGGGATTTCCCTTGATAATTATCATATTATCTCTACTGATAGATGAGTAAATAAATAGAAGATAGGCGTGAAAATTTATGGACACATTCATAAATAGATTAAAAAAGGAATTAGATTTATATTGGAAATGGTCCAGGATAGATGAAGAAAAATATTCAAACAATGAATGGATTATTGAATTTGAAGAATGGGAATATCCAAATTGGAATAGGTTAATGGAATTAGCTTCAAAGGCTATAAGTAACATAGAAAATGGAGAGGCTTCAAAAAACTTAGTTGTAGATGTGCTAACGGTAATGGCATTAGATAATGAGGTTGAAAATCTACTTGATGAATGTGAACTTATATTATCGGATAAGGCATTGGAATGTGTAGCACAGTGTGCATTAGAACATTGTCAATGGCAAGCGAGATGGCAAGTTGCGGAGTTGTTGGGGAGAAAAAATGATATCTTTTGGGAAAAATTTTTATTGAAGTTTATCAATGACCCCAACAAATATGTCGAAAGAAGAGCCTTAATATCTTTAAGTAGACTGAGCCCAAATATAGCTCAAGAGATAGCATTTGAAAAAATAAAAGATGAAGATGATTATTTAAGATTGGTTGCATTAAGGACTTTGAAAGAACTTTCTTCACCTAAATTAAAAGAAGCTGTTGAAATATTGAAGGATGATAGTTTTACCTATATACAAAATGAAATCAATATTATAAGGGGTTAGAGCTTGTAGTATCAAATAACAATTCATAGACTAGTTGTAGAAGGTATTAACGATAGGTTGTAATGGTATAAAGAGAATCCTAAGAAGTGGATAGGAAAAGTCTATTTCTTAGGATTTTTTTATACTCTGGTTATCCTTAGCAAAATTAACAAATATGTTATACTTTAGATATAAGACGACGGAATATAATGGTAAGTTTGCGTTAATCCCTTATTTGGGATTTGAATATTTGACTGTATATGCATTGAGAAATGGTTAATAGGGGGGAGTCAAATGGAAGAATACCAACAAACAATGCTACTCACATTGCCAGATAAAAAGTTTAAAGGTGTTATTAGAGAAAAGATAGGAAAACCATCTGGTAGATTGATGATTGAAGATGTTCAGAAGATATATACCCTTCGTATATTTGATGAAGATATTAGATCTATCGAAGGAATACAGTATTTTAAAAACCTATTTTCCCTAACATTTGCAAGAAATACTATACAGGATTTAAGCCTTTTAGGTCAACTAAAGGGTCTATCAACTTTATATTTATTCAATAATAATGCTAGTGATTTTAGTTTTTTATGTGAGCTAAGCAATTTAGAAAGGCTAGCTATAAGCGAAAAAGAAATAAGAGATATAACTTACATAAAAGATTTAACTAAGCTAAAGTATTTAAGCATATCTGATAGTAATCTACAAGATATATCATTTATAAAAAACTTATCTAACTTAGAGAGACTAGAGTTATATAGCAATAATATATCTGACATTAATGTTCTTCAATATTTAAAAAATCTCGAAGCAATAAACTTAAGTAATAATAAAATAATAGACATTACCCCTATAAGTGGATTACCCAAGCTAAAGGAATTATACATACAAGGTAATAAAGTTTCAGACATAAATTCTATTATGAATTTATCGGTGTTTACTAAACTAGAAAAATTAAATCTAGAATATAATGAGTTTAATCTAAAACCAGTATGGCAGCAATTAACTGAGCTTGATATGAGGTTTAGGAAACAAGAAGATTATTTAGAAAAATTATTAGCACTAATAAAATTTGCAAAGCTCATAAAAGAATCCTTAAATCCAGATCGCTACAAAATACGCTATGGTGATGAATCATACCTGCATAAACTATCTAACCCACAAAGGGAGTTGTCAGATTCTAAATGTTATCAAGAATATAACGTTAAAATAGAGGAATGGATAGCGAAAAAAACACAGGAAGCTGAAGAACTGAGGATCGGAATAGAGTTTGAAGATGAGAATCTTGAATCCATAATAAGAAAAGAGATCGGGAAAAACAGTGGCAAGATAGCTAAAGAAGATGTAAAGGATATAGAATACTTGAATTTAAATCATAAAAATATTAGTGCTATAGAAGGCATTCAGTATTTAACAAGTCTCTCTACCTTATATTTAGGTAGTAATGGTATAAGCGATATAAGTCCATTGAAGGGACTAACACAGCTAACTCGCTTGAGTCTATCCTATAATAAAATAAGGGATATTAGCCCTTTAAAAGAATTAAAAAATCTGACTAGCTTAGAGCTTTCAGGAAACTGTATAAAAGATATAAGTAATATAGCAGGATTAAGGAAATTGATTTGCTTAAAATTAAATAATAACCGTATAAAAAATATAAGTGATTTAAGAGGTCTAATTAACTTAGAAGAATTAAGAATAAGCGATAATAAAGTTAAAGACATAGGTATTATTAATGAATTTAAGAGTTTGACGACCTTGGAGCTATCCAACAATAAAATAGCTGATATAAGTGCTCTAAAAGAACTAACCAATTTGAGATACTTGTTATTAGAAAAGAATAATATATGCAATATAGAACCATTAAAAAAGCTCAACAATTTATATTCTTTAAATCTATGCTCTAATAATATAGAAACTATAGATCCACTACAAGAGCTTAACGACCTAGCATATTTAACGCTTTCAAACAATGATATATGTGACCTAACTCCCATAGTTGGTTTAGAGAAATTAGTGTCGCTATATCTACGCAATATCAACATAACAAATCTACTGCCATTAAGAGAGCTTACTAAATTAAAAAGCTTAGACCTAAGAGACAATAATGTAAAGGATATAAAAGCTTTAAGTAATATGATATCCCTAGAGAGATTAGATCTAAGCAATAACTGCATTGAAGAAATACTTATTAATAATGGATTGAATGAATTAACTGATCTCAGAATATGTAACAACAAAATTAATAATATAACTATAAAAAATGGATTAAAGAATATAAGAATATTGATGATGGATAACAATAGAATCAGTAGTTTAGATTGGATATCAAACCTAAGTAAACTATGGAGACTTCACCTTGATAATAATAATATAAGTAATGTAAAACCCTTAGAAAAACTGAGTGATTTAAGTGGTCTTAGTCTAAATGATAATAATATTAAGGATATAAGTCCTATAGGGAAATTAGTGAGAATAGGATATTTACATCTAAATAATAACGTTATAAAGAAAGTAAAAGATATTAGTACTATTAGACAGCTAAAGGGATTGAAATTAAGTAATAATCAGATAAAGACTATCAAAGGGTTAGAGGGTCATAGAGAACTCGAATACCTTGATCTAAGTCATAATAATATAAGAAATATAAGCAGCATAAAGTATTTAGAGAATTTAAAGTATCTTTACATAAAAAGCAATAGGATTAGTGACTTAGGTGCTTTAAGATGTCTTTCAAAACTGAAGAAGTTAAACCTAAATAATAATAAAATAAGGAATATCAGTAAAATAAACACACTAAAAAGTTTAGTCAATTTAAATATTGAGTCAAACAAAATCAAAGATATTAATATCATTATGGATTTAATAAATTTGAAAAGGATTCAGCTAAGAAATAATCTGATAAAGGATTTTACTCCTATTGAAGAGCATATACATTTTAAGAAGTTATATAAGAAGATGGGATTAAAAGAATTAAAGAATTAGTTAAAAAAATATATTTAAAAAAGACATAGATAATGGGTTTTGAAATAAATGATAATAGAACTATTTAGGAGGAGACAAGGATGGAAATAAAAGAAATCCATGACTTTAAAGCAACTTCTGAAGATGAATTTATAGCTATTCAGAAAAGTCTTGTAAACGAGATTAAATTAGTTACTACATTTAATGAAGAAAATATAAAGCTTTGTGCTGGAGTAGATTTAGCCTATTGGGAAGAAAAAGGGGAGCAATTCGGTGTATGCAGTATTGTTGTTATTGATTATCATACAAAAGAAGAAGTTGAAAAAGTATATAGCCACGGTAAAATCATGACACCCTATATACCTGGATTTTTAGCTTTTAGAGAGTTGCCACTAGTTGTTGAAGCTGTAAAAAAACTTGAATCAGAGCCAGATATATTTCTTTTTGATGGAAACGGATACTTACATTTTAGTCATATGGGTATAGCTACCCACGCATCCTTGTTTCTTAATAAGCCAACCATAGGTGTAGCTAAAAGCTATTTAAAGATAAAGGGTGTAGACTTTGAGATGCCAGAGAGAGAAAAAGGAAGCCATAGTGATATTGTTATTGATGATGAAATCTATGGTAGAGCATTGAGGACAAGAACAGATGTAAAACCCATATTTATATCATGTGGTAATTATATTGATTTGAAAACATCTACAGATATAGTATTTGAACTAATTGATAAAGAGAGCCGATTACCTATTCCTGTTCGATTAGCTGATTTGCAAACACATGAATTAAGAAATACTTTAAGAAATTGATGAGATGATAGAAATGGAGAGAAGACAGGGCACAGAGTTACCGACACCTAAATTCAGATAGTGCTGAGCTATCTATTTGCACTTCACTAAAACTGTATTTAATGTAGAATAAGGAACTGCTCTAGAAAAAGAGTAGTTCTTTTAAATTCGACAAAACTAGTCAAAGGGATTTTACAAAATTTGCGTAACTAATATAGTGAATTGTGAGTCGTAAACATATAAGAAGATAACAGTAAATTTGTCTCCTACTATCTTTATACGAATTCACTATGCTATTGAAATAGACACAGATTGTATTAAGTTGACTACTAGGAGGGGTATAATGAAAAAATTAGTTTTCATTCATGGACCAAATGGTGTTGGTAAAAGTACAACATGTGAGTTGTTACATAGAAAAATCGAGAACTCAGCATGGTTAGAAAGTGAGTGGACTAGAAGAATAAATCCGTTCACGTTTTCACCTGAAATTGAACGAGCTACTGAAGAAAATATGACTACAGTACTTAAAAATTATCTTAAGCTACCATCTATAAATACAGTGATTTTTAATTGGGGTCTACATGGACCCAGAGAAAAAATATTCAATAAAGTATTAGACAATTTAAAGTCAGTTGAATTTGAATATGTACCAATTATTATTAATTGTAGTGAAGAGGAAAACATAAAACGGATGAAAGAAGATCAACGTAGCGAATTAAGAATTGAGCGTGCAATAGGAATTAGAAAAATATATGAGAATCTATTACATTTTAAAATTGACTCCACAGATATGAGTCCTAATGAGGTCGCAGACCATATTATAGAGCACTTGAATTTGTAATCAGTATATCGAGAGAACCGTATCGTTGGTATACGTAAATTACTTATTAATACGGAGGGATTTATTATGGAGATATTAAAAATTGACCATGGTAAAGGAATAGGGCCAATAAAACTAGGAATGAGTAGAGATGAAGTATATAAGATTTTAGGACATCCTAAAAATCCTAAAGAAGTTTGTGAGTGGGTAGGTGACTACCATATTTCATATAAAGATAATAAAGTAAATTTTATTGAAATACCAAGTAGCTTTATGGATACACACTTTGTTTTATTTAACGAAGTAGATGTATTTAGGACTGAGGCGAAATTACTAGTAAGATATATATCTGATTATGGTAGATATGATGAAAAGGATTGGGAACTAGGATATAGTTATAAATTCCCAACATTGGGAATGGGTTTTTGGAGACCGACAATATTTGAATACGAAATGGTTAATGATCCTGAATTTAAAGAAATGGATGAAGAGATACAGCGTGATGAGATAAAATACTTATACTTTGAATCTGTTTGTGTATATACAAATGATTATTATAAAAAAGAACAAGAGGGATTATATGAGTAAAATTAATAGTCTTATTGAGGAAATGAATAAAATAAAAACGAGTGAGTACTTTTATGCTGATTTTGATGATATAGTTGTTAATTATGATATCCAATCAATAACAGAAGAAGAATTTGATATGATTTTTAAATTTATTGAAGAAAATCCTTATATTGATTATGGAGGACCAGGTAGCTTAGTTCATTTTATTGAGTATTTTTATGGTCTAGAGTATGAATCATCATTAAAGAAATCTATATTAAGAAAACCAACATGTCAAACACTATTAATGCTCAATAGAGTGATTAATGCATTAGAAGGAAATAAAAAAGAAGAATTTATTAATCTATATAAATTAGTATTAGAGATGGATATACCTAAGAATGTACTCGACGAAGCATTACATTATTTAAATTACCAGAAAGACCAGATATAAAACCTTATTATTGTTAAAAAAATGATTGAAGTCATGAAAGACGTCTGCAGATAAAAGCGTATAGTAAATCTATTCAAATTAAATAATTGAGTTCATTTCAAAATTATCGTAGAAGGGGATGAATACTATTATTGTTGGAATAGATTAATATTTTAAGAAAGGGAATAAGGTGAAAGTATGAAGATAGAGACAGAACGATTACTACTAAGAGAATTAAAAATGGATGATGTGGATGACTTACATATTATTCTATCAGATCCAGAATCAATGAAGCACTATCCACAACCCTATTCATTAGAGAAATCAGAGGGATGGGTAAAATGGAATATGAATAATTATGCTACCTATGGCTTCGGTATATGGGCAGTTATTCTTAAGGAAGAAAATAAATTAATTGGTGATTGTGGCATTACCATGCAGACTATTAACGGCAAGAAGGTACCAGAAATTGGCTATCATATTAATAAAAAATATACTCAAAAAGGCTATGCAACAGAAGCAGCAAGAGCTTGTCGAGATTATGCTTTTAATCATCTAGGTCTTGAAAAGGTATATTCTTATATGAAATACACTAATAAGGCCTCATCAAGAGTAGCCGAAAAAAATGGCATGACATTTATTATGGAATACGAAGATGATGTTAATACAATAACCAAAGTATATGCTATTACTCGGGAAGAATATACAAATCTAAAGAAATAAGAGGAGAAATAGCATGATAAAACAACATTAGGAAACTAATAAAATACGCCCTGTGTTGTATATTCTAGGGCGTATTGTGAATTGGCATGTTAAAAATAATGTACTGATCATTCTAAATCAACTCAATTATCGGCTTTTGAATCCCTTCATATTGTTCAAATGACTTATTAGATAGTAAATATGCGTTTCGAGGACAAACGTTAAAACAACGACCACATGCTAAACACTGATTAGAAAACTGGATTCTATTATCAGTGAGTACTATATTGCTATTAGGACATTTGTTGACACAAACTTTGCATTTAGAACATTTATCAGAGTCAACCTTCAACATCATTTTTGCAAACCTACTGAAAACTGTGTACTTAACCAAAAGCGAACGAGCTTTCCACAGATTTTTTCTAATCATTGATCGTTGGTCTATTTGCACCTGTCCATCTGTGAAGGACTCCATTAAACTCCATACACCATCATGAATATTTCGAAGTGCTTGCTCGAACTTCTCTTTATCGAATTTAGGTTCATCTTTTCTAAACATATAGAAATTATTTGGTGCAATGAATGCTCGAGCACCTACAACTTTGAAACCTCTTCTAGATATGAAATCTTTTAGAGTCAAGTGCCCAAATGCCGTTCCCCAACTGTGTGTAACATAAGTAATAAACCGTGCTTTGGGATTATTGCCCTTAGATATATACTTCACGATAAAATCGTTCATATTAAAAGTGGATATCGAGTTTTGTGTTGGTGTCCCTGTTATAATGAGATCATAGTTTTTTAGATTGCTGCTATGCTTCGTAATATCAATCATGTCAACATTATAATCAATGTTTTCTAAATAAGCTTTAAAAACTTCCCCAACCCTTAGGGTATTGCCCGTACCAGTAAAGTAAACAACTGCTGCTTTCATGATAAACCTCCTGTAAGTATAAGAAATATTGTAAAACGTCTTGATTAGACTAATCAACTGTGTTAGTTCTTTTTAAATGCACTTCACGAACCTTATGATAATCTGACTTATTAAAAATACATTCCTTAATGCATACTGAACATCCGAATGATGTCGCAAATGATTTTGCACATTTAGGTAATTCAATATACTCGTTGGTCATACTAGCCTTTTCAATACCTACTATCGCGTCTGCTGGACAACGCTTAGAGCAAATCTGGCAAGTACTACAAAAGTCCTTAATCCAATTATGGGGATTTGACTCTGGGAATGGTAAGTTCTCAATACTTGTATAAATAGCTGTTATTCTTTGTCTTGGACCAACAACTGGAGATATTAAAAGTCCATGATTTCCTATCGCACCCATAGCAGCTTCCTCTGCAAGATGCTTATAGTCAACATCACCACCCAAAGCCGGACCTGCCTGAGCGCTAAAGCCTTTCGTTCTGAGATGATCAGCAATTTTATTTGAAATACGTCCCAATTTATTGTATGTGAAGTGTACCTCATGCCCCGTATCTCGTGATGGTGCTAATGCGATTTGCTCAGGGTCCATTTCCATAGTGAGTACTATTGCATTATCGTGGAGTATTGCACGATTTTTGAAAATCAATTTTGAGTTAACCTTTGTAAATCCTACATCATTAACACCTAGTGAGTTTGCATACTCAACTAGATCTGATAATTCTTTTAAAGAGATGGTTGTTTTTGCCTCTGACGGATTCGTTGAAACACTTTCATAACTTAATTTTGCCTGTTGGCCAGTATCGATCATTACTTCAAAAGTCTTAGGATAGAAATCTGGTGGTCCTTCACCATATTTTCTAACTAAAACACCAATATTGTGTGATACTTTAGACTCATCTGAATATCTGAATAGAACCGTATCCTTTGGGACGTATTCCCCGACGTTAATATCTACCTTGATTTGTTTTGCTAATTGCTCTGGTCTACTCATACTAATCCTCACCTTTATTTTATATTTTTCACCTTGTGCAAGTGACACTTGCATAAGATGTAAAAAAAATTACTTTGATATTCCTCTTGCAAAAATTTCTGCATTCTTTCTTATGAATTCTTCATTTGATAATTTTATTATGGCTTTGTTTGTCATTGTTTTTGTTACTGCTAAACCTACAATTAAAGTGCTAAATGACAATGCTAGAAATTCAGTATCCTGTTCAATGATTACTCCACGTTTATGCATTTCGTCAAAGTATGATTTATATGTTTCCTTGATACGCGTAGGTAGTTTTGAGAAAATACGTTCAAAATCTTCACCCAATTCTTCAAGCAAAGTCAGCATAAGAGGTAGATTTTTCGACATTGAGTTAAAATACAGTACACCTGACTTGTAAAGATCTTCACTCAAGTTAAATTTCGCGTCATTCTTAAAATAGCTTGTTAAAGGATCTATATTACCCATTTTATACTTGATAATTTCCTCTATTATTGATTTCTTTTTTCCAAACAACCTAAAGATGGTTACTTCATTGACGCCTGCTTTATTTGCAATTAATTTTGTCGTTGTCTTCTTGTAGCCGTTTCTAACAAACAAATCCATACTTGCCTGAAGAATCTTTTCTTTAGATGATCTTGAGTCCATCAAATTCCTCCTTTGTTATGCAAGTGACACTTACATGGTAACATCAAGATTCTGGTTTGTCAAGTACAATTGGGATGAGCTTTACTATTAGTGGTGGAATAGCAATATAATTATGTGATCCAAAGCAAAGAAAACATCATAGGTAGTTATGGAACTTATGGCATGAAAAGAGTAGTTCTTTTAAATTCGACAAAACTAGTCAAAGGAATTTTACAAAATCTGCATAATTAGAATTTATAGTTTATTTAGGATAGCTTTAAGCAGGGGGATATATAATTTATTAAATTGAATTTAAATAAGATTATGAAAGGGGATATACCATGAAGGAATTAGAATATGATTTATTTGAAAAAGAAGTCATACAATTATTAAGTAAAAAAACACAAATGGCAGTAGCTACATGTAATAAGAATAGAGTTACTGTTAGAACGGTATATGTGATTTGTCAAGGTACGAAGGTATTCTTTATAACAAAGAAAGCCTATACGAAGTACAAGCAAATTATTAAAAATCCTAATGTTGCATTATGTGTAGATAATATTCAAATTGAAGGTGTTGCCCAAATTAAGGGACATCCAAACGATGATCAAAATAAAGAGATTATTGATTTTTGCTTAAAGCATGGTTATGAAGATTTTAAAAGATATATGAGATATAAAAACATTGTATTGATACAAGTAGAACCTAGTTTGATTACTCTATGGAGAAATAATGGTAGAGAATATTTAGATATAGACAAGGTAAAAGCGTATAGAGTAGGTAAAGGTTAATCACAATTTATGTAAATCATTTAAAGGCAACGAAAGAGAAGGGGTTATAATGAGTTTTATAGACATTATATATTGGGATTAGGGAGGAAAATTAATGAGAAAGATTGCATACATTATTGCGACAATTTCATTTTATATTGGTTCAATATGTTTCTTTTCATCAGGTAATAAAATTGCAGGAGTTCTGGATTTATTTTCAGGCACATGCTTTCTAATTCTTTACATAAAAACATTTAAAAAGCATAATATAGGTTAAAATTCTTTGGTTTTTAAAATTATAAAAGCTGACCCTTTATACTGCATATAAACAAGAGGGAGAGAGAATATATGAAAAGATTAATAGCAGCTACACTATTACTATTCTTACTATGTGGTTGTAGTAAAGCTAGTAGCAGTGAATTAACAGTATCAGAAGATATTTCATATGAAATCAAGGTAGATAATTTAGTCGATACAGAGCTAAACGCAATATTGTACTATCAGATAGGTGCTGGGAAGTCTTCAAAAGAGGAGAACTTCTATTGGAAGGATAAGGTAGTATATGACCAAAGCCCCACTGTAGGAGGGTTTGGTAGATTAACTTATCCTAAGAGTTCCTTTAATAAGCTTGCTGAGCTTGGTAAAAAACAAGGACTTTTTGATAAGCTATTGCCTATGGAGCTTGATGAATACTATTGCAATGAACGTTATGAGGTCTTCGTAGGTAATGATAACAAGGTCAGTGAATTATATTTTCTTATAGATGGAGAGCTAAAGACTCTTTCTTTTGCGCCAGATACTAAAGAGAAACTTCACATACTAGATGCTACTGATAGTAACTTAATAATTGGAGATAAGATTTTATATAATATTGATATTGAATCAATGACATATACAACTATTAGACTACCCTTTATGTCACCTGATCTAATTGATAATAATATGATCTATAGAGCCTATATCAAGGACAATATAATGCATGTAAATCAATATGATATAAATACTGATGAGGCAAAGAAATTATCAATCTCTGTAGAACATATTACAAGCCTAGAAAAGCTAGCTAAGCTCGGTGACACAATTGTAGCACTTTGTACAGAGGAGAAGACCTATAAGCCTATTCTTCTGTATTTTGATACTGATTTTAATATTAAGGATAGAAAGAAGATTTCGGTAAACTCTGAATACGATTATGTATCGTCCTATTCCGAAGGTAGAAGCTTTAAGCAGCATGGAGATAAGCTCTATGGAACCTTTGGGGTTAACGGAAAACATATCAGTGAATTGGTTATAATAGATATACCTACTGGTGAACTTTTATTTCAAGCTGAAATATTTCATAAAAAGAAAAAAGGAAGAAGTTTAGCCAATATAACTTTTATCAAAGAAGAAAATGGCAAGCTAATAACTCTACCACAGTATGATAAAAGTGGTGAAGATATATAACACAACTACCATAAGATTAGTAAAATATATGAATCTTGGTTTTTATCAGTTGGTATGATATCTTTCTTTTGCTTCAACGTAGAATAAGGAACTGCTCTTAAAAAAGAGTAGTTCTTTTAAATTCGACAAAACTAGTCAAAGGTATTTTACAGAATTTGCATAATTAGTATAATGATTCAAAAACTGTGGACGGCGGTGACATTATAGGTATTTTTTCACTTTATATGAGTATATATTGAGGAAAGAAAAGAGGTGAAATATTTTAACGAATTTCCTATGTCTATAGATGGAACTTCTATGGCCTTAGATAATGATAGGAATTAGTATGATTATACGAGGAGGTATATATGGTTTATAAATTATTGAAAGAATATGAATTACTATTTGATTTTAGTGAGAATTTCTACAAACATTTTGATAAAAAGAAATCAATTACTGTAGGCATTGTTTCAATTACTATATTTATATTGTCGATTTTTTTGAGTATGTATTCTAATAATCCGGTATTTTATTTATTAGATATTATACCAGCCTATCTACTTTTTGATTTACATAAAAAAGAAGTCAATAGAACATTAAAATATCTCTATAATGATATTTCTAGAAACGATTTTTATAAAAATAGAGAAAAAGAATTTTATAATAAAGTAAAAGCACATAAAATTGACTTTGAAAATAAAGAACAGATGGATATGTTGTTAAGTTTAATAGACAATGAATTAAATGAATTACGTTCTAAGAAATTAATTAATGAGGGGATAACTATAGGATTATTTGCAGCAACTTGGATAGGTTTCATTACATATACATTTGGCAAGGGAGTTAGAACAATAACTGAAGCACTTACGTGGCTAATAGTAATATCATTTTTAATAGCTACAGCATTATTTCTAACATGGATATTAAAAATGTCTTTAATAGATAGTGGTAATAATGGCTATGATAAACTGAAACGTATGAAAAGACTATTAGTAGATAAGTATTTAGTTACAAATTCAAGTAGCATAGCTTAGATATGCAAATTAAAGATGTAAAATTATTGTGAAACACTTAGGATACTAAAAGAATAAAGATTAAGCGTGGAAAAATATAATAGTTAGCTCGGGAGGCAAAAATGAACTATATAAAGGAAATGAGAAAGCTTATTGGTAATAAGCCATTAATGCTGGTTGGAACAAGTATTATTGCTTACATAGACGGAAAAGTACTACTACAGAAAAGAGCTGATAATGGATTGTGGGGATATCCCGGTGGGTGTATGGAGATATTCGAGACACCAGAAGAGTCTGCAAAAAGAGAATTTACTGAAGAGACAGGATATATTGCAAAAAACATTAAGTTGTTTGGTGTTTTTGCAGGTGAAAGACGACATTACACATATCCTAATGGGCATGAAGTCTATATAACAGATATAGTCTATACCTGTAATGAAGTTGAAAAGACCAATGCATCATTTGATGAAGAAGTGTTAGAAATTGGTTGGTTTCCAATAGACCAGTTACCACTAGAATTAACAGTTACAACAGAAGATGTTCTTGAAGAATTCAAAATAAAATATTACGATAATATTATCAGCGGTTAAAAGTATAGAATATTGGGGGAATGATTTTGAAATGTCCTTATTGTAATAAAGATATGATATCTGGAACTGTAAAGTCAAGCAGGGGATTAACATGGCAAGGATCGGAAGATAAGACTAACAAAATCTTAGACTTTATTTTCGTGACCGGTGAGCCTATTGTTAGAGCAGGGTTAGATGGCTTAAATGTAGAAGGGTATAGATGTCTTGAATGTAAGAAATTGATTATTGATCTAAAGGATGAAGAATGCTAAGTAAAACTAGAATTTTATCTGCATAACAGGAGGCTGAATTTATGGATTTAATATATACTACCGAGTTCCCTATGAAAGAAGATTTATATACACTTTATGATAACCTAGGGTGGAATGATGAACTAAAATTATCTCCCGAACAACTATTAGCTGCAATGAAACAAAGTTGGTATTCTATATACGTATATAGTGATAAGAAACTTGTTGCAACAGGGAGAGTCGTTTCAGATGGCATTACAGATGCCTATGTATGTGGATTAGGAGTCAATTCAAATTTTAGAAGTCAGAGAATCGGAATAGAAATATGTAGAAGATTAGTGGAGCATTGTATAGATAATAATTTACACATACAACTTTTCTGTGAAGAGAATTTAGTTCCATATTATGAAAAAATGGGATTTGAAAAATTTGCAATGGGTATGCGAGTAAAGAAATAACTTCAAAATTATGTAAGCCTATGATCCTATTGAGGATATAATGAATTTATAGACATTATATATTCGTACTAGGGAGGAAAATTAATGAGAAAGATTTCGAGTATTCTATGCTTATAAACTGATTAAAAAGGGAGACAAAGTATTTAAATCTAAATAAAACCATAATTTCAGTTAAAATTTAGTAATAGGTTAGATGAGGTGAATAAACATGAAATGTCCTTATTGTAATAAAGATATGGCTTATGGAACTTTAGTCGGAAGTAGAGGAGATATGACGTGGTATAAGTTAGAAGAAAGAACTGATTTTATGCATAGAATTTTTACTTCCAGTGGAGAAACCATTGCAAGGGTGGAATTGACAAGTTCAAAAGTAAAGGGTTATAGATGTTATAAGTGCAAAAAATTGATCATTGATCTAAAGGATGAAGAATGATATTCAAGAGTATACGCATGATAGATAATGAAAATCTGTAATAGAAGTAATAACATAAAGTGACATGCCTATAACCCGGTAATTATATTAAATAAACTTACTTGTAAGAAGAGCTAAAGATTCTCTCTTTAAATGGGCATATATTTACTAGGTACGTCAATTTCTAGAGGTTTCATTTTGAAATCATTCATTTTTCCACCTTGCTGTAAAGCACTATAGATAGCTTTGTAGCTAGAACTACATAACAAAATATGTTTAATTTGCTTCTGATCCAGTTTACCAGTATTAATCATTTCATAAACACATTCCAATATTGTATTATATGATGTAATTTGTTCTTTGTACATAGTAATTTGGCTATTATTCTTAAAGATAACTACGCTATCAACAAATGTAGCATCATCGCATATCAATTCACATACTATTTCAGGTATAAAAAGATATAGCTCACATGCTAGACTCAAGTCCTTAGTTGATTTATATAATTCTTCATTGTAATCCCGATGTTTCTCATATGTATCACATTTGGTATAATCAATTATAGCTTTTTCAGTTATGATTTTAAGCTCTTGTTTTGAATATTTGTAGGGTTTATATGTAGCATTATCGTGAATTAAAACAAAGCACTGCTTTTCAGAATACAGTATATCATTTGTATTCCACATACTTGCATTATCATTTAATAGTGAGGTGATTTCTTTATTAACAATTCCATTTATTCTACACTCGCAAATAATAGAAGATTGGCTTTTAGAAGCGTATATTTTTATATAATATATTTTTTTGTTACCCATTCTCTTTGATATTTCTGAACCTATCATATCCCAATAATCTTTAACCTCATATCCTTGTTGATCGCCTAGAGTAGATAAGCAGCTTTTGAATAGCTTGAATTTGTTAACTCTATCGTAGTATGTTATATCAATCATTTCACCTTCTTCATCTCTTAATGCTTTTGTTATAGCGCATAAAGATGAAAAAGAAAAGTTAGAGACAATCTGCTCTATTTTATCTTCTTTAGAATGACCAATACCTGTAAGAGATTCAAAGATATTTTCTTCAAAGATATCATGATGTATAATTATATCTGCTTGTATAAAGGGACCCTTATCAACTGCACTTTCTACACTTACCCAGAGGTCTATATCTTTTATAAGAAGCTTTCCGTCTACAATCTCTCCATTAGGAACAACATTTGCAAGAGTCTCGATTATCATATAAGCATCACTTTTATTAGGCGTTTTTTTTCTTTTGAATGGCCACATATTACTACCTCCATATTTTATATAGTGAGATTAGATAATATGAAAATTATACCATTATTGTATTAGAATAAGCAATGCTATTTTGTTACATAAATGTCGGTGGAAGTTGTTGATGATGTAAGAAGTCATTACATTGACTTATACCAAGTTTAAAATTATAAAATCCTGCCCCTCTTAGGGTTTCACTGGCTCAAGAAGGATAGATAGTATAAGTAACTTTATAGTTGATATCTTTACTCTATTAAAACTGTATTTAAAGTAGAATAAGAAACTGCTCTTGAAAAAGAGTAGTTCTTTTAAATTCGACAAAACTAGTCAAAGGAATTTTACAAAATATGCATAATTAGTATAGTGGACTGAATAATAAACCAGTAACAAAGTGAAAAGTAAATACGCCTCCTATTGCTTCTACTGGAAGAAGTAGCTGAGGGTACGGTTTAGGAGCATATGAAACGAGGTACGCTACATAAAATTTTTATATTAAATATGAGGTGAACAAAATGAACAAACTTGACATCCTTGGAAGTAATCTTTTAAACCTTCCACTAAAGAGTAACGAAGAAGATTTTTTAGATTTTATTATTAAAATTAATTCTGAGTACATAGATTTAGTTCGTAAATTGAATGACCAATCTGTGTTTGACAATGTCGTGAGAATGACAAAAGCGATCGAGTCTACAATTTCGTATACGTATAAAGGAATGTCAAATAAGGCATACGAAGTTATGTCTACTATGCTAAATGAGATTGAGTTAGAACTAATAAATTTGAATAGCGAGTTGAGTCAACCTTATAATCAAACATACTATAGAATTCGTAAATTAGAGCCCACAAAGAAAAAGTCGACGAAAGAGTGGAAACTTGAAGACAATTTTCATCTTCCTTTTGAATTAAGACATATAGCAAAGAATCAAAGATATAGTATATCAGGATATCCTTGCTTATACCTAGCAAGGACGATTTATACATGTTGGGAAGAATTTGATAGACCACAAGTGAATGAATTTATAGCATCTAGATATGAAATTCCAGTTGATTATAATCTATTATACTTAAGCTATTTACCATATCAACTAAAACATGAGTATCATAAAGAGGCTAGACGATCAAATCTAAAGATAGATCAATTCATCAAAGAAAAGGAAGAATATTTGAATAGTTATTTAATGATGATACCACTTATAATTGCAAGTTCTATTAGAAGAAAGAATGATGATGCAATTTTTCACGCTGAATATATAATTCCGCAAATAATCACCCAGTGGGTAAGGAACAATAGTAAGTTTGACGGAATATTATATTTCTCAACTAAAACATATACTAAATCCAAGAAGAACTCTTCTTTATATGAAAATTTGGTTATACCTGTGAAAACATTTGAAAAACAAGGGTTTTGTAAAGAAATGGCAGATGACATTAAAATGACTGTTCCCGTAACATTTTCAGATATTAAAAACCAAAAGTACTTTAATATTGACGAGATTAATAAATGCCAACACTATAATATTGGGGAAATTATCAGAGATTACAATAATTCGAATTATATTAAGTATTGTGAATCAGATTTACATGAGTTTGAAAAGTTATTAAGTCTGCTTCCGTTGAATACTATCACATGTTGATTTGAATCCGAAATTATAAAAGTATAATCCAAACTTTTGACATATTATACCTTCCTAAAAACTAGAAAATAATTTAAAGAAGATGAATGAACTGCTTTATAGTAAAAGTAGTTCATTTTCTATCCAACAAAGCTAGTTAAATATTGACAAAGAAGTCAAAGAGATTTTACAAAATCTGCATAATTAGTATAGTGGAATACGAGGGTGACAATAAATACGTTTCCTGACACGTTGAAGGCAAACAAAAAAAGTCAAAGTATTAATTAGTAGTTATGAAGATAATAAGCAAATTAGTGAAGCCTGAGCCTTGTAATACTGTAATGTGGAGCAACTAGATAAGATTAATTTAAATGTAAGTTATTATTTTTAAAATATAATCATTGAGGACACAAATTAATATATTTTGAAGGGGGGAGTCAAATCTTATGCGATTTGATGATGAAGTTGGTAAAGGAAAAAAGCAATCAAGGGAGATAAGTATTAATGGGGTATCATTAGTCTTTTATTCGATTAGGATGCTAGACAAGCCTCTTAAGCAAGAAAGCTTAGAATTTCTTGGTAAAAGAGAAGAATTCAGACAAATTAGAGCTGAAAATGGGTATGTAGAGAACGTTTTCAAATTTATTGATCCTGACAGAATCGAGGAAAATAGGATATTTATATATGATAAAACGACACAGCTACCAAAAATAGAATTGTCAAATAATGATATAGTAACACCATTAATGACACACTATATTTGCATATATGCAAAAAGCGTCGTATTAGTTCAATCTGTTTTAATGTTTGATAGAAATAATATTACTAATTATCCTAATGTAACACATATAGATAGAGAAATAACTATTGATGATCTTTTAACAATCATAAGTAAGATAAAGAACAAAGAAAAAAAATACTATAGTTATCTTGAAAAATGCGAAAATCAAGCAATAGACTTATTTTTAAGTGAACTTAATGAAAATGATAAAATTATTTCTAATTATTCCCCTAAAGATTTTAAAGATATAATAGATATGCTCTTATCTGTACAAATTTGGGATGTCTCAAATGTAGAATTATCAGTAGAAAATAAAAATTTAAATAGGTCGCTTTTAGAGTGTTATGAAGTAGAGCTAGCAACTATTTTATCTTGTCACAATAAGCATATAGTAGGGTCATGGAGAAGCAATATTGCTGATCTTAAAACAGAATGGGATAAAATAAAGACTTTAAATGATCAACAAGTTATAATAAATGAAAATGTTTGCATAGAGATATCACAAGTTAACATACCCGAATACACAGATATATCTGCTGAAAGACTATTACAATATGGTTATGATAGTACATCAATATTTCTATGGAGTTATATGGTAATGGTCAAATTGATTTACAATATTTCTAGAGAGCAAGTTGTAAGCTTATATAGAAGGATTAATAGATGTGACAATAATCTTATTGATATTGAGACAATAGTAAATGAAGAAATACTTATCAGTATGCAGTTAGATATATACGGAGATCTAGAGTTTGATTGTATTAAAAAAAGGCACAGGGATTTTATTAGAGAAATATTAAAACGTAATGATTTAGAAGATGAAATTAAGAAGATAAGAGAATTATTACAGAAAATTAGAAATAAATCTACCGAAAAATATAATGCTAATACTTCACAAACCAGCTCTCAAATAAAAAAAATGCTTAAAGAGCAAAGCAAAGCATCTGGCCGCTTATCAATGCTTAGTTTAATACTGAGCTTTTCAGCTGTTATTCCAGTTACAGAATTTTTTCTTCAAGTTTGGCCTCATTTGCAAAAGCATAGATTGCGTACTTTATCTGGAGTAGCTGTAGTACTACTTGTAACGACGTGGTTAATCTTATTTTTATCTAGTGTTCGTAGTAGCAGAATAGAGGAGCAAAACACTGGACGAAATGAAGAATCAAGAGAAGAATCAGGTGAAGAATCGATTGCACAAACAAATGTGTAAGATAACTTATATAGACAAGATCAATAGTAATATATGTTTAATAGAGACACTTTAGATAAAATGAATTGATTTCTTCCCAAAATAGAAAAATCATACATCTGAGCCCGTGATATACTAATAGTAAGGAAAATAATCTTCTGAAGAAGAAGTCTAAATTATTATTAGTGCATCTATAAGCTCAGTGACTCAAAACAGTAGATAAAGATTGATTTCAAATCTTTTTTAACTTATACTATTAATAAAATGTTTAGAGGAATTTTACTTTGTAAAAATTGCACAGCAAAGCTTTGAGTTTAATATATTTCTTATTATCATATGTTAATTATTCTATTTACTTCGTTAATAAGTATAACTGTAAGTATTGCATTATCTTTAATATTAGAGAATCCTAAAATCTGTACTACTTTTATATCTACCGATATATATTATACGATAGAAGAAAACTAAATCAAAGATCATTTGTGAAATTACTGATAATGTACTACATTCTTTAAAGGATTATAACTTGCCTCCGTGCTTGAGAACAGCATAATCTATCTGAGTATTGTAAACCCAGATTATTCATAGAAGATTTCAAAAACTGTTGAGTCCTTAACTTCCTGACGAACTGCCTAATATTTCTTCAGAATCAATAAATGTATCAGAAACAAAACTACTTTTTCAAATTTTTCATAGATAATTTGGAGTTAAATATATTAACTGCTTTCTTTCAAAAAATCTTGTTACTTGGTTAACTTGTAAACCGATGCTTACTAGAGCTAACTAACAAAAAATTATTATATTGCAGTAAATAAACGTGACTTATATATATGAGGAGTTGAGTAATATGCTTACAAGAGCAAAAACAAAAGAACTATTTACTGGTAAGCTATTAACTGATGATCAAAAATTAAATACTGAATTAAATCTAAAAGAAATAAATGAAAGAAAGATTGTATTAAAATCAATACCTCGTAGATTAGTATTCGAATTGACTAATACATGTAATATGAATTGTATAATGTGTGGACGTAACACAGAAAACTTCAAACCCAGTTATTTAAATATGGATGACTTTATGTGGTTCAAACCATTATTTGATAAAATAGAAGAAGTAACATTTATGGGATGGGGAGAACCAACAATGCATCCTAATTTTTATGATATGCTAAAAATTCTAGATAAATATAGTGCAAGAAAGTATATTTGTACTAATGGAGTCAAACTAAATGAATTGAAAGAAGTAATCTTTGATGCTCATGTAGATATGCTAGCAATTAGTATTAACGGGGTTACTTCACAAACTAATAATTATATACGTAGAGGCAGCGATTTAAATAAAATTGTGGCATCACTAAGAGATATCATAAGGATGAAAAAAGAAAAGGATTTAAAGTGGCCATATATGTCTTTTGTATTTTGTGCTATGCGTTCTAATTTGCATGAATTACCATTGGTAATTGACTTAGCTGCTGATATAGGTTTACAGAGAGTAAAGGTAGTGTATCTTACTGCATTTTCTAAAAATATGATAAATGAAACGTTATGGGGATATGAGGATGAAGTAAAGTCTATATTTGATAAAAGTATTGTCCAAGCACAAGTTCACGGAATTGAGATAGAATTACCTTATATTAGCGGTGAAGATCCTTCAGGGGATAAATATCACAAAGACTGTTTTGTAGGTTGGAGAGATTTTTTCTTAGGTTCTGATAGGTTTATTAGACCTTGTATGTCAACATCAGAGAAATTATTAAAGCTTGATAAAATGAAAGAGTTTAATGATATTTGGAATTCAGAAGAGTTTAAACAACATCGATTACATGTAAACTCCGAAAGCATGAAATTAAATTGCAAAAGATGCTATCAGTCTACTTACTGTAATTGGAACCATAAAAATGCATTTATTCAGGTTGGAGAAGAATTTTCACCTAGTTGGGAATAATTACATAAGAATATTTGAGTTATTAATAGAGGAGGCAATATGGGAAATAAACCTATTTACGTGTCTAAACCATCTGCACCTTCATTTGAAGAATATGTAAATGAAATAAAAGATATTTGGGATACGCGAATGTTCACAAACATAGGAAAAAAGCATCTACAATTAGAAAAGAGTTTAGGTGAATATCTTAACGTACCAAATATTTCATTATTTACAAATGGTCACTTAGCGCTTGAATCTGCAATTGATATATTACAGCTTGAAGGAGAAGTAATTACTACTCCATTTACTTTTGCATCAACTGTTTTAGCTATATTGCACAGAGGATTAACACCAGTTTTCTGCGATATTAAAGAGACAGATTATACTATTGATCCCAGCTTAATAGAGGATCTTATAACCGATAAAACTTGTGCAATAATGCCAGTACATGTTTATGGTAATGTCTGTGACGTAAATGAAATAGAGAGAGTGGCTCAAAAATATAATTTACCTGTCATTTATGATGCCGCACATGCTTTTGGAGTTACTAAAGATGGTATAGGGATAGGCAATTTTGGGACAATTTCAATGTTTAGTTTTCATGCAACTAAAGTATTTCACACTGTTGAAGGTGGTGCATTAACATATACTAATAGTATATTGAACAGTACTTGTTCTAAGATACGTAATTTTGGAATTGCTAATAATCAAGTATCACTAATAGGTACTAATGCTAAAATGTCGGAAATACATGCAGCAATGGGTCTATGCAACTTACGTCATATTGATGAATATATTCAGAAACGTAGCGATTGCATTAATAATTATAAAGAGCAACTTAGAGGATATCCAGGGCTTATTCTTAATAGTGCTCAAGAAGGAGTTAAGAGTAATAATAGTTATTTTCCAATTAGAGTTATACCTGAAGCATTTGGTAAATCCCGGGACAATGTAATTAAGAAGCTGGAACAACATAACATATATCCACGAAAATACTATTACCCGCTTGTATCAGATTTTCCTATATATAATGAGAAATTTACTAAATATAGAACTCCCGTAGCTGCTAAAATAGCTGATCAAATTATTACATTACCACTTTATTCAGATTTGCAAAAAAAAGATATTAAGCGTATATGTGAAATAATTGTAGGTAATTAATAATCTAATTTTATGTTATGACTAGAAAAAATAATATAAGTGAGTGGTGAATAAAATCTATATGCTGATTTCAGAAAATTATCTGAGGTTTAGCTTTTATAATTTTGTTAATTCGATTCAAATAGAACTGTATTTAAAGTATAACAAAGAACTGCTCTTTATGAAGAGTAGTTCTTTTATTTAACAAAACTGAGCAAAGGAATTTTTCAAAATTTGCATAATTAATATACTGATTCAAAACTTGTGGGAAGATAAGAAGGTGATAGTAAAATGTCTACTTTAATATATGCTCTTAAAATAACAAAATTATAAAAGCCTGACCCTCACGTGGTTCTTGGATGGAATGATGACCTAAAATTATCTCACGAGCAATTATTAACAGCAATGAAACAAAGTTGGTGTTCTATATACGCACACTGTGATAATAAACTTGTTGCAATAGAGAGAGTTGTTTCAGATGGAATTACAGATGCTTATATATGTGGATTAGGAGTCAATTCAAATTTTAGAAGTCAGGGAATTGGAATAGAAATATGTAGAAGATTAGTGGAGCATTGTATTGATAATAATTTACACATACAGCTTTTCTGCTGTTGTTAAAATTTCCTCCACATTACTTTTCAACATGTAATACATAATATGCTGTAGAGTTTGTAATTGTTAATTCAAATGTTTGCTTAAGAATGTGCGAGAATTGAGGGTTAACGAAGAAAGGGCATGATAAAATGAACTGTCCAGTTAGAGTTTGTGTGGGAGAATGCCGAAAATTCGTAATTAAAGATAGTAAGGATAAAATTTTAGTTCGAGATTTAAACAGACATCATTCGTTTTTTGTCAATGCTTAGGAGGCGTTAAAACTTGAAGAAAGCTATAGCATATACAATTATTAATGGGATTGCCATGTCAGCTATATGGGTATTAATATATATGCAATGGAAACATGATGCTAGTATTGGAAATCAATATGCAGCAAGTAGATTATTTCATATTCTAGCATTTTTAATATTTTTTTCAATAATTGGTTTAACAATTTCAATATGGTATATTAAAAATCTATGGAAGTATGAGAAACTAGTCAAAAAAGATGAAAAGAGACAAAAGGAATAGCCATAAGAAACAACTGGAGAAAAATATAAAAAAATAGGAAATCCTGTAATATATATTGAAAATCAAAGTATCTATTAAATGAAACTCAATTTGAGGTGGTATAGTGATTAAAAAAGGAAATATAAAAGAATATGAATGGATTAAGAATGGAATAAAACCACTATTAAGAGTTGACGATACAAGATGGAAAGGAAATACAGTAGGTAATTTATTACCCAATGTATTTGAAAAATATATAAAAATATTACACCCTATGTACAAAGACAAATTCTTTACTGATAAAAGTATACTTTGGTCCGAAACAGTTGATGATGAAGTAGTTTGCGGTGACAGAATATTGTGGAAAGAATTAGCTAGGGAATATGATGTTCAGTATAAGCCTGAAATAAATATTCATGCATTTTTTAAAGCAAAGAATAGAGGATGGCCAAGATATCTTATCTCAGCTGATGAAGGTACACTAGACAAGGATCATGTTTCTGAGATAGTTGATATTTTAAAACAAATTAATTGTGGAAGGTATTTTTACTACTACGACTTTTTAAAAACATCTGATTGGTTGGCTGGAGATAAATTATATGAGGGAGATTTAGAAGGTATTTTTGAACTAACAAAACTAGAAGATATTAGAGATTATTTTGAAGGTGATTGGAAGTTTTCACCTTCATATTGGTGGCTGGAAAACAGAGAAGTATGTATATGTACAGATTACGATCTTCATTTTACTATTGTTGGCTGTAATAAAGAAATAATGAATAGCTTTATGGAGCGTAGTTTGCTTGAGTGTATAGAAGTATTTTATGATACAAGAATTGACTATAAAGCTATGGAATGATGCTAAAAGAGTTGAATATAATAGTTGCACTGAATTGAGGACATGGAAGGATATTATAATAAAATTATAAAAGCCTGACCCTTAAGACTTAAGAGGTTCCTTACTGGTATAGCAGATAATAACTGGTTACAGTTAGAGCTCTTATTATCCTATTGTAGACATTTTGGAGTTGAATGGGACAAGGCTGAACCGGATTTAGAAGAAATATCTTATATCATAAATACACAGATAAGTTTCTATCCCTTTGTCAGCGTTTATAATTAATTATGCTATCAATTTAAATTGGGACCATACTAAAGCAAAAAATATAAAGCATATTGAAGTCGAAAATAGTTTAATATTAGAATTACAAAGAATTGATGTTGGAGGTTTTACTGTATGACGATATTGGAACCGAACTACAAAATGCTGAACCACAAGAAATTGATGATCAAGATAACAACTTTCAAGTTTTTAAAGATACAATATTATTTCAAATTAACGATTTGAATTGTATGGAAAAGGATGAGGGTATACTTAATAATGATCTCATATATTTTGGTGTAGATTCGCCTACGGGAAATAGGTGGTACAATTTTGATCCATTAACATATTTAGAATGTGCATCGGCATGGTTAGAAGATTGCTACGGTGAAGATAATCATATAGAGTATATTAGTTGGGGATTATTTGCTAGATTTCTTAAAATGGGAAGATTATATGAATAGTTGATTAACGTTCTCTAACATAGCAGTTACCTATATATAAAAATATAAAAGCCTACAACACCTTTTTCTTTCTACTTTTGGGGGGAGCAAATTGTACGATAAAAAAAATGATATATATAATGAGAAAACTAAAAAAAACCTTAGAATTATTAAAGAGGCTCGTAAAAAGAATGAATGTCTATTTAAGAATGTTAAAATCAAATGTGATTGTAACAATGACAAACTTAAAACACAAGGGAATCATTTAATTGCAAAATCAAAGTATTTGGAATGTATTTCTCAAAATGACGAAGTTATGATATTTAATATTGAATCAGCTGATTATTATAGGTTGGGAAGGAAACTATTAAGATGTAATATAAAGAAAGCTCATAAGTACAGAGTGCTTTGTGGTCAACATGATAAAGGCTTATTTGAAAAAATTGAAAATGGGAATGAGTTTGATGAAAAGAACAAGCAACAATGTTTTGAATTTGCACTTAGAGCATTTATATTCTACTATTCTGAACAACTGATTAAAAATAATGTGCAAACTATGAATCAAATATTCGAAGCAAGGGCAAAACTGTCATTAAATTATCATGCATCAACCTTAGACAAATTTAAATATTGTTATGAAAATAGTGTATGGGATGCCTTAGAAACATATTCAATTGTTTTAGATAAGAAAATAGAGTTTATTTCTTGTTCTTGCTTTTATCCAATTATAGACATAAATAATAGATACAAAGGTTATGTTAAAGACAATATATTTTTTAATATTTTTCCTAGAAATGAAGATTCAATTATCTTAATTTCATACTTTAAAGACTCATCTAAGCATTGTAAGAACCTATGTAAGGAAATAGATAAATATGTTAACCGAAAACAATATAAACAACTGGAACGTTATCTAAGCAAGATGATTATTGCACAAGATAAAAGTATTACGTTGAATCCTTTATTATGGGAAAAGTGGTCTGAGAAGCAACAGAACAATTTTTATAAATATGCTCATTTATTTAAAAAAGGGAAAATCAGAGAAGTTATAAAAGATGCATTATATTTTAAATTTTCAAAGCCAAAATTTAATTTATTCGATGAATTGTAGCTTATTATTACATAGAAGAAATTCCTAGATACAGCGGTACAGTTCTAGTTTTGCTTAATGACAGATAAGACATAAGACAGGACCGTTTTCACTATCTTTAAATTGATTAGACGATAAGGCGGCAAGTATGTACGTGCGTCACCTACTATTTCTCAATAATTATCTAACTCTAGGCTTTTAGGAGCAAGTTACTTTATTATGAGGGACGCCAATATGATTTATTTTGATAAAGAAGATAGGCTGTCATTTAGAATTAAATTTAATGATAAGGGGATAGAAGATTTAATTAATGTTTTGGAGATCGTAATGAATATAGGCGTTACTAATGTAGACACAGAAAACTTACTGAAATTAAATTTTGTAAAGATAGAAGAAAATAGTTGTATTAGAAGCTTAAAAAAAATTATGTTGATATATGTATATCCGATGAAGATATCCAACTTTTAAAGTTTGGATTGAAAGAGTGCTATAAATTAAGGTATTTATTTTCTGCTGAACTTTTTATGATGGATTATAAAAATAAATGTATGTATTTATATGGTTTATATGAGAGCAACAAGTAATACGTATTCTAGCCAAACATCCTAGGTTCACAGTAAACTATCACTTGTATCATTGGAGATAAAAGTAAGAAATACAAGGGGAGATTTTATGATTGAGTTAGATAAGGAATCATTAATTTTATATGATGAAAACAATTATACTCTTGATTCTACGGATAATATTAGAATGTACAATAACTTTTATTATGGAGTAAATTGCAATAAAAGTAATGTTGTTACTAAAATAGGAATAAGGTACACAGTTACAGGTACAAATATATTGTTAATGGCAACGGGTGGAGCTAGTGGGTTACATGATACATGTTATGTTATTGATCAAGATAATCTTATAATATGTGTAAGTGATAGCATATTTTCTATTAATATCATTGATTTATCACCAAATTGGGTAATACAAGGAGATAGTGCATCGTGTATTCAACTTTTTAAAACAAATGATATATACATAGTACATGGTGAACTAGGAGTATCTGCAATAACTTCAAGTGGGGAAATACTATGGTGTTTTAGAGGAAGAGACATATTTGTTACACCTGATGGTAGGTATAAATTTCAAATAGTGGATAATAAAATTTATCTGACTGATTGGGAAAGAAATGAATATGTCTTAGATCTAGAAGGAAATTTGATAAATTAAGTAGTCGAAGTTTGGATATGTATAGATATGATTTTTTTGAAGACATTTTGAAATATTTACTTAGAATATTAAAAATTGAATGAGAGGGAATATGAGTGGATACAAATGTAAATGTTGAATTTGTAATAACTGGGGAGCTATTTAACCCTAAACATATAACTCAGCAGTTAAACATTCACCCAACTGTAGAATGGATAAAAGGGGATAAAGCTCCAAATGGAAAAATTGCTAGAAGTTATACCTGTTGGTGCTATGGAGTAGGTGTAGAAGAGTCAATTGATATTAATGATCAATTAGTTAAAATACTTGGAATATTAAATCCAAAAAGGCAGATTTTAAAAGAAATGAAAAAAGAGTATGACGTTGAATATCTGGTGCTAATTACAATTAAGATAGAGGATGACATAAAACCTATAATGTCTATAAAATCACCGATTATTGAAATGATGAGCGATATTGATTCAGAATTTGACATTGATTTATATATATATTAAAATAACTGAATTGTTCAAATGGACTTGCTACAAAAATTTGTATACACTTACTACAAAACAATAACCAAAATGGTTGATGGAGAAAAAATCAAGTTACTAATCATCTAGGATTTTTAGAAAGGACTGGGACATTTAGACTAAGACAGTATAGAGCTATCTAGATTTAATTCATTAAAACTGTATTTAATGTAAAATAGGGAACTGTTCTTGAAAAAGAGTAATTCCTTTGACTGCGAGAAAACTAGTCAAAAGAACTTCACAAAATTTGCTGACAGATGTATAAAAGCCTGATCATTGTAATATTTGTAATATAATATGTTATAGCATTTTTACGTGTTCTAGCCTGACACTCTCATTTTCTCCCCAATAGTGTATGTTATTTACGCTGTTGCATTCTTTTTTTTAACTCGTATCGTTCAGGCCATTTCATCTTTAAGGCATCCCAATTAATATCAGGAATTGACTTTGAAAATGCTTCTTCTATTATTGGTAGTAGATTACTAATATTGATATTTTGTGGACAAATTTCATTGCATTTATCACATAATTGACAACTGCTTTGACTTATTGTTAATATATCATAATGTTGTTTGGCTTTTGTATAATCTTTTGAAAATATCATATTATATGCTTCAATGATTTTCGGTATTTTTATTTTGGAAGGGCACGAAATGCAATAATTGCATTTTGTACAGTAAATCATTGGTGAGTCATCAAAAATTTGCTTTGCTTGTAAAAGTAATTGCTTATGATAATTTGATAACATTCCAACTGATGATCTATTAGCATACTCTACATTTTTTTCTATTTCTGCAATCGAACTCATTCCACTAAGAACTAGATTGATTTCTGGTTTGTCCCACAAAAAATCTAACCCCCACTCAACTGAATTTTTATTTTGAGGCAAAAAATCCGCAACACGTTTAGGTAGATGAACTAGTTCCCCGCCACGTAGAGGTTCCATGACAATTATACCGAGTCCCTTTTCATATGCATACTCTAACCCCTTAGTCCCTGCTTGTTTATCGATATCACGGTAATTATACTGTATTTGGCAAAAATCCCATTGATCAAAATCATCAATTATTCGTTTAAACATATCAAGATTATCATGAAACGAAAATCCAATGTGCTTAACACGCCCATCTTTTTTTGCATCCTGCATGGCTTGTAAAAGATTGTTGCTAAGTATGTTTTGCCACCTACGGTTTCCAAGAGCATGAAACATATAGAAATCTATATAGTCAGTTTCAAGTTTTTCTAATTGCTGATTTAATATACGATTAAAATCTTCTGTTGAACTTATTTCCCAAGTAGGTGATTTAGTTGCAATATATAAATCGGTTCTTTTTTGGTTTTTAATAACCTTACCTAAAATGACTTCACTCATGCCACCATGATAAGGCCAAGCGGTATCAAAGTAATTAATTCCCTTACTAACGGCTACCTCAATTAAATTGATTGATTCGCTTTCATTTATACTCTCAATACCTTTAATATTTTTACTAGGAAGTCGCATAGTACCCATTCCTAAAATAGGTAATTTAATATTAGTATTGCCAAATTTTCTGTAAATCACTGTTTTATATACACTCCATTCGTGAAATAATAGTAAGAAGTATGCAAAAAATTGATGAAACCAAACCTACTCTAAATACAGCATATTTCCAAACTGCAATTTTAGCATTGGTAACTATTTCTTGTGCATAGTCAAAAATAATATTGGGATACTTGTCATCTATCATTTCAATATTTAGTTGATATCTAGAATCTATTTTTCTAATATAATTTTCAGGGCTATACTTTGATATGTCTTTATAAAATAAAAGATTATCTTTATCCAATGTTATTTCATTTTGGTTTTTCATAAAAACTCTAAACTTTGGTAAAAACGAAATTAGTGGTGATACAATCGCGATAACATAGAAAATTAGTAGTATATAGTTTATAAAAAAAAACTGAAATCGAGTAACCGCAGCGATAGTTGTAACATTAAAGGCAAGTAGTGCTGCATTCTTAGTTTCAGCATATACAAGCCAGTTATTAACATTTTGATAGGATTCCTTCATAAATTCAATCTGATGGGATTCCTTCATAAATTCAATCTGATAATTATTATCCATGGTTAACCTCATTTCATTTTTTTTACAAAATATTTTTAAGTTCAGCCAAATTAGCTATCTCAAAATTGACCGTTGCATTTGTGCTATTAATTTCATTATCGGGATTAAACCAGCAAGTATCAATACCTGCATTATTTCCACCCAAAATATCAGAAGTCAATGAGTCACCAATTATAATAGAGTGTTGACGGTCATTCAGTATCTTATCAAAGCAATAGTTAAAAAATTCTTTATTTGGTTTTTGGCATCCTATAGCTTCAGAGATAAAAATGTCCGAAAAATAGCTTATCACACCTGTCTTTTTGAGTCGTAGCATTTGAGTTTTTATTAATCCATTAGTAACAACATATAGCTTATATTTAGGATACAGATATTTCAAGATATCTCTAGCTCCATCTATCAAGTTATAGCTATTGGATAATTCATTTTGATATTTTCTATTAAAAATTGATGGTTCAATATCGTAATTTAAAGATTTAAATAAAAGTTCAAATCTACCAACCAATACTTCAGTTTTTGAAATTTCATCATTCTCAAATTTTCTCCACAAATCTCTGTTTATGGAAATATACTTCTTATACAATTTATCATCAAAAGGATACTGAAACTTTTTTAAGCAGACCTGTAATGCTATTTCTTCACTTTTTCGAAAGTCAAAAATAGTGCCATCTAAGTCAACTAGTATTGTAGTATATTTCATATTATTTCACCATCACAATAAGTATCATATTGTTTAACTATCTTCTCAGCCATATCAAGATCATTTTCATAAATGTGAGCAGAAAAAACAATCAATTCTATAGACCCTACTTTCTTATTTAATTCTTTTGCAACATAACTTTGTATCTGTCGCAAAGATATCAAATTTCCAGGTTGACTAGAAAAGACATTCTGACTTCTATATACAACATTCATATTTAAATATTCATCCCTACATTTAAAATCTAACAATGATAGACAACTTAATTCAGAGTCGCCAGCGATATGCATTGAAATCGTTGCAGATTTTGATTCGATTTTCATCTTGAGTCGGTTTACTATCCATTCAATTTGATTAATTCCATTATTATCATATAAGAGTTTACCGTAACTAATTTTATAATCAGGAAGCACATCACAGCTTGAATATTTCTTTTTCATGTGTGCAATGCGCTTTTGATTAGCATAAGTAGTAAGAATATGATCAGTTTCATCCACTGACAATATTTCAGCATAGTAATTTGTCAACTCGAGTATAACATCATTTTCATCATGATTTGCATTTCCATGAGATAAAATATCACGCATGCACTGTATCCAAAGTTGGCCTAAAGAATTAAAAGGTTCCTTATTTGATATAAACATAGTTCCACTCCTTTAAATATCCATAAGGGATTTAATTGTTTTTTTTATATTAGTATTCAATTTTTGAGTTACTCTGTATTTGTCAAATCCAGATAAGTACATTTCTTTCTCAAGTATTCTTAAATAACTGTATTGCATTTTAAATTTGTTCCACATTCGTGTTTTCTTTCGAATAGAAATAATTTGATTTGATCCAAGTAAGCCATCTACACGCAAGTATTCTGAAAAAAACTTATATAATACTGATAAATCAAAAAAACTATTTTTAAGTCGTATAGGTAAATATTCCATATATAAATTTCTACCTGTATTCACTTGACCATATAAGAAATTTGCTCTATTTACAAGAGCCTGATACCATCTGTAGTATTTTTCTTGAAGAAATTGATCAATCTTATCAAAAAAAATATTTTTTACTATACCAGCAGAAATCACACCATTTACATGTTTGTCTATCAAATCGATGATTTCAAATTGGATTTCTCTTGGAATAATATCATATATCTCATCATTCACAATAATTTTAATGGACAGTAGCTGTTTTATAGTGTAGTTTTTAAGAAGTATACTAGGTTCATTTATCTTATCTTCTCTAATATAAACACTTTCAATTGCATTATGTAAGTCCTTATTGATGAGTTCTTCGAGTGTGTTTGTTCCGTCAATGTCACGCTTTAGAACATTTGGAGAAGATGATATAAGTTTAATAGCTTTGTGATAATGTTTGCTTTTTAAAGCTTTTTTTAATGACATTGCATCGTCTTTACCATAGTTACTATAATCATATTCAGCTATCTTCTCTTCTATGTAATTATAAAAATCTCTTTCGATATCATTGACTTTAGAGCTAAATAGTAAATTAATACTTCCATCACTAATAAGGTTCTTATATTTATAAAGTACATCATAGACAAGATTATTTCTTAATATTTCAGCTGCATGTACTATAACGTGATCAGATAGTAATAATGCTACTTCCAATTGTTGAGATATATGCTTAGCAATATTGATGTTTAATGAAAAATCTTCTAATGACTTTTGAACACTATAATCAAATGAGTGTAAATATATACTTGTATCCTTGATTTGTGAATACTTCAGTATTTTCTTATTTGAATTATTATTTCTACAATCTAAATAGTAAGCACGGAGTTTATCACTGAGAGGAAGTTTTCTATAATATTTTTCTTCACTTTTAAATTTTTTAAGATTTCTAAATTTATCTAAGCACACATCGGACCATACTAGATAATTTTTAAATTCTAAATCTAAACCAATGTGACGTTCAAATATATCCTTTAAGTTATAGTCGTCTATTTCTTGGTCAGCGTATTCAAGGTTAATTGATGTTAATAAATATTTACAATTATGTTTTTCACCATATATATATGATTTGCTTGACAAATCATTAAAAAAATCATATATATCGGGAATGTTTTCGGTATATTTGATAATATATTTATCTAATTGTTCATTATGTATTAAATTTATACGATACTTGCTACTTAATGTGGTTACAACATCGCTTGGTATAATTAGATGATCATCTGAACTATAAATTTTAAAAGATATATTCTGAATCTCAAATTCTTTTTTAAAATATTCTTTACCAGCAATAGTAGTCTTTTTAAAGTCCTCATCTTGTAAAATAGTAGAAGAATTGTGAAATGATTGCGTAGTAATCAGAACAGTACTATATTGTTTTTTTAACACATATCGTTCATTTGATTTGTTATCAATTAAACTACAAAAAGTGTCTATGCTCTTTCCAGTAAGAGTTATTTCGTTGTCTTTCATTTCGGAAACTGTTAACTCAAAAAAGTCCATATAAGTACGAATTCGAAAATTATCCTTAATCTCATGGCATTGTACCGCTTTATTTATTTCTTTGCAAAAAAAAGTAGCAAATTGTATTAAAGAGCTTCTTGCATTTTTAGCATCAAAAGCAACTAAATAACCATCGCCTCTAAATTGATAACCTAAAATTTTTGCAGAAGTTTTTGCTACAATAGCATCGACTTTATTTTTTAAAAAATTTACATAACGAGATTTTTGTGAATCGTCAAGGGACTTTGAGGATATCAAATCGCATCCCCAGACGCCAGTAGCGATATTATAAGTATTAAGAACTTCCATCATTTATTTTATTCTCCCTTATCCTTACAAAATAATTTAATATACTTTGCTATTATGTAATTATACAGTAAATTCAGAATATTGTAAACAATATCCTGATATTGAAAAAAGAGGATTGGAAGAATTTTTTTTAAGATATATCAAGTTATCAAATTCTATTTTATTATATTATGTTGTTTTGCTTTCTTGAGGGTTTTACTTTTGAACCATTTTTCTTTCGATTGAGTATTCAAGAATAAATTTGTGATTACGTTCTTTAAGTGAATAGAAAGTAGATTATTATTAAATACGATAAATGCATCTACTAATTCGTATTTATATCCATTTTTATCAACTAGGATATTATGAAAAGAAGACTCTCTGAAAGAGAGACAGGAATTTATAAAGGTAATAATTTTCAGATGTAGTCATCTATATTATAGTCCTACTCTCCTTAGTAAAATAACCTTCAAACTTGCAATCTAGAGAGTATACAACTCACTCATTGAGAAGTTATCACGCTTAAGCTTGTTTGTCATGTTCCGATTTGAGATTTAAAGACTTTTGCTAAGTTTTATAATCGTTACAATCTCTCTTTTTCGTAAAATTAGTATTTTTTCATGCTTTATTAAATTCATAAAACATTAAAAGATGATATCTATGATATCTTTTTTGTAAAAGAGTAATCACAACCATGACGGAATAAAAAATAAAGGAGTTGTGATTATCATAGGAAAAAACAAACAAATGATTGACTTCTTAAAAAAGTATGTACGTGAAAATGTAATGTTCGTAAGGATTGATGTATCAAAAAATTCTCACATGATAGCACTAGTTGACCGAGAATATGAAGTAATAATGAGATCAAGGTTATTTGAAATAATATGGAAGTGATTTTGTGAAGCTAACAGAAATAATAAATAAAGCAATAGAAGAAAGAAGAATAAGGAAACTAGTATTCGGGTGTGAACCATCGGGCCATTACTATCTAAGTATAATGATCAAATTTAAAGAAATATATCCTGATGAAACGTTTAGGCTGATAAGCCCTAAAGCTACAACGTCAAATAGAGATCAAATGATGCAATCAAATAAGACAGACCCAATAGACACTATGCAATAATTGACTTGTTAATTAGAGGAGAAGGATATGAGTTTAGTAAGGAAGATAGCATTTACAAAGGAGCAAACAAGAAATGCTAGATTCATTGATTCAGGGTATAACAGATATACATCTTAAGTCAATGAATCTAGCCCTACATCAGTATAATTATTATATCATAAATATAAAGTAAGGAAAATTCGATTAAAGACCTTGAGTTTAAAAGCTCGTGGGTCAGATTGGTCTAAACCCTTCTTTATAGATCAAAATTAAAATAGTATGATAGGTCACTGTATAGGCAAACCAGTATTCACAGGATAAATGGTTTATAAAGTAAGGAGCTGAATGATCATTTTAAGTTAGAATATGTCCTTTAAAAATGATAGTAATACCATCTTTAGGATGATCTTTTTTTGTAAAAAATAGATTGAGAAGTCATGGTATCTGACCCTGTAATATCCTTCCTGTGTCGCCTTATAAATTAACAATCTACAATAGACTTAACTACTCTTTGAGTTTCATTACCAGTATAAACATAAGATTTTGTTGTTACAAAGTAAATAAGATTTAATTTTCTAGACAAAGGGCGCTTGTGTTTGGGAGTATAACCAAAGGGCGCCATCGAAGAACTAACCATACGACCAATAGTTTGTTTAACAGTATCATTACAAAGATCTAAATCACAACTAGGGAGTGATGTGCAATATTTTTCTATTTCCTTTACACAAGCTGCTAATGCAGGTAATCCTGATTCAGACAATTCGACCATCTTGATCCTAACACTATCATTCCAAATAATATTATTGTAAATGTGTCGAGCTACTGAACTGTTTTCAACAACCTTGTTTACATGAAATGAAGCTACAAAATCATCAAAACTTTGTCTCATTATAACACCTCCGGATGAATTATAAGGTAATAATTAGAACCTTATAAACATGGTAACATTTATGACCTTACATTACAATAGGTAAAATGTATTTTTTATAAGAATTATTAATTGATATGTTGCTAACATTATTTGAACTATCGTAATTTATGATAGTGCTTCGTAGATTAGTTACTGGACCAGAAATTGTAAAAGCTTTCCCCTGTAGCTCACTGTATTTAACAAATAATAGAGAACGACTCAGAAGAGTGGTTCGTTTTGATTCGACAAAACTAGTCAAAGGAATTTTACAAAATTTGCGTAATTTATATAGTAGATTACGAATTGCAAACAGATAAGAAGGTGACAGTGAGTAGGCATTTGCATATGTTTTAAAGGAAAATAATAAAAGACTAACCCTTTCAGGGTACTTTTATCTAGCTGTCATAAATACCATGGTTAAGCAAATTAATTATACATATATTGGAGGCATGATTGTGAAAAAGAGAGTTTTGTGTTTTGGGTGTGCAGAAATTTATAAAATTCATAATACTAAAGAGCTATGCTGTCCAGAATGTGGATATAGTATTGGGTATGAAAGTTATAAAAAAATATATGATTACGCAGCTGATGCCGTGGAATTTGGATATCAATACAGGCTTACTTATGAAAAGGAATATGAACGATATGGTGAGATAAAATATCATTATTGCCTTAAAAGTATGGGGGAAGTAGCACACTTTTTATCAATAGCCGCACTATCTGGAATAATTGGGAACTTGTCAACTGATAGTGTTAAAAGAATTATATTAGTTATTAAAAGTAAAATTAGGCGGAAGAAGTTGGATACGCATGACTTAATAAATATTATAGATAATGAAGACAAATTAGACGAATTCTTAGAATATATAGAGGACTTCTATAATGAATTCTATAGTTTAAAGCCAGAAATTAGAGAGGCTATATACGAAGAAATGATTGTGCATAGTACAACTAATATTATGAAAAATATTATGTTTAATAAAGAGGAAAAACTAAAAGAGCTAATGACTAAGTATGATATTGATATGAGGAGTATAATGGAATATATTGTTCATACTCATGAAAAGATGAACAAGCATAAGGATATTTGCGAAGAATATTTTGATAATATGTGGGAGAATATTGAACATCTGTAGCTTTACATAATACAGCGGTTCTCGACACAATCTATAATTAGAAAAGAGGTTTCAAAATTGCTACGTGGACTGTTGGATAGTTATTATTCTAAGCGAAGTTTTGTTTATATGAACATGAAGTAAAGACAGGTAATAAAAAACTTGAAATAAGTCATGCCGTAATAACGGAATAGCAAGTAACACTCTTTTTTTCGAACATTTAAGAAAGGGCTAAGGTGAAATATTTAAATAGAAGTTTTAATTTAAGAAGCTATTTTCATATTGGACTGATACTTTCCAACTGTTCTTTGGGTGTGATTAGGATAAACTTATATTGATTTTTTAAGGGGGGTTATGTCAGAGTAGAATATGTAAAAGTGAACAGCGGATACATTCACTCTTAAATGTCTTTAAAAAACAATAATAAAACTTTAGAAGACTGATCGTTTGAGGTAAATTTCGGATTAATGTATAACATTTTCAAATAGTAAAATTATGGGGACGAAGTGACCGTCACCTCGTTCTTGATTTATGAAATGTTCTTTAGTTCCAGAGAATTAGTTAAAAGATTTTTGCCAAATTCACATAATAATTTCTAGTGAATGGAAATTAGACTTAGCGAGGAGACAGTAAATACGTACCCTGTCTCCGTTAAGAATGAAATAAGCTATGAAGATCTAAAAAAGGGGTGTGTAAATTAACAGGTATAAGTAAAGCTGAAATAATAATAAGGAATCGAGTTCCAAGGTTTGTAGATGCAAGAAAAGCTCTAGTGATATTAAGTAAGAAATATTGTAATATATCAAATAGAGGAATAGCAAATGACTTAAATTTTTTCGAATCAAGTCAATAATTAATGGTTTTGAAGATAAGAAATAAATTAGTAAAGTCTGACCCTGTAATTTAAATTTTGGAAATAGTAATTAATCTATAGATACCTATATTTCATATAGTATAAGATGAAATAACTATCTAAATAAAGAGGTGTTGATGTTGAGTAATAGAGAAAAAAGTATTTTAATTATAGTAGTTATTTTGGCTGTAGTGTTTATACCTTTGATGTTCAATATTATAAATTATATTACTGAGTACGAAATAATTTTTAATATATTTTTTCCTAAAGGATGGAAATTACTAAAAGTGGATTTAAATAAAGCTATTGAAATTGGAGATTTAATATATTACTTTGCTACAGGTCTTTCTATAGGTATTACTTCAATATTTTCCTACATGATATATAAAGCAAGTGCTAAAAGCAACAATTTAGCTGAAGAAATAAAAAGAAAGGAAGAGAATAGAGATAGAGAGATTGTTAGAGAAAATGCATTAATACTATACTACGATTTGCTTTTAGGACTAAATGATTTAAAAAATCTATATATAAATAGAAGAATATATGATTCTATTCCTGAACCAAAAAAAATGCTTGTTAGAGAGGATTTCATAAAAAATGTTGCCATTCTTAAAAATGAACTTTCTATAGATGAGATGGAGAAAATATATAGATTGTATAGCTCTTTATGAACAATAAAAGAACTTTCTGATGATGTAAGGAAATTAGAGCAAAGTAAAGCGGAGACATCTTCTAATAAATCAGATCTGTCACAAAGTAAGAATAAGACGGATAGTCGAACCCTGATTGAAAAAAACTTAGACGATGAAATTGATAACTTAGTTTCAAAAGTTTTCAAGGTTATCCTTATTGACTATTTAATGTGTAATTTAACAGATGATATAACTGTTTTGTTGAACTTGGAATATTTTGAATTGCTTGACAAAATAAAGCAACTAACTTATAAAGAAAAACTATATAACAACAGTATTATTAAAGCTGATAAAGATATAATTTTCCAAGGAAAAGTGAATAATAAAAATCAATTTCATGATCATGATGGTGCACTATACCCAGAAGAGGTTGAAAAATATAGGTTTAAAGGCAAATTTGAGAATGGTAAGTTTGTTTCTGGTATTGAAAGAGCATACCATAATAGGGTTAAGCTATTCTAATTTCAATATGAAGATAGTAAAATTATTAGTGGTAAACTATTTCGGCATGATAAAAAAATATGCTTGGATTTAGAGCTGGACAAAGCAAGTATAAAACCAAAAGATATTATTATCGAAGATTTTTACTTTGATATTATTAAATTTGATGATGATTGTAAACCAATGGAAGGATATATTGAAGAATATAATGTAAAAGTTAACACTATTGGGTGTTTCAAAAATAGTAAAGAGGTATTTATTGGTAGTTTGAAAGATGGGAACTACAATGGAATGGGTATGAGAATAGTTTACGATGGAGGTTCTGAATGGATAAAAATAGGTGAATTTGCTAATGGAAATTTATGTAATGGAGATGAAATGATAAAAAAAGGAGATAGAATTGAAGAATTTAAGAAAATTGCCAATGGAATAATTATAAAAGAATGGATAGATCTTGAAGAAAGTGGACGGAATGTAAAAATAGTATTCGAAGATGAAGCAAAACTAGGAAATGGTGAAATTAGAGAGAATGGAAAAGTTCAATATAAAGGTGAAATGAGTAAGAGCCATATTAAGGAAGGTGTGGGAACTCTTTTTCATCCAAATGAGAAAAAAATGTATGTTGGGGAATTTAAAAATGGAAAATTTGAGGGGGAGGGGGAGTTATATACAGAAGAAGGCGATTTAGTATTCAAAGGAATTTTTATTAATGATGAACCATGGGATGGTTGTATGTATGAATTTGAACATAAATATACTAGAGGCATAAGATTAGGAATTGCTAATGTAATAATAGCTCAGGCAAGTGAGTTATTAAGTAGTGAATTAGAAGCATATTTATATGAGTGTTTATTTAGAGGCAAACTTGAAGAAGGGAAGCCAAATGGTGAATGTAAAATTAATATTAATGGAAAAGATTATGATGTAAAATACGAGAACGGACGTTTAATCAACTTTAAAAAATTTATAGTAGAAGTAAAAAAGGATGTGGAAACAAGCTAAATGTTCTACTGATGCTTAAATCTAGATAGTATAGAACTATCTAGATTTAATTGACTAAAACTGTATTTACTGTATTTCATGTAGAATAATGAACTGCTCTTGAAAAAGAGTGGTTCTTTTAAATTCGATAAAACTAGTCAGAGGAGTTTTACAAAATTTGCATAATTAATATAGTGATTCCAAAGCTGTTGACGTAGAAGAAGCTGACTGTAAAAATGTCTATTTTTATATGTGCTTAATGTAAAATAATAAAATTATAAAAGCCTGATTCTCTTGTGCACTTACTTTTTAGTTTGGCAACAGATTAATTTAAGATTAAACTATATTCCAAGTTGAAACCAGGAGAGTTTTGAATTAATCATCGAAAATTGAAAATAGCTATATACTCAAGAAAATTAATGTATTATATATTACTAGCCAGATCTTTTATTTTCCTTATTAAATCATCTCTTTCTTCAGAAATACCATGACTTAATCTATATACTAAGATAGGCAGTTTCCATCTATAGACATCTTCCTTAGTAATATCTGAGTTTTGAAGATAATGCTCAAGATATTCTGCTGATAATTCCATCCGCATAGTATTAATTAGATTCTCAACTTCTTTCGGAGTCCCAGGGGGAACCGTACCTGAGGATATTGTAAGAATAGTATTATAAACATCGGCTGCTTTGCATCCTTTAGTAGCATTTGCCCAATCAATAACAGTAAAGTTATCTTTATTTTTAATAAGATTATCTGGATGAAAATCTAAATGACAGACCGTGTCTCCATTAGGGAGCCTTTCTAAATAGTTTATTAGTTTTTCTTTTATATCTTCATCAATATCAACGACTCTTATAGATTCCTTGATTATATCCTTAAGATCTTTAAGTACAGTTGATTTTGAGTTATGTATGTTTAAATGCTCATTCGCCATTTCTGCCCCAGGATTGCCATCCACTTGTCCATTTGACATGAGAATATCAAGATATGTTTTTCCTGGTATAAACTCATACAATATGCCTTTTTGACCATCTTTCTCAATAATATCATAAACTTTAGGCGAGGATACCCCCAGTTCATTAACATGTTTACATATACTATACTCATCCATAATAAACTCCATAGGGACTTTTTTGTTGAACAATTTTAATGCCTGATGATCATTGAGTTTATATACTACAGCCATTCTTCCATTACCGATTCTTTTCATATGTATCCTCCTGTGAGCAATAATACTTAATAATAGAGATAGTAGTATTATATAACATAATTAATTATGGTACTTAATAATCATGAAATTAAAATCTACTAATGAGATTTTAAGTCAAAAGTATAGAAGATATATAAAATTATAAAAGCCTTAATTATAAAAGCCTGTCCCTCTCGTGCAGAAACACTTATAAGTGGAATAGAAAAAAATACTTAACTATGACATAATGCTGTCATAATATCCTCCGTATAATATAAATGTAACAGCAAATAGGATGATTCATGAATACTTGCTAAGTCAGCAATATGTTTAAGGAGAATCATTAGTAAATCAAAAGAAAGTGAGAGGTGGATATATGAACTATTCAATTGGTGAAAAAAAAGAAATTATTTTAATTGGTATGAAATACTATGGAGATAACTCGAATAATGAAATAAGGGAGTTATGGGATGAATTTAAAGATCGAATTGGTGAAATAGAAAATAGAGTTAATGTTGATATAAATTATGGCTATGACACTTGGACAGAGGAGATCAATATTAATGGTAAATTTACTTATGTTGCAGGAGTTGAAGTATCAGATGATTCATGCATTCCAAATGGGATGGAACTGATAAATATTCCTTCTAATAAATATGCAATATTCAAAATTGATAATTATAAAGATTATCCCAATTTTGACAAAGTAGTTAAACACATATATAAAGAAATAATTCCAAAAGAAGGATTACAGGTTAGTAGTAACTATGATTTTGAGATCTTTGATGATCAAGATATGTATTTTCATGTACCTGTTAAGTAAATCTAAAACTCATCTACCCACCACTAAAAGAAGTATGCTTTGCATAGTTGAGTGGACTAAGAAACCTGAATTAGTAACTTAATTCAGGTTTTTTGTACGTGTCCTGGCTTGATATTTGTGACTTCTCTTTATCGAGAATTTTGGAAGGAAATATATTTATGCTTTTACCGTGTATGGGCTATATGGTGATGTTGCATACTGTTAAGGGTTACTGTACAATTGTATATATATGGGATTTTTAAAAAGGGGTTTAAGTGGTATGGGAATGCGTTGTTATATAAAAAGAATTATATTAGTAGTAGTGTTTTTAAATCTGTTTTTGATAGATGGATTTGCAGATGAGAATGAAGTCCTTGAAGTCGAATATGATGATAAACTTAATAGTGATATTGTTGCTAAGAGTATAGAGGAGTTTATACCAAAGGGATGGGCAATTTTAGACTTAGCAGAAGGAGATTTGAACAAAGATGGTATAAACGATAAAGCCTTTATAATTGAGCCAATTGATAAATCGACTTTGCAAAGAAATTTATTAATTGTTTTTGGAAATAAAGATGGTACATATACCTTGTCAATAAGTTCAAAACAGGCAATACTTCTCTCAAATGAAGGAGGAACCTTTGGCGATCCTTTTCTAGACATATGTGTAGATAGAGGGTCTGTTTTAATTAAGTTTATGGGTGGCTCTATTAGATGGCATCAGTATTATAGATTTAGATATCAAGATGGTGACTGGTATTTAATTGGATTTACGGAAGGTGGGTATGAGCGTATTGGTGATGCAATGTGTCTTCTTCAAAGAAATTTTAATTTAATTACAGGTGATTACATAGAGGATAAAATAGAGAATGGTAGGATTATAGCTAGCAAAAGAATATTACCGAAAAAACAGCTTTGGAAATTAAAAGATTTCGTTGCAAATGAATTTAGTGCGTATTCTCTAATGGGATACCTGAGCAACCAAGATATTAAAGATGTGAGTTCATTTATACCAAAGGGATGGAATATTATAAAAAAATACAATGGTGAATTTGCTTTAGCAGAAGGAGATTTGAATAAAGATGGGATAAACGATAAAGCCTTTATAATTGAGCCGATTGATAAACCAAGCTCACAAGGAAATTTACTAATTGTTTTTGGAAATGAAGATGGTACATACACCTTGTCAATAAGTTCAAAAAATGATGAGTGGGGCTATGAATTTGAAGACATATACATAGATAGAGGGTCTGTTTTAATTAAGTTTAGGAGTGGATACTATTATGATACTTACTACCAGTATTATAGATTTAGATATCAAGATAGTGACTGGTATTTAATTGGATTTACAAAACTCGAACATAAAGGGATCGAAGGTTCAATATATAGTCTTAAAGATGATTACAATTTAATTACAGGTGATTATATAGGAAAAAAACTAGAGAACGGAAAAATTAAAACTATAAAGAAAAATATAGGAAAAAAACAACTTGTAAAGCTAAAAGATTTTGTTGTAAATGAATACCATATACAACCTTAACATATAGAACGGAGTGTATCAACTATGAGAAACCCACATTATAAAGATGTAAAAAAAATAATAAACAAAGGTAAAAGTCCTGATAGTTGGTATACTGGACTATACGGTTTATCTCCATATATTGCCTGTGAACATGGATGCTTATACTGCGATGGACGGGCTGAAAGATATCGTATAGAAGGTGATTTTGAGAAGGACATCATCGTTAAAAACAACACAATTGATCTATTGAAAAAGGAATTGCCTAAGCTTAGAGAGTATGCTACTATAGCTATTTCTTCAGGAATTAGCGATTCATATCAGCCTTTGGAGAAAGAACTTGAAATCACTCGAGAAACTCTTAAACTCATCAGAGATATTAAATATCCAGTAACCTTACTTACAAAATCAACGCTTATTGAAAGAGATATTGATATACTTAAGGAAATGAAAGATTATGCTAATATCCATGTTCACTTTACTTTAACCACTCTTGATGAAAATATTAGCTCAATTTTCGAACCCAATGCTCCTAGTGTTATGGAAAGGCTTGAAGCTATAAAACTATTAAAATCATATGGAATTGGGGTTGGGATATCAGCAATGCCTTTCCTTCCATATATAACCGAAACAAAGGACAACATAATTAATTTACTAGATAAATTAAAAGAATTAGATGTTGATTTTTTAGTCCCTATGGTACTAGCACTACGTCCTGGTCGACTCAAAGAACTATATTTTAATATAATTGCAAAAAATTATCCACATTTACTAAAAAAATATGAGGATTTATACTCAAACAATACAGATTATGGTGGACCAAGATACAGTAATTACAATCTTTATAAGCAAATAAGAGAGTACATGGATGCAATTGGTTTTTCGCAGAGATTACCTTTAAAATACTATAGAACACAACTTAATAACTATCACACAATAGAACTCCTGTTAGATCATATGATGACACTTTATCGAAATAAGAATATTGATATTTCAAGATTAAAAGAAGCTAATCTAAATTACATGACATGGCTTAAAAATGAAAGAAGTTATATAGCTAGAAGAAGAAATCTAGACTTTGAAGAATTAGACAGTAAACTAGATTCAATCCTGAAAAATGATGAGTTTGATAAAATAATCAAAAATAAAAAACTCTCCCATTTCATGAGAGAGATTATAATTGATGGTGCAGATTATGATTATTGTACTCTTAAACTAAAATAACAATAGGAGTACCCTTTATTATGAACCATGTGAAATATAGAAAAGGATAGTGTCAGTATAGAACACGTATAGATTAGAGCAATATCGAACAAGAGTTGGTAATTTTAGATGTTTTTTTGGGGGAAGATGTATGAATAGAGTCATAGCAAAAATATTGAATCATATAAAGAAGCAATTATGGCTTATTATAATATCACTTTTGATTATTTTAATATTGCCTTCAAGAAAGATCATAAATGAAGATTTTAGAGTTTATAATTATTCTAATGGTATAGAGGAAAATAGAACAATAAATTTAAATATCGACATTACTAAACATAACAAAATACCATTTATATCTAATAAACATGATATCTTGCTTGAAGTTAATGGAAGAAAGTATAGGTATGTTGCATCTAACTATAGTGGCAGGAATGCATCATATGTACCTTTTAGTAGTAATATCTTTGAATTTGGTGTCCTGTTACCAAATGAAGATTTTTCAGAATTTGCAATACTGTTTGATGAGAAGCATCATTTTGATGTAAGTGATGAACTCAAATTTGTTGTTTATCCACAGAGAAACGAGTCAGAATCATTAAAACTATTGAAAGAATTACTTGATTACAATAATTACGATACCGAACAACGACCTATGTATTAAAGAAGGATGTATTTACGAGACATCCTTTTCAAGTATTATATAACAACACTATTATCTAACAGAGCCAATTATAAAAAACTTACCCTCTCTAGGTTTAGTGGTATCAAGGAAATTGTACCTGTTTTTTGGTAGGGGGCAAGTTTTAATACAAATTTAAAGTAAAATCAATAGCTTGATTCAAAGATTATGTTTAAATCTTTGACGAAATGTCAATAATTCCGACCCCTTGACACTTCTAAAATGATTTATAGTCACACGATATAGCATGGATAGCGGATGGGTATACTTTAATTAACACTAATAAATTATAGTAGAAGAATGTATTATTACTATGGAAATATATCTTACTAGCAGATATGTTGCTAATTATTTTTAAAAAACATATTGAATAATTATAGGGAGGCAGAATGAATGCAAGACTGGAAGGATCAAGCTGAAAAGAATAATTTAGTTATTAGAGATAATGGAAAATGTCAACTCTGTGGTTCAGAGACAAAAAAAGGTCTATTTGAATGTGTTGAAAAATCAAATTATATTACACATAAACTAAATCATGACGATGGGATTCGGTTTATGACAATATTTCTTTGTGTCGACGCACATGCTTTACAACATTCAGAAATTCATGGTCGTTGGAATAATCATTTTCATCTAACCCGACTAAACTTAATGTTAAATGTGAACATAAAATGGAATTATAAATTATCACCTCTTTTAAGTGAAGTAGTTAATTCATATAAAATTATACATCCAGATGAAAGAATTAAAGCACCAGAAAAAGAAAAAAGAGGTGTTGTGACAATAACAGATGTAGAGAAATCGGAAACAGATGCTGAATATATAGAACTCGTTACAAAATGGGCAAAAGGGGTTTATAACAGTTTTAATGAGGGACATGAAATAGCTAGTAGAATTTCTCATCTATTTATAAAATAAATACAAAGACAAATTATTTTCTTAATACAATAAAGTTTTATAAAACATAAAGAAAGGCAGAGAGTCAGGCTTCTATTTGGACTTCACTAAAACTGTATTTAACGAATAATAGAGAACTTCTCGAGTAAGAGAGGTTCTTTTTGATTCGACAAAACTAGTCAAAGGGATTTTACAAAATTTGCGTAATTAATTTAGTGATGTAAAAAATGTGGATAGATAATATATCGAAAGAACCGTCCCGACGGTATATTAAGCGCGTAGTGATGGAGGAACTATAATTATGAAAAAATTTATGTTTTGGATTGCTAGAAGAAACTTCATGGGAAAAATTATTGGCTTAATAATTAGTAAAGTACCGCTATTGGTACCAGCTAAATATGTTAATTGCAATGAAAAGGTAGCTGGATTCTACCATCCAGTTCCATCCTATAAAAAGCATATTCTATTCATACCTAGAAAGATAATTTCGACTTTATTAGATGTTAAAAAAGATAGTGATGTGTTAATCATTAAGAATCTGCTTGATATCGCAAGTTTGACGGCAAAAGAGCTAGGTATGGAAAAGGAAGGATTCGTTATTTGTGCTAATGGAGGTAAGCGTCAAGATGTTATGCAACTTCATTTTCATTTATATGTTGGAAAGGTTATAAATATCAGTAATAGAAAGTGTAGTGGATATGCTGAAGTTATTAATGACGAGCAAATTATTGTTAGATATTATGAGGATGAAGATTCTCGGTTAAATATTCATATCAAATTAAAATCAATTATACCTGAGAATGATGAAATATCAGAAGTCTTACTATACAGGGTTATTGAGCTTATGCCAGAAATGAATAAGAAGTTTGATTTAGTAGATAGAGGATACTCAATAATTCTTCAATATGAAGAAGAAGCAGAAAATGATTACTACAGAGAACTTTTTATTACCACTGGAAAAGCAATTAAAAAGTCGGTATAAATCAGAACTGTTGAAAAAAATTATAAAAGCCAGACCCTGTAATATGTTCTTAATTAAAGAGTAAAAGAACACTAGATAAAACTAGAATTTTAGAAGAAAAGAATTGAGAATAGATTTTTATGAATGATAGTAAGTTGCTGGACTTTTTATGATATTAAACTATTTTCAGAAGAAAAGTAATCGACGTGGAACTTAGGTAATGTTTAGTTAAGCATACATAATAAATTTATCGAGGGGATATTATGCAGAAAAAATATTTAACAATTTTAGTTTTTATAATAGGACTTTTAGCAATTGTATTTACTACTAGAGGTGATAATGACAAGTATTTTCCAGAAGTATCTTATGAGATATTATCTTACAAAGAAGTTCCACAGTCTATAAAAGACACAATAGACGATAGAATACAACCAAACAGCAATAGCATTATTTCTATTTTGGGGAGTGGAGAATCATATATTATATTGACGCCTCCTGTAAACAAATCAGTTGAAATTTTATCAGTGGAAAAAAATAAGAATGTAGTTAATGACGTGATATATAGATATAAACACGTAGATAAAGTTAGTGATAATATATTAGATAATATTATGATAATAAAAGTAAGTAATTTCAATGGTAGTTTCACTAGTAGTCGTATTAATGATTAAAAAAAGATGATGACTACCATAATTATATCTTATTCTTTATGTTCCGATTTAATGATCAATCAATCCTAATGGGACGACAATCTCAAATAAAGTATATATTATAAATAACTGAACCCAAATTATTAAAGCCTGATTTTGAGGTTGAATTTGAAATCAGTATATCGAAAGAATCGTCCCGATGGTATATTAGTCGCAATGAAATGAGGTGTAATATGATAGAAAAAAATAATAATAACCAAAGTAAAAATGAAATAGATAATAACTGTATTAGTTATAAACAGAATGTTATAAACAAAATATATGAACAAGCTAAGAATATTAAAAGCTGTCATATATCTAAAAAACATTATATATCAGATAGTAATGAACAATCAAATAATGAGAGTAATACAGAAATAGATTTAATCTTTAATCCAATTAAAATGTATCAGAAATATACTTCCACTTATAGCGAAATACCAATAGAAATTTATATAACTGATGATGGTTGTTATGAAAAAGGATTAGATAAGAATATGTGGTATACATTAAATAATGATAGAGTTGATTATGCTATAGAAGAAGTATATATGACATTTGCTACAACAATTTTAGATAGGTTTATTAATTATAAGGAAAATTTTCAAGTTGTAGTAGATGAAGATAGTTATATTATTACTATTGATGCAACTAAACAACCGCTTTTAGATGTAGCTTTACAGCTAATGAATAGAAACTACTCATATTCACCAAATAGGTCTTTAAAAGATATGAAAGAAAATACTAATTATAAAATTTTAAGTTATAAGCTTGTAGCTGATAACAAAACATATAATGTAAATGAAATCCAAATAGAAATTGTGGCTGAAGTCTTAATTTATGGAATATATCAAAAAAATACTATTAAGGACCATATTAAGATTTCAAATCATAACAATATAGATAAAATTATAGTATCTGATGATATAAAAGAAGAAGTTAAGATAGATAGTAAAAACTCGCTAATAACAAGTAGATTAGTAAAAGATACTAAACCTAGAAAGAAGATTATTGATGATAAACCATCAAAATCATATACTATAAAAAATAATGCTGTATACTACGGTAATACAAAAATTAAAATGGCAGATAGTGATAGTTTCAAGATTATAAATAATAATTTTGGTATAGACAAAAAAAGTATGTTTTTTAAAGGTAAAAAAACTAACTTGGATATAAGTACATTTACTATATTTAATGATACGTTCGTAAAAGACAATAAGCAGGTATATTTCATTATGCAATCAAAACTAAAGGCTATAAAAACTGATGCTAATAGCTTTATAGCTTTAAATGAGTATTTTGGAAAGGATAAATCTTATATATATTATTGTAGTAAAAGAATGAAAGTTAATGATAGAGAAAGTTTCAAGGTTATTAAAGAATGTTTTGCATATGACAAAAATTATATATATGTAGAGAATAGTAGGTTTAAGCATAATATTAAGAATAAAATAGAACAATGTGAAATCAGAATTTATGATAAAGAAAAAAAGAATGTTTTAATTATTTTAAATGACAATATATTTTTTTTAGATCATTGTTACAAAGAGCAGCCAATTATTATTAAGGATGCTGATCCTTTAACAATTAAGTTTTTAAATGGAGACTATTTAGTTGATAAGAATCATTTTTACTATCAGAATAGAATAATTGAAAACTATAGATCTCAAACGGTTAAAGAAATGGATAGTAATAGTGGGATAATAATGCTGAACAATAAGGTCTTTTCATTTGGTAAAGAAATAGCAGATGTTGATGTTGAGACTTTTAGGTCTATGGGATATTATTACTTTGATAAAAATAATATTTATGACCTTATAGATCGTGAAGAGGTTATTACACGAGAAATAAGCCCGTTATCTTATTATTATAATGAACTAAAACAAGCGCTAGATTTAATTTTAAAAGAATTATTTTATTTTTATGACCATTATGCTCCAGTTGAATTATTTAATGCAAAAAAGGACGACAATTATATTATAGAGTTACCTGATTACGAGTTAGTAATAGAAGGGGCTAATGTAACAATTATATATGGAAAAACAAAAATTAGTGGTAAAATATCAGCCTTTACATTATTAGGAGCTAAGCTGTGGTCTTTAACAAGAGATGTTACAATAGATGGTGAACCTTTTAGTAGAATACTATTTTATAAACAAAGTTATGAAGATGGCTACAGACTTATAGATATTATACAGCAAAGATGTTTTAAAGAGTTTATAAAATTTGCACTTTACTTTTATAATAATAATGAAATTGATGAAGCTATTATTATTATGTACAAGTTGATACATAAAGCTCATGAGTTTGATCGGCCAGATGTAGCTGTAGAGATGCTATCATGCTGTTCATATGAGTTGTTAAATCTAGTTTTTATTGAAGACGAGGAATATATGACCAAGACAACATATCTGGCACTAGCTAAAGAAGCAATTAGTTTATATAATAATGACAATTGTTTAGTTAGACTAAAATATGTGAAGAAATTAATAGGAGTTATTGCTTGTACATCTGAAATAGAGAAATTCTATGAGCCAGTAATTTTATATCTAATAAATATGATAGAAAATGAAAAAGTTGATCATATAAGAGAGCTCTTGTATCAAGCTTTAGAAATGGCCATTTATATGCTGTATATAAGAATAAAGGATGATAGGGGATTATGGTATAAAAGGATATATTCTTTGGTAAAATTTCAGGTATCCAAGGGTATTAATATGGATTTAAACCTTGCAAGATTATGGGAATGTGCACATGTAGCAGGGACAGTTGAAGAAATACAGCAGTTAGAAGAAAAATTAGTAGAGATAATTAATGCTAAAATCAAAGGGGCTCCCATTAACACGTTAGGACCAAACTATCCTAATTATGCTGTATGGCTATTACATGCATCTGTTAGAATAGCATATCTTGGTACTAAAGAATATGCTACTAAGATGGTCAAGCATATAGTTGAACAACTCAATGTGGTTAGAAAATCTTTCCCCATAAGTAGTGTGGGGTGCTATATAATGTTACAACAAGAAATAATAAGCTTATGCAAATACAGAAATATACCATTGCCATTTGAGAACTATACAAATAATGAGACATTATCTCATTTTAGTAATAGGTATAAAACAATGGTTAAATCAGATTTTATTATAACTGATGTAGAAATATTAGAGCAAGGAAGCTATATAGTAGGTAATAATCCACTTAAGCCAATATTAAGTATAAGTAAATTGTGTAGTGGAAAAAATTTAAAGCTATCTCTAGGGCAAAGTATAGGAATAGAGTATTTTATTGAAGGGCAGCCTTGGGGAAGACAGATTAATGCAGAAATAAAAGTATACCATCCTAAAGAAATAAATGGAAGCAAGATGACTTGCTATAATTATAATAACTATATAGGTTTAAGAAATTCGTTTTATTGGATAATGGAAGAGCCAGAAGAATTACAGGAGGGTAAATGGACAATTATCATCTCTTATCCTGAGCTAGAGGTTAAGGATATAACTATTGACTTTGAAATGTCAATAACTCCGGCCCCTTGACACCTATTTCAGTGTAGTATTACTAACATATGTATTGAATACCATAGTTAAGTGACATTATTCTCTAGTTATCTGAGATGTATAAACCTATTTTTTAGGAGGAAGTTTATGGGTGTAAGTACACTGATGGTTACAGAGTTACTAGACTTGAACGAGACAATAGCTGCCAGTATCTTTGAAGGTCTGACATACGCTTGGGAGATTTTGCCTAGAATTCAAGATTACATTATTGAGCTTGGAGCAACTCTATCAGAGAGCGAATATACAAAGGTTGCTGATGATATATGGATATCAAAAACTGCAATAGTAGCTCCAACAGCGTCGATTACAGGACCCACTATCATAGGGCATAATGCTGAAGTACGACATTGCGCCTTTATCCGTGGAAGTGCTATAGTTGGAGAGTCAGCGATCATAGGAAACTCAACAGAGATTAAAAATGTCCTACTTTTTAATCAAGTGCAGGTTCCACACTTCAATTATGTGGGTGATTCTGTACTTGGATACAAAGCACATATGGGTGCAGGTTGTATAACTTCAAACGTAAAGTCGGATAAGACGCCTATTTCAGTTACGATCGAAAGCGAACGTATTGATACAGAACTTAGGAAATTTGGTGCAATATTAGGTGATAACGTTGAGGTTGGTAGCAACACTGTACTCAATCCAGGTTCAGTAGTAGGCCGCAACGTTAATATTTATCCGCTGTCTATGGTAAGAAAGTTCATCCCTCAGAACAGCATTTATAAGAAGCAAGGAGAAGTAGTAGAAAAGCGCTAATCAGTATGTGAAAAAATCAAGTCGCTATTAAGCCCTCACACATTCCCCAGCTAACTGAGTCGGCAGTAAGATAGGAGGCTATCTAAGGTTAGAGTCCTACCTGTAACGCTGGGAAACGTCGTAAATACGTGTTCTATCCTGACCCTTTTGATCCTTCTATAATAAGAATATAAACTATTGAGCAATTGTATTTTAAAGTGAATTAAAGGTAATTTATATAATGCATAGGAGGTAGATTTTGAATGGACATAATATTGAGCGAAGCAATTAGAATAGCGAAACTTGCTGGAACGAAAATCAAGGAACTACGAAAAGCAAAACAATATACTGAATCTGTAAAAGATGGCTATGAACTTGTTACAACCGCAGATTTAGTCTCAAATGATATCATTAAAGCAGAGATTCATAAGATATTTTGTGATCATGAAATTCTATCCGAAGAAGATAATGGGAATAAAAATCAATCTTTGCAGCAGCCTACATGGATTATTGATCCTATTGATGGTACTGTTGGATATGCAAACGACCACTATCAAGTTGCTGTATCAATTGCTTATGCAGTTGATTGCAAAGTCCGCTATGGAGTTGTTTATAATCCATTCCTTGATGAAATGTATTATGCTTCAGAAAATTCAGGGGCGTTTCTCAATGGCAATAAGATTAGTGTTAAAGACGTTTCAGAATTAAAAAGTTGTGTGATTGGAACTGGTTTTCCACATAGGAAAGATGAAGATGATATTCAAGAAATAATAAGCCGATTAGGGCGTGTTCTACCTCATATAAGAGATTTGAGAAGATTAGGTTCACCTACTTTAGATATATGTTGGGTAGCATGTGGAAGAATGCAAGGATTTTATGAGGGAAAGTTATCTCCTTGGGATGTTGCTGCTGCAAAATTAATTGCTATTGAAGCTGGAGCAGAGGTAGGCTACTATAAAAAAGAAGATAATTACCCTGTTCTTGAATGTATTAATGGAAACAATATAATCGTATCAAGTCCTAAAGTGTTCGATGAGCTGAAACACATTCTTGCATAACTCTCAGTATAATCATAATATGATATTGTGCTACTTCGTCATATTCATATTAGACGAACTAAATAATAAGAGTGGACAAATCAAGTTGTCCATTCTTATTATGCTCATATATCAACATTAGTTTAAAACAGAGCCTAATTTCCAATCATGCTTGTGTATTTGGTTTTGGATTAAACACATTTAACGAGGTGATAATATCAAGGTATTTAAACATAAGAAAAAAATGATTGCACTTATATTAATAGTAGTTATAATACTCTTTCCAACATATACACCTAAGATAAGAGATAATAATTTTAAAGTGATTGAGAATAGTATTACAGAGTTATCAACTATTAAATTAGGTGGCATAAATCAAACAATAATGATTAGAGGAGTAGATAAAAATAAACCTATTATGCTATTTCTTCATGGTGGACCGGGGTATTCATTTATAAGCTATGCAAGAAAATATCAAAGTAAGCTAGAAAAGAATTTCGTAGTTGTTAATTGGGATCAAAGAGGTTCGGGTAAATCCTATTCACCTAATATGAATAGGGAGAAAATGACACAAGAACAATTAGAAAAGGATACACAAGAATTAATAGAATATTTATGTGATAGGTTTAATAAAGATAAAATATTTATTGTGGGACACTCATGGGGGACTGTACTTGGAATAGAAGCAATAAAGAAGTCACCTAATAGAGTTATTGCTTACGTAGGAATAGGGCAAGTAATTGATGATGTTGAAGGAGAACAGCTATCGTATAGGTATGTATATAATAAAGCTATTGAAGAACATAACGAAAAAGCCATCAAAGAATTGGAACAAATAGGACAACCTCCATATAAAAATAGTAGAAAAGATACATTTATTCAAAGAAAGTGGTTAAAGAAATATGGAGGCTTTGAATTAGATGTTATAACACAAAATGAAATGATTAAAGGAGTATTATTTTCACCAGAATATTCTTTAGTAGATGGGATTAAATTGTTAGTAGGAAATATATTTTCTATTAATACATTATTTATTAATCGTGAAAAAGCAGATTTTAGAGAAAAGTATCAAGAATTTGATGTACCTATTTACTTTATAGCTGGAAGACATGATTATAATACACCTTCAGAATTAGTTGAGCAATATTATAATACTATAAAAGCTCCTAAAAAGAATTTTTATTGGTTTGAAGAATCTGCTCATGAACCTCATTTAGTTGAGGAAGGTAAATTTGCCAAGATCATGATGGAAATATATAACGAAACAAAATAAGTGTACATTTTAATTAGTAAAAGATTAGAGGGAAATGTCAATAACCCCGACCACTTGACACTTTTAGTGTTTTCATCGGATTTTTTATAATGAGTTTTGCATATTTAGTTCATTGTACGGATTCTGAAGCTTACTTTAATCTAAATAAGAACAACCCCCTTAATAGTTAAATACTAAAGTAAATAGATTATGTGTGATTACTTAGCCGATACTTTAGTAAAAAAGCTTAAAAAATGAGGTGATATTTAATGATTGATAATAATGATTTATTCCGTAAATTCATTGGCAACTATTTTAATTATGAAATTGATATGACCTACATAGGGCATAAAGAACTTGGAAGAAATAATGTTTATTTAATACCCAATACAAAACAAGTATTAAAGGTATATAGTGATAAAAGACGGTGGGCAGCTGAAGTAGCATCATTAAAATTTCTAAGGAACAAAGAAGTTATTACTCCTCAGTTAGTTGATTATGGAATATTTGAAGATAGCTTATGTTGGGTAATAATGAGTAAGTTAGAAGGGATTACACTGTCAGAAATATCTAATGAAATTACTCCAAGTCAATATAAAGAGATAATTTATGATATGGGTCATGTATTATCAAACCTTCATAAAACTAGTAGGATAAACCAGTTTGGTGAATGGGATGAAAACATGAATAATAAAAGGTCTTGGTTGACCTTTGCAGATTTTGAAATTGAAAAAAATAGAAGAAGAGGACATGTATTATTATCACAAAACTTTCCTGAAAATAATTTATTTAAATTAGGATACTCAAAGATGGTTGATTTTGAAGACACTTTATCATCTGTAAATACATTTACTCTATGTCATAATGATTTTAGTGATAGAAATATTTTGATAGAGAGGTCAGGAAATGATATAAAGATTGTTGGTATAATTGATTTTGAGTTGAGCTATCCAAGTGATGCAGAATGTGATTTGACAAAAATGGTATTAAAAAACTACTTTAACAAAGATATTAATCTTTTCATTTCTGGATATCGTAATAGCTTAGGTTTGAGTGAGGACTTTGAAAGCAAGCATAAGTATTATATGATATCATTATGTTTAGAAATTTGTTCTTGGGCTCGTAAGAATGCTTTTGATTTTTATAAACAGGCTGTAAATGTATTAGAGCAATTAGTTTAGTTAATGGAGCGGTTATAAATATGGGTGAAAACTAGGGAGAAGAATTGTTGATTATGGTGATTATACAAATGCTTCTGAGGGAGAAATTGACGATACAATAGTTGATGTTTTAGTTGATGATATTGAAGATTCAATTAATGAGACAGTAGATACATATAAAAAACTATATCACCTTTCTGAGAGAATTATGGAAGAATTATAGAATTGAACTATGAAGGAGCTATTTCCCGATAGTCCTTTAAAAGTTATCCCCTTAAATAACCAAGGTGACCCGCATCACATACCAAACCGAATTTTAAGAATGATAGAGGGCTACTAAATGAACTGACCCTTGCCAAGTAGATTGTAGAAATAGTTAGTAAAAATGTAAAATTATAAAAGCTTGACCCTCTCAGTGTTTCCATAAGGCGTGTTTATGAACTAAATGAAGATAATAAAGCGAAATTAAATAGTAAGATATTTAGACAGATGGATGAGATATCGTATTTACCAGGTAACGTTATTAAGTTGATCCAAAGCAGATATATAGAAAAAATCGAGAAAATATCAAAGAATAATTAATGGATTTGCATTACTGGGAATGTTTTACCACACATAACGCAGTAGAGTGTGATTCAAATAAAGAACTACTCTTAAACCAGAGTAGTTTTTCTATTCGACAAAACTAGTCAAAGGGATTTTACAAAATTTGCGTAATTAAGTTAGTGATGTAAAAAATGTGGATAGATAATATATCGAAAGAACCGTCCCGACGGTATATAATATAGTTGGTTATAAATTGATTAGATAGTAAGGTGATAGTATACGTACCCTGTCACCTCCAAGATTATGAGGAGGTCAAAACATGCAAATAATAACTATAGTGATTATACTTATTTTGGTGTATTTTGTAAACATATTTGTACAAAAAACTAATATTAGAAAACTACGTGCTAGGATAAGAGGAGAATTTGGCAAAAAGCCTATAATAGCGAAATACAACTGTGAAAAAATTGGATATCATTGGAGTAAATATACAGAATCAATATCAAATGATGAAAAGATAGATGATGTAACATGGAACGATTTGGAAATGGATAATGTATTTTGCCGAATTAATAATTGCAATTCTTTTGTGGGTGAGCAAATATTGTATTCTAAACTCCATTGTCTGCCTAAAAATAATTTATATAGAGACTTATTTGAAAAGAAAGTTTCATTTTTTACATCTAATGATAAGGAAAGAGAAGAAATACAGCTCTTGCTGTGTAGTCTTGGAAAAGATGATAGCGCCTATTATTTACCAATATTTATGGACAATTTGGATTTAAATAGAATTTCAGGTATATGGAGATACTGGACAATGCAGATACTATTAGCATTATCAGTTCTTCCGGCAATTGTTTTACAAGATTCAAAACTCCTTTTTATTACTGTGGGCGTATTTCTTATTAATATGATAATTTATGCCATAGGCAAGATTAAGTATGAGGTTAATCTTGATATGCTTAATAGTATCATTGGGGTTATAAATATTGGAAATAAAATTGCTGATACTAGTAGATTGTCATATGAAAATGAATTTTCTGACTTGAAGAAAGTAGCTGTTCCGTTTAAAAAGGTATCATATATGATTAGCATAATTCAAAGGAAAAAGGAAGCTGCGTTCTCGGGAGATATCGTAGGTCTAATATACGATTATCTAATTGGTGCGACTTTATGGGACTTTGTAAAATATGACCAAATTATACGCACGGTGAAGGATAGACGAAATGAGTTTATGGAGTTATATAAAATGCTTGGTGAGATTGATATGGCAATAACTATATCTTCATTCCGAGAGAGTCTTCCTCAATATTGTACGCCGATATTTAGCGAAGAACATGAATTACAAATTAAGCAAATATATCACCCGTTAATTGATGAGCCTGTTTGTAACACAGTCAGTTTAGACAATAGTTGTATTATTACCGGTTCAAATGCATCAGGTAAATCGACTTATATAAAAGCGATTGCAATAAATGTAATTCTTGCACAAAGTATACACACATGTATGGCTAAGCAGATGATTTTACCCTACGCAAGAGTTATTACTTCAATGGCTGTACGTGATGATTTAATGGCCGGAGAAAGTTATTACATTAAAGAAATTAAGTATTTAAAACGAATTATTCAAAACTTAAGTGAAGAAAGATTGGTTATATGCGTAATCGATGAGATTCTACGGGGAACCAATACTGAGGAAAGAATTGCGGCTTCCGCTTCTATATTAAGGTTTTTAAGCAAAAAGAATTGCATTGCCATTGTTGCTTCCCATGACATTGAGTTAACACAAATCTTAGACAACTTATATGATAATTATCACTTCACTGAGCAAATGCAAGAAAAAGATATTATTTTTGATTATAAGATATATAAAGGAGCATCAAATTCAAAAAATGCAATAAAACTTCTGAAATATGTGGGATTTCCTGATGAAATAATTGCAGAAGCTAGAAATATTGATGTCGGAAGATGAAGACAGACAAGGGGACGGAGTAGAGTGACCCCATTCTAGTGCAGACTTTGGGTACGGTAAATTTATAAGATTTTTCGAAGGTTATGAAGATAAGAGTTAACTGAGAGCTTAGCGGAGAAATTATTCATATTTAGATAATTTCTCGGTAAGCTCATTTATACGAGAATCTAATTTTTCAATTGTACATTCTAATCTAGTAAATCTTCTATTGTTAAGAAGGTTATTAAGCAAAATTAAAAAAATAAAAGTTGCTATTAATCCCATAAGTATTCAAATCCTTTCCATAAATGATATTTAGAGTATATCAAAATAAAGAAAGGACATCAATTAAGTAGCAAACTTGAGGATTAGCGACTAAGATATACTGATGTTAGAAATATCTATAAATCAACATTGTCTGAACGATTGTAGATGCAGTAAATTTAACCAAATGCCAATCTTCTTTAGGAAAGGAGAGTATCAGGCTAGAACACGTAATTTTAGTGTACTATTTTTACGTATTCTTGTCTGACCCTACCCTCTGCTTAAAGTAAAATAATAAAATTATAAAAGCCTGACCCTGTTCTGTTTTAAATGGGCACTAAAATTTCTTTATTTTCTAGATCTACTATTTAAAAAGTAGCCCAGTACTTATATCTGGACGGCTAAAATTGTTTTATATCAAGATAAGAACCTTACAATAAATGCAAAGTGGTCAAGAACAAAAAACTGGAGACAAACATTGTCATCTCATTTTCCAAGTTAGCAAATCTTATTGAGAAATAAGTAGAGTAGAAATGATTATTTATAGAAAACCTGAAGACTATAGCTATCATCTACGGTAGCCATTAAAATATCCTTAGCCTCTGCATTATAAGTGTTTTTAAGCAAATCCGTAAGCCAGTCTTTAGTCCTATCGATTTTATTAAGAGCATCCAAATCAATATCCCCTTCTTTTATAACTATTGTTGGCAGTGAAAAAGGAGGAGGAACTAATTGCATATCACTAGGTGTGAGCGGCTGATGGCTTGAGACCATAAATACAGAAATCTTACCCCCAGGCTCCCAAAAGGCAGCAGCAACTTTTTTAATGTCAGCTATCTGTTGAAGCCTAAGCTCTGATAGCAAAAAATCCAGAGGAATTTTAGCTTTAACCAAATTTTGATATATAATCTCCCCATTCTTTACAATAGGAATAGGTGCAGGAGAAAAAAACTTTTCAACCACCTTAAATCTTAACTTAATCAGTAAAGATAAAATATATAAAACCACTAATGAAAATGTAGTAGTAATGGAGCCAGTCATACCTAATCCTTCGTCAGAAAGAGGATGGGCAAGGATATTACCTAAAATAATAGCAATAATAAAATCCAAAAGCCTCAACTGAGAAATAGACCGCTGACCCAAAAGCTTTACAGCAATAAGCAGTATGATATAAGCAAAAACAGCCCGTAAAATCCATTGAATAATAGTAAGTGATTCCTGACTATAAAAAAATTCCAAAGCCTAATACCTCCATAACAAGTCGTATGTTTTGCGATTCTAAAAACACTTATTTCTAGTATGGCAAGATTTAGAGGTATTATTTATTAACGTTAAATTAAGTTATTATTTTTAAAACAAGAAGAGTGGGGTCAGATACTATAGAAAGTCAAGTGATTTTTGACAAAAAAGAACCCCTAGTAAGAATGTGAAATGTAAAATTTAAACAGTAATGTATGATTCAAGTACCTATCATATCCTATATCATCCTGTGTGCTACTAGTTTGCTCTATGGCAGTGACTTAATATACTATTCAATATTTATATAGATATGAAGGTTAAGACAATCTGACCCACGTGTTTTTAAACACAAGGCTTGAAACGAATTCCTTCATAATCTGTTTAAATTATTTATTTAATGATATAATATAACTATCTGTGAAGAGAAAGCCTATCAAACTCGTGTTAAATATGTCTCTAGCATATTTTGAGTCCCTGATTGGGCCTTTCTCATTTTTTGATATGCCATTTTCTTTGCTTTAGTAAATCTATGAATTCTGGAATTTGCTAATTCCAGGTCTTTAGCTGTTGGTGGATTAAACACTTCACCGGAATGCATCATTTTAATTATTACCCTCAAGATTTTATGAGCAGTAGCAGTGACAGCTAAATTTATATCTTTTCCTTTTTCAATTACTAATCTATTATAAAAAGCTGTAAAGTAAGCAGTTGAGCTTATAAGTTGATATGCTAGCTGTATCATTACACTTCTTAATGCCTTATGCCCCATTCTTGAGATTTTCTCCCTTTTTTCGCTGATTCCACTTTGGGATTTTGATGGTGTTAATCCAGCGAATTGTGCAGCCTTACTACCATTCTCAAATCTAAATGGGTTGTTAAGATAAGCTATAATCCTACTCAAAGTTACTACTCCCATACCTCTTAGGCCTAGGATGTTTTCAGTAAAATGAAAGTGAGAGAGTAGCGATCTTAGCACAAGTTGTGATCGTATCATAAATGTATCTAGTAGCATATATTGCTCGATAAGCTCTTTAAGGGTATCAATCTTAGACTTTATTATTGATTTTTGAGGAATTAACATTTCTCTTGCTCTTTCTATGAACTTCTTTGCGTAAGCAGATTTTAATGTATAGCCATGCTCTTTGAATAATATAATTAATTCTTCATATGTCATAGTTTTAAGTATCTTTGGATCAGGTAATATCGTTAGAAATTGCTTACCAGATTTAGTATTTATTAAGCTAGTCCCTTTTTTCTCAAACTGTGGATATAACTCATCTAAATATACATGTATTCTATTCTTTAATGCTGTAAATTCCTTTGTATACCTATCAATTCTACGCACAACTTCCTTTATTTCATCAAACACATGGTCATTAACAGGCATTTCATATGAGTTTCCTTGGATTAATAGTTCCAGAATTGCTGTAGTATCAATTGGATCGGTTTTATCTCTTTCCATTGCCATTTCTCTCTGTGACTTAGTTGCTCTTGGATTGATTAATCTAAAGTGTGCTTCTTTGTAATCTTCATACAGCTTATTCATTAGATTCAGATAGTAGTGACCTGATGGTTCACAGCCAAAGTATATATGTTCTGGTTTAGCTTTATGAATAACTTGATTTATCACATGAGTCAACATTGTATAACCAGATTCATCTGCGCTGAAGGTGTAAGGCGATAACAACGTATCTTTGTAACCGTTCCAAATGCTTGCTACATGATAATATTTGCCAATATCAAATCCAATAAACAATATCTTCTCATGACCATACTCTTTAAACAAGGCTTTCAATATTTCATAATTCATCATACGATACAACTCCTTTTTATCTTTATAGTATCGTATGTGATGGCTATATCAAAAACCTATCACAGGGTTGAAAAGTTGTTACAAAATTTGCGTAATTAATTTAGTGATGTAAAAAATGTGGATAGATAATATATCGAAAGAACCGTCCCGACGGTATACATAAAAGTTATAAAGGCGCAATACGAGATTTATGTAGATTTTTAGATAAAATAGATGGTATACATGTAGAATTAAGATAAATTATTAATGTTATAAAACTTCACTTAACACAGCAGTTCCTAACACACCCTTTTGACACCGATTTTGCTACGCTAGTTAAGGGTTTAGACATTGGGGCAGACAAGGGGACGGAGTGGAGTTACTGACACCTCAATTCAGATAGTGTTATGCTATCTATTGGTACTTCGCTAAAACTGTATTTAACGAATAATAGAGAACTTCTTGAGTAAGAGAGGTTCTTTTTGATTCGACAAAACTAGTCAAAGGAATTTTACAAAATATGCTTAATTAATTTAGTGATGTAAAAACTGTGGATAGATAATAAGATGACAGTAAAAATACCTACTTCATTATATCGCAAGAACCGTCCCGATGGTATATTTATTTTGAGTACATTACACTTGAATCACAAATGTTAAAGGGGAGGAGGTCGTGCTATGCTTACAAAAGATTCAATTCAGAACTATATGAATTATAGCCGTGTACTAATTCGAGGTGTTGATTTTATATATATTCAACCACATTTAGAGCTTAGAAATTTTATTTCCAATTATACGATCACTTTTCCGAGTAAAGGTATGATGTCAGATAATTACGCTGTTGTGCCCCATGGGAGCGCTACACTTGTGCTATCATGTACTGACAGCCACATCCACGGCAACTTGTTTGGTCCCATCACGAAACCCTCATATGTTGGCAAGTCAGCCAATAATTTTACCCTCTTGTTTATTATAGAGTTTCAACCGGCGGGTTATTATGCCTTTAGCGGAATGCCGCAAAAAGAAATAACAGATTGTGTAATTGACTTTGAAGATGTTAATCCCTCAATGAACCGCCTGATGGCAAATGAACTGGAAACGTCGTTAAGTATCCATAACCTAATTACTAAAATAGACAGGCTCTTTCTGGCACACTTGAAAGGTGCATTTTATCGCCAGGAATTTTCACAAGCAAATAATTTGATTATAAATAGCGGAGGGACTCTTTCAGTGAAAGAGCTTTCAAACAATGTTTTTTATAGCGAACGTCATTTAAGACGACTTTTTGACGAATATATGGGCGTGGGTATAAAATCGTTCTCTCGCCTTGTACGTGTAAACAAGTCTATACGGCTTTTACAGCGACACAACTATGGCTTAACACAGGTTTTTATGGAAACTGGTTTTTATGATATGCCTCACTTCATCAATGATTTTAAGGCCATTTGCGGTATCACTCCGCAGGAGTATCGGGATAATATGTCCGATTTTTACAGCGAGATAGCCAAATTCTAATATATAATTAAGTAAAACTAATGAGGAGTGATAGTATGCAATATCAAGGCACTTTGATTGCCGTATCTGATATGGAGAAAGCAAAGCATTTTTACGAAACTGTAATGGAACAAAAGATTATGATGGATTTGGGGGTACATGTGTCTTTTGAAAGAGGGCTTTCCCTGCAATCCAATTACGCCGAACTTGTTGGTGCAGATTTGCCCAGCAAGGCGCAGCCGAACAACTTTCAGCTTTACTTTGAAGTGGAAGATTTGGATTATTGGCAAGATAAAATCAGCAACATAGAAGGAATTGAATTTATTCACAAGGCTAAAGAATATCCGTGGGGACAGCGTGTTATAAGGTTTTATGACTATGATAAATTTATAGTTGAAGTGGCTGAAAGCATGGCAAGTGTAGCAAAACGTTTTTTAGCACAAGGACTTAGCATTGAGGAAACTGCAGAGAGAACCATGTTCCCTGTAGAATTTGTTAAAAGCCTTATGTAAAGAGTTATTAGGGGTGAAAATATGAATTGGGAGCCATGGACAGGCTGCTATAAAGTGAGCGATGGTTGCACATATTGTTATTTTTATGGCCCATTCTCTAAACGATATGGACAGAATACCATTTTTAAAACAGAAGAATTTAATAAACCGATAGCTAAATCAGCTAATGGTGTGACTAAAATATCTAGCGGAAAAATTGTGGCTACATGCTTTGCTTCTGATTTCTTTCTCGCCGAGGCAGATGAATGGCGTACCGAGGCATGGGCTATGATAAAAAGTCGCCCAGATCTTGAATTTTTAATTTTAACCAAACGTATTGACCGTTTCAATGTATCACTGCCTGCTGATTGGGGAGATGGATATGATAACGTAAATATAGGATGCACTGTTGAAAATCAAGAAATTGCGGACTATCGACTACCGATATTTTTGTCATACCCAATTAAAAAGCGTTTTGTTGCTTGCGCTCCATTGCTTGGTGCGATTGATTTAAGTAAGTATTTAGGCGGTATTGAACACGTTAGCGTTGGAGGCGAAACAGGTCGAGAAGCCCGAGAATGCGATTATGAGTGGGTTCTGGATATACGTAAACAATGCGAAATCGCCGGTATAACATTTTGGTTTAAAAACACCGGCTCATTTTTTAAGCGTGACGGAGTTGTTCAAAAGGTTAATCCGTTCAAGCAAAATAGCCTCGCAAAAGAATTAGGAATCAATATCTTAGGCGATAAGAAGCTTTTTTGATATAAATGAAACATAACACACTTTTGTGACTTCAGCGTAAAATGTCAATAACCCCGACCCATTGACACATATGAAACTCAACGTTTATCAGAGTTAGAGTATTCCAAAATTTTAAAAACGGAAACGGGAAGAACTGCATATGAATACGCAAAAAAATATTTTAATAGCTGATATTATGTTGTCTAACAAGGCAGTTGTTGACATGATTACTTATCAAGGCTGAAAGTTTAAAATCACATCATGAAATGTGAAGACTTTAACCTAAATTTATAAAAGGGGATAACATAGTATGAAAGGAGAGTGTCAGGCTAGAACACGTAATTTTAGTGTACTATTTTTACGTATTCTTGTCTGACCCTACCTTCTGCTTAAAGTAAAATAATAAAATTATAAAGGCCTGACCCTGTTCTGTTGGAAGAGTACTATTCACAATAGCTGTAGCTGCTATAAGGCGCAATAACCAAGGAGAAGCGATTAATCCTGTATTAAGAGAATACTATGATAAAAAGCTTATTTCAAAAGTTAAAAAAGTAGCACTTGGTGCAATAATGAGAAAGATGACGAATATAATATTTGCAGTTCTCAGGAACAATAAGGAATATGAAATAAGAACTCCACAGGATCATATAAAAAAATATAATAAAAAAGCACTTAAGGTTGTAGCATAAGGCTACAATCAGCCATCTAGCCAATTGTTCGGGCTTTCAATTGGTTTGTTTGCAATGCCCAGAATCATATATTAAAAAAAACAACACAGCTAGTAAAAATTTCTTGACTGTTACTAGCTGGTCTGACCCTCTTTGAGTTTCACTCAAATAAAGAACTGCTCTAAAACAAGGGTAGTTTTTTTATTCGACAAAACTAGTCAAAGGAGTTTGACAGGACTTGCGTAATTAGTATTATAACTTAGAAATAAATTTAAGATAGAGGCGACAGTAAATGCGTTTTCTGTCACACAAATATAAGATTTTAGATGAAACGAGGTTAAGAAATGAACAGATTTTTATATGGTGACTGTGTTAAAGCAATGGAAAGATTTGAATCAAATAGATATGATCTAATAATATTAGATCCACCTTGGTTCAACGATAAAGATAGCAAGCTATCAGATCTTGAAAAATATGGATGTATGATTACGAAAGTCATTCAGCAATCTAAAAGATTGCTGAATGACACTGGGAACCTGATGATGATAGCATCTATCTATAACTTATCTAATTACTTGTATATATTAAATAATGTTTATGATGCGATTAATTTTAAAAATATAATTATAGTAAAAAAAAGAAATATAACAAATAAAAGAAATAATGGTTATAAGGATGGTTATGATTGCGTAATTCATTATACAAAATATGGGAATTCTTTTTTTGGTAACGTACCTGTATTTGATAGCGATATACTTAATAGATACTCAGATAGCGACAAAACTGGAAAATATTTATTAAACCCGGCCTACATTAAAAGACATAATTCAATGCAATTTTCATTTAGTTGGAAAGGTCTAACTCCGCCAGTAGGTTATGGTTGGAGGTACTCACAAGACAGAATGGAAGAAATGTATGAAAAAGGAAAAATTTCAATAAGAAATAATAAAGCTTTCGTTAAAAGATATTTGAATGAATATGAAAGAAATATAGAGAATATTTGGGATGATATTACTTTAATTGATCAAAAAAGTTCTAGAGAGTGGAAAAGACCTGTGCTTAGTCAAGAATTATTAGAAAAATTAATAAAAATTGGATCACCTGAATTTGGTGAAGTCTTAGATCCGTTTGGTGGTTTAGGAAGCACTTATTTAGCTACACATAAATTAAAAAGAAACATCACAATAATAGAAAAAGATGAAAAAACTTTTCAAAACATGATTGACAGAATACAGATGCATAGTAAAGAAGTAATCACTTATGAACTTGTTAATTCGATGAAAAACCAGTGTTTTGACAGTTTTAGGTATGAGTATATTGATCTAGATTACACTGTAAAAAATGAGTATTTATTTATAAAAGGGTCGAGAAGTGATTTTATTGAAGAAGATTCCCAACATGAGTTTAAAGATATAAGTAGGAGTGAAAAACCAATAAAAAGAATTTTAGAAGAAGTAGGAAAATATTCTGTTGCATTCAAAAATAATAAGGGTGGAAGTTTATTCTTTGGTATAAATGATACTGGAAAGATAATTGGAGTAAAGCTATCTTCAAAAGAACGTGATTTGACTCGAAGAGAAATAGAAGCAAAATTGAAGCGAACTAAGCCTTCACTTTTACCAGGTGAATTTGATATAGAATTTCATCAGATATATGATAGCGAAAGACATGAGATTAATGAACTTTTTATTGTTGAATTGATAATATATGTATCAATTCATAGAGAGGCATTTTATAAGTCACAAAACGGGAGCTATTATATTAAAGCTCCTGCAGCACTGAGAAAGATAAAATCTGAGCAAATTTGTGAATAAAGCGTGAGCTTATAGTGTGATTGTGCTGTTTAAAAAACAAGTTAAAGGAGTTTTACAAAATTTGCATAATTAGCATAGTAAGCAAAGAAGTTGAAATAGGGGATAGATAATTTTAGGTGGCAGGTGAACATATTACTTTCGCATAAATTGTATTATTAATTAATTTGCATAGAGGTGTTATGTTAATGCAGTCATTAATGAAAGGTAATAAAGATAGAATACTGATAATAGCAATATTTATGATAATATCAGGAGTTTCAGTGTTTAGGAATTTAGAAGGAAAAGCTATAGTGATTATTGCTTTTTTAATGATTTTACCATTTATGAGGTACATAAGTGGTGTTGTATATAAATTTACTGTTGGAGATCAATATAAGATTGAACTAGATATTGAGCAATTATACAAAGATTGCGAATGGGATATTAAGGTAGCTGTAAAAAGAATTGACAAATACTATTTACAAGATATTAGTCTAGAAATATTAGCTTCAAGATTAAACAGATTAAAGCATGATAGTGATATCGTAAAGAATACAATAATTGGAGTAATGTCAGGTTGTATGGTAGCAATTATGACAGATGCTAGGCTAAGAGAGATAATAAAAAAGTATTCTGAGAATCTAAGTAATGAAAATTTATTGATTACTTTGATTTTATGGGCGTTATATCTTATATTAGGAATTATGATTGCATTGATATTTCTTTTAATTTATCTATCTGTTAGATGGATTTTTCTTAGACCTGATAAAAATGAAGTAGTAAAAAAGTACTTACAAGAATATGAGGTTGGTATTATCGAAAGTAAAATTAAGGAAGTCATTGAGAGCTAATAAGCATGAAGCAGAGAATAGAGAGGAATCATAAGGTGTTAATGAATTGATATAGATTTATTAAAATTAAACTTACAGTAAATTTGAGGTGATACCTATGATTAAACAAGGCTATTTTGAAATTATAAAGGAGTTTGACGATGCATTAGCATTTTTAGGTTATGTTGTTGATGAATTTGGAGATCCCATTGGATTAGAGATGGATGCAAAAGATGAATTATTTAATGAGGGAGTGCATCATGATTATGTCTATTTTTGTTTTACGAAGATGTTAAGAAGTGCTTGTGCTTATAATGAGTTAGCAAAACAAGGATTTAGAGAAGATTGTATGGCTATAGGTAGGACTATTTATGAAACATATCTACAAGTTTCAAATGCCTTAAAAAATCCAGATTTCATAAGTACAGCAGTTTTTCAATCATTAAAACTAAAAGTTGGACTTGTTGAATTTGCAAAGGAAAATGGGAGAGTTAATAGAAATAAAATTTATGATCCTAAAGAAAATAAAATATACAAACATGATTTGAGAACAACGACTCTAGTGAGGAGAACTCTTGCACCTGTTGATAGGAAGCTTCACAAATTTTTCTACGAGTTTATGTCAGAGCTAATACACAGCAATTTTATTTCAGTAGGTAATTATAGAACAGAAGACAACTCAAAGTATAACGTGGACACGAATAATCCACATGCTGATGTTATATTTACGCTTGGATATTTACTATTTATTATATGTGAACATATGGAATATTATCATATTAAATATGAGGTATTTAGAGAAACATCTTTGACCATCCCTGTTATGTGGGAGTTTATATGCATAAAAGAAAAATTGAGAAGAAAATTAAAAGAACTAGTAGAGATAATTGAAATACCAGGAGACATAGACGCTGTAAGACAGTTGTTCTTGGACAGAATCAAATTGAACTTAATCCAATAATATTTAGAAGTATGTAAGAAATGTTAATAATCTAGCTTCTAAAGAAACACAAATATTTTCATATCTAATAAAACTAGTACAACAATGACAAAGTCAGTCGAAGGTGATTACAAAATTTATGTAATTAATATTATTGATTAGAAATTAAACTTTAGAGTTAGATAGCAATAGATATGCTCCTTGACTGCTTCTGTTCAATGAACTTTCAAATCTATAAGATGATGAGGGTTTGTCTTTTCAAACATAAATATAATAGTGCGGTGATTTTATTGAGAGAATGGTTTAAATTCTTAGAAAGTGTTAGTGAATACCTAGAACATTCTGATGATGAAGGATGTGATATTCCCTTTTTTAGGGTCATGCATGTAGTGATTGGGAATTAAAGCCAACTTTACATAGAGAAAGGGATACTAAGAAAAAAATTGAACATCTAGAGTCAATAAGTGGAATAGGGATGTTTCGTTTGCCGCTATAAAATGGTATCATCATTTTGCACCATAAAAAAGCTCAAATACAATAACTGAATTTGAGCTAATCATTACTTTTTAAGATTTTCATTTCTATCATATTTTAACTTAATAAGCTCAACATACTTTTTAACTTCCTCAACAGCCTCATCCGTAAGCCCGTCCAAATTAATACCATGAGATCCTTTTCTATTTACATGACTTCTCACTTCTGTTCTGCCAAGGAGGTAGTCTACTGATACGTTAAAATAATCAGCAAGCATTTCAAGAATATCCTGACTCGGTCTTCTAGCACCTGATTCATAATGACCTACGGCTCTATCTGTAACGCCAAGAACTTTCGCAATATCCTTTTGCTTTAAATCTTTTTCTTCACGTAGGTTTTTTAATATTTTACCAAACAAATTGTTCGACCTCCTTCAACTTATTTTACCATATTAATCCTTTTATTAGAATGAATCCGAACAAAAAGTACGATTTAGATAAACAAGGTATTGACACAGAACAAAAAGTAGGATAAACTGGAAATAATTAGTGAACAAAATGTACTATAAGGGGGCCGAAATGAAAAAGCAAAACTTTAGATTACATGAATTTAGAAGAAAAGAAAATATGACTCAGGAAGAGCTGGCCAAGCTACTTGGAATCAGCAAAGACTATCTTTCTATGATAGAAAGAGGTGTGAGGAATCCAAGCTTCAAGCTGGCTAAAAAAATAGCTGATGTATTTTCCGCAACAGTAGATGATATTTTTTTTGAAAAATAAGAGAACAAAATGTTCGGTATTGAAAAGGTATGTAGCTAAAATTACATGTAAATAACAGTAATTTCTTAAAGAGGAGCTGATAAAATGACCTTAAATCATAAATCCAAACACTCCATAAAGAAATACAACAAAGACATCCTAAAACTAAACGAAGAAGAACAACAACTCATGAAAAGACTTAACGAAATAAACAAAGAAAGAGCCAAAAAGCAAATATACATAGCAGAAATATATCTAAATAGAGTAAAAGAGAGTTAGCTAAAATTTTTTTAGCATCAACTGAAAAATTTCCCAAATAGAACAATTTCTCCTTATATTACCCAAGCCCCTAGGAATATACATATAAAGATACCTATAAAATATGCTAATTAAGGAGTGGTAGCGATATGGGCAAAGAAGGTAATGTGAGAAGAGTATATCCTGGAGGAAATACATATAAGGGTTTTTATTCGTTTTATGACTACATTCTTGATCAGCAAAGTGCTAAGAGAATCATAGTTATAAAGGGTGGCCCGGGAGTTGGAAAATCATCCTTTATGAAGAAGCTTGGAGCGGATATGCTTGATAAGGGATTTGATGTAGAGTATCACCATTGTTCGTCTGATAATAACTCCGTAGATGGAGTAGTATTCCCAGCGGTTGGAGTAGCACTTATTGATGGTACAGCACCCCATGTAGTAGATCCTAAAAACCCAGGTGGTGTGGACGAAATAATTCACCTTGGAGATTACTGGGATGAGGAAGCTATGATGAAAAGCAAAGACCTTATAATCAAAGACAATACTGAGGTTGGTAGATTATTTAGAAGGGCCTATGGATTCTTGGCTGGTGCTAAGGGGATATATGATAATATCAAGAAAAATCTAGATGAAGCAACGGATTTTGCTAGAGTAAATATGGTAGCTGGAGAACTTATTAATGATATATTTACCGATAGAAAGTATAGCGATAGTCTAGGTAAGGAAAGACACCTATTCAGTAGCGCTATAACCCCTGATGGTATAAAGGATCATTTGGAGACGTTGATCGAGCCTAATGAAAGGGTATATGTACTTAAGGGTAAGTATGACATCGGAAAGTCAGAGATCCTTGATAAGGTAGCAAAGCTAGCTATTGAGAAGGGCCATGATGTAGAGGTATTCCATAATCACTTTATTCCTGAGCAGATCGATAATGTAGTTATTAAGGATATGAAAGTAGCTGTAACTACCTCCGACAGATTTGAGAATGTGAAGAAGGTTTATGATCTAGACCAATGCTTAAATCATGGGCTCATTAAGGTAAGGGAAGAGGAGTTAATATCAGACAAGGAAAAGTTTGATGAGCTAATTAATCTAGCTGTAAAGAATGTAGGTAGGGCTAAGAAGCTCCACGACCATATGGAAAGATACTATATTCCAAATATGGACTTTGAGGCTATTGATTTCCTAAGGGAGAATACCCTTGAGAGGATTTTATGCTGGGCTGAGGAGAAGTAGATAGTTTTTATAAGGCTGTTGGCACTTTGTCAACAGCCTTATATTTTTTGAAAAAACATTCATAATATCCTATGGTGGGGCATAGGATATATAAATTTGAATAACCACTACTAATAAAAAAAGGAGGCTGTTAAGAATGCATGAAGGAAAACACGGAATTTTAGACGATCATGATGATTTAGATGCTATATTTGGAAAGAAGAAGAAGCGTAGAAAGGATCACGACCATGACCACGATCATCATCATGACCATGATCATGACCACGATCATCATCATGACCATGATCATGACCACGATCACGATCATCATCACGACCACTGCCATAAGGATGATAAGAAATGTGGGTGTGATAAAGAATAGGGAGTCGGAGATTTCCTATGAAGAATAAGGTTACGTTTTTAAGCTAGTTGTGCCTAAGTACATATTGTGAAGTCTAATCCTCTTTTTGCATAATCTTTTATGTACAGAAGGGGATGTTTTTATTTTTAAGGAACTAATATTATTTTAAAAACTAGAATATATTTGTTCTAATTAACCCCTCCTAGGGCATAGGATGATAGTAGAATATCATGTGATATTAATCAGTAATCCATAAGGAGGTATAGAATGGGTAATAGAACGTTGAAAGAGCTAAACAAGAAGCAGGGATTCTTTGCTGGACACCCTATGTTAAAGAAATACAAGAAGTTTATATTTCCCGGTGTAATTGCAGTACTTATACTACTTGCAATTATATTTGAATATCTTTGGGAGGTTCTGCCATTTAACTTTTCAATAATCCCACTGATAATTGCGGGAGTATTTGTTACAAAGTCAACTGTAGAAGCGGTAGTTCATTTAAAGAAGGTAACGGCAGGGATATTAGTTGTTATGGCGCTAATTGGAACAACCTATGTTGGTGAATATTTAGCCGGTGCTATAGTAGCCTTCATGATGATCTTTGGGGAGTTCTTAGAGGAAGTAACCTTAGATAAAACTAGAAATGCTGTCAAAGAGCTTATAAAGCTAGTTCCGGATACTGTAAGGATAAAGATTAATGGAAAGTATGAAGAGTATCCTATTAGTGAGACAGAAGAGGGAGATTTAGTATTAGTAAAGCCTGGGGAAAGAATACCCGTTGATGGTGTAATCATCTCAGGTCAGGCGGCCATAAATGAATCATCGATTACGGGGGAATCAATGCCCGTAGATAAGACGATTGGAGATCAAGTATTTGTAGGTACCTTCAATGAAAATGGTGTACTAGAGATTGAGACTGAGAAGATCGGTAGTGATACGGTACTTGGAAAGATTATTAGAACCGTGCATCAGGCTCAAAACAATAAGGGTGAGGCTCAAAAGGCCGCAGATAAGTTTGCAAAGTATTTTGTACCAATTATTTTAGTTATTTGTGCAGTAGTATGGTTCTTAACCTATGATTTGATGAGGGTTATGACAATACTAGTTATTGCTTGTCCTTGTGCATTGGTGTTAGCAACACCTACGGCCGTAGTAGCCAGTGTAGGTAATGCAGCTAAAAAGGGGATTTTGATCAAGGGCGGAGTAACAATTGAAAAGTCAGCTAAAATAACTACCCTATGTTTAGATAAGACAGGTACAATAACCGAGGGAAAACCGGTCTTAGTTAACTTAACAAGCTTTGATTCATCGACTGATGAGGAAGTTCTAAGGCTTGCCGCCATAGCTGAAAAGAATTCACAGCATCCTATTGCAAGGGCAGTCTTAGAGTATGCTGAGTCAAAGGGAATAGATGAGATCCCAGATTCAGAGAGCTTCCAAATTCTCTTTGGTAAGGGTATAAGGGTAAAGTTTGATGATGGGGATATAGAGGTTTCTAATGCAAAGGTGCTAAAGGACCCAGAGTTTGAAGTAGATGAGGTAATAACTAAATACTTAGAGGACCAAGAGAATAAGGGTAGAACTGCATTGCTTGTTATAAAGAACAACACTGCCGTTGGTGGGATTGCAATAGCTGACACCGTTAGGAGTAATATGGCTGATACAATAGCGGAGATTAAGAAAACTGGAATCAAGAGAATATTGATGTTAACTGGAGATAATGAGGTAACGGCAAGATCTATAGCCGAACAGGTTGGGATTACAGAATATCATGCAAATCTATTGCCTAATGAGAAGCTTAATATAACTAAGAAGCTACAAAGTGAGGGTGAAGTAGTTGCAATGGTAGGAGATGGTGTAAATGATGCTCCAGCACTTGCCTTAGCCGATGTTGGTATAGCTATGGGAGCTATAGGTACCGATGTTGCCATCGAAGCTGCTGATATTGCATTGATGGCAGATAGCTTAGAGATGATACCAGAAACATTAGGCTTGAGTAGAAGGACATATACGATTATAAAGCAGAATATTTGGTTCTTTGCGGTATTGGTAAATGTGGTTGGGATATATCTTTCTGGAGTAGGGTTTTTAAACCCAATAATGGCTGCAATAGTTCATAACGCAGCGTCTATATTAGTTGTAGTGAATTCAGCAAGACTGTTAACATATAGTTACTCTAAAGCGAAAAATATGTAGTTAAATAGGATGGTCAAATGATTAAGTATATTATTAAAACACTGGTTGATCTATTATCTATTGATACGAGAACAAAGAAAAATAATGAAACTGAGGCAGCTATCTATATAAAGAAGAAACTTGATGAGTATAATATCTGGTCGGAGATTATAGAACCGATAACGGGCAAGGGTAGTGTTATAGGATATATACCCGGTAGAAACAAGGAGAAAAGGAACCTATTGCTGCTATCCCACTTAGATACATGTTACTATGGAAATCTAGAAGACTGGTTTATGGACCCTAGGAGAGGAACGGAATATGAGGGTAGAGTCTTTGGAAGGGGAGCAATTGATTGTAAAGGGTTAGTGGCGTTATGTATGGGGATATTAGTTTATCTTAAAACCAATAACATAATTCTCGAAAGGGGTATAGTATTTGCAGGTACTGCAGATGAAGAAAGTGGAGGCCACTTTGGGAGTAAATACTTGCTTTCTAATCATCACCTGATTAAGGAAAGTGGATATGTTTTGAGTGAAGGTGGTGGCTTTCCTATAAAGGTTGATGAAGGTCTGTATTATCTTTGTCAGTATGGCGAGAGAGGAAAACTAAGATACTGCCTTTTAGAGGATGATGGTCGGAAATTACTTATGGATAAGAAAAGAATTGTAGGTAGATTAGATAAGGAGTTGATCGAGGGATCGAAAAATCTATCAGATAGTTATAGGCTGTTTGATAGTCTATATCAAAAATCTACTGTGAATCACTCAAGAAGAATAGATTACGAAGATATATTTTCTAACTCAGTATCTATATATATGCAGGAAGAAAAATCTATTTTAGAGATAGATTATCTTCCTGAGATTAAAAAGGTCTCAATTATAGATGCAGTAAGAAATATGTACGATATCGAGCTATCGGATAATAATCTGATTAAAGATGTTCCAGCTTATTTATCTAACACTGATACAGGACTGTATAAAATCATAGAGAATGAGACTTCAAAGTATTTGCCGGAAGCGAAGGTGATCCCATATATAACACCTGGATATAGTGATAATAGACTTTTTAGAGAGCAGGGGAAGGTTACCTATGGATATTTTCCAATGGATATTAATAATTCGCTTTCGGGGATACATGGCTACAACGAATATATAAGTTACAAGAGCTTGGAAATCGGATTTCAAATATTGAAAAATATAATTATGAAATTTTGCTTAGATTAGTTGGAGTAGCTGCGTATAAAATTATTAATATACTATATGATGCATAAAAATAAATTCTTATAGAATATTTAGGAAAAGCTTAAATATACTTATATAAATCACTAAAGGGATTGTCTTTTTAATTAATAAAACCCTTGGGTAGGGAAGGGATTAGGTTAATAAGTATTAATTATTAATTTTAAAATAGTTTTAAGGGGGAATAGAGATGTCTAAAGCTAAGAAAATGTTGTTACTAGGTGTTTATGGTATGGAGGCAGTTGAGTGTGGGGGAGCATTAGCAATCAATGTAAAAAATGGGGGAGAATCCTATGCTTCTATAATGCTTTCAAGCGAGAAAAGCCGGGAACAGGTAGAAAAGGCAGGGGAAATATTGGGTCTTAAAAAGGTTTATTTCAATAACTTTGAGGCGGGAACGGTAGACCTTAGTCGCGAGAAAAAGGTAGAACTCATTAGGGTAATAAGGGAAGTAAAGCCCGACGTAATAATTACTCAAGATCCTGAGCACAGCTACCATGACCTTGATCCCGATAGACGTCCTGCAATGCTCTTATTACTTGAGGTTATTGCCCTTGCTTCAAGAAGGTTTGCATTAGAAGATATGCCAGAGCTAGAACCACATCCAATTCCTAAGATTTATTACATGTCGCCTGAAAATCCAAATTGCATTTTAAACATTGCTTCTGTATGGGATTTAAAGGATAAGGCTATGGATGTTCTAGAGAGTCAAATGGAATTCAGTGGTCGACACTTTGAGCATGGGCTTAATGATGATGAGCTAGATGCCATAGTTCCTGGTTTTAAAGACCTAGAAACATATTATGAGAAGGGACGTTATGTCCATAGAGAAATTGATAAGGCGCTACATATGTATCATGGAGTATGCGGTCATGGACACTTTGCATTGGCTGAAGCATATAGGTTTGAAGGTAAATTTGAGTTTTATGAATTAGATTAATTTGTTTATAATAAAGGACTCTGCTAATAAATGTGATAGGGGGTGCATTAGTAAAAAGCGTAATACTAATGTGCCCTAGGATATCACCTTGTTTTGCAGAGTTTTTATGAAAAAAGGAGGGAATTTAAATGAAAAGAACTATAAGAGCTTTTTCCTTACTCCTTGGTGTAATCTTAATCATTAATCTTATGGCCGTAACGGGCTTAGCTGAAGTGAAGGATCAGTTAAAGATTGGTCTACACAGTGATGAAAGTACATTAACGCCCTACAGCTATGTGACGGGTTCACCGGGCCATGATCTAATGAACTTAGTGTACGACTGTCTATTTCAATTAGATGAAAACAATGTGCCTCAGCCTCTATTGGTAAAGGAATATACCCTAAGTGAAGATAAATTAGTATATACCTTTAAGCTGCATGAAAATGTAACATGGCATGACGGAACACCCTTTACTGCTGAGGACGTTAAATTTACATATGACTATATTATGAAGTATCCCAAGTCAAGATTTACAAGGCCATCTAAGGCAATAGAAAAGATTGAGGTTGTTGACAAGTACACTTTAAAATTTGCACTTAGCTCAGTTCAGCCATATTTCTTGATACAACCTATTGCAGACCTACCTATAATGCCTAAACACATTTGGGATGGAATCGACAAACCCGATGAAGCCAGTGAAAAGATTGGTACTGGACCATATATGTTAGAGGAGTATATTCCAGGTCAATTCTATAAATTCAAGGCAAATGATAATTACTTTATGGGAATTGTAACGGTTAAAGAATTAATTCTACCAATAATTAAGGATACTACATCTCTATTTACGGCCCTAAAGGCTAAGGATATTGATGCTGTAACTAATGGGCTGCCTCCAGAGCTTGTTAAGATATTTGATGGAGCTAAATCAATCAAGCTCGATAAGGGTCCCGGTTATTCCACAACCCTACTTCAATTTAACAATGAAGCTGCACCACTAAATATAAAGGAATTTAGAAAGGCCATTGCCCTAGCTATAGATAAGGAAAATATTATTGATACTGTATTATTAGGCTATGGTACACCGGGCAGCAATGGATTTTTACATCCATCATCATCGGGATTTAATCCTAACCTACCGGAGCATGTTCAGAATTTAGATGAGGCCAAGGCTATACTTGATAATTTGAACTTCAAAGACCTTGATAATGACGGATATAGGGAAGATGACAAGGGAGAGAAGATTGAGTTAGATCTATTGGTATATGCAAATAATCCCCTTAGGATTAGAATAGCTGAGTTAATCCAATCATGGTCTAAGGAAATTGGTGTGAAAATAAATCTAAAGGCCATGGATATGAATACGGTGGACTCCTTAGTTTGGCCGGGATTTGATGTATCTAAGGGTAGAGATTATGATATGTCCATGTGGGGTTGGTCACCTTCGATTCAGATATTCCCAGCTAGATTGGTGGAGCTTTACCATTCGAGTACCGACAAGGGAACCCTTAATATTGGAGCATATAGTAATCCTGAGTTTGATGCTGAAGCAGATAAGCTCGATGAAGAGTTTGAGCCTGAAGCAAGACAAGAGATTTTAAATAAAATGCAAAAAGTTGTTAGCGAGGATTATCCATTTATACCTTTATATTATCCTGAAATAGTATTTGCCTATAACCAAGAGGCCTATGATGGATGGACTTTTATAGCTGGTAAAGGGATCATAAACAAATTATCCTTTGTCTCTGTAGAAGATAAGGAAGAGAAAGCTGCTGAGGTAAAGGAAGAAGAGAAGAAGGAAGAACCTGCTAAAGAGGAAAAGAGTGAGAAAGAAGAAAAAGATACTCCGGCGCCTCAAGAAACTACTGAAACACAAGCTTCCTATTCATGGGTAATTATAGTTCTAATCATTGCGGTAGTTGCCTTCTTCTTTAGGAAAAAAGGCAGCAAGGAATAGAATCTAGTATATAAAGGCAGGTTTTGTATATGTTTAAATTCTACTCAGCAAAGATGTCTCAGTATTTACTACTTATCGTATTTACCATAACACTTAACTTTTTCCTCCCAAGGTTAATGCCAGGAAGCCCTCTGCGCTTCCTGGGGGGAGAAGATGTTATATTAATGACTACCGAGGAAAAGGAGTTAATACTTGAAAAGCATGGATTGGATAAGCCAGTGCATGAGCAATATTTTATGTATATTAGATCGCTATTAAAGGGGGATATTGGATACTCCTATCAACAAAAAATGCCCGTGATGGATATCATTAAAAGTAGACTTCCATGGACCTTGATTTTGACTGGACTAAATTTGATTATAACTACTATATTAGGAATTACACTCGGTACTATTGCGGCATGGAAGAGGGGTTCGAAACAGGATATTGCTTTAATAAATGTCTTTGCCTTTTTAAAATCGATGCCCTCATTTTGGATAGGGATGATATTAGTTTCTATATTTGGAGCACAGCTTGGTGTATTGCCCATATACGGAGCATATACAATGTGGGGTAATTATACGGGATTAGCAAGAATCATTGATATAGCAAAACACTTGGTGCTCCCAGTTACTACTCTAGTATTTTTGTCTATAAGTTCAATTTTCCTGACGATGCGCTACTCAATGATAGATGTTTTAGGTGAAGACTACATCTTTATGGCAAAGGTTAAGGGACTGGATGAAGGGACTATAAAGTATAAGCATGCGATGCGAAATGCTCTGATTCCCGTTGTTACAATAGTTATGCTTAACCTTGGTTATATGGTTGGAGGAGCGACGGTGGTGGAAACTGTATTTTCATATCCCGGCATAGGTAGAATGATGTTTGAGGCAGTAATAAACAGAGATTATCCTGTATTACAGGCAGGCTTTTTAATAATAACTATAAGTGTTATATTAGCAAACTTTATAGCCGATATGATTTATCCATTATTTGATCCGAAGGTGGTTTGATAATGAAAAAGAAGATTAGCACATGGAAGATGTTTATAAATAGCAGGTTAGGAAGAATCGGATTTGCAATTATGATTATATTTATCTTGATGGCATTGTTTGCTCCAATAATTGCCCCATTTAATCCCTATGAACGGGTTGCGGAATCCTTCCTTAAACCAAGTTCTGTACATCTTTTGGGAACTAACGATATAGGCCAAGACATATTCAGTGAAATTATTTATGGTACAAGAATTTCATTACTAATAGGACTATTATCAGCCATAGTAGCAATTATCATTGGCTCTACAATAGGCATAGTTTCTGGTTATTTTGGAGGTAAGGTAGATATCCTTTTAATGAGGGTAGTTGATTTGACACTAGTTTTACCGATGCTACCTTTGATGATCTTGCTGGCCGCTTTTTTAGGACCAAGCTTTTGGAATATAATCATGGTAATTGGAGTACTCTCATGGGCTAGGCCTGCTAGGGTAATTAGGGCACAGGTGTTAACTACAAAAACGAAGGGATATATAGAGTCGGTGAAGGTTGCAGGTGGTGGGCATGTCTATACTATGATAAAGCACATATTACCGCCGACGATGTCAATAATTATCTCTCAATTTATATTAGTTGCCAGTCATTCGATTTTGGTTGAGGCTTCTCTAAGCTTCCTAGGAATGGGAGATCCCACTAAGAAGAGCTGGGGCATAATACTTTACTATGCACAGGCAAGGGGAGCGTTTTTAAATGAGGCATGGATATGGTGGATATTACCGCCGGGACTATTGATTACATTCCTAGTTATAAGCTTTGCATATACAGGAAACTCATTAGAAGAGATTGTTAATCCACGGCTAAGGAGGTCTTGATATGTCTATACCAGTAAACTTAGAGGTTGAAAACCTACAAACATTCTATAATACAAAGGAAGGGCAGGTAAAGGCCGTCGATGGAGTTAGTTTTAAGCTGATGAAGGGTGAGATGCTTGGACTAATAGGTGAGTCAGGATGTGGAAAGTCAACGGTTGCATTGTCTCTGCTAAATGTGATTCAACCTCCGGGGAAGGTAGTTGGTGGCAGGGTAAAAATAGATGACAAGGATTTGATAAAGCTAAAGGAAAAGGAGATCATGAAGATTCGCTGGAAGGACATAGCATTGATACCTCAAAGTGCTATGAATGCCTTGAATCCAGTTTATAAGATAGGGAAGCAAATAAAGGAAGCCATATTGCGGCATGAAAATATAAGTAATAAAGAAGCTATAGAGAAGACTAAGCAATTGTTACAATCCGTTGGCATAGACGAAAAGTGGTATGATAGCTATCCTCACAAGTTAAGTGGAGGGATGAAGCAAAGGGTTATAATAGCCATGGCTTTGGCATGTGATCCCAAGGTGATCATATCCGATGAGTCGACTACTGGCTTGGATGTTTTGATACAGGCACAGATACTAGGTCTATTGAAGAATCTACAAAGAGATAGAGGTCTTTCGATAATACTGATATCCCACGATCTTTTGATGGTAACATCAATATGTGAAAGGATAGGCATTATGTACGCTGGTAAATTAGTGGAGATAGGTTCTACGGAAGAAATAATGAATAATCCTAGACATCCATATACAAAGGCTTTACTCAACTCACAGATTCAACTAGAGGATTATGATAAAAAGTGCAAGCCTATCCCGGGCTTTGTACCAAGTTTAGTGTCACCTCCACAGCAGTGCAGGTTCTATACTAGATGTGATCACTGCATGGAAGAATGTAGAGTTTCTGAACCTTATTATACGGAAGTAAGTGAAAATCATTTGGTAGCATGTTTTTTGGAGGGTAAGTGATGGTTAAAAAAGATGATGTGCTAATTTCGGTTAATAATCTGGAAAAGAGCTTTTCTAGTAAGGGTATTATGAGCAAATTCAAAAAAGAAAATAATAAGGTTTATGCAGTTGATAATGTAAGCTTTCAAATCAAGAAGGGTGAAATCCTAGGTTTAATCGGCGAAAGTGGCTGTGGGAAGACGACTACGGCGAGGTTGATTCTACGTTTATTAGAGCCCGATGGAGGAGATATTTATTTTGACAATACTAATCTTTCGAAGCTAAAGGGTAGGGAGTTAAAAGAGATTAGAAAAAAGATACAGATAATTTTTCAAGACCCCTATGAATATTTAAACCCTAGAATGACAATATTTGAAATAATAAGTGAACCACTAGTGATAAATAAGGTTATAAAGGACAAGGAAAGGATTAAGAAGAAAATCATTGATTTGCTAAATGATATAGATCTAAAACCGGCAGAACAATATCTCCATAGGTATCCCCATGAATTAAGTGGAGGTCAGAGACAGAGAGTTGCCATAGCAAGGGCATTGATTTTAGACCCAGAGTTTATTGTGGCTGATGAACCTACTTCTATGTTGGATGTGTCAGTTAGAGCAGGGATATTGAATATTCTATTATCCTTAAAGGAAAAGTATGGCCTAACAATGATATTTATTACCCATGATTTGACTACTGCTGCCTATATGTGTGATAGGATAGCAGTTATGTATAAGGGGAAGATAGTTGAGATAGGTAGTAAAAATGAAGTCATATTTAACCCTGTCCACCCATATACTAAAGCATTAGTAGGTGTGGTATCGAATTTAAAGGGATTTTTACAGGAGAGAGAAAAGAAGATTAAGGATGGTGAAGTAAATAATTATATAAAAACGAAATGTTGCGCATTTATTGATAGATGTGTTTGCAAAGAGGATTGCTGTAGTGATTCAGAAGTAATATTAAAGGAAGTTTCCAATGATCATTATGTTGCTTGTATAAAGGGTCACCATGCTTAGAGGATACAAATTTTGTAGTTGCATATATGTAGGGTGCTTTTAAAAATAAACGAGGAGGAATGATAAAGTTGAACCATCATTTTCATCCCCAGGAAAAAAAGATTATAAATAGGTTAGCTCGGATTGAAGGTCATACGAAGGCAATTAAGAGAATGGCTGAGGAAGGAAAGGAATGTAGTGAGATACTTATACAGATAGCTGCTGTTAGGTCAGCACTGAACAATGTTGGGAAGCTTATTTTGCAGGATCATATTAATCACTGTATAATACATGCCATAGAGAATGATGATAGGGAAGTGTTGGATAGTTTGAATGATGCGATAAATAAGTTTGTGAAATGATAGTGTTTTAACAAAAACTTTTTGAATTGAAAAAATAGTCTTGCAAACTTTATAAAGTTGATGTAGAATCAAGATATAAGATGAAATTAAATATTGAAATGGTTTACTGCTTTATTTGCAGTGGTGCTCTAACCAGACATTACTTAGTGAATAAAATCCAGTACAGTATGAATACCCTAAGTGGGACTTCGTATTTGTGCTGGATTTTTTAGTTTTATGAATTGATACAATTGCGTAATTCTAACTTGGCAGAATTGCATAATAAATATGGTATGGCTCTAGGGCTTTTAAGACTATATTTAGTAGTAGACTTTTTCAGAGTGTAATTATGCAATTTGCTCAATTTAAAAAAATGTTGAGATGAGAATGGGGGAATAAAAGATGAGTTTAAACAAAGCTCCTAAGAATCATGTATTTTACAGAAACCAAAATTGGAATTATCCAAAGATCGAAAAGGGCGAGGGAATCTACTTGTTTGATGAAGATGGTAACAAGTATATCGATGGTTGCTCTGGTTCTGCAGTTGCTAATATCGGTCATGGTAATAAGGAAGTAGCTGAGTTTACTAAAGACCACATGGAGAGGATAGCTTTCACTCATCTTTCCAGATGGACAGTTGACTCTATAGAGAAGTGTGCTGAGAAGGTTGCTGAGTGGGCACCTGGAGATTTAAATCATGTGTACTTTGTTTCAGGTGGTTCTGAATCAACTGAAACGGCTATAAAGATGGCTAGACAATACTTTGTTGAGAGAGATGGCAGTAAGACTACTAAGTGGAAGACTATATCTAAGTGGAATTCATTCCATGGTAATACAATGGGTTCTCTTTCTATGACAGGTATAACTGGTAGAAGAAAAATATATGATCCAATGTTAATAAACTTCCCTAAGATTCCTCAATTTTATCACTATAGAAATCCATGGGGATGCGAGACTTTAGAAGAATCTAGTATTAAGGCTGCTGAGGCTTTAGAAGCTGAGATAATCAGACAGGGTCCAGATAATATAGCTGCATTTATCACTGAACCTGTGGTTGGTTCCGCTGCTCCTGGTGTACATCCTGATAAGATATACTTTAAAATGGTTAGAGAGATTTGTGACAAATACGATGTACTGTTGATTGTAGATGAGGTAATGGCTGGCTTCGGAAGAACTGGTAAGAAGTTTGCTATAGAGCATTTTGATATAGTACCTGATATCGTAACATGTGCTAAGGGAATGAGCTGTGGATACACTCCTATGGGAGCTGCTATAGCTAGTGACAAGATTTTCAATACTATAATGGTTGAAGGTTCTGGACACTTTGTTCATGGACACACATATGCAGGTAACCCATTATCATGTGGTATAGCTCATAAGGTTATCGAGATAATGGAGAGAGAAGGATACGTTGAAAATGCTGAGAAGCAAGGAAACTACTTAATAGAGAAGCTTCAAAAGCTTTATGATTATCCAATAGTAGGTGAGATCAGAGGTAAGGGTCTCATGATAGGTATTGAGTTTGTTAAGAATCAAGAAACTAAGGAGCCATTTGATACTAGTGTAGCTGTGAAGAATAAGGTAATGGCTAATTGTTTAGACAAAGGTTTAGTTATATATCCTGGTGGAGGGTCAGTTGATGGCGTTAGAGGAGATCATTTACTAATTGCACCACCGGTTAATATTACTAGTGAAGAGATAGATCTATTATTCGATGCATTAGAAGCTGGAATTAAGAAGACTTGTGAAGAAGTGTTATAGGAAGCTTAGAACTTAATAAATAGAAAAAATAGAAAGGGAGTTGTGAGATGGAAAAGCTGATAATCACCGTTGCGCCAACGGGTAACGTGCCTACTAAAGAGTTAAATCCCCATTCACCCTTAACCATAGATGAGATTGTGGAAGATATAAGAAAATGTCATGACCTTGGGGCTGCCATAGCTCATATCCATGTTAGAGATGAGAAGTTAATGCCTACAAGTGATAGGGAATTATTTAAGCAGGTTGTAAACAGATTAGATGAAGAAAAAATAGGGATTATAAAGCAGCTTTCTACGGGAGCCCGTGGAGGAGAAAATACTGTTGACTGGAGAGGCCAGATGCTAGATTTAAATGTTGAAATGGCCAGCCTTGCAACGGGGTCTTCTAACTTTGCTACCAGTGTTAATGCCAATTCTCCTGGATTAATTAAGGCTTTAGCTGAGAAAATGTATGACAATAATATCAAACCAGAAATTGAAGCCTTTGATGTTGCCATGATCAACAATGCTGTAAAGTTTGCTAAGAAGGGTATACTAAAGGGACCAATGCATTTTAACCTTGTTATGAATGTACCTGGGTCTATACCTGGAACACCAAAGAATCTAATGTTTATGGTGGATAGCTTACCACCGGGATCTACATGGACTGTATCTGGTATAGGATACTCACAGGTTCCAATGATTACTATGGCTATACTACTTGGAGGACATGTTAGAACGGGAGTAGAGGATGTACTAAAAATGTCCGATGGAAGCCATGCAACAAATGAATTGCTTGTAAAGAGAGTTGTAAGAATTGCTAAGGAAATGGGAAGAGAAATAGCAACTGTTGACGAAGCTAAGAAGATTTTAAACTTAGTTTAATTAAAAGATAAATAGAATATGAAATATCAAAAAAATAGGGCTTATGGCTCTATTTTTTTATTGAGATGATTTGTCGATGATAAATATAAGCAAAGGAATGGAGCTCAATGTCAATAAGTCCCGATGCTAAAAATTTTTTTAGTTAAGATAAGGAAATGAAAAGGATATTGCATATTTATGTAGAAATCTTAATGAGAATAAGAAAGAAAAATATGTAAAATTTAGAATTTTTTAATTGTTATGACAATAGGGGAGAATGTCATATATCTTAGCTAGGGGTATCGTTTTGGGGAGGCTGTAAACATGACAACATCAATTGTGAAGAAAATATGCGGAGTAGAGTATTACAGACTAAAGGAAGAAGAAAGACATGAATTAAATGTTAAACAGATAGAGGCTAATTTGATTATTGAGAAAAAATTGGTTACTATCCTATTTTTTATTGGAGTAGTATTATTATATTTTGATATTACAAAATTTCAAAGACTTTGGTATCAAAATCCAGCCTACAAGAGGTTGTTTTATCTTCATATCGCTATAATGATAGTATTCTCAATTTTTTTAGTACTGGTTCGTTTAAGAAATAGATCATTAAAAAAAAGGAGTATAAGATTTGATAAGGCTTTAAGTTATGGGGTAATTGTATCTGTGTTGGTATGGTGTGCTTTATTGTCTATTAATGCTCAGTTTATGCATGGGCAGATGTCAGCATATATTATAGGGGCATTTTGCATATCCTCTACTATAAGGATGAATCCCCGCAGCAATTTTATCATCTATAGCTTTTCCTATATTGTCTTTGTTACAGGTTTGCTTATTTATCAGCATGACTTTAACCAAATTGTAGGTAGCATAATTAATTCTTCTTTCTTGATCGTTTTAGCTATTGTGACGGCTAATATTCACTTTTCAAATTATATAAATGATTTTATAAATAAGAAGATTATTTTCCAAAAAAATCAAGAGTTGGAGAACTCTCAAAAAAATCTTGAGGATTCATTGAAGAGTAGGTCAGATAAGTTATATCGATATAATAAGATTTTGATTGATGAGATTAACAAGAGACATGAACTAGAGATGGATGCTCTTAAGAATAAGCTTAAATATGAGCAAGAGAAGGGTTTTTTAAATGAAAAAATTGAGTACGAGAAACTCAGGACGGAGTTCTTTGCAAACTTATCCCATGAACTAAGAACCCCGTTAAATGTTATTTTCAGTGCTCAACAAATTTTATCCTTATTTGTACAGGATTGCTTTGAAAAGGATAAAAGTGAGAAGGCGAATAAGTATCTTAAGATAATTAAGCAAAATTGCTATAGGTTAATAAGATTGATAGGAAACCTTATAGATATTACCAAGATAGATGTAGGGAGTTTCAATATAGAATTTCAGAACCATGATATTGTAAATTTAATAGAGAGTATAGCCCTATCTGTAAGCGATTTCATCAAGGATAAGGAAATAAGTCTAATATTTAAGTCTTCTATAGATGAAAGGATAATTGCCTGTGATCCCGATAAGATAGAAAGAATGATATTAAATCTACTATCTAACGCTGTAAAGTTTACACCAAAGGATGGGAAGATATTTGTCAATATCGATGAAGAAGACGACAGGGTGATCATATCTGTAAAGGATACGGGAATAGGAATACCTAAGGAAAAGCATGATTCAATATTTGAAAGGTTTGTACAGGTAGATAAATCCACCATGAGAAAAAGTGAAGGTAGTGGAATTGGATTAGCCCTAGTCAAATCTCTTGTTGAGATGCATGGCGGAATTATTAGATTAGAGAGTATAGAGGGAGAGGGTAGTGAATTTATAATTGAGTTACCAATTAGAATTTTAGAGGATGCAAATGAATATCATAGTGAGATAGCTTGTACAAAGCATGAAAAAGTTGAGAAAATAGATGTTGAGTTTTCAGATATATATCTTTAAACCGTATTGCTATATAAGTTACGAAAAATCTATTACATTCCGAAGATTTAACATCCCCAAAAACTCTGGATGTTAAATCTCCAGAATGTGAGATGTTTATCGTATTATATATAATCAGCCGGCTTTGAGTATTTTCCTGTTTCGATGTAAAACAGTTTTCATTTAACTTAATAAGTGAAGGCCTAGTTTTTTAGATTGTTAATAGGATAGCTCAAGGCCGGTTTGATTTTATAATAATAATTAGGGGCCATAAGACATATTATATGGTAATACCTTTAGTTATAAAATTGATTGTTTAGGAGGAATTGTATGGGATCGGAGTTTTATAAAAGAGTACATGAGAATCCAATAATTTGTGCAATTAGTGACCTGGGTAAATTAGATTTTGCAGTTAAGTCACCCAGCGAAGTAATTTTTCTTTTGAACGGGGATATATTTAATTTGAAAAATACTGTATCTAAGGTTAAGGAGAATAATAAGTTGATATTTATCCACTTAGACCTAATGGACGGATTTTCTAAGGATGTTATTGCACTTAAGTATATAAGCAAGAATATTAAGCCCGATGGTATAATTACTACAAAAAGTAACTTAATAAGGATAGCAAAGGATATGAATATTTTCGCTATTCAAAGGTTATTTCTACTGGATTCTTTGTCTCTTGAATCAGGTATTAAGTCGGTTAGAGCTACAAGACCTGATGCCGTTGAGATTTTGCCTGGAATAATGCACAAGACTACAAAGTATATTACTACCCAAATTAAGACACCGGTTATAACTGGGGGCCTTATAAAGGATAAGGAAGATGTTGTATTAAGTATCAAGGCTGGAGCGGTTGCAATCTCATCGAGCAATGAAAAGGTATGGTATATGTAAAATAATAAAAAAAAAGTTGTATATACTTGGACAAGATATCATATTAATTATATAGGGATTTTAGTAAAGACTTTAAAGAAGTCTAGGTTGATACTTTTTATCAAAATACATGATAGGCTAGTATGATCTCTTGGTAAAAAATATCAACAACAAAGGATTAAATACACACAATTCTGAAAATTTCCAACGGGATTCAGTGTTTCCTTTGTTGGCATGATACTTGCTACATTTTATATGTAACAGGTATCATATAGCTTTGTTTTTATTGAGGTCATTTTTCGCAGAAAAATCTGACCAAAACGAAGAGGCTCGATGCCTCTGAGTTTTTATTAAAAAATAAGGGAGGGGGTGTCTTAATGAAGCATTTAGGTACTGTACTTGGAACAGCTATTGCAGGTATGTTTGTAATGAGTGTTTGGGGTAAATTTGTAGAGGCATATGGTATAGGTGGAGGATGGTTTGCAGGATTGATAATCATCGGAACAATGTGGTTTTTAAATCACTTTATTGGAATCCACAACAATGATGGAGCTTGGGTTGATATGGCACTAGGTATAGGTGTAGCTGGAACAATGAGAGGAGTATTTGAAGGCGGAGCTGCGGCCGGTATCGCATCTTTACCAACTTTAGGTGTTGCTATATTAGGCGGTATAGCTGGTGGATTTGCAGCTTATAAGCTTGAGGTATACTTAGCGAAGAAGGCAGAAGCAGAGGCATAGGAGTCTAGAGCATTTATGTAGAATATATATGGAAAGGGGGAAGAAGATAGATGTCAGGTGGCGCTATAATAACAACATTCGCAGGTGCATTTATATTCCCGTTTTTAATTAGATTATGTTGGGGAAAAATGTGTGATGCTTGGGGACCTATCGGTGGTTGGATGGCAGCAGGATTTATAGTTGGTACTGCTTGGACCCTAAACCATGGTGTAGGTTTCATGGTACAGTCAGGTCCAGCTTGGATAGATATGGCTTGGGCAGCAGGAGCAGGTTTATTTGTAGCATCGGCGGCTTCCGGCGATGATGTAGGAAAGGGAGTAGTAAACGCAATATTTGCAATTTTAGGTGGAGTACTTGGAGGATTTATACTTTCTTGTTTAGGTTAGTTTAAAATAATAAGTTATAACTGTGGAGATTATAAGTAAAGGCATTAATTTATACATGTGCAAAGTTTCTAAAAAGCTAAGTATTTGTACATGTATAAATTAAGCTTTACTATGTGAATTCTATATATAGTCCTACGCTTGTAAAGTTTAACTTACTCAAGTAGTCACTGAGAATCCTTTTGGCTCATCATATCAACCTGTTTTTTCTATATGATTTTAAAGGAAAAAAAGGTTAATAAAAATCGCTCAAAAGGAAATCTCAGAGCCTACTTTCGTTCCTTAAGTTCTATTGGCGTAGAACTGTACTACAATTTGGGACATTTAGTCCCTTGTTTTTAGTCATAATAAGAATGAAAATTAGGAGGGGGAAAAACTGTGCAAAAAAAATACATATTAGCTTTAGACCAAGGAACTACAAGCTCAAGGGCAATCATATTCAATCATGACGGTGAGATAGTAAAGGTAGCTCAAAAAGAGTTTACTCAAATCTACCCTAAGGCTGGCTGGGTAGAGCATGATCCAATGGAGATATGGGGATCTCAAAGTGGAGTTGCTAGAGAAGTTTTAGAAACTGCTGGTATTAGACCAGAAGAGATAGCAGCAATTGGTATTACAAACCAAAGAGAGACGACTGTAGTATGGGATAAAAATACTGGAAAACCTGTGTATAACGCTATAGTATGGCAGTGTAGAAGAACTGCAAGTATCTGTGATGAGTTAAAGGAACGTGGACTTGAAAGTTATATTCGAGAAAATACTGGACTTGTTGTTGATGCTTACTTCTCAGGTACTAAGGTTAAGTGGATACTTGACAACGTTGAGGGAGCAAGGGAAAAGGCTGAAAATGGCGAATTATTATTCGGTAATATAGATACTTGGTTAATATGGAACCTTACAAGGGGAGAGAAGTTTGTAACTGACTATACAAATGCTTCTAGAACTATGCTATACAACATCAAGGAGCTTAAGTGGGATGAAAAAATCCTTAAGGAATTAGGAATACCTGCTTCAATGCTTCCTGAGGTTAAGCAGTCAAGTGAAGTATACGGATACACTGATCCTAAGACCTTTGGTGGGGCAGAAATTCCTATAGCTGGTATAGCAGGAGACCAACAGGCAGCTTTATTCGGTCAAGCGTGTTATGAACCAGGTATGGCTAAGAACACCTATGGAACAGGCTGCTTCATGCTTATGAATACAGGAGAAGAAATGGTTCCTTCAAATAATGGATTATTAACTACAATCGCTTGGGGTGTAGATGGCAAGGTAGAATATGCATTAGAAGGAAGTATATTTGTAGCAGGTGCATCTGTACAGTGGCTTCGTGATGAATTAAAATTAATCGATGATGCGAAAGACAGTGAGTACTTTGCAACTCAAGTAGAGGATACAAATGGTGTATACGTAGTACCGGCATTTGTTGGTCTTGGAGCACCGTATTGGGATATGTATGCTAGGGGAACAATAGTAGGTCTTACCCGTGGAGCAAATAGAAACCACATAATTAGAGCGACACTTGAGTCAATTGCTTATCAGACTAGGGACGTACTAGAAGCGATGCAGGAAGATTCCGGGATTGATCTTCAAGCCCTTAATGTAGATGGTGGAGCAGTTGCAAACAACTTCTTAATGCAGTTCCAATCAGATGTACTTGGGGTATCTGTAGATAGACCAGTGGTTGCAGAGACTACAGCACTTGGTGCGGCATACTTGGCTGGTTTAGCAGTTGGATTCTGGAATAGCAAGGAAGAGATAGGTAAGAAGTGGGCCGTAGACAAACATTTCGAACCTGCAATGGAGAATGAACTTAAGGAAAAGAAATATGCAGGATGGAAGAAAGCAGTTGAGAGAGCATGCAAGTGGGAAGATGCTGAATAATTCAAAAAATTCTGTATACATTATAACATTTTTAGTGTTCCATGATATAATAGTATTAAACCCGGATCATTCATAGAAAATTCAAAATTCTGCTGCGTCCTTTTGATTCTAAGACGTCCATCAAATTCTCGACGTACCGTATGGGTAGGCCTTCGAACTTGACGAAAGTCTTAGAAATCAAAATTACTTGCACCATTTCAAACTTTCCATGAATAATCCGTGTTAAGAACTGAATAAATAGGCATGAGACTTGGAGAGCCGTACTAGTTAATCCTATGGGAAGATAGGATTAGCTAAGTACGGCTTTTTTGTTTGACTGCTAATTGACAGTTTATGAAGTTAAGGGAGATTCCAACTAAAAAAGGTGGGATAGTAATGTATGATGTGGCTATAATTGGTGCTGGGGTTATGGGTACTTTTATAGCGAGGGAGTTATCCAGATTTAAACTGGATATAGCTCTAATTGATAAAGAGAATGATGTATCAAATGGAACAACTAAAGCTAATAGTGCCATAGTCCATGCAGGTTACGATGCGAAATTTGGTACGAATAAAGGAAAATTTAATGCCTTAGGAAACCCTATGTTTGATAAAATCTGTGAGGAGCTTGATGTGCCTCTAAAGAGAATTGGATCGCTGGTTGTGGGATTTGATAAGGATGATCTAGAAACGATTAAGGGGCTTTACAAGAATGGTGTAAAGCTAGGAATACCAGGGATGGAAATTTTAGATTCCAAGGGAGTTAAGGATAAGGAACCTAATATTAGTGATATGGTTGCAGGTGCTCTGTATGCGCCTACCTGTGGGATTGTGGGACCATGGGAGCTAGCCATAGCCCTTGCTGAAAATGCTGTAGATAATGGAGCAGAGTTATTATTAAACTGTGAAGTAATTGATATAAGGAAGGAAAAAGATCAATACAGAATTATTACTAAGGATCAGGAAATCCTTTGCAGATACATTGTCAACTGTGCAGGTGTATATGCGGATAGGATAAGCAACATGGTGGCATCACCATATTTTAAGATAACACCGAGAAGAGGGCAATACTATATACTTGATAAGAGCGCTGGGGGACTGGTTAATACTGTAGTATTCCAATGTCCAACGAAATTGGGCAAGGGTGTACTAGTGGCTCCTACGGTACATGGAAATATAATTATTGGTCCCGATGCTGAGAATCTAGAGGATAGAGAGGATTTCAGTACGACGGCTGAAAGGTTACAGTTTGTAAGGAACTCAGCTATGAGAAGTATTTCAAATATACCATTTAATAAGATAATTACCTCCTTTGCAGGGCTCAGAGCAGAACCGAGTACCGGTGATTTTATCATTGAGGAACTGAAGGATGCAAAGGGTTTTATAAATGTTGCAGGGATAAAATCTCCCGGCCTATCGTCTTCACCGGCTATTGCAGAGTATGTTGTAGAGTTAATTAAGAAAATAGCTGGAGGCTTAGAAGAGAGGACTGATTTCAACCCAAGAAGAAAGGGAATTGTACACTTTGAAATCTTAAGTGATCAGGAGAAGGCTAAGCTGATAAAGGAAGACCCTAGATATGGAAGAATCATCTGTAGATGTGAAAACGTAACAGAGAGAGAAATAGTCGATGCAATAAATAGAAGTGCAGGAGCCACAACTGTAGATGGAGTTAAAAGAAGGGTAAGACCAGGAACTGGAAGGTGTCAAGGAGGCTTCTGTGGACCAAGGGTTGTGGAGATACTGGCAAGAGAGTTAGGTAAGAGTATAAATGAGATCCATAAGGATGGAGAAGGCTCATATATTCTTACGAAGGAAACAAAGGGAAAGATTATATATAATGCTGACAAATTAGTAGCAGTGTCAAATGAAGAGTGAAGGGAGTGAAAGTGGTGATGAAATATGACATTGTAGTTGTTGGCGGAGGACCTGCAGGACTGGCGGCGGCAATCGAAGCCAAGCGCAGTGGTGTAGACAGCATACTAGTTATTGAAAGAGATAGAGAGTTAGGTGGGATTTTACAGCAGTGCATCCACAATGGATTTGGACTCCATATATTTAAGGAAGAGCTGACTGGGCCTGAATATGCAGAAAGATTTATAGATGAGTTATTTGAACTGGGAATAGAGTATAAATTAGACACTATGGTTTTAGATATTACTGAAGATAGAGAACTGAGTGCTGTAAATTCAATCGATGGATTTATCAAAATTAGTGCAAAGGCAATAATCTTAGCAATGGGCTGTAGGGAAAGAACCAGAGGAGCCATTAATATACCCGGTACTAGACCATCAGGGGTTTTAACCGCTGGTACAGCTCAAAGATATATCAATATGGAAGGTTATATGGTAGGCAGAAAGGTGTTTATACTTGGTTCTGGGGATATAGGGCTAATTATGGCGAGGCGAATGACACTGGAGGGTGCCGAGGTCAAAGCCGTGGCAGAGTTAATGCCATATTCAGGAGGTCTGACGAGAAACATAGTTCAGTGTCTAGATGACTATGATATTCCTTTACTATTAAATCATACGGTAGTTGAAATAATGGGAAAGGAAAGAATTGAGGGTGTATTAGTTGCTCAGGTTGATGAAAATAGAAGGCCAATAAAGGGATCTGAGAAACATTATGAGTGTGATACTTTGCTATTGTCAGTTGGATTGATACCAGAGAATGAGCTATCCATGGGTGTAGGAATCCAAATCGACGGCACAACAGGTGGTCCGATAGTTAATGAATCAATGGAAACATCGGTTGAAGGGATATTTGGATGCGGTAATGTTGTACACGTCCACGATTTAGTAGACTTTGTTACGGAAGAGAGTAGAAGGGCAGGGAAAAACGCTGCTAAGTTTGTAAGGGGAGAGCTCAAAGTCGATGGGTCTTTAATTGAAACAAAGCCGGGCAATGGTATAAGTTATATAGTACCGCATAAAATAAGGACTTTAAATTTAGAAGATAAGCTGGACCTATTTATGAGGGTTAAGGATATATATGTGGGTGCTAAGATTGTGGTAGAGTCCGATAAAGGAATAATTAAGAAATTGAAAAGACCTCATATGGCACCGGGAGAGATGGAGCATTTAGTTTTGGATGCAGAAATATTGAAAGAAAAGAAGGTATCAGAGCTATTAATTTATGTTGAAAGTGAGGGGACCTAGAAATGGATAAAAAAGAAATGGTCTGCATTGTATGCCCTATAGGTTGCCACCTTACTGTGACAAAGGATGATGGTGAGCCCTTAGGCTACTCTGTTACAGGTAATAAATGCAAGAGAGGAATTGAATACGGGATAAAGGAACTAACGAATCCAACTAGGGTTATAACGTCTACGGTAAAAATTAAAAATGCTCATTTGAGAAGGCTTCCTGTAAAGACAAATGGAGCTATTCCAAAGGATTTAAATTTTGAATGTATGAGGCTTATTAATTCTATAGAAGTAGTGGCTCCTATCAAGATGGGAGATGTCATCGTGAAAAATATCTTAGGCACAGGTGTTGATTTAGTAGCATCAAGAAGTATGTAAAGGTGTGTGAGAGATGAGAATAGCAAAGATTAATGATATGAGCAAAACCACCAAGTTTGTGAAAATGGATAATCATGAATATAATTATTCTCATTTATTTTGCAATATGTGTGATGGGATATGTATAATTAACGAATATGGATATGTCGAATATGTCAATAGCGCTTATGAGAAAATATTTCATGTGGATAGAAATGATCTAGTTGGAAAAAGCATCTTTATGACTCAGAATGACGATATTATTCTGACCTCGTTTAGGGAAAAAAGGGCTGTCAGAGGGAAGCTAAAGTACTTCAATGGTAACAGCCAGATCTCTGCATCGACCACAGTGATAGATCAAAATAAAAGCTTTTTCGGTGTGATTGCAATGTACTCAAAATGCCATGCCGATACTAAGGGCAACATGATAAAAATATCGACTAATAGAGTAGTTTCAGACAAGGAAAGACAATATAAGTTTGATGGCGCTTTTAATGACATTATTGGGGAGAGTGAAGTCTTTAAGAAGGTCATGTATAGAGCTCAGAAGGCTTCAAAAACCTCTTCCACTGTACTTGTAAGAGGCGAGAGCGGCACTGGAAAGGAACTGATTGCTAAAGCGATTCATAAAAACAGTAAGAGGTGGGGTGAGCCCTTTATAACTATAAATTGTGGGGCGATACCTTCAAACTTACTTGAGTCAGAATTGTTTGGCCACGAGCAGGGTTCTTTTACAGGTGCAGTTAAAAGGAAGATTGGTAAGTTTGAGCAAGCAGGGAAGGGAACAATATTTCTAGATGAGGTTGGAGATCTTCCATTAGATATGCAGGTGAAATTACTAAGGGTGTTACAAGAAAAGGAATTTGTAAGGGTGGGTGGAAATCAAACGATAGAGGTAGGTGCCAGAATAATAGCGGCTACAAATAGAAACCTAGAAGAAATGGTAGAGCGACAAGAGTATAGAGAGGACTTATATTATAGATTAAATGTTATTCCACTATATCTACCGGCCCTACGGGAGCGTAAAAAGGATTTACCACTACTTATTAATCATTTCATTGATAAATTATCAAAAAAAATTGGGATTCATTCTATAACTTTTACTAAGGAAGCGAAAAAGTGCCTCTGCAATTATGATTGGCCTGGAAATATACGAGAACTAGAAAATATTATTGAGCAATTAATCGTTTTGTCTGACGATAATACTATAGATATAGATGATATACCGGGAAGGATTTCAAGGTTTTACGATGTAAATAGACCTAGTGTCCAGAGCTCTTCTCTTATAAATCTGAAGGTAAATGGAGACTTAGCTACTATGGAGGATTATGAAAGAGAAATAATAAGGCATGCTATTAAAAGGTTTGGAAGCTTTAATGCGGCTGGGAAGGCTCTAGGTGTTACCCATAAAACGGTGGCAACTAAGGCCCGAAAATATAATCTAGTGTAGGGGGCGTCTCAGAATGGCGAATTTCTGCGTTATTTAAAATTTAGTCGACTTGGCACGTACGTTAGTACTAGCCAAACCTCCTAAATTTTAAAACCTTGAACTTCACTCATTCTGAAACACCCCTGGGGCTGAACTCATAAGAAATTTTTATGAGACAGCCTTATTTTTTATGGAAAATGTGATAAACTAGATAGTACTGATGAGAAGGAGGAGTTGTAGATGAATAGGGAGATAGTAAGTGAGAGGCTTGTACTAAAGGTACTAGATGAGACCTTCGCCGATAGGGTTTTGAAATATAATGTTAGAAACAAGGACTTTCTTGGTCAATGGGAGCCTGTTAGATCTGAGGAGTTTTACACAGAAGAGTTTCATAGAAAACAACTTCAGGATGAACTAATAAAAATCAAAGAGGGTAAGCTCTTCAAAGTTTGGATTTTCGAAAAATCCGACAAGAACTTTGAAAAGGTACTTGGATCTATTGCACTGAGTGAGATAATCATGGGATGTTTTTGCTCATGCTTTATAGGATACAAGCTGGATAAGGATAAAGTAAACAAAGGATACATGACAGAGGCATTGAAGAGGGTAATTCAGTATGCCTTTGATGAATTAGGACTTCATAGGATTGAAGCAAATATCATACCGAAGAATGGTCCGTCCTTAAAGGTTGTAGAAAAGGTTGGCTTTTATAATGAAGGTACGGCAAAGAAATATCTAAGAATCAATGGAGTGTGGGAAGATCATATACATATGGTTATTAGGAATGAAGCTATGGAGTAGATTTTAAGTAACGCAGAAATTTGTCATTCTGAGACGCCTTCTTTTTTGTACCGGTACAGTTGAGAATAAAGCAGATTGATGTAACTTACCCTATAACTTAAAATTAAAGTGAAATAAGAATATTAGACGAATATAAACATACATCTATAAGGGGGTTACAAAAATGGAGACAAGAAGAGGCGAATTCCTATTGAGCAATGATAAAGAATTAATAGATATCGAGGCTGTATATATTATGTTATCAAAAACATATTGGGCGGCTAGTAGGCCTAAAGAAAAGGTTGAAAAGGCTATAAAAAATTCTATATGCTATGGTATTTATCTGGATGGAAGACAGATCGGATTTACGAGAATTGTTACGGACGAAGCTTCCTTTGCGTGGATATGTGATGTAGTAGTTGATGAGGAGTATAGAGGTAAGGGACTAGGAAAATGGATGTTTGGTTACGCTGTTGAAGATGAAAGAATAAAGGGAACCTTACAATTATTAGCTACAAAGGATGCCCATGAGTTATATAAGAAGTTTGGATTTGATTATAAAGAATGCATGTTTAAACCGCGTGACTAAGAATAACGAAGATAAGGGCTATTACACAAAGGTTATATTTGTGTGGTAGCCCTTTAAAACTTTAGCAAGCAAAACTGCTTGCATAATTTCGAATTTTCTGTTAATAATTGCGAAAAAAATTTAATAATATTTCACAATTATTAGTTTATATATGTTATAATAGTGACGAAGTCGAGGGTAATCATGATTATGGTTTTACTATTATTAAAAAAAATGAAAAAAATTGGATTGAAAATCTAGACTTTATAGTAAAAAAATGGATAAAACAAAGTGAAATTATCGAAAATGGCAGAAAACTTTCAAAAAAAGCTTGATAAAAAAATATTTTTCTTTTAATATTTACTAATATAAGATAAAATTAGTAGGTGGGGAATGTTAATTTAAAAACTATAGCTGGAAAACGTTTCATTACGTATAATTATTATACTTTGGTTAAAAAGTTAGTATATATATGCAATAGTGTTAAAAAATAATTTCCCTGTTTTTATTGGGGTGTAAGTTGTTTTCGATCATTGTTAATTTACATAAACAAGTATCATGATGGCAATAATTTAAACTGTAGGTCATGTTAGAGAGAGGACTGAACTTAAAGTTTTTACAAACCCAAATTTTTTTTGTGAATAAAGGAAAGTATTATAAGGTCTGCTTTTCTTTATCATATATATTTAACAAAAGGAGAGATGTATATGTCTTATATTCAAGAGGTGTTAGAAAAGGTTAAAGCAAGAAATGGTAGCGAACCTGAATTTATTCAAGCAGTAGAGGAAGTTCTTCATTCGCTTGAGCCAGTTATTGAGAGACATCCTGAGTATAAAGAAGCTGGAATCTTAGAGAGACTTGTAGAACCTGAAAGACAAATTATTTTCAGAGTACCATGGGTTGATGACAGCGGAAAAGTTCAAGTAAATCGTGGATTTAGAGTACAATTCAATGGAGCTATTGGACCATACAAAGGTGGTTTAAGATTCCATCCATCTGTTTATGTTGGAATTATTAAGTTCTTAGGATTTGAGCAAATCTTCAAGAATTCTTTAACTGGTCTTCCAATAGGTGGAGGTAAAGGTGGTTCTGACTTCAATCCTAAAGGAAAATCTGATGGAGAAATCATGAGATTCTGCCAAAGCTTTATGACTGAATTATATAGACACATTGGTCCTGACATAGATGTTCCAGCTGGTGACATCGGTGTTGGTGGAAGAGAAATAGGCTTCATGTATGGACAATACAGAAGAATTAGAGGAGCCTTCGAAAATGGAGTATTAACTGGTAAAGGATTAATGTATGGCGGTAGCTTAGTAAGAACTGAAGCAACTGGATACGGATTACTTTACTTTGTAGACGAAATGTTAAAAGCTAATGGACATTCAATGGAAGGTAAACTTGTTGCAATGTCTGGTTCAGGAAACGTTGCAATCTACGCTAACGAAAAAGCTACTCAATTAGGAGCTAAAGTAGTTGCTATGTCTGATTCAGCTGGTTACATATACGATGCTAACGGTATCAACTTAGAGACTGTTAAGAGATTAAAAGAAGTTGAAAGAAAGAGAATTAAAGAGTACGTTAAAGAGCATCCAGAAGCAGAATACCATGAAGGTAATGTTTGGGAAGGTAAATTCAAGTATGATATCGCACTTCCTTGCTCGACTCAAAATGATATCGATATGGATAGAGCAAAGAACATCATCGAAAATGGTGCTATTGCAGTAGGTGAAGGTGCTAACATGCCTACATCTAACGATGCAATAAACTTCTTCTTAGAAAAAGGTATTCTTATGGCTCCAGCTAAGGCTGCTAATGCAGGTGGAGTTGCTACATCAGCTTTAGAAATGTCTCAAAACAGCATGAGATACTCATGGACATTTGAAGAAGTTGACGCTAAATTAAAGGATATCATGGTAAACATCCATAAGAATGCTATGGAAGCTTCTCAAGAATATGGATTAGGATATAACCTAGTTGCAGGTGCAAACATTGCTGGATACAAGAAAGTTGCAGCTGCAATGTTAGCTCAAGGTGTTTACTAGAATTTTATAGATATAAAAACAATAAGGAGTCTTCAGTAGAAGACTCCTTTATTATTTTGTGCTATTACTTGTAATAATACTTGTTGTTGTTATCAGGGGCCTTTTTAATGCGCTGTCCCCAAAGGTCCTTAGCAAGATCATCTGAACAACATACACTGCAAATCTTGTTCATAGGAATTAGACAAACTTCTGCACAGTCATTTTTTCTTACAGCGATGTAATCTCTGTTAACCTCGTCTAAAGTAACATTGTCATAGGTGTCACCATTTGTTAAAGAAACGTTCACTTTTTGGCACTCTAGATCCTTTAATGCATCCTTAAAACACTCTGGATATCTGTTATCATAGTAAACTTTCTCTTTTTCATAATAAAGACATAAATCTTCATCATAATTTTTACCGTAACCTCTCATCATTGGTGGATAATATCCGAATTGATTGTTCCACATAAGGAAAGTCCTCCTTTATATTAATTATTGATACTGATAAAATTCTAACCTTAATATCAATATATGAAGAGATACATGAATTTGTTATAAAAAATTTAGAAAAATTTAACCCGGGTTTAAGAGAAATATATTGGAAGTATAACGAAAGGAGAGACTAGCTAAACAGGAAAAGACCCTGATAACTCAGAGTCTTTTGTACTATGTTACTTAAATGAAATTAGCAGAAATTTTTAACTCTATTATAAGCTAAATCAATGGCCGAGTGAATACCATCAACATTTTTTCCTCCTCCTTGAGAAGAGAAGGGACTTCCACCGCCCTTTCCATCAATCAAAGTAATGGATTCCTTCAAAATATCATTCATTTTAATAGCGTCTAAATCCTTTGAACGACTAAAAATAAGCTGAGCCTTATCATCGCTAACTAATCCAAATATAACAGCGGTTCCGTCGTTATTAATCAGAGTAGTTGATAATTGTTTTACTTCATTAAAGTCTCTATCGTAGAATATTTTCTTTATAATCCTTGAATTGTTGATAGTAGAGCTATTATTAAGTAGATCGATTGCTTCAAATGAAATAAGCTGCTCTTTTAAAGCTTTATTCTCTTTCTTCATATTAAGCAATTCTTCGTTAATTCTCTTTATACTGCTTAGAATCTCATCGGATTTTACAGAAAGATTTGCTGAAAGCTGATTAACTACATTATTCTTAAGCAGATAGTCATCTAAAGCTCTATTTCCACATGCAAACTCTATTCTTAAGCCAGATTTATGCTTTTCAAACTTTTTAATCTTTATTAGACCTACTTCTCCAGTTCTATTTGGATGGGTTCCACAGCAAGGAGAATAATCCAAATCATCTAATTTTACTATTCGAACATTTTCAAGTACAGTTGGTGGCTTCCTAAGGGGTAAACTAGCTAACTCCTCCTCAGTGGGATATAGAATATCAACTGTAAAGTCATTAAAAACTAATTGATTTGCAAAATATTCAACCTTGGTTATATCGTGGTAGGATAAAACTTTATCTATATCAATAGTCAAAGTATTGGGGCTCAAATGAAAGCCTACTGTATTTGCATCATAAAGCTTCTCGAAGGCAGCAGATAAAATATGCTGGCCTAGATGTTGCTGCATATGATCAAATCTTCGTTCCCAGTTAATATGACATCTAACATTGTCTAAGGCAGATGGCAGCTGATTAACTACGTGATATATTTTTTCTCCAGCTTCATAAACCTCTAAAACTTCTATATCACCAATGAAGCCTGTATCCGTTGGCTGTCCACCGCCTTCAGGGTAAAAGGCTGTCTGATTAAGTTCTAAGTGAAGCATATCATCCTTCTCTACTATTTTTAAAATATTCGCATTAAATTCTTTTATGTAGGGGTTCTTATAAAATAATTTTATCGTCAAGTACATCCACTCCTTATTTATCAATCCTATTGTTGTTCGTCAATTACTTCTTTGTCTATATACAATATTTTATCAGAAGTAGTCACTAACTTATATTTATTTTTCGAAAAACCACATAAATTTTTACTATCGGTCTCGCTATCACTATGAACAAAGACTGGAACATCGTTAAATGTCACTACATCTTCCTTTCTACTGAACTTTTCAAATTCTTTATTCCAGAAATATCTATACTTATAGGAAGTACTATTTTCTATTTTAAATTCATTACTCTTAGGGATGGTATTATCGCCCTTGGCTTTATATTTATTTTTTGTACCTGAAACATCAATATATAGATCTGAGTTTTCAATAAAAAGTATATTGTTTTTAATTGTATTTTTATTCCATTCGTCCTTAGGGGCAGACTCATCTATCCATACACTTTTATATATCTCTTCATAAAAGGTAGTTTCTTTCAGCTTCTCTTTAAAGATATTTTTTTCAAACATGTAGATTTCTAGAAATTTCTCATAATAAAATGCTCCAAGTCTTTCATCGGCAATCTGATGGATTACTAAAAAATCGTAGTCTTTATCAGGGATTTTAACAAATTGAATTGTTTCGATTGGAAGTAGATTCTCAATCTTCTGAGCAAAACTATAGTTTTGCCCCGTATCGCTGAATACGCATACTGTTGCCAAGTCTTTTGACAAGTTTAAAGCAACTATAAGCTCATCGCTACCACCGGGCAGAACATTTCCTTTATAGGTTTCGAGATTGATATAATCTATGTAATTTTGCCAATTTGTATAGTCAAGAATATCGAGGCAGATTTTCTTTAGTTCGGTTTCAGCTTCTTTTTGTTTGACTATATTACTGCTATCAAGCTGTTCAATTAGGCTGTAAGGGATAGAGCTGTTAATAGCATTGAAGCTATCGATGGCAGAAGTATATATCGTTGTTAGATGTCCTTGGTTTAACGATATTGTGGAAGCTACAAGTAAAATAACTAGTACAAATATGAGTTTTCTTTTCAATGTGATCCCTCCTTTGTATAAATATATGAAGATAATTAGAAAATACTTCACAATATTAAAAAATAAGCTGACAAATATGGACCCGAAGCAATATTATATAGTAAGGACTAGTGTGCCTAGAATTTAAGAAAGGAGGAAGAGATTTGCATGAAGTACAAAATATATCAGAAGTACTAGAAAGATTTAAGAAGACCTTCATGATTAAATATGAATACGAGAATATTGGTATAGTAAAAAAATTTAGAATAGACAGCAGAAAAAATCTCGAGTATGAGGAAGTTAAATGGTGTAAACTATTTTTAAATAAAGCATGTTTCAACTATTGTGCAAAATTATTACTCTTAAGAGTATTTGAAGATAAAGGTAAAATAGCAAGCAAATTTAATAAAAAAGGTATAGAAGTTTGGAATAAGCTAGTAAAAAATATTAAGGATAGATATGATAAGCTTTACGATATCGCAATAATCGATATTAAAAATGATGGAGAAATGAGTTTTTTTAAGCATATATTCGCTGAAAGCGATTATGATATATATGATATTGATAAAGAACTTGCTGACATAATTGTAGGCGGGTTATCGAATATAGATCTGAAAGATATTACAGACGATGAGATAAAATTAATTTTTAGAAAATTATATCCTTTAGATATAAGAGAAGAGTATAGATTTAATGAATTTTATAAAAAGGCTCCGGCCTTAGAATATATATTTAGTTTGAAATAGAGGAGAATACAATAACTTTTTAAAGTTTTAATATATAGAGTTCCTAGTGAAATCTAATTTATATGTATCAAAATATCTGATGCTTCTGAAGATTTTTGATGTGTATAAATTAAAGTTTTCACTGGAATCTCTATAATATTGAAAGAAAAGTTGAATGTTGAATGCTATTAAGGTAGAATCATAGGGGGAGACTAGATTATTCCCCTTTGAGATTCACCGTAAACATTTATATGGGAGTGAAAAGATGAATATGTCATATGATGAATTTAAGAAATTGGAAAACAAACTTACAGATAAAGTATTATATTTCGCCTTGAGTCCAGATTATAAAACTGAGGTAGAGCGAGCAAAGAATTTTTTTACAGAGGTATTGAATGAAAACAATTATTCCTATGATGAGAAGAATTTTGTTTCTTGGTTATTATGGGATTATAGCTTAGAAAATGGAAGGACTTTTTTTCAGGAATATATACATATAAAAGGTAGTGAACTAACCGACGAGGAAAATATTATTATTGAAGGGCTTTCAAATACATATTTATCTATATATGAGAGCAATATATTGAACGGTAAAAAGAAGCTTACTGATGTTTTCTTAAAAGAAGAATTTCTATTAGAAGAAAGTAAAGAAGTTATAAATATGAATGAACTTATAATAGGAAGGGTTATAAGCTTTAATGGTCAGAATTATTTACTGGACGACTATCTGAAGTTAGATAAAAGATTCCAAGGAGGAATCGAAAAAATCTTCCATGAAAAACATGAAATGGATAGAAATAGAGATAAGTTTTACACAGTAAAGAAGTTTCTTGAAAATAATCCTATATTACTATATAGCTTTGCCAATATTATTGATGATCTAACAAGGAAACAGATAGAGGACAATAATGACTATACAGTTTATCAAAGCACCTATGTAGTTATAAACTACAAGAGATTGTATGATATTTTATACAACAACGGAGAGATAGATTTAGAGGATAAAGAAGACAACATTCTCTATTTTACTATGTATGATGAAGGCAGGAACAGAATACTGTGTGAGATTGTATTGTATAAAGAGAAATTGGAAATAGAATGTATATCTGAAATAGATAAGACGAAAGCTAAAAGAACACTTGAGAAATTATCGCGTGATCTAATAAAACATGTAAAGGATGAGATTTTAACAATAGAGGATATATTATAGTACTATAAAAATTTAAATAAATTCTGATTAACTATGGTGGAAATAGCACAAACTATTATTACATAGGATTAAGACTGGTGACGATGAGCTTAAACCGAGAAATGGCAAGGGAAACAGCCATATAACTACTCTTGTCCATTTGACAGTTTTCTATTATGGTAGTAAAATAAATTGTATTACTATTATTTGAAAGGGGTACATTTTCTTTATGGAAACTGCTACGGCTGATTTATCTGAGCCCTACGAGGGGGAAAATGACAAAAAGACTATGGAACCATCATCGAGCAATATTAAAATGGAAAGTATTATAGAAGACATTAGGGGATTGCTTAATAAATATAATGATCCTAAGGAACATGTAAATAATTATTTAAGCAAGGTTGAGAAAAAGATTGAGGATAATGGTATTGATACTAAGTATCTTATTGACAGAAAGAAAATAAGAAAGTATATTGAAAAGCATCCTTATTTTAAGAACCCTTGTAACTACCATATTAGGTTACTGACAATAATGAAATATTTAAAGAAAAAGGGAATAGATATAAATATTAATGATATTGATTTAGTTGTGGATGAAATAATCCAAGAAATAGATGGTGTAAAGAAGGTTGGAGAAGGAAAATATGTAAGAACTTTAAAAGGTTAGTAAAATCCCAGCACGTTGTGTGCTGGGATTTTTTATTGGATATGTCAGTTTAGGTCTGTCGATTGATGTCTTTTTCCTTTAAAACTTGTAACTTAGACCACTATAAAATATAATTTAAAGAGGAGATAAGATTTTAGCTTATCATATAAGTTACGAAAAATCTATTACATTCCGAAGATTTAACATCCCCAGAAACGCTGGATGTCAAATCTCCAGAATGTGAGATGTTTATCGTATTATATGCAGAAAGGAATCTTTTATGGAAAAAAGTTTAGTAAAAGCTTTAGACAAGATTTTAGAAAATATGGATAAAGGGCAGAGCAATAAAGAAGCAGCGTTTATTAATTTGATAAGAGAAAATGTCCTGAGGAAAAATGGGATCAAATTTTATGACTATATTGACTTTGTAAACAGGAATTTTGAAACTACGAATCAAATCACTGAAGAGAATTCATATTTTGAAGAGATTTCTAAAGAGCTTCCTGAGGAAATGGATCTAATGGCGCTCTGTGGCATCCTGGAAGAATACATGAACAATCAAAAAAGAGAGTTGACAGGAAGCTATTACACGCCTGGATTTATAATTGAGTTTATCGTTTCGAATTCAATTATACTTTATATAGAAGATAATATAGAGATAGATAGAACTAGTCTTGAGAAGCTCGTTAAGGATAAGGCTATCATTAACATAAGGGAATCTCAATTACTAGAGATATTGAATCTATTAAAGAAAATAAAGATAATTGATATTGCCTGTGGTTCAGGGCTATTTTTACATCATACCCTAGAGATGATTTATGATATAAAGGCGTCTATATACAGAGAACTAAAGCTTGATATTAACGAATATAAGGAAAAGAAATGGATACTTGAAAATAATATATTTGGAATAGACATTCAGCTGAGTCCTCTTGAAATGGTTGCTTTAAAGTACATAGACATGTTTGCAGGTTATGAAGAGTTTAATATTGATTCTTTGAGGTTAAATTTCTACCTAAGAAATAGTATCCTTGGAGAAGAAATTTTCACGGCATCAGAAATCAAGAGGGTGATAGATAACGGTGGATTTGATATAGTTATTGGAAATCCTCCCTATGTTGGAGAAAAGGGGAACAAGGAGCTATTTGAGAATATAAAGAAATATGAGTTTGGAAAGAGCTACTATGAAGCTAAGATGGACTATTTTTATTATTTTATTTATAGAGGCATAGATATACTTAAAGATGGTGGCGTGCTTTCATATATAACCACAAACTATTTTATCACCGCCGATGGGGCTAAGAAGCTCCGAAGATTCTTCAAGGACGAGGTTAGCTTTAGGGAAATTATAAACTTCAATGAATATGAAGTTTTTAAAGCCGCAAAGGGTCAGCACAATATTATTTTTACTATAACAAAGGGGGCCGAGGAAAACAGGCCTATAAATGTAAAGTACATAAAAAATCACAGAGTAAAAACATCTGAGATTACTGATCTGATAAATAGTAAGGAAGTCAGTAATGACGACGTATCTAACTATATATTAGAAAATCAAAGAAATTTATATGAATCAAATGGAAATATAATGATTTTTCCGAATGGTGAGTACTCTAGGATCATAAAGAAAATAAAATCCCATTGCGGCTTAAATCTAGGGGATCTCTGCAATGTTAATCAAGGGATTGTTAGTGGAGCCGATAAGGTAACCGGTAGAATGTTGGATGTGAAGCTTGAAAAGGAGATAATAGAAAAATATAACATTAATAATAATGAAGGAATTTTTGTACTGAACAAAGAAGAGGTATCTAATGCTAGTATGGATATCTGTAGGCTTTTAAAACCCTTTTATAAAAATAGCGACATTAAGAAGTATTTTACAAATAAATCTACAAATAAATTTATCTTATACTTTACTGATAAGAATATCTCTAATAGTGAAAATTGCTTTGTTATACAAGAACATCTCAAAAAGTATAAGAATATTATGGACATGAGAAGAGAGACAAAAAAAGGGATTAGAAACTGGTTTGCCCTGCAATGGAGCAGAGAACAGAGTATATTTGAAGGACCTAAGATAGTTGTGCCCCAGAGGGCCAATAAGAATAATTTTGGTTATAATGAAGACCCGTGGTATGCTAGTGCAGATGTATATTTCATCACTACAAAGGATGAAGAGGTAGATCTTAAGCTGTTATTGGGTATACTAAACTCAAATGTAACCTATTTCTGGCTGTATAATATGGGAAAAAGAAAGGGGAACTACCTTGAATTGTACTCTAGTCCTTTAGCTGGAATTCCTATAAATCTAAACCTTGATTGTGATATTAGAGAAAACATAATAAGTATTACAAATAGAATATTAGATTGTTGTGATAGGGGTTATGACAGGGAATTGATAGACAAGTATCAAAGAAAAATTGATGAAGAAATTTATAAAGCCTTTTATTTTACTAGGGAGGAAATTGAGATTATAGAGGAACTATATATAGAGAGTTCCTAGTGAAACTTAATTTATACATATCAAAATATCCGATGATTCTGGGGATTTTTGATGTGTAGAAGTTAAAGCTTTCACTGAAAGCTCTATATTAGATAATACTTATGTAGGATACAAATTATCCAGATCCAATGGGGTGAGCATATGAGATTTTATGTTGTGGCCAAGTGTAGAAATGAACAAAATGAAGACCTGACTTTAAATCTTGAGAATATGACCTTCGATAAGCTAAAAGTTGATGAAAAGATTGAAGAAGATAAAACCTATGTTTGGGCAAATGGACAAATAATTGAAATAAGAAATGTGGACTTTAACATGAAGTATCTCTATTTGGAAGCCTTCGGTAAAGCTAGAAGGATAAAAAGAGGAGATTTCAGATTTTCAAAGATAAAAAGAGGTAGTAATGTCTACATTAATGAAAATTACTTTTTATTTAACGGAGAAAAGCTCATTGGTAGGATAATCAATTTGGGAGAAATTGAAGAAATAGATAATAAAGGCATTGAAAATTTTAATATGCTTTTAAAAAAGTTATTATTGAATGATATAGTAGTACTAGTAAAGGGCAAGAAGATATATAGAATATTTACCTATGCTAAACTAAACAATCTTTTAAATGATAATAATCAAATAGATATATTTCAGTTCATGAATCGAAATTATACTAGTGATTTACTTACTGAGTTAAAGAAAATGATTGATGCAGCCTATAATAATCTAGATGAGGCAAGACAACGAATGGATGAGGAGTTGAACAAAAACAATGAAAAGTAATAAGAATGTATTAATTTTTTGTGGAATATTACTTACAGCATTTCTTTTAACTAAAATGATGAGTGATGACATAAAGGTTACGAGTCTATTAAAACAAAGCTATGAAAGTAAAAATGTAGAGGTTGTTGAAGGCGATAATTTTATAAAGTATGTATCAGATGTTAAAGATGCCCATGATGTTAAATGGATAGATGATAATGTTGTAAGCTTCAAAGGTTTAGCTGATAACAACAAAACAGAACTTTTCCAATTTGACTATAATTCAAAGAAATTGTCACAGAATCATGAAAATGGCGAGGCGTTCTACAAGAAAGAGTTCAAGGAAAATATTGAATTGATTGTAGAAATAGATGGAGATAGTTATCTTATCTATAGCGAAGCTGCGAAGAAGAAGGGACTTTTTCATGTAAGAAAAGACAAGGAATCTAAATTGTTGAGTGATAGTATAAAATTAAATGATCAGCTATTAGTTAAGGTATCTGGTAATAAGAAAAAAGTTGCTTTTTATGATACTAATGATAAAAAAATAAAGGTTTATAATTTTTCAAGCAAAAAGGTAGCCAGCATTGATAAGGAAATAGGAAATGAAGCTTTAAAGAACTTCGAGAACAATGTTAGTTTTTCATACGAAGCCGGTTACTTAGCTGTAGCCAATATAAATAAAGAAGACTTTAAGGAAAGCTACTTTTCAGTATTTGGAGCTGATTCGGGTAAGGTTTATGCTGAAGAGATTCTGGGTATAAATCCTAGTTGGGGTAAGGAGAACCTTACAGTTGCATTTTCACATATGGAAAATAACTCTGTTACAAATACAAAAGATGTGAGCGTAGAAAATCTAGCTAGTGATAGAGTAGGTTTCTATAATCTTAAGACGAGAAAAATTAAATACACTCAGAAGATGGGGAAGGGATACAAGGTAATAAGACCTGCTATTTGGAAGGATAATAGTGAGGCCTTAATAGTTGTAGGTAAGTATGTCGAGGACGATAATAAATACTATTTTAATAAAATTTATTCCTATGGGCTTAAAAATAATACTCTTTCTGATTTACAGAGCTATTTTAAGGATATAAATAGTACTGGAGAAGATTATAAATTTGATTTGATTGAGAACAATATACATGTATCTTCTCTTGGTAACGACGAAAAAAATAATATTAGGATTATTAATCTTAATAAACGTAGTGTAAAGGAGTATAATAATCTTCAAGAATTTACTTCTAAAAAGGAAGGTAAGGAAGATCCAATGCTTTACAAGTACCTAGATTCAAACAAACTCTTATATGTTCTTAATAATGGTGTATATATAACTGATTTTGAATCTAACTATCTTAAGTATAGGGCTAGTGAAGCAGTTACTGGTATTTATGAATCTCCAAGTAAGGATAAACTACTGATACTATCTAACAATGGAGAAAAGCTAGAGCTTGCAATTATTAATCTTTAAATAAGGATAAGCGACTTTAAGATTTAATAAATGTTAATGTTGCTATCTATAAAAGAGGGGAAAAAGATGGACAATATCGAAGCGCTAAAGAAGGTTCCTATATTTTCACAATTGAAGGACGATGATCTAAATAAGATTTTATCTATTACTATTCAGAAAAAATATAAAAAGGGCAGTGTAATTTTCATGGAGGGAGATAAAGGGGAGGCCTTTTATTTCATAAAGTCCGGAAAGATAAAGATATCTAAATCTTCGAAGGATGGAAAGGAGCTTATTCTTAACATTTATGGTGAAAACCATGTCTTTGCTGAGGTGACTATCTTTAATGATATAAGCTATCCTGCAACGGCTGAAGTTATAGAAGATGCTGTTGTTGGTGTGATTAGGAACTATGATCTAGAGAAGCTGATAAAATCAAATACAGAGCTTGGTTTTAATTTGATAAAAATATTGAGTAAGAGGTTATTTAATGCTCAGATGAAGTTAAAACAACTAGCTTTAAATGATACCTACTCTAGAACTGCCGATACGCTTATAAGACTATCTAAAAATGTTGGAATAGAAAGAAATGGACAAATCGAATTTGATTTAGATCTTTCAAGACAGGAATTAGCTAATATGATAGGGACAGCCAGAGAAACGGTAAGTAGAATCTTGAGTCGTTTTAAGAAAGAGGGGTCAATCGATATCTCTGGAAAGAAAATGGTAATAAAGGATATTGAAAAGCTGGAAAGCTGGTTATAGGGAATGATATAAAATTAGGTCATAAGAGGCTGAATTCATAAGAGAATTTTATGAGACAGCCTCTTTTCATGTTTTTGGTGAATATTTTAGTCTGTAGGTAAAAAATAGGTGCTAGAAAGTTGTATTGTACCGGTACAATTGTATTGAAAAACGAGAAAATTATGTTTGAATACCATTTACAATAGATACAATTTATATTATAATAGAATAAAAGTAATACATAACAATACAATTTATAGGAAGGTGAATACAATGGGTAATTTTAAAACTAGAGATTTAACAATCATGGGACTTTTAGTAGCATTAGTAGCTATGTCAACTATGTCATTTAGAGTACCTATACCTGCTACAAGTGGATATATTCATTTAGGTGATAGTATGATCTTTCTAGCGGCTGTCTTATTTGGAAGGAAACATGGTGCAATCGCCGGGGGGTTAGGTTCAGCATTAGCTGATATACTAAGTGGTTATGCACATTGGGCCTTACCTACTCTTATAATAAAGGGACTTATGGGATATATAGTAGGGAGAATAGCTGAAGGTGAAAATAGTAATAGAAAAATTATGTCAATAGTAGTGGGTGCGCTTTGGATGGTTACAGGGTATTATTTCGCAGCTTCACTTATGCAAGGAAGCTTCATAGTTCCACTACAATCAATACCTGGAAACTTGATTCAAGGTTTTGGAGGAGCAGCTATATTTGCTCCAATTGGTGCAGCCCTTAGCAGAACAAATCTTTTTAAAAAAAGAACTATAAATAGTCAAAAAGCCTAGAAATAGGCTTTTTTAGATTGTTAACAGCCTTGAAAAAGCCTAGAGATAGGCTTTTTGATATTTTTTGGCATATTAAATAAATTTTGTGGTAGAATCTTAAGTATATAAGCAATTTAATGAAAAAAATTCCCAAAGACATCTTTGGTTAATTAAAAATAGAGGAGGACTAACTTATGAAAATCACCATCTTAGGAAATTCAGGACCCTATCCGCGAGCTGGAGGCGCTTGTTCTGGGTATTTATTAGAGACTAAAAATCATAAAATTTTAATTGACTGCGGTAATGGAACACTTAGCAGACTCCTTAGTATCATAGGAAGCTTAAGTGAACTAGATGCAATAATATTAAGTCACCTACATAGTGATCACATTTCAGATATAATGGTTATGCGTTATGCTTTAGGTATAAATCAGGAGAAGGGTGCCATAACACGAAGTATACCTTTATATGCACCAAAGGATCCAGAGGATACATACAATAAATTGCAGTTTAAAAATGCTTTTATTCAAGAGGAATTGATGGATCATACTATGCTAACCTTCGGGGATATAAGGATAACATTTAAGCTCATGTCCCATCCGATTAAAACTTATAGTGTGATAGTCGAAGAAAAAGGTAAAAAATTTGTTTATTCCGCCGATACAAAATACTGTGATGCAGTAAATGAAATATCTGATAATAGTGATTTGTTCTTATGTGAATGCAATCTACTAGAAAAGGACAGAACTGAAGATGCATATCATTTATCTGCAAAGCAAGTTGGTGAAATCGCAACAAATGCAGGAGTGAAAAAGCTTTTATTAACCCATTTATGGCCTGAGTATGATACAAATGAACTTTTGAATGAAGCTAAAGCTTATTTTTCTGGCGATGTAGAAATTGCCACAGAATTAAAAAGTTACGAGATATAGATTTAGTATTACTATTGCAATTTTTACACATAATATAGGTATTAAAGTGTCTTTAAATACATTATTTACATGTGAGGCACGGAAAATTAAGGAGTGTGAAAAAATTGCTAAATAGTATATCTGAAAGAAGAATAAAGCTAAAAGACAAATATAAATTATATCTAGAGGTTCCTGAGGATGAATATATGTTGGCATATAATGATGAAGTCAGTGTAAATAATGCAAGGGATATATTAACACAATTTCTAAACTATCATCAGGATGATGGAAGAATAGAAAATGCAGAAATAAAACATGATAAAAACAATCACAGCATAAATATTGAAGCCGATTTACTTTATGTAGGTAATAAACATACTGATCCTGAAACTGTACCTGATTATTTAAACCATTAAGGACAATTGATATAGATTGTAGTTAAGTATAGAGACCTTCTAAGGGATTAGAGGGTCTTTTTGAATTTTATGGACTAGCACGTATTTTTATGCCATAAAAGAATTGTATGTTATAATTATTGAGACAATATTTAGACGAGGTGATAAATATGGCAAAAAAAGTTCTAGCAATATCCCTACTAGTATTTTTACTATTTAGTTTCTGTTCCTATGGAGAAGGAGAAGATGAGATACCATCTCTTTACGAAAGAGCCGTTATTTTAGAAACTTTTGATGGTGGAGATGTGAGTAACGACAATATTGAATCTATTCAATACGTGGAATTAAAAGTAACAACGGGGAAATATAAAGGCGAGGTCTTCAATATAGAGAATACCCTATCTGGTCATCCTGTATATGACATACCTGTAAAGCCAGGGGATAAGGTACTTGTACTGATTGAAGAGTATGAAGATGGAAGTTTAGTAGTCAATATAGCAGATTATATTAGAGATTTTTACATATATATACTTGCTGGTGTTTTTGCACTGAGTCTTTTGGTGATTGGAAAAAGCAAGGGATTGAAAACAATTATTACTTTAGTATTTACAATGTTCATGATATTTAAAGTGCTTTTACCTTTGATGTTAAGAGGTTATAATCCAGTGGCTATAACCATACTAATATCCGTTGTTATTACGGTTTTAACGATTTTATTGATCTCTGGTATAACAAAAAAGAGCTTTGCTGCAATACTTGGAACTGTATCTGGAGTACTAATTGCGGGCTTTTTGGCATTTGTAATTGGGACAAAGGTTAGATTGACGGGTATGACAAGTGAAGAGGCTGTGATGCTGCTTTATATACCGCAGAATATAAAGTTTAACTTTAAGGAGTTACTTTTCTCTGGGATTTTACTAGGAGCTCTGGGAGCTGTTATGGACGTATGTATGTCAATTGCTTCATCAATAGAAGAGGTAAATCGTGCTAATACGGATTTAACTATGAAGGAGTTATTCCTGTCAGGTATGAACGTAGGTAAGGATATAATGGGAACGATGTCAAATACATTGATACTGGCATACACAGGAAGTGCCGTTCCATTACTATTGCTATTTATGGCCTATGAGACATCAATACTTAGGATCATAAATCTAGATATTATAGCTACTGAGGTAGTCCGTTCACTTGCTGGAAGTATTGGGCTTATATTATCAATACCTATAACAGCCATTTTAGCTGCTGTATTAATAAAAAGAGAAGGTAAAGGACAGTAGAAAATAATCAAGAAAAACTCAGATGTTATTTCTGAATGAAGATATAACCTATGGAAAGCTATATGATTTCCATAGGTTATTTTTAGTTATTTAAAGAAAAAAGAAGGGAAATGGATTTATGAGAAGAATTGTAGAAAAATGACAGAAATTATAGTTATCGACAATTCTAAACTCTTTAAAAGTTCCTATGGGTTATAGGGATTCCAGTCAAAGCTTTAATTTATACACATCAAAAATCCCCAGAAACATCAGATATTTTGATATGTGTAAATTAAGACTTACTTGGAACTCTCTATATATGAAAAAAAGGTCAAAGGTGGAAATTGAGCATGTATAGAAGACCTCTAGCAGGGATAACCATAGCTGTTATTCTAGGAAGCATAATTCAATACTATTTAAGGTTACCAATACAAGTTTTACTGGTAGCTATATGCATTAATATAATAGTAGTAATATTTTTTTTATATAGGAAAAACAGAATGGTTATAACTAGCGTACTTTTAGCTATGACGATTTTGGGAGCACTAAATCTGGAATACAATTATATCACCGAAAATCCCGCAAAGATATTTATTGATAAAGATGTTGAGATAATAGGAGATTGCATCCAGAAGGAGGTGACCGATAAAAGTACATATGTGCTAATTATTAGGGAAATTCGCCATGATGGAAGGAGCTATAGCTTAGAGGATAAATCTATATTGAGAATTTATAAATATAAAGGCAAAAGCTTAAACAATAAGAGAGTGAAGGTTAAGGGGAAGCTTCAGATACCTGATGCTGCTAGAAACCCAAGAATGTTTGATTATAATCTTTATTTAAGGACTCAGGGTATTTATACCATTACGAAGGCTAAAAAACATGGTGTAGAGGTTATAGGACCGGCAGATTTGCCATATTTTATAGACCTTAGGCATAAAATAAAAAGTTGTATCTACAAAGGGACCTTCGAGAACTTTCCCGGTGAAGAAGGTAAGGTTGCCCTTAGTATTACCTTTGGCGATAAGAAAATTATCGATGAGGATATATACGAGAATTTTAAAACAAATGGCACTGCCCACGCTTTAGCTGTATCGGGACTGCACTTTGGAATTTTGTTTATGTTCATTAATTTCATACTGAATCTGTTAAGGACGACTGAAAAATATAAAGTCACAATTTCAATACTTTTAATTTGGTTTTTTGCACTTATTGTAGGATTTACACCATCTGTGATAAGAGCATCATCGATGATAACTCTTCTTTCAATATCAAATCATCTAGATAGAAGATATGACCTATTTACGGCATTAGCATTTATTTGTTTAGCTAACATTGTAGTTAATCCATTTATGATATTTAATATTGGGTTTCAACTTTCTTTTTCAGCAGTAATAGCTATAGGTCTATTTTATAGACCTATTTATAAAGGTCTAAGTTTATTACCTGATTTTCTTAGACAGATGGTTGCCGTTACACTGGCTGCACAAATCGGAACTGCTCCAATAATTGCGTATTACTTTAATATGTTTTCTCCTATTGCCCTGATAATAAATATACCTGTAGTTTTATTGATGGGTATTGTTCTTCCAGTGAATTTAGTATTTTTTATCACATTGTTTATAAACGCAAGCCTTTCACAGTACGTTGCCTATGTTGATGGTATGCTAATAAAATTACTGGTATGGATAAATTCATTGTCTTCATATGTTTCATTTAGTAAATTTAGCGTTGCATCTCCAAACTTTACAGTTATAATACTATTTTATATCTTTTTAATACTAATTTGTTATAAAGAGAAAATACCTTATATAAAGGAAATAAAAACTAAAAATATAGTGGCAATACTGTTTGTTGTTATCCTATGTATGAATGTATTTGAAATCCTTCGTCCTAAGGATTTAAGACTTACCTTTGTTGACGTAGGCCAGGGGGATTGCATACTTATTGAGACCCCAAAGGGTAAACGGATACTGGTAGACGGAGGGAAGGAACAAGAAGATTTCCTATCGGGCTTCCTATTAAAGAATGGTATTTCATATATAGACTTAATATGTGTAAGTCATATTCATAATGATCACATCGGAGGAATTGCAAATGTCCTTGAAAATATAAAAACAGGACAGATGGTTATAGGCACAAAGGAGTATACATCTGAAGAGTGGCAAGAAATAGAGAGGATATGCTTGGAAAATAAGATTCCTATAATGGAATTCAGTAAGGGTAAAATAATAAGATTGGAAAAAGACTTAACATTGACTGCAGTATACCCTAAGGCAGAACTTATAGAAAATACTAACGAAGATACAAACAACAACTCCTTGGTTCTTATTTTAGAATACAAAGACTTTGAAGTGGTTTTAACCGGTGATATTGAGAAGGAAGCAGAGATGGATATTGTAAGGGGTGGATTTAAAAGAGATGTAGACGTTTTAAAGGTAGGCCACCATGGAAGTAAAACATCGAGCACACCGGAATTTTTAGATTCTTTTACCCCGGAAATAGCAGTAATACAAGTTGGAAAGAATGTTTTTGGCCACCCACATGGTGATACTCTAAATAAATTGAAGGAAAGAGAAATAAAAATATATAGAAATGATAAGAATGGTGCTGTTATAATAGAAACAGACGGAAAGAATATTGAGGTTAAAACAATGCTTAGCCATGAGTAGTTTATAGCCTGAGGAGGAAAAAATGTCGTATAAGAGTTTACTAAAGGATATTAAAGAGAATAATGTTTCAAGTGTATATTTGTTTTTTGGCAAGGAAAAATACCTTATTAATAAAGGAATGGATCTTGTAAAGGATAGATATTTTAGTAGTGCTAATGATGAGAGCTTTAATTATAATTTTTATGATGGTATTAAAGATGATATTGATGTGGTATTGAATTCCTGTGAGACCCTTCCTTTTATGGGTGAAAAGAGGATTGTTATAGTTAAGTCCAAGGAAGCTTTTAGTGGTAATAAAAGTGTTATGAGTAAGGATGACGAAGAGAAGTTAATTAAGTATATTTCAAATATTCCTGAGACTACATGCCTTATTTTTATTGCAGGTGATAAAATAGATAAGAGAAAGAAGCTTGTAAAAGAAATAAAGTCAAATGGTAAGATACTTGAATTTGATAAACTAGATAGAACGTCTTTTGTAAAATGGATTCAAAAGATACTTAAAAGTAACCATAAAGGAGTATCAAATACTGCTCTGGAAGGGCTTATTGATTCTTTGAGATACCTAGAGAGAGACTCAAGTTCAACACTTTACGATGTTGAAAATGAAATAAAGAAGTTATGTAATTATATAGCTGACAAAGAAATGATTGAACTTAGTGACATAGAAAAAATAATGACTAAGCCACTAGAAAATAATATTTTCTTATTAGTGGACTCTGTTGCAAATAAAAATAGCAATCTAGCTTTAAAAATGTTTAATCAAATGTTAATTGGTGGAGAGCCTGAAGGTAGAATATTACATATGATTGTTAGACAATTTAAGATTTTAAATAAAGTTAAGATTATGATAGACAGAGGTTATACTGCTAGTGCAATAGCTCCTAAAATATCATTGCCTCAATATATCGCTAAGAAATATGTAAAGCAATCCAATGGTTTTAGCGCTAAGGATATACTAAATATATTAAATTTAGCTGCTGAGAGTGAAAGAAAAATTAAGACAGGCAAGATGCCAGCTAAGTTGGCTATAGAAATGTTGATAACGGGACTATGTAGGTAAGGGGGCGTCTCAGAATGGCGAATTTCTGCGTTATTTGAAATGTTCACCGACTTGGCACGTACGTTAGTACTAGCCAAACCGTTGAAATTTCAAAACCTTGAACTTCACTCATTCTGAAACACCCCCGGAGGATCCTCTTAAGAGAGGTTTATGAGGATCCTCCGTTCTTTTTTTGCTAAAAAATTCTCAAAAACAGTAAAAAAGCGTACAGTGTACGCTTTTTTGCAGTGGGTTTTTAACGACGGGGTTTTTGGGTGAAAACCTTATTATTCAGCAGCTTCTTGAAGTTGCTTTAATTGCTTTGCTAATTTAGAAACTTTTCTAGCAGCATTTTTCTTGTGAAGAGTATTCTTCGCCGCTACTTGGTTAAGCTTCTTCTGAGCGTAACGGAACTTTTCAGTAGCAAGTGTTACATCTCCAGCTTCGATTGCTTCATCAAATCTTCTGATAGCAGTCTTTACTATAGACTTTCTTCTCTTGCTTTGCTCAGTTTTCTTAGCGATAACCTTAATTCTTTTCTTAGCAGATTTAATATTAGCCAATATTTTCACCCCCTCGTTTGCTCTTTAACACGTGTAATTTTATCATGTTTATAATCAAAATGCAAGAAAAATAATTACTTAAAAAATCTACATTTTGACTTTTAGAATAATGACAGTTTTAAGAATATTCCACAAATCAAAATGAAGAAGGTTATTGTTATTTCTATACAATTCTTATTTCCGAAAAACTTCAGAAATATTCTTTTTGAATAGCTCAAGCAGTTTATAGAGAAAATAGTATTGATGGGAAAACTTATTATGTAGATTTACAGCAATTTTTATATCAATACTTTTGTATTATGAACAAAAAAACTATAAGTATACATAGTTTTGTTCCAGAATCTCAAAGCAAAAATATCTACAGGGAAAACAATATTAATATTGGAGGTGTCTTATGTTTCAAGTAAGAACAGATTTAGCTGTTGAATCTAGAGAGTTATATCAAGAGAATAAAAGACAGGAAATTCCAGGTGTTGAAGTAGAACAGTCTGGAGAAGGTAGTGATGTCGAGATAACAAGGGTAAACGTACTTGATGACAATGGAAGTCAACTGATGGGTAGACCTAAGGGAAGTTATATAACACTTGAAGCCAGAGGTTTAAAAAGTGCCGATGCAGACCTTAAGGACAATGTTAGTAAAGCCTTGGCTAAGGAATTGGTTAATTTATTGCCTAAAAAAGAGAATATAAGTACTCTTGTAGTTGGACTAGGTAATTGGGATGTAACGCCTGACGCCCTAGGTCCTCAGGTAATATCTAAAATACTTATAACAAGACATTTCTTTAAAATGTACAATAAAACTGATGACCCAACCATGTCTGCGGTTAGTGGCGTTTCTCCAGGTGTTATGGGAACCACTGGAATTGAGACCACTGACATTATAAAGGGAATTGTTGAGAAATCTTCCCCTGATTTAGTTATAGCTATAGATGCATTAGCATCAAGGAAAATGGAAAGAGTTAGTACTACTATTCAAATAGCCACTACAGGAATTAGTCCGGGCTCTGGAGTAGGAAACTCAAGAAAGCAAGTAAACGAGGAGACCCTTGGCGTACCTGTAATAGCCATTGGTGTACCTACTGTAGTAGATGCTGCAACAATGACAAATGACACTATAAGTATGGTTGTTAAGGCTTTAAAAAGCCATTCAGAAAAGGGCTCTGAGTTTTTTAAGCTACTTGAGGATATGAAAGAAGAAGAGAAGTATGCATTGATTAAGGAAGTTTTGGAACCCTATGGAGCAAATGTTATTGTTACAACGAAGGAAATAGATAAGATTATAACTGATATATCTCAGATTATAGCAAATGGAATAAATATTGCACTTCATCCAGGCGTTGATTTAAAGGATGTAAATAGATATCTAAATTAACAGATTAGTTTCTGAGGCACCCCGGGGCTGAACTCATAAGATACCTTTGTGAGACAGCCCCTATTATCTTGTTTAAAAGTTAAAAATACGGATAGATTACTAAAAGAAAATTCATCATATAAACTTCCTTATATACATATAATTAATAAGGATAACATGGACATCAAATGAAAAGGGAAGTGGGGGCATAAGATGAATAGGGACAATAGAAAATATGATGCTATAGGTCTTTTGGTCATGTTAATAACACTAATGATGTTAATTTTAGCAGGAAACATTTTTATTATAAATAGTAAAGTTGTTATAGCTAGGGCCGAAAGTCAGATAAATAAACAAGAAAGTCAAATAAAAGAAAGAAAAGACAGTTTTTTTCTACATGTACTCAACAAATCCATGTCTATGCTTGAAATAAATTATAAAGAAAATGGTGGGAAAGATACTGGAACACTAGTTAAAGAGTTTTTTGGCAAGACAGTAGATGTTAGTTACAAAAATCCCAAATCATTAATAAAGGCTCAGATATCTATGATAAAGGATGTTGAGAATGATATAGAAACCAGTGTAGAGGCTAGTGTGGAGACTGAAGATAATGATACAAGTGATATCTATATCGCTAAGCCTAGTTATGTAAACAACAACCAGCCAATTATAAATGATGGAGAGAGCCTATATGAGGATGACATAGAGGTAATAAACGAGGAGGAAAATGCTAGTAATGAAGATACTAATGATCAGAAAAAACAAGGGTTAACGAGTGAAATAGAAATAATAAGTACTCCTGTGCCATCGCCTATGAAAATCGTACACTCTATGGAAGATCCTTTGATATTTGTGTATCATACCCATGGTACAGAATCCTATAAACCAGAGACCGTTGGGAATTATCACTCGCTCAATAGGAAATATACTGTTGTAAAGGTCGGAGAGGATGTGACTGGATATCTAAGAAATAGCGGCTTCAAAGTAGTCCACGACGATACCATTCATGATTATCCGTCCTATCAAGGCTCATACACACGCTCTTTGCAAACCTTAAGTAAGAATTTAAAATCGGATCCAACCCTAAAGGTAGTCTTCGATATACATAGAGATGCTATTGACAAGGTTGATGAGTTAAATACCAAAGATTATGAGGAGATAAGAAAAAGAAGCTATGTTGAAATAAATGGAGAAAAGGTAGCTAGGTTTGCAATAGTTCTTGGTGGAGGTAATGATAATATCGAAGAGTTAAAGGAGTTTGCTTATTACATTAAAGCCGTAAGTGACGAATTATATCCCGGTCTAGCAAGGCCTATAATATTAAAGAAGTTTAAGTATAATCAGTACAAAAGTGATTACTATGCGCTATTAGAGGTAGGAAACAATACTAATACAATAGAAGAGGCAAGAAGAACAAGTAAATATATTGGTGAGGTAATCAATCAGGCATTAAGAAAATGTATAGAAAGTCCTTAGGAGTAGATTTGATTTTAAAGAGATTTCATGCGATGAAATCTCTTTTTTTATGTATTTAAGGAATAAAATAATTTCATGTGTCAAAAATATAAATGGTGAGGAAAATGAATAGAGTAGAAAAAATGAAAACGAAAAAACAAAATAGAGCTAGGAGAATAAAAAGCTTTTTTATCGGTATGGTATCATTTATCTTGTTACTTACGTTATTATACATAGGCCTAGAGATTGTAGATGAGACAAATCGTAGTATGATGTCTATGGAAGATGCTAGTTTTTTTAACTATAAAAGGCTGGATAAGGATAATGTAGAGGTCGTCTTTTGTGGAGATAGATATTTAGTAAATGTAGAAAAAGTCGATGCTTTTATTCTTAGCGCCAAGGAGAAATCAAACTATGCTCTAGAAAAAGCAAAGGAATTTGCTGAGGATAAAGGTAAAATTGTTGCAAAGCTAGTTGAGGATATATTTTAGTACTGTAAGTTTAATATTGTAAGCTCCTTATTAAATAAAGCTGGGTTAAACTCAGCTGAAGGTACATGAAAAAAATAAACAAGTCAGGTTGCGAAGTGACTAGTTTATTTTTTGAATGTACCTTATATACTTTATTTCTGTACTACTAATTTGGATTATGTTATAATTGTTAAAGATTATTTAAGTGTATAGAGATTCAAGTAAAACTAATATTTTATACTATATTGAACTCTATATAAAAGGGAGGAAAAAATATTCATGTCAAAGAACCGTCAAGACAATATACGAAATTTCTGTATAATTGCACATATAGATCACGGAAAATCAACTTTAGCAGATAGATTGATTGAAAAAACTGGACTTCTTACTGAGAGAGAGATGAAGGAACAGATATTAGACACTATGGATTTGGAAAGAGAAAGAGGTATAACTATCAAGCTTCAGGCTACAAGGCTAGTGTACAATAAAGATGGAGAAGAATATGTATTAAATCTTATAGATACCCCAGGTCATGTGGACTTTACATACGAGGTATCCCGTAGTCTTGCTGCATGTGAAGGTGCTATCTTAGTAGTAGATGCTACTCAAGGGGTTGAAGCACAGACCCTAGCCAATGTATATTTAGCTGTAAATCAAGATCTAGAAATTTTACCGGTTATAAATAAAATTGACTTGCCTAGTGCAAGACCCGATGAAGTAAAGAAAGAAATTGAAGATGTTATTGGAATAGATGCAGAATATGCACCTCTTATATCAGCTAAGAATGGCATAAATATTGAAGATGTTTTAGAAGCAATCGTAGAGTATGTTCCGCAGCCAAGCGGAGATGAAGAGGCGCCACTTAAGGCACTTATTTTTGACTCTTACTATGACAGTTATAAAGGTGCTGTTGCCTATGTAAGAATTAAAGAGGGTACGGTAAAGCGTGGAGATAAAATGATGATGATGTCTTCTGGAAAGACATTTGAAGTTGTTGAAGTAGGAGTATTATCACCGGGGCCAAGACCTGTAAGTGAACTTAAGGCGGGAGATGTTGGTTATATAACTGCAAGTATTAAAGATGTAAAGAACTGTAGAGTTGGAGATACAATAACAAATGCAGATAATCCATCTGAGGAGCCGTTACCTGGATATAAAAAGGCTACTCCAATGGTTTATTGTGGTATATACCCTGCTGAAGGAGAAAAGTATGAAAGCATTAGGGACGCCTTGGAAAAACTGCAATTGAATGATGCTGCATTAGAATTCGAGCCTGAGACTTCAGTAGCCCTTGGATTTGGATTTAGATGTGGGTTCTTAGGTCTTCTTCATATGGAAATAATCCAACAAAGATTAGACAGAGAATTTGATTTAGATATTATCACAACGTCACCTGGAGTTATTTATAAGGTTACAAAAACTAATGGTGAGGTTCTAATGATTCAAAATCCAAGTAATCTGCCTGATCAAAGTGAAATTGACTATATGGAAGAACCTATAGTTGATGCAAAGATAATGGTCAATACTGAATTTGTAGGAAACGTAATGGAGCTTTGTCAAGATAGAAGAGGTAATATGATCAACATGGAATATATTGATGATAGAAGACTTATCTTAAATTATGAGCTTCCGCTAAATGAAGTAATATATGATTTCTTTGATGCCTTAAAATCTAAAACAAGGGGCTATGGATCATTAGATTATGAATTTAAAAAGTATGTTAAATCTGATCTAGTAAAACTAGACATATTGTTAAATAAAGATATTATCGATGCCTTTTCTCTTATAGTACATGAAAGCAAGGCGTATTCTAGAGGTAGAATAATTTGTGAGAGACTTAGAGAAGTAATTCCGAGACATATGTTTGCTATACCTGTCCAAGCATCAATAGGTAATAAGGTAATTGCTCGTGAAACCATAAAGGCCCTGAGAAAGGACGTTTTAGCTAAGTGTTATGGTGGAGATATATCTAGGAAGAGAAAACTTCTAGAGAAGCAAAAAGAAGGTAAGAAGAAAATGAGACAGCTTGGAAGTGTTGAAGTACCACAAGAGGCATTTTTATCAGTCTTGAAATATGATGAAAAATAAATCGTTAGTCACCCTTTTGGGGTGGCTAACTTATATTATATGTGATGTTTGGTAAAAAACATCACATGAGCGAATAGCTTAGGAGTGTTATTATGAAGGAAATAGGATTATATCTGCATATACCATTCTGTATTCAAAAGTGTAAGTACTGCGACTTTGTTTCCGACAGGCAAAATAATGAGACTATTGACTCATATGTTGAGGCTCTTAAAAAGGAAATAAATATGTATAGTGATAGACTATCGGATTACAGAGTAGAAACGATATTCATTGGTGGAGGTACCCCTTCGATATTAGAAACAGAAAAGATGGATAAGATTGTAAAAGAACTTTTTAGAAACTTTAATATTTCAAAAAATGTAGAGTTTAGTATAGAATCTAATCCAGGAACTTTAACAAAAGATAAACTTAAAAAATATAATGATATAGGAATCAATCGATTAAGTATGGGCCTTCAAAGCTTTAATAATGATGTATTAAAGGAAATTGGAAGAATACACACTAAAGAAGATTTCATTCATAATTATGATGCTGCCAGAGAAGCAGGATGCAAAAACATTAATATTGACTTGATATACGGGTTGCCGAATCAGGATCTAAAGGATTGGGAACATACCCTTAGGGAAGTAATAAAATTGAATCCAGAGCATATATCGGCCTACTCATTAAAGATTGAAGAGGGGACAGCCTTCAAAAGGTTATTTGATGAAAACAAGTTAAATCTGCCCGGGGACGAAGAGGATAGGAAGATGTATGATCTAGCAATTAAGTTACTTGAGCAGCATGGGATAATTCAGTATGAGATATCAAATTTCTCCAAAAAGGAATATGAGTGTAAGCATAATTTAATATATTGGAACAATAAAGAGTACCTAGGATTAGGAGTATCGGCCCATTCCTATATGGATTCCTGTAGGTATGCTAATACAGGGGATATTAATGAATATATAAGGCTTATGAATGAAAAAAAGACCGCTGTGATAAGTGAAGAGCACAAAGACGAAAAGGACGAGATAGTAGAAACGATATTTTTGGGTCTCAGATTAAACAAGGGATTAGATTTAGAGATGTTTGAAAATAGATTTAAGATTTCTATTTATGACATGTATGGTGAGAAGATAAAGAGTTTAGTAGAGCTAGGTCTTTTGTATGAAGATAAGAATCATATTAGATTAACAAGATATGGCATGGATGTTTCAAATCAGGTCTTTATCGAGTTTCTGTAGGCCTATTAAGTAGGTCTGTATTAAATACAAATATTAATATAGACTAAAAAAATTAAAAAGATTATTGACAAAATTCAAATTAAGTGTTAATTTAAAATCAAGAATGTTTAGCACTCGCTTTAAGAGAGTGCTAACAATGGAGAGTGGTAGTATGACTTTAGTTGATAGAAAACTAAGAATATTACAGGCAATAATCAATGATTTTATTGGCACTGCTCAGCCAGTTGGTTCAAGAACTATTGCCAAAAAATATGATTTGGGAATTAGTTCTGCCACTATCAGGAATGAAATGTCAGATCTTGAAGAATTAGGATATTTGGTTCAGCCCCACACCTCAGCAGGTAGAATACCATCGGACTTAGCTTACAGACTTTATGTAGATAGTTTGATGAGAAAGTATGAGGTTGAGAAGAAGCACAAGAAAATAGTAAGTGAATTGTTATTAGAAAAGATAGTAGAAATAGATGATGTAATAAAAAACACATCTGGTATACTATCTCAGTTAACGAACCTAACCTGTGTTGGCTTGTCACCTCAGTTTAGGAAAAGTAAACTAAAAAATATAAAACTGGTTCAGGTTGACAATGATAAGGTTCTTTTAATTTTAGTGTCAAATTCTGGGGTTATTAAGAATATTATATTGAGAATGCAAAATATTTCTCAAGCTGCTCTAGATGAGGTTTCGAATTTATTGCAGGAGAATTTAAGAGGACATACAATAGATCATTTAGATGAAGATCTAATAAATAGAATTAAAAATGAGCTAATTCAGTATAGTTCTACAATTGATGCAATAATTCCAAAGCTCAATAATTCTTTCAGTGACATAGATGATACTAAGATTTATTTAGATGGAATAACAAACATATTCAATTTGCCAGAGTATACAGATATAAATAAGGCGAAGAAGTTTATTTCAATTATTGAAAAGAAAGAATTAATGTATGATCTTTTGAGAAGTGGTACAGATGATGACATCTGTATAAAAATAGGATGTGAAAATGAGATTGATGAAATCAAGGATTGTAGTATTATAACTGCAACCTATAGATTGAATGGAAGAGTAATTGGTAAACTTGGGGTAATTGGACCAACTAGGATGGACTATTCAAAAGTTGTAGGCGTTATTAATTATCTGAATAAAACGTTAACAGATAATATAAAGGACATTTTGCCTGAAATCTTTTGATATAGTGAAAGGATAAAATATGAGAAGCAATTCAAATGATTTTGAAAATAGCGAGCCTAGGTTATCAGCTTTAAACAATAATATTAATGCAGTAAATTCTACTGTTTCTGCAGTTAAGGGGACACTTGGACCACAAGGAATGGACTGCATGATAGTAGATGACTATGGCAATGCTATTATTACAAATGATGGTGTAACAATACTAAGCGAAATAAACACATCTCATCCTGCTGCTAGATTATTGATAAATGCTGTTATGAGTCAAGAAAAGGAAGTTGGAGATGGGACTACTACGTTAACTATTTTAACTGGTGCACTTTTAGACTCGGCCCAGAAAATGGCTGAGTTAGGTGTGCCTGTACATAAGATTATAGAAGGAATTAAAATAGGAATCTCCAAGGCTCTAGAAATCATAGAGGCTGAAAAAGTAAGCATAACAGAAGACAATTATCATCTGATGTCAAGGGTGGCATATATTTCAGCTAGAGAAGATGAAGAAATTTCGAACTTGATTTGTAAGGCTGCGAAGCTAGTTGGCAACAAAATGATTGAAAGTGATAATTTTAGGTTGAGTGATTGTGTTGAGTCTATGGAAGGGACTAAGAGTAATGTGTTCAGCGGTGTGGTAGTAGATAAGAAACCGCTACACTTTTATGAGAATAATGCAATAAATAATGCTAAAATCATGGTACTTGATGACTCCCTCGATGTAGATGAAAACATAAATGAACTCTTAAAAACTGAGGCTGGACTTAATAGTTATCTTGAAAAGGTAGAAATTATAAAATCATGGGCTGAAAAGATTGCTCTTATGAAGGTTGATTTTCTATTGTGTGATAGGAATATCAATCAGGCGGCGATGCAAATACTTTCAGATGGAAATGTTTGTGTTGCAAATCAAGTCTTAAATAGCCAGCTAGAAAAGGTATCTAGACATTGTGGATGTAAAATGTTGAAAAAATCTGCATTACATAAGAATGCGTTAGACTTAGATAAGTACTGTGGTATGGCTGATAAGGTAGAGTATGATGCTGAAAAGGAGCAACTATCAATTAGGGATGGTCATGGTGAGCCCTATGCAACCGTAATGATTTCTTCTTCTACGGGTGAAATAACTAGGGAAAGGGAAAGAATAGCTAAGGATGCCGCGTCTTCTCTTCAATTTGCAATTAAAGATGGAGTCGTTGCAGGTGGTGGAGCTCTAGATATATATATTTCAACCCTATTGGAAAAATATCGAGAAGAAGTTGTTGGAATGGAGAAGTACGGCTTTGACTGTGTTATTGAGGCACTTAAACGACCTTTCTTACAGATGGTTGAAAATAGCGGGTTCAATTCTCTAGAAGTTTTAGAAAAAGTAATAGCCGCTGGGAGACTAGAGGAAAAGAAGTTTCTTTCAATAGATTTTAACAGTGGAAATATAAAAGATATGGAATTAGAGGAGATTTTTGACCCAGCTTATGTTAAAATAAGTGCGTTAAAGAAAGCTGAGGAAATATCTAAAGCTATACTTAGAATAAATTTAATTTTAAGAGGAAAAAAATAATTATGATTTAGATCAGGTGGGTGGTATTATGGAGAATACAGTTAATGAAAAGGATTTAAATACTCAAGATGAAATGAAGGAAGAGATTGATAGTAACCTTGAGGCAACTAAAGATGAAATGGAAGATCAAGCAAAAGTAGAAAATGAATCAAAGGATTCTGGAGTTCTAAACAAAGAACTTGAAGATTACAAAACTAGATTCACAAGATTATCAGCAGATTTTCAAAATTACAAAAGAAGAATTGAAAAGGAAAAGGGTGAAATATTTAAGTTTGGAAGTGAAAAAATAGTAAATGATATTTTACCTGTAATTGATAATTTTGAAAGGGCTATACAGTCAGCTGGAAGCAATAATGAAGAATCTGAAGGTCTTTTAGATGGAATCCAACTTATTTTCAAACAGCTTGTTGATGTTCTTGGTAAACATGGAGTTGAAGAAATAGAAGCCATAGAAAAGGAATTTGATCCAAATCTTCATCACGCTGTAATGCAAGATGAATGTGAAGATGTTGAAGCAAATACTATTACAGAGGTATTCCAAAAGGGATATACACTAAATTCAAAGGTTATAAGACCTAGTATGGTAAAGGTAGCAAAATAATTTAAATAAATAATTTAAAAATAAAATTTAAAAAATTATATTATACTTTTTTGTAAGGAGGAAATAACATGGGAAAGGTTATAGGAATTGATTTAGGTACTACAAACTCATGCGTTTCAGTTTTAGAAGGAGGAGAGCCAGTAGTAATTCCTAATGCTGAAGGAAATAGGACTACACCTTCGATTGTAGCGTTTGCAAAGAATGGAGAAAGATTAGTTGGTGAAACTGCTAAAAGACAAGCGATAACAAATCCAGATAGAACAATCGCTTCAATTAAAAGACATATGGGAACAGACTATAGCGTGAAAATTGACGATAAAGATTATTCGCCTCAAGATATTTCCGCTATGATACTTATGAAATTAAAGACTGATGCAGAGAGTTATCTTGGAGAAACTGTTACAGATGCTGTTATTACAGTTCCAGCATATTTTACTGATAGTCAAAGACAGGCTACTAAGGATGCAGGTAAAATAGCAGGCTTAAACGTTAGAAGAATCATCAACGAGCCTACGGCAGCTTCTTTAGCATACGGTATAGATAAAGAAACAGAGAGTCAAAAAATACTAGTATTTGACTTAGGTGGAGGAACATTTGACGTATCGATACTAGAGCTAGGAGATGGAGTATTTGAGGTTCTAGCTACAAATGGTAACAATCACCTAGGTGGAGATGACTTTGATGAAGTAGTAATTAACTTCCTAGCTGAAGAGTTTAAAAAGGAACACGGAGTAGACTTACGTAATGACAATATGTCTCTACAAAGATTAAAGGACGCAGCTGAAAAAGCTAAAAAGGAATTATCATCAGTTCAAACAACGAATGTTAATCTACCTTTTATTACTGCTTCAGCAGCAGGACCACTTCATCTAAATATTGACCTAACAAGAGCTAAATTTGAGCAATTAGCATCATCTCTTGTGGAAGCAACTTTAGAGCCAACTAGAAAGGCATTAAATGATGCAGGACTGTCATCTTCAGGGGTTGATAGAGTTATATTAGTTGGTGGTTCTACAAGAATCCCTGCAGTACAAAAAGCGATTAAGAACATTATTAATAAGGATCCATATAAGGGAGTAAACCCTGATGAATGTGTTGCGGTTGGAGCAGCTATTCAAGCTGGTGTATTAACTGGTGAAGTAAAAGATTTATTATTACTAGATGTTACTCCATTATCATTAGGTATTGAAACTTTAGGTGGAGTATTTACTAAACTTATTGAAAGAAATACAACTATACCTTCTAAGAAGAGTCAGATATTCTCTACTGCAGCAGATAACCAAACAGCTGTTGATATCCACGTTCTTCAAGGTGAGAGACAAATGGCTGGCGACAATACAACTCTTGGTAGATTCCAGCTTACAGGTATTCCACCGGCTCCAAGAGGAATTCCTCAAGTTGAAGTTACATTTGATATAGATGCAAACGGTATTGCTCACGTATCTGCTAAGGATCTTGGAACTGGAACGGAGCAAAATATTACAATTACTGCATCTACTAACCTTTCTGACGACGAAATAGAAAAGAAGGTTAAGGAAGCTGAAAAGTTTGCTGAAGAAGATAAGAAGAAGAAAGAATCTATTGAAGCTAAAAATAAAGCTGATTCATTATTATATGAAACTGAGAAAGCTCTAAAAGAACATGGTGACAAGGCTTCTCCAGAAGAAAAGGCACAAATCGAAGAAAAGCATGAAGCTTTAAAGAAAGCTTTAGAGTCAGATAATACTGAAGAAATCAATAAAGCAGCTGAAGAGCTTACAAATGCTTTCCATGCTTTAGCTCAAAAAATGTATCAAGCAGCAGGTCCTCAAGGTGAAGCAGAGGGAGCAAACCCAGGAGAGCAGACAGAACAAGCTAATGATGATGTTGTTGATGCGGATTATGAAGTTGTAGATGACGATAAATAAGATTTAGGCACTTAGCAACTTGAAATCTGAGGCACCCAAAAGGGTGCCTTATGGTTGTAATAATAGACTGCTTTAATATATAATAGCTTTAGTGATATAGAAATAAAAGTACAGTGAAAAAAATTCAAGAGTTTATTTACTTTTTAAGAGTGTTTCTTGAAACTTGGAGACTGTTGCTTGAAACTCTATAAATACTCACAACCATAAAAGAAAGGCGGTAAAGAAGTGAGTAAGAGAGATTATTATGAAATATTAGGTGTAGATAAAGGCTCCGATGATGCAGCCATTAAAAAGGCTTTTAGAAAGCTTGCAATGAAGTATCATCCTGATAGAAACCCAGATAACGAAGAAGCTGAGCAAAAATTCAAAGAACTGAATGAGGCCTATGAAGTTTTAAGTAACAAAGAAAAGAGAAATATGTACGATCAGTTTGGCCATGCAGGAGTAAACGGAAATGGCCAAGGTGGTTTTGGAGGCGGAGGCTTCTCAGGTTTCGGCGGGTTTGAAGATATATTTGGTGATATTTTTGACATGTTTGGTGGTGGTGGCGGTGGATTCTCATCCGGTAGAAGGAGAAACCGACCACAAAAAGGTCCTGATATAAAGGTTCAAGTTACTCTTACCTTTGAAGAAGCTGCCTTTGGAGCTGAAAAAGAGATCGAAATCTCTAGACATGAAGAATGTGAAAAATGTAATGGAACAGGTGCTAAGGCTGGAGCAGGAAAAAGGACCTGCCATAAGTGTAATGGTACTGGAGAAGTAAGATATACTCAAAGAACACCTCTAGGCTCCTTTGTAAATGTTAGAACCTGTGATACGTGCCATGGTGAGGGTGTAATAATAGAATCTCCATGTGAGGAATGTAATGGCCAAGGCAAGATTAGGAAAAACAAAAAAATAAACGTAAAAATCCCAGCTGGTGTAGATAGCAATTCAGTTATAACCCTTAGAGGTGAAGGGGAGCCTGGAATCAAAGGAGGTCCTCCTGGAGACCTATATATTGTAGTTAGAATGCTTTCACATAAGATTTTCAAAAGAGATGGCTATGACATAATATGTGAAATGCCTATTACCTTTGTTCAAGCTGCACTGGGAGATGAAATAGTAGTTCCAACTCTGGATGGAAGAGTAAAATATAACATTGCAGAGGGAACACAAAGTGGTACAGTATTTAGATTAAAGGGTAAGGGCGTTCATGTTCTAAATGGAAACGGAAGAGGAGATCAATATGTTAAGGTAGTAGTTGAGACTCCTAAGAGGTTAAATGATGAACAAAAAGATATACTAAGGAAGTTTGCTGAAGTAATGGGAGAAGATGTTCATGAACAAAGAAAATCTTTCTTTGATAAAGTAAAAGATGTTTTTGGAATATAATTATTATGAATCACCTAGTTTTCTAGGTGATTTACTAATTTAAACCAACTTTTTGTCAAATATCTTTGTAATACGTCAATCCTTCGGGTATAATAAACTTTGAAAAAGCTTGCTATGGAGGGTAAAAAATGAAATGGTATGAAGTTAAGATTAAAACATCAAGTGAAAAAGTAGATGCTATATGCGATATTCTTTATGATGTAGGTGTCGGTGGAGTAGCTATTGAAGATCCAAAGGATATAATGAAAAACATGAAAGAAGAAACTAGTTGGGACTATTTTGATATAAATTCGTTGAACATTGATCAAGAATGTGCTGTTGTAAAGGGGTATCTTCCAGAAAGTGAAAACTTTGAAGGAAACGTAGAATTTATTAAAGAAAAAGTACATAATCTTGATATTGATGGTGAAGAAAAGGAAGTAGACGAAATAACAGTTGCAGAGGTTTATGAAGAGGATTGGGCAAATTCTTGGAAAAAATACTATAAGCCTAAGAAAATCGGTCAGAGGATTGTTGTAAAGCCAACATGGGAAGAATATACAGCTAATGAAGGTGAAGAAATAGTTGAACTAGACCCTGGCATGGCCTTTGGGACAGGCACTCATGAAACTACAACGATGTGTACTAGATTATTAGAGATCTATGTAAAGGATGAGAGTACCGTTTATGATATCGGGTGTGGTAGTGGAATTCTCTCTATAGTAGCTGCTAAGCTCGGAGCAAAGGAAGTAACTGCGGTAGACATTGATGAAGTGGCCTATAAGGTTTCTAAGTCGAATGTGGAATTAAATTCTGTAGATGATATTGTTGAAGTTAAGCATGGAAATTTAATGGATGTTATCGATGGAAAGGCTGATATTGTAGTTGCTAATATTATTGCGGAGATAATAAAGCTTCTATCGAAGGATATCGGTAAATTTATGAAGCCAGAAGCAAAATTTATCGCTTCGGGTATAATATTAGATAAAGTTGATGAAGTAGCTGAAGAGTTAGATAAAAACGGATTGAAGGTAATGACAATTGAAAGACTTGGTGAGTGGGCGGCTATAGTGTCTAAAAAAGCAGGGGATAAGAATGAATAGATTTTTCGTAAACAGTGAAAATATTTTAGAAGATGAGCAAAAGATAGTAATAGATGAGATAGAAGATATAAAGCACATTACTAAGGTGCTTAGACTTAGTGTAGGTGATGAGATAGAGATATGCAATAAGGCCAAGGTTGACTATAAAGCAGCTATCTCAAGTTTGAATAAAAATGAAGTTGTATGTGAGATATTAGAAAAAAATCTATCTAGAACTGAGGCACCGGTAGAAATAACCTTGTTTCAGGGAATTCCTAAAGGAAGTAAAATGGACCTGATTATTCAAAAGGGTGTTGAAGTAGGGGTTAGTAAGATAGTACCCTTTACTTCCGAGCGCTGTGTTGTTAAGATTAAGGATAGAAAGTCTGAAGATAAGAAGATAGAAAGATGGCAAAAAATAGCCAATGAGGCCGCAAAACAATGTAAAAGGGGTATAATACCTCGAATCGGAAATGTCGTTGATATTTCAAATCTGAGAGATATTTTGAGTGGTCTTGACATGGTGGTTATGCCATATGAAGAAGAAAAGATTAGTGGTATAAGAAAAGCTATCACTAGTAGAGAAAACGTAAAAAAAATAGGTATAATTATTGGGCCAGAAGGTGGCTTTGCAAGTGAAGAGGTTTTAATGGCTAAAGAGTGGGGATCTATTCCAGTTAGTTTAGGACCAAGAATACTTAGAACCGAAACAGCAGGGTTGGTTACTGCCAGTATAATTATGTACGAATTAGGAGACCTAGGAGGTAATTAAGTGAAAAAAGTAGCTTTTTATACTTTAGGGTGCAAGGTCAATCAATATGATACTGAGGCTATGATAGAGATTTTTGAGAAAAAAGACTATGAAGTAGTCGAAAACGATGAAGTAGCAGATGTATATGTTATTAATACTTGTACGGTAACAAACTTAGGAGATAGAAAATCAAGACAATTTATTAGAAGGTCAAAGAAAAAGAACCCTGACTCAATAATAGTAGTTGTCGGGTGCTATGCTCAAACGGCTTCTGAAGAGGTTATGAATATTGAAGGTGTAAACCTAGTACTTGGGACTAACGAGCGTAATAAGATTGCTGAGTTAGTTGAATCAATTAAGATGAATGAGAAAATTAATTATGTAGATAATATTATGGAAGTTAAAGAATTTGAAGAACTGTCTATAGAAAAGGTTATGGGAAAAACCAGAGCATTTTTAAAGATTCAAGAGGGCTGTAATCAATACTGCTCATATTGTATAATACCATATGCTAGAGGACCGATAAGAAGTAGAAAATTGGAGAATATAATATCCGAAGTAAAAAGACTGTCGGGTAATGGATTTAAAGAGATAGTTCTAACAGGTATTCATATAGCATCCTATGGAAAGGATCTAGAGGATGTTTCTCTTATAGATGTAATAAAAGAGGTGCACAAGGTTGAGGGCATCGAAAGAATAAGACTGAGTTCTGTGGAACCAAACCTTCTAAGTGATGACTTTATACGTGAGATAAAAACTCTTCCAAAGTTTTGTGAGCACCTGCATATGTCCTTGCAAAGTGGTGCAGATGAAACCTTAAAAAGAATGAATAGAAAATATGATACAGCTGGATATAGAAAGATAGTGGAAAAACTAAGGAGAGAAATACCAGATATAGCAATTACGACTGATATTATAGTAGGTTTCCCAGGTGAAACTGAAGAGGAGTTCAATAATACATTTGATTTTGTCAAGGAAATGGCATTTAGTCAAATCCATGTTTTCAAGTACTCACCTAGAAAGGGAACTCCTGCGGCCAAATTTGTAGATCAGGTTCCTGGAGATATTAAGAGCATCAGAAGTGAGAAAATGATAACACTGGGTAATGAGCTAATGGATTCATATAGAAGCAGATTCGTTGATAAAGAATTAGATGTGCTGTTTGAAAATCACTATGGAGATGACAAAAATATGATTGAGGGATTAACTGAAAATTATATTAGAGTTGCTGCATCCGGTGAAGAAAATTATATAGGGAAAATAATTAAAACGAAGATTACTAAATTGGACACCGATATAATGACAGGTGAAATTATGAAGAAAAAAATTTAACTCAAGGCATCTTTTTGCCGATACTTTATTAGCAAATTTTTCTAAGTAATTGCAGGAATTTATAATTTCCTGTTGAATTATATGTTGAAGCATATAAAGCAGCGAAGGAGGTGCTAAACATGGACTGTATTTTCTGTAAAATAGTAAATAAAGAGATTCCAGCAGAAATAGTATATGAAGACGACAAAATCATAGCATTTAAGGACATTTCTCCTGCTGCACCGACTCACATATTATTTATTCCAAAAAAACACGTAGAATCTGTAAACTTTTTAAATAACGAACATATAGATTTAGTAGGAGAGATATTTCTTAAGATAAAAGAAGTAGCAAAGGAACTTAAAATAGCTGATGATGGATATAGAATAGTTAATAATTGTGGCGATTTAGGTGGTCAAACAGTAAATCATTTACACTTTCATTTAATTGGTGGGAGACAAATGCAATGGCCTCCAGGCTAAACTCAGATTATCAACAGGTGATCTAAGTCTTCGCTGTAGCCTAGTGTTTCCAAAGGATTTATAAATGCTGAGCGGGGAATTGATGCTTGTTTTATGATTTGGTGAAGCTTCTTTAAAATAAAGTTGTGTGAATAATTTCAAACATAAAATGAATAATATGGTTAAACCTTATTCAAAATGTGTTGAAATATTTATGATATTAATGTATAATAGCTTAGTACACGAGTACTCCTCTGTGATTTATAGCCGAAGATGCTATAGACACAGCAACATTGTACTTTATCAGAGGAGGGGGGGAAATTTAGATGTCAAAGGTAAAAGTAAGAGATAATGAATCATTAGATCAAGCACTTAGAAGATTTAAAAGAGAATGCTCTAAATCTGGAGTTATGTCTGAGGTTAAGAAAAGAAGACATTACGAAAAGCCTAGTGTAAAACGTAAAAAGAAAGCGGAAGCTGCAAAGAGAAAAAAGACTAAAAGATTCTAAGTAGATTTAAAGAGGTGAGAGAATGTCCCTCAAAGATAAATTGATGCAAGATCTGAAAGCTGCTATGAAGGAGAAGGATAAGGTTAAAAAATCCGTTATTACTATGATAAGAGCTTCTATTAAACAATATGAGGTTGATAATAGAACTGATATTGATGAAGCAGGAATCATGGAATTAATCTCTAAACAGTTAAAGCAAAGAAGGGATGCCATTTCAGAATTTGAAAAAGGCAACCGTCAAGATTTGGTAGATGAAACTCAAAAAGAAATTGAAGTTCTTTTAGGGTATCTTCCAAAACAGCTGACAGAAGATGAAATCAGAGAAATTGTAAAGGCTACCATTGAAGAAGTAGGAGCCCAGAGTCCTAAGGATATGGGTAAGGTTATGGGTGCCTTAATGCCTAAGGTTAAAGGAAAAGCCGATGGCAAATTAGTTTCAAAAGCAGTTAAAGAATTACTATAAAGGCAAACTGTCTATATTTTATATAGGCAGTTTTTTTATGTATATGGAACATTTTTTAATTTCCTATTAATAATCTGGGTTCAAATAAGTCTATTTTAAAAGTAAACTACATATAATTTTATGAATAACCTTAAGGAGGAAGCTTATGATAATAGTTGTGTCCAGAAAGAAGTTCCTTCTTTTTTTAGTTGGAATAGTATTCTTGATTGCTATTTTACTACTAATTTATGGTATCTGGGGTTCTTCTATTGTAGAGACTTTTAATCCAGGCGATGATGAGGTAGATTTAATAATAAAGGACTATTTCGATTTAAGAAATAATGCATTAATAGAAGGAGATATCGATACCGTTGCCTCATTATACGACAGAAGCCATAGATATGGTGTATGGGCTTATGAGCATGAAAAGAAAAAGCTTAAATACATAGAAAAATGGACTGCCAAGCAGGGCGTTAAGATGTACGATGTGAAGAGCTTAATAAAGGTTACAAGCAAAAAGAAGAGAGAGAATGGGTACAGGGTTAATTTTACGGCGTCTACTGAGTACTGGTATTATTATAATAATCAATTTCAAAAAAGAAATATGTTTAGGATAGGTACATACCACTCTATTGATATAAAAAAAGTTGATGGTGTGTGGAAGATATCACGTGAATGGTATACAGACCCATTTGCCGACTCATTACATATTAATGGAATGAAGAGTGACGAGATCACAGAATATATTTTAAGTCAAAATAAAAGCGATTATAAGGTTACTAATGAAAGAAGATTGAAGGCAATGGAATATGCAGATAGGTATTGTGGTGCTGCATCCGATGAAGAGTATGGAATGAAATATAATAAGAAGTATAAAAACTATAACCCTCTCGGCGGTGATTGTGCAAATTTTGCCTCGCAGATTTTATATGAGGGTGGTAAGTTTAGAATGACAGGCTCATGGAAGTATGGTAGAGGTGCTACAAAGGCCTGGGTCAATGCACAGGGTTTTAAAAACTATATGCTCTATAGTGGTAGGGCATCTAAGATAGCCTATGGAAGCTATGAAAAGGTATTAAAGGCTTCATATAAATTGCTTCCCGGTGACTTTATAGCCTATGAAAAGAATGGAAAGGTGACACATATATCTGTGGTATCTGGAGCAGATTCGAGGGGATACGCTTATGTACATAGTCATAACACCGACAGATATAAAGTTCCATGGGACCTTGGGTGGAGCAATAAGGGTATTAAGTTTTGGCTTGTTCGAGTGCATTATTAATATAATAAAAAAATATATATGAAAAATTTCGACCTCTAAAGAGGTTTATTTTTTTCGAGGTCATTACTCGAAGAGAAATCTGACCAAAAAGGGTGTTTCATAATAATGAATTTCTGCGTTATTTAAAATACCGGCGACTTGGCACGTACGTTAGTACTAGCCAAACCACCTGCATTTTAAAACCTTGAACTTCATTCATTCTGAAACACCCTGGGGGCTGAGCTCATAAGTTGCCTTTATGAGGCAGCCCCACTTATTATTGGACTATAGTTTTAATACAAGTAATAGAGATATACTTGTAGGCATACAATTAATTATAGGAATCTAGCTGGGACAGAATCTCAATGAAGCAAAAGGGCTTTTCGCTTGGGGGGATAGCAGTATGAAGGAAGGAAGAATGGAAAACTTAAAGGCAAATATTTCCGAAGCTTTGGAAATACCTAAGGATATTTTATTGGATCTACCTAAGGTTACTTTTATAGGTAACTTACAAGTAAACATTGAAAATCATAAAGGCATCGTAGAGTATTCCAATGATAATGTTCGGATTAAAATTAAGGATGGAATTCTTAAGGTGTCCGGTATGGATTTAGTTATAAAAACCATAGTTACTGAAGAAATTATTATTTCAGGAAAAATAGCATCTATTGATTTTTTTAGGTAGGTGAGGGGTGTTATAAATTGTTGATCTTAAGAATATGGAATTTTTTTAGAGGATATGTTCTTTTTAGACTTGAAGGACTTAACTTAGAAAGAACATTGAACTTGGCTATTGAAGATGGAATCTATTTATGGGACATTCGCAGAATAAATTATACTACTATTGAAGGTAAGGTAGGTGGGAGAGGATACAAAGAGCTTAGAAAAGTATTGAAAAAAACAGGATGTAGGTCAAAAATAAAGATGAAGATAGGTTTTCCTTTTTTCATTTTTAAGCTAAAAAGGAAAAAAATAGTTGCAGTAGGTCTAGTGTTAAGTGTATTATTAATTATTGGCTTCACTTCCTTTGTATGGGACGTAGAAATTCAAGGCAATAATAATGTATCGAAGAGAGAAATATTAGAGTCATTAGAAAGTATAGGAGTTAAAGCAGGCGTATTTAAATATACATTGAATAAATCGGAAATAAAGGATGGTTTACTCATCACCCATGATAGATTGGCTTGGGTAGGCGTAGAAGTTAAAGGGACAAAAATTAGAATTGAGGTAGTAGAGAAGGATGAACGGCCTGAGAAGGTTGAAAAGGATACACCATGTCATATAGTAGCAACAAAGAATGGAGTAATCGAAAAAATAATTGCAAAAAGCGGAGATGCTGCCGTAAAAAAAGGAGATATAGTAAAACAAAACCAGATACTTATTGATGGTAAAATTGAAAGAGAAGGGCTTCCGCCGCGTTTTGTACACTCCATGGGGGAAGTATATGCTAGAACGTATTATGAGAAGTCTAAAGTAATGCCAATCTATAAAGTAAAAAAAATAAAGACCGGTAGAAAATTTACTAGAAGGATCTTTAAAATTGGTGATACGTCATTTACAGTTTCTAAAGGATCGGTTCCCTTTGATAAATATGTAATTGAAGTAAAAAATAAAAGTCTAACAAAATGGAGGAATATTAAGTTTCCTGTAGAAATTGTTATTGAGCAGTACTTTGAAATAGTTGAGCAGAAGAAGAAAGTTCCTGAGGATGTTATAAGAAAATCTTTAAAGGATTTTCTACTAGTGAATGTAATAAAGGATATTCCAGAGGATGGGAAAATTATTAAACGGTCAATTGATTATAAAAAACAAGGAAGTGTTATCAAGGGTCATTTAATAGTAGAGGTATTAGAATCGATAGGTATGGAAAAAATATTTAGTATACATGAGGAGGAGTAATATTGCAGGAGCAAAACGAAATAAGGATAAAAATTGAAAATATAAATTTTTTAGATGAACTATTTGGAAATCTAGACGAAAATATTAAAATAATTGAAGAAAAGTATGATGTTCACGTTGTATCGAGGAATGGCGATTTAATAGTCCTTGGGGATGAATCGAAAATACAATCAGCAAGTAAAGTACTAAAAAAAATGATAGAGATAATAAAGGCTGGCGAAAGCTTAGATAGGCAAAAAATAATGTATACAATAGGCTTATTTAACAATGGTGAAGGAGATAAAATAGATGAGATACTTGGTGATATTGTTTGTATAACAGCTAGAGGAAAGCAGATTAAACCTAAAACCCTGGGGCAAAAGAAGTATATTGAGGCTATCAAAAAGAGAGACGTTGTGTTTGGAGTAGGTCCTGCTGGGACGGGGAAAAGTTATCTGGCAGTAGCTATGGCTGTAAAAGCCTTTAAAAATAAAGAGGTAAATAGAATAATTTTAACTAGACCAGCAGTTGAGGCCGGAGAAAGTCTTGGATTTTTACCAGGAGATCTTCAGATGAAGGTAGATCCATACCTTAGGCCATTATATGATGCCCTCTATGATATATTAGGCGGAGAGACTTACTTGAAATATAAAGAAAGAGGAATGATTGAGGTAGCTCCCTTGGCATATATGAGAGGTAGGACCCTTGATGATTCTTTTATAATTTTGGATGAGGCTCAGAATACTACTAGGGCTCAAATGAAGATGTTTCTGACTAGAATAGGTATTGGATCAAAGGCTGTTATAAATGGAGATATTACGCAGATCGACTTACCAAAGGGGAAACAATCTGGGCTTGAGCATGCTATGCAGGTTTTGAAAGGAGTAAATGGGATTGATTTTATACGCCTTTCGGATAAAGACGTTGTAAGACATGGACTAGTACAAAAAATAATAAAGGCCTATGATGCATTTGGAAATAAACCGAATAAAAGGAAGAAATAGAGAGGGGGACATAGAGCCCCTCATTTTTAAGTCTTTTAACATTGTAAAATACATAGAAATCATAAAAGTGAATTTTATCTGTTTCTTTGTTTTAATCATTTTATGGAAATTCGAAGCAAATAAATTTTCTGTAGGGTTTCTAGTGAAGGCTTTTTTGAGTTATAATATATATATGGTCATAAAAAAACTTGTTTAATCATTACTCAAGAAAATTAATCTTGAATCAGAATGCAACCTATATAAGTTACGAAAAAATCTATTACATTCCTAAGATGTAACATCTCCAGAAACGCTAGATGTCAAATATCCAGAATGTGAGATGTTTATCGTACTATATATAGTAAGTGCCTTTGGCACATTTGTTATGAAAAGAGGGGGGAAGCTTTGTGGCTTTTCTACAAAGTTTGGACAGGCTTTTTAGAAGGATCTTTGAAAATAAAATCGCTAAGAACAAAACATTTAATGTTGTAATTCTATCTTTACTATTTTTTGTAGTAATATTCTCAAGCTTTTACACTACAGTCTCACCCAAAAAATATGACTTAAAGGTAGGAGAAGTTGCACCGGCCGATATCAAGGCTCCACAAGATATAGAGGATAAGGAGGCCACTGCTAAGGCAATTGAAAAGGCAATTCAAGCAGTTGAGCCTAAGGAAGAAGTAGATCCTACAATACAAATAAATATAAAGAATAAGATAGAAACATTCTTTAAGAATTTATATGAATTAAAGGAAGTACGTGAAGAAACGAAAAGTAACTATAATGAGATTGTTGAATCACTAAATAAATATAATGAATTTGATCTTAGCAAGCGTGACCTAGGTATATTACTAAATTCAAAGGAAGATACTCTAAAGAATTTCGAAGGATATACCCATGATTTTATTGTACAGGTGATGACAACAGGTATAAAAAAAGAAGAATTAGACAATAAAAAAGAAAAGATTGAGGAATACTTTATGGCTTTAGAAGGAATATCTGACAATCTAAAGACCATAGGAATAAAAATAGTAAACAATTCAATTAAAGAAAATATTTATTTAGATAAAAAATTAACACAGGAAAAAATTAATGATGCAATTAAAAAAGTGGACAAGGTTTATATTTATAAGGGTCAGATTATAGTAGGTGAAGGAGAAGTAATAACCGAAAAGGATTTTAAATTTTTAACTGAGGCAGGGCTTATCCATAAAGAAAACAACAGGGATGTAAAGCCATTGTTAGGAGTAGTTCTTATTATTGTGCTCCTTGAGTTAATTCTTATCGCTTATATATACTTCTTTAATAATGAGCTAACAAACAAGATTTCAAACTTATACCTTATTACTATAGTATTCCTGATGGCCTTTGTTTTAGCGAAGCCTTTTAATAGTATATCGAGCTATCTAATACCGATTGCATCTTCTTCGATGTTGATCGGAATACTTATCAATCCGATTGTGGCGATTGTTTTAAATATATTCTTGTCGATATTGATTACATTAGCAACGGGTAATAGTCTCATGGTATTTGTAATGCTATTGACTGCTGGTACTGTTGCAGCTATTAGTGCATCCAATACCCATCAAAGGTCAGGAATCTTTGTGTCTGGCTTGTTAGTTAGTTTAACAAACTTGATTCTTATTTTAGGCTTTGGCTTAATTAAAGGATTTGGTGCAAAAGATATTCTAATAAATGGTTTTTATGGTATACTAAATGGGGTGTTTTGTTCAATACTAACAATAGGTTCATTGCCTTTATGGGAATATATTTTTAACATTTTGACTCCTATAAAGCTTCTAGAATTATCGAACCCGAATCATCCGATTCTTAAAAGACTGTTAGTTGAGGCACCGGGGACTTATCACCATAGTATAATCGTTGGAAACCTAAGCGAAGCTGCTGCTCAAGCCATAGGCTGCAATAGCCTTTTAGCTAGAGTTGGATCATATTATCATGATATAGGGAAACTAAAAAGACCTTACTTCTTTAAGGAAAATCAATTGACATCGGATAATCCCCATGATAAGATTTCTCCTTATTTGAGCTCTAATATAATCCGAAGTCATGTTCAAGATGGAGTAAAACTTGCACATGAACATAAGATCCCTAATGACATAATTGATATTATTGAGCAGCATCATGGTGATACACTGGTTAAATATTTTTATCATAAGGCTATGAATGAAAATGATGAGATAAATGATGTTGATCCTAAAGACTTTAAATATAAAGGTCCTACTCCACAATCTAAGGAAGCAGCAATTGTAATGCTAGCTGACTCAGTTGAAGCTGCTGTAAGGAGTCTATCCGAACCAACAAAGGATAATATCGAGGACCTTGTTAAAAAGATTATTGAAGGAAAACATAATGAAGGTCAATTACACGATTGTGACTTAACCTTTAAGGATTTAGAAACAATCAGAAAAACATTTGTAAACATTTTAATGGGTATATTCCATGAGAGAATAGAATATCCAGAAATCAACAATGAAGAATTGGAGGCATCTAAGTGATAGATTTAGATATAATAAATAATCAGGATATTATTGAATATAAGGAGGAGCTAATCGAACTTCTAAATAAAGTTGTAGAGAAGTCTTTAGAAGTTGAAAATATTGGCAATGATATAGAAGTAAGCTTATCCTTTGTTGATAATAATGAAATAAAAGTATTAAACAGAGATTTTAGAGGAAAAGACAAGGAGACAGATGTCTTATCCTTTCCTCAATATGAAAATCAAGAATTAATTAAAGAAGAGAATAATATAGTTGTATTAGGAGACATAGTTATATCCTTAGAAAAAGCTAAGGAGCAAGCCGAAGAATATGGACACTCCTTTGAAAGAGAAGTTGCTTTTCTAACTAGCCACAGTATGTTTCATCTACTTGGTTATGACCATGACACTGAGGAAAATACAAAGTTGATGAGGCAGAAAGAGGAAAAAGTATTGGAACTATTGGGTATACTAAGAGAATCCTAAATAATCCAGGGTTATGGGATAATAATGGTGGAATATTATGAAAGCAAAAAAATTATTGGACAGCTTTAATTATGCTTTTGAAGGTATTATTTATACCTTAAAGACTCAAAGAAACATGAGAATACACTTTGTAATTGCGGTTCTAGTTTTATTTGGCAGTGTTTTTTTTCACTTGTCGAAGGTAGAGACTCTAGTGCTATTCATTACAATAGCCTTAGTAATCATTGCTGAGATGATAAATACATCCATAGAGGCTACCATTGATTTAATAACAGATAAATATCATGAATTGGCTAAAATAGCTAAGAATGTAGCTGCAGGGGCTGTTTTGGTTTCTGCAGTGAATTCAATTATTGTTGCCTATATAATATTTTATGATAAACTAGACGAAATTTCTCTTATATTAATATACAAGGTAAGGGCTATGCCAATACATATTACCTTTATAAGTCTTATAATAGTAATATTTGTTTCTATAGGAGTCAAAGCTTACTTTGGAAAAGGGACTCCTTTAAGAGGAGGAATGCCTAGTGGCCATGCTGCTGTATCCTTTTCAATTTTTATGGCAGTGGTTTTCCTGTCAAAAAATACCTTAATAATTACTTTGGCATTTATTTTAGCTCTTTTAGTAGTCCAAAGCCGCATTGAAGCAGGAATACATTCTTTTATGCAGGTTTTAGTAGGTGCGTTTCTTGGAGCACTAATTACTTTGTTTATATTTCAGTTAATTTATTAATACTATAGGTATAGAGTGCTACTATACGAACTCTATATAAGCAATCAAAAATTCAAACAATTAAGAGGGGGTGGTATTTACTACTCCCTTTTAGAGGCCTAAAAGTATTTTTGAGTTTTTAGTCTGAAGTATATGTCTGTATATATAGGAGGAAGGGTAGTGGATTACGCTATAATGATTAGATTAGTCATTTTAGTAATTTTACTTTGTTTATCGGGTTTATTCTCTAGTGCTGAAACTTCTTTATCATCATTAAATATAATAAAAATAAAGCAATTAAAGAAGAAGGGTGTAAAGAAAGCAGAGATTTTAGATAGATTGTTAGATAAATCGTCTAAGATTTTAGCTACTATACTTATTGGCAATAATATTGTTAATATTGCAGCTACAGCCATTGCTACTGAGCTTACTCTTAGTATTGTCACTGGTGAACAGGCTACACTTTTAGTTACAGTAACTATGACCATCTTAATTTTGGTGTTTGGTGAAATTACGCCAAAAACCTATTCATCCTATAATCCAGAAAAGGTCGCTATGAAACTGGGGAGACCTTTAGAAATTCTTTCAACGATATTTAGTCCTATTCTATTTATTTTAAATAAGATAACCCAGGTCCTTATCAGAAGCTTAGGAGGAAATATATCGGGTAATAGAAATACCGTATCTGAGGAAGAAATAAAAACCTTAGTTGATGTAGGTGAAGAAGCAGGAATTATAGAAAAGCAAGAGAGGGATATGATTGAAAGTATTTTTGAGATAGGTGATATCAAGGTTACAGAGGTAATGGTTCCTAGAATAGATACTGTGTACTTAGAAGAAGATACATCAATTGAAAATGCAATAAAAAAGGTAATAGAATATGGCTACTCAAGAATCCCTATTATTGACGAGTCAATTGATAATATTATTGGAGTCGTTTATGCTAAAGACCTTCTAGCATGTTATTTGAGTGAAGGTAAAGAAAATCTTAAGATAAGTAGCTTCATTCGCCCTGCATACTATGTACCCCAGAGCAAGAAGGCAATTGACTTGTTAACCGAAATGCAGCTGGAGAAGGTGCATATGGCAATAGTTTTAGATGAATATGGAGGGACATTAGGGCTTGTGACAATCGAAGACATCTTAGAAGAAATAGTTGGCGACATATTAGATGAATACGATGATGAGAAAGACTTAATAGAGTTTATCGACGAAAATATTGTGATAGTTAATTCAACAATATCAATAGAAGAAACCAATGAAATTCTAGGAGAGAATATACCATTGGATGACTATGAGTCCCTTGGTGGATTTGTTTTTAACCTACTTGGGAGAATACCTAAGGTAGGAGATGTTATAGAGTATAACAATATAATATTTAAGGTTTTAGAAGTACAAAACAGAAGGGTAAAGAAAATCGAACTTAGTAAAAAAAATCAAACTTAGTAAAAGACAAGGGGGACAAAAAATGAAAAAAGTATTAGTTGTAGTATTGATTCTTGCGTTATTAGTTGGTTGTAAAAATACTGAAGTTTCTACAGATACTCCTTCTGAAACGGAAGTGGTTTCAAGCGAAACAGGGAAAGACGATAAGGACAGTATAGAAATCGTTGTAGACGATAGTAGTGAGATTAAAGAGGATGAAGAGGACAAGGATACAGAGGAAGAAATTATTGACTTAGAAAATAAAGTTAAGTCACCTTTAACAGGAATGTACATAGATAAGGAAAGATTAAATGATAGACCTATTGCAGTTATGCTTGATAACTACTATAAAGCTAGACCACAAGCTGGACTAAGTGAAGCGGATATTGTATATGAGATATTGGCTGAAGGTAATATTACTCGTTATTTAGCAATTATATACACAAATAAGCCTGAAACAATTGGACCAGTAAGAAGTGCTAGACCGTACTTTTTAGATAAGGCATTGGAATACGATCCACTGTATGTTCACGTTGGTGGAAGTGAGCAAGCCAAGTCTGACATAAAATCTTTAAAAATGGCAGATATCGATGGTTTATCGAGTGGTGGAGATATATTCTGGAGAAAGAAGCACAAGCCAATACCAAACAATATGTATACAAACTACGCAGCAATTATGAAGCAATCTAAAAGAAGAAAGTACAATAAAAATGGTAACTTTGAAACACTACAATTTAATGAAAAAGACATGGAGATTGAAGGAAAGGAATTAAACGAAATAAAAATTCCTTATAGAGATAAAAAGTATTCTTCAGGATTCAAGTACAACAAAGAAGATGGCTTATACTATAGATATGTAAATAATAAACCACATTTAGATGAGACATCAAAAATTCATCTAACAGCGAAAAATGTAATTGTTCAATATGCTGGACAAAGGGTTATTGACAGTGTAGGAAGACTTGAAATGAACTTAATAGGAAGTGGAAAAGGTCTTTATATAACTAATGGGAAAGCTATGGAGGTAAGTTGGAAAAAGCCTTCTAGAAGAGAGCTTACAAGATTCTATGATTCTAATGGAAATGAAATAAGCTTAAATCCGGGAATTACATGGTTCCAAGTGGTTCCAAACGGTTTAAATATAGTTACTAAGTAAGAAAGTTTATTATAAAGAAATTTGTTTATACAAAATAGAAAATATAGTAAAATTTTAGTAAAGGTATAAGCTATTTAAAAACAAGAAGTTGAAAATAATAAAAATACATAGGTGGTGAATATTTTGGCCTTCAAATCAGGATTTGTAACAATAATCGGAAGACCAAATGTAGGAAAATCTACATTGATAAATAATATAGTTGGACAGAAAATATTAATAATGTCGAATAAGCCTCAAACTACTAGAAACAAGATTCAAACAATATACAATGGTGATGAGTCTCAAATAGTGTTTCTAGATACTCCAGGTATCCATAAGCCTAAAAATAAATTAGGTGAGAATATGGTAAAGGCTGCAAAGGATACATTGAATGAAGTAGATGTTATAGTTTTCATGGTAGATGAATCTACACAAATAGGTCCTGGAGATAGGTATATACTTGAGATGTTAAAGGATGTAAAAACACCGGTTATACTTGGTATAAACAAAATTGATATTTTGGGACCCGATGAATATAAGAAGCTTTATGAAGCCTACAGTGAGTATGGTATATTTGATGAAATAATGGGTCTATCAGCTATAAATGGTAAAAACGTTGATAAGCTTATTGATAAACTTATTGATAGATTGCCAGATGGACCTCAATATTTCCCTTCAGATATGATAACCGATCAGCCCGAAAGATTTGTAGTTTCGGAAATAGTAAGGGAGAAGCTTCTCCATTATCTTCATGAGGAAGTGCCGCATGGAGTAGCCGTAGTTGTTAACTTTATGAGACAAAGGGAAGATAAGGATATAATTGATGTAGATGTTACTATATACTGCGAGAGAAATTCCCATAAAGCAATAATTATTGGGAAAAACGGAAAGAAAATAAAAGGTGTCGGAAAGAGTTCAAGGGAAGAGATTGAAAGACTCCTTGGATCAAAGGTATTTATGGAAATATGGGTAAAGGTTAAAAAAGATTGGAGAGATAAGGAAAGTATGTTAAGGAATCTTGGATACATGTAGTTACCGCGTCCTTAACTAAAGGGGGTGTGAGTATGACAAAGCCTAGCAGTGAAAAATTTATAGATAGATTAAATATAGTAGAAGATTTTTTAGAAAATGGTGAAGACTTAAAGTTAAGTGAATATATTGAAGAACTCCACCCTGCAGATGTAGCTGAAATCCTACTCGAGCTTGATGATGACAGACAAGAGAAGTTTTTCAGCATTCTTTCCTGGGAACAGGCTAGTAAGGTACTTGAGGAAGTTGACTCAGATACCTTCGTTGAGCTTTTGGAAATTTTCAAGAGAGAGCAAAAAATACTTATTCTTGACCAAATGGCTCAGGATGATATAGTTGATCAACTAGCAGAGCTTAGTGAAGAAAAGCGTAAAGAAATAATTTCGTTACTAGATTTAGAAGACGCTAAGGATGTAAGAGAACTCCTTATTTATGAAGAAGATACCGCTGGTGGTATCATGACCAAGGAGTATATTACAGTTAGAAAAGATATAACAATCTATCAAGCAATTGAAGATCTTAGAGAAAAATCCAGTGATGCAGAGACAATATACTATGTCTATGTTGTAGATCAAAAAGAGAGACTAGTAGGAGTTTTGTCATTAAGGGAGTTAATCGTTAGCAAGCCAAATAGCATTATTGGAGAAATAATGCATGAGAAGGTCATTAGTGTTAACCTAAGAACGGATCAAGAGGATGTAGCACGAAAGGTTTCAAAATATGACCTTTTAGCGATACCAGTTGTTGATGATGGTAATAGAATAATGGGTATAATAACAGTAGATGATATTATAGATGTTATTGAAGAAGAAGCTACTGAGGATATCTACAAATTTGCCGGTACTTCTGAAACAGAAGATATTGAAGAAGATAATATTTTTGCAAGAATATTCGCCTCAGTAAAATCTAGATTACCCTGGCTCATAGTCACTTTATTTGGTGGATTGTTATCTGCCCAGATAATAGGAGGATTTCAAACAGTAATAGACAAAAACGCAACATTAGCTTTATTTATGCCTCTGCTTGCTGGAATGGGAGGAAATGTTGGGACTCAGTCATCAACTCTAACCGTAAGAGGGATTGCAGTAGGTAATATTCATGGAAAAGAGGTATTTAAGACCTTAATTCAAGAAATATGTGTTGGGTTCCTGGTTGGTCTTTGCTGTAGTATAATAGCAGCTATTGTAACTTTGTTTCTACAAAGAGGAGAGCTGGTTTTAAGCTTTGTAGTTGGAATTTCAATGTGGGCAAATATGCTAACGGCTGCCACCATAGGAACCTTGGTTCCACTTATATTCAAAAGGATTGGTGTAGATCCAGCTGTGGCATCGGCTCCTTTTATAACTACTACAATTGATATAACAGGTTTATCAATATATTTTACACTTACTTCTATATTATTGAATAAACTAGTTATGTAGACAATTTTTTTTCCTCTAACAAAAATTTCTAGTATATACACCTCCCCATTGCAAAAAATAAGAGTACAATACTTAGAAGGGGGTATAAAAGGTGTATAAAGAAAACTTATGGAACTTATTTTTGACAACAGGGGATTTAAGTTTTTATTTAGAGTTAAGGAAAATGGAAGCTGAAGGCTCCGGCTTCAGTGAACAAAGTGAAGAAGCTGAAATTGGGGGAACGCAGAATATTTCGCTGAGGTGATGCAATGATTTATAAGACCGATGCTGTGGTCTTAAGAAAAAATAAGATTTCAGAGTCAGATGTTATATTAACCTTATTTTCTAGAAAGCTTGGAAAAATAAGAGCAGTCTCAAAGGGTGGAAGAAGACCTAAGTCGAAGTTGTCTCCAGCTTCACATATTTTTGTTTTTGGTGAGTTTGTTATTTCAAGGGGTAAGAATTTAGACAATATCTCATCGGCAGATATCCATGAGTCTTTTTACAAAATAAGAGAAGATTTGTCAAAGCTGGCATATGCCTCATACTTCTCAGAGTTATGTGATTCTGTCATAGTTGAAGGAGTAACCAATAACAGACTATTTGATACATTTTTAAAGACACTGAGTGTTATTACAGAAAATGATCAAGACCTTGAATTGATCAAACTTGGATTTCAGCTAAAGCTATTGGATTACTCCGGGTTTAGGCCCGAGTTAAATAAGTGTGTAGGCTGTGGAAGTGGGAGCTTTGATAAAATACGATTCAACATTCCTCAAGGTGGTCTAATATGTGATAATTGTATAGGAAAATACGGAGCTAACACTTTCTTACTAAATGAGACTATGCTTAAGGTTATGAAATACATACTTCAAACTGATATTGTAACAATTTCAAAAATAAAACTAAATCCTAAGATAACCAATAGGTTGAACTATGTTATAGATAGTTATATTAAATTTCACCTTGAAAGAAAAAACTTTAAGAGCTTAGAGTTTCTAAATAGTTTGAAGGAAATAAAATGAAAACTCAAGGGGCATTGAACCCTTTCGTTTGACTTTAATAAAAATAAAGAGGTGATGGGTAATGGAATTTACTTTAGAGCAAGTAGATGAGGTTAGAGAAAGAACTGGTGTATCCTACCAGGAAGCTAAGGAAGCTTTAGAAGAAGCAGATGGTGATGTTTTAGAGGCAATAATTTATCTAGAAGCAAAGGAAAAAAATGATGATCATGTTAGAAACAACTTTTCTGATATGGGAAATGATGTTGTTGAAAAACTAAAGGAACTTGTTAGAATGGGTAATGTGACAAGAATATACTTAAGAAAAGATGGAGAAACGGTAATGAATATACCAATTACGGCAGGAGCCTTTGGAGCACTATTTTTCCCACCTGCAACTATAGCTGGTATTGTAGCTGCACTTGCTACAGGATGCAGATTAGAAATAGTTAAAGACGACGGTGAAGTTATTGACATACAGGATATAACAGAGGATGCTTTTCAAAATGTTAAAGAGAAAGTAGAAACTGCAAGAGATAGACTTGCAAAGATGAACAATAAGGAAAATGTTATTTATCAAGAAAGTAATGAGCAAGATATAGAAGAATAAGTAGGTATAAGTATGAAAAATTTTGATTAAATCTAGAAATTTTGTTGTCAAACTGTTTACAAATGGAATACAGTATGGTAAAATCAATAAAAAAATATTGAAATGCTTTGACGGAGAAGAGTAACTAAGAATGTTATCAAAGAGAGTCGGTGATGCTGGAAATCCGATATAATAGCTTGGTGAAGGGAGCTCCTGAGCAATACTAGCTTAAGAGGACGTTTTATACGTCAATCAGGGTGGAACCGCGGAAGTATACCTTTCGTCCCTTTTCAGGGATGAAGGGTTTTTTTATTTTTGAAAACAAAACGACGATGTCGTTTTTGTTGATAGACCTTTCAAGCAATTAAACTTATAATTAAAAGTTTAAAACTATAGAATATTAGGAGGTATCATTATGGCGAAAAAAGAACGTTCAACAATGGATAAGGTAGTATCGTTGTCGAAATCAAGAGGATTTATTTTCTCAGGTTCAGAGATTTATGGTGGATTAGCTAATACTTGGGACTATGGTCCATTAGGTGTTGAATTAAAGAATAATGTAAAAAAGGCATGGTGGAAAAAATTCATACAAGAAAGTCCTTATAACGTAGGATTAGATGCTGCAATACTAATGAATCCTGAGACATGGGTTGCATCTGGTCACGTTGGAGGTTTTAATGATCCTCTTATGGATTGTAAAAAGTGTAGAGCTAGATTTAGAGCTGATAAATTAATAGAAGATAATTTAGCAGAGAATAATGAAGCTGAACAAGTTGTTGATGGATGGTCAAATGAAAGAATGGAAAAATATATAAGCGATAAGGATATTAAATGTCCTGAATGTGGTGAAGCAGACTTTACGAACATAAGACAGTTCAACCTTATGTTTAAAACATTCCAAGGTGTTGTAGAGGACTCTCAGGCAGAAATATTCTTAAGACCAGAAACTGCACAGGGTATCTTTGTAAACTTTAAGAACGTGCAAAGATCATCAAGAAAGAAGATTCCATTTGGAATTGGTCAAATAGGTAAATCATTCAGAAACGAAATAACTCCTGGAAACTTTACATTCAGAACTAGAGAATTTGAGCAAATGGAATTAGAGTTTTTCTGCGAGCCAGGTGAAGATTTAAAATGGTTTAGCTACTGGAAGGATTTCTGTAATAATTGGCTTTTAAGCCTTAACATGAAGGAAGAAAATATTAGACTTAGAGATCATGAACAAGATGAGCTATCACACTATAGTAATGCAACTACCGATGTGGAATACAGATTCCCATTTGGATGGGGAGAATTATGGGGTATTGCTGATAGAACTGACTTTGATCTTAAGCAGCATATAGAGCAGTCTGGTGTTGATTTGAGCTATCAAGATCCTGTTACAAATGAAAAATACGTTCCTTATTGTATAGAGCCATCTCTTGGAGCAGACAGAGTAACATTAGCATTCTTAGTTGATGCATATGAAGAAGAGCAATTAGAAGACGGTTCAGAAAGGGTAGTTCTTAAACTGCACCCAGCATTAGCGCCATTTAAGGCAGCGATATTCCCTCTTACTAAGAAACTTAGGGAGCCAGCTGAAGAACTATACAGCAAGCTTGCAAAGAAGTTTATGGTGGATTATGACGAATCAGGTAGTATCGGTAAGAGATATAGAAGACATGATGAAGCTGGAACACCATTATGTATAACAGTAGATTTTGATACATTAGAAGATAACACTGTAACTGTAAGAGATAGAGATACAATGGAGCAGGTTAGAATAAAAATTGATGAACTAGAAGATTATATTAATAATAAAATAGAATTCTAATAACAAAAGAATGACATATAATATGGATAGCGATTATGCTATCCATTTATATTTAGCTATGAGTTCAAACATTTTTTAGTAGTTAAAACCCCCTATTTTCACAAATGTGTTATGCTGTTTGTTGAAAAATTAAAAATTTTTATAAAAATTTCTAAAATTAGAGACAAATTTAAATAAATAGTATATAATATTGCAGTAATAGTATAACACATTTAGCTTAAACGAGGTGATTATTATAGAATTTAATAGTCGACAGAGAAGAATAATTGAAATAGTAAAGGATAACGAGCCAATTACAAGCGAACATATTGCCGATGAATTGAACCTTACCAGGGCTACATTAAGACCTGACCTTGCAATATTGACTATGTCTGGAGTTCTTGAAGCCAGACCTAAGGTTGGATATTTTTATACTGGTAAAGGAGAAAAGGAAGAAATATCTTATAAGGTGAATGAGATTAAGGCCAATGATATAAAATCAGTGCCTATTGTGGTAGATGAAAAAACATCTGTATATGATGCAATAGTGTCAATGTTTTTAGAGGATGTAGGAACAATATTTGTTGTATCAGATGGTTTTCTTACTGGGGTGGTATCCAGGAAGGATTTTTTAAAAAGCTGTATAGGTGGAATGGATATAAATAAGATTCCTGTTGGAGTCATAATGACAAGAATGCCTAATATTATTACGGTTTTTCCTAATGAGACTGTGCTTGAAGCGGCCCAGAAAATAATTGAACATGAAGTGGATAGCTTACCAATTGTTGAAAAGGATCTAATTGAAGGAAAAGAGTACCTTAAGGTTTTAGGCAGAATATCAAAAACTAATATTACTAAGCTATTAATAGAAATAGCAGATTCATAGAATTGGACTATATCTGTAAATGGGAGGAAATGAAATATGGATGAAAGATTATTTGTTTATATTTTATCAGATTCAATAGGAGAAACTGGTGAGCAAGTTGCAAAGGCAGCGGCAGCACAATTTAAAGATGTTGACTATGTGCTAAAGAGATTTCCATATATCTCTGAAAAAGAGCAGATCGAAAATATAATTGAAAGAGCATCTAACCTAAAATCAATAGTTATTTTCACAACTGTTATTGAAGAGTTAAAGCAAACGATAATTATTGAGTGTGAAAAGAATAACATACAATATGTGGATATAATGTCTCCACTTCTAAGTTCATTTCATAATGTCGTTGGAAATGAACCAGTACATGTTCCTGGTACCATGAGACGTCTAGATGAAAGATATTTTAAAAGAGTGGCTGCGATTGAATTTGCAGTAAAATATGACGATGGTAAAGATTCTAGGGGAATAAAGAAGGCTGATATAGTACTTATTGGGGTTTCAAGGACTTCAAAAACGCCTTTAAGTATGTATTTAGCCCATAAAAATATAAAGGTTGCTAATGTACCTTTAGTGCCTGAAGCACCGCTACCACAAGAGCTTTTTGAAATACCACCAAAAAAGATCATGGGATTAACAGCGAATCCAATCAAACTAAATGAAATTAGGCAAGAAAGATTAAAGGCATTAGGATTGAGTAACAATGCATCCTATGCAAATCTAGAGAGGATTTTAGAGGAATTGGAGTATGCAGAAAAGATTATGAAGAAGCTTGGTTGTCCAGTTATTGATGTCTCCAGTAAGGCTGTTGAAGAGAGTGCTAGCATTATCATGGAGATAATGAGAGAGAATGGTCTTATATAAAAATTAGAAATTATTAATCTAAATATATATTAAGCAAAAATAGGGGGAGAAAATAATGAAGAAATTTGTTTACTCTTTTGATGAAGGAAATAAAGAAATGAAGGCCCTTCTAGGCGGGAAAGGCGCCAATCTTGCTGAAATGAGCAAAATTGGTTTACCTGTTCCAGCAGGATTCACCATAACAACTGAGGCTTGCAACAAATACTATGAAGATGGAAAAAAGATTGATTCAGCAGTAAAAGAAATGATTTTTGAAAATCTTGATAAGTTAGAAAAAACAACCAATAAAAAATTAGGAGACTTAAACAATCCATTATTAGTATCTGTAAGGTCTGGAGCAGTCATCTCCATGCCAGGAATGATGGATACAGTTCTTAACCTAGGATTAAATGATGAAGCAACCGAGGGGTTAGGTAAACTA